>CAWGSK010000001.1:0-19277 GCA_963825055.1 uncultured Gemmatimonadales bacterium
CCGCCCGTCCGCCCTGTCTATCCAACAAACTCCCTGTACCACAACTCCAGGTTCAGGATCCCCCACAGCGTCCGGCTGAAGGCGCGTTCATAGGTCATCATCTTCTCCACCTCCTCGCGGTCGAAGAGATGGCGGGTTCGCGCGTCGGGGCCGAGGAGCATGTCGCGGGCGAAGTCCCCGGCGCGTCCCCGCATCCAGAGATGGAGCGGGACGGGGAAGCCCATTTTGTCCTTGCGCTTCAGGACCGGGCCCGGCATGAGGTCGCCCACGGCCCGCTTCAGGATGTACTTCATTTCCGCGCCGCGGAACTTGAGGCTCGGCGGCATCACGGTGACCAGGTCGGCGATGCGGTGGTCCAGCAGCGGCACCCGCGACTCAATCGACACGGCCATGCTCACCCGGTCCTCCACCTGGAGCAGCGCGGGAAGGCCGGTGACCATGTCGAAATGAGTCATCTTGTTGTAATAGGACGACGTCGCCGGGTGGTTGAAGATTCGCTGGAACCGCTCGAACAGGCCGTCCTGGTCGTAGGACGCGCGGAATTCCGGGGTGAAGACGCTGACCGCGCCCCCGCTCCGGTCAATCAGGTGGAAGTAGCGCCGGTCCATCGGCTCGAAGAGGTCGGTGCGCCAGAAGCCCTGCAGCATCGGGATGTACTGCTGCAGGGTGGGCAGGTTGGGGAGGATGGACTGGAGCGAGACGATATGCTCGCCTTCCTCGTTGCTCTCGTAGACCGCCCCCTTGAGCGCCTGTTCCAGGTACGCGACCACGTACCGGGTATAGCCGCCGAAGATCTCGTCTCCGCCCTGCCCGCCCAGGACCACTTTCACGTCGCGCGAGGCGAGGGCGCTCACCATGTACTGCGGGAAGAGGCCCGGGCCCGCGGCCGGCTCGTCCATCCACCGGACAAGCGCCGGAAGATGCTCCACGAACTCGTCGTCCGTCGGGTATACGGTGTGGAGCCTGGCGCCGCAGGCCTCCGCCACGATCGATGCCCATGCCGTTTCGTCGAACTCCGGGCCCTCGCGGAAGGCGCCGGTGTAGGCGTCCAGCCCGCCCTCCAGCTGCCGCGAGGCGAGCATGGCGATGAGGCTCGAATCCATGCCGCCCGAGAGGTGGGCGCCGAGCGGCACGTCGCTTCGCAACTGGAGCCGGATACTGTCCTCCAGGAGCCAGCGGAGCCGCTCGGCGAAGTACTCCTCGGTGTGCATCACATCCACCTCGAACCGGGGTTCCCAGTAGCAGGTGGTGCGGGCGGTGCCGGTCGCGAGGTCCACGACCTGGTAGTGCCCCGGCCGGACCTTCTGGATGCCGTGGAAGAGCGTGCGTTCGTCCAGGACAAACTGGAAGGTGATGTACTCCTGCAGGGTCTCGGGGTTCTCCTCCGCATGAACGGCGGGATGCGCGAGGAGCGCCTTGATCTCGCTGGCGAACAGGAGGGTACCCGGCGTGCGGGTCCAGTACAGCGGCTTCACCCCGAAATGATCCCGCGCCGCGACGAGCCGTCCGTGGGCCCGGTCATGCAGGAGCACGGCGAACATGCCGTTCAGCCGCTGGAAGGCGGCTGTGCCGTACTCCTCGTACATGTGCAGCAGGACTTCCGTGTCCGAGCCCGTCCGGAAGGTGTGGCCGCGGTGCTCGAGTTCCTCGCGCAGCTCCAGGTAGTTGTAGATCTCGCCGTTGAACACCAGCACGGTGGCGTCGGTGCCCATCGGCTGGTGGCCGTGGGCCAGGTCGATGATCGAGAGCCGGCGCATGGCGAGGCCGACCGGCCCCTCCACGTATTCGCCCCGGTCGTCCGGGCCCCGGTGCGCCACCCGTTCGGCCATGGCCCGGAGGGTGTCGGCATCCACACCGGACCCGTCGAGCTGAATCATGCCCACGATGCCGCACATGATCAGGCCCCCGGCGCGGCCCAGACCGGGCGGCGGACTGGCAGGGTAGTGGTCCCCAGGAAGGCAGCGTGCCGGTCCATCGACACGAGGCGGAAACTCCGCCCCAGCACGCGCATTACCTGACGGAAGAGATCGCGCTTCCTCGCGCCGGAGAGATCCATGCCCGGGAAGAAGGCGAGCTCGCTGACCTGGTCACCCCCGAGCAGGTCCAGCGGGTGCAGCAGGAAGCTGGGCTGCAGCCCGGCCAGTCGGCAGGCCGCGATGGCTGAGCGGAGATAGGACGTCATCAGGCGCTCGGACACGCGGGCGAGGTAGAGGAGGTAGCTCAGGTGGAACGGCACCCTGAAGAATGGCATGGTCGAGACGGGAATCTCGAGCAACGACCCATGCCGCCCCAGGTCCCACCGAAAAGGTTTCACCGGGCGGGTCCCGTCCCGCCAGCTGCCGAAGAGGTTGCGGCGCTCGTGGCGTTCGTCGGGCGTAAGCCTCGCACTCCGGAAGTAGTACCGCCGGGCGAGCGGCCCCACCCAGGTTGGCAGGGTGGATGCGTCATACGCGTAGCCCCGCTCCGCCAGCAGCCCGAGCAGGGCGGGGTTCCAGCTGTAGCCCGGGCCGCGGAAGCCGCGGGGCCGCGTGCCGGTGACGGCCTCGATCGCGCCCTCGGCCGTGATGATGTCGGCCGCGAGCCGGCGACCGTCATACGTGTGCAGCCAGGGCTCATGCTCGTAGGAGTGGTTGCCCACGTCGTGTCCGCGTGCGGTGATGGCCGCCAGCGCTGCGTTGTCGGGCGCCTGGTCGGCATCCAGGCCCACGATGAAAAACGTGATCCGGAGGTCGAGTTCGTCGAGCAGGTCCAGTACCGGGGGCAGGAATCGGCCGAGATACGACCCCCGGCGCTCCCATCCTGAGTCACCGTGGGTTTTCTGGTAGGACCAGAGGTTGTCGAGATCCAGGGAGACACTGGCGAGGGGACCGGGCTGGCTCACGAGACCCCGGCGGCTACGCGGGCCTGGAGAAGGGGCAGGAGTTCCCGGGCCTTCCGGCCCGCGAGCGCCACGGTCTCATTGAGGTTCAGGGTCCCGCTCGCGATCTGCGCCGAGTTGGCGATGAACACGCCCGGCACGGAGGTGCGGGTGGGCGGCAGGAGCGTCTCGGTGTAGTTGAGCGTGGGGAGGGCCAGCACCTCCCGCGCGCGCCCGACCCGGAAGGCCCGCACGTCCGCCGCCCGGAACGCCGGGTACATCCTGGCGAGGCCTGCCAGGAATGTCTCCCGGATGTCGTCGTCGCTCCGGTTCCAGAATGCGCTGTCCTGGCTCAGGTAGCGCGGGAGGTAGACCAGGGACTGTCCACCGAATGTTGCGGGATCCACCAGCGCGGTCATCTCGATCACCGCCGTGAAGGGAATGCCCGACTCGGTGATGTTGGTGATGTAACTCGTCCCGAGGGGTCGCGGCAGCAGCATCGACGCACAGACGATTCCCTGGTAGGTGATCCCGCGAAGCCGCGCATGTTCCTCGCGGGTGAGGGCAGGCACCATGGAGGAAATCCGGCCCGCCGCCACCGTGAGCACGGCATGGTCGTAGGCTCCCAGGGTTCCGTTCGGCCCGGCGAGGATGACGCCTCCCCCGGCTTCACGGACTTCACTGACCGGTGCTCCGCACTGCACCTGGATGCCGCGCTCCGCCACGCGCCGGTTCAGCGCCTCGAGGACGCGGCTGTACCCTCCCTCGACGTAGCCGAACAGCTCACGCTTCATGCCGCTCCGGCGGGCGGCGTACATCCGCGCGATGATGGCCCAGATGAACGCGGCGCTCGCCGCCCGGTGGTTCTCGCCGAGCTTGGCCTTGAGCAGTGGGAGCCAGATCCGGTCGTACGTCCGCTGACCCGAGAGCTTCCGCAGCCATTCGGTGGCCGGGATGCCCTCGAGCGGCGCCGAGTCCCGGATACGGCTCGCATAGAGGATGGTCGCGGCGAGCCGTGCCTTGTCCACCATGGACAGGGGCGGGAAGCGCAGGAAGTCGAGCGTGCTCGAGAACGGGACCAGCGTGCCGTCGGTGTAGAAGGAGGTACCGGTGGCGCGCCAGGTGACTTCGTCCTCCAGGCCCAGCTCGCCCAGCAGGCCCCGGAGGTGCGTGTCCGACAGCAGGATGACGTGATAGAAGCGGTCCCAGGTATAGCCGCCGATCCGCTCGGCCGAGGCCAGGCCGCCGGTGGCGGGCGCGGCCTCGAGTACCGTGACGCGGTGGCCCCGGTCAGTGAGGCGCAGCGCCAGCGTGAGCCCGAGGACCCCGCCGCCCACCACCGCGACGGAAGCGGTCGTGGTCACGACGGGACGGGGCGCGTTGACGGGCGCGTGAACAGTCTCACCCCGGCGAGCCTGACCAGCAGCAGGAGGTGCCCGGCGATGGTTCGGGTCAGCTTCATCTTCGAGCGGCCCAGGAGCCGGACCTCGAGCGTTGCCGGGAACTCCCGCACGCCATAGCCCGCCAGGTCGAGCCGGGCCAGATGCTCCGCCACTCCCAGGAAGCCGCCGGAACGTACCCGTACCGAGAGAGCGGCATCGCGCCGGTACACCCGCACACAGCTGGTGTGGGTGGACAGCGGGTGCCGCAGCAGGAGCCGGTAGAGCCGCGAGAGCCCGCGGGAGAGGAAGAGCCGCCATGCGGGGACATTCCGCACGGTGCCCTCGGGGTGGTACGGAGAGGCGGTCACCATCGCGACCCCGCCGGTCAGGAGCGGGATCATCCCGGCGAGCTGGTGCGGGTCATATGTGCAGTCGCAGTCGATCGAGCAGACCACCTCGGTCTTCGCCTCGCGGAGGCCGGTCAGGATCGCGGCGGCGACACCCCGGTTCCGCTCGTGACGGATGAACCGGGCGTTGCTCCAGGTGCCGAACCGGCGGTGGAGTTCCTCCCACGTGTCGTCGCTGCTGCCGTCGTCCACGAAGACGTACTCGAGCTCGTAGCGGGGTGCGAACGAACCCTCCACGGTCTTCAGCGTGTTGGCGAGGTAGGACAGGATCTGCTCCTCATTGTGGCAGGGCACCACGATCGTCACCGGCGTTCGCCTGAGCAGCCGCAGCCCCGGTGTGGCCGCCGGCGGCGTCGGGCGGCGGGCCGGGCTCGTGAGTTCCTGGTCCAGTCCGAGATGATCGGCGATGCTGGTGAAGCGGTAGCGCTCGAGGTAATAGCGCAGGATCTCCGGCATCCGCTCGAGGTTCCGGTACTGACGGATCCGTGAATGCATCGGCGCGGCGCTGATCCTCGGCTGGTCGGGATCCAGCTCCCAGCTGTGGAAGTACATCAGGAACGGGTCGTCCCGCTGTTCCATCCAGGAGGCGACCGCGCGCCGGACGAACCAGTGCGGCAGCTGGCGGAAATAGTTCCCGCCCGCGATCGGGACCATCCAGCCCAGCAGGTCCACGGTGGAAATGGGAAACTCCCACATGTCCCGGTCATTCACCCGGTGGAGGTGCGCGAACCGGCGCCAGGGCTCGGCGTGGAACCGCCGGAGCAGGGGCCCGACGCTCGAGTCGTAGGCGTACCCCTCGCGGTTCAGGACGTCCAGGGCCCAGAGGTCGCGCGGGCCGAACCATGCATCCGCCACGCGGTAGCCGAGCACCCGGCGTCCCGCCGCGCGCTCGAGCGCCTCCCGGGTCCGCGAGAGGTCCTCCCGGAACTCCGACGGCGTCATCTGTCCGATGCTGCGATGGTAGAACCCGCGGCTCGCGATCTCGTGCCCGCGTTCCGCTACCTCCCGTACCAGCTCGGGCGCGGCCTCCGCCACCCAGCCCATGATGAAGAAGGTGGCGCTCACGCCGAATTCGTCGAGGAGATCCAGGGTGTGGCGTGCGCCGCGTTCCAGGCGGTGTTCGAAGCGATGCCACTGGCGCTGCTGGATCAGGTGGTTGAAGGCCCCGACCTGGTAGTAGTCCTCCAGCGCGACGGTGAGCAGGTGCCGCCCGGTCCCGCCGGTGGGCGTGGCCGGACGCGCGGTCCCCCTGGTGAGGAGGGACCATTCCTCGTCGCTTGGAAAGTGTCGGACGGTCGCGAGTTTTGTCACGCTTCCTCTGCCTCCAGGGGACTAGTGTGCATTGTGACGCAGATCACGCAAGAGGGGAGCCAGTGCCCGGCCGGGCGCAGCACGCTGTGGCGTCGTGCTGACAGTGCAGGGACCAGCGCCACACCCTGTCCGACGCCTCAACGAGTTCGCACCGGGTCCGCCGATGGCTGGATGCATCACCTCGTACCCGTGATAGTGTCTGCCCGGAAGGGTTTTGCACCCATCCTGTGTAGGTTGAATTACACCTTGTGGCATGGGTACGACATATCTGCCCATCGCTGGCATCGGGATTGCTCCCTACTCCTCTTACCCCCGCTCCACACCCGTCTCAGACAGGTGCCATGACGCTGGCGAACACCGTTCCAGACACGAGACCCACCCCTGCGGCGCCGGCTCCGGCGACGACGGGCCTCCGGCCGTGGCACATGGCCCTTGTCGCGATGCTCGTGGTCACGCACCTGGTGCTTGCGTGGCTTGGGCGGGTCCCCGCGATCACCACCGGGAACGACGACGCCCTGTACACCCTGCTCGCTCAGGGGCTGCGTTCCTTTCACTACGCCGATGCCCACGTTCTCGGTTCGCCGGCTCACGCACAGTACCCCCCCGGGTATCCTGCCATGCTGGCCCTGTGGACCAGTGTCGCGGGCTCCTCCCTGGACGCCGTCCTGGCCTTCGGGATGCTCTGCTCCGCCCTGGCCATCCTGTTTGCCTTCGACCTGACCCGGCGGCTGGTGGGAATCGTGCCTGCCCTGGCCGCCCTGGCCTGCCTGGCCGTCAATCCGGCGTTGCTCAACTATGCCGGACGGGTGGCATCCGAGGCGCCTTTCATGATGTTGGTCACCGCGACGGCCTGGGCCATGGTGGCCGTGCCTGAGGGGCCCAGGCGGTTTGTGCTGGTGGCCCTGCTGGCCATTCTGGCCTCGATGACCCGGACCATCGGGGTGAGCCTGCTCGGTGCCGTGTTCCTCGTCTGGGTCATGGAACGGCGCTACCGGGTGGCGGGGGCCTTCGGGATGCTGGCCGCCGGGAAACGTCGGCGGCTGGATTCTCTGGACCGCCCTCGCTCCGGACAAGTTCGTGGCCCGCTCCTACACGGCCACGGTGGTAAAGACCGCCAATCGCGCCGGTGACGACCTGCTGCATGCCCTGTGGGAGCGCGGTGTGACCGCGGCCCGGGTCTATGGAGGAGGGAGTATCCCGTCCTCGCTTCCGGTTCCCACGATCCCCGGATTTTTCGCTGGACAATCTTCTCTGGAGCGGGCTCATCGCCGTGCTGCTGGTTGCCGGGCTGGTGATCCTGTGGAGACGGAACCGGGTGGTCACGCTCTTCCTGGTCGCGTACGGGGTCATCCTCTGGCTCTGGCCCCACAAGCTGACCCGCTTCGTGGTTCCCCTGCTTCCGCTCCTCATTCCCGTGATGATCGTGGGGGCCCTCGCCCTCCTCCGGCGCTGGAGGCCGCTGGCCGTCCTGGCCGCCGTCGGACTGCCACTCCTCTGGGCCGGGAACGGGCTGGGCCGGGATCTCCGGGTACTGGAAGCGCAAAGTGACTGCAGCCGTGAGGATCCGCTCCATTCGGCGGGCTGCTTCAACGAGGACCAGCGGGCCTTCTTCAGTCTTCTTGAGTATGTTCGGGGAAACACGGACAGCAGCGCGGTCTTCGTGACACTCAAGGAAGCCACCTTCGCGTACTACACCGGGCGGCGGGTGTACTACCCTCACCTCGTGGCCCGCCATTCGGGGGAAATCCCGGCCTTCCTCCGCCGCGAGGGCGTAGACTACGTGGTGCTGGGGCGCCTCATCCGCACGCCCGCGGTTCAGCCTGCCGCAGGACCTCCTCGCCAGCTGCAGCGAGTTCGATCTGGTCCGGGAATTCAGTCCCGATACCTACCTGCTGCAGGGTCCGGCCCGCGGGCGAGACGGCCGGGGATGCCGCGGCCTGCGAGGCGATCCGGCATTTCGTGGAGGGCGACCGGAAGCCCGAGTCCACGGTCCGCAGCCAGGCCATGAGCGCCCTCAGGGCGTCGACCAGGGGTGGCACCACATTTGCTAACCCACGCTCCCAGTGGAAGATGAGATGGGGGCACGGACCCCGCGAGCCTGTACACGGTGAACGTCTGGATGGATAGATGACGCTGGGCGCGACACGGTCCGATCACCCCGGAGAGGGTCTGGAAGGACATCGGGGGCCTGCGGTGGCGGTGGTCCTTCCTGCCAGTGGACGGCAGGACCGGCTGGAGCCGGCCCTCCGGCGGCTGCTGCCGGCCTGCCGGGACCTGGGCATCGAGGTCTGTGTTATCTGGCCCCAGGGCGCCGGGCCGGTTCACCGGACACTGGTCCGTGACGGGCGCATCACCTTCCTCGCATCCCCGGGCCAGGCGACCGCCGACATGCGTGCCTTGGCCGCTCGGGAACTCGGCGCCGACATCCTCATCTTCACGGACGAGGATCGCGCCGTACTCGAGGACTGGGACGACAGCCTGATGTACCGGTCCGGCCTCTTCATCCGCCGGACCTCGGGCGAGATTAACGTGGACTGGCTGGCCCGGTTCGAATCCGAAGGGGTCTCGGACCCGGGACGGATGGCCCGCGGTGCCTGAGCCGCAGCTCTCGGTCGTGGTCCCGTCGGTGAACGGGGCTGGTGACCTGATCGGGTGCCTGGAAGCCCTGGAGCGACAGCGCGATGACGTGACGCTCGAGGTGCTGGTGGCCGACCGCTGCGGCGACGGCCTGCGCCAGGTGGTGCGCGAGCGCTTTCCGGACGTCACGGTTCTCGACGCCCCCGCGGGCACGACGATCCCTGACCTCCGGGCCCTGGCCTTCGATGCCGCCTCGGGCGCTTCGGTGGCCGTGATCGAGGACCATGTGATCGTCCCGCCGGGCTGGGCTCGCCAGTTGCTCGAGGCGCAGGCCCGCGGGGAGGATGTGGTGGGTGGTGCCGTCGAGAACGCGGCGAACCAGCGGGTCGTGGACTGGGCCGCGTTCCTCTGCGAGTACAGCCACCTGCTCCCGCCGCTACCGGACGGGCCGTCGGACTGGCTCACGGGGAACAATACGGTCTATCGTCGCACCCTCCTGGAGAAGTACCGCGAGGTGACCCGCGAAGGACGCTGGGAGAACCACCTGCACGACGCGCTCCGGCGCGACGGGGTGACGCTCTACTGCCGGCCGGCGATCCGGGTCGGCCACAAGAAGCACTATACCGTCTGGGAGTACCTCTCCCAGCGCTACCTGTATTCGCGCTCCTATGCCGGGGCCCGGACCGCTGGAGCGCCGCTGGCCCGCCGGCTGGCCTGGGGGCTGGCCGCGATGGCCCTGCCGCCGGTCCTGTTCGGGCGGACGGTGGCCCGGATCTGGCAGAAGGGAGTGCATCGCGGCGAGCTGGTCCGGTCGCTGCCCCTTCTCGGGCTCTTCGTCACGGGGTGGGCCGCCGGGGAAGTCGTCGGGGCCTGGTTCGGCCCTGGCGACGCCCTGGCGAAGGTCTGTTGAGCAATCGGTCAATCGCGGTGCCGCCGGCGCCGCCCTGCATGGAGCAGCCATGAACGAGTCACACCCCGAGGGGCCACGGACCGTCGACCAGCTCGCGCCCGACGATCACACGATCGTCATCGGTGGCGGGCCGGCGGGGCTCACGGCCGCCTACCTCCTCTCGAAAGAGGGGCACAAGGTGACGGTGCTCGAGGGCGACAACATCCTGGGCGGCATCTCGCGCACGGCGCAGTACAAGGGGTACCGTTTCGATATCGGCGGGCACCGGTTCTTCACCAAGGTGGTCCCGGTGGAGGCGCTCTGGTACGAGATCCTGGGAGACGAGTTCATCTCGGTCCCCCGGATGTCGCGCATTCATTATGACGGGAAGTTCTTCGACTACCCGCTGAAGGCCGCCAACGCCCTCAGGGGGCTCGGGATCTGGAACGCGGTCCTGATCGTGCTGAGCTACCTCCGCTGGCACTTCTGGCCGAACCCGGTGGAGGAGAACTTCGAGCAGTGGGTCACCAACCGCTTCGGCAAGCGGCTCTATAACATCTTCTTCAAGACGTACACGGAAAAGGTCTGGGGCATCCCCTGCACCGAGATCCGCGCGGAATGGGCGGCTCAGCGGATCCAGGGCCTCTCGCTCGCCCGCGCCATCATCTCGGCGGCCTCGCTCAACCGGCGCAGCACCAAGATCAAGTCGCTCATCAACGAGTTCCAGTATCCCCGCCTCGGCCCCGGCCAGATGTGGGACGCCTGCGCGGCGCGCATCCGGGAGATGGGCAACGAGGTCCTGCTGCGGCACTACGCCGAGGCCATCGAGACCGAGAACGGTCGAGCGGTGGCGGTGCGGGTCCGCACCCCGGACGGCGTCGTCCGGATGCCGTGCGACCACGTCATTTCCACCATGCCGGTCCGGACGCTGGTCCGTTCGCTTTCGCCGAAGCCACCCGCTCCCGTAGTGGAGGCCGCCGAGGGGCTGGCCTATCGCGACTTCGTGGTGGTGGCGCTCATGCTCAAGGCCGAGAACCTCTTCCCGGACAACTGGATCTACATCCATACGCCGGGCGTGAAGGTCGGCCGGATCCAGAATTTCAACAACTGGAGCCAGGCGATGGTCCCGGAGCCGGGGACGACATGCCTGGGCCTCGAGTACTTCTGCTTCAAGGGTGACGGGCTGTGGGAGAGCCGGGACGAGGACCTGGTCGCCCTCGCGAAGAAGGAGCTCGGCGAACTCGGCCTGGTGGATACGAGCACCGTGTTCGACGGGGCCGTCATCCGGATGCCCAAGGCGTACCCGATCTACGATTCCGCCTACCGCGGCCACCTGGACCGGGTCCGGGCGTTCGTCGACCCGATCCCGAACCTGCACACGGTCGGCCGGAACGGCATGCACAAGTACAACAACCAGGACCACTCCATGCTGACGGCGATGATGGCCGTCTGGAACATGCAGGGCGCACGGCATGACATCTGGGCGGTGAACACGGACTTCGAGTACCACGAGGAACAGAAAGTCGAATCGGGAGAGCCCTCGGGGGCGGTCGCGGCGACGACCTGAGCATGCGGATCGCCATCGATGCCACCTGCTGGGCCAATGGGCGTGGCTACGGGCGCTATACCCGCCAGGTGCTGCCGGAGCTGGCGCGGCTCGCGCCGGAGGACGAGTTCCTCTGCCTGCTCGACGCACGGGCGGACGCGGTGTTCGACCTCGATGCCCCGAACCTGAGCCGGGTGCTGGTGCCGCAGGCCAGGAGCCCGACCGAGGCGGCGGCCGCCGACGGCAGCCGTTCGCCCGCGGACATGCTGCGGCTGACGCGGGCCCTGTGGCGGCACCAGCCCGACGTGTTCTTCTCGCCGTCGGTATACACGTTCTTCCCCCTCCCACCCGGGCTCCGGGCGGTTGTCACCGTGCACGACGCGATCGCCGAGCGATTCCCCGAGCTGACGCTGCCGTCGGCCCGGGCGAGACTGTTCTGGCGGATGAAGGTGGGCCTGGCCCTCCGGCAGGCGCGCCTGGTACTCACGGTGAGCGACTTCGCGCGGCAGGAAATCACCGAGGTCCTGCACGTGCGTCCCGAACGGATGCGGGTGGCGCTCGAGGCGCCGGCGCCCGCCTTCCGGCCGGTGGATGATCCCGCCGCCATCCGGGCCGCGGCCCGGCGGGCGGGGCTCCCCGACGGGGCGCGCTGGTTCATCTACGTGGGCGGCTTCAACCCGCACAAGTACGTGGACGTGCTCGTGCGGGCGCACGCCGAAGCGGTACGGCAGGCGGAGGGCGACCCGCCCCACCTCGTGCTGGTGGGCGCGGTCTCGGGCGACCCGTTCCACGGGGCGCAGGGCGCCATCCGGCAGGCGATCGCCGAGGCCGGGACGGAACGGCTGGTGCACTGGGCGGGCTTCGTGGCCGACGAGGAACTCCGCTTCCTCCATGCCGGTGCGCTCGCCCTGGTGCTGGCCTCGGCCTGCGAGGGATTCGGCCTGCCCGCGGTGGAGGCAGCCGCGTGCGGGACGCCGGTGATCGCGACGACCGCGAGCCCGCTGCCCCAGATCCTCGAAGGGGGAGGGCACTTTGTCCGTCCCGGGCAGCAGGGCGAGGTGGCCGCGGCGATGCGCGCGATGATGCAGGACGAACCGGCGCGTCAGGCGCTGGGCCGGGAGGCCCTGCGGCGTGCGAGCGCCCTCAGCTGGCCCCGCACGGCGCGTGCGGTGCTGGACACGCTCTACGAGGCGGCGGCGTGAGCGGGCTCCGGTTCGCGTTCCTGACGACGTTCTACCCGCCGTACAACTTCGGCGGGGACGGCATCGGGATCCAGCGGCTGGCCCGCGGGCTCGCCCGCGCCGGGCACCACGTTACGGTCATTCATGACGCGGATGCCTACCGGGTGCTGCATGCAGGGGCAGGAGCCGGCGCCCGCCGCGGAGGAGCCCGGCATCGAGGTCGTGTCGCTCCGGAGCGGGTCGCCCATGCTGTCGACGCTGCTGACACAGCAGCTCGGCCGGCCGGTGGTAAACGGGCGGCGGATCGAGAGGTTGCTGGAGGAGGGGAACTTCGACGTGACGACGTTCCACAACGTGTCGCTCGTCGGTGGCCCGGGCCTCCTCAGGTACGGACGCGGGCTGACGCTCTACCTGGCACACGAGCACTGGCTGGTCTGCCCTACCCACGTGCTCTGGCGCTACCGGCGCGAGCGCTGCGACGGGCGGGAATGCGTGCGGTGCCAGCTCAGCTACCGGCGGCCGCCCCAGCTCTGGCGGCTCACCGGGTTGCTGGAGCGTGAACTGAAGCATGTGGACACGTTCATCGCGATGAGCGAGTTCAGCCGGGAGAAGCACCGGGAATTCGGGTTCCCGCGGGACATGGAAGTGCTGCCCTATTTCCTGCCCGACCCGGAACCGGGCGGGGCGGCGGTGGCCGGCCCGGCGCCGCACGAGCGGCCGTATTTCCTGTTCGTGGGCCGGCTGGAGAAGATCAAGGGGCTGGATGACGTGGTGCCGCTGTTCCGGGACTACCCGGATGCGGACCTGCTGATTGCGGGCGACGGGGAATACGCGGCCCGGCTGCGCGAGCTGGCTCGTGACATCCCGCGGGTGAAGTTCCTGGGACGGGTCTCGCCGGAGGAACTCCGGCGGTACTACCAGCACGCGATCGCCCTCGTGGTGCCCTCGGTCTGCTTCGAGACCTTCGGCATCATCCTGATCGAGGCGTTCCGGCAGGGCACGCCGGTCATCGCGCGGCGGCTCGGGCCGTTTCCCGAGATCGTGGAGGAAGCGGGGGGCGGGGAGCTGTTCACCACGCCGGAGGAACTCCGGGCGGCCATGCGCCGCCTGCAGGACGATCCGGCGTACCGGAAGGCTCGCGCGGAGTCCGGATACCGGGCCTACGTGGAGCGATACAGCGAGCAGGCTGTTGTGCCGCAGTTTCTGGATATCGTGCGCCGCACGGCCGTCCGCCGGAGGGCGGAGCGGGTCGTCGAGGCGCTGGGACCACTCGAGGTCGGGAGCTGATCATGCGTGTCTTCATCACCGGCGGTGCCGGGTTCATCGGGTCGCACCTCTCCGAGCAGCTGCTCGACCGGGGGGACCGGGTCACCGTGCTGGACGATCTCTCGACCGGCGGCATGGAGAACATCGCCCACCTGGTCGGGCGGGAGGGGTTCGAGCACCGGGTTGGCTCGGCCATCGACGCCCCGCTCGTTTCCGAGCTGGTGGACACCGCGGACGTCACAGTGCATCTCGCGGCGGCGGTCGGGGTCCGGCTCATCGTCGAGCGGCCGGTGCACACCATCGAGACCAACGTCCGCGGCACGGAGGTCGTGCTCGCCGCCGCGGCCAAGAAGCGGAAGCTCGTGGTCCTGGCGTCCACCAGCGAGGTCTACGGCAAGGGGATCAAGATCCCGTTCACCGAGGATGACGACCTCAAGCTCGGTCCGACCATGCATTCCCGCTGGGCCTATGCCTGCAGCAAGGCGCTCGACGAGTGGCTCGCGCTGGCCTATTACAGCGAGAAGCGGGTGCCGGTGATCATCGCGCGGTTCTTCAACACCGTCGGGCCGCGACAGACCGGCCAGTACGGCATGGTGCTGCCGAACTTCGCCCAGCAGGCCCTGCAGGGCGAACCGATCCGGGTGTTCGGGTCCGGGGAGCAGTCCCGCTGCTTCGGCCACGTGGCGGACGCGGTGGAGTCAATCATCCGGCTGATCCATACGCCGGCGGCCGTTGGCGAGGTGATCAATGTCGGCACCGACCGCGAGGTCACCATCAACCGCCTCGCCGAGATGGTGCGGGACGAGGCCCGGAGCGAGTCGGAGATCGTCCACGTGCCGTACAACGAGGCGTACGCGAAGGGGTTCGAGGACCTGGAGCGGCGGGTGCCCGATCCCTCGAAACTCGCGCGGCTCACCGGATTCACCTTCAAGCGGACGCTCGAGGACATCATCGCCGATGTCGTGGCGGACCAGCGGGCCCGGCTGGCGGCCCGGTAACGGACGGAATGCGCGCGATCCTCATGTATCACTCCATTGACGCGACCGGGTCGCCCATCTCGGTGGACCCCGCGACGTTCCGCGCCCACGTCGCGTGGCTGGCGCGCGGGCCGGTGCGGGTTCTCTCCGTGGCCGCCCTCGCGGCGGCACGGGAGGACGAGGACGCCGTGGCACTCACGTTCGATGACGGATTCGCCAGCCTCGAGACCGAGGCGGCGCCGCTGCTGGCCGACCATGAACTGCCGGCGACGGTGTACGTCGTGCCGGGCGCCGTGGGCGGGACCAACGCGTGGGGCGGGCGTGATGCCCCGGGTATCCCGACGCTTCCGCTGCTCGACTGGGACGGGATCGGCCGCGTGAGGGAGAATGGGATGGAGGTCGGGGCGCACACGCGGACACACCGACGGCTCCCGGGCCTGCCCGGCGCCGCCCTGGAGGACGAGGTGGCCGGAAGCGGTGAGGCAATCGCCGCGGCCACCGGCGCCCGGCCCGCCACCTTCGCCTACCCCTACGGCGCGTACGACGGGGCGGCCGCCCGGTCGGTCGCGGCGCACTATGAGTGGGGCGTGACCACCGACCTCCGGCCGCTCGGGGCGCGCGACGATGCCGCGCTCCTGCCGCGCCTCGATGCCTGGTACTTCCGCCGGCCGGGACGGCTGGAGGCCTGGGGCAGCGCCCGCTTCCGGTGGCGGCTCCGGGCGCGTGGGGCGGCCAGGCGCGTGCGGGAGACCTTCCGCCCCGCGGGGGGGCGTGCATGACCACCCCGTTCCTGTCCGTCATCGTGCCGGCATACAACGGCGCCGGCGTGCTGCCCCGCTGCATGGACGCGCTCATGGCCAGCGACCTCCCGCGCGACTGCTGGGAACTGGTCGTGGTGGATGACGCGAGCACGGACGATACCGCGGCGATTGCCGCACCGTACACCGACGCGATCGTGCGGCTGCCGGGCCGTCCGCACGGCCCGGCATACGCCAGGAACCGCGGCTTCGAGGCCATCCGCGGTGACGTGGTCGTGTTTGTGGATGCCGACGTCTGCGTGCACCCCGACGCGCTCCGCCGCTTCGCCTGGCTCTTCGCGCGCGAACCGGACGTGGGCGCGGTATTCGGCTCCTATGACATGGCGCCGGCTGCCGGGGGGCTCATCTCGCAGTACCGGAACCTGCTGCACCACTACGTGCACCACCAGAACCCCGGTGACGCCGAGACGTTCTGGGCCGGCTGCGGCGCGGTGCGGAGTGCGGTGTTCTCCGAAGTGGGGCACTTCGACGAGTGGCACTACGTGCGTCCCCAGATCGAGGACATCGAACTGGGCCACCGAATCCGCGAGCATGGCTACCGGATCCTTCTGGACCCATCCATTCAGGGCACCCACCTGAAGCGGTGGACCTTCCGGAACGTCGTCACCACCGATTTCCGCGACCGGGGCGTGCCCTGGACGCGGCTGCTGGTCCAGGGGGGTGGGCAGAGCCGCAACCAGGCCCTGAACCTCCAGACCACGGAGAAGGTGAAGGTGGCGCTGGTCTGGCTCGCCGTGCTCGGCGTGCTGGCCGGGCTCGTCCTGCGGGACGCGCGGGTCGCAGGCGGCGGCCTGGCGGCGCTGCTCCCCGTCCTGTGGCTGAGCCGGCACCTCTACGGGTTCTTCCAGCGGACGCGCGGCACGTGGTTCATGCTGCGGATCATGCCGTTGCACCTGTTGTACTACTTCCTGAACGGGATCAGCGTCATCTGGGGCGTGGTGCTGCATCACCTCGTCGGTGAACCCGCGCCGCCCCCTGACATCCAGGCCTTCTCGGAAGTCGGCGTCAAGAAATGGCCGCCGGTGCCCCGTCGGGCCCACGGCAGTCCCTGGCACCGCTGAGTGACGCGGAATTCGTTGCCGTCCCCCGGACCGGATGGCATATTGGAGGCACCCTTTCATGGCTGCTGAAGCGATGGAATACACACCTACGACGCTCGATCCGACGCCCCAGGCGTTCCGGCGCGCAATCGCCCTCGCCTTTGCGCCGCTTCACAAGCGTGCCTTCGGCCTCGCGATCGGCTCGGCCGCCGCGGTCGTCGTCTTCCTGGTGACGATCATCTACATCCTCCGGGCTCCCGAGGACGGTTTTCAGCTCGGGCTCCTGAACCAGTACTTCGCCGGGTACAGCGTGAGCTTCGGCGGCGCGGTCGTGGGGGCGGCCTGGGCGTTCGTCAGCGGCTTCGTGGCGGGCTGGTTCCTCGCCTTCTGCCGCAACCTGATTATCGCCGCCTCGATCTTCATCATCCGGGCGCGCTCCGAGATGGCACAGACCCGCGATTTCCTCGATCACATCTGACCGGCGAGCCACCATGGGGACCCGTATCATGGACCAGAACGAAGTTGACCTGAATTCCGCGATCCTGCGCCTCAACGGGCGCGCCTGGGGCCTCGCCTTCGGGCTGCTGCTCGGCGCCGGCCTCTTCATCGCGACCAACATCCTGGTCCTGAAGGGCGGCCCGCGCGTCGGGGAACACCTGCGCCTGCTCCGGGTCTTCTTTCCGGGCTACACCGTCACGTTCCTCGGCAGCGTGATCGGCTTCATCTACGCCTTCGTCATCGGGTATGGCCTCGGCCGCCTGATCGGTGCGGTCTACAACCGGATGGTTGGCTCGGGCGCGCGCTGAGCCCCCATGCCCACCCGATGACCGCCCTGAACTCCGAGCCCGCCCGGCCAGCGGCCGCTCCACTGGCGCCCGCCGGCGCCGGGGTGCGCGACTACGTCCGGCTGCTGCGCCCGCGGCAATGGGTGAAGAACGGGTTCGTCCTGGCCCCGCTCCTGTTCAGCGGGCTGGGCACGAGCACGGGCGCCATCGTCAACGCGGCTGTCGGCTTCGTGATGTTCTGCATGGTGGCGAGCGCGGTCTACACCTGGAACGACGTGTACGACCGGACGGCGGACCGGGCACATCCCACCAAGCGGAACCGCCCCGTGGCGTCGGGCCGCGTCACGGAACGGGCGGCGGTAACGCTCGGGGCGGCGTTGTGCGCGCTGGCGCTGGCGCTCGGCTGGCTGGTCCATCCGCCGCTGGTCGCGATCGCGGTGACCTACCTCGGCCTGAACCTGCTGTACACCTTCCGGCTCAAGCAGATGGTGATCCTGGACGTGTTCTCGATTGCGGCGTTCTTCATATTGCGACTGCTGGCGGGGGCCGTGGCGGTCGACGTCCAGGCCAGTATCTGGCTGCTCACCTGTGGCGGGCTGCTCGCGCTCTATCTGGGCTTCGCCAAGCGGCGGCACGAGCTGGTGCTGCTGGGCGAAGGGTCGGCAGCGCACCGGACGGTCCTGACCGAGTACAGCCCGCACTTCCTCGACCAGATGTCGTCGGTCCTGCTCTCTGTGACCGTCGTCTCCTACATCCTGTACACCGTCTCGCCCGAGAAGGTGGCAGCGTACGGTTACCTGCTGGCCTACAGTTCCGTCTTCGTCCTGTACGGCGTCTTCCGCTACCTGTACCTCGTCCACCAGCGGGCGCAGGGAAGCCCCACCGAGGCGCTCCTGACCGACCGCGCACTCATCGTGGATGTCGGTCTCTGGATCCTATACTGCTTCTGGGTGCTGTACCGCCCCTTCTGAGTCCGCGGTGCCCGCCCGCTCCAGCTCCCGGATTTCAGGCGCCACCACCAGGGAACCGGGCAACCGGTTCGTCACGTAGCCCAGCCACTCGCCCCAGGCCCAGGCCGCCGTCATCGCCATCAGGGCGGGAAGGGCCCGCAGGAACTGCAGCCGTGCACCCCGGCGGCGCATGGCGCGACGGCCCATCCGCCAGAGGATGACCGGCGGAAGGGCGGGGGAAAGCATGGCGTACATCGCGCGTTGCCCCGGGGAGGCGAACTTGTTCCGGGTGACCCCGAAGAGCCGGCCGAACGCGTAGCGCTCGTATACCGCGTCGCTGAAGGTGACCGTGCGTCGGGTGCGAACCTCGGCGGCCGGGGCCAGCCAGAGGGGGCCGAAGCGCTCAGCGAGCGCCGCGTTGATGGCCGTTTCGTGGAAGAATTCCTGCCAGAGCGGCGCGATGGCCTCGAGATAGTCGCGACGGTAGGAGACATTGCAGACCGTGAGCGACGCGGACGGCCCCTCGGGGAAGGGCCGCATGTAGCGGTAGTAGTCCACCAGGTAGAACGCCCAGGTGAGCGCATTGCCCGCATGTTCCGTCTCCACCGCCCCGCCCACGGCGCCGCGCCCGGGGCCCTGGGCCTCGAGCAGGCGCCGGACCCAGTCCGGCCGGGGAACGCAGTGGTCCTCGGTCACGATGATCAGGTCTCCCGAGGCTTCCCGGAGGGCGAGGGAAGCCAGCTCCATCGGTGTCCGCTGTCCCTCGTTGCAGACCATGCGCACCTCGGGATGCGCCTCCCGGAGGGCTTCCATCCCCTTTAGGTTGGGGTCGTAGACGACGACCACCTCGAACGGCGGGGCCCCTTCCTGGGCGAGCACGGCCTCGAGACAGCGCCGGATGTGCTCGGCGCCGGCAATGGCGGAAATGGCGACGGTGATGGACCGGAATTCGGGCACGGCTGCTCCGGGAAAACTGGGCGGTCGGGGTGGACAGGACGGTCAGGAGCCAATCCCCTATCAAGATCCGTGCGCGGGGGGCCCTCCCCGGAGTCGGAACCGATTGGCATGTCTGGAGATCGCACCGCCGGGGGGTGTGGTCTGGTATAAGTATTGCTCACAGGAGGGCAACTCCCAAGGGGTGCTCCAGCCGCGCCCGGAATGCCCAGATCGGTCTCATCACGCGAGGTTCATGGCGATGCTCCACCTCCTCTACGTCGGTCCCGACACGATCCTTCCGCTGACCTCGATTCTCGGGGCTATCGGTGGCGCCCTGATGATCTTCTGGCGGCAG
>CAWGSK010000002.1:0-200454 GCA_963825055.1 uncultured Gemmatimonadales bacterium
GCTGACGCCGCAGAGACTGCGCATTCCGACGCCAGCTTCCACGCTGCGCACCGGGATGGTGTCGGCGTTGGCAACGATGGTACGGGCGTCGGGGAGGGTCCAGAGATGGCGGACCAGGTCCGCGTACCCCTCGACGGTCCAGTCACGCCAGGCGCCGGCGTCGGCCCGGGCGGCCGGTGCGCGCGTGCCGAAGTCGGCGAGGTGGGCCGTCTCATGGGCGCTGGTGGCAAGGAGCGCCGCCTGCTGGGCCCGCGAGGAGTGGAACAGGGCGCGACCGTCCATCCAGATCAGGCTCAAGCGCCCCGCCTCCCCGGCGCAGCGGGAGCCGACGGTCCAGCTCGGATAGGCATAGCCCCTGGCACGCACGGCGCTCGTATCGGTGACCAGGAGCGGGATACGTCCGTTGGGTTCCCACCCCGGGAGCAGGTCATGGAAGAACGGGGCGACCAGCGTGTCATAGCGGACCAGGAAGTCCTGGAGCCGTGCCTCGACCGAAGGATTGCCCCGGGCGCGGGCGAGCGTCGCGCGGTCGAACAGGACGAGCAGGCGGGACGACACGGCCACCACGCGCCAGGGCTCGCGCACCGCGGAGTCGCCATGGAGGCCGTGGAAGAGGCCCCAGCGATCCCGCTCGACGGCGACCATCAGCGTGTCGCCCAGGCCGAGGGAATGGACGCAGGCATTCGGCTGCTCCACGCTCGTGGAGAGCGTCCGGAAACTCAACGGGCCGGTTGTCGTTCCGTGCGTGGCCATGTCGCCTGCGACGCGCCCCGAAGAGGCGGCAAGCCAGAGGTCGGACAGTTCGCTGGCCTCCGGCTGAATGGGCAGCGCGTGGCTGGTGTCGGCGGGCGCGATCCGGCTGACTGAGAGGCGCCCCAGTACCGGCTGCACCTCCGCCGCGCGGACGTCGCCTGCATGGTCCCAGGTGAAAGGCATTGCGATGTACTGGCCCGAGTCCGGCAACTCGACGGTGCAGCCGCGTTCAACGGCATTCGACAGGATGACGTGGTCGCCCGGGGAGAGTTCGGCTCGCAGCGGGACTTCGACGGACGGCAGGGTGAGCGTCCGGCGAGCGCGGCCCCGCCGGAGGTTCACGGCCCAGGGAACGCCGGCCGGCGTACATGGGGCGAAGAGGTCAGCGGGAACGGTGACCTCCGCCGACGAATCCGAGGTGAGCCGTACACGCAGCCGGCGCGTCCCGATGGAGGCGGTCAGGCCGCGGAGGCTGGAGCCCTGCACCCGGAGGGGAACGTCGGGGGCGAGCTGCGCGTCCGGGGTTGCGATGGCGAGCACCACGGGTTGCACCAGCTTCTCGTCGGCCCGGCACGCGAGCGCCACGAGCGCCGCCAGCGCGATGGGCGCGATGGCGAGGGCCTGCTGGCGCAGCGTACGTGTCATGCCGGTCACGGGCGTTCTCGTGGTGAGGATCCGTCCATTTAGCGTGCAATTCTGATACCGGAACCGGCCAGGTTGCCCTGTGCCAGTCACTTACGTGCCGCCTGGCCCGGCAGGCCGTGTCAGGGCGGGGTTCCTGCCCTGCGGAGCGCCGCTCGGACTGCAAACTGAGGTACCAGCATGTGCTGGGTGTTTGATGCCCCGGAATCACGGACCGTTGCCCGGGGTGGCCGGTGCTCTCACCGGGGGACGATGTTATCTCCCCGGCGGACACCGCCGGGTCAGCCCCAGCCTTCCGGGAAACTGGTTTCGATCTCGCCGGCCGCGTCGATCAGCTCCCGGGCAGCACTGGCGAACGGCAGGAGTGCCGTGAGGGTCCCCCGGACCAGCCGGAGCTTTCCTCCGAGCAGGGCGGTAACGGGTGGGAGGGAGCCCCCGAACAGGTCGCGCCACACCCCCGCGCCGGCCTCGAAGGCGATTGGCGCGGACGCGAGGTCCGCCGCGGTGGCCGTTCGAGCCTCATGACACGTTCCACCCGCAAGGCGGACGTATACTGCCCTGGTTTCCGATCCGGGGCCGTTCCTGGTCATGGCAAGGACGACCGGGGAGTCCCATGCCCGGGCGGCCTCGCGGAACGCGGGTCGGGACATGAGGTGGGAGCACCAGGCATGGGCCCATGCCTCGGAAAATGCCTCCGGGATCATGCGGAACGGCTCCGGCGGGAAGGGGAAAATGGCCGCCCAAAGGTTAGGGGAGAAGGGCGCGCGGGACAAGACGCCCCCGGGGGCCGGGCGTGACCCACATCACCAACGGCGCCCCCGCCGGCGGGATATATTGTCCGCGTTGGCAGGGGTGCACCCACCCCTGCGAGGCAGAGCCCACCGGCTCACCCGGGACCGGGTGGACGGCGGGCCGATATATTCAGCCGGATTACATACGAGGAGGTTCCCAGGATGTCATCGATCACCGTTCGTTTTGGCAAGGCCGCCTTGCTTGGCGTCGTGTCGCTCGCCGGGCTGGCCGGCTGCTCGCGGGTGACCCCCGACCAGCTCCAGACAGAGTTGACGGCCGTGCGGACCGAAATGGCGGAGGGCGACAGCGCGCTGTCGCGCCGGATCGCCGCGAACGACCAGCGCATCACCGAAATGTCCACCCGGCTCGACAGCCTCGAGCGGGACCTGCAGGCACTTCGCACGGAATTCAATGCCAGCGTGCAGCGGATGGAGACGGCGCTCCGGTTCAATGTTCCGGTCCACTTCGCCTTCAATGATGCGACGGTTCGCGAGACCGACCAGGCGCTGCTCGACCGCTTCGCCAAGGTCGTCGGCAGCAGCTACAGCAACGCTCACGTCACCATCGAGGGCTTTGCGGATCCCGCCGGGAGCGCCGCATACAATCAGGAACTCGGCCTGAACCGCGCCGAGGCCGTGCGCGACTATCTCGTCAACAGCGGCGGGCTGAACGCCGGCATGCTGCACACGGTGAGTTACGGCGAGGCGCGGAACCGCCAGGTGGTGCCGGGTGCCTACGGTCCTGGTGACCGGGGCCAGGAGAACCGGCGTGTGGCGTTCGTCATCGACTTCGCGGGCGAGAGCAACATGCAGAACACCGCCAGCCGCTGATTGTCTGGCTGGTATGGAGACGACGGGCCCCGTCCATCCGGACGGGGCCCGTCGTGTGTCGCACCTGGATGCAGAACGGCCCGCCGTCTGGCGGGCCGCATCGTCATGGGCAACAGGCTGGAGCTATGGTTGGGGCTTGCGGCTCCCCTGCCTCGGGGAGACACTCCCGGGCAGCCGGACCGGCCGCGCGACGGCCGGGGCCAGGACCGTGCCCTCACCGGCGCGGACGAAGCCCGCCACCTGCGCGCACGGCACGCAGATCCCATGAGAGACCACGGCACCCGGCGGTGCCGGTTCGAGTATCGCGCCACACCATGCGCAGCGCAGAAGCAACGACTTCACCCTGTTCTCCACCTCTCAGAGGCCCAAGGTCCCAATAATTGCCCGTAAACGGAGCCATCCCGGCGCCCGGCAACGGTTCGGACCTTTCAAGGGGCATGGAGCATGCCATGACCCGAGTGGTGCCACCCGCCGTCTCGCCCCGCCCCCGGGGCTGGCGCCCGGTCGCCCTCCTGGCACTCGTGGTTGCCGTGGGTACCGCGCTGCTGGCGTGGTGGATTGTTCCGCTGGTCGCGGCGGTCCACGGATGGCGAACAGGGAAGCGCGCGTGGCGGGGGGCAGCTTTGGCCGTCCCGGCCGGCTGGGCCGGCTGGCTGGTCGTGCGGTCCTTCGTGGAGCCCGTTGCCATGGTTGCCGGCATCGCGAGTTCGGTGACCGGACTGCCGCTGGTGCTCTTCCTTTTCCTCGTGCTGGCGTTCGGGAGCGCGATGGGGGCGGGGGCCGCGTGGATTGCTGGTACCTTTCGCGAGGTCTGGACCCGCCGGCAGGGTGGCCACCCCGTGACATGACGAGGCCCCGGTTTGCACCGGGGCCACGCCAGTCCGACCTTTCCCACCCTCCCTACTGCATGACGGCTACCCCGGACAGGTCGGCTGCGAGCGCCTTGGCGGCGACCTTTCGTCCCAGCGCGATGCCGGCTTCCATGTCGAAGCGGTAGTGAATCCCCGCGTAGAGCCGTGACAGGCTGGCGTCCTGTGACATTGCCTCCAGATCCCCGGCAGCCTTCGGGAAGAAAGCCATCAGGACCCCGCTCATCGATCCCGACACGCACGAATGGGCGGACGGGTAGGAGGGGTGAGGAGGGAGGCCCACAGGAAGCGTGATCAGGGGATCGGCCTGCGGCGGCCGGATGAACCAGTAGGCGTACTTCGCGTCGAAGCACCCCACCTGGGCGTCGAACATGGCGCCATTCATCAGGAACATGATCCGGGCAGCACGGGCATCGGGGATGCGGTAGGTGCGGATCAGCGCCACCGCCTTGTTGTTGAACGGAGCATTCCGGCGTCCCGACTGCTGGAGATTCCAGTAAGTCGCGCTCGCCAGTTGTTCCGGGGTCCGGGTGTCGGAGATCTGCCGGACTTCGGCGAGTGCGGCAAGATAGGCCGCCGACCCGAACTCCGGGGGCGGTGGTGGCCGGAACTCGTCGTCCGATGCCAGGAAGAACGGGCGCGCGCGATAATTGGCCCGGACGATCGGCCCGCCGTTCCACTGCCAGTAGCCGGCCCCGATGGGCGGGGTGCCCGGGTCCGCAAGGCCGACCCGGTCGCTCGCCGCGTACGCCAGCACGGCATCGCCCACCTCCATGCCAAGGCTGACGGATTCGGCGAATTCCTCACCCTTCTTGCCGGTACCTGCGGCGGCCTGTGCGGCCAGCGCCGCGTCGATCTCGGCGACGTCGTTCGGGAAGAACGCCTTCAGGACCACGACCGATGCGCCGCCAATCGCCGCCGAGGCGCCCAGGCGCTCGCGGTAGTTACTCTTGAACGCGGGAAAGGCTCGGCGTTCTCCCCGCTCGTTGAGGGCCAGCTCGGCTGCCCGGAACTGGGCCAGCGACAGGTAGGCGTACAGCCTGCCCTGGTCGATCGCCGTCCGGTCCGCCAGGGAGGTGGCCAGCTCGTTCCAGCTGGCGGTGGCACCGGTGTCCCGTAACTTCACACTTGACGCCGTCACACCGGCGCTGGTGGATGGCGCCCCTGTGGGTGCCGTGGCCTGGTCGCCGCATCCCGCGGCGAGCATGGCGCTGGTCAGTACGACCAGCACCCTGGTCTGGAATGACATGGATTCCCCCCGGTGAAAAATCGTGGCTCCGGGCGGCCGGAAGGGGTCCGACCGACCCGCGAGCCGCTGGCAACGCCTCAGATGCGGCGTACATTGGAGGAGTTAGTGCGTGGGCATTCGTCCAGCGTTATCGCGCCGTTACTTGCCGGACGTTCAGGCGGTCCTCGGCCGGAAGGGGTGTTCGAGTGATTGAACTGCGGACCCTGGGCCGTCTGGAGCTGATGCGATCCGCAGACGCCCCTGCCGACGCCATCCCATTACAGGCCAAGCGCTTGGCGCTGGTGGCCTACCTCGGGGCCTCCCGGAACGACGTGCGCCGCCGTGACACGGTGCTGGCCCTGTTCTGGCCTGAACTGGACCAGGAGCACGCGCGCGGGGCACTCCGGCAGGCCCTTCACTCCATCAGGAAAGCCCTGGGCGAGGGGGCGATCATCGCCCGGGGCGAGGACGAGATCGGGCTCGATCCCGCGGTGGTCGCGACGGACGCCTCCCGGCTCGAGGCCGCCATCCGCGATGGCCGGCCCGGGGACGCCCTGGCGCTGTTCCGGGGTGACTTCCTCGAGGGCGTGTTCGTGGCCGAGACTGGCCAGGCACTCGAGGACTGGGTCGCCGCCGAGCGTGCCCGGCTGCGGGCCCTGGCCGCGAGGGCCGCCTGGATGGCATCAGAGCGCCCCAGTCGCGATGCCGACGTCGGCGAGCTCGTGCGCCGCGCGGTTCTGCTCAGTGGGGATGACGAGAGCGCCCTCCGCCGGGGGATTACCCGCCTGGAGGAACGGGGCGATCGCGCGGGCGCCGCGGCGCTGTACGAGGAGGTCTCGCGACGGGTCGCACGGGACCTGGACGTCGACCTTTCACCTGAAACACAGGACGCGATGCGCGCCGTTCGGACCCGGCAGGAACCGCTCCTGTCCATTCCACACCGGCCGGTATCGCGTCCCGCCGGGGACCCCGCTCGCGATCGCGCTCCGGCCACACGTTCGGAGCCCGGGGGAAGGCGAACCCTCCTCGCCGTGGCGTCGGGAGTGGTGCTGACCCTGGCGTTCGCCGCCTACTTCCGATCTGATCGGGCGGTAGCGCCGGGAGCGTCCGCGGACCGCATCGCGATCATGCCATTCCGGGTTACCGAGGCGGATTCGTCACTCGCCTGGCTGCACGAGGGGATCGTCGAGTTGCTGACGATTCGCATCGCGCGCGACGGCGGGCCGGACCTGGCGGATCCCGCCCGCGTCGTTAGCGAATGGCGACGGGTGACCTCCGCGGGCGGGCAGGAGGACGCCTTACCCGATGCGATCAGTGCGGTGGCCGCCCGGCTCGGCGCCGGGCGGGTCATCGAAGGGAGCCTCGCGGGGAACGCCGATCGCGTGACCCTGACGGCACGCCTCCTGAGACTGCCGGGGGCGGGCCGCGTCGCCAGGGCGTCGGTCGAGGGTCCTCCGGATCGCCTCCCCGCGCTCCTCGATCAGCTTGCAGCACAACTCCTCGGGCTGAGCGCGGGTGTGGAGGAGGTGCGGTTGGCGTCGCTGACCAGTGCCTCCCTCCCCGCGATTCAGGCGTACCTGCGGGGGCAGGAGGCGTTCCGCGTCGGCAACATGTCGCGCGCGGTGGAGTCGCTCCGGGAAGCCACGATGCTCGATTCGACCTTCGCCCTGGCCGGACTCGGATTGGCCAGGGCCACGATGTGGGGAGGGACAAGCGCGGAGGGGGAGCGCGGAATCCGGATTGCTTTGGCGGGCCAGGACCGCTTGAGCCCGGCCGACCGTGTGCTGCTCCATGCGATGGCGGCCCCGGGCGGCGGGACGTCCGCGTTGTTCGCCGACTGGAACGCCGCAGTCACCGCGCTCCCGGAGAGTCCCGAACTGTGGTACATGCTCGGCGACCATCATTTCCATTGGGGCCGACTCGCGGGAGAGGAGGACGCCGCCGAGCGCGCCGCCGTTGCCTTCCGACGGGGGTGGCGCCTGGACTCGCTGACCGCACCGTCCACGGGACGGGCGTGGATTCCCGAGCCGACGCAGCACATGCTTTCCCTGGCGCTCCTGGTCCACGATACGACAGGCATCCTCAAGCTGGCGACCGCGGTGTTGAGTGCCGACTCCACGAGTGACCTGGCGCACCTGGCGATGTGGTTCCGGGCGGTCGTGACGAGTCCGCCGGCGCGGCTTGCCTACCGGGAGAACATCTCCTCGGCGGGCGACTGGGTGCTCAAGACCATCCATCTCTTCATCCTGTGGAGCGGGATGGAGACGGAGGATCTCGAGTGGATCGCACGAGAAGAAGCGAGG
The DNA here is from genome assembly GCA_963825055.1 of uncultured Gemmatimonadales bacterium. Lineage (GTDB taxonomy): Bacteria > Gemmatimonadota > Gemmatimonadetes > Gemmatimonadales > GWC2-71-9 > CAWGSK01. The sequence goes on from CAWGSK010000002.1 coordinate 7,418, forward strand.
CGCCTCAAGGCGCACGACCCGGGCTGGACCACCGGCGCGTTGACTATCATGGCGCTTAATGCCGGACGCCCGGCCGACGCGCCACGGGTGAGTCGCGCGCCGGGCTACGCGGGGCACCGGACGCTCCGCAATCAATTGCGTCGTGCCATGTGGTGGGACGCCGATACCACCGCGGCCCTCGCGGCCGAGGCCCTGGTCGCGCCGCTGGCCGATTCGGCCCCGGTGCCGGGGGAGGGCGCGCTCCCGCAGCTCTACGACATCTGCGCGCTCGGGACCTGGCGCGCCGCGCGAGGTGATCACCAGTACGCTGCCGCGGCGGGCCGACGGCTGCGTACTGCACGGCCCGCGGTCGGGACCCCCGAGGACTCGGCGACGTTCAGCCGGTATGCCGACCTCTGCGCCACGCTCCTCGAGGCGATGCACGCATCCGGGCGTCAGGCTCGAAATGCACGGGCCCTTCTGGCCGAGGCCGATTCCCTCGCTCGCGAAAATATCTTCGAGGTGTGCTGCGGCGAGGCGGTGACGGACGCCAACCTGCAGTTGATGCGCCTGTGGGAGCGGGAAGGGGACCTCCCGCGCGCATTGGCAGCCGTGCGCCGGGGAGCGGGGGGCTTCGAGATGGCGCCGCTCTACCTCTCCACATTCCTCCGCGAAGAGGGGCGCCTGGCCCTGCTGACGGGCGACACGACCGCCGCGATCCGCGCCTACCGGCGCTACCTCGCGCTCCGCCCGCATCCTGAACCCCGGCTCGCACCCGCCGTGGACCAGGTGCGCCGGGCACTGGCCGAACTCGCACCGCCCTGAAAACGGGGCGACGGCTCCGACGGGCAGCGCATCACGGAACCAAGGCCCGTGACTGCAGGCAGCTAAGGCGGCGGCAGGGTGGCGCGAGGGTCGATGCGGGGTGAACATTCGGGCATGGAACGCCGGATCACCGGGTATCACCGTGATGAGGAAGGCCACTGGGTGGCCGAACTGGAGTGCGGGCACACCCAGCACGTGCGGCACGACCCGCCGTGGCAGGTGCGTGACTGGGTAACCACGATGGAAGGCCGGGAAGGCCGGCTTGGCATGCTGCTCGACTGCCGGGCCTGCGACGGGCCCGCGCAGACGCGATCGTGATGACGGACAAATTCAACGGGAGGAACGGGCGATGCGGATTCTGATACTGGTTGGGGTATTGCTGGCGGGGTTTGGCGCCTTCGTGCTGGTCCGGGGGTTCAGCTATACGAAGAATCGGAGTGAGCTCAAGGTCGGCGACTTCTCCGCCACTGTGCAGGAGAAAGCCAGCATCCCGCCCTGGGTGGGTGGTGTGGCGGTCGCGGCCGGGATCGTGCTGATCGTGGCGGGAGCAGGGAAGCGGCGCACCTAGAAGGCTACCCGCATAACATGCTCGTCTCCCGCCACGGGGCCGCAAACCGCCCCCGTACGGCGGGGAGGCCCGGGAAGGTGAGATCCATCCATCCCCGCACCGTGTCGTGCGGCATCGGGGCGTTGAACTCGACCTGCGCCTTGTCCGCGGGTACGCAGTCACGCTCTCCGCGACACCAGAAGGCGCTTCCCCTGTCGCTTCCGTCGAGCGTAATGACCTGTCCGGGGAGGCCCTGCGGGGCCGCATAGACGGTCACCTGCACCCTCGGGTATGCACTCCCCAGGGTGTCTGACGCCTCGCGAGAGAGGTAGATGGATGTTGCCGGACCATCTGCCGGTCCGCACTCGAGCTGGGCGAGGGCCCCCGGGAAGCCGGCGATGTCCCCGGTGGGAGGCGCGGGATGGTCACTGCAGGCGCCCAGACAGCAGGCCAGAATGGCAACCGCCTCCCGCGAGACGGCGCTCATCGATCAGGCTCCACCAGCGCAGAACCCACCGGCTTCCCGTCCCGCTTGTAGACCACACCATCCTTCATCACGAATACAGGTGTTTCGAGCCGGGTGACATCGCGGAGTGGATCGCCAGGTACCGCGACGACGTCCGCCAGCTTGCCTGGTGCGAGGGTGCCCACCCGGTCCTCCCAGCCGAACAGGCGCGCCGCGCTGCCCGTTCCCGCCACGATCGACTCCATGGGCGTCAGTCCGCCCCACTGCACCATGAGCGTGAACTCGTGGCCATTGGTGCCGTGCTTTCCCACGCCCGCATCGGTGCCGAGGGCGATCGGGACGCCCGCCCGCTTTGCGATGTGGACGGCGTTCTTCATCGCGTTGCCCGCGGCCGTCGCCTTCTCCGCACGGTGCCCGGTCAGGACGCCCTGGTCCACCAGGCGGAGCACCGTTTCGCCGGCGCTCAGGGTCGGGACGAGAAACGTGCCGTGTTCCGCCATCAGCTTGGCGCCCTCCTCGTCCAGGAAGGACCCGTGCTCGATCGAGGCGACCCCCGCCCGGGTGGCGATCTTGATCCCCTCGGTACCGTGGGCGTGCGCCGCGACCTTCCGCTCCAGCTTGGTTGCTTCCGCGACCATCGCCTGCAGCTCCTCCAGCGTGTACTGGGGCACACCCACGGCGTCACCCTCGCTCAGCACACCGCCGGTGGCGCAGGTCTTGATCACCTGCGCGCCATGCTTGGCCTGATACCGCACTGCCGCGCGGACCTGGTCCGGGCCATCGGCAATGCCGGTCTGGACGGTGCCTTCCACGATGCCCGGCTTGAACCCGTTTTCATCGCAATGGCCACCCGTGATCCCGAGGGCCCAGCCGGCCGGCAGGATACGCGGGCCGGCGACGTAGCCGCCGTCGATCGCTTCCTGCAACGCGACGTCCCCGAAGTCCCGGCTGCCGACGACCCGTACGCTGGTGAAGCCCGCGAGCAGTGTGCGCATGGCGTGCTGGACGCCGAGGGCGGACTCGAAGCCCGCCAGGTCCCGCACCGCCGCGTTGTCCCACCCCGGTTCGCCCAGCTCCCGGCCGAGCAGGTGGACATGGGCGTCGAGGAACCCTGGCAGCAACGTGGCGTCGCCCAGGTCGATTGTCGTGGCGCCGGCGGGAATGGACACCCCGGAGGCAGGCCCGACCGCCACGATCCGGTTCCCGCGCACCACAACCACGCCGTTTGCCACCGGCGCGGAGCCGGTACCGTCGATCAGCCGGGCCGCGCGGAGAACTACTGTCGAGTCTGCGGAGGCTGGCTGCTGGGCGGGAAGGGAAGGCGCAAGGGTGGAGAGGAACAGGAGCAGGGGCAGGAGGCGCACGGAGTCTCCTTACGGGATGGGGAGGCCTGACACGGGAGCGGATATGAGGGGGAATGATGGCAGTGGTGTACCGATCGGTCAAACGAACCGGCGTCCCCTGCCGACCTTCGACCTTCGACCTTCGTCTTGCTCTACCCGCAGAGAATGACTTCGTGCAGCCAGACCGCCCGGAAGCCACCGTTGACCGTCGTACCATCCCCGAAGCGCAAAGTCGCCTCGCCGACCACCGTGCTGTCCGCTTCGATGCGGCGGATCGTAACACGGGAAATAACTCCCGGGACGCAGTTGCTCGCGTCATAACAGCGGTACGCCGAGCCGATGTCGCCGTCCCCGCCGAAGACCCAGGTCTGGCCGGCCACCTCGTCAATGGGCCGGTAGATGGCGATGTCCACCCGGGGCAGGACGGACCGCGGCTCGTCGGTGGCCGTCCCCGTCAGGGACAGCCAGAGCGCGGACCCGTCAACCGGCGTGCAGCCCTGCTCGGCATAGGCGAACGCAAACCCTTCCGGCGGTTCCAGGGGGTCCGAACTGCAGGCGCTGGCGGCCGCCAGGAGGGCAGCACAGAAGATGATGCGGCGCACGAGAGTCTCCGGAATGACTGGTGAAATCGGGATGCCTGTCCGAGTGACCCTCGCGGCGGCTTCCCGGTCACCGTAAATGTCTACTCCGTGGGCGTCCCTCTGCCTCGTCTCATGATCGAGAGGCCGGCCATTGCTGTGTGACGCAGTGGAACGCGCCGAGGCCCCACACGAGGTCCACCGCATCGACGGGCACCACCCGCCGGGCGGGGAAGAGGTCCTGGAGAATCCCGCGCGCCTGCTCGTCGCGCGGCGGGTCGTAGGCGGGCAGCAGGACGACGTCGTTGCCGATGTAGAAGTTCGCGTAGCTGGCCGGGAGTCGCTGGCCATCCTGGTACATCGGGCGCGGCATGGGCAGGTCCACGATCCGGAACGGCCGCCCCGCCTGGTCCCGCATCGACTCGAGGCGCTTCCGGTTCTCCCGAAGCGGGGCGTAGTTCGCGTCTGCCGGGTCGTCTTCCGTCACGGTCACCAGGGTGGCGGGATCGGTGAACCGCGTCAGGTCATCCACATGGCCGTCGGTATCGTCACCCTCGATGCCGTCGCCCAGCCAGAGAATGTGGGTGACGCCGAGGTAGTCACGGAGATACTGCTCGATGTCCGCCCGGGTGAGCGACGGGTTCCGGTTCGGATTGAGCAGGCACGCCTCGGTGGTGAGCAGGGTGCCCTCGCCGTTGACGTCGATCGACCCGCCCTCCATCACGATGCCGGGGTGGAACACCCGGAGTCCGTACTCCTCCCCGATCCGGGTCGGAATGACGTCGTCCTGGTCCCAGGGCGGGTACTTCCCGCCCCAGGCGTTGTAGCGCCAGTCCACGATGGCCTGCTCCCGAGTCCCATGCATCTCGCGGTTGATGAAGATGGGCCCGTGGTCGCGGCACCAGGCGTCATCGGTGGGATTGTGATGGAAGAACACCCGGTCCATCACCGCCCCACGGTTCACGAGGAGGCGACGGACACCGTCCTCCATGTCCGGCCCGTTCACGTTGATGTGGACTTCCTCGCCGGGGGAGAGCAGGCTGACCATCTCGGCAAAGATCCCCGGCACCGGCGCGAACTTGTCGGGCCAGGAGGCTGCCTTGTGTGGCCAGCTGAGCCACGTGCCGCGGTGGGGGGCCCACTCGGCCGGCATGCGGAAACCGAGTCGGGCCGGGGGAACGTCGGTGGGAAGGGCGTCGGCCACGGTCAGTCGACGTAGCGCCGGGTCAGGTCCTGGTAGGCTTCGATGCGCCGGTCCCGCAGGAAAGGCCAGTGCGTGCGTGCCGTATCGATCAGGCCCAGGTCGCATGGCACCACCAGTACCTCCTCGTCCTCGCCCGCGCGAGCGAGGACGTTGCCGTACGGGTCCGCGACGAAGCTGTTCCCCCAGAATTCGATCCCGCCGCCGGCCGCGCCCTCATGGCCGACCCGGTTCACGGCGACCACGAACACGCCGTTGGCGATGGCGTGACTGCGCTGCATGGTCTCCCAGGCATTGCGCTGCGCGGCGCCATACTCGGCTTTCTCCGCGGGAAGCCAGCCGATGGCGGTCGGGTAGAAGAGGATCCTGGCCCCGTGGAGGGTCGTAAGCCGGGCAGCTTCGGGGTACCACTGGTCCCAGCAGACGAGGGTGCCGATGTCGGCGTGCCGGGTCTTCCAGCTGCGGAAGCCGAGGTCGCCCGGGGTGAAGTAGAACTTCTCGTAGAAGAGCGGGTCGTCCGGGATGTGCATCTTCCGGTACTTGCCGAGCAGGCCACCGTCCGCGTCGATCATTGCCGCCGTGTTGTGATACAGGCCCTCGGTGCGCTTCTCAAAGAGGGAGGCCACGATCACCACGCCGAGGTCACGGGCGACAGCGCCCAGCGCCTCGGTGCTCGGGCCGGGAATCGGCTCCGCCAGCTTGAAGTACTCGTGGTCCTCCGACTGGCAGAAGTACCGGGTGCGGAAGAGCTCCTGAAGGCAGATGACCTGTGCCCCGCGCCCGGCGGCGGTCCGGATGCCCTCGACCGCACGGGTGAAGTTGTCCACCGGATCCTGGTCGCAACGCATCTGGACCAGGCCGACGTTGACCGTGCGGTCCGCGGGTGTGTTCGCCATGCCACAAGATAACATCCAGCGGACCGGCTCTGGCCAGCGGAATGGCGGGCCCGTACCTTTCCCGCGGCGCACGCCGGGTTCCGGCGTCCCTCACCCCGACCGGATGACCGTACCGATGATTCCTTCCCGGCCCGCCGCCGGTACCCTCGCCCTGTGTCTCCTTCTTGCCGCCCCTGCGGCCGCGCAGGATGTGACCTGGCGCAACCAGGCCACCTTCTACGGGGACAACACGGAGTTCTTCACGCCCTACCGTGTGGGAGAGACCATCCTAGGCGCGTGGCTCAAGACCTGGCTCGATGTCCGGCCCGGTCCGAAGACGCAGGTGCTCGCCGGGGTGTTCGGCGACTACCGCTATGGCAGCGACGAGTTTGCGGACGACGTCAAGCCGATCATCAGTTTCCGGTACCGCACACCGTCATTCCTCGGCGTACTGGGGACGCTCGAGAACCCCAACCGCCATGGATACCTCGAGCCGCTCGAGGTCACGACACTCGAACTGACCCGGCCTGTCGAATACGGGCTCCAGATGCAGGTGGGCTACCCGCGCTGGGACCTCGAGGCGTACATCAACTGGCAGGCGCTCAACACCAGCAGCAGCCGGGAGATCTTCGACTACGGCCTGCTGCTCAACGTACGTCCGACGGATTTCCTCGAACTGCGGTGGCAGAACCACGGGCTGCACCACGGGGGGCAGTTGTTCCAGGCCGGTGTCCCCGTCACGAACAACTTCGTGACGGCGGTGGGAGCCCGGCTTCACGGCGACCTCGGCCGGGTCCTGGGCGAGGGATCGGTGCAGGGGTTCTACATGGCGAGCAGCGGCAACATTGATCCTGCTCCCCCGCCTGGCCGGCCCGACCGGGGTCACGGCATGTATCTCCGGGGTGCCGTGCATCCGTGGGGGTATCTCGAGCTGTTCGGGATCTTCTGGGCGGGGCGTGACTTCCTGAGCGACGAGGGAGACCCGAACTACAACTCGGTCGGGCACGATGACGCATTCTACCGCTCGCGGCGGCGGTACGGCGAGATCGGAGCCAGCCGCCGCACCCGCATCGACGGAACGGTGGACCTCACGGCAGAATTCCGCCTGCACCGGATCGACAACGAACAGAGCGAGGCGCTGTTCAGCTCGAAGTGGGAATACTCGTACCGCCTCGTCGTGGCGGTGCCGCTGGACGTTGTGCTGCGGTGAGAAGCGATCAGTGAGAGGTGCGCGCCTACTCCCTACTGCCTACTTCCTACCGACATCATGGCCTGGCCGCCTGCCGCGTCCCAAGCCGCCACGATCTCCTCGCCCTGAACGGTGTGGTCGAAGCCGCGTTCCGACATGGAAACCGTGGTGATGTTCGAGCGGCGCACGGCCGCTTCCGGCCGGCAGGTGACCTCGACCGGGTGACCCACCGAGGTTTCCGGCGCAAACACCGCCCCGGCTGGGAGGGCATCGGGGTTCCACCGCCAGGTGACCGTCAGGTGGCCATCGTCCTCGAACCGGTAACGCTTGACCAGCCCGACCGGGTCCTCGGCCGGGGTTGAGAGCACCACGACCAGGGCTCCGCCTTCCTCCACCATCAGCGCCGAGCGCGGGATGCCTGCGCCGGCCCACAGGATCTCCCCGTCGGCTCCGCGGAAGACATCCACCAGCATGGCGCGTGGCCAGGGGTCAACCGGCGGCAGCTCGGTGAGCGCCGCCGCGTTCTCGATGTCGTGGATGCTGGCCGCGCCGCCCTCTGTGTTCCCTCCCTCCGCCGCCACCCGGTGGTACGCCTCGCGGCGCCGGGTCAGGGTGTCGGCCAGGTTCAGGCCGCGGTCGAAGAGAGTCAGTTCCTCGATTGCGCCGCCGCGACGGGGACTGATGGTCGCCGCAAACCGGGCCGCGTGGACCAGGATCTCCGCGTGGCCGTCTCCATCTGCGTCCACGCTCTCCGACGCCATCGCCTCGCCGGCGCGGAGCGCCTGCTCGGCAGCCGCCAGTTCACGCCAGATCGCATGCCGCAGGTGCGGGAGGTACAGCCCGCCGAATACCCCGTGCCAGTACGCGTCGTTGCACTGCGCCCGCCCGATGGCCCGGCGCGGTGCAGCCGGGTTCCCCCGTGCGCGACAGAGCCGGGAGAGGGCGGAGGCCTTCTTCTGCATCCGGTTGGATTCGGGATACTTCACCAGAAAGTTGCGCCAGTGCCCGCCACGGACGAACGCCGTGTCTTCTTCCAGGCGCTTCTCGCCCAGGTCGTCCTCGAGCGCCTTCAGCCGGAGCGCGGCCCGGGCAGGGAGGGACCATCCTTCCATCTCCCGGTAGGACGCCGTCGGCAGGTAGGCCAGGCCCGCACTCGGCACCTCGGCGAGGGCCTGTGCGAACGTCACCAGCCGCACTTCCTCCTCGCTGACCAGCCGCTCCATCGTGCCCAGGAAATCGCGCAGCCATCCCTGTCCGTACACCCAGTCGTGGGTGCCCGGCCAGCCGCCGAACTTCTCGCCGTCGTCGGCCAGGACCGCGAGTGGATGCCCCGCCGCGCCCAGCTCGCGCAGGTACGTGACGGCCTCAGCCGGGGGCCGGAAGGGGATCAGGTACCGCAGCTGCTCGTCGATGGCGAACAGCGCCAGACTCCTGCCGTCGCTCTCGGTATGCCACGGGCGGTGCAACTGCTCCCGCTCGAAGCCCGCGGCCAGGAAGTGCCGGTCGTCCACCAGCGCGTACCGGACACCCGCATCGGCCAGGTCGCTGGCGAGCTCGGGCTCCCACACGCGCTCGGTGAGCCAGAGGCCGGTGGCGAGAAATCCGAAGCGCCGCTCCAGCGCCTCCTGCATCCAGCCGATTTGTTCCCGGCGGTCCTCCCGCGGCAGGGCCGCCAGGATCGGCTCGTAAAACCCGGCCAGGAGAAGTTCGAGCTTTCCGTCACTCACCAGGCGTCCGATCCGGTCCAGGTAGGGCCGGCTGTGCTGTTCCATCCACTCCAGCAGCGGCCCGGAGATGTGCAGCACGAGCGGAAAGAACTCCCGCTCCTCTACCAGGTCGAGAAAGGGTGTGTATACCTCGGCAACGTGTTGCTGGAACACGTGGTCGAAGTTGCCGACGGGCTGGTGCAGGTGAAGGCCCAACGGGAAGCGGACAGGTGCCATGAAGCTGCCGGTCAGAGGTGCATGGCCCGGGAGCCCGCCAGCGCGGCGTGGATCGCGGGGAGGATATCGGGAAAGATATCGTCCCTCCGACGGAGATTCTCCGCGAACCGGCTGGCGCCTTCCGGATCGCGCGTTCCGGGACGGAGGGCGGCTGTCAGGATACGTGCGTTGGTCGCGTGCTCACTGAACCGTCGTTCCGCGTAGTCGGTCGCCGTTCCGCCGGTCAGGTGGAAGGGCCAGTCCGAGGCCTGGGCGAGAAGCATCTCGCGCGCGGCCTGGGCCAGCAGTTCATGCCGTCCCGGATCGGCGATCGCGATCGGAGCGGCGTCCCAGAACGCCTGTTCCAGCGCCCAGATCTGGTGCCAGAGCCACGCCGTCCCGTCATGGAGCCAGTAGCGGAAGTCCCCGCCGGCACCCCACGTGCCCGGCTCGAGACGGATGCGCTCCGGCGTGCCGATGCGCGCAAGGTGCCGCTCGGGAGTATCGGCCACCAGCGCCCCGTCATCCCGAAGTCCGTCCCACAGCCGGTCGAGGAAGGTGACGCCTTCGGCCCACCAGTGGCCGAAGAGTTCCGTATCGAACGGCAGGACGATGGCGTCGACGTTGCTTCCCCCCGCCACCCGCTCGAGGGTGCCCAGCAGGTGCGAGGCCTGCGCTCCCGCCCGCGCAGCCGCGGCGGCGGGAGCGTACCAGTCCCGGATGCCCAGTGGAGCTCCCCGCGGCCCGATCGACCAGTAGCGGAGGCCATCCACATCGCTCTGGCGATGGAATTCGAGGTAGGCGGGATCCCCCGGGTACCCGGTCTGCCGGTCCCAGACCAGGCGGCTGCCGAGAGGGTCGCGGATGAACACGGCCACCTCAGGTGCTCCGCGCGCCGTCGCCACCGAGCGCACGCGGCTGGCCCCGACGGCGGTCGGCATCGGCATCGCCTCCGGCGGCCCGCTCCAGGCGCCGGGAGCGGGGCCCGCTCCCGCAAGGTGCGCCTCGGTCACGAACCAGCGAAATCCGGCGTCCGCCAGATGCTCGTCGATCCCGCGGCGCACGCCGGCCGGGGCATCGAAGCCGGGCGCCCAGCGGCCGCGCGGGCGATAGCCGCACTCGGGAAGCCAGCACCCGGCCGCGTCGCGCCCGAAGTGCCGGCGGTGCTCCAGGCGGGCCACGGCGAGGTGGAGCCTGATGCTCTCGTCGCGGGCCAGCAGCGGCAGGAGCGCGTGCGTGGCGCTGGAGGTCATGAGTTCGACGCTCCCGTCGTTCGCCAGCGCGCGCAGCCGCCCGGTGATGTCGCCGTCCGCGTCGTCGAACTGCATGCGTGCACGGAGGATCCGTTCGCGCCACCACTCCCGGAGTGGACCGGGCTCGGAGGCGGGAAGGGCCAGTCGTTCCAGGCGGGCCCCGCACCAGCGCCGGAAGAGCGCTGCGAAGCCCGGGGCCGCGAGCTGGGCCAGGAGGACCGGGGTCAGCCCCACGGTGGCGAGGGGGCCATGCCCGCGATGTCGTTCGAGCGAGGCGAGGAGCGGGAGGTAGGACTCGAGAACGGCCTCGCAGAGCCAGTCGCTGCCGTGCGGCCACTGCCCGTGTTCCAGTACCCAGGGAATGTGGCTGTGCAGGATGAGCATCAGCCGGGGCCGGGGGCGGGGGCGGGGGCTGGTCACTGGACCGGGGGTGCCGAGAGGATGTACCGGTAGACCTTGTCGTATCGCGCGGCGGAGCGCCTCCAGCCGAAGTCGCGGCGCATCCCCTCCCGCATGATGGTCCGCCACAGGCTCCGGTCGTAGTAGTAATCCATCACCTGCCGCGCGACCCTGAGGAGGTCCTCCGAGCTGTATTCGTCGAACAGGAACCCCGTGACGCCGTCCTCGATGGTGTCGGTCAGGCCCCCCACGCGCCGGGCCAGCGGCACGGTGCCGTAGCGCAGCGCGCGGATCTGTGCGAGGCCGCACGGCTCGTACAGGCTCGGCATGAGGTAGATGTCGGCGCCGGCCATGAGACGGTGCTCGAGCTTCCCGGAGAAATCCAGGTGCACGTGCACCCGATCGGGCCAGCGGGCCTCGTATTCCTTGAGCGCGGCCTCGTAGCGGGGCTCGCCGGTGCCGATGAAGATGAACTGCGCCTCGAGCATGAAGAGCGTGTAGTCGCCCGTGATCAGCTCCATGCCCTTCTGTCCGGTCATGCGGGCGGCGCTCACGAAGAGCGGTATCCGCCGGCGCTGGGGGAGGCCGAAGCTCCGCTGGAGCGCGGCCTTGCACCGCGTCTTGCCTTCCAGGTGGTCAGGGTCGTACGTCGCCGCGATGTTCTCGTCCCTGGACGGGTCCCACTCCTGGGTATCCAGGCCGTTGATGATGCCGGTGAAACGGTCGCCGCGGGCGATGAATACGTCCTGCAGTCCAAAGCCGCCCACCACGGTGCGCAGTTCGTGCGCGTGCGTGGGACTCACCGTCGTGACGGCGTCCGCGAACACCAGCCCGCCCTTCAGCAGGTTGACCTGGCCATGCCACTCGAGGAACTGCCAGGTGTAGAGTTCCCACGGGAGCCCGATCTCCGGTATGACGTCGGCCGGGAAGTGCCCCTGGAAGCCGGCGTTATGGACCGACAGGACGGTACGGATCTGTCGCGCGAACGGCTGGTCGCGATAGACCGTGCGGAGGTACACGGGGGCCAGCGCGGCATGCCAGTCATGCGCATGAAGGATCGCGGGTGCGCGCGTGACGCGGTGGAGGATGTCCAGGGCCGCGTGACAGAAGAAGGCGAAACGCCAGGCGTTGTCATCGTAGTCGCGGCCCTGCTCGCCATACAGCGAGGGCCGGTCGAAGCAGGGGTGGTCAATGCAGTAGACCCGCGGCTGGCCCGGGACGACCGGCAGCCGGAAGAGCCGTGCTTCCTCCGTGCGTGACCCGACCACCACCGGGAATGGCTGTCCCACGCGCTCGAGCTGGGGCGCGGCGCCGCGAACCGAACGGTGGAGGGGGATGATGACGGCAACGTTGCGGCCGGCAGCGGCCTGGTGCGCGGCGAGTCCCGCCACCGCCTCGGCCAGGCCGCCGGTCCTGGCGAGCGTACCATACTCCGCCGCAAGATGGACCACGCCGAATTCCTCGGGATGCTGGTCCTGCACGGGCCCGGCGGGAAGGGTTGGCATGCGGTTTCCGTGGCGGGGGGCAGGCGACCGTCGGCCGTGCAGGGCTCAGCCCTGCGCGGGACCGTCCTCGGCCGCCGGCGAGGCGTCGAGTGGCGGATCATCCGCGCCCGCGTGGCCGCGCATGGCCGGAATGTAGTAATCCCGGACGTAGTCCTGCACCATGCGGCGGGCGGTAAACCGCTCATGCGCGACCCGCATCGCCTGGCGCATGCGGTCCACCCACAGGGTCGGAATGCCGCGATCATCGTGGTCGTAGTAGGCGGGGATGATCTCCCCCTCGAGCAGGCGGTAGAAGTGCTCGACGTCCGCGGTGTCCGCGTCTTCGTCCTCTCCCGGCAGCGGGATGGCCCAGCCGTTACTGCCCTCGAAACCCTCGTGCCACCAGCCGTCAAGCGTGCCGATCTGGGGCACACCGTTCAGCGCGGCCTTCATCCCGCTCGTCCCGCAGGCTTCCATCGGTACCCGCGGCAGGTTGAGCCACATGTCCACCCCCTGGACGAGCAGGTGGGCGACGTGCATGTCGTAGTCCTCGAGGAACGCCACGCGGCCCTGGAAGTCGGGATCCCGGGTGAAGCCGTAGACCTCCTGCAGGACCTCCTTGCCCGGCTGGTCGGCGGGATGCGCCTTCCCCGCGAAGATGACCTGCACGGGGCGGCGCTCGTTGACCAGCAGCCGCCGCAGCCGCTCGCGGTCATGGAACATGAGGTTGGCGCGCTTATAGGTTGCGAACCGCCGCGCGAAGCCGATGGTGAGCACGCCGGGGTCGAGCAGGGTACCGGCTCCCACCACGTGCGTGGCCTCCTTCCACTGCGTGGCCCAGCGGTGGCGGGCTTCCTCCCGGATCGTGGTGAGCAGCACGCTCTTGAGGCGCTGGTGCACCGCCCACAGCTCCACGTCCGGGATCTCGAGGATCCGGCGGATCAGCTCCGGCTCCGGCGTGTCGTCGCGCCATCCCCGTCCCAGGTGGCGGTCCAGCAGATCCGCGATGGCATGCGAGATCCAGGTGCCCACATGTACGCCGTTGGTAATGTGGCCGATGGGGACCGACCCGGGGTCACGGTTGCCCCACAGGTCCGCCCAGATCCGTCGGGACGCGTGTCCATGCAGGCTGGCCACACCGTTGACCGAGCGCGAGAGCCGCATGGCCACCACCGTCATGTGGAACCGCGCTTCTTCCTCCGCGGGGTGCTGGCCCAGGCGCAGGAACGCTTCGCGCGACAGGCCCATGTCTTCCCAGTACGGCCCGACACACGCCTCGACCTGGTCCGGGGAGAAGGTGTCGTGTCCCGCGGGGACGGGGGTGTGGGTCGTGAAGATGCTCCGGTCACGGACCTGGCGTACCGCCTCGGCGTGGTCGACTCCGGCCAGCGCCAGTTCGCGCAGGCGCTCCACCAGCATGAACGCCGCGTGTCCCTCGTTGCTGTGCCACGCGCCCGGCTGGTACCCGAGCGCGCGAAGCACGCGCACGCCGCCGATACCGAGGATCCATTCCTGGCGCAGCCGGAGATCCACCCCGCCGGCGTACAGCTTGGTGACCAGCTCGCGATCGTCGGGGTGGTTCTCCTCGAAGTTCGTATCGAGCAGGTAGAGCGGGACCCGTCCAACCATGGTCTTCCAGGCGCCCACGCAGACGTCCCGGCCGAACGTCCGCACGCTGGCCAGGCAGGGAGAACCGTCGGGCGCGTGCACCGGCACCAGTGGCGTCAGGTTGACGTCGAAGGCCTCGTCCTGGTCCTGCTGCCAGCCGTCCAGCTCGATGCGCTGGTCGAAATATCCCTTCCGGTACATGAGGCCGACCCCGACCAGCGGAACGCCGAGGTCCGAGGCGGACTTGCAATGGTCGCCGGCGAGCACACCGAGGCCGCCGCTGTAGATCGGCACGGAGGCGTGCAGGCCGAACTCGGCGCAGAAATAGGCGACCGGCGTGCCGGCCTCCGTGGGGAATTCCCGGGGGTACCAGCCGACACTGGGGTCGTCCGTCCGGGTCCACTCGGCCATGAGCGCGTCGTACTGCTCCAGGAACGCCGGGTCCGCGGCACACGCCGCGAGCCGGGCCGGTTCGATCCGGCGCAGCAGGGCCACCGGGTTGTGCCGCGTGCTGTGCCAGAGTTGTTCATCGATGCTGCGGAAGAGCGAGCGGGCCGGCAGGCTCCAGCACCAGGAGAGGTTGGTCGCAATGCGGTCAAGCCCCTCGATGCGGGCCGGGAGGAACGGAATCTTGCTGTTCGGTGTGTTCATCAGCCTGTCAGGCAATGGGCAGCGTGGTAGGGCGACGCAGGGCTGCATCGCCACGACGTCCGGCCGGCGGCCGGCCGGTCAATGCACGAGCTTCTTGTACCGGATACGGTGGGGCTGGTCGACCGACGCGCCCTTCCGACGGTGGTAGTCCGCGGCGTAGTCCTGGTAGTTCCCCTCGTACCAGACGACTTCGCTTTCCCCCTCGAATGCCAGGATGTGCGTGGCGATCCGGTCGAGGAACCAGCGGTCGTGGCTGATCACGACGGCGCAGCCGGCGAAACTCAGCAGGGCGTCCTCCAGGGCGCGGAGGGTATCGACGTCGAGGTCGTTGGTGGGCTCGTCGAGCAGGAGAAGGTTGCCGCCCCGCTTGAGGAGCCTGGCGAGGTGCAGGCGGTTCCGCTCACCGCCGGAAAGATTGCCCACCCGCTTCTGCTGGTCGCTGCCCTTGAAGTTGAACCCGGCCGCGTAGGCCCGCGCGTTCACCTCCCGCCGGCCGAACTGGAAGGTCTCCTGCCCTCCGCTGATCTCCTCGAAAACGCTGTGGTCCGGATCGAGTGACTCGCGGGACTGGTCCACGTACGCCGTCTCCACGGTGCTGCCGACCTGGAGCGTTCCGGCATCCGGTTCCTCCTGGCCGACGATCATCCGGAAGAGCGTGGTCTTCCCCGCGCCATTGGGACCGATGACGCCGACGATGCCGCCGCGGGGCAGGGCAAAGTTCAGGTCCTCGATGAGGAGGCGGTCGCCGTATCCCTTGGCCAGGTGGTTCGCGACCACCACCTCGTCCCCCAGCCTCGGCGCGGGGGGAATCAGGATCTCGGCCGTCCCGACCTGCGCCTTCTGCTCCTCGGCCAGGAGGGATTCATAGGCGTTCACCCGTGCCTTGGACTTTGCCTGCCGCGCACGAGGGGACATCCGGACCCATTCGAGCTCACGGGCGAGGGTCCGCTGCCGGGCGGAGGCCTGCTTCTCTTCGTTCGCAAGCCGCTGCTGCTTCTGCTCCAGCCATGAGGAGTAGTTGCCCTTCCAGGGGATCCCCTCGCCCCGGTCCAGCTCCAGGATCCACTGGGCGACGTTGTCCAGGAAGTAGCGGTCGTGCGTGATGGCGACGACCGTACCGGGAAACTCCGCCAGGTGGCGCTCGAGCCACGCGACGGACTCGGCGTCGAGGTGGTTGGTCGGCTCGTCCAGCAGCAGGAGGTCGGGTTGTTCGAGCAGCACGCGACAGAGTGCCACCCGGCGGCGCTCCCCGCCGGACAGCGTGGTTACGTCCGCGTCCCCCGGGGGGAGACGCAGTGCGTCCATCGCGATGTCGATCGTGCGGTCCAGCTCCCACGCGCCGAGTGCCTCGATCCGGGTCTGTACGTCACCCTGCTTCTCAAGCAGCGCCGTCATCTTGTCGTCCGACATGGGTTCGGCGAACCGGGCGCTGATTTCCTCGAACTCGGTGAGCAGCGCGCGCACCGGCGCCACCGCTTCCTCCACGTTGCCACGTACGTCCTTGGTGGGATCCAGCGCGGGCTCCTGCGGCAGATAGCCGATCCTGATGCCGTCGGCCGGGCGCGCCTCGCCGATGAAATCCTGATCCACCCCCGCCATGATGCGCAGGAGCGTGCTCTTCCCGGAGCCGTTGGAACCGATGACGCCGATCTTGGCACCGGGGAAAAAGGCGAGGTGGATACCCTTGAGGATTTCTCGCTTGGGCGGTACGACCTTGCCGAGGTTCTGCATGGTGAAGATGTACTGGGGGTTCGCCATGGGGCGGGAAGATAAGGGGGCGATTGGACGGGCGGCAATCGTCAGGGTCGGAACGCCAAAGGGGCACGCCAGCGGGCGTGCCCCTTGATGGCCCTGCAAGTTGCGCAGTACTACCTGAGGTGCTTGTTCACCAGCTTGGTCATGTCGAACATCGAGACCTGGCTCCGGCCGTTGAACACCGGCTTCAGGTTCTCGTCCGCATTGATCATGCGGCGATTCTTGGAATCCTGGAGCCCCTTCCGCTTGATATAGCCCCAGAGCTTCTTGGTGACCTCGGTCCGCGGCATCGGCTGGCTGCCGACTACCTTCGCCAGCTGCGGGCTCGGGGTCATGGGCTTCATGAACGCCGGATTGGGCTTGCGCTTCGTGGCCTTCTTCTTTGTGGCCTTCTTCTTTGCTGCCTTCTTGGTGGCCTTCTTGGCTGTCTTCTTCTTGGCAGCTTTCTTCGCCGACTTCTTGGCGGCTTTCTTCTTCACGGCCATCGCAGGTCTCCTACAGAGGGTGAAAAATTCACAGACCCCGGGGAACCACGCGCACCAAGGTACAACGCGGTACGGGGGACAGCAATAGTCCGGGAGCCCGATTTCCCCTATGAAAACGGGTCCGGCGCGGTCCGACGGCACCCCCGTGGTTCCCGCCGGACCGTGTATCTTCCGTTATTCGAGACCCACCCCGGCAGCCATCGAGACCCCATGCGCGCTCATCGTCTGGTCCTCATCCTCCCCCTGCTGCTCGCCACTGCGACGTCCGTACCGTCCAGTCCCATGCCGCCCTGTGCGCCCGATGACGGGGGACTCGCGCTCCCGGAAGGCTTCTGCGCCGTGGTAGTCGGCTCCGACCTCGGCCGCGTTCGCCACCTGGCGGTTGCCCCGAACGGCGACGTGCTTGCCGCCCTCAGCGGGCCGGCAGGCGGCGTGCTCGTCCTCCGCGACACGAACGGAGACGGGCAGGCCGACATTCGCCGGCGGGTGGCGGCCCCGGGCGGCTCGGGAATCGCGCTCGCGGGCAACGTCCTCTACTTTGCGCCGAACGACCGCGTGCTCCGGTGGAACTGGCCGGCCGGCACACTCGCCCCCGCCGGAGAACCGGAGGTGGTGGTCCAGGGCCTGCCCGCTGGTGGGCATGGCGCGACCGGCATTGCCGTGGTCGGCAGCCGGCTCTTCGCCAGCGTCGGCTCCCGGACCAACAGCTGCCAGCGCGAGGACCGCGAGGCGCGCTCGCCGGGCATTGATCCCTGTCCCGAGCTCCCGACACGCGCGGGCGTCTGGCGGTTCGACGCGAAGGGCACGGGCCAGTCGCAGTCGGACGGCGTGCACTTTGCCACGGGATTGCGGAACCCGATGGCCCTCGCGATCCAGCCGGGCACCGGCAACCTCTTCGCCATGGTCCATGGCCGCGATCAGCTGGGGCAGGACTGGGGGTACTCCGACCAGGACAACGCCGAGAAACCGGCTGAGGAATTTGTCGCCCTTCACGACGGCTCCAACCTCGGATGGCCGTACTGTTACTACGACCCCGAGGTCCGGAGGAAGGTCCTGGCACCGGAATACGGAGGGGATGGCCGTGAAGTGGGCCGATGCGCGGACATGCAGGATCCGCTGATCGGATTCCCCGCGCACTGGGCCCCGAACGCGCTGGTGTTCTATGATGCCGACGCGTTCCCGGCGAAATACCACGGGGGGGCCTTCATCGCCTTCCACGGCAGCTGGAATCGCGCGCCACTGCCGCAGGCCGGCTACCGGGTGGTTTTCGTCCCGTTCCAGGACGGGAGGCCCGCTGGTCGATACGAGACCTTCGCCATGGGCGCGAAAGGTCCGACCGCGATCCGCCCGAGCGGCCTGGCCGTCGGGCCTGACGGGTCGCTGTACATCGCCGCGGACGCGAGCGGGACAATCTGGCGCGTCATGCCGCGCCACTGACCTTCAATCGGGAGATCCGGTGCAACAGATCAAGGGGAGTGTGCTCAAGACCCGGCTCGCCTTCGTCGAAGGCATCGCGGGAGCCGAGGGCGTGGAAAAGGTGCTGGCCGCGCTGCCGGAGGCCGACCGCGCCGAGCTCCAGCGGATCCTGACGGTCAAGTGGTATCCATTCGAGGTCGGCAAGCGGCTCGACGATGCCATCGTCTCGGCCCTCGGCCATGGGCGCCCGGAGTTCTTCGAGCGCCTCGGCGCCGCAAGCGCGGAACAGAACCTCGGCAGCATTCACAGCGGATTCATGGCGCCGGGCAGGCCGCATGAATTCCTCGCCAAGGCCCCTACCGTCTACGCCCTCTACTACGAAACCGGGAGCCGGGAATACCAGCAGACCGGGGAGCGAGAGGGCGTGCTGACCACCAGGGACGCCGGGACGTTCAGTGCTCCCGACTGCCTCACGGTGGTTGGGTGGTATCGCAAGGCCCTGCAGCTGTGCGGCGCGCGGGGCGTGGAGATCACCGAGGAGGAATGCCGGGCGAAGGGCGGGGAGGTGTGCCGGTACCGGGTGAAATGGCGGAGTGTGGAGTAAACCCCGGGGATCGGGGATCGGGTGTCTCGTGTCGGACGTTGAGTCGTTGAGTCGTTGAGTCGTGTAAACTGGTCCGCCCTGTCCGCCCTGTCCGCCCTGTCCGCCCTGTCCTCCTGTCCGTCCTGTCTACGACCGCCCTTCCGTCACCTTCGCCAGTGCCTCCAGCGTGGCGGCGATGGGAGGGGTGGCGACAATGCCGGAGTCTCCCGGATCCTTCAGCAGGTGACCGGTCAACACTGCCACCACCGATTGATCCTTCCCGATCATCCCCTCCGCCACCAGGCGGCGTACGCCCGCGATGCTCGCGGCACTCGCCGGCTCGCATCCCACCCCGCAATGATCTACCTCGCGCTTGGCGGCCATGATCTCCTCATCCGTCACTGAGGCGACCGCGCCCTGCGTGGTGCGGATGGAGTCCACCGCCCGGTCCCACGAGGCCGGGTTTCCGATCCGGATGGCGGTGGCCACGGTGGTCGCCCGCACCGCGTGCCGGCGCGTGAACCCCTCCCGGAATCCGCGGGCAAATGGTCCGGCGCCCTCGGCCTGGATGGCGGCGAGCCGGGGCAGGCGGCCGATCAGTCCGGCCGCGCGCGCGGCGACGAGTGCCTGTCCGAAGGCAGACGTGTTCCCGAGGTTCCCCGCGGGAAGCGCGATCCAGTCGGGCGGATTCCAGTCCAGCTGGTCCAGAAGCTCGAAAACGATCGCCTGCTGTCCCGCGATGCGGAACGGATTGATGGAATTGAGCAGGTAAATGCCGAGCGGCCCCGCCGCCTCGCGCAGAAGCCGGAGGCAGTCATCGAAGTCACCCTCCACGGCCACCACGCGGGCGCCGTACGCCGCGGCCTGGCGCACCTTGCCGGGCGCGATGCCCTCCGCGGGCACCAGGACGAGCGCCGTGAGGCCGGCCTGCGCCGCATAGGCCGCCAGTGAGGCCGCGGTGTTACCGGTCGAGGCGCAGGCCACGGCGCGCGCCCCGGTCCGCACGGCCTGGGTCATGGCCACCGTCATCCCACGGTCCTTGAATGACCCGGTGGGGTTGTGCCCTTCGTGTTTCATCACCAGGGAACCCGCGCCGGCCCATGCAGCCACGGAGCCTCGCCGCAGGAGGGGAGTGTTCCCCTCGGGATGGGTGATCACCACCGGACCCGGTTCCGGCAGGATCAGCTCCCGGTAGCGCCAGACGCCGGAGGCATCCCGCGGATCGGCCGAGGTGCGTCGCGCGGTGAAGCGCTGCCGCAGCTCCGCCGCATCGACCGCTACCGGCGCGGTTTCGAGGCGCAGCAGGCCGCCGCAGTCGCACGTGACGGCGGGGTCCAGTTCGCCAAGCCGGTCGCCACAGGCGATACAGCTCTGCCACGCGCTGCGCCCGGTCATCCTTCCACCACCCGCGCGCCGTCCAGGTCGACCTCTGCCACCCTGGTCCGGCACCGGACGCCGATGGCTGCGTACGCCTCCAACATGGCCACGGCCACCGCGCGGGCCGTCGCCGGGTCGTCGCACAGTGCGAAGGCGGTGGGTCCGGCACCGGAGATCGAGGCACCAAGAGCGCCGGCACCGATGGCGGCCTCGCGGGCCTCGCGGAATCCCGGAAGCAGGTGGGCACGGACCGGCTCGGCGATCCTGTCGTCGATCGCGCGGCCGAGCAGCGCGAGGTCGCCTGACGCCAGCGCGGCGACAATGGCGCCCACCTGGGCCGACTGGTGGATTGCCGTCTGCAGGGGCACCTGCGCGGGGAGGACCTGCCGCGCGTTCGCGGTAGTCAGGGACTGTCCGGGCTGGGCCAGCACCACGAGGAGGCCCGCCGGCACCGGAAGCCGGATCACGTCCAGCGGGTCGAGGCTTCGCACGAGTACGATGCCTCCCAGGAGCGACGGGGCGACATTATCCGCGTGCCGGCCGGCCACCGCCTCCTCCGCATCCAGGGCGGATGCGAGCAGCCCGGCCACGTCGAGTGGCGAACCGAGCAGCGCGTTCACCGCCACGGCGCCCGCCACCGCCGAGGCGGCGCTGCCTCCCTGGCCGCCGGCGAGGGGAAGACCCTTGGTGACGGCGAGGGTGATACCGGTGTCTGCCAGGCCGGCGCGCGTGAGGACCTGGCGCGCGGCCAGCGCGGCGCTGTGCCGGGTGGGATCGTCGGGGAGGTCCGGATGGCCGGTTGCCGTCACCGTGATGCCGGGTCTGGGCGCGCGGGTGGCCGTCACGCTGTCGCCCGGGCCCGACAGGGCGAGTCCGAGCACGTCAAGGCCGGGGCCGAGGTTGCCGACGGAACCGGGGGCCAGAGCGGTCACCGGGCCGGGTGCGGGGCGGGGTACTGGAGAGGGGATCATCGTGAACGGGTGACGATACCCGCGGGGGCCGTTAATGTCCATCCGAGGGTGGCGTGGCGGTGTTCTTCCGTCCTTCTTCCTGTTTCCTTCATACTTTTCCCTCTATTCTCCGGCGGCCTCAGGCCGGTGCAGGTCAAACGATAACCAAGGCGGGGAGGGTCGATGCAGATCGGCGTGATCAGGGAGACCGTCCCGGGCGAGCGTCGCGTGGCGCTGGTGCCGGACATCGCGGGCCGGCTGGTGAAGGCGGGCCACGCGGTCATGGTCGAGCGCGGTGCGGGTGCGGAAGCGGGCGCCACCGACGCGATGTACGAGGCGGCTGGTGCGACGCTGGCGGCGGACGCGGGCGCAGTGCTCGCTGCCGCGGAGGTGCTGCTCAAGGTGCAGCGGCCCGGTGTCGAGGAGGCCGGCCGCCTTCGCGAGGGCTCGGTGCTGGTGAGCTTCATGAATCCGGCGACGGCCGGCGACGTGCTGCCCATCCTGGCCAAACGGCGCGTGACCACCTTCGCCATGGAACTGGTTCCGCGGACCACACGCGCGCAGTCGATGGACGCCCTCTCCTCGCAGGCCACGGTGGCCGGCTACAAGGCCGTGCTGGTAGGTGCCGCGACGCTGAACAAGCTGCTGCCGATGCTGACCACGGCGGCCGGTACCCTGGCGCCGGCGAAGGCCTTCATCCTTGGCGCCGGCGTGGCCGGCCTGCAGGCCATCGCGACCGCGCGCCGCCTCGGCGCCGTGGTCTCCGCGTTCGACGTGCGCCCCGTGGTGAAGGAGCAGGTCGAGAGCCTCGGGGCCATGTTCGTCGCCAGCGAGGTGGCCGCGGTTGGCGAAGGCGGGTACGCGAAGGAACTCACCGAGGAGGACAAGGCACGGACCCGCGACCTCGTGCACCAGACCATCCGGGGGATGGACCTGGTCATCACCACCGCGCAGATCCCCGGACGCCCCGCGCCCCGGATGATCGATGAGGCCATGGTGCGGGACATGATCCCGGGTGCGGTCATCGTGGACCTCGCGGCCGAGAGCGGGGGCAACTGCGAACTGACCCGGGCGGGAGAGACGGTCACCGCGCACGGCGTGCGGATCGTGGGGGCCACGAACCTGCCCGCCACCGTCCCGCTGCATGCCAGCCAGATGTACAGCAAGAACCTCCAGACCTTCGTCGAGTACATCGTCCAGGACGGCGCGCTCACCGTGGACCTGGAAGACCCGATCACCGGGCCGATGTGCCTCACTCACGACGGCGCCGTCCGCGCCGAAAGGACAGGCGGATGACCGAGTCTCTGATCATGGGCATCGTGGTCTTCACCCTCGCCACCTTCCTCGGCGTGGCGCTGATCCACCGTGTCCCCGCGACCCTCCACACGCCGCTCATGTCGGGCGCCAACGCCATCAGCGGCATCACGATCGTCGGCGCGCTGATCGTGGCCGGCGGCGGGTTTGGCTGGATCTCCACCTTCATCGGTTTCGGGGCGGTGGTGTTCGCGATGCTGAATGTCGTCGGCGGGTACGCCGTGACCGACCGGATGCTCCAGATGTTCCGCCGCAAGCCGGAGGACCAATGATCCCCCAGGCCCTGGTCGAACTGCTCTATCTCCTCGCCGCCGTCCTGTTCATCGTCGGCCTGCGCCGCCTGTCCAGTCCGGCCACGGCCCGGCAGGGCAATATCTACAGCGGGCTTGGCATGCTGCTGGCCATCGTCGTCACCCTTTTCGACCAGCAGATCGTCTCGTTCACGGTGATCGCGGCCGGCCTGCTGGTCGGCACGGTGGTGGGCTTCTGGATGGCGCGCACCGTCAAGATGACCGCGATGCCGCAGATGGTGGCGATGTTCAACGGCTTCGGCGGCGCGGCGTCCCTGCTGGTCGGCGGGGCAGAGTTCCTGAAGTCCGATGTGGCGCGTACCGCCCTGCCACTGGACACCAACCTGACCATCCAGCTGAGCGTGCTGATCGGCGCCGTGACGTTCACCGGCAGCCTCGTGGCCTTCGCGAAGCTTCAGGAGCTGATGACGGGCCGCCCGATCACCTTCCCCATGCAGCGCGCGGTCAATGGGCTCCTGTTCCTGGGGCTGATCGCGCTGGCGGTCATCCAGGTGATATCGGCCGAGCCGAACCTGGCGGTGTTCTACGCGCTGGCCGGCCTCGCGCTCCTGCTCGGGGTCATGGTAGTGATCCCGATTGGCGGGGCGGACATGCCGGTCGTGATCTCCCTGCTCAATTCCTATTCCGGTATCGCCGCCGCGATGACCGGCTTCGTGATCAATAATCACGTCCTGATCATTGCCGGCGCGCTGGTCGGATCGTCGGGCATCATCCTGAGCCAGATCATGTGCCAGGCCATGAACCGCTCGCTGGCCAACGTGCTGTTCGGGGCCTTCGGTGGCGGGACGGCCGTGGCGTCGGGCCGAAGCACCGAGGGCCTGACCGTCCGGCAGGTGACGGCGGAGGATGCGGCCATCCAGCTCGCCTACGCACGCCTGGTCATCGTCGTCCCGGGCTACGGCCTGGCGGTGGCCCAGGCGCAGCACCAGGTGCGCGAGATGGCGGACCTGATCGAGGCCCGCGGCGGGACGGTCAAGTATGCCATCCACCCGGTGGCGGGCCGGATGCCCGGGCACATGAACGTTCTGCTGGCCGAAGCCAACGTCCCGTACGACAAACTGTACGACATGGACGACATCAACGGGGAGTTTGAGCAGGCGGATGTTGCCCTGGTGATCGGGGCGAACGACGTGGTCAATCCGGCCGCGCGGAACGACCCCTCCAGCCCCATCTACGGCATGCCGATCCTCAACGTGGACCATGCGAAGCACATCATCGTGATGAAGCGCAGCATGAACCCCGGATTCGCGGGCATCGAAAACGAGCTATTTTACGATCCGAAGACCTCCATGCTGTTCGGCGATGCCAAAAAATCGCTCACGACGCTGCTGTCGGAGATCAAGAGCGCTTGAGGCCGCCGGCGATTCCGGGAAGGAGTTCCAGATGAACGGACTGCGATATGGCGGCGCCCTGCTGGCGACCGTGCTGCTGACCGCCCCGCTGGCGGGCCAGGCGAAGTGCGCCGAGGCCATGAAGGCGCCCTCCGTCGGGGGCTGGGCCGAGTACCAGATGAAGCAGGGCAACATGCGGATGGCCGTGTTGGGTGAGGAGGAACACGACGGCCACAAAATGCACCGGCTCGAGATGGCGATGAGCGGGAAGAATACGGCCATCATGCAGGTCGTCGTGCCCGGCTGGCCCTACCAGCCCGACGGGATCTACGAGATGGTCTTCAAGGCGGAAGGACAGCCCGCGATGAAGGTCTCAGGGCAGATGATGAACATGATGCGGCAGAACGTGAAAATGCCCTCAACCGAGGTCAGCGAGGCCTGTGAGCGGATGCAGGATCTCGGCGCGGAAACCGTCACCGTCCCGGCCGGCACATTCCAGACCACGCACTACCGTGACCCGCAGAAGAAGATTGACGCCTGGGTGGACTCGAGCCTTCCGTTCGGCCTCGTGAAGGCCACCACGAAGGACGGGGACATGGTGCTGGTCGGCACCGGTACCGGGGCAAAGTCCCAGATCACCGAGACGCCGGTGGAGATGCCTGGCATGGGCGGGATGCCGAAGAAGTAGTGAGTAGTGAGTAGTGAGTAGTGCTTGGCCGTCCAGATCAGGTGGGACATGGCGAACAACGGTGGGCCGGGTCCTCATGGCCCACCGTTGCCTGCCTTCGGACTCGTGACCGGCCGTGGGAGCACTACTCACTAGTCACTACTCACTGCTTTCCGGCCACCGCGGGTCGGTGATCGCGCTGTGCCGGGCGATCTGCTCCTGGGCCTCCCGGTAGTTCCTGGCGAATTCCTCGCGCCATTCGAGCGGCAGGTTGGCCCGGAAGTACTCCGCGGTCATGATATCGGCGCCAGGTCCCCGCCGGGTATTGAAGACGTCGCCCAGGAAGCAGGTGCTGGCGCCGGCGTCCATGGTGTTCACGACCCGGCACTCGAAGGCCGCATAGCAGTCCCTCAGAACCGGCACTCCCCCCTCGCCGGGCTCGATTTCCAGCCCTCCCAGCTTGTCCCCATCCCTCCCGCTGGCGAAGCCGAGGCGGTGAATGAGATCAAACTGCCCCCGGTGGAGCAGGTGGACGGTGAACCGGCGGCTTCCGGCCACCAGTTCGTGGCTCAGGTGCCATTTGTGGATGTAGACCGCGAGGCGGGGAACCCGGGGTGAGATACTGGCCCGGATGGCGCTGTCCAGGATCATCCCGTTGCGGCATCCCCCTTGGGAGGAGGTGACGGCCACCACGGGTGAGGCGAAGAGCCGGAGGAGCTCGTAAGCGGAATCGGTGAGCATGGGTCAAATCTAGCCGGGAACCTTTGTTTGTTCTGTCAGTGCAGTAGTTCGGCCGGGAGCGAACCCGGGGGTGCGTTCCACAGCGAAACGCAACGAGGGCCGCCGGAGGGGCATCTCAATGGGTGCCCGAAGGTTCCGGGCGGCTACCGAACAGGTACCGAAATCGTTCGGCGTGAGCCCTCAAAATCGCGCAAGTGGTCCCGGAGCCACAAGTTACGTAACATGTTGATTTTAGCGAGTTTATCTGTTAGATTGTCCGACTAGTTTTTTGGCAGTCCCCCAATCGGGGATCCGGGGTCGGTGGGGAATGCGCAAGGAGGCGGTGGAGTGAAAGTTGTCAAGACACGCCCGAAGCGTCGCCCGGTTCGTCCGGCGCAGATCGCCAAGGCAATAGATGAGGGGCGGGAAAGTCTCGACCTGTACCTCGACGAAATCTCCCGCGTGCCCCTGCTCAATCGCGAAGAGGAGATGGCCCTCGCCCACAAGGCGTTCAAGGGCAACGTCGCGGCCCAGGAGAAGCTGGCGCGCCATAACGTCCGTTTCGTGGTGTCGGTCGCGAAGAAGTTCCAGAATCGCGGCGTGCCGCTGGTGGACCTGATCGGCGAGGGCAACCTCGGCCTGATGACGGCTGCGCGGAAGTTCGACCCGAACCGTGGCGTGAAGTTCATCAGCTATGCCGTGTGGTGGATCCGACAGGCCGTCCAGGCCGCGATCGCCCGGCACGGCCGGCCCGTCCGCGTGCCGCTCAACCGGACGGCGGACCTGAACCGGCTGTCCCGAACGGTCACCCTGCTCAAGGACCGGTTCGGCCGCATGCCGACCACCGAGGAGCTGGCCCGGGCAACCGGCCTGACTCTCGAGGCGGTCCGGAGCCTGTCCGCCCTCAATTCCGAGGCGGTCCGGCTGGACCACCCGGTGCGGGACGGCGAGGGCAGTGAGCGGATCGAGCGGTTCGCCACCAACGAGCAGGAGGGGACGGACTCCTCGGCCATCGCCAACAGCCAGACCAGCTACATCGAAGCGGCCCTGGCCTCGCTCCCTCCCCGGGACGCGAAGGTCCTCCGGCTCTACTTCGGGCTGGATGACGGCAACAGCCGGACGCTGGAGGAAATCGGCCGGATGATGGGGGTCACGCGTGAGCGGATCCGCCAGCTTCGCGACCGTGCGCTGCTGCGCCTGCGCGAGGGCGAGCAGAGCAACCGGCTGCGCGACCTGGTCGCCTGACGCAGCCGGCGTGACGAGAACGCCCCCGGAACCTGATGGTTCCGGGGGCGTTTTGCGTGGGGGATCCGCGGTCAGCCTTCGGCCAGGAACATCCGCAGGACGCGCTGGAGAATCCCGCCGTGACGGTAGTACTCGAGCTCCACGTGCGAGTTGAGCCGCACGACCGCATCGAAGGTCTTCTCCGTACCGTCCTCGCCCGTGACCCTGATACTGACGGTCCCGCCGGGCTCCAGCCCCTTCGCAATCCCGGTGACGTCATAGGTCTCGCGGCCCGTCAGGCCGAGGGACTTCGCGCTCTGCCCGTCCTGGAAAACCAGGGGCAGGACCCCCATGCCGACCAGGTTGCTGCGATGAATCCGCTCGTAGCTGTCTGCCAGGACCGCGCGCACGCCGAGCAGGGTGGTGCCCTTGGCGGCCCAGTCGCGGCTGGACCCGGTGCCGTATTCCCGGCCGGCCAGCACCAGGAGCGGCGTCCCGGCCTCCTGGTAGCGCATGGCCGCGTCGTAGATCGACATGACCTCGCCACTCGGGAGGTGGATCGTCCAGTTGCCCTCTTTCTCGGGGACGAGCTGGTTCCTGATCCGCACATTGCCGAAGGTGCCGCGCATCATGACTTCATGGTTTCCGCGCCGGGAGCCGAACGTGTTCCAGTCCGGGTGCTCGACGCCGTGTTCGCGCAGGTAGCGTGCGGCCGGTCCGTCCTTGGGAATGGCGCCTGCGGGAGAGATGTGGTCGGTCGTGACCGAGTTCCCCAGCACGGCCAGCACGCGCGCGGCCCGGATATCGGACAGCGGCAGGGGCTCCGGCGGAAGGCCCTGGAAGAAGGGAGGCTCGCGGACGTAGGTGGATTCCGGATCCCAGTCGAACCGGGTGCCGCCCGGCACTTCCAGCGCCTGCCATTCCTCGTCGCCCTCGAAGACGCTGCCGTACCGCTTCTCGAACATCGAGGGCTTCAGTGCCTTCGCCATCGTGTCACGGATTTCCTCCGGCGAAGGCCAGATCTCGCGGAGATAAACCGGCTTCCCGTCCTTGTCCGTACCAAGGGGTTCGCTCGTCAGGTCGATCCCCACGCGACCGGCCAGCGCGAACGCCACCACGAGCATCGGCGAGGCCAGGTAGTTTGCCCGGACCTGGGGATGAATGCGGGCCTCGAAGTTCCGGTTGCCGCTGAGAACGGCCGCGGTCACCAGGTGGTGCTGTTCGATCAGCCCCGCGACCGGTTCCGGCAGCGGCCCGCTGTTGCCGATGCAGGTCGTGCACCCGTAGCCCACGACCTGGAACTGGAGCTGCTCCAGGTACGGGAGGAGGCCCGAGCCGGTGAGGTAGTCGGTGACCACGCGGGATCCCGGGGCCATGCTGGTCTTCACCCAGGGCTTCGTCGTGAGTCCGCGTTCGATGGCCTTCTTCGCCACCAGTCCGGCCCCGATCATCACCGAGGGATTCGAGGTGTTCGTGCAGGACGTGATGGCGGCGATGACGATCGAGCCGTCATGCAACTCGAAATCGCGGCCGTCGAGGGTGCCCGCGACACCCTGTACCGGCGCCTCCTCGACCATCGTCGTGTTGCTGCCGCCTTCGCCCACCCAGCGCGAATACGCGTTCTTCGCCAGCTCCCGGCGCGCCTCGGGCGTGCTGGAGCTCATGAGGTCGGGCAGGGACGTGTAGAAGCTTCGCTTGAGGTCTGACAGCGGGACCAGGTCCTGCGGACGCTTCGGCCCCGCCAGGCTCGGGACGATGGTGGACATGTCCAGCTCGAGCGTGGACGTGAACTCGGGATCCGGGGTCGTGTCGGTCCGGAAGAGGTTCTGCGCCTTGGCGTAGCGCTCGACCCGCTCGACCACGGCCTGGTCGCGGCCCGTGCGTTCCAGGTACCGCAGCGTTTCGTCATCGATGGGGAAGAAGCCCATCGTCGCGCCGTACTCGGGCGACATGTTGGCGATGGTGGCACGGTCCGCCAGGCTCAGGGCCGACAGGCCCGGACCGTAGAACTCGACGAACTTGTCCACCACCCCGTGGGCCCGGAGCATGTTCGTGACCCGGAGCACCAGGTCGGTTGCGGTGGTGCCAAGCGGGAGCGTGCCAGTGAGCTTCATCCCGACCACTTCGGGGATGAGCATGAAGTAGGGCTGGCCCAGCATCACGGCTTCCGCCTCGATCCCGCCGACGCCCCACCCCATCACGCCGATGCCATTGATCATCGTCGTGTGCGAGTCGGTTCCGACCAGGGTATCCGGGAAGGCAGTGGGCTCGCCGTACTGCTCACGGAGCTGCACCACGCTGGCCAGGTACTCGAGGTTGACCTGGTGGACGATCCCCGTGCCCGGGGGCACGACCCGGAAGTTCTCGAAGGCCCGCTGGGCGAACTTGAGCAGCTGGTACCGTTCCCGGTTCCGCTTCATCTCCAGGTCGACGTTCAGCCGGTAGGCGTTCGTCGTGCCGAAGAAATCCACCTGTACCGAGTGGTCGATCACCAGGTCGCACGGGACAACGGGATTGATTCTCGCCGGATCCCCATCCATCCGGGCCATCGCATCGCGCATGGCGGCCAGGTCCACGACGCACGGCACGCCGGTGAAGTCCTGGAGCACGACCCGGGCCGGCATGTAGGGGATCTCGGCGCGATCACCATTTTTGGCGGACCAGCGGGCGAGGGCCAGGACATGGTCTTCGGTGACGGCTTCCTGGGCGGAGGAGCGGAGGACGTTCTCAAGCAGGACGCGGATGGAAAATGGCAGGCGGTCGATGGCGGTGACACCCTGATCCTCCAGGGCGGCGGGCCGGTAGATGATCGCGGATTCACGGCCAAGGTTCAGGGTCGAGCGGCTGCCAAAGGGATTAAAGGACGCGTGGGCCATGGGTTGCGTGACCTGGAGTCAGAGGAAAAGTTTCCCCAGAACATAACACCCCCGCGCCCGGCCTCAGCCGCGCCTTCCCCCGACCTTCGGATGCTCATGGCTTCCTCCGCACCCCAGTCAATCACCCGGCGCGACGACGGCCTGCTCGTTCTCTGGGAGGAGGGGCACGAAGCCCTGCTTCCCGCGCGGACGCTCCGCCTGGCATGCCCCTGCGCCGGATGCGTCGAGGAGATGACGGGGCGGCCGCTGCTGGACCCGGCCTCGGTCCCGGACACGATCAGGCCGGTGGCCCTTTCACTGGTCGGGGGGTACGGCCTCAAGATCACCTGGAGTGACCGGCACGACACGGGGATCTACACCTTTGCGCATCTGCGGCGGACCTGCCCGTGCCCGCGTTGCCATCCGGAGCGGGCGGTGTCGGGAACCTGACCCGCAGGACAAGGGGGTTGCGCCTTCCGGAAAAAACTGAATACTCCATCCCGGCGCCGCGCACGCCGGGTCTCGCCGCTGCGGCCCTTCCCACATCGCGGGCTTCTGCATGCTCTTTGGCCGGACGGTCTGGATCGTCATCTGGTGTGGCATCCTTCTCCTCGGGGTGGTGGGGCTGTTCGCCTCCCTCTACTGGGGCAGGCAGACCCATTACCGGAACCTGGACGAGATCATCCGCGCATGCGGGACCATACTCGTCTCGACGGGGTTCATCTTCCTCATCCTGTCCTTCTGGACCCTCCTTGCCCAGGGGCTTCTCGTCGTGGCCCTTGGTTGTTTCGTGGCCGCATTCATCCTCGGCCGACGGACTGCCGAACCCCACCCGCCCGTGGAGTGAACGGGAACCTCCCGCCGCGTCGCGCTGTTGTACCCCCCAGGCGGCTCTTGCGCCGTCCAGTGGCCGTCTTATCTATTCGACGGGCCGACGTCGTGCGCGTCCCCCGCTCCGCGCAGCAGCAGTGACCTCCGCCTCCCGAACCGAGGACCGTCATGGCTGATGACCAGCAGTCCCTGTCCCGCGAAGGTGCCGAGGCCGGCGTCCTGGGCGCCCTGGCCGTGGCGCTCTGGTTCCTGCTGCTCGATGCCCTGCATGGGCAACCGTTCCTTACGCCTTCGTTGCTGGGGCAGGTGGTGCTGTTCGGCCGGGACACGCCCGCGATGGCCGCGGTCCCCGAGGCTATCGCGGCCTATACCGGCGTGCATTTCCTCGCCTTCGTGATTCTGGGCGTGGCGGTGGCGCGCATCGTGGACCTGGCAACGCACGAGCCGGTCTTCCGCTTCCTATTGTTCATGCTGTTCGTCGTGTTCGAGGTATTCTTCCTCGGCGTGACCTACATCTTCTTCGCCCAGACGGCCGGCGTGTTTCCGTGGTGGTCGATCCTGGTGGCAAATACCCTGGCCGCCGTCGCGATGACGGTCTACTTCCGCTACCGGCATCCCACGCTGGCGCAGGCGCGAGGCGAGCCACTGGGTGCGGAGACCACCTGAGCGCCTGGCTGGCGTCCTCGAACACCCAAAGGGCTCGATGACGCATCGAGCCCTTTGCGTGCGCATTCTCGGGTGGGCCACTGCCCTGTGCCTTGGCGCGGCTGCCGTCGCTCCGCCTCTCGCCGCACAGCTCGGGCCGCCGGGAACCGGTGGCCTCGTCACGATCGACCAGGCGCTCCGGCGCCTGGGGCCGGTGCGCCGGGTCCTCATGATCGGGGCCCATCCCGACGATGAGGACACCGAACTCCTCACCATCCTGACCCGGGGCATCGGGGCCGAGGCCGCCTACCTCTCGCTGAATCGGGGAGAGGGCGGCCAGAACCTCATTGGCAATGAACTGGGCGAGGACCTGGGACTCCTCCGGACGGAGGAGCTGATGGGGGCGCGCACGGTGGACGGCGCGCGGCAGTTCTTTACGCGGGCATATGATTTCGGGTTTACCAAGACCCTGGACGAGACGTGGCGGTTCTGGCCGCGTGACTCCTTGCTGAAGGACGTGGTCCGCGTGATCCGGGCCTTTCGGCCGCAGGTGATCGTGTCGGTCTTCAGCGGTACACCGCGCGACGGGCACGGCCAGCACCAGGCGGCGGGATGGCTGGCCCGTCGCGCGTTCGACGCCGCGGCAGACCCGGCCCTCTTCCCCGATGCCGGGGCTCCCTGGACACCAGCCCGACTGTACCGCAGCACACGCTTCGACACCGCCGCGACGACCCTGAGGCTCGCCGGCGGGAGGCTCGACCCGGCGCTGGGCTCGTCATTCCACCAGCTCGCCATGGAAGGCCGCAGCCTCCACCGCTCGCAGGACATGGGACAGCTGCAGGAGATCGGGCCCTCCACCGTCCGGCTCGCCCTGCTCGAGGACCGCGCGCCGGGCGGAGGCGGGAATGACGGGATTTTCGACGGCATCGAGACCCGGCTCGACGGCAACCGCGCGGAAGCGGATCGGTACCGCGCCAGGATCGATTCCGCCCGCGCCCTGGTGAACCCGGAAACGCTGCCGGCCCTGGCCGCCATGCTGGACCGGGCGCGGCAGGACCTCGCGGCCCTGTCGGACGGCCCCCATCCGGTTGCGGTCGCCGACCAGCTGGGCCATCTCGACCAGGCGATCTTTGCCGCCCGCGGCCTCGTGGTCGATGCGCTTGCGCCGGACGCGGGGCTGGTCGCGGGTCAGGCGGTCGATATCACCGTCTCGGTCTGGAATACGGGGGACTCCGCCGCCACCGTCCGGATGGAGCTCCAGTCGCGGGTGGCCGACAATCCTCCGGCCTGGTCCCGCGGCGCGGCGGGATGCGCGACCATCGCCGCCGGGACGGTACGGCGCGAATCATTCCACGTGGTGATCCCGCCCACCGCCCGGCCCACTTCCCCCTCGTGGCTCGACCAGCCCCGGAACGGCGCGCTGTACCCCACGGCCAGGGCGCAGTTCCCCCGTGATCCCCCGCTGCTCGAGGCACATGTCACGCGGTGTGGCGCCGTGCCTGCCTCCGCGGTGCGTGAGGTGGTCTACCGGACCAGGGACCAGTCACGCGGGGAGGTCCGGACACCACTCCGGGTAGTGCCGCGGGTCGAGGTGGCACTCGACCCTGCGGTGGAGATCTGGTCCAGCACGCGCCCTGTCACGCACACCTTCACCGTGACGCTGACCCGTCGCGCACCCGACCCCGTCCGCGGTACGGTGGGGCTGGAACTGCCCGCCGGCTGGCCCGCGGTCGAGCCGCGGCCCTTCTCCCTGACGGAGCCTGGGGAGCGCGAGAGCTGGGCCTTCCAGGTGACGCAGCCCCCGGGGGTGAGCGAGGCGGACGTCACCGTGCGCGCCTGGGCGCGGGACACGGCGGGACGCCGGTACGACCTGGGTATCCGCACGGTGGACTACCCTCATATCCGTTCGAGGGCGCACGCCGTGCCCGCAGCGGCGGAGATCCATGTCGCCCCGATCGCGTTCCCGCGACTGTCACGGGTCGGCTACGTCCGGGGAGCGGCCGATCGTGTGCCCGAGGCGCTGCGGAGCGTCGGCCTGCCCGTTGAAATGCTGGATCGCGAGGCACTCGAGCGGGGAGACCTGTCGCGCTATGACGCCATCATCGTGGGAAGCCGGGCGTACGAAACCGACACGGCCCTGGTCGAGAACAATCCCCGCCTGCTCGGGTATGTGCGGGCCGGCGGACTCCTGATCGTGCAGTACCAGCAGTACCCCTTCTTCGACGGCCACTACGCGCCGTATCCGATGACGCTCGCGAGTCCGCACGACCGCGTGACGGACGAAACCGCCCGGGTGGAAGTCCTCCCGGGTGGACGGCGACTCCTGGCCGCCCCCAACCGCATAGGGGACGCCGACTGGGACGGATGGGTCCAGGAACGGGGCCTCTACTTCGCCCATTCCTGGGACGACGCGTATACGCCCGCCCTGGAATTGCATGATCCGGGCGAGCCTCCCCTCAGGGGTGGCCTGCTCGTTGCGCCCGTGGGGAAGGGTACGTGGGTCTACACCGGCCTCAGTTTCTTCCGGGAGCTGCCCGCCGGCGTGACCGGTGCCATGCGGCTCTTCGCCAACCTCCTCGGCCTCGGCTCGGCGCCGGTGCCGTGACCGCCCGCCGCGCCGGGGCCGTCGCCGCTCTGCTGCTCCTCCTGGTCACGGCATGCGGGAACGACGGCCGTACCACGGTCACGGTCTACAGCCCGCACGGGCGCGACCAGCTCCTCCTCCTGGAACATGCGTTCGAGCGCGAGCATCCGGATATCGACATGCGCTGGCTGTACATGGGCAGCCAGGAAATCCTCGACCGGATCCGGTTCGAGCGGGTCAACCCGCAGGCCGACGTGTGGTTTGGCGGCCCGGCAACGATCTTCGATCGGGCGGTGGCGGAATCGCTCCTGACCCCGTACCGGCCGGATTGGGCCGGTGCCGTGGATCCCGACGCCATCGGGCCACGCGATTTCTACTTTCCGGTTTATCGCACGCCGGCCGTGATCGCGTTCAACAGCGACGCGCTCACCCGGGAGGAGGCCCCGCAGGACTGGGACGACGTCCTGGAACCGCGGTGGAAGGGCAAGGTGCTGATCCGCGACCCGGTTGCCAGCGGCACCATGCGGGCCATCTGGGGATTGATCATCGAGCGGTCGATGCGCTGGCCCGGAGACACCGCGCCCGGCATGGCCTGGCTCCGCCGCCTCGACGCGCAGACGGCGGCGTACACCCTGAACCCTGCCGTCCTTGACGAAAAGCTGGCGCGGCAGGAGGGGCTGGTGACCCTCTGGGACCTGCCGGACATCCTGATCAGCCGTTCCAAGGGGATGCCGTTCGACTATCTCTTCCCCGCCAGCGGCACCGTCGTGATCAACGACGCGATCGCCCTGGTCAGGGGAACGGAACATCCCGGGGCGGCCCAGACGTTCATCGACTTCGTCGGCAGCCCCGAGGCGCAGATTCTCACCGCGCGTGAGGTCTTCCGCCTTCCGGCGCGGCTCGACCTGCCTCCCGATTCCGTGCCGGAGTGGGTGGCGGAGGTTGGCCGCGCCATGACCATCGTGCCGCTCGACTGGGAGCGGCTCTCCGAGGAGGGCCCCGTGTGGATGGGGTACTGGGACCAGCACGTGCGGGGCTCGGGAGCCTCGGCGCGGCGGGCAGGGAAGGACTCGACGTGAGCGCCTACCTCGAGCTTGACCATCTCGTGAAGGATTTCGCGGGACACCGCGCGGTCGACGACGTGACCCTGTCCATCCGGCGGGGGGAAATCCTGGCGCTGCTGGGCCCGAGCGGCAGCGGCAAGACCACGACCCTGCGCCTGCTCGCCGGGTTCGAGTCACCCGACAGCGGGCGGGTCCTTCTCGAGGGGAAGGACGTCACCGCCGTGGCGCCGGTGGAGCGCCATTTCGGTATGGTCTTCCAGCATTACGCCCTGTTTCCCCACCTCACCGTTGGCCGGAACGTCGCGTTCGGCCTCGAGTCGCGCGGCGTGGAAGGCGCGGAACTCGAGCGCCGCGTCGCGGAGTCGCTGTCGCTGGTTGACCTCGCAGGCTTCGAGGCCCGGCGGATCCAGCAACTCTCCGGCGGCCAGCAGCAGCGTGTCGCGCTGGCCCGCGCGCTGGCCCCCGAGCCGCTCGTGCTCCTGCTGGATGAACCCCTCTCGAATCTCGACCCGGCGCTCCGGGAACGAACCCGGCGGGAGATCCGGGAGGTGATCGGGCGAGTGGGAATCACTACCGTCCTCGTCACGCATGAGCAGGAGGAGGCCTTCGATCTTGGCGATCGCATCGCACTGCTCCGGGATGGCCGGGTGGAGCAGGTCGGAACCGCGGATGACCTCTACGCCCGGCCGTCGAGCATCTTCGTGGCCGGATTCATCGGCCGAGCGAGCCGACTGCCGGTGACGCTGTCGCCCGGCGAGGATGGCGCCATGCGGGCACGGATCGAGGGTGTCGAGTGGACCGTGCCATCCGCGCCCCAGCCGCTGGCGGCGGGAGACGGGGCGGTCCTGATGGCCCGGCCCGAGGGGCTCCGCTTCACGGATCGGGACGGCGCGCTCCGGGGCAGGGTGACTGCGCGGCGGTTCACCGGGGCAAGCGCGCTCTTCACCGTCCGCACGGCCGGGGGCAACGTGCTGGAGGTCCTGGCAGCGCCCGGGGCCTCCGCCGTGGGCGACGAGGTGGGCATCGAACCACGCGAGGGCGGACTGCATCTGTACGCCGACGGAGCGGCACATTGACCCGGCCCGGGCTCCGCGCCGCCGGCGTCCTCCTGCTTCTCGTGCTCCTCTGGCTGGTGGCGTACCCCCTGGTGCTCGTGGCATTCGAGAGTTTCCGCGGGATTGAGGGCTGGACCCTCGAGTTCTACCGGCGGTTCATCGCCCGGCCCAACGAGTGGAAGGCGCTCTGGGGATCGATCTGGATCTCCGTCGCCACCGTCGGCCTCTCGGCCATGATCGGCATTCCGCTGGCCTGGCTGATGAGCCGCTTCGAGTTTCCCGGGCGCCGGCTGCTGGGCGTGCTGGTGGCCCTGCCGGTCGTGCTGCCGCCACTCGTGGGCGTGATCGCCTTCCTGTTTCTCTTCGGGGAATCCGGCTTCATCGCGCGGGCGCTGACCCACCTCTCGGGTGCGAGCGAGCCGCCGTGGCGCCTTCAGGGCGCGGGCGCGATCCTGCTGGTGCATGCCTACTCGATGTACGTGTACTTCTACCTCTTCACCCGCGCCGGACTTGCCAGCCTGGACCCGTCCCTGCTGGAGGCGGCCTCCGCCCTGGGCGCGGGGCGGATGCGCACCGTGCGACGGGTCGTGCTGCCGATGCTCCGGCCCAGCCTGGCGGGCGCGGCCATCCTTACGTTCATGACCTCCCTCGCCTCCTTCAGTGCACCGTACATCTTCGGGGGCGGTTTCCGGGTCATGACGACCCAGATCATCTCTACACGGCTCAACGGTGACACCACGATGGCCATGGTGGAGACCATGTCCCTCACGATGGTCGCCCTGCTCGGGCTGTGGCTGCTGCGGAAAACCGAGGGACGCGAGTCGCTTGCGGGAAGCCGGCAGGGGAGTGGGCGCTTCCTCCGCCCGGTCCGCTCTCCCGGGCGCCGGACCCTCCTGACTGCCGGGGCCTGGCTCGTGGGCCTGGGCCTTCTCCTGCCGCATGTCACGCTCATCGTGCTCTCGTTCGTTCCCATCGGGACCTGGACGACGCAGGTCATTCCCCCGGAGTACACCCTGGGCAACTACGGGGCCCTGATGGGAGAACCCGAGCGTTTCCGTCCGCTGGCGAACAGCCTCTGGATGGCGACGTTCGCCACCGTTGGTGCGGTCGGCCTGGCGGTGGCCGCCGGGCTCGTGTGCGTCCGGAGGCGGGTGACGGGCGCCGGTGCGATCGAGAGCCTTCTCGCGCTGCCATGGGCGGTACCGGGAACGGTGTTTGCCATCGCGCTGGCGACGATGTTCAGCGTCTCCGCCCCGTGGAGCGGGCGCGTGATCCTGATCGGCACCCTGTGGATCCTCCCGCTCGCCTACCTGATCCGGAACCTTCCGCTGGCCAGCCGTCCGGTGCTCGCAGGCTTCCGCGCGCTCGATCCCTCGCTCGAAGAGGCCGCCGCGAGCCTCGGTGCAGGACGCTGGCGCACGCTCCGGCGGGTGACCCTGCCGCTGCTCCGCCCGGCTATTGCCGCCGGAGCAACGCTCGCGTTCGCCACCGCGCTCGGCGATTTCGTGACCTCCGTGATGCTGTACACCTATGACACCCGGCCGATCTCGCTCGAGATCCTCGGCAGCCTGCGCCAGTCGGACGTCGGCGTCGCCGCAGCCTACGGGGTCCTGCTCATGGCGGTCAGCACGCTGGTGTTCGCGCTTGGCTCCGAG
Source organism: uncultured Gemmatimonadales bacterium (assembly GCA_963825055.1). Classification (GTDB taxonomy): domain Bacteria; phylum Gemmatimonadota; class Gemmatimonadetes; order Gemmatimonadales; family GWC2-71-9; genus CAWGSK01. The sequence continues at coordinate 44,560 of CAWGSK010000002.1, forward strand.
CGCCAGGTTGCCGGCTGATGGCCACGCGCCACGAGCGCAATCGCGAGCAGTTCCGCCGGCTGGCGGTGCTTATCGCCGTGAACTGCGTGGACATGATCGGCTTTGCAATCGTGCTCCCGCTGTTGCCGTTCTACGCGCTCCGGTTCGGCGCGTCGGCCCAGATGGTGGGGCTCCTGATTGCGAGCTTCTCCGTGGCGCAGTTGCTCGCCGCGCCGTTGTGGGGCCGGATCAGCGACCGGGTCGGCCGTCGCTTCGTGCTCCTGATCGGTCTGTCGGCCTCGGCCATCGCCTACCTGGTGTTCGGCTTCGCCACCAGCCTGTGGCTCCTCTTCCTGAGCCGGGTGATCCAGGGCGCGGGCGGCGGCACGACCGGCGTCGCGCAGGCGTATGTCGCCGACACCATCTCCGCGTCCGACCGTGCCCGGGCCCTGGGCTGGCTCTCGGCCGCCACCTCGGCGGGTGTCGCCATCGGGCCGGTCATCGGGTCGCTGGCCTCGCACCTTGGCCCGGAAGCGCCCGGGCTGGTTGCCGCAGGACTGTGCCTCGTCAACGTCTTCTTCGCGTGGAAGTGGCTCCCGGAATCGAAGGGCGATCACGAGGCCCCGCCCCGTCGGCCGATCTGGCACGCGGGCTGGCAGATCATCCGGCACCCACGGTCGCCGGTGTCCCGCCTGATCTGGATCTACGCGGTGGGCATGCTTGCATTCACCTGCATGACATCGGTGGTCGCGCTCTACCTGAACGCCGAGTTCCAGATCACCGAGGCGACCATCGGATACTTCTTCCTGTACATCGGCGTGCTGTCGTTCGTGATGCGGTCGATCGTGCTCGGCCCGGTGGTGGACCGGATCGGGGAGACCTGGGCCGTGCGGATGGGGGCGTTCCTGCTGGCGGCGGGCCTGGTGTCCTATCCCCTGGCACCGACGGTGTGGACCCTGCTGCTCGTCATTCCGCTGGTGCCGATCGGCACGGCACTTCTCTTTCCCAGTACGACCTCACTCATGTCGCAGGCCTCCGAACGCGCCGTGGTGGGTACCACCATGGGGACTGCCCAGTCGTTCGCCGGGGTATCGCGCGTGGTGGCCCCGCTCCTCGCTACGCGGGCGTTCCAGGACCTGGGGCACGGGTCGCCGTTCTACATCGCCGGGGGGTTCGTGGCGCTCGTGAGCCTGCTCTCGTTCCGGATTCGCCACCACCGCGCCGAGCCGACGCCGATTCCTCCAGAGCCGGTGGAGAGCCGGGCGGGCTCAGGCTGAGAGGTCAGTCGAGCGGGATCCGCTCGACCACCGGCGGGTGCAGCGTGACTCCCGCCCGCGGCAGTCCTGCCGCGTCAAATGATCCCCACTGGCTGTTGGACACGTAGAACAGCGTATCCCCGGCGACTACGCCGAGGGTGGGTTCGTCCCACGTGGGTTGGGCTGCGGCGAGGATGCTCCAGGCGGCGATGCGCCGGCCCGGAGGATCAAGGTCCAGGCGGAGGATGCGCGCCGGGCTGGTCCCGTTCTGGATCGCGATGAGCGTGCTGCCGTGCCGGGCCAGCCCGTCCATCCCGAGTACCACGAGATCCTCTGGCGCGGGCAGCATGGAAGCAGTGAGGGTCTCCAGGTCGATCCGAACGATGCCGCGGGTGTAGTCGGCCAGATAGAGCGCGTTCCCGTCGCCGGACACGACGATGCCCTCCGGCGAACCGAGCCAGCCTGCCGGCAGCAGGGGACGGAGGTGGTCGCTGTCGCGCATGAGCTGGTAGATCATTGGCGTGCCATGGTCGGTTACATAAACGTCACCCGAGGGCGTGAGGGCGATGTCGTTGAAACCATGCGGACCGGGCCCCTCCGCTTCGTACCGGTGACGGAGCGTGCCGTCATCCAGGGCGTATGCGAGCAGCGCCGACCGGCCCCGCCCCGCGCTGTCCACGCCGGTATGGGCGAGGGTGGCCGTGGTGACCCAGAGGAGCCCGCGCCTCGCATCTGCCACCATGCCGAAGACACTGCCCCGCGCAGTGTCGGGCGCGAAGATGGACGGGCGACCCTCGTGGAAACGGAGTATCTGCCTGGAACGCACGCCGCCGACAAACAAGTCTCCCGTCACCGGATCGCGGGCGATACCCTCGGCCAGCATCGCCCGGGCGCTGTTCGGCAGCCTGAGGGCAACGGTCGGGGTCCCGCGCGGCGTATCATTGGCCGAGAGCCGTGCCAGGGCCGCGGTGAACCCGGAATCCCCGGCCAGCGAGTCGAAGTCACTGTCACGGTCAGGATGCGCGGTGAGGCCGAGCGCGACGAGGCGCTCCAGCCGCGCCAGGGCCTCCGACCGCTGGCCGCGGAGCGCCGCTGCACTCGCGCGGTTGTACAGGATGGCAGGATGATTCGGCCGGAGGGAGTCGGCCCGGGCGAGGAAGTGCGCGTAGCCATCATAGTCACCTGCCTGCCATGCGAGCCGGGCGCTGTCCGCCATCTCCCTCCCGGCCGCCACCGCCTGTTGCTCGGCGGCAAAGCGATCAGAATGGGGCGGTCCGCCTGCGCAGGCCGTGAAGAGCGGGAGCATGAGGAGTCGGGGGAGGCTGAGCATGGCTGCCTTACGCCAGGTGCGGGACTCCGGGTTTCAGGAAGGGCCCGGAGGAGGCCGTTATATTGGACGCCGTAGGCCGTAGGCCGTCGGCCGTCGGCAGTCGGCAGTCGGCAATCGGCAGCAGGCAGCAGGCAGCAGGATTCAGTTGACCACAGCCCGTCCGTCCGTGCGTGAGGAGCGTGTGTGAATACGATCTTCAAACTTCCTGAGTCCCCCTCGGAGTTTGCCGGGGCGACCTGGGACGACATCCAGCCTTACTACGACCTGCTGGCGGACCGGCCACTCGATGCCGGTTCCGTGGAGCGCTGGCTGGCGGACTGGTCCCGCCTCGACGCGCTGGTGACCGAGGCCGCCGCGGAGGCCATGATCGCGTACACCGTGCAGACGGACGCCCCGGGTCGGGAAGAGGCGCACCTGAGGTTCTCCGCGGAGATCCTGCCACAGGTCGAGGAGCAGGAGGTCCGGCTGGCCCGCCGGCTGGTGGCCCTCAGCTGGACCGGTCCGGATTTCGAGGTACCGCTCGCCAGGTTCCGCGAGCAGATCGCCCTGTTCAGCGAGGCCAACGTCCCCCTGTTCACCGAGCTCGAGGAGCTCTCGACACGGTACCAGCGCGTGACCGGCGGCATGACGGCCGCGTGGGAAGGGGAGCAAGTCCCCCTGCCGGCGCTGCAACCGCGTCTCCGCGACCCCGACCGCGCGGTTCGGGAGCGGGCCTACCTGGCCGGCACGCGGCCGTACCTCGAGGCCCAGCCGAAGCTGGCATCGTTGTTCGACAGGATGTACACGATTCGCCAGAAGGTCGCGCGCCAGGCGGGGTGCGCCGAGTTCCGCGAGTACAGTTTCCGGAGCAAGTGCCGGTTCGACTATACCCCAGCGGACGTCGAGCGTTTCCACGAGGCCGTGGAGGCGGTGGTGACGCCGGCGGTGGAGCGCATCTATGCCCGGCGGCGCACGCAACTCGGGGTGGATCGGCTGCGGCCCTGGGACGTGACGGTTGACCCCGAGGGTCGGGCTGCGCTCAAGCCTTTCGCAGACGCCGGTGAGCTCATCGGTGGCATGCGCCAGGTGTTCGGGGGGCTCGATCCGGTACTTGGTCATGAGTTCGGCGTTCTGGCGGACGAGGGGCTGCTCGACCTCGAGACGCGCCGGGGCAAGGCGCCGGGCGGCTACTGCGAGACCCTGCATGCGCGGGGGCGGCCGTTCATCTTCATGAACGCCGCCGGGACCCTCGATGACATTATGACCCTCACCCATGAGGCCGGGCACGCATTTCACGCCTTCGCCTCCCACCCGCTTCCCCTCATCTGGCAGCGCCATCCCGGAATGGAGGCCGCCGAGCTCGCCTCGATGAGCATGGAGCTGCTGGCGTCGGCGCGGTTCCGGGAGGACCAGGGTGGCTTCTTCGACGAGGACGCCTGGGCCCGGGCGCGGATCGAGCACCTCGAGGACATCCTCCAGAGCCTGGCGCACATCGCGGCGGTTGATGCGTTCCAGAGCTGGATCTATGTGAGCGGGGAAGGGGCCGATGCGGCAGCCCGGGACGCGGCGTGGATCCGGCTCCGTTCGCGATTCGAGCGGGGTGTGGACTGGTCCGGCCTGGAGCGCGAGCGGGTGGCCCGCTGGTACCGGCAGCTCCACATTTTCCTCTATCCCTTCTACTACATCGAATACGGCATCGCCCAGCTCGGAGCGCTGCAGGTGTGGCGGAACAGCCTGTCCGATCCGGCGGCAGCCCTGCGCAGGTACCGGGAGGCGCTTGCGCTCGGGACGACCCGGAGCCTGCCGGAGATCTATGCCACCGCCGGGGCCAGGCTTGTCTTCGACCGCGAGGGGATGGCCGAACTGGTCGGGCTCGTCGAGGCGCAGCTCGAGGAGCTCTCGGCCGCCCGGAGCGCAGGCACTGCCGGTAGCCCCTGAACTGCGTTCGGCCTAGATTGCAGCAGCCGCCGGCGCCCGAACGGCTGCCGGCATCTCCCTCTGGAGGTTCGTGGATGGCGAAAGAAGAAGGTATTGAGATGGAAGGGGTGGTGACCGAGGTCCTGCCCGACCGCAACTACCGCGTGCTGCTGGAGAACGGCCATTCCGTCCTGGCCTACGCGGCGGGCAAGATGAGCAAGCACAAGATCCGGGTGCTCGAGGGTGACCGGGTCAGCGTGGTCCTCTCCCCCTATGACCTCACCCGCGGGCGCGTGATCTACCGGCACAAGTAGGACGCCCCGCCTCCACGAACGAAAAGCGGGCCGCTCCCTCGGGAGCGGCCCGTTCTCCATGCCGACGGACGGCGGGTTGTTACGGTGCGCGCGTGACGTTCTCGGCGGCCGGACCCTTCGCGCCCTCAACGATGTCGAACTCGACCTTGTCGCCCTCGGCGAGGCTGCGGAATCCGTCCATCTTGATGGCCGAATGATGAACGAAGCAGTCCTTCGTGCCGTTCTCGGGCGTGATGAAGCCGAAGCCCTTCGCGTCGTTGAACCACTTCACAGTACCTGTGGTGCGTGCCATACTTGCCTAACTCCTGTGATGGTAACGTGGTCGGGGTGGGTCCAGCCGCACGGCCGACCTGACATAAGACGGGCCTTTCCCGCCTCATGAGCTGAAAATACGAAATGAACCTGAGGTTCTTGTCGTGAGCCTTGTCGGTTTGCCCTGCTTGAGTCGCGCGGTAGGAAAATCCCCTCGCTCAGCCAGACAACAAATTTCCACCCCGTACCCGTTTCGTCAAGGTTTGGGGTTTTCGGGATCTGTTCCCCGGTCCCCCGGTTCCTGGAAGAGGGAGCGCGCGGCGGCGAGCCAGGCGGCGCCGCGCGAAGGCAGGCTGGGCCCCGTCCCTTCCTGCACGGCCTGCAGGAACTCGGCTGCCGTGGTGAAACGCTCACTGACCACGGCCCGGATCGCCCGCTCGAGGGCTGCCGCCAGCGCCTCGGGGACGTCTGGGCGCTCCCGGCGGAGGTCAGGGACGCGGTTCGTCGCCTGTCGGGCGAGTACCTGCTCGGGGGTGTGGCCGGGGAAAGGCGAATGGCCGAGCAGAAGGAAGTACGCGACCGCCGCGACGCTGTAGAGGTCCGACCGCTGGTCCACCCGCTCCCCCAGCAACTGCTCGGGGCTTGCATACTGCGGCGTCCCGCTCTGGCTGGTGGCCCCGCCGAAGCGTCCCTGGCCGCGGAGTGCCAGGGCGAGTCCGAAGTCGGTGATCCGGAGCCCGCCGTCCGGGGCGATCAGCATATTCTCGGGCTTGATATCGCGGTGGACCAGCCCGGCCGCGTGGGCGGATATCAGCGCGCTCAGGGCCTCCTTGAGGAGGTCGACGACCCGCGGTAGAGGCTGGGCACCCTCCCGCTCCACCACCTGTGCGAGGTTCGGGCCCGAGATGAGCTCCATCGTGTACCAGATCAGGCCGGACCGACCGCCGATGTCGTAGATGTCCACGATGTTCGGGTGGGTCAGCCGGGCGGCGAGCTGGGCTTCGCGACGGAACCGCTCGACAACCGCGGGGTCGGTCGTCAGCAGGGGATGGAGCACCTTGAGGGCGACTTCGCGCTCGAGGTGGAGGTCGCGCACGCGATACACCCGGCCGAAGCCGCCCGCGCCCAGCTGGGCGAGAAGCTCGTAATCGTCCCCCAGCGCGCGCCGCAGCCGCTTCTCCCAGTTGCGCCCATCCTCGACCTCGCGCGGCCGCTCAGTGCTCACGGTCAGGATCGGCGGGTTCTCCACCAGGCCGGCCTCGCTGGAGAAGTCCTCCAGCATTTCCGCTGCAGTCATGTAGCGGTCTTCCGGGTCGGCCTGCAGAGCCCGGAGGATGATCCGCTCCACCGCGCCGGGGCAGTTTGGGCGGAGTTCGCGGGGCGGGATGATGGCGCCGGGGTCGGCCGGGGGCTCCACCGCGGTCACCGCGTAGTAGATAATGGCGCCGGCGGCGTAGAGATCGCTCGCAGGATCGCCCACGGCGCCGCCGCGGATCTCGGGGGCCATGAATGTCGCTCCCACCGGCTGTACGCCCTCCGGTATGGCGGACAGGGTCCAGCTCGCGTAGCGCAGGTCGGTGACGGTGCCGTGACCGCTTCCGTTGACGATGAGGGAGTTGGGCACCACCCGCCGGATGATGAGCCCGTTGGCGTGCGCATGCTCCATCGCGCTCAGCACGTCCCGCGCGAGGATGTGGACGCTGGGCAGTGGTCGTGGGCTCCGCCGGACCGCCTCCTCCAGGCTCTCACCCTCGATCCAGTTGCCGACCCGGAACGCCACCTTGTCGATTATGCCCGTGTCATACACGTGCCGGACCGCGGGATGGTCGAGCCGGGCGAGCGCCTCGGCTTCCCGCATGAACCACGCCCGTACCGGCGGGTCCCCGTGGAAGTGCGCGCGCAGGCTCACGTGCCTCTGCAGGGTGAGGTCATAGGCACGGAACAGGGCCCGCTCGCGCGAAACGGCGACGAGGTTGCGCACCCGGTAACGGTGGCCGAAAATCTCTTCCGCCCGCTTGAAGTACACGGGTGGCGGGAGGGTGTGGCCGCCGGTCTGGTGCCCCGGGGTAGTCATCGGCTCGTGCGACGCCGCTCGATGCGCAGGCCAGCGCCGCAGGTGGCGGGTCGGCAGCAGACGCGGGTCTGCTCGGGAGTCGTGTCGACCAGAAAGAGGGTGCAGTCCTCGCCCAGGCAACGCCGCACGATGGCCGATGGGTCGGCGAGGGTGTGGGCGGCCGAGCGGGCGATGGCGTCGAGGGCCGTTGGCGACTGGGCCGGCGTGAACTGCTGCCGCCACTGGCCGCCGGTCCGCACCAGCTGATGGCAGCCGGGCGTGGCCGCCAGCACCGAATTAATGGCGGTGATTGAGGCGGTGGGGACCGGCTTCTTCTCGTTGAGTGCAGTGGCGAGGCGGGTCAGGTGGTCGCGGAACTCGAGGACGTCGGCCAGGCGCACCAGGTCGGCGTCGGAGGTGAGCTTTTCGGCCTTCACCCAGCGGTGGTAGGCCGCGACGTCAGTCAGTCGCTCCCGCGCCTCGTCTCCCGTACCGCGTGGCGTGTTGATGAAGTCCGTCCAGATGGCATCGCCGAGGAGGACGAACTCAGGATCCGGCATGGTTCAGTGATCCTCCGCAATCTCCACCGAGTTGCGTCCGCCGCGCTTTGCGGCGTAGAGCGCTTCGTCGGCGGCGGCCAGGACTTCGTCCACGGTCGTCCCGTGGCGCGGGGCCGAGGCAAGCCCGAGGCTGACCGTGCGCCGGCCGAACTCGGGGTGGTTCGCCTCCATCTCGGCGATGTCCTTGAGAGCGCGTGCCACGTAGACCATCGCCTCCTGCGGCGTGGTCATCGGCAGGATCACGAGGAACTCGTCCCCGCCGAGGCGCCCCACGACGTCCAGGGCGCGGCCCTGCTGTCGAAGGATCCGGCCGATCAGGATGAGGAGACGGTCACCCGCGGCGTGCCCCAGCGTGTCGTTCACCTGCTTGAACCGGTCCACGTCGAGCAGGACGATGGTCGTGTGCAGCTGGTGCCGCTGGGCGCGGGAGATCTCCGCGCCCAGCCGCTGCTCGATGGCGCGACGATTGTAGAGGCCCGTGAGCTCGTCGGTCGTGGCGGCACTGTGCAGTTGCTCGACGAGGTGCGCATTCTTGAGCGCGATCGCGGCGGCGAATGCCAGGGTTCCCGCCAGCTCGAACTCCGGGGCGCCGTAATCCTTCCCCGAAATCCGGGTCCCCAGAGCCAGCACCGCCAGGCGTTCCGGGCCGGAATCAAGCGAGATCGTCACGCGGGTCCGGGGGTCTGCCAGCCTGGCGAGGCCGACCTCTTCAGCGTGGACCGGCGAGGACCCCACCGGGAACGCCGCGTCCAGCTTCTCCACCACGATCGGCTGGGGACGACCCTCCTCGCCGACGGCGCGGTAGACATGCGGGACATACATCCCCTTCTCCGGCCGGTACAGGCAGGCCCACCAGGCGAAGAACACCTCAGCCATGAAATCCATGATCAGCTGTTCGGTCTCGCCGATCGAGTGGACCGACGACAGGAGCCGGGCCACCTGGCGCAGGGCGCGGAGCTGGAAGGCCGCGTCGTCCAGGGCTGCCTGGCGGTCCAGCAGGACCCCGCGGAGCTCGATCACGACCGAGAGCCCCAGGGCCATCGGCATGACCACGGCCTGAAGCTCCGACGCGATGTCCTTGGCGGCGTAAACGCTGACGGTGGCCTCGCCACTGCCGATCCGGCAGATCTGGACGGCGTCTGCCGGACGGCTGGACGGGCCGATCGCAATGACCGGCCCGGTCGGGCTCGAGACGTTCAGCCAGACACCGTCGTGCCGGAAGCGCCGCGCCAGCGCGTCCCGGCACCGTTCGAACAGTTCACGTTCGGAACGGGCGTCGCGGCAGGCCGCCACAAAGGCGCTGGAGAGGTGCTCCACCGAGGGCACAAGCGGCGGGTGATCCATGGGCGCCAATATAGCCCCGCCCGTAGCCGTAAGGGAGGCATGGATTTAGGCGATTGTGCCCGGGGGGTTGTGATCCGGGACCGACCAGGGTACATTCCACTCCGGAATACGACATAGCCCCTCGGGGCCCCAGGGATAGGCCAACAGCCTGGGTGATGAATTCTGCAAGGCCAGATGCTCCCGGTCGCGATAACTCGCGAACCGGGATTTTTCTTTCCCGCCTACCTGCCCCCGTCCAGCGCCCGGCGCAGCGTCGCCACGAGGCCCCGCAGTTCGGCCAGCATTTCCCGGCGGTCCCAGGTGGTACGTGCCTGCAGCGCCTCGAGCAGGAGGCCGTGCCACCAGAGCAGTTCTTCGGCGCTCGCCTCGGAGATCGAGGGGAGGTACTCGGGCCCGAGCCTCCGGACGTCCGCCACGAGGGACCCGCACAGGTGGATCTCGCTCGCCACGCAGACATCAAGGGCGCGGGCGCAGGAAGTTGCCAGCTGGGCCAGGTACTCCATCTTCCACGCCCCCCAGGGACGCGTCCCGCCCCGGTGATCGGTGCGCGGCTCGCATGCATCCGCCAGCGTGGTGATCACGACGGAGCCGAACTTGTCCGCAATCTTGTGCCGGATCATCACCTGGTCGTCGCGGGCCGTGGCCGCAAGGACGGGGTGGAGGATCCCGCTCACGATGGTGGGATCGTCGCAGTCGTACCGTGCCAGGATGACGGCGAGGTGTGACGGATGCGTGCGGTAGGACAGCCCCGTGGCAGTGCGGCCGGGCAGGGCGTAGTACTTGGCCGCGAACGCCAGGGCGTGATTAATGGTGTCGCTGTACCCGCTTCTCATGCGTGCCGCCGGCGCGTGTCAGGGGATGCCGAGGAACTTGTGGGTCTGGAGGCTCAGGCGCCAGCGCGGATGCGCAAGGCAATAGGCCACCGCCGCCCTCGTGTTCCGCTCGAGGTCGGGGCCGTCCATCGGCTGGAGAAAGAAGTGCTCGAATGCCATTCCGGTGAAGCGCTCCGGCTCCGCGCCGGCCTGGGGGTACACCAGCTTGAGCTCCTGGCCGCCGGTGACGACCAGGGGCGCCCCGGCCTTCGGGCTGACGCAGAGCCAGTCGATGCCCGGGGGCGGCGTCCGGGTGCCGTTGCTCTCTACCGCGACCGTGAGTCCTTCCGCGTGGAACGCCTCGACCAGGGACCGGTCAAGCTGGAGCAGGGGCTCGCCACCGGTGCAGACCACGAGCGGACGGCCGTCGCCGCCGGGCCATCGTTCCCGCGCCGCCCGGGCGAGCGCTGTGGGAGTGTCGAACCGCCCGCCGCCGGGGCCGTCCAGTCCTACGAAGTCCGTATCGCAGAACCGGCAGACGGCGCTCTGTCGGTCTTCCTCCCGGCCCGTCCAGAGGTTACACCCCGCGAAGCGGCAGAACACCGCCGGATGACCGGTGTTCGCCCCTTCCCCCTGGAGGGTGTAGAAGAGTTCCTTGACCGCGTAGGACATGGGACGAAAGTAACCATGGCCGGTCGGCGGTCGGCAGTTGGGACGGGAACAGGGACGGGGGAGCAGGATGAATGACGGCTCCGGCGTTAACTTCCCGAACGACTCAACGACTCAACGACTCAACGACTCAACGACTCAACGACTCAACGACTCAACGACTCAACGACTCAACGACTCAACGACTCAACGACTCAACCACCCCAATGCCCCCCTCCCTCCCTCCCGCCGTCATCCTCCTCAGCGGCGGTCTCGATTCCGCAACGGTGCTGGCGATCACCAGGGCCGAGGGATACGCGCCGTATGCCCTCAGCTTCCGATATGGGCAACGCCACGGCGCGGAGCTCGAGGCCGCGTCCCGTGTCGCGGCGCACGGAGGTGCCGTCCGCCACCTGGTGCTGGACCTGGACCTCGGGGCCATCGGGGGGTCGGCCCTGACGACGGACGTTCCGGTCCCGAAGCCTGGCCGCGTCGAGGCGATCGGAAAGGAAATTCCCGTCACCTACGTGCCGGCCCGCAATACCATCTTCCTTTCCATCGCGCTCGGCTGGGCCGAGGTCCTGGGCGCGGCGGACATCTTCATCGGGGTCAACGCGCTCGACTACAGTGGCTATCCGGATTGTCGCCCTGAATTCATCGCGGCGTTCGAGACCGTGGCGAACCTGGCCACGCGAGCCGGCGTCGAGGGAACGAGGCTCACGATCCACACGCCGCTCCTCCGGCTCACGAAGGCGGAGATCATCGGCCGGGGCCTGGCCCTTGGGGTGGACTACGGGATGACGCGCACCTGTTACGATCCCGACACGGAAGGCCGGGCATGCGGAGCCTGCGACGCCTGCGTGCTTCGCCTGAGGGGGTTCGCGGCCCACGGCCTCGCGGACCCTGCCCCCTATCAGTCCGCGACCGGCTCCCAGCGCCCGAGGACGTGACGCAGGGCGGTCTCGAGGTCGGGATGGCGGAAGCGGTAGCCTGAACGAAGCAGGGCATCGGGCCGGACCCGGGCGCTGGCGAGCAGCAGCGGGTCAGCCATTTCGCCCAGCGCGATCCGCAGCGCGGCCGCCGGCACGGGGAGGAGTGCCGGCCGGCCCAGGACGTGGGCGAGGGTTCGGGTGAACCCGGCATTCGTGACGGGCTCCGGCGCGGCAGCGTTCGCGGCGCCGGTCAGGGCCGGCGTCGCGATGGCGTGATAGATGGCCCCAACGAGGTCATCGATCGAGATCCAGCTCATGTACTGCCGGCCGTTGCCGAGGCGGCCGCCCGCTCCCAGCCGGAACGGCAGCAGGAGCCGCTCCAGCGCTCCGCCTGCCGGCGTCAGCACCGTCGCGGTGCGTGGATGAACCACGCGGATGCCCGCGGCCCGGGCCGGTTCCGCCGAGCGTTCCCACGCGACCGCGACGCCGGGCAGGAAGCCCTCGCCCGGCAGGGACCCCTCATCCAGTAACTCGTCGCCCCGGTCGCCATAATACCCCACGGCGCTGGAGGAGACGAGCACGCGGGGTGGGTTATCCAGCTGTGCCAGGGTCTCGGCGATCAGCTCGGTCCCCTCACGGCGGCTCTCCAGGATACGCTGCTTCGTTTCCGTGTCCCACCGGCTTCCGGCAATGTTTTCCCCCGCCAGGTGGACTACCGCGTCAAACCCCTCCAGCCGGGACGCTTCGATCGCACCTTCCCGCGGATCCCAGTGAATCGCCGCGGGGCCGGTCTCGCCGCGCGTGATGGCGACCACTTCGTGTCCACCCGTGGTGAGGAACGCGCGGAGCGTGGTTCCGATCAGGCCGCTGGCGCCGGAGATAGCGACCCGGAGCGGCGGGCGTGGCCCGGCTGCGTGGGCGGCGAGGTCAGCCTCGAGCGTGTCGTGCCGGTACCGCAGCATCCGCGCGATCCGTTCCCGGACCATCCCTTCGGCGAGTTCTCCGAGGCCACCCAGCGGGAGCCGGAACTCCACGCGATCAGTCATCCGGCATCCGCCGCCAGGCAGCGGCTCGAACAGGTGAATGTGATGCCAGGTCTCGAAGGGACCCTCCACCTGCCGGTCGCGGAACTCCCGCCCGGGGATCCCATCGTGGTGCTCGGCGATCCAGGTCGTGCGGAGCGGCCCGATGGGGACGTGCAGGGTGACGCGCCCTTCCTCGATCGTGCCGTGTCGCTCGACCACGGTGACGGGCTCCCACGGCGGGGCGAGCCGCTCGAAGGCCCCCGCACGGGTGTGCCAGGCGTAGACGGCCTCGGCTGGGTGGGGCAGGTCCGTGGTACGTTCGACGATCGCGAGGGTCACAGCTCGCCGCGCGCTTTCCGGAGCCGGATGATTTCGGCGATATTCTCCAGGCTGAGCAGCCCGACCAGCGCGCCGGCGGCGTCCACCACCGGCAGCGCCGGCATCCGGCTGGCGCGCAGGTGCGCGAGCGCGACGGGGAAGGGAACCTCGGGCCCGAGCTGTGGTACGTGCGCCGTCATGGATTCCGCGACCGTGGAGTCCTGCCCCCGCAGCTCGATGCCCCGCATCAGCTGGTCGCGGGTGAGGAGCCCTTCCACCCGTCCGAGGTTGTCCACCACCGGGAACTCCTTCTGGTCGCCCTCGAGGAGCAGGCGCGCGGCGTCGGTCAGGCGGGCGTGCACCGGAATCGACTGGAACCGCGTCATCATCATGCCATCGACCGTGAGCCCTGCCCCCGCAAACCGGGTCTCGACCGCCGCGGCCTCGGCGCCGGCCCCGGTGAAGATGAACAGCGCGATCAGCACGAGGATGATGTTGCCGTCCAGCCCCGGGATGATCCCGAGCCCCGCCACGACGAACCCGATCGCGAGCACCTGCCCGACGCGGGCGGCGATGCGCGTGGCCCGGACCAGCCCGAGACGGCTGGCCAGGAGCGCGCGAAGGACGCGCCCGCCGTCCATGGGGAACGCCGGGATGAGGTTGAACAGGAGAAGGATGACATTCAGGAAGAACAGCGTCGGGACCAGCGGGATGGTGAGCGGCGTGGCCTCGTCCACCAGGAACGGCTGCCCCAGGAGCAGGCCCAGCCCGAGGAAGAGCACCGCGAGGCCCAGGGTCACGAGGGGGCCCGCGATGGCGATGAGGAACTCCTGCCTGGGCTCGTCCGGCATCCGTTCCAGCCGGGCCATGCCGCCGATGGGAAGCAGGATCACGTCCGGCGTGCGCACGCCGAAGCGTCGTGCCATCAGAATGTGGCCGAACTCATGCAGGAGCACGCACGCGAAAATGGCGAGGAGGGTGGTGGTCGTGGCAATGGCGGCCGCGGTGCCGCCCTGCTGCCAGTCGGCCCAGGCGAACCAGGCCAGGAGCAGCAGAAACGTCACGTGGACCTTGATGTCCGTGCCCATGACCCGGGCCAGACGGAACGACCAGCGCATTGCGGGACCACCTTCCGGGGTTTCCCCGAAAGGTAACCGCAGAATGGCTGGAAACCCGGCTCGGCCAGGCCTGCACGGCGGACAACGAAAACACGGAATACACGGAGCTGGCCGGCGGTGGATGCGATCGCGATCCCGTTCCGCCTGTCTCCTGGTTCACCAGGCGGGGCGTGGCGGTATCACGTGAGCCAGTCGCGCAGCGCGCCCATGGGCCCCCCGATCTCGCGGACGGGCAGCCGGAAGATCCGCGCGGCGTTTTCCGCCATGATCTTCCGCTTATCCTCGCGGGGGATCTTCAGGGTCTCCATGAACTCGAGATAGGTCTCCATGGATGAAATTGGCCAGTCCGTCCCGAAGAGCACATTCTCCGCCTCCACGCCGTAGAGCAGCATCTCCTCGAGCTGGCGGCGCATGTACCGCTCGAACCGGTCCGTGAAGTTGCCGAGAACGAGGCCGGAGATGTCCGTGAAGACGTTGGCGTTCTTGTAGACGATCTCCATGCAGTCACGAATCCAGGGGTTGCCGATGTGGCAGATCACGAAATTGATGTCGGGGTGGTCCACCGCCACCTCGTCCACGTGCAGCGGATGCGAGTATTTCACCTTGCCGCTCGGGGAATACGTGTCACCGGAGTGGATCATCACCGGGACGCGGAACTCCTTCGCCAGCGCGTAGACGGGCTCGAGACCCGGGTCGTGGGGATAGAACGGCTGGTAGCCGGGGTACAGCTTGAGGCCGCGAACGGTGCCGTCCTGCAGGTGCTCGCGGATCGGCCCCAGGAAGCCGTCGTCCAGGCGGGCGCGGTCGATACCCGCGACCACGTAGACGTCGGTGAGCCCGCTGGTGGCCTCGAGCACCGCCCGGGTCGACGGCCGGCCGGGATTTTCCTTGTAGGAAGTGAGAATGAGGGCGACGTCGACCCGGTTGCGCCGCATGGTCCGTCGCAGGGTCTCCAGGTTCTGGAGCAGTCCGTCGGCTTCTTCGTCGTGATAGTTGTTCAGGTGGACATGGGAGTCGATGATCATGCCCGCCCGCCCGATTCGAAGGTCCGGTCGAGAATCCGCGCCGCCCATTCGCGGCCGCCGAGGCCGAAGGCCAGTGCAAGCGCGAGACAGAGGCCCCCGAAGGCGAACTGGAACGCGGAGACCAGCACCTGGCTCTGCACGGCGAGCTGCTCGAGCGCGAGCGACAGGACGAAGAGCAGGACGGCCCACTGCGCCAGGGTGGCAATCAGCCGCGCGCCCGCGATACCCACGTTGTTCAGGTATGTATACGCGGCCCCGCGGACGAACCGGGAGAAGAGGGTGCCGAACATGAGAACGACCACGGCGGCAAAGACCCGGGGGAGATACAGGACGACCTCGTCCAGCAGGTGGCGCGCGGCCATCATGCCGAGGCTGTTCAGGATCGCGAGCAGGATGCCGAAGACGACGATCCAGTAGAGCAGGTTGGCGATCAGGGTCACGGCCGTCTGCCGTACCCCTCCTTCCACCAGGAAGTCATCGATGCCGGAGCGCTCGGCGAGCGCATCCACCCGGAGGAGGCGCAGGCCCCGGATGGCGAGCCGCCGTACCAGCCGGGCGAGCGCCCAGCCGACAATGAGGAGGAGGGTCGCCAGCAGGAGGCGGGGCAGGACGTGAACGGTGTCAGCCCACAGGCTCTGCCATGAGGCTGCGAATTCTTCGAGGGGGGTCATGCCGGCTCCGGGTTCGGGACCTCGGAGTGTGGCACCATCCCGGGCCCGCGGGCAAGCCGCGGGCATACCGTCAGGGCCCCGTGGGCATTATCATTGTGCCCCTTACGCCGTCCGGAGGAGTGCCATCGCCATGACGCCCTGGTCCATCAAGGACTCGGAAAAGCTGTACAATCTCCAGCGCTGGGGGCTCGGCTACTTCCGCATCAATGAGGCGGGACATGTCGCCGTCCATCCGGACGCCGACCCCGACCGCGGCCTCGACCTCTACCAGCTCGCGCTCGACCTGAACGACCAGGGCGTGCAGCTGCCCGTACTGCTCCGGTTCTCCGACATCCTCAAGTCCCGGATCGAGATGCTCGCCCGGGAATTCCGCCAGGCCATCGAGGAGTTCGGCTACGAGGGCAGCTACACGACCGTCTATCCCATCAAGGTCAACCAGCAGCGCCACGTGGTCGAGGAAATCGTGGAGTTCGGGACGCCCTTCGGGGTGGGCCTCGAGTGCGGCAGCAAGGGCGAGCTCCAGGCGATCCTCGGCCTGAGCGAGAGTCCCGACCACATCATCGTCTGCAACGGGTACAAGGACGAGGAATTCCACCGGCTCGCGCTCATGGGCCAGAAGCTGGGCCATACGGTGGTCGTCGTGCTGGAGCAGCTGAACGAACTCGAGCCGCTGCTGCGCACCGCCGACGAGATGGGCGTGCAGCCCACCCTGGGCGTGCGGATCAAGCTGTCGAGCGAGGGCGCGGGCCGCTGGGCCAAGAGCGCCGGCGAGAAGTCCAAGTTCGGCCTCAGCTCCGTCGAGCTGATGAAGCTGCTCACCCGGCTCCGCCAGGCCGGCCGGCAGGACACCCTCAAGCTGGTGCACTTCCACCTCGGCAGCCAGATCACCGACATCCGCCAGATCAAGACGGCGCTGGAGGAGATCTCGCGCTACTACGCCGAACTCCGGCAGATGGGGTTCGACATCCGGTGGGTGGACGTCGGTGGCGGGCTCGGGGTGGACTATGACGGGTCGCGTTCCACCCGCTCGGCCAGCATGAACTACAGTGTCCGTGAGTACGCGAGCGACATCGTGTACACCCTCGGCAATGCCTGTCGCGAGGCCGGCCTGCCGATGCCGGACCTGATCTCCGAATCGGGCCGGGCCATCACCGCGCACCACTCGCTCCTGCTCGTGAACGTGATTGACGTCGAGTCCCAGGTCGAGCCGATCCCGCCGGTGGTGGGGGAGGACGCCCACCCGCTGCTTCGTGAGATGGCCAACGAGCTGGCGGACATGCACCTGGACCGGGTGCGGGAGATCGTCCATGACGCGACGTTCGCCAAACAGCGCGCGCAGGAGATGTACATCAGCGGCGTTCTATCCCTCGAGGAGCGGGCCGACGCGGAACTCCTGTACCTCTGCCTGATGAACGGGGTGGCGGGGCTGATCGGCGAGGACCGGGGGAGCTACCCCGAAATCTCGTCCGAACTGGAGACGCTCCTGGTCGACCGGTTCTTCTGCAACTTTTCCCTCTTCCAGTCATTGCCCGATAAATGGGCGATCGACCAGCTCTTCCCGATCATGCCCATCCACCGGCTGGACGAGGCCCCGTCTCGGCGGGGGACCCTGCATGACATCACCTGCGACTCCGACGGCGTGATCGACCGGTTTACCGGCGGCCGGAAGGGCAAGCCCTACCTCGAGCTGCACCCCTTCGAGGACGGCCGGCCCTACATCCTCGGCATCTTCCTGACCGGGGCGTACCAGGAGATCCTGGGCGACCTGCACAACCTGTTTGGAGATACGAACGCGGTGCACATCCAGCTCATGCCGGGTGGGTACGAGATTACGGACCTGGTGCATGGTGATACGGTGACCGAGGTGCTCAACTACGTGCAGTTCGGCGCGGCGGACCTGCTCGCCACCTTCCGGCGCAAGGTCAGCAACACGAAGTCGCTCACGCGGCAGGAGGCCAACGGCTTCATCGCCGATTACGTTGCCGGGCTCGAGGGGTACACCTACCTCGAAGGGGACATCCCGGTGGAAGGCGCCGACGGCCGGTCCCGATGACACGAAGGGGCGGCGCCACCGGCACCGCCCCCCGCTGACTTCCTGTTTCTCCCCTCGTCCTTCTCACCGCCTGCCCCTACTCCTCACTTCTCAGCGCCGCTCCTGGCCACGAGCGGCACGAAGGGCCGCTCGTCGTATCCCGTGTAGATCTGTCGGGGCCGGGCGATCTTCTGCTCCTTGTCCAGCAGCATCTCTTCCCACTGCGCCAGCCAGCCCGGCGTCCGCCCGATGGCGAAGAGCACCGTGAAGTAGTCGGTAGGGTAGCCCATCGCCTGGTAGATCAGCCCGCTGTAGAAGTCCACATTGGGGTAGAGCTTCCGGGAGATGAAGTATTCGTCCTCGAGCGCGATACGCTCGAGCTCGAGCGCGATCTCCAGCTTCGGGTTGAGCCCGGTCTGCTCGAACACGTCGTACGCCACCTTCTTGATGAGCTTCGCCCGCGGGTCGTAGGACTTGTAGACCCGGTGGCCGAACCCCATGAGCCGCCCTTCGCCCTTCTTCACCCGCTCGATGAAGGCGGGGATGGCGGCCTTGTTCTCTATGTGGTCCAGCATCCGGAGCACGGCCTCGTTCGCGCCGCCATGCAGCGGACCGTACAGGGCCGCGATCCCGGCCGAGACGGCGGAGAACGGGTCCACCTCGCTGGAGCCGACGGCACGTACCGCGCTGGTCGAGCAGTTCTGCTCGTGGTCGGCGTGCAGGATGAGGAGAATCTCGAGCGCGCGCTGGAGCACCAGGTTCGGCTCGTGCCGCCCGCCGATACTGAAGGTCATGTTGACGAAGTTGCCGATGTAGTCCAGGTCGTTCCGCGGAAACTCGTAGGGCAGGCCGCGCGAATGGCGGAACGCGAACGCGGCGATGGTCGGCATCTTGGCGAGGAGCCGCACGCGCTGCACGTAGCGGTTCTGGGGGTCCCGGATGTTCTTCGCGTCCGGGTAGAACGTGCTGAGGGCGCCGATCGTGCCGAGCAGCATCCCCATGGGATGAGCGTCGTAGCGGAAGCCGCTCAGGAACTTGGTGACGTTCGTGTGGACGTAGGTGTGGTACCGGATGTCGTGCACGAAGCTGTCCAGCTGGGCCTGGGTCGGCAGTTCCCCTTCGCAGAGCAGGTAGGCCACTTCGAGGAACGAGGCCTTCTCGGCGAGCTGTTCGATCGGATAGCCACGGTAACGGAGGATGCCCCTGTCACCGTCAATGAAGGTGATGGCGCTGCGGCAGGCCGCCGTATTGGTGAAGGCGGGATCGTACGTCATCATCCCGAACTCGTCCTCCGAGACCTTGATCTGGCGGAGGTCCATGGCCCGGATGGTTTCGTCGGTGATCGGGACGTCGTACGTCTTCCCGGTTCGGTTGTCGGTAATGGTCAGCGTATCTTTCGGCACGACGGCACTCGCTGTCATGGTGAGCAGTAACGAACGGTCGCAAGATAGCCGGTCCTCCGGCCAACCTGAATAGGCCCTGCCCATGTCTCCCGACACCCCCTCGCGCCAGGATCGTGGCCGCGGCTGCCTCATGGGCCTGGCCGCCGGCAATGCGCTCGGCCTCCCCACGGAACTGCTGGAAACCCCGGACGCGATCCGGGCGGTGTTTCCCGATGGCCTGACGGACATCCTGCGGCAGGATACCGCGGAAAGTCCCTGGGACGACGATACCGCCCTGGCCGTCATCACCGCCGAGGCGCTGGCGAGCGGGCAGGTGGACATGA
Organism: uncultured Gemmatimonadales bacterium; assembly: GCA_963825055.1. Lineage (GTDB taxonomy): Bacteria > Gemmatimonadota > Gemmatimonadetes > Gemmatimonadales > GWC2-71-9 > CAWGSK01. Next base: position 63,851 of record CAWGSK010000002.1, read on the forward strand.
GGGCGATGGCCCACCGTGCCGTCGTCTGGCGGCAGCAGGATGGTCGCGGCATCGGCGACTGGACCCGCCGCGCCCTGGACCACATCGCCACGCACGATGCCCCACCCTCCGACACTGGTGGCCGGGCCTCCAATGGCAGCCTGGCCCGCTGCATTCCGATCGCCCTGGCCACCCTCGCCACCCCGAAGAACCTCGTCAGCGGGTCCTGGCACGTGGCCCGGCTCCTCCATCCCGATGAGCGGTGCGCCTGGGGCGCGGTGGCCGTCAATGTCGCGGCAGCCCGACTGCTCAGCGGCTACCGCGACTTCGTGCCGGACGTGATCGACGTCCTCCGCACCAACGACGCCCCCGCGGAACTGGTCGAGGCGGTGCGCCGGGTCCCCCTCCGCGGGAAAGAGGGGCTGCCCGTGACCGCCGATCCGCCCGGGGGGGTGATCCACACGGTGGAAATCGCGTTGTGGTTTGCGTATCACGAGCCGGTGCTGGAGCGTGGCCTCACCTGGCTGGCGAACGCCGGCGGGGATACCGACACGAATGCTGCTGTCACCGGGGCGCTGATGGGGGCGCGGGACGGTCTCGGGGCGATTCCGGCACGCTGGCGCGAGTCCGTGGCCCGGGCGGACTACCTTGAGTCCCTGGCCGACACGCTGCTCGGGCTGGCGCCTCCGCCATGAGCCGGCGCAACAATCCGGTGCCCTCCGCCGTATACCGGGGTGGGCCGCGCCCCGCAATTATCCTTTCGTCCGATCCCTTCAACCGAGGTCCCCATGCGACGCCTGTTCCTGGCCGGCATCCTCGCCGCCGCCCTCCCCGCCGCCGCCCCGACTGCCCACGCCCAGATGGCCGTGGATACGTCCGGCATCGGCGCCATCCGTGACCAGGCCATGAACCACTCCGAGGTCATGCAGAATCTTCAGCACCTGGCCGACGTCATCGGCCCGCGGCTGTCGAGCTCCCCCGCCATGCGTCGCGCCAACGAATGGACCGCCGGGCGGTTCCGGAACTATGGCCTCGAGGCCCAGCTCGAGCCCTACACCTTCGGCGTCTCGTGGAGCCGGGGGCCGGTTCAGGCGGCGCTCGTGGAACCATTCGCCCGCCAGGTGACCGCCCACAGCTGGGCGTGGACCGCGGGCACTGGAGGAGCCACCCGCACTGGTCCGGTGGTCAAGGTCGAGGTGCGGTCCCGGGAGGACTTCGACGCCAACCGGGCCCGGCTCAAGGGCGCCTGGCTCATGACCGGTGACGCGGCCCCGATCTGGAATCCCGACGGTCCGGCCATGTCCGCGGAGGACTCGGCCGCCCGGCGCGAGATGATGCGGGCCCGGTTCCGCGCGCCGCGCGACACGTCCCGGGCTGCGCGGGAAGCCGCCCGCCAGTTCTCGGTGGACCTTCCGTACCTGCTGAAGCAGGCCGGAGCCCTGGGGCAGCTCCGTGACGGCTCCAAGGAGTTCGGTCTCATGACCATGAGCGGAAGCCCCAACCGGGTCTCGCCGCTGCCGCTACTCGTCCTGGCCCATGAGGACTATGCCATGCTGGACCGGCTGGTCGAGATGGGGCAGATCCCGCGTTTCTCCGCCAGCATCACGAACACCCTTGGCACACGGCCGGAAACCCAGTGGAACACCGTGGCCGAGATTCGCGGCAGCGAGAAGCCGGATGAAGTCGTCATCCTGGGTGCGCACCTCGACAGCTGGGACCTGGGCACCGGTACCACGGACAACGGCACGGGCTCGATGGTGGTGCTGGAGGCCGCCCGCGCGATCGCACAGTCCGGCATGACTCCGAAGCGCACCATTCGGTTCATCCTGTTCAGCGGCGAGGAGCAGGGGCTGCTCGGCTCGCGCGCCTACGCGGCCGCGCACGCCGGTGAAGCGGACCGGATCCAGGCCGTGATGGTGCTGGATAACGGGACGGGGCGGATCGTGGGGCAGGCACTGCAGGGCAGGGAAGAATTCGATGGCCTGTGGAAGGAACTGCTCGCCCCCGTGGCCGACCTCGGGGCCGACCGGGTCCGCAACGCGAACAAGGGCGGCACCGACCACCTCTCGTTCCTGCCGTACGGGGTGCCGGGCTTCAACTTCGACCAGGAATCCCGGGGGTACGGGCATACCCACCACAGCCAGGTGGACACTTATGACCACGCCGTTTCGGGTGACCTGATCCAGGCGTCCGCCGTCATGGCGGTCACCGCCTTCGAACTGGCCAACCTGCCGCGACTGCTGGAGCGTGGCCCGAAGGAGGACGTTACCCCGCCGAGCCCGGCCCAGCCTTCGGCGGGGCTGGCGAAAGGCGGCGAGTAGTCAGTAGCAGGTAGCGGGTAGCGAAGAGTGAGTAGTGATTAGTGAGTAGTGTCTCAGTGCAGGGATCATCCCGTAATGCACTAATCACTCACTAATCACTAATCACTGTCTGTTCCGGCAACCTCACCGTACACGTCGTCAGGAACCCGCCCCGCACGTTGTACACCGTCGTCACGGAGAGCGAGGCCGGCTCGAGGACGCGGAAAAGGTCTTCCGCGATCCGGGCGGTGGCGTGTTCCTGGAAGATGCCAACGCTCCGGTAGCTCGTGACGTAATACTTGAGGCTCTTGAGCTCGATGCACTTCGCACGCGGGACGTAGGTAATGCGAAGCGTCGCGTAGTCGGGCAGGCCGCTGTAGGGGCAGACGGCGCTGAACTCGGGCGTCTCCGTCACGATTTCCTGGGCGGGCCCCTCGTATCCGAACGTCTCCAGCACCCCGACGTCGATGGTCTCCGGTCCGGTGAACGGGATCGTGCGTCCCTCGGCGATAGCCATGGTCAGGATTCCCGCACGATGCCGTCTTCCAGCCACGTCATCCGGTCGTTGATGATGTCCATGGCGACGCCGTAGGTCTGCACATCGTCATTGTGCCAGATCTGGTGGAAGCGGTCGGCCACGCGCCGCCGCGACTGGTTGCTGAAGAGGTCGGCCAGCGCGATGGCGTCGTGCCGCTTCCCGTCACGCTGCGCGATCTGGTGTGCCCGCGTGCATGCCGCCGAGATGGCCAGCAGCTCGGCACCAATCTCGACCATCCGGCCGAGGACGGCCTGACGCTTTTCCAGCTTCGGCCCGAACCGGATCATGGCGTGGAAGAGCGTGCGGGCGAGGTGCCGGCTCGCCCGGTGCACGAAGCGCAGGTGCGTCGCGAGCGGGCCGTACTTGCCGTAGCGGGGCCACCAGCCCCAGCCGAGCCACTGCTTCGGATACCACCAGGCATAGAAACCGGCCGCACGGAAGAAGGCGGGGATCTTGGCGGAGAGCGGTGTCTTCGGGTCGATCAGCGCCCCGGCCACCTTCAGGTGGGTGTCCACCGCCTCGCGGGCAATGAACAGGCGCATGATCTCGCTCGAGCCCTCGAAGATCAGGTTGATCCGGAAGTCCCGCATCATTCGCTCCACCGGATCCGGGCGTTCACCGCGGCTGGCGAGGCTCTGTTCGGTTTCATACCCGCGGCCACCCTTGATCTGCAGGGTGTCGTCCACGATCCGCCAGCCGGTCTCCGTATTCCACATCTTTGCCATCGCCGCTTCGAGGCGGATGTCGTACCCGCCACGATCGGCCATGCCGCTGGCCAGGTCGCTCACCGCCTCCATGGCGAAGGTGTCGGCGGCCATACGGCCGATCTTCTGGGCGATGGCGTCGTGCTTGCCGATCGGCTGTCCCCACTGGACCCGGGTTGCCGCCCAGGGTCGCACGATCTCCAGGCACTTCTTGCCCGCGGCCACGCACGAGGCGGGCAGCGTGAGCCGACCGGTGTTGAGAGTGATCAGCGCGAGCTTGAGGCCCTTACCCTCCCCCCAGAGCAGGTTCTCCTTCGGCACCTTCACGTTCTTGAACTTGATGACGCCGTTTTCCAGCGCCCTGAGGCCCATGAAGTGGAGCCGGTGCGACGTGTCCACGCCTTCCCAGTCGGTTTCCACGATGAACGCCGAGATGCTCCTCGGGCCGGTCCGGGCCATCACGACCATCAGCTCCGCGATGGTGCCATTGGTGCACCAGAGTTTCTCGCCGTTCAGGACGTAGTGTGTACCATCCTCGGACAGCGTTGCCGTGGTGCTGAGCCCGGCGGGATCCGAACCGACGTCGTCCTCCGTGAGGGCGAATGCGGAGACCGCCCCCCTCGCCAGGCGCGGGAGGTACTTCTTCTTCTGCTCCGGTGTGCCGAAGAGCTTGAGCGGGGTTGGCACGCCGATCGACTGCGCCGCGGAGAGCAGCGCGGTCAGGTTGCCGTCGAGACTGGTGACCAGGCCGATGGCGTGCGTGTAGCTCGTCTGGGAGAGCCCGAGGCCGCCGTATTCCTCGGCGATCTTGATGCCGAAGGCCCCGATTTCCCGGAGTCCCTGGATCACCTCGCCGGGGATCTTCCCCTCGAGGTCGATCTTCCCGCTGTCCACCCGCTCGCGCATGAATTTCTCAAGCCGCTCCATGAACGGACGGGCCCGCTCCAGCTCCGCGGGGTCGACCTCGGGAAAGGGGTCGAGCAGGTCGAGTCGCAGGTTACCCTCGAACAGCTGCCGCACGAAACTGGGAGCCTTCCATTCCTTCTCACGCGCCGCCTCGGCCACCTCACGGGCCTCGGCTTCGCTGGCCAGCATCTCGGAGGGCTTCCGGGCGGCGGGCGCGCGCTGGGGGTTCATCACGTCAGTCATCTGATCCGATCCGGTCATGAGAAGCGGGGCCTCCGGCTGCACAACCCCACACTAATTATGAAGGCCACCCCGCCCGGGGGAAACACACCCTGATCGGCAGGCGAGGTCAGGGCACTGCCCTTCTCAGGCTGAACAACATGAAACCGAACGACTTACAGCCCTGGGGGCGGGCATCCGGGCGATCCCCAGCCTGACTCATTCGACGCTATATTGTTGAGACCGTTCGGTCTCTTTCTCTGGAGGGCAGATGGGCAAGGGCGACCGCACCCGTACCACCATCATCCGGCAATCGGCCGCCCTGTTCAACCAGCAGGGTGTCGCGGGCACTTCCCTCGCGGACATCATGGAAGTGACCGGGCTCCAGAAGGGTGGAATCTACCGGCATTTCACCGGGAAGGATGAGCTCGCCCTTGCTGCCTTCGACCACGCCGCGCAGGCCTTCGAGGAGCGCTTCGCCACCGCGCTGGTCGGCGTGCCGGATGCGGCCGGACGGCTGCGGGCGCTGCTCGGGGTCTATCGTGAACACATCGTGCGCCCTCCGCTGCCCGGCGGCTGCCCGGTCATGAACACCGCCATGGAGAGTGATGACACCAACCCGCTGCTCCGCGACCGTGCTGCCGCGGTCATGGACACGTGGCGCCGGGTGGTCGAGTTGATCCTGGTCGAGGGCATTCGCGCGCATGAGCTCCGCAAGAATGTGGACGCGCCCGGCACGGCGAGCCTCTTCGTCGCGTCGCTGGAGGGGGCGGTGATGCTCACCCGGCTGCACGGGGATCCGGTGCACATGCGTCGGGCGGTGGAGTTCTGGGAGGGGGAGATCGAAGAGATGAGGGGAAGAGGGAAAAGGGAAAAGGCAAAAGGGAATCGTTAGTCGTTGGTCGAGATGTCGCTCCTTCGGTCTGCCCGTCCGCCTGTCCGCCCGTTGACAACGCTCCCCGGTGATGGAGCATTGAAGGCATGATACCCGCCACCTGTACGTCCTGCGGCGCGAGTATACCGCCAGATGCATCCTTCTGTCCCCACTGTGCCCACCCCACCGCGCCGTTCCCCCGGGATGACGGGAGGACTGGCCGGGAAGCTCCAGGAGGCTCTCGGCGCAGGCTATGAGGTGCGGGGACTCGTCGGGCAGGGTGGTTTTGCCCAGGTATTCGAAGTCTGGGATCGCGATCTTCAGCGCCGCCTCGCGGTGAAGGTACTGCGGCCGGACATCGCGTGGACCGAGTCAATGCTCGACCGGTTCCGCGAAGAGGCACGGGCGCTGGCGCGCCTGGCACATCCCAACATCCTGCCGATCCACTTCGTCGGGAGCGGCAGCGGCCTTACATGGTACGCCATGCCGTTCATCGAGGGGCAGACCCTGGGGGAACTGCTGCGCGTCCAGGGCGCCCTGCCGGTCGATCGTGCGGTCGCCATCCTGCGGCCGGCGCTGGATGCGCTGGAATATGCCCACCGCCAGGGCCTGGTGCACCGCGACATCAAGCCGGACAACATCCAGCTGGAGCAGGGCACGGGGCGAATCCTGCTGCTGGACTTCGGCATCGCGAAGCAGCTCGACCGCGACGGCGGACTTACCCAGGCCGGCGTGACCATCGGCAGCCCGCTCTACATGAGCCCGGAACAGGCGCTGGGCCGCGGGGACATCGATCATCGCTCCGACATCTATGCCGTGGGCGCGCTGCTCTACCACATGGTGACGGGCGTGCCGCCGTTCGAGGGAAGTACCTCGCAGGAGATTGTGGGCAAGCACATTGCCGAGCCGGCACCCCGGCCGAGCACCATGAACGCGCAGATTCCGGCCTGGCTCAGCCAGGTCATCCTGCGCTGTCTTGAGAAGAACCCCGACGACCGGTATCAGTCGATCGGCATGCTGCGGGACGCGCTTTCGCAGGGGCGCTCCAGCGGAACCCAGGACCCGGTCAGCACGGAAGTCATTGCGCGACGGCTGGAAGCCGATGCCCCGACCGTCGCGCTGGAGGCGGCCCCGGCAGCACGCGGACGTTCCCGTGCGGGCTGGATGGTCACCGCGCTGGTGGTCGCGGTGCTGGCGGTCGCGCTCTTCCAGTGGACCCGCCCGCGCCTCGTGCTGGTGAACCGGATGGTGGAACCGGTCACGGTCAGGGTGAATGGCCGGGAGGCGCGGCTGACTGCCGGCGGGCGGAGCCGGTTCGTGCTCCGCCGCGGACGGCCCGCCGTCGTGGAGTGGTCCCTGGTGCGCCGCCGGCTCGCGAACGGGGACCCGGTGGGTGCGGCCGTCGAGGGGGAGATCACGCTGGATCATCCGCCGCGACGGCAGGTGCTCGACCTGATTCCGCGTGAGGGAGATGCAGGCCTGGTTCGCCCCGCTCATCACCAACGCGACCCCCGGTCCGCTCCGGATCACGGTCAACTCCGGAACGGCCGCCGAACAGGACTGCGGCTGCCAGGTTGCGCCAGGGGCAGCCCGCCAGCCGATCGGGTACTACCCGCTCTTCAGTAACAGCAGCGTCGAGGCGCGCGACCGGGAGGGCCGGACGGCGCGGTTCACGGGGCTGGGACCAAGGGTCACCGACCAGGGCGGAGCAGTGGGACTCCGTTTCACGGAGTAGGATTTCCAGCGGTAACACGGTGGGCGGTGCGACGTGCCCGGGAGGTCTCGTCCCCCGGCTTCCTATTCCGCGCGTTTTTTCTCGATCAGTTCCCCCTTCTTCAGCGCATCGAAGCCGTACTTCTCGCGCACACGGTCGAGCGCGCGCGTAAGGTCGCGGCTCCTGGTGCGCTCGGGCGGCTCGAACAGGTCCGGGGGCGCGGCTTCCAGCAGGTTGGTCGCGGCGATGCCGAGGAGGCGCACGCCCTGGCCGCGGGCGCGGGCCTCCTCGAACGCGGGAGTGAACAATGCCCGTGCCGTCCGGAGGATCTCGTCGTCGAGATCGGTCGGCTCGTCCAGGGTGCGGCTCCTGGTCACGGTCCGGAAGTCTCCGTGGCGGAGCTTGAGCGTGACGGTCCGCGCCACCAGGCCGCTGTCGCGGAGTTCGGCTCCGATGCGGGCGGCAAAGAGGGTAAGCAGTCGCTCCAGCCGGGCCGGATCTTCGGAGTCGACGGCCAGGGTCGTCTCCCGGCTGATCGACCTGGCAGCCCGGCCGGCACGCAGGCTGGTGCCCCCGTGCCCGTGCGCCCGATGCTTGAGCCGGGACGCCTCGCGCCCGACCAGACGCTCCAGTTCCCCCACCGATTTCTGCTGCACCTCCCACACGGTCTTGAGACCCACCAGCGCCAGCCGCTCCGCGGTGCGGGGGCCGATGCCGGGCAGCGCCTGCAGTGGCAGGCCCGCGATGAAGCCCTCCTCCCAGCCGGAGCGCACTTCCAGCAGCCCCCGCGGCTTGGCGGCATCGCTGGCGATCTTGGCGATCATCCGGTTGGGTCCGATGCCCACGCTGCAGTCGAGGCCCGTCGCGCCGTGCACCGCGTCGCGGATCCGTTCGGCCACGGGCAGGAGCGACACGGGATAGAGGCGCTCGGTGCCGCTGAAGTCGAGGTACGCCTCGTCCAGCGAGGCCATGGCGACGACGGGGGAGAACTCGCGGAGCACGCTCCGGACCGCGCGCGAGGCCTCCCGATAATGGCTGAAGGACCCCTGGAAGAACGTGGCCGCCGGGCAGAGCCGCACGGCCTGCTGGACCGGCATCCCGCTCCGCACCCCGAACCGGCGCGCTCCGTACGAAGCCGACTGTACCACCCCGCGGCTCTCGCGGCGTCCGCCTACGACGAGCAGGTCGATATCCCGGAGTTCCGGATGTCGCTGCCGGCAGACCTCCACGAAGAACGCATCGAGGTCGACGTGCATGAGGCGGGGGGGCATGTCCTAACGGTAAACGGTGAACGGTGAACGGCGAACGGTGAAGGGCCTCCCCGGTTTTTTCATACCAGGTGTACCGCCATCGCCTTGAAGGTGAGGGCGATGTCGTCGCCGGGGGCGAGGGCCATCTCCTCCGCGGAGGCGGTGGTGATGCTGGCGACGAGCGGCCGGCCCACGTCCACGAAGACCTGGGTGACCGGCCCGGCCCGCTCCAGCCGGACAACCCTGCCCTGGATCCGGTTCCGCGCCGAACCCTCGTGCGCCCGCCGGCTGACCACGATGTCCTCCGGTCGCAGGATGGCATGGACCGGCCCGCTCCGGTCGGTGACGACATCGAAGGCGAGCGGTCCGCTCCGGAAGCGCCCGGCAAAACGGCCATCCCCGTCCGACGGCCCCTCCGGCAAGACCTCGCCGGCCAGCACATTCCCGGCGCCCGTGAAACGCGCGACGAACGCGGACCCCGGATAGCGGAAAACCTCCTCCGGCCGGCCCTGCTGCACGATGCGACCCTCGGAGAGGATGGCGACATGATCGCCCATCCGGAGCGCGTCGTCGAAATCATGGGTGACCTGGAGGGTCGTGATCCCCTCCCGCTCATGAAGCTCGCGCAGGTCGCCGCGCAGCCCCCGGCGGGTGGCCGGGTCGACGGCGGCGAAGGGTTCGTCGAGCAGCAGGATGCGGGGGCGCGGCGCGAGCGCCCGGGCCAGTGCCGTGCGCTGCTGCTCCCCGCCGCTCAGCCCGGCGGGGGCGCGGTCGAGCAGGGTCGTGATGCCGAGCAGATCGGCCAGCTCCCGGACCCGCTCCTCCCTCGCCCCCGGCGGGAGCCTCCGCCGGAGGCCATACGCGATGTTCTCGCGGACCGAGAGGTGGGGGAACAGGTGATAGTGCTGGTACACGAAGCCGATTCCGCGCTGTTCCGGCGCGCGATCGGTAACGTCCTCATCGCGCAGCTCGACCCGGCCCCGCACGAGCCGGCCATTCCCGGCGATGGCTTCCAGCAGGGTTGTCTTGCCGGACCCGGTCGGGCCCAGGATCATCGCATACCCGCCCTCGGGGACGGTGAAGCTGATGTCCTCGAGCAGGAAGTCGCCCGCGCGCACGGTCACCCCGTCCAGGCGGATCACCGGGCGCGGGGGGCTCGAGGAGCCGGATGAGCCCGAAGACGAGGAGTGCCACGAGGAGCAGGATGATGGCGGCCGGGATGGCGCTCGAGAGTCCGAATGCGGTAAACCGGTCGAAGATCAGGATGCTCGCGACCTTCGGATTGTAGGTCAGGATGACGATGGCGCCGAACTCGCTCACGCTCCGGGCCCACGCCAGGATCGCCCCGGCCAGGATCCCCCGCCCGGCGAGCGGAAGGGTCACCCGGCGGAAGGCCTGCCATCCCGTGTCTCCCAGGGTGCGGGCGACGCGCTCCAGCTTGGGGTCCACCTGGAGAAAGGCCTCGCGCGCCCCGCTCACCAGCAGCGGGACGGAAACGAACAGCATGCCCGCAATGATTCCCGGGACATGGTTCACCACCTCGAGCCCGAGGTCGGCCAGGGTCCCGCCAATGGCGGAGCGGCGGCCGAGAAACAGCAGGAGCGCGATGCCGGCCACCGGGTGGGGAATGACGACCGGAAGGTCCACCAGGCCCTGGACGAACCGGGCGCCGCGAAACCGCGCCCGGGCGAGCATCCAGGCGAGCGGCACGCCCAGGAGCGCGCCAATGAGCGTGGCGATGGTGGCAGTGAAGACGGTCAGGAGTATCGACTGCTGGAGTTCGCGGTCGGCGAGAGCGCTGCCGAGGCTGCCCGGCCCGGCCTGCAGCAGCAGGCGGAGCAGGGGGCCGATGATGAACAGGACGAGAATGGCGCCCAGGATGGTGAGCACGATTCGGGGCACAGAGATGGGGCGCGTCATGCCGTTATAATCGGACTGATTAGACTGGGAGGGAAGGGGAGGAGCGGGGAAGGCAACAGGGAACAGGGAAGACGAACAGGCACCCGCGACTCAACGACTCAACGACTCAACCACTCAACCACTCTGGAGTTTTCCCTCATGCGCGTTGGCTTTGCCGGACTGGGCGCCATCGGGGCGCCGATGGCGGCGCACCTCGTCACCGGGAACGATCTTGCCGTCTGGAACCGGACGGCCGCGCGCGCCGTGTCGTTCGTGCGTGAGCACGGCGGGCACGCGGTGGGGACGCCGCGGGACCTGGCCGCGCACGCCGAGGTCCTCATCACCTGTCTGCCCAGTTCCCGGGAAGTCGAGGCGATCCTGGACGGTGGCGAGGGCATCCTGGACGGCATCCGTCCGGGGTCGCTCGTGCTCGACTGCACCTCGGGCGATCCCGGCGCGTCCCGGCGCATTGCCGCCCGGCTGGCGGAGCGCCAGGTGGCCTTTGCGGATGCGCCGGTCAGCGGTGGGACCGATGGCGCGGCGGCGGCCGCCCTCACGGTCATGGTGGGGGGAGATACGGAGACGTTCGAGCGCGCGCTGCCTGTCCTGAAGGCATTTGGCAGGCGGATTGAACACATGGGCCCGGTCGGGGCGGGGCACGCCATGAAGGCGGTGAACAATGCGCTGCTCGCCGTGAACATCCTGGCCGTCGGCGAGGGACTCGTGACGCTGGTGAAGGCCGGCGTGCCGGCCCCGAAGGCGCTGGAGGTGCTCAACGCGTCGAGCGGCCGGTCGTTCGTCAGCGAAAAGCTGGTGCCGGAGCGCGTGCTGCCGCGCACCTGGCCGGTCACCTTCCGGCTTGCCCTTCTGGACAAGGACGTGCGGATCGCCACCAGAGTCGCCGAGGAGGGACAGGTGCAGACCCCGATGGTAAATCTGGCCAGTGAGCTGCTGGCCGCCGCGCGCGCCCAGCTTGGCGAGGAGGCGGACTACCTCGAGGCGATCAAGCTGGTCGAGGCTCAGGCGGGAGCCGAGATTCGTTCATGACTGGTATCCCTGAGATCCGGTTCGCCCGCCCGGACGATTCGGGGGTCCTGCTCGACCTGATTGACGCGCTGGCGGATTACGAAAAGCTGGAGCGTCCCGACCAGGCGGCCCGCGAGCGGCTGACCCGCGACATCTTCGGCCCCCATCCCCGCATCGAGGTTCTTCTGGCCGTCGACGGCACCCGGGCGGTCGGATATGCACTTTTCCTCGAGACCTACAGTTCCTTCCTGGCCCGCCCCACGCTCTACCTCGAAGACATTTTCGTCCATCCCGACGCGCGTGGCAGGCGCATTGGCCTCGCCCTGATGCAGCGGCTGGCGGCACTTGCCCGGGAGCGCGACTGTGGTCGCATGGAATGGGTGGTCCTCAAGTGGAATACGCCGGCCATCGACTTCTATGACCGGCTCGGTGCAGTGCCCATGAAGGAATGGGAGACGTTCAGGCTCGACCGGGATGACCTGGACCGGGTGGGCAGCGAGGCGGGGAACCCCCGGCCGCAGGTCACCTGATCCGGAACTGCTTCATGTCAACGCTCCGCCCCTCCGCCAGGATTTCCACGGCATAGTCCCCTGACGGCCACGGCATCGCCTTCACGAGGTGGAATTCGGTGTTGGCGTCCGCCTTCGGCTCGATCGACCGGGCACTCTCGGTCACAACCTGTCCATCCTCGTATCGCCATACGGCTTTCAGGTCGAGATGTCCTGCCCCCCGGCTCCGGACCACGGCGTAGACCGTGTCGTGCACCCCGAAGCTGTCCGCCGGCTCCGCGATGAGGCCCTCCCGGTCCAGCGTTCGTCCGATGGACACCTGGACAACCTCCGGGGCCGTCCGCGCCGCGGCCGTGTCGGTGGCTTCGGTCAGGGCGGCCGTGGTGTCGGCGGCCGTTTCCGCCCTGTCATTGTCGCCACAGGCCACCGCCAGGGCGGTGGTGGCCAGCAGGGAGACGCACAATCGGGATCTGAGCTTGCTCATTGGCCCCTCCTCGACCGGGTGCAAGTGCACCGGCGCGCTCCCGCTGCAGTCTGTAACGGGCCGGAGTGGAGCGTGCCGTGGACAGGAGTACAATACGGCCCGGGCGCCGGATGGTCCGTGACCGGTGCCACGCGATCATGTAAGGTGAAATGGGACGGTGACTTGCAGAAAGGCACTCAGACTTTCGGTGCGCCCGCCGATACCAGAGGACATGAGCGACTGGGCATCTACCGAGCGGCTTCGCGCCGAGATCATCCTGGCCGAGGGGCTCGTCATTCATGGCGACCTTCACCTTCAGGCGAGGGTCGCGCATCATGACGGCCCCGAGAGCCTGCTGGAAATGTTGAATCGGGACGAGGAGTTCGTGCCGGTGAGCCTGGAAGGGGGCGGCATCACCTTCGTGTCCAAGGACCAGGTGGCAGTGGTCGCCTGTCGGAGCACTCCCGGCGCGGCCGATCCGGAGCGCGCGGGTGCTGCCCGCCACATCGGACTCGAGGTGATGATGACCGGTGGGGATGAGTACCGGGGTTGGGCGGCGGCTGAGCTTCCGCCGATCCGGAACCGGGCCCTGGATTACCTGAATGGCATTGGCCGCTTCTTCAGCCTCAATTCGGACGGCGTCACGTGGTCCATCCATCGACGCCACGTCCGCGTCATTCGCCCCAACGACTGATCCTTTCACATCCACGGACCCCATGGCCCGACTCGACAAGCTGATCCAGGTTCTCCACGACCAGCGCGGTGACGCGCTGCGCTTTGCGCCGGGCTCCGTCGCTGTGCTGTGTGGCGGTGCCGGCGAAATGCGGCCCGTTACCCGGGACGCCCTGAGTGCAGAGCAGATCATGGCGCTCATGCAGGAGATCGCGCCGTCCGGGGCCCCCGAGGGGTCGTCCTTCACGTACGGGGCGCCCGCCGGGTCCGTGAATGTCCACCTGGAGTCCGCGCCGGGCGGCACAGTCGCGGTCCTGCGACCGGCCGTTGCGGGATTGCCGGCTCGAGTCGAGGTCACTCCTGCTGCGGTGGTCCAGGACACCAGTGCGATGGAGGCGCTTCTCCGCCTCATGGTCGAGCGCGATGCCTCAGACCTGCACCTTCGCGCTGACGAACCGCCGATTCTCCGTGTGGCCGGCCGGCTGGAGCGGGCCGGGGATGAGCCGGTGCCGGGCGATGCCCTGCGTGGATTGCTCTATTCAATCATGGCGCCGAAGGACCGGGATGCCTTTGACTCCGTCGGGGATGCCGACTGGGCATGGGAGATCGCCGGGCTGGCGCGCTTCCGCTGTAACGCGGGGCTGGACCGCCGGGGCCCGATGGCCGTGGTCCGCGTCATCCCGACGCGAATCCTGACGGCGGGGGAGCTGGGGTTGAGTGCCGAGGTGCAGCGACTCTGCGGTCTCAGCAAGGGCCTGGTGCTGGTCACCGGGCCTACCGGCTCAGGGAAGTCCACCACCCTGGCCGGGATGATCGATCTCGTAAACCGGACGCGGCAGGATCACATCCTCACCATCGAGGACCCGATCGAGTTCGTGCACCAGAGCCAATCATGCCTCGTCACCCAGCGGCAGGTCGGGAGCCATACGAAGACCTTCAAGGCCGCCCTCCGGGCCGCCCTTCGGGAGGACCCGGACGTGGTGCTGGTGGGCGAGATGCGCGACCTGGAGACGGTCAGCACCGCGATTGAAACTGCCGAGACCGGGCATCTCGTTTTCGGCACGCTGCATACCACCACGGCGGCTTCCACGGTCGACCGCATCATCGACCAGTTCCCGGCCGACCAGCAGTCGCAGATCCGCGTGATGCTCGCCGAGTCACTGCGCGGAGTCGTCTCGCAGGTGCTCTGCCGGAAGGTGGGTGGCGGTCGGGTGGCGGCGCGTGAGGTGCTCATCACCATTCCCGCCATCAGCAACCTCATCCGCGAGGGGAAGACATTCCAGATCCCCTCGATCATGCAGACCAACCGGAAGGTCGGCATGGTCACCCTCAACGACGCGCTCCTCCAACTGGTGCACGAGGGTCAGGTGGAACCCGAGGAGGCATTCCTCAAGTCGGTCGAACGCTCGGGGATGCTCTCCGCGCTCAAGGCCCGCGGGCACGACGTTCGGTTCGCGGAGGCGGCGGCCTGAGCCTGTCGCGGGGCGATTACCTTATGCCCATGCCGGATGCACCGATCCTCGTCCTCGTCAATCCGCAAGACATCGTCAACATTGCGAGCGCAGTGCGTATCGCGAAGAATTTTGGCATTCCCGACATCCGCCTTGTCCAGCCCGCGGCGTTCGACCCGTGGCGGATCGAGGGGATCGCGCACAACACCGCCGACCTGGTCGACCAGATCCGGATCTGCGACACGCTGGAAGAGGCGGTGGCGGACTGCGTGCACACATTCGCACTGACCGCGCGTGCCCGGACGGCAAAACGCACCGTGCTCTCCCCGCGCGAGGCCGCGGACGGCCTGGTCGAGCGGCTCGCCGACGGCCTGGTGGCTATCGTGGCCGGCCGGGAGGACAGCGGCCTGACGAACGCCGAGCTGGACCGGTGCAGCGCGCTCGTCCGGATCCCCACTTCGCCCGACTATCCCTCGCTCAACCTGGCGCAGGCTGTTGCGGTGATGGGCTACGAGTCGTGGGTGGCGCGCGGCTCGGGCGTTCCCAGAGCCCGGACCGGCGCCCGGCGCACGGCGCCGCCGGCGGAATCCGGCCAGCTCGAGTGGCTCTTCCGGGACTGGGAGCGCGCGCTGGTGACGATCGACTTCTTCAAGACCCGCCAGCCGGACCTGGTCCTCCGCTCGTTCCGGGAAATCGTGTTCCGGGCCGGGCTGGATGCCCGGGAGGCGTCGCTGATCAGGGCGATGGGCATCGAGGTGTTCCGGTTCTATGAGCGCCAGGCCGCGGCATCCGGCGCGGAGCCCTCCGTCGGGCCGGGCGGCGAGGCCGGGCCGCTGGCGTAACGGCTGGAGCCGCATTAGCTTCCCGCCGCTTCAGCCGACCATCAGAACGAGGCCGCACGTGGGTCGATCCTCAGCATTCTGGCGGGGCAATCTCTACCCGGATCCGGAGCGGCGTCCCCGCCCCGATGCTCCCGCGCACGATCTTCCGCCGCTCGCCGCCGCCCTCTTTGCCGAGGTGCGCGCGGGACTCGTCACCGTTCCCGACCTGCGCGAGCGTGTGCGGCACCTCGGGACGAACTGGCAGTGGGCATGGGAGTACCGGGCCGGCGCGCGTCCGCTCTGCTGGCTGCACGTGATGGAGACCGGCCTGAGCGGTACGTTCACCGTGCCGCAGAACGAGGCCGCCGACCTCGAGGCGACCATTGCACAGGGACCGGACCTCGCGCGGGCAGTACGAACGGGGCAACAGACGGGCCCGGTGCGGTGGTGCTGGATGGAGCTGGATACGCGGATGAAGGGTGAGCAGTTGCTGGCCTTTGTCCGCGCGCGCGCCGGCATTGTCGCGCGCGCCGGGCGGGTGTCGGTCGTGTTCCGGCATCGCGCGGGATGAGGATTGGCCGCGTCATCCCTTGCGTTCTCGTGAATCATTTCACTAACTTCGCGCGCCCGTGAGGGCGGGCGGGTCGCGTTTTGCGATGAATCCTTTCCTTAGCTCGGGTGGTTGGAGATGATGCGCAAGGTGCTGATCGTGGGCGGGTTCGTGGCGGCGGCCGCGGCCGGGGCGTGGTACCTGTCCCCGGGTCCCACGGGAACCGCGGTCGCGTCCGCCCAGGCCCCGGCGCCGGCGGTGGCGGGCCCCGCGATGCAGATCTCCGACACTTCGAGCCTGAAGGGTCCGCGCCAGCCGATCTTCTTCCGTCACGACATTCACGCCGGCCAGTTCAAGCTGCAGTGCCAGTACTGCCACTACTCGGTAGCCGTGTCGTCAGAGCCCGGTATCCCGAGCCTCGAGACCTGCATGGGCTGCCACCTGGTCATCGGCGGGGCCGACACCGCCTCCAAGGCGGAGATCGCGAAGCTGCGCAAGGCGTGGGCGGACAGGCAGCCGGTCGAATGGGTTCGCATTCACGCCCTCGCCCGCCACGTCCATTTCCCCCATTCGGTGCATATCAAGGGGATGGGACCCACCGCCTGCATGACCTGCCATGGCGACGTTGCCCGGATGCCGCAGGTGTTCAAGGTGAATCCCGTGACACAGATGGGCTTCTGCATCAGCTGTCACATCGAACGGGACGTGAACCGCGACTGTACGGCGTGCCACTACTGATGCCGTTGCCACCGCGCCGCTCCGCGACCCCGATGACCCGACGTGCCCTCCCCATGAGGAGCAGGAATGCCTGACGAAGTGCCCGACACGATTGACCGCCGGAGGTTCCTCACCGTTCTCGGCGTGACCGGGGCGGGAGCCGCGGCCCTCTCGGGCTGCTCCACGGACCGGATCGAGAAGCTGGTGCCCTACCTCGTGCAGTCCGAGGACCAGGTGCCCGGCATCGCGACCTATTACGCCAGCACATGCACCGAGTGCGCGGCCGCCTGCGGCCTGCACGTGAAGACGCGCGAGGGTCGCGCGATCAAGCTCGACGGTAATCCGGAACACCCCGTGAACCGGGGTCGCCTCTGCAGCCTGGGCCAGAGCTCGCTGCAGGCCCTGTACAACCCGGGACGGCTGCGGAACCCGATGCTGCGCGATGGGAACGGCTTCAAGGCGATCACCTGGGACGAGGCGATTGCCAAGCTGGCGGAGGCGGTGGGCGGCTCGTCCGGGCGGATCGCGGCGATCTCCGGTGCGCCGCGCGGGACCTTCTCGGACCTGCTTGCCGACTGGACCGGCGCCCTCGGCGGCCGGGTGGTGCGGTACAACCCGCTGGACCACGAGGCCCTCCGCGCCGCGAACAAGTCCGTGTTCGGCCGGGACGAGGTTCCGGCGTACGACTTCGCCGCCGCGAAATACATCCTGTCCTTCGGGGCGGACTTCCTGGAGACCTGGGTCTCACCGGTCGAGAGCCAGCTCGGGTATGCGGCATCCCACGGGAGCGGCGAGGGGACGATGGCCCGCCACGTGGCGTTCACGCCGCGCATGGGCCTCACCGGCATGAACGCCGACCACTGGTACCCGGTGAAGCCGGGCACCGAGACGGCCGTCGTCCTCGCGATGTGCAACGTGATCCTCGGCGAACGCAGCGGCGCGCCCTCCGATGCCTACGGGCTGCGCGGTGCCCTGGGCGAATGGACCCCGGAGCAGGCGTCCGCGGAGAGCGGGGTAGGGGCCGAGGTGATCCGCCGGGTGGCCCGCGAGTTCGCGGCGGAGGGGCCGGGTCTCGCGGTCGCGGGTGGTGCCGGGGCCCAGAGCCCGGGTGCGGTGCAGCTCTGCGCAGCGGTCAACCTGCTCAATTACATCGCGGGCAACGTCGGGAAGACGGTGAAGTTCGGCGCGGACCTGGACACGGGCGACGGGTACGGCGCCCTGCGCGACCTGATGGCCGGCATGGACGCCGGCCAGGTGGACGTGCTGATCGTGCACGAGAGCAACCCGGTGTACACCGTCCCGAAATCGGCCGGCTTCGCCGGCAAGCTGGCGAAGGTGCGCTTCAAGGTCAGCACCTCGCTCTTCATGGACGAGACTGCCGCGGGCTGCGACCTCCTGCTGCCCGGCCGGCACGCGCTGGAGCGGTGGGACGACGTCCGTCCCCGGGCAGGAATCCATGCCCTCATCCAGCCCGCGATGGAGCCGGTGTTCGGTCACGTTCCCGGCGAAGCGGGCACGGTCGCCACGGGCGACGTGCTGCTCCGCACCGCGAAGGCGGTCGGGGGCCCCCTGGCACGGTTCGATGCTCCCGACTACGAGACTCACCTTCGGCAGGCCTGGACGGCAGCGGGGCGGGGAAGCCAGGACGCCTGGCGCGCCGCGCTCGCGCGGGGCGGTGTCTATGAGCCGGCCCCGGCCGTGCCGGTGAGCCTCGCCTCGACTGCGGTGAGCTACACGCCGCCGGCCTTCGACGGGGACGGGGAGTTCGTCTTCTCGGCGTTCCCCACCTCCACGCTGGGCGACGGCCGGGCCGCCAACCGGCCCGTGCAGCGGGAAGTGCCGGACCCGGTCACCAAGATCACCTGGCATTCCTGGGTGGAGGTGCACCCGGAGACGGCGCGCGAGCTGAATGTCCGGGAGGGAGAAATCCTGCGGCTCACCTCGCCGCACGGCGTCATCGAGGCCCCGGCATACCTCTATCCCGGCATCCATCCGCAGATGCTCGCGGTCCCGATGGGCCTGGGGCACACCGAGTACGGCCAGTTCGCCACGGGTGCGGGGGTCAACCCGCTCGACCTGCTGGGGCCCGACGCCGTGGACGGCTTCCTGCCGTACCTCGGAACCCGGGTCAAGGCGGTCCAGACCGGGGGCTACCACAGGGTGGCCAAGACTGAGGGCAACGTCCGCCAGCTCGGGCGCGGCATCGCGAGCGCGATGACCGCCGGGCAGGTGGCGAAGGGGCTGAACCTGCGTGAGGCCGAACGGCAGGAGGGCCACGCCGAGCACGAGATCAACCCGCCGCTGGAAGTGGCGGCCATCGAAGGGTTCCGGCAGGGGCAGCAGGAGAAAATCAAGCTGGGGGCCTACGCCCAGGAACACCCGCTCTGGGGCATGACGATCGACCTCGCGAAGTGCACCGGCTGCTCGGCCTGTGTGACGGCCTGCTACATGGAGAACAACATCCCGACCGTGGGCGAGCGGGAGGTGCTCAAGGGTCGCGAGATGTCCTGGATGCGGATCGAGCGCTATTACGAAGGCGGGGAGGATGGCGAGCCGCTGGAGACCCGTTTCGTCCCGATGCTCTGTCAGCACTGCGACAACGCGCCATGCGAGCCGGTCTGCCCGGTCTTCGCGGCATACCACACCCCGGACGGCCTCAACGGCCAGGTTTACAACCGCTGCGTGGGCACGCGGTACTGCGCGAACAACTGCCCCTACAAGGTCCGCTACTTCAACTGGTTCGCCTATGGTAAACAGGCTTTCCCCGAGCCGCTTCACCTGCAGCTCAACCCGGATGTGGTGGTCCGCGCCCGCGGCGTGATGGAGAAATGCACGATGTGTGTGCAGCGGATCCGTGGGGCCCAGCATCAGGCGCGGCTGGAAAACCGGACGGTCGCTGACGGGGAGTTCACCACGGCCTGCGCCCAGACCTGTCCCTCAGGGGCCATCCTGTTCGGCAACCGGGCCGACCCGGCCACCGCGGTGGCGCAGTCGGCGACGAGCCGGCGCGGGTACCACGTGCTCGAGGAGATCAATGTGCGGCCGGCGATCACGTATCTGGCGAAGGTCACCAACCGGGCGGAGGCGTAAGCGATGGCCGCAGTGGCGCAGGAGAACCGCCGCGAACTGACGCACGGGGACATCACCCGGGACGTCATCAACACGCTGGGGACGCCCAGCCGCGGGTACTTGCTGCTCTTCGCCGGGGCGGTGTCACTCTTCCTGGTCGGGGTGGTGACCTTCACCCTCCTGCTCAAGGACGGGCTGGGGCTCGCGGGCTACAACCCGCCCGCGTTCTGGTCGGTGTTCATCACCAACTTCGTGTTCTGGGTCGGTATTGGCCACGCGGGCACGCTGATCTCCGCCATCCTGTTCCTTTTCCGCTCCCCGTGGCGGACGGCGGTCTACCGGGCGACGGAGGCGATGACGGTCTTCGCGGTCATGACCGCGGGCCTCTTCCCGATCATCCACATCGGGCGCCAGTGGTTCTTCTACTGGCTCCTGCCGTACCCGAACAACCGGCACATCTGGCCCAACTTCAAGTCCCCGCTCATCTGGGACGTCTTCGCCGTGGCGACGTACCTGACCGTGTCCACGGTGTTCCTGGTGGTTGGCCTGGTGCCGGACATCGCCGCGGTGCGGGACAAGCTGGGCGGCTGGCGCGGCCGGATCTACCGCATGGCGTCGGTGGGGTGGAAGGGCACCGCGAACCAGTGGCGGCACTATTCGCGCGGCTACCTCTACATGGCCGCCCTGGCGACGCCACTGGTGCTCTCGGTGCACTCCGTGGTGTCCTGGGACTTCGCCATGAGCATCGTGCCGGGATGGCACGGGACGATCTTCGCCCCGTACTTCGTGGCCGGCGCCATCTACTCGGGTATCGGGATGGTGTTCACCCTCCTGATCCCGCTCCGGCGCGCGTTCAAGATCGAGCACCTGATCACCGAGTACCACTTCGACAACCTGGCCAAGCTGGCGCTGCTCACCGGAACCATCCTGTTCTACTCGTACGGGATGGAATACTTCGTGGCGTGGTACAGCGGCAACCAGTTCGAGCAGACCACGTTCTTCCTGCGGGCCTTCGGCCCCATGTGGTGGGCCGGCTGGACGATGATCATCTGCAACGCCTTCGTCTCCCAGCTGCTCTGGTTCCGGAAGATCCGTACGAACACGACGGCACTGTTCGTCATCTCGATCTTCATCAACATCGGGATGTGGTTCGAGCGGTACGTGATCATCGTGTCCTCCCTCCGGAACGACTACGAGCCATGGGCCTGGGGCCAGCTCACCCCGACCTGGGCGGACTGGGGCATCCTGCTCGGCAGCTTCGGCTGGTTCTTCATGTGGTTCCTCCTCTTCGCCCGCACCTTCCCGGTGGTGGCGATCCAGGAGGTCAAGGAACTGATTCCGATGCCGCGGAAGCGGAAGGGGAGTCACTGATGGCCAAGACTGTACCGGGGGTGCTCGGGTCCTTCGTCCACATCGACGCGGCGACCGATGCGATCCGGACCCTCCAGAACCAGGGACGGAAGGACTTCACCGTGTATTCGGCGGCGCCCAACCATGAACTCGAGGATGCGCTCGACCAGCCCATCAGCCCCGTGCGGCTGTTCACGCTGATCGGGGGCATCACCGGGATCGTCTCCGCCGTCGCCATGACCTTCTGGATGTCCAAGGACTGGCCACTGCTGGTGGGCGGGAAGCCGATCGCCACGGTGCCGCCCTATGTGGTCATCTTCTTCGAGCTGATGGTCCTCTTCGGCTCCCTCGCGACGGTCCTCGGGATCATCGTCATGGCGTCGCTCAAGCGGACGGGGGGCCTCCTCTACGATCCGTCCTTTTCGGATGACCGGGTGGGCATCTTCGTGCCGTGCCCGGTGGCCGAATACGGGACCATCGAGGCGCTCATGCGGGAAGCCGGTTCCACGGAGGTCAAGCATGCGACGGCGTAATCTCGTGCGCGGCTTCACCGTCGCCCTGACCGCCCTCGCGCTCTCAGGGTGCCAGTGGTACTACTACCAGGTGCCGTCGCCGGATGACCTGATGCATGTCATCCCGTGGTTCGATGCCATGATCAACGTGCCGACGGTCTATCCCTACGAGACGGCGGCGATCCCGCGGAACACCGTGCCCGGCACGGTGCCGGTGGGCGGCGGCCAGCCGGACTGGTCAGCCGAGTGGCGCGTCGGCAACACCACGACGGCCGATGCGCTGGCCAACCCGACCGATGGCGCCTGGACCGCCCACGGCGACACCCTCTACCAGACCTTCTGCTCGACCTGCCACGGCCCGCAGGGCACCGGCAGCCTCACGGTGGGCCCCCGGATCGGCGCGCCCCAGATCGCCACCGACCGGGTACGCGGGTTCTCCGACGGCTACATCTACAGCATGATCCGCTACGGACGCGGCGTCATGCCGCGCTACGGCGACAAGGTCTATCGGCCGGAAGACCGGTGGGCCATCGTGAACTACGTCAGGCACCTGGGCGCGACCGTCAGCACGACGAACCCACCGCCGCCCGCGGATTCCACGGCGGGAGGCCGGTAATGGACAGGACGGTTCTGCGCGCGGAGCTCGGGGCCCGCTCGGTCGAGCGGCACTTCGGCCCGTTCCTCCTGGTGGGCGGGGCGCTGGCGGTGATTGGCGTCGTCCTCTTCCTGCTGACCCTGACCGGCGACGCCGCCACGCGCGGCTGGCAGCTCTTCCACGTCAACTGGCTTTTCTTCACGAGCGTGTCCGCGGGCAGCGTGGCCCTCCTGGCGGTCTATCGCACCGCGAATGCCAAGTGGGCCGGCGTCATCATCCGGTTCTCCACCGCCTGTGCCGCGTTCCTGCCGGTCTCGTTCCTCGGCTTCCTCGCCATTTTCGGGCCCGGCTACCACCACATCTTCCCCGAGATGCATGGCCTCTTCCACGCCAAGGAAGTGTGGCTGAGCCGGCCATGGATGTTCTGGCGGCTCTTCATCGGGCTTGGCGCCCTGTACGGGCTCGCCTTCCTGCTGGTGCGGGCGGACATCGTGCCTGACCTGTACGAGGTGCGGGACCGGGTGAGCGGTGACCGGCGGAATCTGTTCACCCGCCTGGCCGATGCTGCCGGCTTCGACGGCTCCGCCGAGGCCATCGTCCGGCAGGACCTGCGGATCCGTCGCCTGTCCGCGGTGTTCCTCGTGGTGTACGCGCTGGTCATGACCCTGGTCGCGTTCGACACGATCATGGCGCTCCAGCCCCACTGGTTCTCCAACCTGCTCGGCGGTTTCTTCTTCATGGGCGCCTTCCTGTCGGCGCACATGGCCCTGGCCCTCCTGACCATCATGGGCCGTCGCCGGTTCGGCCTCGACGACGTGATCTCGCCCAAGCAGCGGCACGACCTCGGCAAGCTCTGCTTCGGCTTCACCGTCTTCTGGGGTTACCTCATGTGGGCCCAGTACCTGGTGATCTGGTACGGCAACCTGCCCGAGGAGACCGGCTTCCTGTTCGCCCGGCTGTACGGCCCCTGGCTCCCGATCGGGAAGGCCGTCTTCCTGATGGTCTTCGTGATCCCCTTTATCGGCCTGCTCGGCGTGATGCCGAAGAAGCTCCCCATCACGATGGGCCTCTTCGCGACAATCAGCCTGACCGGCCTCTGGCTCGAGCGCTACCTGCTGGTGCTGCCCAGCGTCACGCCCCACGCCGGCCCGGTCTTCGGCCTGCCCGAGGTGGGCGCGACCGCGCTCTTTGCGGGCGTCTTCCTGCTCTGTTACACGGCCTACGCGCACACATTCCCGATGCTCTCCCCGATGCGGGCGATGATCACCATCGACAAGGAGACGCATCACGAGGTGAGCGCCTTCGACCACGAGGAATCGGGGAAGGACTTTACCCACGTGGAGACCGAATAGGTCGAAGAGGTCGAAGGTCGAAAGACGAGCGGTCGGACGTCCGCCAGGATGCCCGACCGTTTTCCTTCCCGATACCCGATACCCGATACCCGACCACCCTTCGACCCCCCAAAACAGAAGGCACCCCCGCCTTCCGGAGATGCCTCCTGCTGCTACTCCCCCTCTCTCAGAAGGGGGCGTGACCCGCGCACCCGGTCAGGTCAGGGTGACGGGCTGATCTGGGGCACGGCCTGCGTCGTGGGACGCGGGACGGTGCGGTCGGACGGGATGGGCAGTCGGACCAGCAGCGCCCGGAGCGAGTCGGAGGGAAGCTGGCCCGTGATCGCGACCATCCGGTTCCCCTGGCGCAGCTGCACCATGGTCTCGCTGGCCGCAGTGCGGATTGCCCCGCGGGCGAGCAGTTCCGAGACCGGGCCTGCCGGGCCCTCGATGGTGCGAATCATCTCACCGGTTGCGAGCTGCTGGTCCACCGCCACGATACGCTCGTTCGGGTTCACGCCCTGAATCTTGACCTGGATGACCGGCAGGCCGGCCACCCGGGGCAGGGGGGCGCCGCTTTCCTCCTCCGCGCCCGCCACGTCCACCAGCCGCCAGAGGCCGTCGGGGTCGCGGGTGTCGAGCCGCCGCTGCTCCGCCAGGGCCCGCGCCGGCAGGACGGGAAGGGCTTCGCGTTCCGGCGCCGGCGCCCGAGTCGGTGTGGTGTCCAGGGCCACCTGCCGGGGGGTGCCGTCCTCAAGGAAGGGATTCGGCAGGACCCGGGTCTGGCGCAGGGTCGGGGGCGCGACGGGCGGGTCTTCCCGCTCCAGGGGGGCCTGGACGGGTCCGGCCACTTCGCGCGGGGGGTCGGACATCGTCGCGCCCTCGCCCGGGGTGATGGAGGCGGCGGTGTCAGTGATGGCGAGGGAAGTCCCGGCGCCGCCTGGCGATGATGGAGGGGCCGCCTCGACCACACCAGGCGAGTTTTCAGCCGTTTCCGGCCGCCGGGACGGTTCATCCTGCGTGTCCTGCCACACCCGGGCCGACCAGCCCAGGGCGATCGCCCCGATGAAGCTGGCGGCCCAGATGGCGCGCCGAAGGACACGATGCCGGCGCGCCGATTCCCCGAGATGACGGCGCCGGAGCGTGTCATAGCTGGGGGAGATGCGGGTCGGCGGGGCCAGGACGGCCAGCAGGGCCGTGGTGCGGTCACGCAGGGCCGCGATGCCGTCCCGCGTGGCCCGGCACTGGGCGCAGGCCGCGAGATGGCTCTCAATCTCGACGCACTGCGACCGGCTCAGCGCCTGGTCCAGGTAGGCGTGCAGTTCTTCTTCAGGAATATGCGGCATTGTTCCGCGCTTCCTCTTCTTCCCTGTCATGGGCTTCCACCAGGCGGCGGCGGGCGCGGGCGAGTGTCGTGCCCACGGCGCCCACCGCCAGTCCGGTCTGCTGCGCAATCTCCGGGTAGCTGAGCCCGCTGTCCCAGAGCAGGAGGACCTCGCGGTCGCGCGGCGTCAGGGCATTCAGGGCCCGCTGCACTTTCGCGACACGCTCGTCGTGCTCCACGGCCTCGTCCGGCTGCGGCTCACGGGTCGGCATCATGATCGGATCGGACTTCAGCAGGGTCAGGTGCCGCTTGCGGCGCACGGCCGCCCTCGCCTCGTCCCGCGCGAGGTTGGCCGCCACGGCGAACACCCACGCCCGCGGCTTCTCGGGCTGGTGTGCCATGGCGCGGACGAAGACCTCCTGTGCGAGGTCCTGCGCCCGGTCGGCGTCCCATACCTTCCGGTACAGGAAGCGCACCACCGCTGGATAGGTGGTCCGGTACAGTTCCTCGAGGTCTTCGGTCACGCGCGCTCCGTCATCAAGGGCCGTGATTCCTGCCAGCCTGAGAGACGTCCCACCCCCCCTGCATTGCACAGGAGGGCCGGGTCAGGATCCCCGGGGTGCGGGTTCCATTCCCTTCCGCCAGCGCCGGGCCCGGACCGGGCCGAGGACACAGCCCGGGTGGACCTGGGTCCGCTTCGGCGGCCATTTGCTGCAGAGCTCGGGCTTGGCTGTCCGGCCGTCCGGCCGGAGCCGGCCATGCAGGCTGCAGGCGACGCCGTCATCCCCAAGATAGCCGCAGGCGGAGAGGATCTCTGCTTCGATCGACTCGTCGTCCTCCCGTTCCACCTTGCACAGATAGGGCGGCTTTCGTGACCGGAGGAGAAGCTCCGTCCGCTGGTCCGACTCGGGGCACATGATCTCTACCTGGAGGTCGCGGCAGCAGGCCGCGCCAACCGAGTGGTCGGCGGTCGTACAGCGTGCCGCGAGGCACGGATTGTCACCGTTCTGCAGCACCGGCAGGCTCCCCCGGGGCTCGGCGAGCCGCCGGCTGACCAGCCGGCCACCATCGACGAGACGTGCGGCGTCCTTCCCCAGGCGCCGGGGCTGCTCGGGCTTGCGGGGCGCCCGCGGCGCAGGACCGGTGAAGCCGTGGACCTGGCAGTTCGCCCGGCCGCCCTCTTCCCGGAGATGTTTGCACGGGACGTGGATCACGACGTCCGCGTAGAGGTCGTCGCCGTCGTCCCACAAACGGTCGAATTCCATGCGCTCGGTGTGCCCGAGGAGCCACGTGGCCTCGTGGTCGAGGGAGGCTTCATCGAGGGCGCTGACATGGAGGGTAACCCGCAGGGCGCGACACTGGCGGCCGAGGCCGCGACAGGGAGGGGGTTGCGTCACGGAGGTAGCGTATTTCCTTGCAGTGGGGTATAATTGAAGCTGCTTGTGAAACGATTCACAAGCGGGGCGGAGGGAGATTTCCGCGAGAACGCAGCAGGTAATCTAACATTTTTTCCCGGCAGTCCGTGGAGGTGTGGTCGAATGCGTGCGAGTTTCCTGATGGCAGGTCTGGTCGTCGCCCTGGTGGCGTGCGGCGGTGGGGAGAAGTCGGATGACGCGGCCATGGCGGACAACGCCATGACCGACAGCAGCAGCATGATGCACGATGATGCGGCCACTCCGGCTGCGACCGGTGCGACACACGACGTCAAGATGGAGCTCGACGGCTCGACCTACAAGTACGAGCCGTCCAGCCTGACCGTGAAGCCGGGCGACGTGGTGGTCTTCCACAACGTCAGCGGCGGGCCGCACAATGTCGAGTTCTATCCGGACAGCATCCCGGCAGGCGCCGCCGACGCGCTGAACGCCGGCATGAGTGATCGCCTGGGCCCGTTGCAGGGCCAGCTGCTCACCGAGCCGAACGCCACCTACACGGTGAGCTTCGCCGGTGCCCCGGTGGGCACCTACAAGTTCTTCTGCCTGCCGCACGTGGCGCTGGGCATGAAGGGCGAGATTACGGTAGAGCAGTAGAACGGCAGCAAGTAGTGAGTAGTGAGTAGTGAGTAGTGATGCAGGGGCGGACTGCCGGCGCGGCAGCCGCCCCGTTTCACGTACCCTCCCCCGAAACGACCCATCGAGTCCGCCACCGAACCAGCGACTGACGACTCGACGACTAACGACTTAACCAGCCCCCCTGTCCCCCAGAACCCGCCCCGTCCCCACCACCACCCCCGCCACCACCACTCCGGCGATCGCATCGACCGCGTAGTGCATCTGGCAATAGACCACACCGATGGTCAGCAGCGCTGTAGGCACGACCAGCAGCCACCCCAGTTTCCGTGAGCCGATCATGGCCGTCGCGGTGGCGGTGACGGTCGCCGCCACGTGGCTGCTGGGGAATGCCGCGCCATACGCGCTGCCACTCGCGAGGACGTCGTACACCAGCCGCGCCATCGGGTTCTGGACGAAGGTGCCGGTGGGGCGGGCGAACTCGTAGTACGGCCCCGCCACGGGGAAGAAGACAAACGCCAGGTAGCAGGCCACGAAGGTGACCGTCACGTACAGCACCGTCCGGCGCAGGGCCGTGAGGTCACCGGTCCAGGCGAACCAGCCCACGGGCAGCGGGATGATCAGGTAGTAGGCGAAGTAGGCCCCATGCAGGACCGTGGACCAGGAGGTGCTGGGGGAGGCGCGCCACCAGTCGCGGGCCGGCTGAAAGCCGAAAAGCGCCTGCTCCCAGTGCTGGACCAGGGCATCGTGCACCGGGACCGCGCCACCCCCGTTCAGCAGGTCGATGGCGCTGTACAGGCTGACGAGCAGGAGGATCGGGTAGACTTCGCGGAGCGCCCGCCCCACGACGCCGAGCCCGGGACGGGACAGCAGCCAGATGAGGAGGGCCGTGAGCGCGTTCGCCAGCAGGACCCACCGGCAGGCCGGAAACCGTCCGAGCCGCGCTACCGCCATGACCGAAATGACGGCGAGGTAGGCCAGGAGGACGACATCGACGGGCCGGAAGCGCCCGCGGCCAGGCGCTAGAGCCATCCCTCCCCGCGGTACCACTCGAAGGTCGAGCGGAGGCCCTCGGCGTGGCCGTGCCTCGCCTGCCAGCCGGTCGTGGCCGTGAGGGCGGCGGGGTCACAGGTCCAGGCCGGCTGGAAGAACTCGTTCGCCTTGTCCGGATTCAGGATGGTCGCCCGGCCGGCGAGGCGGGCCATCCCTCCCGTCACGTGCAGCAGCGCGCGACCGATGGGTTCGGGGACCGGGATCACGCGCACCGTCCGCGACATTGCCGCAGCCACCTCACGCACGAAGTCCCCGCTCGTCACGATATCCGGGTGGCTGGCGTAGAAGATGCCTTCCGCACCGGCGTGGCCCGCCGCGGCCAGCGCCTCCGCCAGGTCGGGCCCGTAGATCAGCGATATGTGCTGCGTGCCGCCACCGAAGACCGGCGCAAAGCCGTAGCGCGCGATCCGGAACAGCTTGAGCACCTCGGTGTCTCGGGGCCCGTACACCGTGGGCGGGCGGATGATGGTCCAGGGCAGGGGACCGGCCCGCACCACTTCCTCGGCTGCCAGCTTGCTGCGGCCGTAGGCCGTGACGGGGCGGGGAGTCTCCGGGCCGGTGAGGGGCCGCCCGGGCTCAGTGGGCCCTGCCGCCGCGAGCGAGGAGACCAGGACGAAGCGCGGGCTTCCCGCGAGGGCGGCGGCTTCCTGCAGCCGCGCCGTTCCCTCCCGGTTCACCCGGACGAATTCCGCTTCGTCGCGCGCGGCCGTCAGGCCCGCGACGTGATAGATCACGTCCTGGCCCTGGACCGCCAGTGCGAGCGCGTCGACGTCGAACAGGCTTCCCTGAATGGTGTGGAGGTCGTGGTCCTGGAGGATCGCCGCCTTGCCGGGCGAGCGCAGGAGGATGGTGACGTCGTCTCCCCGGCGCCGAAGGGCCGCCACGAGGTGGCTGCCGACGAAGCCGGTGGCCCCGGTGACCAGCGCTTTCACAGGGGCCGGTCGTAGAACCGGTAGGTCTTGTAGACCGAAAAGCCCATCTTTTCGAGGCCGGCATTCATGGCGGGGTTGTCTTCCAGGATCCAGCCCGCCTCGCCCCAGTGGATGTTGTAGTCCTCGCTCTTGGTCCAGATCCAGTTGTAGAGCATCGCGTCAATGCCCTTCCCGCGGTACTCGGGAAGGATGCCGAGCAGGAGGATGCGGAGGCGGGGGATCTTCCGTCGCTTGAGTGCCCAGAGCAGCTCGAGCGCCGCCGGGAGCATGCGCCCCGAGCGGTGCTTGCGGAAGACGACATTGAAATCGGGGAGGCAGAGGCCGAAGCCGACCACCTTTCCGTCCACCTCCGCGAACGGAACGAGGTCAGGGTTCACCACCGGCTTGAACTGCTCGGCGAGGTGGTCGATCTCGTGGTCGGTCATGGGAACGAAGCCCCAGTTGCTTTCCCATGCGGCGTTGTACAGCCGCTTGACCGTTTCGACCTCCTCCTTGAACCGCCTGATGTTCAGGGGCCGCAGCGTCACCCCCAGCCGCTTGCGCATGAGCTCGGTGCCGCGGGTCAGGCGCTCAGGCATGGGGATGTGGTGCGACTCCTCCCCGCCCTGGTAGACCAGCAGGTTCTTGGCGGCGGAAAACCCGGCCCGTTCGACCAGGTCAACATAGTACGGCGGGTTGTGCGGCATCATCACTGCGGGCGGCTTGTCGAACCCATCCACCAGGAGGCCGCACTCGTCGTTCACGGAGAAGGAGGCCGGGCCCCGCAGCACATCGTGCCCGTGCGCCCGGCACCACTCGGCTGCGCGGTCCAGCAGGGCATCCGCCACGGCCTGGTCGTCGATGGACTCGAAGAACCCGAAGAAGCCGACCTGGTCCTGGTGGACCTCGTTGTGCAGCCGGTTGGTGATGGCGGCGATGCGGCCGACGACCGTACCTTCGCGCTCGGCGAGGAAGTACTCCGCCTCGCCGTGCTCGAAAAAGGGATTCCTGGTCCGGGAGAGGAGGGTCTTCACGTCCCGACGCAGCGGCGGGACCCAGAGCGGGTCCCGCGCATGCAGCCGGTAGGGCAGGTCAATGAACTGCCTGAGGTCGCGGGCGGACTCGACGGCCCGGACCCGGATCGGCGGGGTCAGATGACCCCCAGTTCGCGTCCGATCCGGGCAAAGGTCTCGAGGCAGTAGTCGATCTGGTCGAAGCTGTGCGTCGCCATGAGGCTCGTGCGGAGCCGGCATTGCGAGGCCGCGACCGCCGGGGGGGCCACCGGGTTGGTGAACACGCCGGCATCGAACAGCTTCCGCCACATCACGAAGGTCTTCTCCAGCGGGCCGATGAGGACGGGGACGATCGGGGTCTGCGTTGGCCCGATCTCGAAACCGAGGCTCCGGAAGCCTTCCTGCAGGCGATGGGTATTGGCCCAGAGCTGCGTGCGCCGCTCCGGTTCCTGCTGCAGGACCTCCAGGGCGGCGAGCACACCGGCGGTATTGGCCGGGGGAAGCGACGCCGTGAAGATCAGCGGCCGGCTGTGGTGCCGCAGGTAGTGGATGATGTTCTCGGTGGCGACCACGAACCCGCCGATGGAGGCCAGGGACTTGGAGAACGTCCCGGCGATCAGGTCGACATCGTCGGTCATGCCGAAGTGGGCGGCCGTGCCGTCGCCCTTCGGGCCCAGGACGCCGATGGAATGCGCGTCGTCGATCGCGAGGGCGGCGCCATGGCGGCGGGCAGCTGCCGAGAGCCCGGGCACGTCGGCGATGTCGCCCTCCATGCTGTAGACACCGTCCACGATGATCATCGAGCCGCCGTTGGGGCGCTCGCGCTCGAGCTTCCGCTCGAGGCCGGCCAGGTCGCCATGATTGAACCGGACGGTCTCTCCGTAGGACATCTTCGCGCCATCGACGATGGAAGC
Organism: uncultured Gemmatimonadales bacterium; assembly: GCA_963825055.1. Classification (GTDB taxonomy): domain Bacteria; phylum Gemmatimonadota; class Gemmatimonadetes; order Gemmatimonadales; family GWC2-71-9; genus CAWGSK01. Next base: position 94,521 of record CAWGSK010000002.1, read on the forward strand.
GTGGTCGAGCTTGTCCAGGAAGACCAGGTCACCCCGGCCGACCAGGCCCGAGATCAGGCCGAGGTTGGCGGAGTACCCGGTGGAGAAGACGAGGCAGGCTTCCTTGCCGAGGAACGTCGCGATCGCGTCTTCCAGCTGGCCGTGCAGGTCCAGCGTGCCATTCAGGAAGCGACTGCCGGTGCAGCCTGAACCGTAGCGCGTAAGCGCACGCTGGGCCGCCTCGAGGACCTTCGGATGATGCGTCAGGCCGAGGTAGTTGTTCGACCCCAGCATGATGCGCTTCTGGCCTTCGATCGTGACGACCGTGTCCTCGGACTCGCTGATCGGCTTGAAGTACGGATAGAGCCCAGCCGCCTGTACTTCGCGCGCTTTCGTGAACAGCCTGCACTTCTCAAAGAGCGCTACCTGTTGGAGCGTTTGGGTATCCACAATACCTCTGGCTGATTTAAGGGCTGCTCGGACCGCTCGACATTGAGCCACATCAGTTTAGCCATCGGCGAGCAGGGGCACAAGGTTTTGCACGCCTCAAATATGTCCTGTACCGGGGACAGAATTTATATCCGGTTTACCGAATATGGGCGTGTTCCGTGCCAGCGGCCCTCTGCCGGACGTCCTGAGAGTGTTGACACCTGTTTGAGCGGGCAGGGTTTTCCTACATTCCCTGAGCAGGCTTTGCTTTCCAATTGACATGTGGAGCCCCGGATGGATCCGTTGCGACGACTTGCCATCGCTGCCGTTTTCTGTGTCCCGGTCTTCCTGCCCGCGGCGGCCCGTGCCCAGCGTCCGGGCGCCGAGATCGGCCGGTTCGAGGTGCCCGGCATGGACTTCCGGGCGCACGGAGCCTGGCGGGACAAGGTCGCGCGGGTCCGCGAGGCGCGCGCCGCCCTGCTGGCATCCCGCTCCTTCGGTCAGTTGAACGCCTCGGCCGGCGTCCCCGGGGCGTTCCAGGTCACCGGCTCGTATAATGTGCCCGTGGTACTGGTCCAGCCGGCCGGTACGGGCGCAGCTCCCTTCCCGGTCACGCTGTATCAGCAACTCCTCTTCGGTGCGGGACCACTCCCCGGGCTGGCGTACTCGCTCAAGACGTTCTACGAGGATTTGTCGAACGGACTGATCACGATGGACGGCACCGTCTTCGACTGGATCCACTTGTCCCAGTCCGACACTTACTACGAGGACGGGTGCAACGGGATCGGGGTGAACAACAGTTGCCCCAACGGCGGGGCTCGGTTTGCGGAGATGCTGGTGGAAGCGCTTGACAGCGTGTCCCGCCGGAGTGACTCGGCCACGGTCTGGGCCTCGTACGACAACGACGGACCGGACGGCGTCCCCAACTCGGGTGACGACGACGGGATCGTGGACTTCGTGACTTTTCTCCAGCCGGAGGTCGATGGAGCCTGTGGTACCGCGCACATCTGGGCCCACCGCTACGTGATGCGGGGCTGGCTTGGGGGCTCGCCCTACCAGACCCGGACGCCGAGCGCCAACGGCGGGTTCATCGCGGTGGATGACTACACGATGCAGAGCGCCGTCGGGGGCAACAACTCCTGTACCGCCGCGGGGTACATGCCGGTGGGCACCGTTGCGCATGAGACCGGCCACGCTTTCGGGCTGCCGGACCTGTACGACACAAGCGGCAACGGGCAGGGTATCGGGGAGTGGGGGCTCATGGGGAGTGGCAACTATGCCACGCCCTTCAGTCCCGCCCGGATGAGCGCCTGGTCCCTCCTCCAGCTCGGCTGGATCACGGCTGTCCCGGTGTCGACGAGCCAGACCGTTACGCTGAATCCGGTTGCTTCAAGTGATACGGCGTACGTGGTTGCGCCCTCGGCCGGGGAGTACTGGATTCTGTCCAACCGTCAGGCCCAGGAGAGTGACACCGCCATGATGAACCCGGCCTTCAGCCGGGCCAAGGAGCCGGGCCTGCTGGTCTGGCATATCGACCAGAACAAGATCAATGCAGGGGCGCCGTCCAACGCCGTGAACGTCGGTACGGTGCAGGGAGTCAAGCTGGAGCAGGCCGACGGGCGGGAGCAGCTTCAGGCGACAACCGGCGGCAACCGGGGCGATGCCGGAGATCCCTTCCCGGGAAGCAGTGCCAAAACGCGGTACTCCTACTCCACCACGCCGGCCTCCCGGTTCAACTCGGGAACCCCCTCGGGGTTCGTCCTCGACAATATCGTCCAGCAGAGCCCGGGCGGGGCCATGCAGTTCGATTTCATAGCGGGCGAGCCGACGCTCGTCATTCGCCCCGACCGGTCACCGCTCCGGGTCAAGGTCGGAGGCTTCCAGTACACCACGTTCGTGGACCTCTTCCCCAGCGGTGTGTCGGTCAACATCAGCACGGACTCGATCCAGACGGTGAGCGGCGGGCGGACGCGGGCCGCGTTCCAGTCCTGGAGTAATGGCGGGCCCTTGTCGCAGGTGGTGACGACTTCGTCGACCGTCGATACGATCACCGCCTCGTTCGGTATCGAGAACATCATCAAGGTGGACCATTCCAGCGGCGGGACCGTGACGGCCTCCACCACGGCGGGTCCCCTGGCGGGGGACTTCACGGCCGGGGTATTCCTGGCCGAGAACACGCCCGTCACCCTGACGATCACCCTGGGAGCTGGCGAAACTTTCCACGGCTGGACCGGTGACACCGTGACGTCGAACCCCACCGTGGTACTGCCGATGAGCCGCGGGTATATCCTGACCGCCAACGTGCTGGCGACGGTCACGGTTGCGACGAACGATGCGGTCCAGGACATCCTCGGCACGCCGACGCTCACGGTCCAGCAGAAGACCTTCCTCGACCAGCTCGGGAACAACAACGGGATCTACGACCTCGGCGACTTCCTCGCCTTCGCCGACCGGAACGGCCTCAACCCCGCGCCCGTGCTCCAGCGCCTCGCGGGACGGAAGGAGTAACACCGATGCGACGCACCGTGCTGCCTATCGCCCTGCTCGCCGCCCTCGCATGCGGCGGTGACGGTACCGGGCCGGGCGGCCCGACACCGGGACAGCTCACCATCCAGCTCAATACGTCGAGCACGAGCGTCGGCGCACTGATGTTCCTGGTCCGGGGTGGTCCGGTGGATAGCGTGAGCAGCACCTACAGCAGGTACGACGCCGATGCGGCGGGGGGAAACCACCGGATCATCGTGACGGGCAACATTGTGGCCGGCCCTGTGGCCACGATCCACGTTCCCGATACCCGCGAAGCTGGGAGCTACAGCGCGACGGTGGAGCAGGCGGCCACGCGGCAGACCTATGGGCTCCAGAGCGCCTCGACGTTTACGATGACGGTGGTGGGGCAGTAGGGGGGAAGGCAGTAGGGAGTAGGCAAGGTGGCAAGGGGGCAAGGGGGTAATCCCTACTCCCTACTGCCTACTCCCTGCTTACTATGGAGCGGAGGGGAATCGAACCCCTGACCTCATGCTTGCAAAGCACGCGCTCTCCCAACTGAGCTACCGCCCCCGGTGGCGGGGATTATACAGGCCACCCCCGGGCTGACGCCACCCTCCCGGCTGCCCCATCGCGCTTCCCCAGATACATTGTGGCGCATGCTGACCGTCACGCGCCTGTTCCTTATCCTCCTGGCCGTCACTCTGCTCCTTCCGGGCCGGCTGCCCCGTCGGCTGGGCGCCTTCGGCATGATCCTGGCCGGTTTCGCGGGGGCCGCCTTCTCCGCGCGGCTGGGGACGCGCCCCATGGCCGACCTCGTGACGACGGCACGGCTCGAAGGGGTCCCGCCGGGGTTTCTCGCCATTACGACGGGTCTGCTGTTCGCCGGCGTGATCGTCCTGGGCATCGCTGCCGTGACCGACCTGGCCACCAACGCGCCTGAACGCCGGCGCGCGCTGATCGCGGTGGTGGCCTGGGGTGGGGCCGCGTTTCTCGCCTGGCGGGACGCCGGCCCGCTCGCCGTCCGCACGGGATGGGGCGCCACGCTGGCGGACGGGGCGCTTGTCACCGCCGGGATTGCCGCGGTCGTTGCCATCCTGTACCTGGCGCGTCTCGATCGGGGCCTCGCCTGGCTCGACGACCGGCTTCTCGCTCCGCCACGGCCGGTGCCGCCGGCGGGTTGGCTCGTACTCGACCTGGTCCTGGCCCTGACTGGACTGCTGGCGGCCCTGGTCGTCCTGCTCTCCGGCCGCCTGGACCTCGTGCTTGCAGCCGCGCTCATCCTGACCGTTGCGGCCCATCTCCTGTCGTGGCGGCGCGGCGGCGGCACGCCAGTGCCGGTGCTCCCTGTCTTTGCCGTCGCCCTGGTACCGTTCGGCTTTCTCGCGCTGTCCATCGCGGGGACCGGGCCGTCGCTCTCCCTGCTCGCGCAGGGATCGTTCAGTGGCACGGCCGAGCGACTGATAGCCGGCCTCCTTCTGGTAGTGGTCGTGGCATTCGCCGGACTGTGGCCGCTCCACGGCGTTGTACCGGGGCGATGGGTCCTGCCGATCGGCGCCGTACTGCTGTGGCGGGTCGGCGTGCCGATCGTGCCCGAGGGCGTGGCCCACTGGGCCCCGCTGGTATTCCCGGTCGTGGCCGTGAGCGTGTGGCGTGCCGCCGCCCGCCGGCATCTGCCCGAGCTCTTCGCGGCGCTGGCGGTGCTGAGCGCTGCCAGTGTTCTGCCTCCCGGCCTCACCGGGGCGCGCTGGCTTGCGCTGGCCTGCGTGTTGTTCCTGGGGCTGGATGCGCTGGAGGCGGGGAGCCGTGTCGTGGCGGGGCTGCGGCGGCTGGCCTGGCTGGTGCCGGCCTGGGGAATGCTGCTGGCGATAACGGCCGGGCTCGAAAGCCAGGTGACCTATACGGTCGTCACGGTGCTCGGGCTGTGTGCGGGGGTGGCGTGGTCGTACCGGGAGTTGCCGCCGAGGCTTCGGGCGATGGCGCCGACTGCTGGGACTGGGGGCGGACGCAGCCGTGATCGAAGCCCGCCCAGGTCCAGCGCCAGGATCGTCACCACCAGTCCGGTAACCACCAGCAGCAGGGTGGGCAGCACCCAGCGCCGGCGCCTGCCGCTGGGGCGCCAGCCGTTCCGTCCCCGGTCCCCGGGGTTGAACCCCACCACGCGCTGCATTAATGAACCCTCCGCGCGGTCACGTGCCGCGACCGCTGACTGAGAGTTACTTTGTTTCATAAAGTTCCGCAAGGCCGGAATTTCGCGAGCCGGTGCCGGGTGTGACGCAGCGCGTTGACCGCGATCGGCGCGTGGGTCCATATTGCCGGTTCTGGCGCAAGAGAAAATGCCATCCCGTTGAGAGGAGTCCGCAGCAATGCCATTCACGTGTCCCCCCCTGCCATACGACTACAATGCCCTGGAGCCGCACATCGATGAGCAGACGATGCGCCTCCACCACGACAAGCACCATCAGGGGTACGTCGACAAGCTCAATGCCGCGCTCGAGGGTCACAAGGATCTCGCGCAGAAGTCCGTCGAGGAACTCCTGAGTAACCTGGACGACCTCCCGGACGACATCCGGACCGCCGTCCGCAACAATGGTGGTGGTCACGCCAACCACTCCCTGTTCTGGGAGATCATGACACCCGGCGGCGCCACCGAACCGGTGGGCGCCCTTGCTCAGGCTGTCTCGGATACGTTCGGTGGGTTCGCGAAGTTCAAGGAAGAATTCGCGAAGGCCGCCGGCAGCCGCTTCGGAAGCGGTTGGGGCTGGCTGTCCCTGGGGAAGAACGGGGCGCTCGTTATCGAGAGCACGCCGAACCAGGACACGCCCCTGATGGCAGGCAAGGTCCCCGTGATGGGCGTGGACGTCTGGGAGCACGCCTACTACCTGCACTACCAGAACCGCCGGCCCGACTACCTGGCGGCCTGGTGGAATGTGGTGAACTGGACGGTGATCGCGAAGCGCTACGACAGCGTGCGCGGCTAGCATGCAGCTTCCTGAGGTCGGCACGCCGGCGCCCGGCTTCACCCTTCCCTCCACCGCCGGGGAAGAGGTGACGCTTTCCGGCCTCCGCGGCCGGAAGGTTCTCCTGGCGTTCTTCCCGCTGGCGTTCACCAGTGTGTGCACCGCGGAACTCTGTGCGTTCACCGAGGTCTATGACCGGTTCGTCGACCAGGACACCGTCGTGCTTCCCATCAGCGTGGACTCCATCCCCACGCTCCGGGAATTCAAGAAGAAGGAAGGGCTGGGGGTGGAACTGCTGAGTGATTTCCGGCGTGAGGTCTCCCGGTCCTACGGGGCCCTGCTGGAGGACAGGTTTCATTCCGGTCGGGCCTATGTCCTGATCGACCGGGAGGGGATCGTGCGGTGGGTCCATGGCGAGGAAACGACGGGGGCCCGGCGCGAGAATGCTGACCTTCTGAAGGAGATCGCTGCGATTCCCTGAAATCCCTCATTCGCCGGCCCATGCATAATGCCTTCCCCGCTCGCGGGGCCTTCAACCGCCGCAGGCATTCAAGTGCTTGCGGCGGCTGGCTTTATGGCTTGTGCATGCCCGTGCATGAAGCTTGCCGTGGAGGCATGGGAAGACCATCCACGGCGGATTCCGCGGCCGGCGTGGCGCGGGTTGGGCAGCCCGTCCTCAAGTCGTTGGCAGCCCTGCCGATAACGACAGCAACGGGAACGGGCCCGGTGGGCCGGACGCAGGGGCAGACATGGACCTGGATGCTGTACGGGAATGGATGACAGTCGACTCACCGCTCTGGTTCGCGGTGAGCGCGCTTGCGCTGTCAGGGTTCACCCTCGGGCTGTTGCTGGTCCGGCGCCGCCTGGGCGTCGGCTGGCTCTGGCTCTGGGTGGGCGCCGCCACCGTGCTCATGTGGCTGGGCTACGGGGACAACTGGCTCGTTCCCGGTCCCACCGGTCTTCCCGTTCTCGTGGCGAGTGGCCTCCTGGCACCGGCGCTCCTGATGCTCATGCTGCTGGTGTACGTCGAGCACGGGGCCGCGGACGCCCGTCGCGTGGCCGGCGGCATCATTGCCACCTCCTTCCTGTATCAGGGCCTTGCGGCCCTTCCCGACTTCGGCCCCGGGATCCACCTGCCCGCGGCTGGCTGGCAGATGGTCCTGGGGGGCACCCTGGGGTTCAGTGCGGGCCTCGCCGCGATGGCCGTGCTCTACCAGATCCTCACGAATATTCGCTTCGCCCCACCGGTCTCGCTCCGGTTCGCAGTTGCGCTGCTGGCTGGCACCTTCGTGCACGGAGGCGTGTTCATGCTCGTGGGGCTGGGCGGCCCCACCGACTTTATCCTGCTCGACCCCAGCGCCTTCGCCACCGCGAAGCTGGTTGCCGGGATGATCCTCTCGCTCCCCGCCGCGGCCTACCTGCACTGGCAGCACCACATGGGGCGGCGACTGGCGGTCCAGGACATGGGGCCACTCGCCATCGCGGGCCTGGGGACGGAGGGGCCCGTTCCCACCTTCGAAACCTGGCGTGCGATGGCCGAAACCCTGGGTGACGGCATGACGGCCTCGGCGGATTCCCATATCATCTTCGCGAACGCGGCGATGGCGCGGATCGCGGGCTACCGCGACGGGGAGGCCATGGCAGGGCTGCCCTTCGCCCAGTTCGTCCGGGACGAGGACCTCGAGCGGCTGCTCGGCAACCACCGGCTCCGGCTCGAGGGTGCGCTGAACGCCACGAGCTACGAATGGCATCTCCGCCGTCTGGACGGACAGGTCCGGACGCTGGCCACCACGGCCACCCCGGCGCTGCTGGGCGGCCGGCGGGTGGTCATCGAGATCCACCGGGATGTCACCCTCGAGCGGGAGACACACGAGAAACTGGAGGCCAGCAACCTTGCGGTACACGCGCTCGTGGCCGGCGCGTCGGCGCTTGTCCCGTCGCTCAATCCCGAGAAGATCATTGCCTCCGTGGCGGAGCAGGCGGCCCGGCTGGTGGGTGCGGAGTTCGTCGTGTTCTTCGAGAAGAAGAGCGGGGCGGACCGTCTCGTCTGTCGGCATATCGAGGGCGCGGCCTACGGGATTCTGGTCGGTGAGGAGGTCAGCCCGGACGAGTACGCCAACGTCGGGTACCTCCCGCGTTCCGGCGCGCGCCACTCGATGCCGCTCCTGGCGGACGGGCTCGAGCTTGGCCTGCTGATGATCGGCTTGCGACAGGAAGGGCGGCAGTTCACCTGGGACGAGCTGGGCCTGCTGGATGCCCTCGGCGCAATGGGCGCCGCCGCACTCCGGACCTCGCAACTCGTCCGGAACCTGCGCGATGCCGAGCAGCGCTATGCGACCCTGTTCGACCAGGTGCCGACCCCGGTCTGGCTGTTCGACATGGAAACGCTGCACCTGCACGCCGCGAACCAGGCCGCGATACGCCGGTACGGCTGGAGTCGCGACGAGTTCCTCAACATGTTGCTGGGGGAACTCGCACCGCCACCGGCGTTCGAGGGCCTCGTTGCCGGTGCCCGGCCGTCTGGCAGCCAGGCGCCGCCGCCGTTCCTGACCCGCCATCGGGACAAGACCGGCGAGGAGTTCGACGTCCTGATGAGCGTCTCGCACGTGGAGATCGGTGGGGTGCGGTGGGGGCTCGCCGCATCGGTGGACCTCACCGTGGACCGGAAGAACCAGGAACGGCAGCAGAACTCGCAGCGCCTCGAGTCGCTCGGCCGCCTGGCCGGCGGTATCGCACACGACTTCAACAACATCCTTACGGCGCTGCAGGTTGACCTGGCCCTGCTGGTCGGCGACTACCAGGATCACGAACCGCTCCAGCGGGAACTGGCCCACATCCTGGCGGCAGTCGAGCGCGCCAGCGACCTGACCCGGCAGATCCTGCTGTTCAGCCGCGGCGAGGAAGCCAAGCGCCGCCCGGTACACCTGAATGAAGCCGTGCGCACCATCGAGCGGCTGCTCATGCGGTCGCTGGGCGAAACCGTGGACCTGGTGGTGGACCTGCACCCCGCCAACCCCATGGTGTCGGCCGACCCGGCCCAGTTGCAGCTCGCGCTCGTGAACCTGTGCCTCAACGGGCGCGATGCGATGCCGCTCGGCGGGGTGCTCAAGGTCACCTCGAAGCGGCAGGAGCTCGATCCCGCGACCGCCGAGCGACTCGGGATGCGACCCGGTATGGCAGCCGTCCTGGTGGTGGCGGACACCGGCTCCGGCATGACGCCGGAAATCCTGGGACGGGCGATGGAGCCGTTCTTCACGACCAAGAAGGCGGACCGGGGCACCGGCCTCGGCCTTTCCATCGTGCATGGCGTGGCCCGAGCCCATGATGGCGCGGTGGAAATCGAGTCGCAGGTCGGGGCGGGGACCCGCGTCACGCTCTATGTCCCGGAACTGCTGGAGTCGGTGGCACCCGAAGGGGCCGAAGCGCCGCGGAACCTGCGGGGCGGAGAGACCGTGCTCCTGGTGGATGACGAGCCTGCGATCCGGCGTGCCGGAGGCCGGATGCTGGAACGCTACGGCTACCGGGTAGTGGTAGCGGAGGATGGCGAGGCCGCGCTCCGCAAGCTGGAGGATCCCGCCGAGCACATTGATCTCGTCATCACCGACATGGTGATGCCGCGGCTCGATGCCCGCGGGCTGATCGAGGTGGTCCGTCGGAAGTGGCCCGACCTCCCGGTCCTGCTCTCCACGGGGTACGATGACAACCGCCTGAGTGCCGGGATCTCCGAGCTCTTCAACGCGCTGGTGGCCAAGCCCTATACTCCCGACGAGATCCTGGGGGCGGTCCGGGACGTGCTGGACGGCGTCAGGCCCTAGGGACGCGTTCCCCGGCGGTGGGGCCCCTGCTATACTTCGGCTTTTCCCGCTCCCTGGACAAGGATGTCATGACCGTGTGGCGACTGCTGGCCCTGGTGCCGGCGTTCCTGCTCGTCGGCACCAGTTGCCACCTGGAGGACCGTACTCCCGCCGGCAGCCGGCGCGACGACGCGGCCATTCGCGCCGTCATTACCACCTACTATGAAGCGCTGGCCAGCGGTGATCTCGGCCGCTACCGCGAACTCTTCGCACCCGGCGCAGTCGTCCAGGGGCCCGTGCCGGCCGATGCGGCCGCGGGCACGCACTCGGTCCTCGCGTTCGATTCGCTGGTGGCCGGCTGGCGGGGCGCCGGCATGCCCACCGGGGACGCCGGCCGGATCATCCGGACCGACGTCCGGCAGCGCAACGGGGTCGCCACCGCCTGGGTCACCGTCGACCACGACACATTTGCGACCGCGCAGGAACACGTGGACCTCTTCGTACTGGAGCGTTACGGTGCCGGCTGGCGGATTCTCCTGCTGACACCGATGCCCGGCGGGACGGTAAGTTGATGACGGGCCCGGCTTCCCCAGCTTCCATGCTTGACCTCCTCGGCGCGGTCGCACGGCGCCTCGGCACCGGCGATCCGCCCGAGCGGGCGCTGCAGGAGGTCGTCTCCCTCGTGGCCACCCGCCTGGAGGTCCCGAACGTCCGGCTCTGGTACCGGGAACCTCGCGCCACCACGTACCGCCGGGTGTCGCATGCTGCGAGTGAGCGCGGCGCCGAGCCGGTGCGTGCGGTGCCGCCGCCGCCGGAAGGATTTCGTCGCCTGGTCCTCCTCCACGAGGCCGAGCACTTCGGCGTTCTGGATTCCCATGATCCGGCCGGCGAGCCGGCGCGGGAGACGCTCGCGGTGGTGGCGGACATGCTCTCCCCCTACCTCGCACACCTCGAACTCTCCGGGGACCTCGCGGCGGAGGTGGCCCTGCGGTCGCGGGAGGTGGAATCTCAGCGCCGGTTCATCAGCCATGTCATTGACGCCCTGCCGGTCGGGGTGTACGTCATCGACCGGGAATACTGCATCCAGTTGTGGAATCGCAAGCGCGAGACCGGCACCCAGGGCCTGTTGCGTGACGATGTCCTGGGGCGGCCCCTCTTCGAGGTGCTCACCCGCCAGCCTGCCGACGAGCTTCGCGCGGAGTTTGACGACGTCTTCTCCTCCGGCGAGGAGCGCCAGTTCGAGATCGAGGTGACGTTTCCTGACGAGCGGCGCACCTTCCGGATCCGGAAGGTGCCGATGCGGCTCGAGGGGGACGCGACCGTTTCCCACGTGATTACCATCGGCGAGGATGTGACCCACTGGCGGGCCGTGCAGCAGCAGGTCGTCCAGAGCGAGAAGCTCGCCGCCGTCGGCCAGCTGACCGCCGGGATCATGCACGAGATCAACAACCCGCTCGCGACCATCGGCGCGTGCGTCGTGGCCATGGAGGGCCGGCTGGCCGACCTCGCCCCGGAGGTCCGGACCGTCATGCTCGACTATCTCGGGATCGTCGAGAAGGAAGTCGAGCGCTGCACCAGCATCCTGGACGGCCTGCTCGATTTCAGCCGGCCGGTGGGACGGTCCAAGGCGCCGGTCGACGTGAACGCGCTGATGGAGGACACGCTGTTCCTTGTTCAGCACCACAAGGGATTTCGCCTGCTCGAGGTGTCACGCGAGCTTGGTTCCGGCCTGCCCGAGGTGGACGCGAACGGCGGCCAGATCCTGCAGGTGTTCATGGCCATCATCCTGAATGCGATCGACGCGATGCCCCAGGGCGGGACGTTGCGGGTCCGCACCATGGCGGACGATACCGGCCACGTCGTGGCGGAGTTCCAGGACACGGGACGGGGCATCCCCCGCGCGGACCTGCCCAAGATTTTCGAGCCGTTTTTCACGACCAAGGAGCCGGGGCAGGGGACGGGCCTCGGGCTCTCGATCTGCTATGGCATCATGCAGGAACATGGGGGAGACATCGCCGTGGACAGTGTCCCCGGCGAGGGATCCGTCTTCCGTGTCACCCTCCCGGTGCGCCCGTGAGGCATGTGGCGACGGGAGCGACACCATGAAGATCCTCGTGGTGGAAGACGACCGCACGGTCGGCCAGTACGTCAAGCGCGGGCTGGAGGAACACCGGTTCCATGCCGACCTGGTGGCCGACGGGATGGAGGCGCTCCGCCTGGCGTCCGGGTCGCCGTACGACCTCATGGTGCTGGACCTCCGGCTGCCGGGGATGAGCGGGCTCGAGGTGGTGCGGACGCTGCGCGACCGCGGCATCACCACCCCGATCCTGGTCCTCACGGCCCAGGACTCGACCGAGTTCAAGGTTCAGGCGCTCCGCGCCGGCGCGGACGACTATGTCACCAAGCCGTTCGCGTTCGAGGAGCTGCTGGCACGGGTCGAGGCGCTCGGGCGCCGCCCCAAGGAACTCGTCCCGCCGGTCTACCGCCTCGCCGACCTCGAGCTGGACACCGGCACCCGCGAAGTCCGCCGGGACGGGCGCTTGCTCGACCTCACGCCCAAGGAATACGCCGTCCTCGAGTACCTGATCCGGCACCCCAACCGGGTCATGTCCCGCACGCTCATCACCGAGTATGCCTGGGACTATCACTTCGACCCAGGCACCAACATCGTGGACGTGGTCATCAACCGGCTCCGCAAGAAGGTGGACGCCGAGTTCGACGACAAGCTCATCCACACGGTCCGCGGCGTCGGTTACGTGCTCCGCGAGGAATAGGCAGCCGCGCCGTGACCACCATCCGTGTCCGGCTCACCGTCTGGTACACCATTGCCCTGACCCTCACCATGGTGGTGTTCGCCGTGGCGCTGGTGGTGGAACGCCGCCACCCGAGCACCGCCGAACTGGACGAACGCCTCGCGCCGGAGGCGGCGTTCGTGTCCGACTGGCTCGAGGAATCGTACCGGGTCCTCGGCCGGGTCACCGCCGAGGACACCACCGCACTCGTGTCCAGCGTGGGCGGATACCTCGAGGGAGTGCGGGACCTGTTGCTGGTCGCGGACGACGACGGCAACGTCATCTTCACGACGGAAGAGGTGCGCCGCCTCTCGTACTCCTCGTACGAACGGCTGGCGAGTATCCTCCGCCGGCGGACTGATCTCGCCACGTTCGGGACGGAGGCGCTCGCCGACTCGGTGGGGGAACTGCGCTACCTCGTCATGCCGGTGCGCGCGGCAGGCGGAGACGTCGGCAATATCCTGCTCGCGACGCCCGTCCGCGCCTTTACGGTCTCGCCGGTACACCTCATACGGTCCATGCTGGTGATCGCCCCCCTCATCATTCTTGCCTCCGCAGGGCTCGGGTACTGGCTGGCCCCGGTGTCGCTGCAGCCGCTCGAGCGGATGATGGACGAGCTCGAGGCCATTTCCGACGGGCGCAGCCTGCACCGCCGGCTCATGGTGCCGCTCTCCGCGGATGAGCTGGCCCGCCTCGCCATGACGGTCAACGGGATGCTGGCGCGACTGGAGCAGAGCTTTGCCAGCCTGCGCCGGTTCACTGCCGACGCCAGCCACGAACTGAAGACGCCCCTCATGGTTGTGCGGGCTGGCGTTGAGCGGGCGCTGACCGATCCTTCCGTGCGGCATGCCACCCTGGCCGCGATGGACGAGACGCTGGAGCAGCTCAACCGCATGACCGAGCTGGTGGAGAATCTGCTCACCCTCGCGCGGATGGACGAACGGCGGGAAGGGCTCGCGCTCCAGGAACACGACCTCCGTCCGCTCCTCTCCGAGGCGGCCGAGACCGCCGGCATGCTGGGCGAGGCCACCCGCATTGACGTGAGGGTCGTCATGCCGGAGGAGCCAGTGACGGCCGCCGTGGACTACGGCCGGATCCGGCAGCTCCTGCTCAACCTGGTCACCAACGCCATCAAGTACACGCCGGCCGGTGGCGAAGTCGAGCTGGCGCTCGGGCGCGACGACCGGGTCGTCCGCATCACCGTGCGGGACTCCGGGATCGGCATCGCCGCCGGGGACCTGCCCCACATCTTCGACCGGTTCTGGCGGGCGGACCAGGCCCGGACCCGGACCGGGGAACGGGCGGGCTTCGGCCTGGGTCTCGCCATCGGGAAATGGATTGCGGAAGCCCACGGCGGGTCCATCACGGTCCAGAGCCGCCCGAACCGGGGAAGCGTGTTCACGGTGACACTGCCGAGGGGATGAGGGTGCTCGGGAAGGCAGGTTCTTCATCCCAGGTCGTTGAGTCGTCAAATCGTTGAATCGTGAGTTGACCTGCGGCGGGGATTCTTCGACTCAACCACTCAACCACTCAACAACTTAACGAATCGAAGGCCTCCCCTTGGGCCGCCAGCAGCCCCCCGCCCGTATCCCCCATCACCGCCCTTTCCCCACCCGGCCGTTACCGTTTTGTCATCCGGTACCAACCGGTGGATCATCCGCGCCCCTTATGATGGAAGCGGACCCCGGGGGGGCCAGGGTGGGCCACCGGTCTCCTCCGAATGGCGCAAGAATCCGGTAATCCGGCTGTAATGGTTTTGTAATCTCTGCTGTAAGGCCTGTTAAGCTGGGGAGTTTTGGTTCAGGGTGTCATTAACCAGGCGACTGGAGGCCTCGTGTTCGACACACTCATTGAGTCCAAGCCGAAGAAGGAGCGCTCGGCCCTGCAGATGGCGTTTTCGCTCATCCTGCATGGCGTGCTGATCTTCGGCGCGGTGAAGGCGACCCAGGGCGCCGTCGATGCCATGCAGGATGATGTCCTCGATACGACGCTGATCTTCCTGGAAGCGCCGAAGGAAACGCCGCCGGAGCCCGAGCCGCCTCCGCCGGACCAGATTGTCTCCGCCAATCCGCCGCCGAAGGGTTTCCAGACCGTGGTGGCGCCGGAGCAGATCCCGACGGAAATCCCTCCCGTGAACCTGAACGAGCGCCCGGTGGACCCGCGCGACTTCACGGGCAAGGGCGTTGAGGGCGGTATCGCCGCCGGTGTGGTGGGCGGGACCGGACCCGTGGAGATCACGGGCGAGGAATACCTCCAGGTGGAGGTGGACGACCCGCCGCGCATGATCAGCAGCGGTCCGCAGCGGTTCCCGCCGGCGATGCAGGCCGCCGGTATCCAGGGCCGCGTCGTGCTGGAGTTCGTGGTCGACACCTCCGGCCACGCGGAGCCCAATTCATTCAAGGTTCTCAGCAGCTCGCACAAGGCGTTTGAGGAGCCGGCCAAGGAGATGATCCTCAAGAGCGTCTTCAAGCCGGGCCGGGTCCGGGGCCAGGCGGTCCGGACGCGGGTGCAGCAGATTATCAACTTCTCGATCTAGTTCGCGGATCGCCGTCGCGCCGGTTCTGCCGGCCGCCTTTCTTCCAGGAGGAATCACAATCATGGGTGTAGATCTTCTTGACCTCTGGGCACAGATGGGCACGTTCGTCAAGGGCGTGGTCGTCGTCATGGCCATCATGTCGATATGGTCGCTGTCCATTGTCGTGGCGAAGTTCATCGAGTTCCGCCGGAGCACGGCGGCCACGCGCAAGTTCGCGCCGGAATTCTCCCGTTCCATCCAGGAAGAGCAGCTCGACCAGGCGATCGCCGTTGCGGAAAAGCACAAGAAGAGCCATGTCGCCCGCGTGCTGGGCGAGGCGCTCGAGGAAGTGAAGCCGCTGCTGCGTGACCGCGCGACCGTGACCGCGGCCGACATCAACTCGGCCGAGCGGGCCGTCGAGCGCCAGATGCTGCTCGAGCTCTCCAAGCTGCGCCGGGGCCTGGCGCTGCTGGCCACCGTTGGCGCGACCGCGCCGTTCGTCGGCCTCCTCGGCACCACGATGGGTATCGTGAATTCCTTCGCCGCCATGTCGAGCGCGGGCGCTTCCAGCGGCCTCGCGGGCATCTCGGCCGGTATCGCCGAGGCCCTGATCTCGACCGCGTTCGGCCTCCTCGTGGCCATTCCGGCGGTGTGGGCGTACAACTACTTCACGAACAAGCTCGACTTCATGACGGCCGAGATGACCTTCACGTCGAAGGAGCTGATCGACTACCTCATCAAGAGCGTCGGCAGCGAGTTCGGCCGGTCCATCTTCACCAAGGAATTCCAGGCCCAGAAGGCGGTGAGCGGCAGTGGCCATATCCACGGGTGACCAGAGCGGAGTGACCGCCGACATCAACGTGACGCCGATGATCGACGTCATGCTGGTGCTGCTGATCATCTTCATGATCGTCACCCCGCTGATCGCGGCGGGGTTCCACGCGACCCTGCCGAAGGGCGCCAACCTCGACAAGGACCCCGAGGGAGATAACGAGGTGGTGCTGGGCATCGACCGGAGCGGGAACTTCTTCCTCGACGGCCGGCCCATCGCGGACGATGTGCTGAAGGACCAGCTCAAGGCGATCTTCTCCGCGCGGGAAGAGGACAAGATCCTGTTCTTCAAGGCCGATGAGGGCCTGAAGTACTCCCGCATCCAGGATGCAGTCGAGATTTCCCGCGAGGCCGGAGTCCGGGTGATGCATGCCATCACGGAGCCCACCCGGAACCTGAACCTCGTCGGAGACGAGAAAAAGCAGTAAATACCCCAGGCGACGGCCACGGTTCGGGCTCCCGACGAAGCCCGGGCCGCCGTCCGCCCCAGCAAGGAGAGTTCGGCCTATGGCGATGTCGACGGGCGGCCGCAAGGGTTCCGTGCATGACATCAACGTGACGCCCATGATCGACGTGCTGCTGGTGCTCCTGATCATCTTCATGATCACCCAGCCCCTCTCACGGATGACCCTGAGCGTGCAGGTGCCTCCGCCGGCGCAGCCGACGAACGAGAAACAGGAGCCGTCGAACCAGATCGTGCTCGAACTGCCCGACAACGGGAACTATTCCATCAACGGGCAGCCCGTACCCAAGAGCCAGCTGGACGCGCAGCTGCACGCGATCTTCGATCCACGCCCGGCGAAGCTGCTGTTCATCAAGCCGGGGCCGAATCGCGTCTACAAGGACGTAATCGACGCGATGGACGTGGCTCGGGGCGCCGGAATCCAGGTGCTCGGCTTCACCCCGAAGGAAGCGGACCAGCCAGCCGGCTGATTCGCGTCGTGCCCGGGCCGCGGCCCGGCAGGAGGCAGGATGGCGACGACCTATCAGCGGCACACGACGACCGGGGGCCCCCGGGCCGCCGTCAACGTGACCCCGATGATCGACGTCGTCCTGGTCCTCCTGATGGTCTTTCTCCTCGCCCTCGGCCTGCGGGAGAGCATACCGGTTCAGGTTCCCGCAACCGTGCCGGCCCCGGACCCCACGCCCCAGATCACCCTGCGTCTCCAGGTCGACGGCTCCTACGCCGTGAACGGCCAGCCCGTCCCCGCGGAACAGCTCGGGAGCCTCCTGGCCGCGATCTACCAGGACCGCCCGGCCAAGCTGCTCTTCCTGCGCCCCGATCCGGGACTGCCCTACGGCGACGTGATTCGCGCTGCCTCGATCGCGCGGGATGCCGGCATTACGATCCTCGCGTTTCAGGGGATCCGCCCCGGCAATTGACAGCGTCGGGCAGCGCGGTGACCTTCCGCTCGGGCGTTCTTCCGGGCGTGCGGGCGCGGCGCCCCGGAGCGTCATCATAGACAGGCGAGACCGCTCGAACCGGGCGCCCTCCACCGCCGCTGCCGGCGGGGACAGGCGCCCGATTGCGTGAGGACGATGAGACCACCTGCCGTGACCCTCGACGAACGAATGCCCCCGCGCCGGCGCGGGCCGGGGTGGCTCGTCTCGTTGGGCCTGCACGTCGGACTCATCCTCCTGTTGATCGCCCCCTGGGCGGACCACCCGTTCATCCTCGACGGAGGGACGGGGCCCGGGTGGGGGGGTGGCGGCGGTGGCGGTGGGGGTGGCGGCGGCGACATCACGATCAGCCTGCCGGCCTACGTGGCGCCCCCGCCCCCCGCGGTCGAGGAGACCACGCCGGTGGAAGTGCCCGAGGAAATCCCGCCACCGGTCGAGAAGGAGGAAACGCCCGAGCCCGAAGTCCCGGTGGCCGTGGCCCCTGTCCCCGACACGACCGTCACACTGGCACACCAGGACACGCTGCCGCCCGGGGAAGGCAACGGAGCCGGCCCGGGCCAGGGACCCGGCTCCGGCGGCGGCACTGGTGGTGGCAGCGGCGGTGGTGTCGGTCCCGGGACGGGTCCGGGGGCCGGCGCGGGAAGCGGCGGAAACGGGGGCAGCGGTCGCGGCCCGCAACTCCGCCAGATGCTGCTCCCGCCGGAAGACCCGCCAAAGAAGCTCCGTGGCACGACCGTCCACGTGTCGTTCTGGATTTCGGCCTCCGGCCGGGTGGAACGGATCCAGGTGGACCCCGAGATCCAGGATCGCGAATACGCGGACAAGATGCGCGAAAAGCTGATGAGTTTTACCTTCCAGCCTGCCCGGTCGCCGGCGGGAGCCGCTATCCCGTCCCGCTGGGACGCTTCCATCGATTTCTGAGTACCACTCCCGCGGCCTCGCCTGGCCGTGGCGCCGATGACCAACTCCCGCCGCGCTCGACGCGCCTGAGCCTCACACGGCCCCACGGGGCTTTCCTCTATCTCCGAGAGGGACATGTCGCAGCTCTTCGCCAGGAAATCAATCGAGGACTTCGAGCAGGACATCGAGGAACGCGGTGGGCTGAAGCGTACCCTCGGCAAGTGGGACCTGACGGCGCTGGGCGTCGGGGCCATCATCGGGGCCGGCATTTTCGCCTCGACCGGATCGGCCATTGCCGGGGATGCGGCCCGCCCCGGGGCGGGGCCGGCCATCATCCTGTCCTTCGTGCTGACGGCGCTGACCTGCGGGTTTGCGGCGCTCTGTTACGCCGAATTCGCGGCCATGGTGCCGATCTCGGGGTCGGCCTACACCTACGCGTACGCGTCGCTGGGGGAGCTCGTCGCCTGGATCATCGGCTGGGACCTGATCATCGAGTACGCGGTGGGGAACATCGCGGTGGCCATTTCCTGGGCCGGCTACTTCCGCGAATTGATCAGTCATTTCGGCCTCACGCTCCCGGCCTGGACCTCGATCGACTACCGGTCGGCCTACGACGCGGCCGCCGCCGTGGCTGGCGGCGCCACCGACCCGGTCAACCTCTATTACGCGTCGGCCGTTAC
Organism: uncultured Gemmatimonadales bacterium; assembly: GCA_963825055.1. Classification (GTDB taxonomy): domain Bacteria; phylum Gemmatimonadota; class Gemmatimonadetes; order Gemmatimonadales; family GWC2-71-9; genus CAWGSK01. The sequence goes on from CAWGSK010000002.1 coordinate 113,286, forward strand.
GGGCGCGCCGCACCTCTTCGGCCTGCCCATCATCGTCAACATCCCGGCGTTCGTCATCGTCGCACTGATCACGGCCCTGCTGGTGTACGGGATCAAGGAGTCAGCCGCCTCGAATTCGATCATGGTCCTGATCAAGGTCGTGATCGTCCTCTTCTTCGTGGCCGCCGGCGCGGTCTTCCTGAAGCCGGAGAACTTCACGGCCTACGGCGGATTCGCTCCCAACGGCTTTCGGGGGATTGCCGCCGCCAGCGCGATCATCTTCTTCAGCTATATCGGCTTTGATGCCGTCTCGACAGCTGCGGAGGAAGCGAAGGACCCCAGGAAGGACATGCCGTTCGGAATCATCATGAGCCTGGTGGTCTGCACCATTCTCTACATCCTGGTGGCAGCCGTCATGGCGGGCATGGCGCCCTGGCAGCAACTCGGGACGGCGGAGCCCATGATCACCGCGCTGCAGCTCTCCGGCGGGAACCCGCGCCTCGTGGCCATCTCACGGTTCATCGTGTCCTTCGGGGCGGTCGTGGCGATGACCTCGGTGCTCCTGGTGTTTCAGATGGGCCAGCCGCGGATTTTCTTCTCCATGGCGCGCGACGGCCTGCTGCCCCCGTGGGCTGCGAAGGTGCACCCGAAGTTCAAGACACCGTGGGTCACGACCATCCTGACGGGCATCTTCGTCGGCGTGTTCGCGGCGTTCGCCAACATCGCCGAGGTCATCGACCTGACCAACATCGGCACCCTGTTCGCGTTCGTGATCGTGTCGGCCGGTGTGCTGATGCTGCACTACAAGGAGCCCAACCGCGTTCGTCCGTTCCGCACCCCGGGGATGCCGTTCACGCCGATGATCGCCATTGTGGCCTGCATTTTCCTGATGATCCAGCTCCCCCGGGTGACCTGGATCCGGTTTGTCATCTGGCTCGTCGTCGGGATCGTGTTCTACTTCCTGTACGGGTATCAAAAGAGCCGGTTGAAGGAGCGCAGAACCGGCGAGCAGTGAGTATGGAAGGAGGCTGAGGCCGGGCTCAGCCCGGGGACTCCGGGCCACCCGGCCTCCTCACGTCCCGGTCGCCCGACGCCTGGGTCGCCAGCGCGACGGCTCCGGCCACGGCGTCGGGCGCCTCCGGCAGCGGCGCGAATCGACCACCGGAGAGACGCTCGAGCACGGCGCCCCGCAGCGGCTCGCGCTCGAGCATCCCTCCCGCCAGCGCGACGGGCACCGGCTGTCCGCCGGAGTAGTGGTGGACCAGGGCCTGGGCCAGCCCGACGAGTTCGTCCGCGGCCCGTTGCACAATCACCCCGGCCACCGCATCACCAGCGGAGGCCGCTTCCAGGACCGCACGCGCAAGGGCGGCGACCTCGCCGGGCGAGGCGCCGCCGGCCCACGCCACCAGGCCGTCAACATCGGCTACCCTGGCCGCCTCAGGCAGGGCCGAGGTCAGCACGGTGTCGCCCAGGCGGCCGTCCTGTGCCCGGCCCACGGCCGAGAGCGCGGCGCGTCCCACGTCGTAGGCTCCGCCGTCATCACCCATCTGCCAGCCATGGCCTCCCGCCCGGTGCGTGCGCCCCTCCTCGTCGCGCGCGAGGGCGATACTGCCGGTGCCCGCGATCAGGATGATTCCCGGTGCGTCGCCGAAGGCCGCGGCGTGTGCGATCGCCACGTCGGTCGTGACGCTGACGGTGCCGGCGAGTCGTTCCTTCCGGAGCGCCCGCTCGAGCTCCAGCCGCACCGGCTCCCGTCCCACGCCGGCGGCGCCGACCACGAGGACGTCGGCCTCGAGCAGCCCGCCGGCCGCGAGTACCCGGCGGACGGCGTCCAGAATCGCGGTCGCGGCCACCAGGGCGCGTCCGGGACGAACGGCGCCCGCCCCTCCCTCCACGCGCGCCAGCTCCACGCCATCGCGCACCAGCACGGCACGTGTGCGAGTGCCGCCGGCGTCCACGCCGACCACGACCCGGCTCATCTCGCCTCCCTCCGATGGGGCAGCCAGCTGAGGAGCGTGCCGGTGACGAGCATGATTGCCGTCCCCATGGGGACGTACCATGGCCAGGCGAGCTGGCCGAACGGCGTGAGCCAGCCCAGGCCCGGCCGAAGGGCCAGGTCCTTCGCGAAGAGCACCACGAGCATGATGGCCACCGTCACGACGATCGCACTCATGACATCCCGCCCGCGTGTGCCTGACCAGCGTCCCGACAGCAGGTAAGCGCCGAGGAGGCCGCCGTACGTCACGGACGCGATTGACAGCGCGAGCACGACGACCGGGGTGGAGCGACCGGTGGTGTAGTAGTGGAAGAAGAGTGCCCCACCCATGATCGCGGCCGCCCAGAGCGCCGAAAACCACCGGCCGACGCGGAAGAGATGGACCGGGTCGCGCCGGCCGCTCCAGGTCGCGTACAGGTCATAGGTCATGGATGACGCGAGGGCGTTGATCGCGGAACTCTGGGTACTCATCGCCGCGGCCAGGATGGCCGCGACCATCAGCCCCGCGAGTCCCGTCGGCAGGTTGTGGATGATGAAGTTGGGGAAGATCTGGTCCGGAGCCATGTCGGCCGGCGCGAGTCCGGCCGCCCATACCGCCGCACCGATCAGCAGGAAGAGGCCGAACTGGAGGATGACGAGCACGCCCGAGCCCACCAGGGCGATCCGCGCGTCGCTGAGCGACCGGCTGGCCAGCAGTCGCTGGACCACGAGCTGGTCCGTGCCGTGGGAGGCCCCGCTGAGCATGGCGCCGCCCACGATGCCGCCGAGGAGGGTGTAGGTCGATGTCAGGTTCACCGAGAAGTCGAAGACCTGGAGCCTTCCGGTCGCACGCGCCAGGCTGAGGGCGCTCTCCGGGCCGCCGGCCAGTTGCCAGGCCACCCACAGCGCGACCAGGCCCCCGGTCAGGTAGATCAGCAGTTGAAGTACGTCCACCCACACGACGGCCTTGAGCCCCCCGTGCCAGGTGTAGATGAGCGTGACCACGCTCATCACGACGATCGCCGCCGGGATGCTCCAGCCGGTCAGCAGCGCCAGCGGGATGGCGCTGGCGAAGACCCGGACACCGTCACCGAGAAACCGCGTCACGAGAAAGACGACTGACGTGAGCCGGCGCGTCCCGGTGCCGAAGCGGTTCTCCAGGCGGGCGTAGGCGGTCTCCTGCTCGCCCTTGAAGTAGCCCGGCAACAGCCACAGCGCGACACCCACCCGGCCGATCAGGTATCCGAAGGTGAGCTGCAGGAAGGTGAGATTGCCGCGCGCCGCGATGGCGGGGACCGAAATGACCGTCAGCGCCGACGTTTCCGTGGCTACGATGGACAGCATGATCGCGGTGGCGGGGAGGTCTCTCGCGCCCAGGAAGTAGTCGCCCGCGGTTTCCTGCATGCGGGAGACCCAGAAGCCGATCCCGAGGACCAGGATCGAGTATGCGATGATGACGCCGATGTCGACCTGTGTCAGGGTGCCGCCTCCGGTGCGGGGTGGCGGGGAAGGGCCTGGCTAAAAGAAAGGGCTCACAGGCCGGATGGCTGTGAGCCCTGATCGCCGCAGCGGCCGGTCAGGCGGAGAAGCTGCTGCCGCAGCCGCAACCGCCGCTGGAATTCGGGTTGCTGAAGGTGAAGCCGCTGCCCTGCATGGACGACGTGTAGTCGATGCTGACGCCGTTCAGGTACTGCGCGCTGAAACCATCCACGAAGACGCGGGTCGAGTTGACCTCGAAGACCATGTCGTCCTCAAGGGGCCGCTCCTCGATGTTCAGGCTGTACTTGAAGCCGGAGCACCCGCCGGGCAGGACGCTCACGCGCAGTCCGGCGCTCTCGAGCGGAACCTTCTCGGCCTCCATGAATTTTGCCACTTCCTCTGCGGCACGGTCGCTGAGTAAAACGGTGACCGGGGCCGCACTGATCCCAGACTCGGTATTGCTCATGTATATCCTCCCCACCCGGCCGGCCAGTGCCGGGCACCTTGGTAAACTGTTGCCAGACTTCAGGTTCAAACGTACCGGCCACCCCGGGCGGTGTCAACGTCGCCGGCGGAGCCGCCCGGCAAGTTAACCACCGGGCGCCCCGTCGTGTTCCCGGGGCCGGATCCCGGGGAACAGGGCCTGCAAGACACGGTCCGCAACCCCCCGGCGGAGGTCATGGATCCCCCGCCGCTCCCGGGAAGGGTGGACCCTGTTGGTCAGGAGCACGATCACCACGCTGCGGGTGGGGTCGATCCAGATGGAGGTGCCGGTGAAGCCGGTATGGCCGAAGCTGACCGGCGCGATGTATTCCCCGCCGCTGCTCTGGCCCGAGGGCGTGTCCCATCCCAGGGCCCGGCTCGAGCCCGGCGGCAGGTTCTGCCGCTGGATGAACTGCGCCAGGCGGGCCGGCGGACGCACGCCCCAGGCTCGTCCGCCGGCGCTGTCGTCCAGCGCGGCGAGCAGCCATTCGCCGAAGGTGAGCAGGTCGGGAACGTCGCTGAAGAGGCCCGCGTGTCCCGAGACCCCGCCCAGGCGCGACGCGTTCTCGTCATGCACCTCGCCCCGGAGGACGTACCCTCTCCACGGATCATCCTCCGTGGGGGCAATCCGGTCGCGCCAGTCGGCCGGCGGGAGGTATCGGGTGCTGTGGAGCCCGAGAGGGCGCGCCACTCGCGTGGCAAAGAGCGTGTCGATGCGGTGGCCGGCCACCGCCTCCACCGCCTGCGTCAGCACCATCGCGCCGAGGTCCGAGTATTCGTATCGCGCCCCGGGCACGGTGTCGAGCGGGGTCGTATCCGCCAGGGCGATGGCTGCCTGCCGGGTCATCGCCTCCTGGTAGAGCGGGCGCCACGCCCGGAGGCCACTCGTGTGGGTGAGCAGGTGACGGATGGTGACCTCCTCGTGGCCGGGCATCGCGAACGCCGGTACGTACCGCGTGACCGGTGCGTCGAGCGCCAGGCGCCCTTCCTCAACCAGCTGCATGGTGACCGTCGTGAGTGCCACCACCTTGGTGAGGCTTGCCAGGTCATACACCGTCGAACTGTCGGGGCGGGTGGAATCGTCCTGCCCCATGACCCCGGTGCCGTAGATGAACCGGCCGCCGGGCCAGCTGACACCGAGCACCGCACCCGGTGCCGCGCCGGCCAGCACAGTCGTGTCCATGAAGATCCGGACCGGATCCCAGCGGTCGAGACGGCCGGGATCTATCGAAGGGATGGGTGCGACCGCGGGACGCGGCGCGCACGCCGTGCCCAGGAGGGTGACGAACATGGCGGTGCGGTTCACGGCGCCTCCTTCTGTACGCCGGTCCCCACGGGGAAGCGCGGCGGGATCGAAGCGGGCAGCCGGCCCGTGATCGGGGCGGTGCCGGTCAGCGCATCGGCCACGGCCCGTTCGCTCTCGGGCCGGGCCGCCCAGCCCAGCATGTACGCCCAGGCTCCAGGCGCCTGCCGGATCACGTATGGGCTTCCGAACGAGAGCAGCACGGTCGGCATGTGCAGTGCGGTGGAGTCCACCAGGGCGGCGATCTCCAGGGGAAGGTCGATGGTGCCGGACCATGCACTTGCCCTGACACTCGTCGCGAAGACCGCGGTTCCCCCGCTGTCCAGGACGGCGCGCGCCGAGTCATAACTTGCCGGTCCGCTCGCGGGATACAGCCGGAAGACGCGCACGGTGTCACCGCGGGCCCGAAGACGGGCGGCGAGCACCGCGCCGACGTCGTCACCCAGTGTGACCAGCGCCACGCGCCCGGGTCCGGTGCGCATGCGGTCGACCACGCCACCACTGTCCTTGACCAGCACGATTGAGCGACTCGTAATGGTGCGCGCCACCGCCTGGAACTCCGCGCTGCCGACCACCAGTGGGATGCTGTCCAGCGGCACCTCCCGGTGGGCATACAGTCCGAGGCGCTCCTTGATCGCGAGCAACCGGCGGACGGAAGCATTGAGCCGGTCCTCGGTGACGCGTCCGCTCCGCACGGCCGCCGCGACGGCATCGATTGCCGCCGCCGGGTCGGCCGGCTGGAGCAGCAGGTCCGCGCCGGCGATCAGGGCGCGTACGGCCGCCTCACCGGGGCCGTAGGTGGCGACAAGTGCGCCCATGTCGAGCGCGTCGGTCACGATGAGGCCGTGGAAGCCGAGCGAGTCCCGGAGAATGCCGGTCAGGATCTCGGGCGAAAGCGTGGCCGGCACCGTCTCCCCGTGCTGGAGACCGGGAAGCGCGATGTGCGCCGTCATCACCGCGTCCACGCCCGCATCAATCGCGGCGCGGAAAGGAACCAGCTCGAGCGTGTCGAGACGGCTCCAGGGAACGGTGATCACCGGCAGCGCGATATGGCTGTCGGTGCCGGTGTCACCGTGCCCGGGGAAGTGCTTGGCCGTGGCCATCAGCCCGTGCTCGCGCATACCGCGGATCTCCTCCGCCACGAGACGGGCCACCCGGACGGGGTCCTCGCCGAAGGAGCGCGTGTTGATGATCGGGTTCGCAGGGTTGTTGTTGACGTCCGCGACGGGGGCGAACGCGAGATGAATGCCGACCGCGCGACCCTCGAGCGCGGTGATGCGGCCCATCTCATACGCGTCCCGGTCGCGCCCGGTCGCGGCCACCCCCATATTGGTCGGGAATGCCGTTCCGCCGCGGAACCGGATCGCGGTGCCGGCCTCGAGATCGGAGGCGATGAGCAGTGGCAGCCAGGACCGCTGCTGCAGCCGGTTCAGCTTGGCGGCCTCGTCCAGCGGTGAGCCCACCGAGATGATGATGCCGCCCACGTGCAGGGAATCCACCCAGCGCCGCGCGGTCATGAACGCGGAGTCGTCGAAGGCCGCATACGTTCCCGCCAGCCAGGGCATGACGAGCTGGGCGGCCCGGTCGTGGAGGGACATCCGGGCCAGCAGCACGTCGGGATCGGGTGCCGTCGTCACCGGAACGTCCATCGGGTAGACCGGCCCGGACGGGGCGGGGGCGTGGACGGCGGGAGCGCAGGCGGCGGCACCCAGGATCAGGAGACAGGGTCGGAGATGATGCAACGGGCTCTCGCAGTGGCAGGGGTGGTGGCGGCGGTACTGGCGTGCGCCGGCGGTGCGCCGGCGCCGGCACCCGTGCGTCCGGGAATCGAGGTGCTGCTTCGCGACAGCATGGCCCTCGTGCGGGACCGGCGCGTCGGGCTGGTCAGCAACATGGGCGGCGTCGATGCCGATGGCGTACACGACGTCGAGCGGCTGCGCTCGGCCGGCGTGTCGCTCGTCGCGCTGTTCAGCCCGGAGCACGGCTTCCGCGGCACAGCGCGTCCCGGCGAGGCGGTCGCCTCCAGCGTGGATTCGGCCACCGGACTTCCAATCTACAGCCTTTACGGCGCCACGCGGATGCCCGCGCCCGAGGTGCTCGAGGGGCTCGACGTCATCCTGGTGGACCTGCCGGACGTCGGCGCGCGGTACTTCACGTACCTGGCCACGACGGTGGATGTCATGCGGGCCGCCGCAGGGCGGGGAATTCCCGTCGTGGTGCTGGACCGCCCCGACCCCGTCGGCGGGCTGGTACAGGGCAACGTACTCGACACATCGTGGCGCTCGGCCGTGGGCCTGCTCGCCATGCCGATGCGCCACGGACTCACGCTGGGAGAACTGGCCCGGCTGGCCCGGCATGACCTCGGCCTGACGGCCGAACTGCACGTAGTTCCCGTCACCGGCTGGGAGCGCGGGGATGCCCTCGACCGGACGGGACTTCCGTTCGTCCGGCCGAGTCCGAACCTCCAGTCGCTGGAGAGCCTCTTCCACTATCCCGGTACCTGCCTGTTCGAGGGTACCAACCTCTCGGTGGGGCGCGGGACGGACGCCGCCTTCTCCCAGGTGGGCGCGCCGTGGCTCGATACTGCCCGGGTCCTGGCGCGCCTGCGTGAGGAGAGACTCCCGGGGGTGCGCTTCGAATCGGTACGCTTTACCCCGCGCGACCCCGGGGACGGCAAGTACGCGGACACTCTGCTGGCCGGGATCCGGCTCCACGTGACCGACCGCGCGTCGTATGACGCGCCCGCGGCCGCGGTGCACCTTCTCGCCGCCATCATCGCCGTGCACGGGAACGGGACGGGAAACGGGCCCTTCGCGTGGGGGCCGAGCTTTACCCGGCTGGCCGGGGACACATCGCTCCAGGCGGCGCTGACCCGGGGCGCCCCGGCCGGGGAGGCCATGGCGGGCTGGTCGGGGCAGCGGGAACGGTTCCTCGAACGGACCCGGGATATCCTGCTCTACCCACGGCATGAGACAGGTCACGGACAGGTTTCGCCCGCCGACTAATCTTCAGGTATGGACCGCGCAAACCATGTTCCGGCGCCGGGTCGGCTGATTGCCCCAACCCGTTCCCTCCGTTATCCTTTCGCGGCGTTGCGCCGGGGGCCGGAGGGCCCCGGGCGCGGCGTTCGCGTTACCACCAGGAGGGCCCTCGGAGTGAAATTGCTGCCCCCTGCGGTCGAACGGGTGTTCTACGCGGCGATCCGCCCCTTCGTGGAGCGGCTGCTCCGGAGCGGCATCCGCCCCAACACCATCACGACCGTAGGGACCCTGCTCGTCCTGGTGTCTGCCGGGGCGTATGGGGCCGGCTGGATTCGGGTGGGCGGGCTGTTTCTCCTCCTGAGCGGCCTGGTGGACACGCTCGACGGGCAGGTTGCCCGGCGCGGGGGCATGGTGAGCAAGTTCGGCGCCTTCTATGACTCCACCCTGGACCGGGTGGGCGACGGCGCCACCTTCATCGGCATTGCCACCTATCTCCTGCTGGCGCCCGACGTGGCCTGGCGGACCATCGCGGTGGTGGTGTGCATGGTGGCCATCCTCGCATCGCTGCTCGTGTCATACGCCCGGGCGCGGGCCGAGGGTCTCGGCCTCGACTGCAAGGTGGGCATCGCGCAGCGCGCCGAGCGCATCGTCGGGCTGGGTGGTGCCTCCCTGCTGGTCGGGGCAGGTCCGCACGCGCTGGTGCTCGAGGTGATCGTGGGGCTGCTGGCGCTCGCGTCGATTATCACGGTCGTGCAGCGGTTCCAGTACGTTCATCAGCATACGAACGGCGCGCAGGCGCCGGTCAGCGCCCCGGCGGAGCCGGCGGCACTGGATACTCTCGCGAAAGGATCGTAGCAGTGGCGACGTCGTCTTCCCGCAGGATTCCGCCGGCCTCCGGCAAACTCGGCGTACTGTGTGTCGGACTGGGCGCGGTGTCCTCGACGTTCATCGCGGGTGTCGAGAATACCCGGCGCGGCCTGGCGCAGCCGGTGGGCTCCCTCACCCAGATGGGGACCATCCGCCTCGGGAAGCGTACCGAGGGCCGCACGCCGCTGATCCGGGAGTTCGTGCCCCTCGCCGGCCTGGATGACCTCGTCTTCGGCGCCTGGGATCCGGTCCCGGACGATGCCTATACCTCGTGCCTGGTCGCCGGCGTGCTCGACCGCCACGAGCACGTCGAGCCGATCGCGGACTTCCTCAAGGGCATCAAGCCCATGCCCGCCGTCTTCGACCAGCACTACGTCAAGCGCCTCACGGGTACCAACGTCAAACAAGGCAAGACGAAGCGTGACCTGGCGGAAGCCCTCCGCGCGGACATCCGGAATTTCAAGGAGCAGAACGGCTGCGACCGCCTGGTGATCGTGTGGTGCGCGTCCACGGAGATCTTCATCTCGCCCGGCCCGACGCACCAGACCCTGGAGACGTTCGAGAAGGCGATGGACGCGAATGACCCGACCGATCGCCCCCTCAATGCTCTATGCCTATGCCGCGATCATGGAGAACGTGCCGTTCGCGAACGGTGCCCCGAACCTCTGCTGCGACATCCCGGCGCTGGTGACCCTCGCCGACGAGCGCGGGGTCGCGATCGGCGGGAAGGACTTCAAGACCGGCCAGACCATGATCAAGACCGTCCTCTCGCCGATGTTCAAGGCGCGGATGCTCGGCGTGGCCGGCTGGTACAGCACCAACATCCTCGGGAACCGGGACGGCGAGGTCCTGGACGACCCCGAAAGCTTCAAGACCAAGGAGGAGTCCAAGCTCGGCGTGCTCGAGTACATCCTGCAGCCGAAGCTCTACCCCGACCTCTACGGCAAGCTCTATCACAAGGTGCGGATCAACTACTATCCGCCGCGCGGGGACAACAAGGAGGGCTGGGACAACATCGACATTTTCGGATGGCTCGGGTATCCCATGCAGATCAAGGTGGATTTCCTCTGCCGCGACTCCATCCTGGCCGCGCCGCTCGTGCTGGACCTCGCCATCTTCTTCGACCTGGCCCAGCGCGCCGGCATGAAGGGCGTCCAGGAGTGGCTCAGCTTCTACTTCAAGAGCCCGCAGACGGCCCCGGGGCTCTACCCCGAGCATGACCTCTTCATCCAGCTCACCAAGCTCAAGAACACGCTGCGCTGGTTGATGGGCGAGGAGCAGATCACGCACCTCGGCCGGGAGTACTATGAGGAAGAGGGAGCCTGAGCGATGAAATACTTCCATCGCACCTCGGCGCCGCCCGAGGCGGTGGTCGAGCGGGCCTCGAGCTGGTTCGGGGCCCGGCTCGGGCCGGCGGACGAGTCGTCCCGCCGGCGGGCGTTTTCCGGAAGCCTCGGCCGGGTCAGCGTGGACGTGCAGGCCGAGGGCGGCCACTACACCCTGGTCACCGTGGTGACGGACCAGCCGGGAGAGAGTGAACTCGACAAGCTCGCCAAGCGCTTCCTGGCCGAGGTACATACCCTGGCCCATCCGCGCCACGAGGTCCGTGGCGCCTACTGAGTTGTCCTGATGGCCCATCTTCGCATCAACATCGGCGGCATGACCGGCGTCCCCTGCCAGCAGCGGATCGAGGACCAGGTCCGCGAACTGCGCGGGGTACATGCCGTGGTGATCTGCCTCGAGCGCGGTCACGCCGATGTCGAATACGCGGACGAATTCGTGGGCCCCGAGCGGATCCTCGCCGCCATCGAGGGCGCCGGCTACGCTGCCCGCCTCGGCGGCTGAGCCGCCGTTGCTCCGCTTGATTTCCCACCCCGCCACGCCGATCTTTCGCCGCCTTCTTCCAGGACCTTCCTGAACCGCATGACGTCCCGATCCACAATGACCGCCGCGCCGCCCGCGCCCCCTGCCGGCCTGTCGCGGGAGCAACTGCACGAGCTCTACTACTACATGCGCCTGACCCGCTCGCTCGAGGAGCGCCTGGTCAACCTCTACCGCCAGACGAAGGTCATCGGCGGGCTTTTCCGCTCCCTGGGCCAGGAGGCGGAGAGCGTGGGAAGCGCCTATGCGCTGGACCGGGCGCGCGGCGACTTTCTCTCGCCCCTGATCCGGAACATGGGCAGCATGCTGGTGCAGGGCGCCCGGCCGCTCGAGATCCTGCGCCAGTACATGGCGAAGGCCGGGAGCCCTACCCGCGGTCGCGAGCTCAACATCCACTTCGGCGATCTCGATCGGGGGTTCATCGGCCAGATCTCGCACCTGGGAGACATGGTGCCGGTGATGGCCGGGGTGGCCCTGAGCTTCCGGATGCGGAAAGAGCCGCGGGTCTGCCTGGTCTACATCGGCGACGGCGGGATGAGCACCGGGGCGTTCCATGAGGGGATCAACTTCGCCGCCGTCCAGCAGCTGCCGGTCGTCATCGTCTGCGAGAACAACGGGTATGCGTTCTCGACGCCCACCCACCTCCAGACCCGGGCGGCTCGCCTCGTGGACAAGGCGCCGGGCTACGGCATCCCGGGCGTGCGGGCCGACGGTAACGATGTGCTGGCGGCATACGCCGCGACGCGTGAGGCGGTCGACCGCGCCAGGGCGGGCGGGGGACCGACACTGATCGAGTTCCTCACGTATCGACGGAAGGGACACGCCGAGCACGACAACCAGAGCTACGTGCCGGCGGAGGAGCTGGAGTCGTGGGCCGCCCGGGACCCGCTCGACCGCTACCACCGCGAACTGGTGGAGGCCGGATGGGCCACCACCGCGGGGCTGGAGGCGATCGACGCCAGGGTGGACGCGGAGCTGGCGGAGGCCGTGGCCTCCTGCGAGGATGAACCGATGCCCGACACGGATACCGCGCTCGACGGGGTCTATGCCAACCCTGCGCGACTGGACACGGACTGGTTCCGGAGGCTCCATGGCTGAGGTCACATATCTCGAGGCGCTCCGGCAGGGTCTCTGGGAGGAGATGGAACGGGATCCCGCAGTCTTCATCCTGGGCGAGGACGTGGGCATTTACGGCGGCGCGTTCAAGGTCACCGACGGGTTCTACGGGCACTTCGGTGCCGACCGCGTCATCGACACGCCGATCTCCGAGGCGGCGATCGTGGGCGCCGCGGCCGGCGCCGCCCACATGGGATTGCGCCCGGTCGCGGAGATGCAGTTCATCGACTTCATCTCCTGCGCGTACGACATGCTCACCAACTACGTCGCGACCGCGCGGTACCGCGCCGGCCTGCCGACGCCCATGGTCGTGCGCGGTCCGAGCGGTGGTTACGTGCGCGGTGGCCCGTTCCACTCGCAGAACCCCGAGGCGGCCTTCCTGCACACCCCGGGCCTCAAGATCGTCTGCCCCGCCACCGCCCGTGACGCGAAAGGCCTGATCAAGGCAGCGGTCCGGGACGACGATCCCGTGCTTTATTTCGAACACAAGTATCTTTATCGTCGGATCAAGGAGGACCTCCCGGAGGGCGAGGAGATCCTCACGCCGATCGGCAGCGCGCGCCTGGCGCGCGAGGGTCGTGACCTGTCCATCATCACGTGGTCCGCGATGGTGTACAAGGCGCTCGAGGCCGCCGAGCGGCTGGAGCAGGAGGATGGGCTGTCGGTCGAGGTGCTCGACCTCCGGACCCTCCTGCCGATGGACGACGCGGCGATCATGGCCACGGTGCGGAAGACCAACCGGGTCCTGATCGCGCACGAAGACACGCGGACGGGTGGTGTGGCGGGGGAGATCACCGCGCGCATAAACGACCAGGCGTTCGAATGGCTCGATGCCCCGGTCAAGCGGGTGACGGCGCATGACGTGCCGCTGCCCTACGCCCCGACGCTCGAGGACTTCGTCCTGCCCCAGACGGACGACCTCATCCGGGCGAGCCGGTGGCTCGCCGCGTACTGACCGGCAGGCGGCCCGCTACGGCCGCCAGCCGCTGACCTGATCCGGAGACGTACGTCATGGCTCGAGTGGATGTCATCATGCCGCAGATGGGCGAGTCCATCGCGGAAGGCACGCTGTCCCGCTGGCTCAAGCAGGTGGGCGACGAGGTCAAGCGCGACGAGGCCATCTTCGAGATTTCCACCGACAAGGTGGACGCCGAGATCCCCTCGCCCACCGCGGGGAAGCTGGCCGAGGTGCTGGTGAAGGAAGGGGAGACGGTCGCGGTGCAGACCGTGGTTGCCCGGATCGAGACGGACAAGGGCGCCGACGTGAGCGCCGGCGATGGCGCGGCGACCCCTCCCGCTCCCGCGCCCGAGACCCCCAAGCCCGCCCCCGCTCCGGAGCCCGAACCCGTGGCCGCCAAGGCCCCGGCGACTGCCCCGTCCGCCCCGTCCGCCCCGTCCGCCCCGTCAGGTGAGGAGACCTCGGAGGAGCGACTCCGGCGCCGCTCCACGCCGCTCGTCCGCAAGATGGCGCAGGAGCATGACCTCGACATCAGCACGATCTCCGGGACCGGCCACGCCGGCCGCGTCACGAAGAATGACGTCGTGCAGTATCTCGAGGGACGCGGGTCCACTCCGGCGGCACCCGCTGCCGCCCCGGCGGCGGCCGCACCTGGCACGCCCGCCCCGGCTGCCCCGTCGGTGGATGCGTGGCCCGGCGACCGGGTGGAGCCATGGTCGCGGATCCGCAAGCTCACCGCCGACCACATGATCATGTCACGCCGGGTGTCCGCCCACGTCTCGAGCTACTTCGAGATCGATTACACGAACATCGTGCAGCTCCGGGCGAGGAAGAAGAAGGAATATGCCGAGCGCGGCGTGAACCTGACCTACCTCGCCTTCATCACGAAGGCCGTAGCGGACAACATTCGCGCGCATCCGGTGGTGAATGCGGCCGTGTCCGGCGACAGCACGATCTACCGCACCGACGTCAACATCGGCCTGGCCGTGGCGCTCGACTGGGGGCTCATCGTGCCGGTGATCAAGCACGCCGACGAGCTGTCGCTCCTGGGCATCGCGCGGGCCATCAACGATCTGGGCGAGCGGGCCCGGAACAAGAAGCTGAACCCGGACGAGGTGCAGCGCGGGACTTTCACCATCACCAACCCGGGAGTCTTCGGTGGCGTGATCGGGTTCCCGATTATCAACCAGCCCCAGGTGGCCATCATGGGCGTCGGCGCCATCGGCAAGCAGCCCGCCGTGATCACCGGCCCGGACGGCACGGACGCGATCGCCATCCGCACGAAGGGCATGCTTTCCCTGTCCTACGACCACCGGGTCGTGGACGGCGCGGATGCCGACCGGTTCCTGGCCGACGTGAAGCGCACGCTGGAGGGCTGGGCGGAATCGGCGGTCTGATGTGACCCGGCACCTGACGGTCGCGCGGGTGAAAGTGGCTCCGGAACACGAGGAGTCATATCTCTCGGCACTCGAGGGCCTTGCCCGGTACGCCGAGGCGGGCGGACGGCACTGCTGGGTATTCCGCGATCCGAAGCACCCCGGGACGTTCCTCGAGTTTCGCGAGTGGGGCGCCGGAGGCCCCGCGGGCTCGGAGGCGGAAGGCCGGCTTGAGGCCCGCCTGCGCGAGTGGTCCGAAGTCGAGCCCGGCGCCGACACGGTCTGGGAGGAAGTCCCCCGCGCTGTGTCCCGGCCGGAAATTCCCACGAGGAGCTAGCGAATGCCACGCCGTACGATCGAAGCCGGTGGACGTACCTGGGCCGTCTCGCCCGCGGGCCGCCGCACGATTTACGCCCGCGACGAGGTCGCCCTGATGTTCACAGCGGACGACGGGATCGAACGGGAGCGACGCATCACGCGCTTCAGCCCGCAAGGCGCGCGCAGTCCGGACATGGCCCTGAACGAGCTGACGGACGCCCAGCTCCGCGACCTCCTCGCGACGTCGCAGCCCGCCGAAATGGCGCCGGAGACGGGTTACCGCCCCTGAACGCCGGACTGGTCGACCTCCACCTGCACTCCACGGCCTCCGACGGCGCCCTGCCGCCGGCCGAGGTCGTCGCACGGGCCCGCGACGCGGGACTCTCCGCCATCGCCCTCACCGATCACGACTCCATTGCCGGTGTGCCCGAGGCCAGGGCCGCCGGCGCCCGCCTCGCCGTCCGTGTCGTCTGCGGCTGCGAGTTCTCGGTCCGTGTCTCGTGGGGCGAGATGCACCTCCTCGGCTACTTCCTTCCGCTCGACTTCCCCGAACTCGACGACTTCCTGGAGCGCTGCCGGGCGATGCGTCGGGACCGCGCGGCCGAAATGGTCACCCGCCTGCGAGGCGCCGGCGCCGTCGTCCGGATGGATCAGGTGCTCGCAGCCGCCGGGAGCGGGGCAATCGGCCGCCCGCACGTGGCCCGGGCCATGGTGGAGGCCGGGGTCGCGCGTAGCGTCGCCCACGCCTTCGACCGCTGGATCGGCTGGGGTCGCCCGGCGTTCGTGCCGAAGGTTCTCCCGGACTTTGCGGATGTGGCGGACCTGGTGCACCGCGCGGGTGGGGTCGTGTCGGCCGCGCACCTGAAGGACCGGGGGACCCGGGTGACGCTGGAGCGCCTGCGCGAGGAAGGGCTCGACGCGGTTGAGACCCGCCATCCCAGCCACGACCCCGAAACCCGTGCCAGGATCACCGACCTTGCCGTCGCGACCGGCCTGTTGCGAACGGGAGGCAGTGACTGGCATGGTGGCCCCGGTGCGAGCGGTTCGCACGGAGCCCTGGGGGGCCAGCAGGTTCCCGCCGCGTGGCTCGATGCGCTGGCCGGGCGGGCGGCCGAGAAGGGAGCGGGGCGGGGGCATTATCATGCGGGGGGATCCGGGTGACCTCTACCCGGTTGACGCGGCTGCGAGGGAGGAAGAGAGCATGAGCCTGACATTCGACTTCACCGGGAAGGTGGCGCTGGTGACCGGGGTGGCCCGGACGGGCCAGATCGGTCATGCGCTGGCCCTCGCCTTCGGACGCGCGGGCGCGCGCCTGGTGGCCGCCGACCGGAACGCGGTGGCGGTCGCCGAACGGGTGCGGGAGCTCCGCGCGGAGGGTATCGACGCCCAGCCGGCGGCCGGCGACCTGACCGACGGCAACGTGGCGGAGCTTGCGGTGGACAACGCGCGCCGACACTTCGGTGGCCTGGATATCCTGGTGAACGTCGCCGGCGGATTGACGTCGTACGGTCCCGTGGGCGGGGCGACCGCGGAGGCGTTCGACCGCGAGGTCGCCATCAACCTCAAGACCGCGTTTCTCCTGTCCGCGGCGGCGGCCCCGGCGCTGACCGAGCGGCGGGGCTGCATCGTGAACTTCGCTTCGGACGCCGTCCTCCACCCGTCGCCCGGTCTCGCGATCTATTCGGCCGCAAAGGCCGGCGTGGCCGGTCTCACGCGCAGTCTGGCCGAGGAGTTCCGTCCCCATGGAGTCCGGGTGAACGCGATTGCGCCATCCATGGTGCGCACCCCCGAGAACCTCGAGACGGCCGCGGCCGGCGCCAGTTTCGTGGAGATGTCGGACATCACGACCGCCGTGCTGTTCCTCGCCTCCGACGAGGCGCGCGCCATAACGGGGCACCTGCTGCCCCTCCGCGGAGAGGGCTGAATGCAGCTGGAAGATCGCGTCGTCCTGGTGACTGGCGCCGGCCGCCGGCTCGGCCATGCCATGGCCGCGGGGCTCGCGGAACGCGGGATGACGGTCGCCATTCATTACCACCAGTCCAGCCAGGGCGCCGAGCGACTGCGGGCCTCCATCGTGGAGGCCGGCGGCACGGCTGACCGGTTCCAGGCCGACCTGACCGACCCGCACGCGGCGCTTGAACTGCCCGCCCGCGTAGTGGAGCGGTTCGGGCGGCTCGACGTGCTGGTGAACTCCGCTGCCGTCATGAAGCCCCTCCGGTTCGAGGCCACCACACCGGTCGAGTTCGACGAGATCATGAACCTGAACCTGCGCGCCGCCTTCTTCTGCGCGCAGGCCGCGACCCCGTTCCTCAAGGAGGCCGGTGGACGCATCGTCAACATTGCGGACGTGGGCGGCCTCGAACCGTGGACGTCGTTCGCGGCGCACTCCGTGAGCAAGGCGGGCCTCATCATGCTCACCAGGGTCCTGGCACGTGCGCTCGCCCCGGAAGTCAACGTCAACGCGATTGCGCCCGGTGCCGTCCTCCTGCCGGAGGAGTGGCCCGAGGACGCGCGCGAGCACTTCGAGGAGTCCACCCCGCTCAAGCGTCTCGGCTCCCCTGAGGACGTCGTGCAGGCGCTGGTCTACCTCCTCAAGCACGGCGACTACATCACCGGCGAAACCCTGGTCGTGGACGGTGGGCGGCTCATCCGCTGAGCGGGAGGGACCGGTGGTCCTGGGTGACATCGTCATCATCGGTGGTGGCTGCTACGGGACCTTCTACGCCGCCCAGCTCGCGGCCGCCCAGGATCGCGGGAAGCTTGCGTGCCGCCGTGTGCTGCTGGTGGACCGGGATCCGACCTGCCAGGCCACCCGGGAACTCCCGCCGCGGGAGGGCAGGGTCCTGGTCTCGGCGGAGTGGGGCGACTTCCTCGACCGATATCTCGCGGACGATCACCCGGAGGCGCCCCAGCCCCAGGACGTAATCGTTCCCTCGCCCCTCATGCCCCACCTCATGTATGAGTGGCTCCTGCGGCGCGCGCGCGCCCGCTGGCCCGGCCGTCAGGTGGAGACCCGCCCCGTCCCGCTCGATCCCGGTACGCCCTGGGCGTCCACCGCTCCCGACGGCACCCGGTACGTCTCGTTCGCCGACTGGATCTGCCCCACCCACTGCATCGAGCCCGCACTCTGTCCGGTCATCCGCGCGCCGCGCACCTGGGAAATGACGGACATGCTGGGCGACTTGACTGCCCGCCTCGACGCGCGTGCCCCGACGGCCGGACCGGTGGCGTTTGTCTGCCGGCACACCGTCCACGCCGTGGGAACGTTCGGCGCGCGGGAGGTGCAGGCGGGCGACCGGACCGTGGCCGAAGCCGGCCGGGGCACGGGACCCGTGGATGTCGTGGTGGCGACGGTTTCCTCCTGCCATGGCGCCGTGAACCTCCTGCACCTCGGCGTCCCGGCGGGGTCCGGGGAACAGGAGGGTGTTCTATATTCAGGCGTTGCGGCCAGCCCGGCCGCGGACCGATCTGACAAGGGGAACAAGGCATTGGCATGAGCGACGAACGGACCTTTGACGTGATCATCGTGGGCGGGGGCCCGGCCGGCCTGTGTGCCGCCATGTACGCCGGGCGCGGCATGCTGAATGCCGTCCTGCTCGAGCGCGGCCTCCCCGGCGGCGAGCTGCTCAACACGGAGCTGATCGAGGACTATCCCGGCTTCGAGAGCATCCTCGGCCGGGAACTGGCCGAGAAGATGGCGGCGCATGCGGTCAAGTTCGGCGCCCGCATCGTCCAGGACACGGTGGACGCCATTGAACGCCAGTCGGACGGCCGCTTCCACGTCACGACCGCCATGGGCCACACCTACATCGCCCCTGCGGTGATTCTCACCGCGGGCGGCACGCCCAACAAACTGGGCATTCCGGGTGAGCTGGAGTACGCGGGGCGCGGCGTGTCGTACTGTGCCGTGTGTGACGGGGCGTTCTTCAGGGGGCACACCATCGCGGTGGTCGGCGGGGGCGACGCTGCCGTAGAGGAGGCCGAGTACCTCACCCGGTATGCTGCCCGGGTGTATCTCATCCACCGCCGCGACGAACTCCGGGCGTCGAAGATCCTCCAGGAGCGGCTGTTTGCCAACGAGAAGATCCAGGTAATCTGGAACAGCGTGGTGACCGAGGCTGTCGGCGGCCCGGGAGGCCTGGAGGAACTCGTGCTGGAGGACACCGTCACAGGTGCGGAGTCCCGCCTGCCGGTCACAGGCCTCTTCATTTTCATCGGGTTCACGCCCAACAGCGGCCTCGTCAAGGGCCATGTCGAACACGACCCGGCGGGCTACCTGCTCACGGATTCCCGCATGATGACGTCGATCCCCGGCCTGTTCGCCGCCGGGGACCTGCGCGTCCAGCTCACCAGGCAGATCACCACCGCAGTGGGGGACGCCACCACGGCCGCCATCGCGGTGGAAAAGTACCTGGCCGAGCAGCGGCACCAGCCGACCGAGGTGGGCGGGTGACGGCAGGCCGCACGCCTGTCCCGCCCCGCGCGGGCCGCGAGGGGCGGGCGGGGTGGATCGACCGCCTGGCCACGCGCTCGACGGGCGGCTACCTCGCCCGCTACGGTATCGGACTGCTTGTCGGCATGCTGTCCATCAGCTTGACGATCGCTGCGTACCAGCTGACCGGCGTGCGATATGGCGCGATCTACCTGGTGGCCATCGCACTGGTCGGGGTGATCGCGGGCCGGGGGCCGGGGCTGTTCGTCACGCTGGTGGTTGCCGTCCCGTTTGTCCTGGGTCAGTCGGGATCGCTGTCGCGGCTTGACGAACTCACCAACCGCGATCTGGTCACGGTGGTGGTGATCCTGGGATGTGGCACCCTCCTGGCGTTGATCGGCTCGGCGGCCCGCGAGACCGCCGTACGCCTGGCGCGGGCGCACCGGCAGGCCGAGGAGGCCCTCGAACTGGCCGAAGAGAACGCGGCCAGGGCCGAGGAATCCGCCTCCGAGGCCGAGCTGTCGGCGCTGAACGCCAGCGAGGCCCTGAGCGGGCAGGAAGCGGCCTTTGCCCAGCTGGATGCGGTGGTCCGGACTGCCCCGGTCGGGATCGGCTTCATCACCAGGGACCTGACCTACGCCCGCATCAACGAACAGATGGCCGAGGTGCACGGGTTGCCGATCGGTGCCCACCTCGGGAAGCAGATCCGCGACGTGGTTCCCGAAGTGGCGGACGCCATGGAATCCATGATCCGGCATGTGTTCCACACTGGTGAGCCGATGCTTGACCGCGAGTTCGAGGCATCCACCCCGGGGCAGCCCGGCGTCCGGCGCTGGTTCTGGTGCAGTGTGTTCCCGGTCCGCGACCAGTCGGGCGGCACGGAGCTGGTCGCGAAGCTGGTTCAGGACATCACCGCCCGCAAGAAAGCCGAGGCGGCTCTGCGGACCAGCGAGGGCCGGTATCGGGCCCTGCTTGAGGCCAACACCGCCATCGTGTGGGTGTGTGACGCAGCCGGCGCCTTCGTGGAGCCCCAGCCCGCCTGGGAGCGCTACACGGGGCAGACCTGGGAACAGCACCGCGGGAACGGCTGGGCCGGGGTGGTCCACCCCGAGGATCGCGACCGCCTGCTGGCTGCCTGGGACCGTGCCCTCAAGTCCGGAACGCGTTACGAGATTGAAGCCAGGCTCTGGCACGCGGAAGCCGATGCCTACCGCCGCGCGGTTCTCCGCGCCGTGCCGATCCTCCGTGAGGACGGTGCGGTGCGCGAGTGGGTCGGCATGGTGACGGATGTGGAAGAGCAGCGCCGCGCGGAGGACGAACTGCGCCACGGGCAGAAGATGCAGGCGATTGGCAGCCTGGCCGGCGGCGTCGCCCACGAGGTCAACAACCAGGTGACCGGTGTCCTCGGCTTCGCCGGCTTCCTCAGCCGGCGCTTTCCGGAGGGCTCGCCGGAGGCGGACGACCTTCAGCAGGTGGTACGCGGCGCCGACCGCATCGCGACCGTGACCCGCCAGCTCCTCGCCTTCAGCCGGCAGCAGTTGCTGCAGCCACGTCGCATCGACCTCAACGGCCTGGTCCGGGACCTCGAGCCCCTGCTGGTGCGGTTGATCGCGAAGGACGTGCGGATCGTGACCGACCTCGTGGCCGGGGAGGCACCGGTGCGGGCCGACCGGCACCAGCTCGAACAGGTGCTGCTGAACCTGGCCCTCAACGCCCGGGATGCCCTGGGGCCCGGCGGCACCATCACCATTGCCACCGCGAATGCCGGTGCCGACGAGGTGCGCCTTGCGGCGCGGGGCAGCCAGCCCCGTGCCTCGGAAGCGTTCGTCGTGCTTCGGCTCGGGGACACCGGCCGCGGAATCACTCCCGAAGTGTTGCCCCGCATCTTCGAGCCATTCTTCACGACCAAGGCGCCAGGCGAGGGAACAGGGCTCGGCCTCTCGACGGTGTACGGCATTGTCCGCCAGAGCGGTGGTTACATCACGGTGGACAGCACGCCCGGCGAAGGGTCGGTGTTCAGTGTGTTCCTTCCCCGGCAGGACTCGCCGGATGAACTCGGCCAGTCCGAGGCAGAAATCACGGACGCCAGCGGTCGCGAGACGCTCCTGGTGGTGGATGACGAAGAGGTCATCTGTTCCTTTGCCGAACGGGTGCTTCGCGAACAGGGGTACAGGGTCCTCACCGCCCGTGACGCGCACACCGCCCTGGCCCTGCTCGAGACCGAGCCGGGCAGGGAGGTGATGCTGGTCGTGACCGATGTCGTAATGCCCGGCATGGGCGGCGAGGAGCTTGGTCAGGAGATTGAGGCGCGCCGTCCCGGCTTGCCGGTACTGTACATGTCCGGCTTTTCCGCCGAGCACACCACCCAGCGCGGCCTGCTGCGTCCCGGGCTCCCGCTCATCCAGAAGCCGTTCTCGCCCGAAGCCATTCTTGTGCAGGTGCGACGCATGCTCGACGGCGGTTCCGTTCCCGCATGAACGACCGACCGGCGGTCGTCTGTCTGCCCAATGGCCAGTTTCTCGAGAACTGCTACCTGGTCGCGGATGAGGAGCGGGGTGAGGCCGTCATCGTGGACCCCGGCGAGGAGACGGCCCGCTTTCTGCAAGAACTCGAGCAGCGCCGGTGGAGACTGCAGGCGATCTGGCTCACGCATGCGCATGTGGACCACATCGTGGGCGTGGGCGCGGTGCACGGGGCAACCGGCGTCCCGATCCACCTGCACGCCGCCGACCGGTTCCTGTATGATGCCATCGTCCAGCAGGCGGAATGGATGGGCCTGAAAGCGGAACCGCTCCCCACACCCGACGCGACCTGGGAGCCCGGGGCCACCGCCACGGTCGGGCGGTTCGGCTATGAGGTGCGCCACACGCCGGGGCACAGTCCGGGCAGCGTGAGTCTTGCCGGTTACGGGATGGTACTGGCCGGGGATGCACTGTTCCAGGGGTCCGTCGGGCGGACGGACCTTCCGGGCGGCGACTTCCCGACGCTGCTCGAGAGCATCCGTCGCGAGCTGCTCTCCCTCCCGGACGACACCATCGTCCACTGCGGGCATGGGCCCGCCACGACCGTCGGGGAGGAGCGCGCGACCAATCCCTTTCTCACCGGCGCCGTCCGTGGCCTCTGACACTGCCCCGCGCATTCCGCCCCTGGCTGTCCAGGGCGGCGAGGAGCTTCGCTGCAACCGTTGCGGCTTCCCCGTCCACTCCCGGCCCTGGGGGTGCAGGAATCCCTGCCGGAACTGCGGGACTGTCTACCCCCTCGGTGACTGCTCCGACTGACCCCGGGGTGCCGGTCCCGTCGCGCCCCTTCTGCCTGCTCGACATCACCAAATTCTACGGCGAGACGACCGGCGGCATCCGGACATACCTCCGTGCCAAGGCCCGGTATGTCCAGGACCATCCGGGCCTGCGACAGGTAATCGTCGTGCCAGGCGTGCGGTCGGAGGTCGAGGATGACGGGAATGTGCGCTGGTATCACGTGCGCGGGCCCCGAATCCCCACGCAGCATCCCTACCGCTTCCTGCTCGACCGCCGCGCCCTGGCCGGCATCATCGCCCGTGAGCGGCCGGACATTATCGAAGTGGGCAGCCCCTATCTGGTGCCGTGGATGGTCCGGGGCCCCGCCCGGCGCATCGGCATCCCACTCGCGTGGTTTTTCCATACAAACTTTCCGCGGATCATCGCCCCGCGGCCCGATACCATGCATGGAGCCCGCCCGCTGCTGGCACGGGCAGCCTGGCGGTACGTGGCGGCTCTCGGCCGCAGGGTTGACGCGGTCCTGGCGGCCTCGGATGCCACCGCCCGGGACCTCGAAGCGGCAGGTGTACCCCGGGTACATCGGGTGTCGCTCGGGGTCGACCTCGACCATTTCCACCCGCGCCGTCGTGGCTCCCGGGATGCGACACGGCGGGAGGCCGGGTTGCCGGAGGGCCCGGTCGTGATGTTTGCCGGTCGACTGGCCAGGGAGAAGGACCTCGACCTCGTACTGGCCGGCTGGCCCCGGGTGCATTCCGCTACCGGGGCCACGCTGGCGCTCGTCGGTGATGGCCCGTCACGCCGTCGCATGCTCAGGGACGCCGGGCCGGGCGTGGCCTGGATACCCTACCAGCGCGATCGCGAGCGGCTGGCGAACCTGATTGCGTCCGCCGACTGCTGCCTTGCCCCCGGACCGGCGGAGACATTCGGCCTGGCCGCGCTGGAAGCGCTGGCAAGCGGCGTGCCCGTCATCTCCGCCAACCTGGGCGGAGTCCCGGACCTCGTCCGGGCCTCAGGTGCAGGGAAAGTTGTGCCGATGGAGGATGCGGAGGCGCTCGCCCGCGCGATCAACGAGGTCCTGGCGGCGCCCGCCGGATCGCTGGCCGCGCGCGCGCGCCAGTGGGCGGAGCTTCATCACGGATGGGACACGGTGATGGACGGGATCTTCGAGACGTACCGCACTCTCGCCGCCACCCCCCCATGACGGTCCTCGGAGCCCATCTTGCCTGCGTGGTGCTGGTCGCGGCAGACGTGATCGCCCGTTCCTGGCGCATCCAGCTGCTGGCCCGCGGACTTGGCTACCCGATGCGCTTTCGCGATGCGGCAGGGGTCAACCTGGTGGGGGATGCGGCGTGCGCCCTGACCCCGCTCCGGATCGGCGGGGAGCCCACCCGTCTCGCGCTGATGCTTCGGGCCGGCCTGCCCGCAACTGCCGCCTTCGTGGCCATCACATACGAGGTGCTCGCGGCGTGGCCGGTCATCATTGGCATCGCCGCGGTGCTCGCATGGCAGCACCTGCCCGCCTGGTGGGCGGCGGTGGGAGGCCGCCTGGTGCGGGCCGCCACCGAGGGCTGGCCCCTCGTCCTGTGCGTGCTGATCCTGACCGTGCTGGCATGGGTCTGGGTTCGTCGTGTCGCGCCGGGAGCCGCGCACCACCTGCGCCGGCCATGGCGCCGGGCCCTGGTGCACTGGCGGCGCATGCCGGCGTGGCCCCTGCTGCTGAGCGCGCCGCTCACGGCCGTCAACGTGGTGTCGCGGGTGGCGATCCTGCCGATCCTCGCCTCCACCCTGCCTACGCCGGTCCCGCCGGGCACGCTCCTGGTGGGCTCGTTCACGCTGCTCTACAGCCAGCTGTTCCTGCCCACCCCGGCGGGACTCGGCGTCGTGGACCTGGGCTTCCTCGCGGGCGCGGCGGGAGACCTGGGGGGCGCGGAACCGCGCCTGCTGCTCTGGTGGCGGTTCTATACGAGCGGCGCCGGGGCGGTGGCCGGCGTGTGGATCGGGATACGGCTCTTCGGATGGCAGGCGCTCCGGGCGCTCATCCCCGGCCGCGCCAGGGCAGGAGAATCAGCGTGATCCGCCCATGACAATCACCATGACCGTCCGCTCCAGCGCGCGCTCGACACCGTGGGGCACGCCGGCCGGCGCCCAGACCACCTCGCCCGGTCCAGCCTCGATACGCTCATCTCCCACCCGCAGCACCGCTCGCCCCTCCAGGACGAGATACGCCTTGTCCGCCCCGTCGTGCGCGTGCACCCGCTGCGCCTGGCCCGGCTCGAAGGCGTTCACCCCGACGAACAGGTGATCGCCTGCGAAAAGGTCCGCCTTCACCCCCTTGTCCGTCCGCTCCGTCGCCTCAACCGCGCGGCGGGCCTCGCCCGTGACCGACTTGCAATACTCCGGCATCGCATTTCCCTTCCGTCCCGTGGGCCGGCCGGGTGGCCGGCCGATCATCCCCAACCTCTGACTGCCATGAACACACGCACTGAAAAAGATCCCCTCGGCGAGAAGCAGGTTCCCGCTGACGCCCTCTACGGTATCCAGACGCTGCGCGCCCGGGAGAACTTCCCGATCTCCGGGCTCCGCCCGCTTCCCGCCTTTGTGGATGCGATGGTCTGGATCAAGCGTTCGGCGGCACTCACGCACAGGAAGACGGGGCGCCTCGAGGCCCGGCTGGCCGATGCCATTGTCCAGGCGGCCGACGAGGTGCTGGAGGGCGGGCATCGCGATCAGTTCGTGGTCGACCCGTACCAGGCGGGGGCGGGCACGAGTCACAACATGAACGTTAATGAGGTCCTCGCGAACCGGGCCAACGAGATCCTCGGGGCCGGGCGCGGGGTGTACAAGCCGGTGCACCCGAACGACCACGTCAACATGGCACAGAGTACGAACGACACGATCCCGACCGCGATGCGGCTGGCTACGCTGGCGACCCTGCCGGCACTGCTCGAGGCGATCGACGGCCTCGGGAAGGCCTTTATCGACCGGGGCCGCGCCTTCGACCACATCGTGAAATCGGGCCGCACGCACCTCCAGGACGCCACCCCGATTCGGCTGGGACAGGAGTTCACGGCCTACGGACACACCGTCGCCCGCCACCGGCAGAAACTGGCCGAGGCCGCCGACTGGCTCCGTGCGCTCAACATCGGGGGGTCCGCGGTCGGCACGGGACTCAACGTGGAGCCGGCCTACCCCGCGCTCATGGTGGAACACCTGCGCGAGATCACGGGGCTCGATGTGCGCGAGGGCGAGGACCGTGTCCAGCTGATGCAGTCGATGGGAGACATCGCCTCGTTCAGCGGCGCCCTGCGCGCGTATGTCCTGGACCTGAACAAGATCGCGAACGACATCCGGTTGCTGGCGAGCGGCCCGCGCACCGGCCTGGCCGAAATCGTCCTGCCGGAAGTGCAGCCGGGCTCGAGCATCATGCCCGGGAAGGTGAACCCGAGCATCGCGGAGATGGTGAACCAGGTCTGCTACCAGGCACTCGGGCTGGACGTGACCGTCGCCCTGGCCGCCGAGGCCGGCCAGCTCGAGCTGAACGTGATGATGCCTGTAATCACCCACAACATCGTCTTCGCGGTAATGATCGTGGGTAACGCCACGCGGGTCTTCGACGAGCGCTGTGTGCGCGGCATCGAGGCCGACGAGAAACAGTGCGCGCACTGGCTGGAACGCAGCCCCGCCCTCGTCACCGCCCTGGCCCCGAAGATCGGTTACGCGGAGGCGGCCCGCCTCGCCAAGGAAGCACTCAAGACGGGGCTCACCGTCCGGGAACTGGTAGTGCAGAAGAAGGTCCTGGAAGGACCGGAGCTGGACAGGATTCTGGACCTCCGCGCAATGACCGAGCCGGGGGTGCCGGGGGGTGGGGAAAAGCGTTGACGAGTTGAGTCGAGTTGAATCGTTGAGTCGTTGAGTCGTTGAGTCGTTGAGTCGTTGAATCGTTTGAACCGTGATTGTTGCCGGGAACAATACCACTACTCAACGACTTAACCGCTCAACCACTCAACCACTCCACCAACGCCCCCCCCGTCGCCATCTATATTTCCCCCATGCCCCTCACCCAGCCCGAACTCCTCCGCTACTCCCGTCACCTGCTCCTGCCCGAGGTCGGCCTCGCGGGGCAGGAGAAGCTGCGTGCGGGGCGCGTGCTGCTGGTGGGGGCCGGCGGCCTCGGATCGCCGGCCGCGCTCTACCTGGCCGCCGCCGGAGTGGGGACGATCGGGCTGGTGGACGCGGACCGGGTCGAGGCGTCGAACCTCCAGCGACAGGTGCTGCACGGGACGGGCGACATCGGCCGCCCGAAAGTGGAAAGCGGCGCGGCGCGCATTGCTGACGTGAATCCTCACGTCCTGGTCCGGCAGCACGGCGAGCGGCTCACGTCGGCCAACGCGCTCGGAGTCCTCAGCGATTACGATATCGTCCTGGACGGCAGCGACAATTTCCCCACCCGGTATCTCATCAATGACGCCTGTGTAATGCTGGGCCTGCCCGACGTGTATGGGAGCATTCACCGCTTCGAGGGGCAGGTCAGCGTGTTCGACGCGGCACGCGGTCCCTGCTATCGGTGCCTCTTTGCCGAACCGCCCCCACCGGGCCTCGTGCCGGGATGCGCGGAGGCCGGGGTCCTCGGCGTGCTGCCGGGGATCATCGGAACCCTCCAGGCGCTGGAGGCGATCAAGTTCCTCCTTGGCGCCGGGGACAGCCTCGTGGGCCGGCTGGTGCTGTTCGACGCGCTCCGGTTCTCCTTCCGGGAGCTGCAGCTCCGGAAGGACCCGGACTGCCCGGTATGCGGAACACGCCCGACAGTGACGTCGCTCATCGATTACGAGGCGTTCTGCGGCCTGCACGAAGACGGCGGAGTCGCCGACATCGAAATCACCCCGGCGGAACTGGCCGCGCTCGGCAACGCGCAGGACGGCCCGCAGGTCGTGGACGTACGCGAACCGGGCGAGTACGCGCTGGTGCGGCTTCCCGGCTCGGTTCTCATTCCCCTGGGAGAACTCGCGGCCCGACTCGGTGAACTGGATTCCACCCGGCCTGTCGTCGCGCTGTGCCACCACGGCGCCCGTTCGCGGACGGCCGTGGAACTCCTGCGCGCGGCGGGATTCTCCGATGTACGGAACCTGCAGGGCGGGATCGATGCCTGGGCCCGGGAGGTCGAGCCGGGGATGACGAGATATTGAAGTCGAGAGGTCAGGAGGGCAGGAGCGAGGGTTGAGAGGTGGAGCACTCCAGCGTCGGAGGACCAGTGCCGGTGCTTGACGGCGGACGTCCGAATCATCTACCTTGCCCGCCGCTCGCCGAAGTGGTGGAATTGGTAGACGCGCTGCGTTCAGGGCGCAGTGGGCGCAAGCCCGTGGGGGTTCGAGTCCCCCCTTCGGCATTGGACGGTCATGAAGTCGGGAGGTCGGGAGGTCCTTCAGGATCTTCCGACCTTTTGCTTGCGCCCGCCTCCCGACATCCAGCCCTCCCGACGCCCGCCGCGTTGACCCTGCCGAACTGCAATCCTATCTTGACGTTACGAGATCCTGATGTCGACACGCGCGGCCGAGCCCGGGGAGGGCAAGCATTCGATTGCCCGCAACCCGAGGGCAACGCACGACTACCACGTCCTCGAGACCTGGGAGGCGGGCATCGTGCTGACCGGTACCGAGGTCAAGTCGCTGCGTAACGGGAAGGCGTCCATCAAGGAGGCCTTTGCGCGTCTCCGCAATGGGGAAGTCTTCCTCGAGGGCATGAACATCACCCCCTACGAACAGGGGAACCGCCACAATCACCCCCCGGTGCGTTCCCGCAAGCTCCTCCTGCACCGCCGGGAGATCGAGCGGCTCATCGGGGCGGTGGAACAGAAGGGCCTGACACTGGTGCCGCTGGAACTGTATTTCCGGAACGGGAAGGCCAAGATCGTCATCGCGCTGGGCCGCGGGAAAAAACAGCACGACCGCCGCGAGGACATCAAGCGCCGCATCGCCGACCGCGAGGTCGCCCGGGCCATCAAGAGGCGCCGATGATCGCGCTCCTGGCCGCCGTCTCGCTGGTCGCCGGGCCTCCCAATGGCGTTCCCGACGCTCTCACCATCACCACCACCCGCGGCGAGGTCCGGGTCGAGGTTCGTACCGACGGGACAGGCGCGCCCGTGCTGCCCGCCCGCCGGTTCGCCCGCGCGATGGGCGCCGAGGTCGAGCTTGATAACGGCTGGCTGGTGTTCACCATTGCCCGGCAGCCGTTCCGGTTCCTCCTCGGCGCGCCGGTCTACACCTCGCAGCGCATCCTGCACCCCCTGGCCGGCAGCGCGGTCATCTTCCAGGACACGCTGTACCTCCCCTACCAGTTCGCCGCCGAAGTCCTGCCCCGGGTGTTCTCGGAGCGGTACCGCTACGACGCGGCCGCGGGACGGCTGCTCGAGGCCGGGGCCATCGTGATGCGGTCGACGGCGCCCGAACCGCAGCGGCTCCCCAACGGACTCCTGCCGGGCCACCTCGTGACCATCGACCCCGGTCATGGCGGGGTGGACCCCGGGAACCCGGGGCTGTTCTTCCCGCGCGGTGTCCACGAGAAGGACGTCGTGCTGCAGATCGGGCTCCTCCTGCGGAAGGAACTGCAGGAGCGCGGCATCAAGGTCCGGATGACCAGGAGCACCGACACGCTGATCGCCCTCGGCGAGCGCGGCGGATACTGCACCGAGACCTGCGACCTGTTCGTCAGCCTGCACGTGAACTCGCTCGAGAAGCGACGCGGCTACACCGACGTGCGCGGGTTCGAAACGTATTTGCTGGCGGAGGCGAAGACTGAAGACGCCCGGCGTGTGGCCCGGATGGAGAACGATGCCGTGCGCTTCGAGGGCGGTCCGTCGCCGGGGGAGGGGCTCTCGGCGCTCGACTTCATCCTCAAGGATCTCCAGCTGAACGAGCACCTGCGCGAGTCCGCCCGCCTCGCCGAACTCATGCAGTCCCGGCTCGACCCGGTGCACACCGGGGACAATCGCGGCGTGAAGCAGGCCGGGTTCATGGTCCTGACCACGGCCCGCCGTCCCGCGGTCCTGGTGGAACTCGGGTACAGCACCAACCGCGGCGACAGCCGCATCCTCACCGAGCCGTCGAGCCAGCGCGCGCTCGCCGCCGCCATTGCTGATGCGGTCGTGGACTACCTGCGAGAATACGAGCGCAAGACGACGCCCGCGCCCCTCACCGTGGGCGGACGGCCATGAGGCGGCTTGCCCTGGCGGCGCTCGTGCTGGTTGGCGGGTGCGTGTACTACAACGGCATGTACCGCGCCGTGCACCTGGCGGACGACGCGGAAAAGGCGGAACGTGAAGGCCGGACGATTCAGGCCCAGAATCTGTGGGGCCAGGTCGGGGTGAAGGCCGATACGGTGCTCGCCCGCCACCCGGACAGCAAATGGGCGGACGACGCCCTGTACCTGAGCGCAAGGAGCCGGGAGCGGCTCGGCGACTGCACCAGCGCGGTGGATGCCCTCCAGCGCCTGCTTGCCATTTCCCCCGACCCGGATCTGCGCGAGCGCGCGACATTCCTGCTCGGTACCTGCTGGCAGCAGCTGGGGAATACGCGCCAGGCCTCGGAGGCGTTTGCCCAGCTGGTCAATTCCGCCGATTCCGCCCAGCGGAACGAGGCGCTTTTCCAGCACGGGCGCTCGCTCCGGCTCGGCGGGCGCTATGCCGAGGCCCTGGAAATGCTGGCGCGAACGAGCCACCCGGAAGCAGTGGGTGAGCGGGCTGCTGCGCTCGCCGGCCTGGGCCGGCTGGAGGAATCGCGGGCGACGACGGATTCGCTGATCGAGGACGTCGCGGTTGCCGCCCCATGGGACAGCATCATCGCCCTGGGAGGCCGGCACGACCCCGAGTGGTCAACTGCGCTGGTCGACCGCCTGATCGCGATGCCCGGCGTGACGCCGGAGCAGAAGTCCCGCTGGCTGGTGGAAAACGGCCGGCTCCTCTCCGACCAGGACATGTCGCAAATCCCTGCAACGCCTGGCGATGGCGGATTCCGTCGGGCAGGGGACCGAGGCGGGGCAGCAGGCGCGGCTGGCCACCCTGCACATCCGGCTCGAGCACACCACCGACTCCGCCGGCCTCGCCACGCTCCTCAGGGACTATGGCGCGCTCGGCCAGGTGGGCGGGGCGGTGGGCGGCGACGCGCAGCGGACCGCCATGACGTTGTATGGAGTAACCGGTGTGCTCGATTCGGTGACGCCGGAGACGCGCGAGGGGGACATGCAACTGTTCATCGCGGCCGAAGCCGCGCGAGACACGCTGCGGGCTCCCCGGCTTGCCGAGGTCGCCTTCCGGCGGATCCTCCAGGACTTTGACGATTCTCCCTACGCGCCGAAAGCCCTGCTCGCCCTCACGGCGCTCGGGGCCGTTCCCGCCGATTCCACGGCGAGTGCGCTCTCCCTCAACTGGCCGGGCAGCCCCTACCTTGCGCTGCTGGAAGGGGAACCGGCACCGGCATACACCCAACTCGAGGACTCGCTCAAGCGGTTCAGTGTGCGGTTCCGCGCCGAGGTGCGCCGGGCTAACGTCGGCAAGCCACTCCCGGGCCGGGAAGTCCATTGAGCGCCGCGACCTCCCGCGAGGTCTTCGGCGCCACCTTCCAGAATCCCGTGCTCCTGGCCGCCGGCACCGCCGGGTATGGCCGGGAACTTGACGGCGTGATGGATCTCGACCGGCTCGGCGGGATCGTGACCAAGGCGGTTTCCGTCGAACCTCGCGCGGGCAACCCTCCGCCCCGTGTTGCCGAGTTTCGCGGCGGCATGCTGAATTCCGTCGGACTGGCGAACCCCGGTCTCGCCGCAGTGGTCGCCGAAGACCTCCCCTGGCTCGCCGGGCGGCTCCAGCACGCCCGGATCGTCGTGAACGTCGTCGGCTTCACGGTCGAGGAGTACGGTCGTGTGATCGAGGGGCTGGAGGACGTCCCCGGCATCTGCGCGTACGAGTTGAATCTCTCCTGCCCGAACACCAGTGCGGGCGGTATCGAGTTCGGCGCCGATCCGGCCTCGGTGCGTGAGGTCGTGACGGATTGCCGCGGCCGCACGTCCCGGGCGGTGGTGGCCAAACTCTCGCCGGTCCTGCCCGACCCTGGGGGCATCGCCAGGGTGGCGCGTGATGCCGGGGCCGACGGGGCCACGGTCGTAAACACGCTGCCGGGCTCGCTCGATGACAGCAGGGGCCGGTCCCGCCTTGGCCGGCCGTGGGGAGGGGTCAGCGGCCCGGCCCTGCTCCCGGTTGGTCTGGCCGCCGTGCGGCGCGTGCGCGAGCAGCTGGGCGACTGGCCGGTCATCGGGGTCGGTGGGGTGCGCACCGCCGCCGACGTGCGCGCCTACCTCCGGGCCGGCGCGTCCCTCGTCGCCATCGGGACCGCTGCCCTGGCGGACCCCCACCTTCCCGAGCGCATTGTCACGGATCTGGAACGCCATGGCCTGTGAGATAATTGTCGCCCTCGATGTCCCCAGCTCCCGGGAGGCCCTGCCCCTCGTGGACAGCCTGCCCCGACTGGCCTGGGTCAAGGTCGGCTCCGTGCTCATGACCCGGGAGGGTCCCGGCCTGGTCCGGCAGCTCCTCGACCGGGGGCTCAACGTCTTCCTCGACCTCAAGTGGCACGATATTCCCAACACCGTCGCCGGCGCGGTGGCGGCTGCCAGTGACATGGGCATCCGGATGGCCACCGTGCACGCCCTTGGAGGGCGCCCCATGATGGAGGCGGCCGCGCGGGCGGCGGGCTCCGGACTGGGGCTCGTCGGGGTGACAGTGCTGACCTCTCACGATGACAAGGGATATGCGGGTGCGACTGGCAGGGACAGCGTGAACCTGCTCCAGGAAGTGGAGCGGCAGAGCCGGAATGCCATGGATGCGGGTCTACGCGGGGTCGTGTGCTCCCCCCTCGAGGTGGCCGTGGTACGCGGGGCGATCGGACCCGGCGGGTGGATAGTCGTGCCGGGCATCCGTCGCGCCGGGGATCAGGCGGGGGACCAGGCCCGGGTTGCCACGCCGGCGGATGCGGTCCGGGCCGGGGCCACCCACCTGGTGGTGGGTCGGCCGGTGCTGGAAGCCGCGGAGCCGGCCGCCGCGTTTCAATCCATCCTGGAGGAGATCGCGTGAGCCGGGCCCTCTGGCTGGCGGTGGGGCTCGTTCTGGCCTCGACCGCCGGTGCCGGCGCGCAGGCCGCCCATGTGGCCGGTCCGGACCTCGCGAGGCTGGCCGACGGTGCCGCCAGGGCCGTCGGGTCCCAGGACGGCGCCGGACTGGTGTCGGGCGTGCCCCGCCTCGTGATCCAGCTGCCGGGTGTGGAACCTTCCGGCCCCGTGGACCGGCCCCAGGCCGTGGCCCTGCTCAAGGGGTTCTTCCAGGGGGCGGTGGAGGAAGGCACGGTGGTCCGGGCGGCCCGGGAGGTCGGGGCGGGGCGGGGGCTGGTCGAGCTGGTTCGCCGGTACCGGACGAGGGGAACCCAGACCATCCGGGAGCAGGCGATTCTTCTGGGGTATCGGCTGGAGGAGTCCGGCTGGCGCCTGGTGGAGCTCCGGGTGGAGCACTAGCTTTTCCCCTGTCCGCCCTGTCCGCCCTGTCCGCCCTGTCCGCCCTGTCCGCCCTGCCAATCACCTTGCCTTGCATACGGTTTTGGGGCCAGCTATATTGACAAGCTAACCCTGAAACCGGTCATCTGGAGAGCAGTGTGAAGGTACGTTCTAGTGTCAAGCCAATCTGCGAGCATTGCAAGGTGATCCGCCGCCGCGGGGTGGTGCGCATCATCTGCAAGCGGAATCCCAAGCACAAGCAGCGGCAGGGTTAACATGGCGCGAATCGCTGGTGTGGACCTGCCGCGCGAGAAGCGCGTGGAAGCCGCTCTCACGTACATCTACGGGATCGGGCAGTCGACGAGCACCCGGATCCTGACGGAGACGGGTGTCAACCCGGACAGTCGCGTGCGCGACCTCACGGACGCGGAAGTGGCGCGGCTCCGGCAGTACATCGAGCGCACGCTCCGGGTCGAAGGCGCGCTCCGGACCGAAGTGGCCATGAACATCAAGCGATTGATGGACATCGGCAGTTATCGCGGGATCCGTCACCGCCGGGGCCTCCCCGTGCGCGGGCAGCGGACCCACACCAACGCGCGGACCAAGAAGGGGCCGCGTCGGGCCATCGCGGGCAAGAAGAAGGCGACGAAGAAGTAATATGACTCCACCAAGCCGCACGGGGGGCGCGAAGCGCTCCAAGAAGGTCGTCGAGTCCGAGGGCGTGGCCCACATCTCGGCGACGTTCAACAACGTCCTGATCACGATCACCGATTCGCACGGCAACACGGTCAGCTGGGGATCCGCCGGCAAGGCGGGCTTCAAGGGCTCGAAGAAGTCCACGCCGTTCGCCGCCACCGTGGCGGCCGAGAACTGCGCCCGGGAAGCCATGAACCTCGGCATGCGCCGGGTGCACGTCCGGGTCCAGGGCCCGGGCAGCGGTCGCGAGTCGGCCATTCAGGCGCTGGCATCGGCCGGCCTCCGGGTGCTCAGCATCCGCGACGTCACGCCGATCCCCCACAACGGTTGCCGCCCGCCCAAGAAGCGGAGGGTCTGAGGCATGTCACGCTATACCGGACCCAGCTGCCGCCTCTGCCGGCGCGAAGGGACCAAGCTGTTCCTGAAGGGCACCCGCTGCCTGACCGACAAGTGCGCGGTCGAGCGCCGCGGCTATCCCGCGGGCCAGCACGGCCCCGCCGGCGCGCGTCGCCGCAAGACGTCCGAGTACTCCAAGCAGCTCCGCGAGAAGCAGAAGGTGAAGCGGACCTACGGCCTGTCGGAGGGCCAGTTCCGCAGCCTGTTCGAGAAGGTCTCGACCCAGCCCGGCGTCAAGGGCACGAACCTCCTCGTCGCGCTGGAGACCCGGCTCGACAACATCGTCTACCGCATGGGCTTCGCGTCCAGTCGGAAGGCGGCCCGTCAGCTCATCCGGCACGGGCACATTGAAGTGAACGGAAACAAGGTGGACATCCCGTCTTATCACGTGCTGCCGAACATGGAGGTCCGTGTGGCCACCACCAGCCGTGAAATGACGAGTGTCCAGGCCGCACTCGAGAGCGCGTCGCGTGGTGCGCCGGTTGCCTGGCTTTCCGTCAATGCCGACACGATGGCCGGCCGGCTGGTCGAGCGGCCCACGCGGGATGCCATCCCCATCAACGCGCAGGAGCAGCTCGTCGTCGAGCTGTATTCGAAGTGACCATGAGCATTGACCTGACTGGACTCGTCCGCCCGCACCTCGTCGAGATGACCAAGCGCGACGAGCTGCCCTACTACGCCGAATTCCGGCTGCAGCCGCTCGAGCGCGGCTTCGGCTACACCCTCGGTAACTCGCTGCGGCGCCTGCTGCTCTCCTCGCTCCGGGGCTCGGCCGTCTGGGCCTTCCGCCTCGATGGCGTGGTGCATGAGCACCAGACGGTGCCGGGGGTGCTCGAGGATATCCACCAGATCATCCAGCGCCTCAAGGCGCTGACCCTGGTGCTGGCCGAGGACGTGGACGAGGCGACCCTGACCATCCAGTGCGACAGCGCCGGCCCGGTCTACGCCCGTGACATCCAGCCGCACGGCTCGGTCGAGATCGTCAACCCGGACCACCTGCTCTTCACGCTCCAGGACGACCGCGAGATCAACGGTGAGTTCTACGTGAACAAGGGCCGTGGCTACGTGGAGTCCGAGCTGCACCAGATCGACCGGTCCCTGCCGGTGGACACGGTGCGCATCGATGCCATCTACAATCCGGTCCGCCGCGCCAACTTCCACGTCGCGGAGACGCGCGTGGGCCAGCGCACCGACTATGACCGCCTGACGGTGAGCGTCGAGACCAACGGCACCATCACTCCTGAGGACGCCGTGGCGTACGCCGCCGCCCTCGCGCAGGAGCACTTCCGCTACTTCGTCGAGTTCGGCAAGGTGCCGGTCGCCCGGCCGGAGCCGGCGCAGTCCGAGGACACCAGCGCGCTCCGCGCCCAGCTCGGCCGCCCGATCGACGACCTGGGCCTGTCGGTCCGCTCGCTCAACTCGCTCAAGAACTCGAACATCCGCACCCTGGGTGACCTGGTCGCGCTCCAGGAAGAGGAGCTCCTCAAGGTCAAGAACGTGGGCGAGAAGGCCCTGGGCGAGATCGCCGACGTGCTGCGTCGCGAGGAGCTCAACTTCGGCATGACCTTCGAGGAGCAGGATGGAGAGCTCCGCGTGGTGGATGCCGGTACGGCGCCGGCCACGACCTCGACGGGCGGAAGCGACGACGCGGGCGACGGGGAGGCCTGATGCGCCACAATCACAAGGGCCGCCAGCTGTCCCGGACGTCCAGCCACCGGCGGGCGATGCTGAACAACATGGCCGCCAGCCTGTTCGCCCACGGCGGGGTCACCACCACCAGCGCCAAGGCCAAGGAGCTCCGGCCCCTCGCCGAGAAGCTGATCACCCTGGCGCGCCGGGGCGACCTGCACTCGCGTCGCCTGGTCGAGCGGCGGATCAAGGATCGCATGATCCTCGGCCGGCTGTTCAGCGAGATCGGCCCGCGCTTTGCGGCCCGGCCCGGCGGCTACACCCGCATCCTCAAGCTGGGCTTCCGCCCGGGCGATGGCGCCGACGTGGCGCGCATCGAGCTGCTGGCCGAGTAGTGATCAGGCAGGCGCACCGGCCGGCGCGGGTGACGGGCATGACAAAGGGGACCTCGTGGTCCCCTTTTTTTACGGTCGGAAGGGCGGGCGGGATGCGCGCCCGAACGTCAGGCCGGTTTCTTCACCCGGTTGCTCTTGATGCACTGGGTGCAGACCTGCACCCGCCGCGGGGCCCCGTTCACCTCGACCCGCACGGTCTGGAGGTTCGGGTACCACCGGCGCTTGGTCCGGTTGTTCGCGTGGCTGACGTTGTTGCCCGTGACCGGGCCCTTGCCGCAGATGGTGCAGACGCGTGCCATACTGACGTCCTGAAAGAGTTCCTTGTCCAGAAAACTGCCACAGTCCCTAAAGATAACCTCGGGGCAATACCCGGACAACCGGGAGGGGTGAGCGGATGCCGCGGGCGCTGATTACCGGGATCACGGGCCAGGACGGCTCGTATCTGGCCGAGTTCCTCCTGGAGAAGGGTTATGACGTGGTCGGCGTGGTCCGCCGCACCAGCCACCACAGCTACGAGCGGATCGAGCCCATCCTCGACCGCATCACGGTGGTGGCGGCCGACCTGCTCGACCAGCACAGCCTCACCGTGGTCCTGGGGGACACCCAGCCGGACGAGGTCTACAACCTGGCCGCGCAGTCCTATGTGCCGACCTCCTGGAGCCAGCCGGTCCTGACCGGGGAATTCACCGCCCTGGGCGTGACCCGGATCCTCGAGGCCGTGCGCCTGGCCGCCCCCCGCGCCCGGTTCTACCAGGCAAGCTCCTCCGAGATGTTCGGCAAGGCGGTGGAGACCCCCCAGAGAGAGTCCACGCCCTTCTACCCCCGCTCGCCGTACGGTGTGGCCAAGGTCTATGGCCACTGGATCACCGTGAACTATCGCGAGTCCTACGGCCTCTACGCCG
Organism: uncultured Gemmatimonadales bacterium; assembly: GCA_963825055.1. Taxonomy (GTDB): domain Bacteria; phylum Gemmatimonadota; class Gemmatimonadetes; order Gemmatimonadales; family GWC2-71-9; genus CAWGSK01. Next base: position 150,236 of record CAWGSK010000002.1, read on the forward strand.
CGAGCGGCATCCTCTTCAATCACGAGAGTCCGCGGCGCGGGGTGGAGTTCGTCACCCGGAAGGTTACGGAAGCGGTCGCCCGCATCCGGCACGGGCGCCAGCAGCAGCTCTTCCTGGGCAACCTGGACGCCCGCCGTGACTGGGGCTTCGCGGGCGACTATGTCGACGCCATGTGGCGGATGCTCCAGCAGGACCGGCCCTCGGACTACGTGATCGGGACGGGTGAGACCCACTCCGTGAAGGAACTGGTGGAGGTAGCCTTCAGCCACGCCGGCCTCGACTGGCGCGACTACGTGGAGGTGGACCCCAAACTGGTCCGTCCCGCCGAGGTGGACCTGCTCCTGGCCGATGCCTCCCGCGCCCGGGAGGAGCTGGGCTGGACACCCACCGTGGGGTTTGCTGACCTGGTCCGCATGATGGTCGACGCCGACCTCGAGCGGCAGCGCGGACGGGCATGAACATACTCGTCACCGGCGCGGATGGCTTTGTCGGAAGCTGGCTGGCCCGGCGGCTGCTGGAGGAGGGCCACTCGGTCTCCGGGACGGTCCGGACCGGCCGGCCCGCTCCCAACCGGATCCTGGACGACCGGGAGCGCGGGGCGATCAGCTGGCGCGCGATGGAGCTCGGTAATCCCCCGTCCCTCGCCGCCGCCCTGGAGGGCGAGTGGGATGCCGTTGTCCACCTGGCCGCCGTCTCGGGCTCGGGCGGCGCCGAGCGCGACCCCGCCACGGCCTGGCAGGTCAACGCGGTCGGGACCGCAAACCTGCTCGGCACCCTGGCGCGGGGGACCCGACGGCCGGTGACGGTGCTCGTGGTGAGTTCGGGCGAGGTGTACGGGGCGGGAGAGCCCCGCCCTCGGCGCGAGACCGACCCGGTCGCGCCCCGCTCCGCATACGCCTGGAGCAAGGCCGGCGCCGAACTGGCCGCCTTCTCCCATGACAACCACCGGAATCTCCGCGTGATGATCGCACGCCCGTTCCCCCACACCGGCCCCGGCCAGGTGGCCCTCCTCGTGCCCCGCTGGCTGGCGCGCCTCCGGGAAGGGGATGGGGAGGTCCGCATCGGCGATCCCGGCGCTGTCCGGGACTACCTTGACGTGCGCGACGTGGTGGAGGCGTACCGCCTCCTGCTGGACCAGGGCGAGCCCGGGGCCGTGTACAACGTCGCGAGGGGCACCGGCTTCACCCTCGGCAGTATCTTCGAGTCGCTGCGGAGCGCGCTGGGATCGGGTGCCCGGCTCGTCGCCCGGCCCGACCCGGCACGGACCTGGGACGTGGACCACCTGGTGGGTGATCCCGCCCGACTCACAACCGCCACAGGCTGGACCCCCCGCCTGTCCTTCGAGCAGACTCTTGCGGACATGATCGATGCCGAAGCGCACTGACCTCTCCTCCATCCTCCTCATCGGCTCGGGGCCCATCGTGATCGGGCAGGGAGCGGAATTCGACTACTCGGGCACACAGGCGGTGCGAGCCCTCAAGGAGGAGGGATACCGGGTCATCCTGGTGAACTCGAATCCGGCCACGATCATGACCGATCCCGAACTGGCCGACCGGACCTATATCGAGCCGGTCACGCCGGAGTGGGTCGCGCGGGTAATCGAACGCGAGCGTCCCGACGCGCTGCTCCCGACCATGGGCGGGCAGACCGCGCTCAACGTGGCGATGGCGCTGGTGAAGGACGGCACCCTCGAGCGCTTCGGGGTGGAACTGATCGGCGCGGACGAGCGGGCGATCCGGATCGCCGAGGACCGCGACGAGTTTGCCCAGGCAATGCGGCGGCTCGGCCTCGCGACCCCGCAGGGCGGCACGATCCGGTCCCTGGAGGAGGCGATGGCGCTGGTGGAGGATATCGGCTATCCCGCCATCATCCGGCCGTCCTTCACCCTCGGCGGCACCGGGGGCGGCATCGCCTACAACCGGGAAGAGTTCGAGCGGATGGTCGAGCGGGGGCTCGATCTCTCGCCGGTCAACTCCGTGCTGGTGGAGCGCAGCATCCTCGGCTGGAAGGAGTTCGAGCTCGAGGTCATGCGCGACGGCGCCGACAACGTCGTGATTGTCTGCTCGATCGAGAACGTGGATCCGATGGGGGTGCACACGGGCGACTCGATCACGGTCGCGCCCGCAATGACCCTGACGGACCGCGAGTACCAGGCGATGCGCGATGCCTCCATCCGGATCATCCGCGAGGTGGGCGTTGCCGCGGGCGGCTGCAACATCCAGTTCGCGGTCAACCCCGCCAACGGCGAGCAGTTGGTGATCGAGATGAACCCGCGCGTCTCCCGGAGCTCCGCGCTCGCCTCCAAGGCGACGGGATTCCCGATCGCCCGGATCGGCACCAAGGTGGCGGTCGGCTACACGCTGGACGAGCTGCCCAACGATATCACGCGAACGACCCCGGCGTCCTTCGAGCCCGTCCTTGACTATGTCGTCATCAAGATCCCGCGCTTTGCCTTCGAGAAGTTCCCCGCCGCCGACTTCCGGCTCACCACGCAGATGAAATCGGTGGGGGAGGTCATGGCAATCGGGCGGACCTTCAAGGAAGCGCTGCAGAAGGGGCTCCGCGGGCTGGAGATCGACCGGACCGGCTGGACGGTCGGGGACACGCCCGCCGACGACCGCCTGGAAGACCTCACGCCGGACACCATCGGCGCCGCGCTCCGTACCCCGACCCCGGAGCGGATCTTCCAGGTGAAGCGCGCGTTCGAGGCCGGGATGAGCGTGGAGGAAATCTCCGCCTTCAGCCGGATCGACCCCTGGTTCGTGGCCCAGATGGAAGAACTGGTCCAGGCGGAGCATGAATGGCTGGCCGTGGACCTGGATGACGACGCGGTGGTGGGCCCCGCGCTCCGGCGCCTCAAGCGTCAGGGGTTTTCCGACCGGCAGCTGGCCGACCTCCGCGGTCTCCGGGAAGCCGACCTCCGCGCCCGGCGGCATGCCCTCGGCATCCGTCCCGCCTACAAGACGGTTGACACCTGCGCCGGCGAGTTCCCCTCGTCCACACCGTACCTGTACTCCTCCTACGACGAGGAGAACGAGGCCGTGGGTGGCGAAGGGCGGCGCACCGTGGTCATCCTGGGCAGCGGGCCGAACCGCATCGGGCAGGGCGTGGAGTTCGACTACTGCTGCGTGCGCGCGGTGATGGCGTTCCGGGAGATGGGCTTCCGGACGGTCATGGTGAACTCCAATCCCGAAACGGTTTCCACCGACTACGACATCTCCGACACACTCTACTTCGAGCCCCTCACGCTCGAGGATGTGCTTGAGATCGTGCACGTGGAGCAGCCCGAGGGCGTCGTGGTGCAGCTCGGCGGCCAGACCCCGCTCAAGCTGGCCCGCGGTCTCGAAGCCGCCGGCGTCCGGATCCTCGGCACGTCGCCCGATGCCATCGACGCGGCGGAAGACCGCCGCCGGTTCGAGGCGATGGCGCGCGACCTGGGCGTGGCCCAGCCTCCCAGCGGCACCGCAACGTCGCTGGACGAGGCCCTCGCCGTGGCCGAGCGCGTCGGATACCCGGTGCTGGTACGGCCGAGTTATGTCCTGGGAGGCCGGGCGATGCAGATCGTCTACGACTCCGACTCGCTCCGCAACTATTTCGTGCAGGCGGTGAAGGCCGCGCCCGAGCACCCCGTGCTGATCGATTCCTTCCTCGAGGATGCGTTCGAGGCGGACGTGGATGCCATCGCGGACGGCGAGCGGTGCATCATCGGCGGGGTCATGCAGCACATCGAGGACGCGGGGATCCACTCCGGCGATTCGGCCTGCGTGCTGCCGCCCTACCTGATCACCGAGGAGCAGGTCGAGCAGATGCGGCAGCACACCCGCGACTTCGCGCTGCGGCTCGGCGTGATCGGCCTGCTCAACGTGCAGTACGCGATTCGCGATGGAATCGTCTACGTGCTCGAGGTGAACCCGCGGGGCTCGCGCACCGTGCCCTTTGTGAGCAAGGCCACCGGCATCAGCTTCGCCAGCCTGGCCGCGCGCGTCATGGCAGGGCAGTCGCTGGAGGAACTCGGGCTGCACGATGACGTCGTCGCCCCCTACGTCGCCGTCAAGGAGGCGGTCTTCCCCTTCTCCAAGCTGCCGGGAGTGGACCTCATCCTCGGGCCCGAGATGCGGAGCACCGGCGAGGTCATGGGCATCGCCGACTCCTTCGGGATGGCATTCGGCAAGGCGCAGGCGAGCGCCGATGGCACCCTGCCGCTGGAGGGCGCCGTCTTCGTCACCGTGAACGACCGGGACAAGCAGACGGTCACGCCCATCGCGCGGCGGTTCCACGAGCTGGGGTTCAAGGTCTACGCCACGGAAGGCACCGCCCGGCACCTCCGTGCGCGCGGCGTGCCCGCCGAGCGGGTCCTGAAGGTGTGGGAGGGCCGGCCCAACGCCATTGATCTCCTGGTCTCCGGACGGATTCACCTGCTGATCAACACGCCCCTCGGAAAGCTCACCCAGCGGGACGACTACGCGATCCGGCAGGCGGCGCTGACCCACCGCGTCCCGTACACCACCACCATGTCCGCCGCCAGCGCGGCGTGCGACGCGATCATCGCCTTCCGGAGCCGGGAGCGAGAGGTCCGCTCGCTGCAGGAGTGGCATGAACTGGCGCGGGAGCTTGCGGAGGCCGGCGGCGCATGACCGCGCGTGCCCCCGGCTTCATCGCGGAGCTCCGCGAACGGGTCAGGGGAGAAGTCCGTGAGGGCGAGCCGCTCGCCCGGTACTCCACCTGGCGCATCGGCGGGCCGGCGACGGTCCTGCTGGCGGCTGCCCCGGAGGACGTCGGCGCCGCGCTCCGCTTCTGCGCGGAGTCCGGGACGCCGTGGTTTGCGCTGGGCCTCGGCAGTAACATCCTGCTCCCCGATGCGGGCCTCGATGCCCTCGTGATCCGGATGGGCAAGGGGCTGGATGCCGTGCGGCAGGAGGGCGGCGCCTGGTCGCTGGGCGCCGGGCTGCCGGCCCCGCTGGCGGCCCGGAAAACGGCCCAGGCGGGCTGGGGCGGGCTCCACATGATGGTCGGCGTGCCGGGCAGCGTGGGGGGCGGGGTGTACATGAACGCGGGCTGCCATGGCGGCGAATGGGCCGCCGTGGTGGAGGCGGTGACGGTCGTGGACGCGTCGGGCCGGGATCGGGTCGTGCTCCGCGCCGACATCCCCTTTGCCTACCGGACCAGCGGCCTCGAAGGGCAGGTCGTGCTCGAGGCCCGGGTGGCGCTGCATCCCGAGCAGGCGGAGCGGCTCAATGCCGAGGTGGCGGAGCTCTTCCGCTGGCGGCAGGAGGGAACACCGTTCAACCAGCCATGCTGCGGCAGCACCTTCCGGAATCCGGGAGGTGTCTCAGGCGTGGTGGAGGGCGGGCCGCGCACGGCGGGACAGCTGGTCGAGGCCGCGGGGCTGAAGGGCGTCCGTGAAGGAGCGATCGAGGTCTCCCCCATGCACGCCAACTATTTCGTGAATACGGGGGGCGGGACGGCGGCCGATGCCCGCAGGCTCATCCGCCGCGCGCGCGAGACGGTCCGTGAGCGTTTCGGCGTCGAACTTGAGACGGAAGTGAAAATCATCGGCCCCGAGGGCCGCTACGAGGCGCCCTGAGCGGCGCGGGAATCCAGCATGTCCGACCCTTTCATCCATGAGTCCGCCTACGTCGACGAGGGTGCCATCATCGGCGCCGGGTCGAAGGTCTGGCATTTCAGCCACGTCATGCCCGGCGCGGTGATCGGCGAGCGCTGCAACCTGGGCCAGAACGTCGTGGTCATGCCCGGCACCCGCATGGGCAATAACGTGAAGGTCCAGAACAACGTCTCGATCTACGAGGGCGTCGTGCTCGAGGACGACGTGTTCTGCGGCCCGAGCTGCGTGTTCACCAACGTCGTGAACCCGCGCAGCCATGTGTCCCGCAAGTCCGAATACCGGAAGACCCTGGTGCGGCAGGGCACCTCGATCGGCGCCAACGCCACCATCGTCTGCGGGGTGACCCTGGGCGAGTATGCCTTCATCGGGGCGGGGGCGGTGGTGACCAGCGACGTCCCGGCCTATGCGCTCATGGTGGGCGTGCCCGCCCGGCGGGTGGGCTGGATGTGCCAGTGCGGGCTCCGGCTGGACGTCCGGGCAGGGCGGGCCGTGTGCGGGACCTGCGGGGCCGCCTACGAGGAGAAGGGCGGGGCACTCCGCCGCGTTGATTCTCCCTCGGCGGACGGGTAAGTTTTCGGGCTGTATTCGAACCCGAACTACCCGGCGGACCGCCCCTGGGGCGGGCCCGGTCTCCCATACGAGGTTGCCCGTGAACGTACCCCTGCTCGACCTGGTCGCCCAGTATCAGTCCATCAAGGATGCCGTCCTGCCAGCCCTCATGGCGGTGGTGGAGCGGCAGGGCTTCATCATGGGCCCGGAGGTCGCCCGGCTTGAGGAGGAGGTGGCCCGGCTCTCCCACACCCGGCACGGGATCGGCTGCGCCAGCGGCACGGATGCCATCCTCCTGGCACTCAAGGCCCTGGACTTCGTTCCCGGGGACGAGGTCATCTCGCCCAGCTTCACCTTCTTTGCCACGGCAGGCGCCATCCACAACGCGGGCGGAACCCCGGTCTTTGTGGACATCGATCCCGACTCGTACAATGTGTCGCCCCGGGCCATCGAGGCGGCCATCACCGACCGTACCCGTGCCATCGTCGTGGTGCACCTGTTCGGGCAGATGGCCGCGATGGAACAGGTCATGGAGATCGCCGACCGGCACGGCCTCGCGGTGGTGGAGGATGCCGCCCAGGCCATCGGGGCCCGCCGCCAGATCGACGGCCACTGGCGGATGGCCGGCGAACTCGGCATGGCAGGTACGCTCTCCTTCTTTCCGAGCAAGAACCTGGGCGGCTGGGGCGACGGCGGGATGATCCTCACCCAGGATGACCTCCTGGCCGGGCGCCTCCGGCGCCTGCGCCTGCACGGCGGGGCGAAGGAATACCATCACGACGAAGTCGGCCTGAACAGCCGGCTGGACACCATTCAGGCGGCCGTTCTCCTCGCCAAGCTTCCCCATCTGGACGGCTGGAGCGCCGCGCGCCGGGAGCGTGCCGCCCGCTACACCGCCGCCTTCTCCGGGCAGGCCGGCATTACGCCGCCGCACGTGGATCCGGCCAATGAGCACATCTTCCACCAGTACACCATCCAGGTGGCCGATCGCGACGGACTCGGCCGGCGCCTGAAGGAGAAGGGTATCGGGAGCAAGGTGTACTACCCCCTCCCGCTGCACCTCCAGCCCTGCTTTGCGGGGCTCGGCTACGGCCCGGGATCGCTGCCGGAAACCGAGGCGGCCATGGACCGCGTCATCTCGCTCCCCATCTTCCCCGAGCTGACCGACGCCCAGCAGGACCAGGTAATCGAGACGGTCGTGGAGTTCTGCGGATGAACCGTCTTCGCATCGGGGTGGTCGGCGCCGGGTCATGGGGCCGGAACCACCTCCGCACGATTGCCGGGTCGGCCGAGACTGAACTGACGGCCGTCTGCGACGCGAATGCCACCGTCCGCGACAAGCTGGCCCGCCAGTATCCGGGCACGCATTTCACCGCCGACCTGGACGACCTCCTTGGGCGGGTGGATGCGGTCATCGTGGCCACCCCGGCGCGCTCCCACGCCGAACTGGGTATGCGTGCAGTGGATGCGGGGGTGCCGGTGCTGGTGGAGAAGCCGTTCGCGCTGACCGTTCCTGACGCCGAGAAGCTGGTCCGGCTCTCGGCCGACCGCGGCGTGCCGGTGCTGGTCGGCCACCTGCTGGAGTACCACCCGGTCGTGGAGCGCCTCCGGGCCATGATCGCGATCGGGGACCTGGGAGAGGTCTACTATCTCTATTCCCAGCGGGTGAACCTGGGGCAGGTCCGCCCGGATGAAAACGCCCTGTGGAGCTTCGGTCCGCACGACATCTCAGTGGCCCTCTTCTTGCTTGGTGAGGCTCCCGCGTCGGTGGCTGCGCAGGGGCATTCGTATCTCCAGAAGGGCATTGAAGATATCGTATTCCTCCACATGAACTTCCGCTCGGGAATCATGGCCCACGTGCAACTGTCGTGGCTCGACCCCCACAAGGAGCGGCGGCTGACTGTGGTGGGCTCGAAGCAGATGGCGGTGTTTGACGACATGGCCGGGCGCGAGAAGCTCCGGATCTACGACAAGGGCGTCGACCGCCCGCCCGAATACGGATCCTATGGCGAGAGCCTGGCGATCCGGGAAGGCGACATTTCGATCCCGCGGCTGTCCAATGTGGAGCCGCTGGCGGCGCAGTTACGCCATTTCACGCAGGTGGTCCGGGGGGAAACTGCTCCCCGGGCCGACGCCGCGGACGGCCTCCGCACCGTGCGGGTCCTCGAGGCGGCGAGCCGATCGCTCGCCGCGGGCGGGTCGCCGGTCTCTGTTGAGGGGATAACATGACGAACGCGCAGGAACTGATTGCGAAGGCGGAACGCCGCGAGGTGCTGTTCGGGGTCATCGGGCTGGGCTACGTGGGCCTCCCGCTGGCCGTAGAACTGGCGGGCGCGGGGTATCGCGTGCTGGGATACGACGTCAATCCTGATGTGGTGGAGGGCCTGAACGGCGGCCACTCCCATGTCAAGGACATCACCGACGCGCAACTCCAGGCGGTCCTGAAGAAAGGTCTCTTCCGGGCGACGGCCGATGCCGGTGAACTGGGCGAACCCGACGCGATCTCCATCTGCGTTCCAACGCCGCTGTCCAAGTTCAAGGATCCGGACGTCAGCTACATCGTCGCCGCGACCAACGCCGTGAAGCAGACGCTCCGCAAGGGACAGGCGATCATCCTCGAAAGCACGACCTACCCGGGAACGACCCGGGAGATCATGCTGCCGGCCCTCGAGGAGAACGGGCTCAAGGTGGGAGAGGATTTCTTCCTCGCCTTCAGCCCCGAACGGGTGGATCCGGGCAATCCCACGTACGGTACCCGGAATACGCCGAAGGTCGTGGGCGGGATTACCGAGGCGTGCCGGAAGGTGGCGGTCGCGCTGTACCAGCCGGCCATCGAGACGCTGGTCGAGGTCAGCACCACCGAGGCCGCCGAGCTGGTGAAGCTGCTCGAGAACACCTTCCGCAGCGTGAACATCGGCCTGGTGAACGAGATGGCGATCGTCTGCGACAAGCTGGGCGTGGACGTCTGGGAGGTGATCGAGGCGGCGGCGACCAAGCCGTTCGGCTTCATGAAGTTCCTCCCGGGCCCCGGCCTGGGCGGTCACTGCATCCCGATCGACCCGCACTACCTCGCCTGGAAGATGCGTGGGCTCAATTACAAGACACGGTTCATCGACCTGGCTGGCGAACTCAATACCGAGATGCCGAACTTCTGGGTGCGGAAAGTGGGGGACGCACTCAACGATCATGGCAAGGCGGTACGAGGCGCCTCCGTCTTCGTGCTCGGCGTCGCCTACAAGCGCGACATCGAGGATCTCCGCGAGAGTCCTGCCCTGGACATTATCCGCCTCCTTGAGCAGCAGGGCGCCAAGGTGACGTACCACGATCCGCATGTGGCGCGCTTCCGGGAGGACGGACATGAGGTGCACTCCGTCGCGCTCACGCCCGAGACGCTCAAGGCGGCGGACTGCGTCATGATCGTCACGGACCATCAGGCGATTGACTGGGGGATGGTCAAGGCGCATGCGCGTGCCGTCGTGGATACGCGCCACGTGCTCGCCGGTCTCGCCTGATCATGCGGGTGGCCATCGTCGGGAGCGGGTACGTCGGCCTGGTGGCCGGTGCCTGCCTGGCCGAGACCGGTAACAACGTCATCTGCGCGGACGTGGACGAGGGCAAGATCGCACGCCTGCGCGACAATGACGTCCCGATCTACGAGCCGGGGCTCGAGCCCTTGATCCGGTCGAACCAGGCCGAGGGCCGGCTCACCTTCACCACCGACGTGGACGATGCCGTCCGCCAGAGCCGGGTCGTGTTCATCGCAGTGGGCACGCCTCCCGGGGAGGACGGATCAGCCGACCTCCAGCATGTGCTGGCCGTCGCCCGGACCATCGGCCGCAACATGAACGGCCCCAAGGTCATCATCACCAAGTCCACCGTCCCGGTTGGCACCGCGGAGAAGGTTCGCTCGACCATCGCCGCCGAGACGGACGTGGCGTTCTCGGTTTGCAGCAACCCCGAGTTCCTCAAGGAAGGCGCCGCGATCGACGATTTCATGAAGCCCGATCGCGTGGTGGTCGGGGTGGACTCGGAGGAAGCGCGCCGGGTGCTGGCGGACCTGTATGCCCCGTTCGTGCGCACCGGCAACCCGATCCTCTTCATGGACATCGCCTCGGCGGAGGTCACGAAGTACGCCGCCAATGCGATGCTGGCGACGCGCATCAGCTTCATGAACCAGATCGCGGCCTTCTGCGAGGCGACCGGTGCGGATGTGCAGGCCGTCCGGCGCGGCATCGGCTCGGACCGGCGCATCGGTCCGGCGTTCCTCTTCCCCGGACCGGGGTACGGCGGGTCGTGCTTTCCGAAGGACGTGAAGGCGCTGGTCCGCTCCGCCCGCGAGCGCGGGCTCGACTTCGAGCTGCTCGACGCCGTCGAATCGGTGAACGAGCGCCAGAAGCGGGTCCTGCTCACGAAGGTCCTTCGCGCCCTCGGGGACGACCTTGCCGGCAAGGCCGTGGCCGTCTGGGGGCTGGCGTTCAAGGCGGAGACCGACGACATGCGGGAGAGCCCCTCCATCCCGCTGGTGGAAGGGCTCCTCGCGGCCGGCGCCGAGGTGCGGGTTCACGACCCGAAGGCACACGAGAGCGCCAGTGCCGTCTTCGGCGACCGGGTGCGGTATGCCGACGATCCGTACACCGCAACCGAGGGCGCCGACGCGCTGGTCATCGTGACGGAGTGGCTGGTGTACCGGAACCCCGACTTCGACCGGCTTTCCACGGCGCTCCGGCGCCCGCTCATCATTGACGGTCGCAACCTCTATGACGCGGGGCGGCTCGCCGCCCTCGGCTTCGAGTATCACGGGATCGGACGGCGGGCATGAGGGTTCTCATTACGGGCGCGGCCGGTTTCCTCGGTTCCCACCTGACCGACCGGTTCATCGCCGACGGGCATGAGGTCGTCGGGATGGACAACTTCATCACCGGCTCACCGGACAACATCGCCCATCTTGCCGGGCACCCGAACTTCCGGTTCATCCAGCACGACGTCACCAACTTCATCTACGTGGACGGGCCGCTGCACGGCGTGCTGCACTTCGCCTCGCCCGCCAGCCCGCGCGACTACCTCGAACTGCCCATCCAGACGCTCAAGGTCGGGTCGCTCGGCAGCCACAAGGCGCTGGGCCTCGCGAAGGCGAAGGGGGCCCGCTTCCTCCTGGCCAGCACTTCCGAGGTCTACGGCGACCCGCAGGTGCATCCGCAGCCGGAGACCTACTGGGGCCACGTGAACCCCGTCGGGCCGCGCGGCGTGTATGACGAGGCAAAGCGCTTCGCCGAGGCCATGACCATGGCCTACCACCGGTTCCATGGCATGGATACGCGGATCGTGCGCATTTTCAACACCTACGGCCCCCGGATGCGGGCACTCGATGGCCGGGTGGTGTCAAATTTCGTGGTGCAGGCCCTCTCGAACGAACCGATTACCATCTACGGCGATGGCGGGCAGACCCGCTCGTTCTGCTACGTGTCCGACCTCGTCGATGGCATCGTCCGCCTCTTCCACAGCGAGCGGACCGATCCCTGCAACGTGGGGAACCCGAAGGAATTCACCGTGCTCGAGCTGGCCGAGCTGATCCTGTCCCAGACCGGTTCGGCCTCGACCCTCACCCGGCACCCGCTCCCCACCGACGACCCGAAGGTGCGCAAGCCCGACATCACGGTCGCGCGTGAGGTGCTGGGCTGGGAACCGCAGGTGGACCTCGCCGAGGGTCTCCGCCGCACCATCGAGCACTTCCGCCAGACCCTGCCGTCGTGACCCGGGTCGTGGTCACCGGGGCAGCCGGGTTCATCGGCTCGCATCTCAGCGGGGCGCTGCTCGCGCGCGGCGACGAGGTCGTCGGTATCGACAACTTCGACCCCTTCTACCCGCGCGAGATCAAGGAAGCGAACCTCCGCGCCATCGGCACGCCCGCCGCTTTCGCCTTTCATGAGGTCGACATCCTCGACCGCGAGCGTGTCCAGGCGCTGCTCACGCCGGAGACAGTCATCGTCCACCTCGCCGCGCGCCCCGGCGTCCGTCCGTCCATTGCGGACCCGGCCGGGTACGCCCGTGTGAACCTCGAGGGCACGGCCGCGGTCGCCGTGGCCGCCCAGGCCGCGGGAGTGTCCCGCTTCGTCTTCGGCTCGTCTTCTTCGGTGTACGGCGATGATACCCCCGTGCCGTTCCGCGAGGACGCCATCGCGATCCACCCGATGTCGCCCTATGCGGCCTCCAAGCGCGGTGGGGAACTCCTGCTGTCCGCGCTGGCCCCGCTGGGCGGACTGCGGGCAGCGGCGCTCCGTTTCTTCACGGTATACGGCCCGCGTCAGCGCCCGGATCTTGCCATCCACGCCTTTGCGCGGAAGCTGGCCCGGGGCGAGGCCCTGACGCTCTTCGGTGACGGGAGCCAGTCACGCGATTATACCTACTGTGACGACATCGTCGCCGGTGTCCTCGCGGCGATCGACTGGACCGCGGGAGCTCCCGTCGGGATGGAGATTTTCAACCTCGGCGGGAACCACCCGGTGCCGTTGCGGGAGATGGTGGACGCGGTGGCCCGCGCGATGGGCCGCACGCCGGTCGTGGAGTGGGCGCCGATGCAGCCCGGCGACGTTCAGCATACCTTTGCGGACCTTGCCAAGTCCGGCCGGGTGCTGGGTTACCGCCCGCAGGTGTCATTCGAGGAAGGATTACAGCGGTTCGCCGCCTGGTTCGAGGAAACGCATGGACGTCAGCGCTGACCACCTGCTCGCCCGGGCCCGCGAACGGTTCGCGGTCCAGGACTATTACGGGGCCATCCACCTGCTCGAGGATATCATCGCGAGCGGACGGGCCTTCGCTGATGCCTACCACCTGCTTGGTGTCTCGTTCAGCCTGCTCGGCCAGCAGGAACGCGCGCTGCGCCACTTCGACAAGGCGCTGGCGCTGAACGCGCGGTACTTCGAGGCCCATGTCCACCGCGGCATCGTGCTGAACGAACTGGGCCGTCGCGAGGAAGCCGACGAGGCCTTCCGGCTCGCCGCGTCCGCGACGCCGGCACCCGTCGGGCGGCTCCCCGGACCACTCGCGGCCAATCTGGCCAACCAGCACGCCGAGCTGGGCCAGGCCTATGCCGAGGCAGGGGCCCCCGATGAAGCCATCCGGGAGTACCGTCGTGCCATGGAACTGGGTCCCACGTTTGCGGACCTGCGCTACCGGCTCGCCCGGCTCCTGCTCGAAACGGGGCATGTGCTCGAAGGCCGGGACGAACTGGAGCGGGTTGTGCGGGAACGCCCGAACTTTCTCACCGCCCAGGCGGCACTCGGGCTGGCCCGGTACCTCTCCGGCGATGCCGGTGGCGCCGAGGAAGTGTGGCACAAGGTGCTCGAGAAGCGCCCGGCTGACGCGCGGGTGGAGGCCTACCTCGCGATGATGGAGCGCAACGACTCGTGAGGCGGTGGTGGGTCCTGGCACTGGTGGGGCTGGTAGCGTGCGGCTCGGCGGCCGATCATGAGCGCCTGGGCGACGATGCGGTCGCATCGGGAGACCTCACCCTCGCCCTGGCCGAGTACCAGGCCGCCGGGCAGGGGCCGCTCAAGCCCCGGCTCCTGGCCAAGCTCGGCACGACCGCCCTCCAGGCCGAGGCCTGGTCCGAGGCGGTCGACGCGTTTCGCAGCCTTGGTGCCGCCGACCCAGCCCGTGCCATACAGGCCGCGACCGGGCTCGAGCTGGCCGCCCGGGGCGCTCTCGCCTCCGGCGACATGGCCGCCCTCCGGGACGCAGTTCTCTCGCTCCGCACGGTGGCGCCGGAGCGGCTCGACGGCCAGGCCGCCCTCGCCCTGGTACAGTCGGGGACTCTGGCGCCGGACGAGGCGATTACTCTCCTGCCGTACGCGCTCGCCGCGGCTCCGGGCGCAGCGGTGGTCGATTCGCTGCTTGCACGATATGGCGATGCCTACCGCCGGACGGCGGCCTGCGAGGACGCGGTCCGCATCTACCGCACCCTGGCGCGGCGGGCGGGTGTGGACCGCGAGGCGGCAGCGGACGGCCTCGCCCAGTGCGCGCTCACCCTCGGCCGCGACGCGGATGACCTGAACCGCCCGGGCGATGCCGAACACTGGTACCGCGTGGCGAGCAGGGCAGTACCCGAGTCGCCGACCGGCCGGGCCGCCCTGCTTGGCCTCGCGAATGTGCGAGCGGCTGAGGGAGACACGGCCGAAGCTTCGGCCGCATTGGAAACCGCCATCCGCCGGGGGAGTCCCGCCGACTCCCTGAGCCAGATGGCCTTACAGCGTTTGACGGCGCTCGGCTTGGGCGCTGCATCAACCCGGGACGTGCAGCCGTAATGACTCCGAATCCCCTGAAGCCCGTTGTCGTTCTTCTTGTCCTCGGTGCCTGCGCGCGCGGCGGCCCACGCGTGAATGCCGTTCCGGATACTGCCCCGCAGATTGCGGAGGCGGCCGACTCCGCCACGGTGGACAGCCTCTGGGAGCACGCGCAGGCCAGGTTCCGCCGTGGCAAGTGGAGTGATGCCGCGGTTGATTTCGAGCGCCTCGTGCTGGAGATGCGTCCGGGGGACACGCGCATCGCCCAGGTGCACTTCTTCACGGGCGAGTCCTATTTCGCAATGAAGGACCAGCTCCGCGCCGCCCGGGAATTCCGGAAGGTGTCCGACGAGATGCCCAACGCGCCGCTCGCGCCGCGGGCCCTGCTCCGCGTGGGCGATGCGTACCGCGACCTCTGGCGGCGTCCCGAACTGGATCCCTCATACGGCCTGACGGCCCTGTCGACCTACCGGGAACTGGCGAACCGCTATCCCCAGTCCGACGCCGCCAAGGTGGCCCAGGCCCGGATCAGCGAACTGGAGGAGTGGTTCGCAAAGAAGGAGTTCAAGGCCGCCGAGTACTACCTCAAGCTCAAGGTGTGGGACTCCGCCATCATTTACCTGAAGGACCTGGCGGCGACGTACCCGCGAGCCTCGGTGACGCCGCACGCGCTCATCGAGCTGGTGGATGCCTACCGCAAGCTGGGCTACACTGAAGACGTCAACGAGACCTGCGGCTATCTGCGCCAGTACCATCCGAACCTCGAGGAGACGGACGAGCACTGCCCGGCGCCCCCCTCGGGCACGGGCTGATTGCCGGCATGATCGGCCTCCTCGGCGGATCCTTCGACCCCATCCATCACGGGCACCTGATTGGCGGCCGGCGTCTCCTGGAGGCGCTTGGCCTCGAGACCATCCGCTTCATGCCTGCCCGGGAGCAGCCCTTCAAGCAGGGGCGCCACGGCGCTCCCGCCGCCAACCGGGCTCGGATGGTGGAACTCGCCATCGCCGGGGAGTCGGGGTTCGCGCTGGAGCGCTGCGAACTCGAGCGGCCCGGTCCTTCCTACACGATCGATACCCTCCGGCATCTCCGTGAGACCGAGCCCGGCATGGCCATCACCCTCCTGCTCGGCTCCGACGCCGCCCGGGAGCTGGACGACTGGCACGAAGCGGCCGCACTCCCGGACCTGGCCCGGATCGTCGTCTTCGGCCGGCCCGGTTCCCGACCACCGGCCTCACCGCTGGTGGAGACGGTGCTGGAGATCCCCGCCATCGGGATCAGCAGTACCGAAATCCGGGAGCGGGTGCGCCAGGGCCGCTCCATCCGGTACCTGGTCCCCCGGGCGGTGGCGGATTACATCGAGGCCGAACGGTTGTATCTTTAAGGGCTATGATTCTCAAGAAGGCTATTACCAGGGTATTCGGCTCCCGGTTCGACCGGGAACGCCGCAAGCTCCAGCCCATACTCGATGCGATCCACCGCGAGGAAGAGCGCCTCAAGGGCCTGAGTGAGAGCGAGCTCAAGGGCCAGACGGAGCGGTTCCGCGGTATCCTCGCCGAGCGCACCCGTGAGGTGAAGGACGAACTGGACCGGGTCGGGCGCGAGAAGCACGACTGCGCCGATCCGGTCGAGCGCGACCGGCTCGAACGGCGCCATGTCGAGCTGGAGGGGCAGTGGAAGGCCGAACTCGGCACGGTGCTGGACGAGATCCTGCCAGAGGCTTTCGCCACGGTGCGCGAGGCCTGTCGCCGGCTCATGGGCACCGAGGTCCAGGTCACCGGCCGCGCGCTGACGTGGGACATGGTCCCGTACGATGTCCAGCTGCTGGGCGGCATCGTGCTTCACCAGGGCAAGATCGCGGAGATGGCGACCGGCGAGGGCAAGACGCTGGTGGCCACGCTGCCGCTGTACCTCAACGCCCTCACCGGCCGGGGCGCGCACCTGGTCACGGTCAACAACTACCTGGCCCGCCGTGACAGTCACTGGATGGGGCACGTCTATAACTACCTTGGCCTCTCGGTAGCCGTCCTGGACGATACCGAGCCCTCCTCTCCGGAGCGCCGCGCCGCCTACCACGCCGACATCACGTACGGAACGAACAACGAATTCGGCTTCGATTACCTCCGCGACAACATGGTCTTCACGCTGGACCAGCGGGTGCAGCGGCCCCACGCCTACGCGATCATCGACGAGGTGGACTCGATCCTGATCGACGAGGCACGGACGCCGCTGATCATCTCGGGGCCGGTGGGGAACGAGGAGGACCAGCGCTATGGCCAGTTCAACCGGCCCGTGGCCGAGCTGGTGCGGAAGCAGGCCGGCGTTGTCAGCAACGTCCTGGCCCAGGCCGAGAAGCTCCTGCAGGAGCCGGATGGGCAGCACGAAGCCGGCCTGCGGCTGTACCAGGCCCACCTCGGCATGCCCAAGAACAAGAAGTTGCTCAAGCTGCTGAATGAAATGGGCAACAAGCAGCTGCTCCAGAAGATGGAACTGGAGGCGATCGCCGACCGCAAGCTGCCGATGAAGCAGCAGAAGCTGCGGGACCTCGAGGAGTCGCTCTACTTCGTGCTCGACGAGAAAGGCCACTCGGTGCACCTGACCGACATGGGTGCCGCCGCCCTCTCGCCGGGCGAGCCGGAGCTGTTCCTGGTGCCGGACATCTCGGAGGAGATCCATCAGGTCGAGAACGATCCGGACCTGTCCCCCGGCGAGCGCCTGGAGCGCCGGCGCGAAGTCGAAGCCGCGTACGCCGCCAAGAGCGAGAAACTCCACGCCATCCACAAGCTGCTTCAGGCCTACGCGCTCTACGAGAAGGACGTGGACTACGTGGTACAGGAGGGCCAGGTGCTGATCGTGGACGAGTTCACCGGCCGCCTCATGGCGGGCCGGCGCTGGTCCGACGGATTGCACCAGGCGGTGGAGGCGAAGGAAGGTGTGCAGGTGAAGGGCGAGACCCAGACGCTCGCCACCATCACCATCCAGAACTACTTCCGGATGTACGACAAGCTCTCGGGCATGACGGGTACGGCCGAGACGGAGGAGACCGAGTTCTACCAGATCTACGGTCTCGAGGTGTCGGTCATACCGACACACCGCCCGATCGCCCGGGACGACCGGCACGACCGGATCTACAAGACACGCCGCGAGAAGTACAACGCGATCGTGGACGAAGTCGAGCGCCAGCACGAACTCGGCCTGCCGGTGCTGATCGGCACCGTCACGGTGGAGGTGTCGGAGACATTGAGCCGCCAGCTCAAGCGCCGCGGCCTCAAGCACGAGGTGCTGAACGCCAAGTTCCACCAGCGTGAGGCCGAGATCGTGGCGGGCGCCGGCCAGAAGGGCGCGATTACCATCGCGACCAACATGGCCGGCCGCGGCACCGACATCAAGCTGGGCAAGGACCTGGACCTCAAGCTCGATGAGGCCGGCCTCCAGATCATCGGCACCGAGCGGCACGAGTCCCGGCGGATCGACCGCCAGTTGCGCGGCCGCTCCGGCCGCCAGGGCGATCCCGGCGCTACCGTCTTCTACATCTCTCTCGAAGACGACCTCATGCGGCTCTTTATCTCGGATCGTATCGCCGGGATGATGGACAAGACCGGGGTGGAGGAGGGAGAGGTCATCTCGCACCCGTGGGTCACGCGCGCCATCGGCAAGGCCCAGCAGCGGGTCGAGCTCCAGAACTTCCAGCAGCGGAAGCGGCTGCTCGAATATGACGACGTCATGAACCAGCAGCGGGAGGTGATCTACTCCCTCCGCCTGTTCGCGCTCGAGCGGGGCGAGGAGCTCAAGGCCGAGGCCCGCCGCATGATCCAGGACGCGCTGGAGCGCGAGGTGCGGCTCTGGCTGGCCCAGGCGGCCCGTCCCGAGGAGTACGACCTCGCCGGACTGCACGCCCGCCTGCTGACCCAGTACCTCGTGGCCGTGGACGGCATCGACGGCGTCACGGACACGATGGACGAGTCGGCGGTCCTGGAGGCGGTGTACGAGGCCGGGGAACAGACGTTCCAGCGGAAGCTGGCCTACCTCCATGACTTCGGTCGCACCATCAACGTGGGCGACGTCGACAGCCAGGTGCTCTCGCAGGTGACGCTCAGTGTCATCGACGAGAAGTGGAAGGACCACCTCTACGACCTCGACCAGCTCCGGAACGCGATCCAGTACCGCGCATACGGGCAGAAGGACCCGCTCGTCGAGTACAAGCGTGAGGCCTTCGAGATGTTCGAGGGGCTCATGGACGACCTGCACGCGGCGTTCACCGAGCGCTTCCTCAAGATCCAGGTTTCGGCCCAGCCCCCGGCGCCCGCCCGGCGGCCTCCGCCGGCGGAGGCCACCCGGGGCCCGGATGACCTGTTCGCGCCGGCCACGCGCCGCGCTCCGGTGGATGGCGCGGCCGCGGGCCCCTCCGTTCCGGCGCCCCCGGTCGCGACCAACCTTGGCCGGGTACCCCAGCAGGGGACCACAGTCCCCGAGGTCGGCCGGAACGATCCCTGCCCCTGTGGGTCTGGCAGGAAGTACAAGAAGTGCCACGGGGCAAACTGACGGCGGGCAGCGAACAGCGAAACGGGAGGGTGGGGTGCCGCAGGCACTCCACCCTCTTTTCGTGCGTGGCTTTGATGCCGACGGGATGATTGCGGTGGCCGGTCATTGACGCGGGCGGGCTATCGTGGCACATGCCTGACACGACACCTGACGCTCCGCGTACCGAACCCGTTCCTGCGCACGATCGTCCCCGCGAGCGCCTCTGGTCGCTCGGCTCCGGGGCCCTGACCGCCACCGAGCTTCTCGCCGTGCTCCTTGGCACGGGCAGCGGCGGCCGGCCAGCCACCGAGGTCGCCGCGGGGCTCCTGGCCCGCGCGGGCGGGTCCCTCCGCGGGCTGGCCGCACGTCCGGCGGCCGAATTGCGCCGCGAGGCCGGTGTCGGACCCGCCAAGGCCGGTCGGCTGCTGGCGGCATTCGAACTGGCGGCCCGGCTCGCCGTCGAGGCCCGGCCCTCCGCTCCCAGGA
Source organism: uncultured Gemmatimonadales bacterium (assembly GCA_963825055.1). Taxonomy (GTDB): domain Bacteria; phylum Gemmatimonadota; class Gemmatimonadetes; order Gemmatimonadales; family GWC2-71-9; genus CAWGSK01. Next base: position 169,694 of record CAWGSK010000002.1, read on the forward strand.
TCCGCGAGCCTGGTGACGTCGCGGCCCTCCTTGCAGGTCGGCTCCGGGACCTGGCCGTGGAGGAGTTCCACCTGCTCGCCCTGGACAGTCAGAGCCAGGTGCTCCGTGATGTCATGGTCACGCGCGGGCTCCTCAACAGTTCCCTCGTACATCCCCGGGAGGTCTTCCGGGCCGCCATCGCCGAGGCGGCCGCCGGCATCATTCTCGTTCATAACCACCCGAGCGGAGACCCGACCCCTTCCGCGGAAGACCGGGCGGTCACCCGCCAGCTTGTGGAGGCCGGAAAGCTGCTGGACCTTCCGGTGTACGATCATGTGATCATCGCGGGAGACCGTTTCGTGAGCCTCGCGGGGCTTGGTCTCCTTTAGGCCGGTCGGCCATGTCGTTGAAAAACAGTGGCTTATGTAATTCAAGCCATGGGCGGTCCGCGAAGGCCTGCGCCACTGTCACCCATGGTGGACGCGCGCGCGGCTCTGGGCTGAAGTCCATTGCAGGTGCTATACTGGGAAATGGAGGTTTCAGCCCGCACCCGGGCGGAGCGCGCCGCCCAGGGCCGCCCAGCCCCCGCCGACCCCCCCACGGGGGTCTTTCCCGCTCTGGCCCAGTCCGCCCCCGACTTTCAGGCGGTTCTGGAGCGGAACGCGGACCGTCTCGATCTCGACCTGATCGAGAAGGCCTGGCGTTTCAGTGCGTCCGCCCATCGGGGGCAGAAGCGGCTGTCCGGTGAGGACTTCATCTGGCACAGCGTGTCGGTCGCGATGATCCTCATCGACCAGTTGCTCGATTCCACCTCCGTCGCCGCGGCGCTCCTGCACGACGTCGTGGAGGACTCCGACGTCCGGACCGAGGACCTCGCCCGGGAGTTCGGGCCCGAGGTCGCGGGCATCGTGGACGGGCTCACCAAGATTTCCCACCTGACCTTCCGGAGTACCGCGGAGCAGCAGGTGGAGAACTATCGCAAGCTGCTGCTGTCGGTCGCCAAGGATGCGCGGGTCATCATCATCAAGCTGGCTGACCGCCTCCACAACATGCGGACCCTCGAGCACCTGGCTCCGGAGAAGCGGAACCGCATCGCCACCGAGACGCGGGAGATCTACGCGCCGCTTGCCCATCGCTTCGGCATGGCCGAGGTCAAGGCCGAGCTGGAAGACCTGGCGTTCAAGTTCCTGGAGACGGACGAGTACGAGTCGCTGGTGCGTCAGGTGGCCGCCAAGCGCACGGTACGGGAGCAGATGATCCAGAAGCTCCGGGCGCCGCTCGAGGCCGAGCTGGGCCGGGCCGGGATCGATGTCTTCGAGGTGACCGGGCGACCCAAGCACCTCTGGTCCATCTTCCAGAAGATGCGGAAGCGGGGCAAGCCGTTCGATGAGATCTATGATCTGATGGCTGTCCGGGTGCTGGTGCGGAATGTCCCCGAGTGCTACCACGTGCTGGGCATCATCCACCACACCTGGACCCCGATCCAGGAACGGATCAAGGACTACATCGCGAGCCCGAAATCCAACGGTTACCAGTCGCTCCACACCACCATATTCGGCCCCGGCGGCCAGCTGTTCGAGGTCCAGATCCGCACGTGGGACATGCACCGCACGGCCGAGCACGGCATCGCGGCCCACTGGGTCTACAAGCAGGATGGCGAGCACGATGAACTGGACCAGCAGTTCGGCTGGTTCCGCCAGCTGCTGGAGCTTCAGCAGGACACGCGGAGTCCCGAGGAATTCCTCGAGTTCCTGAAGATCGACCTGTACCAGGACGAGATCTTCGTCTTCACCCCGCAGGGCGACGTGAAGCGGCTCCCCAAGGGCGCCACACCGATCGACTTCGCCTTCCTCGTGCACACCGAGGTCGGCCTCCGCTGCCAGGGGGCCAAGATCAACGGCCGGATCGCGCCGCTCCACCGTGAGCTCAGGAACGGCGACACCATCGAGATCCTCACCGGGCCCTCCGCCCGCCCCAGCCGGGACTGGCTGTCGCACGTGCATACCGCGCGGGCGCGCCACAAGATCAAGCAGTGGGTCCGGCAGGAAGAGGAGGAGATGAGCGTCGCGCTGGGCCGGGAAATCCTGGCGCGCGAGGTCCGTCGCCGCCGACTCGACCCCCCCACGGAGGGCCGGATCCGGGAGGCCGCAGGCGGCCTCGGCCTCACGAACGACCACGGCCTCGAGGTCGCGCTCGGCCGGGGGGACGTGGCCATCGGGCAGGTCATCCGGCTGCTCTACCCCGACCTCAACCCGGAGCACCTGAAGGAGCCCAAGCCCACCGCCTTCGGACGGGTGATCGACCGGTTCCGGCTGGGCCGCGGCATCAAGATCCACGGCGTGGACGGCCTCATGGTCCGGTACGCCCAGTGCTGCCAGCCCGTGCCGGGAGACAGCGTAGTGGGCTACGTCACGCAGGGCCGCGGCATCTCGATTCACAAGGCCGACTGTCCCAACCTTCTCACCCTGCCGGCCACCGACCGCCGGGTGGAGATTGACTGGCAGGAGGTCCAGGGCGAGGCCTTCGCCGTCTGCCTGGCGGTCAACGGTGAGGACCGCCGCGGGCTCTACGCAGACATCATGCAGGCCATCAGCCAGACCGGCACCAACATCAAGGGCGCGGACATCCAGAGCCGCGACAGCTCGATGTTCGGCTCGATCTTTGTGGAGGTCGACAACCTCCCCCACCTGGCGAAGGTGATGAAGGCCATCCGGAAGGTGAAGGGCGTGGCGGAGGTGGAGCGGCGGGAGCCGGGGGGGAAGGGGGAGTAGGGCCGCGGAGTCGTTGAGTGGTTGAGTCGTGGACTCGCGCTCATCGGCCGCCTCGCTGCAGGCTATGGCGAAGTGAAACGATCATCCTGCCGACGTTCTCCGATATGCCCAGCAGATCCCTCACGTGATCCTTGTCCAGGTAGCCCAGCCTGCCGGCTATCATCAGATGCGTTTCAAGCTCAGCTCGACTTCCGTTCGCTATCGCGAGATACCGCCGAAAGTCTGCCCTGCTGCAGCGGGATTGCCCTTCCGCGATGTTGGCGGGGATGCTGTAGGCCGAACGTCGGAGCTGGTCCCCGAGCGCCCACCGTTCTATCGCTGGGAGTTGCCCGCTCGCCTGGGAAATCCTGACCGCGAGGTCCAGCGCGATTCTCCACACCCGAAGGGTCCGATAACTGTCCTGTCCTCACTGGGATCGGGCATCGGCCATGATAAGGTGTCACGGCCGGCTGGCGAGCATCCTTCGGATGCGGATCCATTCCCAATTCCCCGCTCCCTTGCCCGGAGTAACGATTGAACCACTCAACCACCCAACCACTCAACGCCCCGGCCCCACCTCGCTAGATTAGAGTACATGGCTACCTGGATCCTCAAAACCGAACCCTCCACCTACTCCTTCGACGACCTGAGGCGGGACAAGCGGACCCCGTGGGACGGGATCCGTAACGCACTCGCGCTCAAGCACCTCCGTGCCATGAAGGTGGGGGACGAAGCCCTCATCTATCACTCCGGCAGCGGCAAGGAGATCGTCGGCCTCGCCCGGATCGTGAGCGAGCCGTATCCCGACCCGCTGCGCGATGACCCCAAGCTGGTGGTGGTGGATATCGAGGCGGTCAAGGAGGCGTCCGAGCGTGTGCCGCTCTCCACCATCAAGGCGGACCCGCTGTTCAAGGACCTCGCCCTCGTCCGGATGTCGCGCCTCTCGGTGGTGCCGGTGCCTGCCCCCCAGTGGAAGCGACTGAAGCAGCTCGCCGGACTGTGAGCCCGAAGTTCGAGGTCCGCGCGCCCTTCGAGCCCGCCGGTGACCAGCCCCGGGCTATCGACGCGCTGACCGCCGGCCTTGAGCGGGGTGAGAAGTACCAGACCCTCCTCGGCGTGACCGGGTCCGGTAAGACGATGACGCTGGCACACACCATCGCGCGCTACGGCCGGCCCACGCTGGTCATGTCCCACAACAAGACCCTCGCCGCCCAGCTCTATGGCGAGCTGCGCCAGTTCCTCCCCGGGAACGCGGTCGAGTATTTCGTCAGCTACTACGACTACTACCAGCCCGAGGCCTACGTCCCCTCGACCGACGTCTACATCGAGAAGGACGCCTCGATCAACGAGGACATCGAGTCGCTGCGCCTGCGCGCCACCACCAGCCTCGCCGAGCGGGACGACGTGGTGATCGTGGCAACCGTGAGCGCCATCTATGGCCTCGGTGACCCGGTGGAGTACCGGAACCTGATCATGTCGGTCCGCCAGGGCGAAGAAGTGGGGCGTGACGCGATCCTGGCTGATCTCGTGCGCATCCAGTACCAGCGCAATGACGCCGCGTTCGAGCCTGGCACCTTCCGCGTCCGTGGCGACACGATCGAAATTTTTCCCGCCTACGACGAGGTCGGGGTCCGGATCGAGCTCTGGGGGGACGAGGTCGAGCGGATCACCAAGATCCATCCGGTCACCGGCGACGCGCTCCAGGCCATCGACCGCTGTGCCGTGTACCCCGCGACGCACTTCGTCACCCAGCGCGCCACCATCGAACGGGGGGTCGCCCGGATCCGCGCGGAGCTGGAGGAGCGGCTCCGCGAACTGCGCGGCGCGGGCAAGCTGCTGGAGGCCCAGCGCCTGGAGACCCGGACCCACTTCGATGTCGAGATGATGCTGGAGGTTGGCACCTGTGCCGGGATCGAGAACTACTCCCGTCACCTGAGCGGCCGGAAGGAGGGGGAACGTCCGGCCTGCCTCCTCGACTACTTCCCGCCGGAGTACCTGGTCGTGGTGGATGAGTCTCACGTGTCACTGCCGCAGATCGGCGGCATGTACAACGGGGATCGCGCGCGGAAACTCACGCTGGTGGACTACGGCTTCCGCCTTCCCTCGGCGCTCGACAACCGGCCGCTCCAGTTCGAGGAGTTCATGACGCTCGTCCCGCAGATGATCAGCGTCTCCGCCACCCCCGGCCAGTACGAGATCGGGCTCTCCCACGGACGCGTGGTGGAGCAGATCATCCGCCCGACCGGGCTGGTGGACCCGGAGGTCGAGGTCCGGCCGGTGAAGGGGCAGGTCGACGATCTCCTGGCCCAGATCCGCCTGCGTGTCGCGGCGCGGGAACGGGTGCTGGTCACGACGCTGACCAAGCGGATGTCGGAGGATCTCACCGATTACCTCCAGCAGACCGGACTGCGCGTCCGGTACCTGCACAGCGACATCGACGCGATCGAGCGCATGGAAATCCTGCGCGGCCTCCGGCTCGGCGAGTTCGACGTGCTGGTCGGCATCAACCTCCTGCGCGAAGGCCTCGACCTTCCGGAGGTCTCGCTGGTGGCCATCCTCGATGCCGACCAGGAAGGCTTTCTCCGCTCCGACCGTTCGCTCATCCAGACGGTGGGCCGCGCGGCCCGGAACGTCCACGGCAAGGCCATCCTCTATGCCGACCGGATCACCGGCTCCATGGAGCGGGCCATGGCGGAGATGGACCGGCGCCGCGCCATCCAGCAGGCCTGGAACGAGGAACACGGGATCGTGCCGACCTCCATCATCAAGTCGATGGAAGAGGTACGCCTGTCGACCCGCGTGGCGGACGCGCGCACCGAGAAGCCCGCGAAGGCCGCGCTCGCCGCTGCCGACCTGCACGATCCCGAGCGCCGGGCCGTCGCGATCTCCGCGCTCGAGGACCAGATGCGGGAGGCCGCCGCCAACCTCGAATTCGAGATGGCGGCGATGCTCCGGGACCAGATCCTCGAACTCAAGGCGCTGGGGGACGGGGCGGTCAGGCGGGAAGCGCCCCCCCGCCGCCGGCGGCGCGCATGAGGGAACTCACCGAGGCCGATCTCCGGGCCGAGGGGGAGCGGCTCGGCCGGGACCTGCCGTCGGGGGCTGTGGTCACCATCAGCGGGGAACTCGGGGCGGGGAAGACCACGTTCGTCCAGGCCCTGGTCCGCGGCCTTGGCGTCACCGGCCAGGCGACGAGCCCGACCTACGCCCTCGTCCACCGCTACGAGGGGCGCCGGGGCCCCGTCTTCCACCTCGACTGTTATCGCCTGTCCTCGCCGGCGGAAGCCTCCGATCTCGGATGGGACGACATGCTGCGCGAGGGGGACGCCATGCTGGTCGAGTGGCCGGAGCGCGCCGGTGCCTGGGTCCCGGAGCCGACCCGACGGGTGTACCTCCACCACCTGCCCGATCCCGATCTCCGCGGGCTGGAGATCGCATGATGCTCCTGGCCCTGGAGACGAGTGGCGCGGAGGCATCGGTGGCGGTGGGCGAACCGGGCTCGGTTATCGTCGAGGAACGCATTCCCGGGGCCCGGAAGCACGCCTCCGGCCTGTTCCCGGCGGCCCGGCGGGTCCTCGCCGCCGCGGGGGTGGACCTCGAGGATATTGATGGCCTGCTGGTGGCGGACGGGCCGGGCAGTTTTACCGGCCTCCGCATCGCCGCGGCCGCGGCCAAGGCCCTCGTCCATGGCCGGGATATCCCCCTCCGGACCGCCAGCGCCCTGCTGGTGACGGCGGTGGCCGCGGGCCATGACGAGCGGCGCCCCATCCTCGCCGCCACCGACGCGCTGCGAGGCGAGTACTATTTCGCTGTCTACCGGTTCGACGATGACTCGGTCCACGTGGTGCATCCGCCGTCCGTCGGGCCGGAAGCAGCGGCGGTCGCCGCCCTGCCGGCGGGAGGGCTGGTGGTCGCGGCCCTGCCGGATGCGGCGCTGGGAAGCCTCGCCCGGGCGACGGGCGCGCCCCTGCTCGGACCGCCGGCGTCCCTCCCGGGTGCGGCCGCGCTGCTGGACCTCGGCCGGTGGTCGAACGGGCATACGATCGTGCACGATCCGGCCGGGTGGGAACCCGTCTACGGCCGGGCAGCCGAGGCACAGGTACGGTGGGAGGCGGCACATGGGCGAGCCCTGCCGGATCCGAGCGGCCAGCTCCGCTGACGTTGCGGCGATGGCCGCCATCGAACGCCAGTGCTTCAGCGACCCCTGGTCGGCCCGGTCATTCCGGGAGATGCTGGACGCTGACGACACCTTCGGGCTCATCATGGAGACACCCGCCGCGGGGGTCATCGGGTACCTGCTGGCGCGCAGCGTGACGGACGAGGCCGAGATCCTGAACCTCGCGATACGGCCCGATCACCGCCGCCGGGGCCTGGCGCGCCGCCTCCTCTCCCGGGGCCTGGACGAGATCCGCGCCCGGGGCGGTCTCTCGGTCTTTCTCGAGGTGCGGACCAGCAACGAGGCGGGCAGGGAACTCTACGGCGCGGCGGGCTTCACGCCTGTCGGCCGGCGGCGGGCCTACTACCAGCGGCCCGTGGAGGACGCCATCGTCCTCCGCCGGGCCCTGAGCCGGAGCGCGAAATAGCGCCGGTGCATCTATCTTTGGGTACAACAGCTGTCGTCCCGGGGCGTATGTTGCCGGGGCCAGCGAGTCTCGAGCCCCCGAACGTCTGCAGGAGGTCAGCGTGAGTCGAAGTCTCAACAAGGTCATCCTGATCGGAAACCTCGGTGCCGATCCGGAAGTCCGCAGCACCGCCAACGGCGGTCGTGTCGCGACCCTGTCGCTCGCCACGAGCCGGCAGTGGAAGGGTCAGGGCGGTGAGCGCCAGGAAAAGACCGAATGGCACCGCGTCGTGCTGTGGAACAGCAACTACAGCAAGCTCGCGGACGTCGCCGAGCAGTACTGCAAGAAGGGCGACAAGATCTACATCGAAGGCAGCATCGAGTACCGCACCTGGCAGGACCGTGAGGGCCAGACCCGGTACACCACGGAAATCCGTGGTCGGGAGATGATCATGCTCTCCGGCCGTTCGGGCGGTGGCGATGACAGCTACTCGTCGTCGAAGGTTGGCGCGGCGGCGTCCTCGTCCAAGCCGAACGAATCTTTCGAGGACTTCCCCGAGGCCCTTGATGCCGAGGACGACGACCTGCCGTTCTGAGCTGCCGTCCCCGCAGCGCCGAAGGCCGGCGACCCCCTCCAGGGTCGCCGGCTTTCGTCTTTCTGGCCCTCGCGGCAAGCCCCTTGCCTTCTCTTCGGGCGGATGCCGGTGTATTTGGGGCCTCTCTGGACAACGAAATACTTGAGGTCGACGCCGTATGGCGTTGATTTGCATCGGGTTATATATTGTCGCCAGCCGGGCCCTCCGGCTGGCACGCGGTTCCCCGACCCACCCAGCCTTGCTTGGGGGATATCTCAATGCTCCGTACTGTGTTGCGGAAAACGATAGTCAGGGCCCCTGCCGGGGCCGGTGCCGCCCTGCTTGCGGTCGTCCTGCTGGCCGGCGCTGCCGCCACGGTGGCGGCACAGCAGACCCACACGGTCAAGAAGGGCGATACTCTCTGGGACATCGCGGGCCTGTACCTGCATGACCCGCTGCTCTGGCCCGAGATCTACCGGAAGAACACCGACGTCGTGGAGGATCCGCACTGGATCTACCCTGGCGAGGTGCTCCGGATCGAGGGTGGCCCGGAAGTGGCCGCCGTCCCGGCCCAGGATACACCCGCCCCGGCGGTCGTGGCCGAGCCCGCGGCAGGCGATACCATGCAGGTGGCCGTGGAGCAGCAGGGTGAGCCCGCCGTGGTCGTGATCGCGCCTGAGGGGGATTCGGCCCGGATCAACATGGAGCCCGTGCCGCCCGAGTACGATCCCCGTAACGCCGACATGACTGCCCTGTTCGCCGATACCCGGCTGTCGCAGAACCTCGATGCCGTGATCCGCGCCTACACGGACCAGCCCTATCACCCGCTGCGGCGCGGCGAGTTCTACAGCTCTGGCTTCCTGACCGAAGACCGTGCCCTGCCGTACGGCAAGTTTCTCGGCCCGGTGATCCCTTCACAGATCGCGAGCAGCCGGAACCGCGGCACCGTCACCATCTTCACCGAAGTGGCCGTGACCCCGCCCGAGGGCGCGCAGTACCAGGTCGGCGACACGCTCCTCGTGTTCCGCCGGGACCGCCACATCGATGATCATGGGGACGTGATCGTCCCGACCGGGATGGTCCGCATCACCAGCACCTCGCAGCCACAGAACACAGCCCTGGTGATTGCCGCCTATGGCCCGATGCATCAGGGGCAGCAGGTCATCCCGGCCGAATCCTTCCATGATGCCGGGAACGTGCGCCCGGTCCCGGTGGCCGACGGTGTGATGGCTTCCGTGATCGCCAGCCGTGATCCACAGGAACTGAAGGGTCCGCAGAACGTGATCTTCCTGGACCGCGGCCGGGCCGATGGCGTTGCCCCTGGCGACCTCTTCGAACTGGTGAGCGACCCACGCGACCACGGCACCGGCGAAGTGCTGCTTCCGCAGCCGATGGGCCTCGTGCAGGTGGTCCGCACCGGCGAGCACACCGCCACCGCGCGGATCCTCACGGTCAGCCAGCCGGACGTCCGGTCGGACACCCCGGCCCGGCAGGTTGCGCGCCTCCCCAACTGACCGGCGCTGCGGCAGCGGTCACACCAGGGCGGGCCCCACCGGGCCCGCCCTCGGTGTTTGTCCGTCTGTCCCGCGGGTTCACTCCGCCCGGAGCGCCCGTTATCCTTCTCCCCCGAGTTTCCTGATTTTCCTCAGCCGAGAGGGGCCATGTCCGGACGGGTGCTGGTAACGGGTGGAGCGGGGTTCATCGGGTCGCACCTGGCGTCCGCGTATCTGCGCGCCGGGTGGGACGTCACGGTGATTGACGATCTCTCGCGGGGAGACCGGGACAACGTCCCTGAGGGCGCGCGGCTGATCACGGTCGACGTGCGCACGCCCGAGGCGCGCGCGGTGGTCGCGGACGGCGGCTTCGACGTGCTCAACCTCCAGGCCGCGCAAATCGACGTCCGTGTCTCGGTGTCCGATCCCGCGCATGATGCCAGCATCAACCTGCTGGGGCTCTTGAACATGCTCGAGGGTGCCGCGGACGGCGGGGTGCGCCGGGTGGTCTTTGCCAGCAGCGGCGGCGTCGTCTATGGGGATCCGGACGTGGTGCCCACGACTGAGACTTCGGCGAAGGGGCCCATCTCCCCGTATGGCGTGAGCAAACTGGCGGGAGAACATTACCTGCGCACACTTGGCGTGCTCCGCGGCTTCGAGACCGTGGCCATGCGCTACGCCAACGTCTTCGGTCCACGGCAGGACCCGAAGTCGGAGGCCGGCGTGGTCTCGATCTTCATCTCGCGCATGATGGCCGGCGAATCGATCACCATCTTCGGCGACGGCGAGCAGACCCGCGACCTGGTCTTCGTGCGTGACGTCGCCCGCGCCAACGTGCTGGCGAGCACCGCCGAAATCCCCCGCGGGGCCACCATCGACGACTCGGCCATCAACATCGCCACCTCGCGGGAAACGTCCGTCCGCCAGCTCGCGGACACCGTCGCGAAGGTCCTCGGCGTGACCCCGCGCATCGAGCATGCCCCGGCGCGGGCGGGCGAGCTCCAGCGGAGCGCGCTCGATATCAGCAAGGCACGGCGCGTCCTCGGGTGGCAGCCCGAGGTGGAGTTCGCCGACGCGCTGGGCGAGGTGGCCGACTGGTTCAAGGAGCGTGTGGCGTGATGCTGCAGATAGGGGGAGCCGTCCCCAACTCGGCGTTCGACCTCGTCCTCCGGTCCAGCCCGGAGACCAAGGTCGTCCTGGCCATCACCGTCGTCTTCTCCCTCGTCTCCTGGTTCATCATCGGGCTCAAGTGGTGGCAGTTCCGCCGGATCGCCCGGCAGGCCGACCGCTTCTTCGGCGAGCTCGAGCGGACGACCCGACTGGATGATGCCTACCGCGCTGTGATGAAGCTGCCGCCTTCGCCCTACAACCGGATCTTCCGGGAGGGCATCAGTTTCCTGACCGACCTGCGCCAGTCCGCGCCGGAAGGGACTTCCACCCCCGAGTCGCTCACCAGCACGCAGCTCGAGGCCTTCAAGATGGTGCTCGCCAAGGACGTGGCCGCGGAGCGGGACGGCATGGCCCACTACATCCCGTGGCTGGCCACCGTCGGATCGGTGAGTCCGCTGCTCGGCCTGCTCGGTACGGTGCTGGGCGTGATGGACGCCTTCCTCGGCATCGCCTCCGGGGGCAGCGGGAACATTGCCGCCGTCGCCCCGGGCGTCGCCGAGGCGCTCGTGACGACCGTGGCCGGCCTCGCCGCGGCGATCCCGGCCGTGATTGCCTACAACGTGTTCGTCAACCGGCTCGGCGTGTTCGCCGCCGAGCTCGAAGGATTCGCGAACGAGATGGTCGGCACCATGGCGCGCGAGAGGATGCTCTAGGATGGCGGACCTCCTCGGCCGGGCCTCGCGCGAGCGGGCAGGACTCCCGTTCAACGCGGACATCAATGTCACCAGCCTGGTCGACGTCGCCTTCGTGCTGCTCATCATCTTCATGATCACCGCGCCCATCATGCAGGGCGGGGTGGACGTGCAGCTGCCCAAGGCCGAGGCCCGTCCCCTCTCCGCGAAGGAAGGGCTCGTGGTCACGGTCGACCGGAGCGGCCGGGTTTTCGTGGACGAGACCCCGCTCAGCTACAACGATTTCCGCGCGACGTTCGCGTCGATCGTCTCGACCCGCAAGCCCAACGGCGTGTACCTGCGCGCCGACAGCCGGGTCCCGTACGGCACCGTGGTGCAGGTGCTGGCCGTGATCCGCACCGCCGGGGTCACCGACGTCGGCCTCGTGGCCGAGGAGGAGGAGGCCCGACCGTGAGGCGCCGTGCGGCGGCGCCGGGGGAGCGCGCCGGTCGAACCGCCGGGCTGGTCGGATCGGCGCTGGTGCACGGCGCCGCCATCCTCTTCTTCATTGTGGGGGTCCGGCCACCCGCGCCGAGCCCCCCGGTCTACGCCGTCGAGCTGATCGCCGCCCCCCGCCCCACGCCACAGCAGCGCCGGGCGCCGGAGGTGGTCGATCGGCCGGACGTCCAGCAGGCGCCGCCCACACCCACGCCGGTACCGGCCAAACCCACCCCGGTGGTGCCAACCCAGAAGCCGGCGCCCGAGAAGCCGGTGGCGAAGCCGTCACCGGCGAAGACGCCCGAGCGAACCGAGCCGGTCCCCCGCGCGCAGCAGAAGCCGGTGGAACCGCTTCCCGACGAGACGCCCGGTACCGGGTCCGATATCGCGAATGTGCGCACGCCGGGGCTCGAGTTCCCGTTCCCCGATTATCTTCGGAACATCGTGGCCCAGGTGCTGCGGCGTTGGGACCGGCCCACCGGCCCTACGGCGCTCAGGGCCGAAGTCAGTTTCATGATCATGCGGGATGGCACCGTGCGCGACATCCGTTTCGTGACACCATCCGGAAACTTCTCGTTTGACCTCGCCGCCCAGGGTGCGATCGAAGCCGCCGGGAATGCCCGGGCCTTCGGCGGCCTTCCCGAGGGCTATCAGGCGGATATCCTCCCCGTGAGCTTCTTCTTCTCGCCACGGGCTCCGCAGTGAGGCGGTTCGCCCTCGGCAGCCTGGCGCTCCTCTGCCTCGCTACGGCCCCCGCCCGCGCCCAGGACAGCGGTAGCGCGCCCGGTGTCCGTCTCGGCATTACCTACAATCCCGGCATGCGTCCACGGATCGTGATCCTGCCGGGTTCCGGCCTCGATTCGGCACAGGCCATTCTCCAGCGCGACCTGGATTACAGCGACCGGTTCGAGGTCGTGGTGATCCCACCCGGGGAAATTGCCCGTGGCCGGGGCTCCGATGGCACCATCGACTACCGGCTGTACCGGACGCTCGGCGCGAATTACGGGGTGGAAGTCTCCCCGGCCTCGGTCGGCGTCACGGTGCGGCTGTACGACCTCGTCGGCGGCCGGGTGGCGCGGGAGCAGGTGTTCGCCCTGGGCGACGCGGCCGGTGAGGGGGACCGGATGCAGGTGCACCGGATCAGTGACGAGGTCGTTCGCTGGATCACGGGGCTGCCCGGGATCGCCTCGAGCCGGCTGCTGATGGTGGTGGGCCGGCAGATCTTCCGGATCGACAGCGACGGGGCAGCGCTGACGGCGGTGACCTCCGCCAGCGAGAAGGCCCTGTCGCCGGCGTGGGCGCCGGATGGCCACCGTTTCGCCTGGACCCGTTTCGACGAGGGCCAGGGCAGCATCGTCATTCAGGACCTGGCGACCGGGAGGCGCCAGACTGTGGCCGGGACAGGTCGGTTTCTTAACATCACGCCGGCGTTTTCCCCGGACGGCGCCACCCTGGCCTGGGCCCGGGCGGACGAGGAGGGGACCGACATCTACCGGGCCGATGTGGCGCGGAACTGCTGCGCCAGCCGGCTCACGGTCGGCCGCTTCGCCGACAATCTCTCCCCGTCCTTCTCGCCCGACGGCCGGCGGATCGCCTTCATCTCCACCCGGTCGGGGCTGCCCCAGGTGTACGTCATGGATGCCGACGGCACCGACCAGGAGCTGTTTGCGCCGTTCGATTACGGCGTGACAGGCAGTTCCAACGCCCCGGACTGGTCTCCGGACGGCGCCAGTGTCACATTTCACCGGGACGTGGACCGGGCACCGCAGGTCTTCGTCCTCGATGTCAACAGCCGCCGGGTGCGGCAGTTGACCTCATCTGGCCGCAATGAGGACCCCACCTGGGCTCCGGACGGGCGCCATATCGCCTTCGTCTCGAACCGTAGTGGGAGGCAGCAGCTCTGGATCATTGACGTTGAGTCGGGCAGGATCCGCGCCTTGCCGACGCCGGGTGGTACCCGGCTCCCGGCGTGGTCCCGCCGGCTCGCGGAGTTCACGAACAACCCCTGAGGAGGAAGCACATGCGCATGCGTTCCCTGCTGGTTCTGCTGGCCGCTGCCACGATCTCGACGGCGTGCGGCAGCAATCCGCCGCCCGAAGAGCCCACGCCCGCGATCGACAGCACCGCGATCAAGGCACGGATGCGTCAGGATTCCATCGACGCCGCAAACCGGGCCGCCCGTGAGCAGGCCGCGCGCGATTCGGCCGCCCGGGCCCGTGCCGCCGCCGAGGCGGCGGAGCGTGCACGCATGGCGCTCATGAACGAAATGTCCGCGATGATCCACTTCGACTTCGACAAGTCGGACATCAAGTCGGATGACATGGCCAACCTCGACCGCAAGGCCGCCATCCTGATGGCGAATACGGGCGTTACCCTCCGCATCTCGGGTCATGCCGACGAGCGGGGCTCGGACGAATACAACCTGGCGCTGGGCAACCGCCGTGCGAATTCGGCCAAGCGGTACCTGGTCAACAAGGGCGTCCCCGAGGGGCGGATCACCACGGTGAGCTTCGGTGAGGAGCGCCCGGTCGCCATGGGCAGCACCGAGGACGCCTGGGCCCAGAACCGGCGGGACGAGTTCGAGATCACGGGCGGCGGCAACTCGCTCGTGGCGCCGAAGTAGTCCTGTGCTTCGCATGCTCAAGGCCACCCCGCTCGCCGGGGTGGCCCTGTGCATCGCCCTCGGGGGCTGCGCCCTCAAGAGCGATGTGAAGCGGGTCGAGACGGAGGTCGTACTGCTCCGCCAGGAGACGGCCCGCCGCGATTCCGTGCGCGCTGCTCGGCTGACCGAGATCATCACGCTGCAGCAGGAGCTGATGGACTCCCTCGGCACCGCCGTCACCCAGACCCAGCGGACGGTCCGGGCCATGCAGGGCAGCGTGTCGAACGACCTCTACAACGTGCAGCAGCAGCTGGTGCAGCTCCAGGAACTGAGCGGCCAGAGCCAGCAGCGCCTGAGTGAACTGCGGGCCCAGGTGGAAGCCCGGGGCCAGGAGGTTGCCCGGGACACCGCTGCGGCCGCAGCCGGTCCGGCGCCTGCCTCGGCCGAGCAGATGTACCAGGCCTCCCTCCAGCAGTTGCGCCGGGGCAGCCTGACCACCGCGCGGCTGGGCTTCCGGCAGCTGGTGCAGGCGTATCCCACGAGTCCACGAGTGCCCGACGCCCTGTATTTCATCGGCGAGAGCTTCTCGTCCGACCAGCCCGATTCCGCCGTGGTGTACTACCAGAACATCATCGGCAGCCACCCGGGGTCCGCGCGCGTGGCGCCGTCCCTGTACAAGCTCGGACTGCTGGCGGAGCAGCGTGGCGACGCCGCCCAGGCCCGGACCTACTACCAGCGCGTGGTCTCGGAGTTCCCCCGGTCCGACGAAGCGGCCCTCGCGCGCGACAAGCTGAGAGCGTCCGGGCAGTAGCCCCAGGCGCCGCTGGTTATGGCCACACCCGGCGGGGAGATGCCGTTCCTCGATCATCTCGAGGAATTGCGCTCGCGAATTCTCAAGGCGCTGGGCGCCATTGTCCTGGCCTTCATTGCCGGGTTCTGGATCGTCCAGCGCTTCAACGTCGTTTCCCTCCTCAAGGAACCGATCTCCCCGTACCTCGCCGGCGGGAAGCTCGCGGTCCTGAGCCCGACCGAACCCGTGATGATCGTCTTCAAGCTCGGGTTCCTGGTCGGGCTCGTGCTCGCGTCGCCAATCATCATCTGGCAGCTGTGGGCCTTCCTGGCCCCTGCGCTCTATCAGAAGGAAAAGCGGGCGATCGTCCCGGCCCTCTTCGTCGGGTTCGTCCTGTTCCTGATCGGCGCGGCTGCCGGGTATTTCGGGGTGGTGCCGCAGGCACTCCGGGTGCTGTTCAGCTTCCAGAGCGAGGCGCTGACCCCCGTCATCACGTATGACGCCTACTTCAGCTTCATCCTGCAGGTCGTGCTGGCCCTCGGCATCAGCTTCGAGCTGCCGCTGGTGATCATCGTCCTCGCCTCGCTCGGGGTGGTGGACCCGCCGATGCTGAACCGGTTCCGGCGGTTCGCCCTGGTGCTGGCGTGTATCGCGGGCGCTGTGCTCTCGCCCGGGGCGGATGTCCTGTCGATGATCATGATGACGATCCCGCTGATTTTCCTGTATGAGGTTGGCTTCTTCGGGACCGTGCTCATCTACCGGCGCCGGCGCCGGGCGGATCGCGGGGCGGGCCGGACGGCGGCCATCATCCTGCTGCTGCTCTTCCTGGGCGGGGGATCGGCGGTGGCCCAGGTGCCCGGCAAGCTGCTGAAGCCGCCGCCCGGGAAGCTGCAGGATACCACCGCGGTGCGCGATACGTCGCGCGTGCCTCCCGCGGTGCTCGATTCCGCCCAGGCCGAGCGCCTGGGCCTGCCCACCGCCCCGACCCGCCCGTTCCCCGAACCCGATTCCATCATGGCCGCCCTCCTGGCACGGCCCGGTTACCAGGTCATCCGGTTCCAGGCCGACACGGCGACGCTGTATGCGGAGGAGAAACGGATCGTGCTGGAGGGACGGGCGGCCACCGAGCGCCGGGGAAGCGTCCTTGAAGCGGATCATATCCTCTACGACGACACCGCGTGCCTGCTCCAGGCCAGCGGCGGCCTCCGGCTCTTCGACGGGGGCACCGTGATGGTGGGGGACTCGATCCGGTACAACAGCTGCCGGAAGCGCAGCGTGGTGGCTGACGCGCTGACCAACTTCGCCGAGGGGCAGACCGTGTGGTTTCTGCGCGGCAACATCGCGCAGGATTCGAGCGCCAGCCGGATCTACGCCAGTTCGGGCGACTTCACCAGCTGCGACCTCCCCGTGCCGCACTACCACTTCTCCGCGGGTGAGGTGAAGTGGATCAGCAAGAACATGATCGTCGCCAGGCCCGCCGTCCTCTACGTGCGGGACGTCCCGATCCTCTGGCTGCCCTTCGTCTTCCAGGACACCCGCCCCGGCCGCCGCTCGGGCATCCTGATCCCGCAGTTCGGGATCAACGACATCGTCCGGCCCGATCCGGGCTACAACCGGCAGGTCACGAACCTCGGCTACTACTGGGCCCCCAGCGAGTACTTCGACCTCACCGCGCGGCTCGACTGGTATGCCAACCGGTACGTGCAGTTCGGGCTCGCGGGGCAGTACCGCATCCTGGACCGGTTCCTGAGTGGAAATATCAACGTGAACCGCCAGCAGGAGAACACTGGCTCGCGGGCCACCTCGATCCGCTGGGACCACCGCCAGAACTTCAACCTGACCACCACGCTGAACTTCAATGTCAATTACGTCACCAACACTTCGATCGTGCAGCGCAATGCCATCGACCCGGTGCTGTCCACCCAGCAGATCACGAGCTCGCTCAACTTCACGAAGCGCTTCGGCTGGGGAGCGGTCACCCTGGGTGGCAACCGGCGGCAGAACCTGAGCGACAAGAGCGCGACCACCCAGTTCCCGGCACTGACGATCTCGCCCAAGCCGCTCGACCTCGGGCGGAACATCACGTGGTCGCCCGGGCTGAGCCTGACCAACGACCTGACGACCGGCACGGCCCTGCCGGGCCTGGTGACGCTGAACGCGGCGGGACTGCCCGACACGTTCGCGCAGACCAGCGACGCCCGCACCACGGCGTTCAACCTGGATACGCCGCTCCGGATCGGCAGCTTCAGCTGGCGGAACTCCATCAGCGTGATCGACCGGAAGGTGACGGGCCGGCAGGTGGTCACTTTCCAGGAGGACAACCCCGTCACCGCGGATCCGACAGATTCGGTGACCGTGAGCCAGGTCTATCCCGGGGACTTCTCCACCGGGATCGACTGGAACACCGGTATCAACCTGCCGACCCTCTTCCGCGGATCCTGGAAGATTCAGCCCGTCGTCGGAATCGCGAACGCCACGACCGCCGGCCCGTTTGCCCTCCGGAACCGGAACACCAACGGCAACTATGTCCTGCAGGGGAAGCGGTTTTCCCTCACCCTGGGGGCGACACCGACCTTCTTCGGGTTCCTGAACGGCCTCGGGCCACTGAGCCGGGTCCGGCACAGCATCTCCCCGGTCCTGTCCTTCACCTACAGCCCCGAGGCCAGCGTCCCGCTGGACTACGCGGAAGCGCTCGCCGGCCCGGGTCGCACACCCGTGCTCACGAGCGCGGCGCGGAAGTCGCTCAGCATGAGCCTCAACCAGAACCTGGAGGCGAAGACCCGTCGCGCGCCCGGCGATACCTCCGACGCCGGCGTGCGGAAGTTCCGGATCTTCAGCATTGCCACCAGCGCGATCGCGTATGACTTCGAGCAGGCCTCGCAGCCGGGCCGGACCGGGTGGACCACCCAGACCGTCACGAATTCCTTCCAGAGCGACCTGCTGCGGGGGTTCAACCTGAGCCTGACGCACGACCTCTGGCGCGGGACGGTGGGCACCGATACCGCCGACTTCAAGCCCTTTCTCCAGAGCATGAACGCCAGCTTCGCGCTGAGCGGCAGCACGTTCCGGTCCATCCTCTCGCTGGTGGGCCTCGCCGGGGCCGCGCCCGACACGGGCCGGCGCGCGGCGGAGCCCGCAGTGCCGACGTCGTACGTCGCCGACGTTGGCCGGCGGCGCTCCGGCTCCTTCTACAGCTCCGAACAGATTCCCGGCGCCCGGGGCCGGGGCTTCACCGCCAACGTCAACTACTCCCTGAGCCGGGTGCGCGGCGACACGACTCGACCCGCGCAACAGAACCTCGGGTTCAGTACGGCCTTCTCGCCGACCCCGCTCTGGTCGCTCTCCTGGTCGGCACAGTACAACGTGACCGACTCAAAGTTCGAGTCCCAGGTCATCCGGCTCGAACGCGACCTGCACGAATGGCGCGCCAGCTTCAACTTCGTGCGGAATGCCAACGGCAACGTCGCATTCTTCTTCAGCATCTACCTGACCGACCTGCCGGACCTGAAATTCGACTACGACCAGACGACCATCAAGCGGTGAGGGGACAGGGAGTGGGTTTCGGGTATCGGGTATCGGGTATCGGGGATCGGGTCTCATTGGTCCGTTACCTTTGGTCCGCCCGTCCGCCCGTCCGCCCGTCCGCCCGTCCGCCCGTCCGCCCGGTCCTGTCCCCCGTACGGGACACCCTTCCTTGCCCACAAAGCCTAACCGGTTGTGGCACAATGCATTTCACCGTCGTGCCTGCTGGCACGCACCATGCTTTCCCTGCAGGCATCCCCTACCGGAGACACCAATGAGATCGCGCTGGTTGCTGCTGCTCGCCCCCTTTGCCGCCTTCGCCTGCACCAACGACGTGCTGGTGGACAACTCTCCTCCCGCGCCCACCGGCCTGATCTACGAGGTCGAGCCGAGCGGAACGCCGGGCAGTCCTTCGGGACTCCTGTTGACGTGGGATGACGTGTCGGACCCGACGATCAAGGTCTGGCACGTGTACTCGCGGGGGGCGATCGGTGACACCTGGCTGCTGCGGGGCAGCACCACCTCCAGCAGCTTCCACGATGCCGGCGTTCCGCACCTGCAGTACTACGTAACGGCGGAAGACGATGCCGGCATCGAGAGCGCGCCGAGCAGCACCGTCACCGTGGACGAACGGCTGGCGCTGAGCCGTCCCACCACGATGTCGACGACATCGCTGGACGGGGCTATCGCGCTGACCTGGTCCGACAACCCCTTCACCGAGAGTCCCGGCGGCTTCAAGATCTACCGGGTCTACAGTGCCTCGTACGACCTGGACGCGGGACTGTGCGGGGTGAACTGGTCGCTGGAAGGCACCAGCGTGGCACCTGAGTTCATCGCAGCCAGCCTGACCAACGGCGTCCCGCGCTGCTTCGCAGTCTCCGCGATCAGCATCGAGGGCTTCGAGAGTCTCTGGTCGCCGATCCGCTCGGATACGCCGCGGCCCGACGCCCGTAACGTGGTGCTCTATGCACGGCAGTTCTCCGACGCGGGCAGCGGATTCCGCTTCTGGCGCGACCAGGATGGCGACGGGTTTGCCGATGCCTCCGAGATCGGGCTTGTCGAGAGCGGATCGCGGACCGATATCGATTTCTCGGTCGAGCGCGATGTGGCCGGAGACCTGTACCTGACGCCGGTGCGCGCCGGGACGGGGGTAAATGGCTACGGGACGGTGCCGGTTGCCGACCTGACCAGCATCGACTTCGCGCCGGATTCCACGTATCTCACCTCTGCGATCCAGGCGGTACCGGGATTCGGCTACGTGTTCGAAATGGACGGCGGCGACGGGTTCGCACGCTACGGCGCTGTGCGGGTAACCCACGTCGGGCAGGATTTCCTGATCCTCGACTGGGCGTACCAGACCGACCCGGGGAATCCCGAGCTCGTCATCATCTCCGGCAACTGAGGGATCCGGCCTGACGGGGCGCGGCGCTCGCGTCCCGTCCGGCCACCCGGCGGGCCTTGTGCCCTCCTCCGGGGGGGCGCATGTTCCCCGCCATGACTGCACCCCTCCGCCTCACCGGCTCCACGCTGACCGTGCAGGACACCGTCGACGTCGCGCGCAACCCGGCGCGGCGGGTCGTCCTGGACAATCATGCACGATCGACCCTGGCTGACAGCCGCGCGATGGTGGACCAGGCCATCGCCTCCGGCCAGACCATCTACGGGATCAACACGGGCTTCGGGAAACTGGCGAACATCCGCGTCCCGGCCGACCAGCTGGTGGCGCTGCAGGCCAACCTCATCCGGAGCCATGCCGCCGGCGTGGGCGCCGCGCTTCCGCGGGACGTCGTCCGCGCCGCCATGCTGCTCCGGGCCAACGTGCTGCTGCGGCCCACGTCGGGCGTCCGGCCCGCGCTGGTCGAGTCGCTGGTGGACCTGCTGAACGCGGATATCGTCCCGATGGTGCCGGAGCAGGGGAGTGTGGGTGCGAGCGGCGACCTCGCGCCGCTGGCGCACGTGGCGCAGGTCCTGATGGGCGAAGGGCACGTGCTCAGGCCCGACGGTACGGCCGGTCCGGCAGTGGGCGCGCTGGAGGAGGCTGGCCTGGCCCCGTTCGCCTTCGGCCCCAAGGAAGGCATCTCCTTCATCAACGGGACCCAGGCCCAGACTGCCCTGCTGGCGCTGCTGGTCCACGACGCCTGGATCTGCTGGCGAAGCGCGGTCGGGGCCGCGGCGATGAGTCTGGAAGCCCTCCGGGGCACGCCGGTCCCCCTCGACCCGCGAATTCACGAGGCCCGGCCACACCGCGGCCAGCGGCTCTGCGCCGCCCTCATGCGCGTGCTGCTGGACCAGAGCCAGATCCGGGAGTCGCACCGGGAGAACGACCCCCGCGTGCAGGACGCCTACAGCCTCCGGTGCACGCCACAGGTGCTCGGGGCGGTGGCCGATGCGATCGAGTTCGCCGAGGATACCGTGGTGGTGGAGCTCAACGCCTCCACCGACAACCCGCTTGTGTTCGCCAACGGCGACGTGCTTTCAGGTGGCAACTTCCACGGCCAGCCGGTGGCCCAGGCCCTCGACTTCCTCGCCATTGCGCTGACCACGCTCCAGGCCATCGCCGAGCGGCGGATCGAGAGGCTGGTCAATCCCGACCTGTCCCAGGGGCTGCCGGCCTTCCTGACGGCCGATCCCGGCCTCTGCAGCGGGTTCATGATGGTCCAGATCACGGCTGCCTCCCTCGTGGCGGAGTCCCGGACCCTCGCCAGCCCGGCCAGCATCGGCTCCATCCCGACGGATGCCAACCAGGAAGATTTCGTGCCCATGGGCATGGGGGCGGCCTGGAAGACCCGGCGCATCCTGGCCAATGCGGTGCGGGTGATCGGTGCGGAGTTCCTGTGCGGAGCCCAGGGCCTCGACCTCCTCCGGCCGCTTGCCCCGGGACGGGGCGTGGGCGCATTACACCGGGTCATCCGCGAGGGCCCGGAGCCGGTGGCGGCCCTGGCGGACGACCGCTCACCCTCCCCCGACCTCGAACGCCTGGCCCGCCTCGTCGCGCGGGGGGCGCTCGACCCCCACGAATGGCTCCCATCCGGCCCGCCGGGGTCGCCCCATCCCTGACTGCGGTCAACCGGCGGCAGGAGGCGGACTTGGCTTGTGTGCCCCCTGAGCCGCCGGTATGTTTCGGATGCTCCGTCCCATCGCCCATTCCCCATAGCACCCGAGCCGGATGAATTTCGAGAAACTCAAGGACGCGGCGCGGAAATACGAGCAGAAAGAGGATTGGCGTCGGGCCATCGAGGTCTATCAGAAGGCCATCCAGGAATTCGAGTCGGGGCAGGATCCCAACCCCGACTTGTCGATCTATAACCGGGTGGGCGACCTGTACATGAAGGCCTATGAGCCCTCGAATGCCGTTCAGGCGTACGAGCGGGCGGTGGACCTCTACGGCGACCAGGGCTTTCTCAACAACGCCATCGCGCTTTGCGGAAAGGTGCTGCGGGTCAACCCGGGGCGGATCCAGACGTACCTGAAGCTGGCGTACCTGCACGCACGCAAGAACGTCGTCATCGAGGCGAAGCGGAACCTCATCGAGTACCTGGAGCGGATGCACACCGCGAACCAGCTCGACGAGGCCTTCAAGGCGCTCTATGCCTTTGCCGACACCTTCCCGCACAACCAGGAAATCCGGGAGATGCTGACCGAGTTGAGTCGCGCCGGGCTTCGCAGTCCCGACATGAAGGCCCGGCTCGAGGGCCTCGGGGCGCACCTCGAGGCCGGGCAGGCGCCGCGCCCGTCCCGGGTCCAGACGAACATCCACGGTGAGGTCATCGAATCGGGGCGAGGGAACGATCTGGTCTTCCTGGACATCGGCGGCGAGGTCGAGCCCCCCCTGGTCATCCCGCCGTCCGCCAGCCGCGCGACCGTGCCCATGGCAACGCCGGAGCAGGCGCCTGAATCCACCGCGGATGAGTCCATATGGGAGGAAAAGGACCTCGACCCCGGGGCCGCGGAAGGCGGGGAGGTCGACGGCCTCGTGGTGATCGGTGGGAACGATGACATCGAGCACGAGGAGCGGGGAGACGGCGACGGCCTGCTCCTCGCCGACGTGGTCATCGATGAGCCCGAGCCGCTCGAGATCGAGCCCACCTCGCAGGGCGATGCCGAGGTCATGGCGGATGACGTGGAGCCTCCCGAGGGCCTGGAGCTGGAAACGACATCCGAGGCGGATCTCGACCTCGACGCGCCGCTCGCGTCCGAGCCGGACCTCGTCATTCTTCCCGACGCGGATGACCTGGAGTCGGTGGACGACGTCGAGGGCCTGGAGGTCTTCCGCGGCGAGTACGTCGGGGCCGACGACGACGCCCCGGCGGGCGAGCCGGAGCCCGCGGAGGAATCGCTCGAGGTGACCGACGACTTGGCCGGCGCCGGCATCACGTTCGAGAGCAGTGACCGCTACCTCGAGGATGACGAAGCCATCCCCGAGACGGAGCTGCTGGAGGCCTCGGACGCCGAAGACATCGTGTGGGACACGGACCTGCTCGAGGAGCAGGCCGGCGTCGTGACCGATGCCATCGAGGACCCCCGGCCCGCCGAGCCCAGCCTCGAGGAGCTGGAGGACCGCGTCCTCGACGATCCCGAGAACGCCGACGCCCATCGCGCCCTCGGCGAGGCCCTGATCGCCCGGGGCGATACGGTGCGCGGCATGGACGAACTGGATCTC
This sequence comes from uncultured Gemmatimonadales bacterium, assembly GCA_963825055.1. Lineage (GTDB taxonomy): Bacteria > Gemmatimonadota > Gemmatimonadetes > Gemmatimonadales > GWC2-71-9 > CAWGSK01. The sequence continues at coordinate 192,905 of CAWGSK010000002.1, forward strand.
GCCCTCATGGCGTGCGAGAACCGGGATGAGTGGTCACGCGCCTTCGACCTCGTCAACGAACTGATCCGGCTCGACCCCGCCAGCGTCCGCTACTACCAGAAGCGGGTTGAGGTGGCCTATCGCACGGGCGAAAAGGGCCGTCTCATCGACAGCTACCTGGAACTTGGTGACGCGCTGGTGCGCACCGGTGCCATGGAAAAGGCCATCGCGGTCTACCATCGGGTGCTGGAACACGAGCCCGCCAACGACCGGGCGAGTACGGCTCTCGAGGTCCTGGCCCCGCGGCCTTCCGCCGAGGAACAGCCGCCCCCGGCGGTTCCTCGCGGCGAGCCGGACTCCGCCGCTCCCGCCCCCTCGGACATGGAGGGGCCGCCGGCGCCGCAGCCCGCCGCCCCGGCGTCGCCGGCTTCCGAAGCGTTCGTGGACCTGGCTGCCCTGGTGACGGATGACACGCCCAGGGCGGATACGCGGATGCGGGTGGAGGACGAGGAGCCCACGGGCGACGAGGAACGCGACTTCGCCGAGTTGCTGCAGCAGTTCAAGCGCGGGATTGACGAGAACGTGGCCGCGGAGGACTTCCAGTCCCATTACGACCTGGGAGTGGCGTTCAAGGAGATGGGCCTCCTCGACGAGGCGATCGCCGAGTTCCAGAAGGCGCTGCGCGCGCCCGAAGTGCGGCTCCGGACCTCCGAGGCGCTTGGTGTCTGCTTCTACGAGAAGGAGCAGCCCGCCATCGCTGAGGCGATCCTGCGGCGGGCAGTTGAGGACCAGCCTGGGGCCGACGACCAGAAGGTCGGGCTGCTCTACTGGCTCGGCCGGACGCTGGAGATCCAGGAGCGCCCGGGCGAGGCCCTGGGCTGCTACCAGCGTGTCATGGCAGTGGATATCCGCTTCGGGGACACCGGCGACCGGATGCGCCAGCTCGACGCCGGGCGGCACGCATGAGTTTCCAGACCACGCCGGTGACCCTCCAGGACCTCCAGGCGCCGCTGGACGGTCAGCTGTCGCTCGTCGAGGACGAGCTCCGGCGGATCGTCGAGAGCGACTTCCCGCTCATCGCGGACGTGAACGCGCACCTGTTCCAGATGCGCGGCAAGATGTTCCGGCCCACTCTCCTGCTGCTGGCACATGCGGCCACCGGGCAGCGGGACGACCGCGCCCCGACCCTCGCGGCGGTCGTGGAGCTGATCCACCTCGCGACGCTGGTGCATGACGACTCGGTGGACCACTCGGTGCTTCGGCGCGGGATGCCGACGATCAACGCGCTCTTCAGCCACCAGATTTCGGTGATCATGGGCGACTATCTCTACAGCCGCGCCGTGATTGAGCTGGTGCGGCTGCGGGACCTTGCCCCACTGGAGGTGCTGAGCCGCGTGACGAACGAAATGACCGTCGGCGAGATGCGGCAGCTCCTGTCGCACGACCCACTCGCCTTCTCGGAGGAATCCTACGACCTGCTCATCCGGAGCAAGACCGCCTCGCTGCTCTCCGGCGCGTGCGAAGTCGGGGCCCTTGGGGCCACCCTTGAACAGCGCGGCGCCCTGCGGCGCTTCGGGGAATACCTCGGCATGGCGTTCCAGATCGTGGATGACCTGCTCGATTACACCGAGGAGGAGGAAGTGACCGGCAAACCGTCCGGCGCCGACCTGCGGGAGCACAAGGTGACCCTCCCCCTCATCGCGGCACTGCCGCGGCTGGCCGACGACGAGCGCCAGGCGGTCAACGCGCTCATGGCAAGCGCGGAACCGACGGACGAACAGATCGGCGGGGTGATCGACGCGGTGGGCCGGGTCGGCGGCCTGCAGTACGCGCACGAACGGGCGCAGCGTCTGGCCCGGATGGCGGAGGCCGAGCTGGACATCCTCCCGCCGGGGCCGGCAGCGGACGCCCTGCGCGCCAGCATCACGTACGTGGTCGAGCGGCGGCGCTGATGGCGAGCGGACCGCGCCGGCCGGCGTTCTACCTCGGCATCCTGGTGGCCGGATTCCTGGTCGGGGGATTCCTGACCGAGCTCCTCCGGTACTTCCTCCCGGACAGCGTGGCGAAGCAGGTGTTCACCTACATGGTGACCCCGTCAATCGGCCCGGTGTCGCTGGACCTCCTGGTCATCAATTTGACTCTGGGGCCCCTGGGGGTTCATGTTTCCATCCTGAGTCTGATCGGCGTAGCGCTCGCCTACCTCGTGGCGCGCTCGCTGTTCTAAGGGGGCACCTATGGGCAACATCGGTTTCACCGAGATCATGGTCATCATGCTGGTGGTCCTGCTGGTCTTCGGCGCCAGGCGGCTGCCGGAAATCGGCTCCTCCATCGGCAAGGGCATCCGCGAGTTCAAACGCAGCATCAGTGACACGCAGGATGCCATCACCGGGGACATGCGGGACGAGCACCTGACGCCCCCCAGCCGCTCCTTTGATGCGGCCGGCAGTTCGACCCCGCCTTCGGGCGGCGAGCCAAAGCGCCTCTCGCAATAGCCCGGTTCCCGCGGGCGAAAGCAAAAGGGCGGCCCCTCACGGGGCCGCCCTTTGCCGTGTTCACCTGGCGGTCAGAGTGCTGGCGGTGCCCCCGCCGGGCGGTTCCGTTCGGCCTGGGCCTCGGCCTGCGCGTTGGTGGTGAAAATCTGCGAGCGGAAGTCCTTGATGTCCGCCTGCTTGCGCAGCGCCGCCAGATAACTCCGGATCCGCTCCTGCCGCGCCTGGCGAACCGCCTGGGCGCGGAGGCCATCGACCTCCTTCGCGAACTCGGCGGAATCCGGCTTGTCCCGGCTCAACACCTTCAGGAAATACAGCCCTTCCTTCGTATCCAGCATCGGACTGGTCTGGCCCACGGGCACCCCGAAGGCGGCGCCGATGATCACCGGATTGGGCAGGGGTGGCTGCACCCGGGTGAAGGGCCCGAGCTTCTGGTGGGGCAGGGAAAGCGCCTGGGCCACCTGGTCGAGCGTGCTGCCCTCGCTCAACCGCTTCTGCACGTTCTGGCCGATGGTGCGGGCCGCGTCCCACTTCCTGGCGTCGCGGACGGCGCTGGCCACGGTCTGGCGGATCTGGTCGAGCGGCGGGATGCCGCCGGCCTGGGCGCTGTCGAGCCGGAAGACGTACATCGCATCCGGCGTCTCGATGATCGGGCTGACCTCACCCTCCTGTGCCTGGAAGGCCCACACGCCTGCGTCCGGGACGACCTGCCGGCCGACCAGTACCGTGCCACCCTGCTGGACCGGGTTGGTCCGGCTGATCCGGAGGCCGAGCGCGCGCGCGGCCGTGTCGAGCGCGGCGGGATCGAGCCGCTCGGCCGCCAGCAGCTCGAGCGAGTCGGCCTCGGCATCGAGGGAGTCCCGGTGCGCGCCCGCAATCTCGATCGGGACCAGAATATGCCGCGCCGTCGCCTTGTTCCCGTCGCGCTTCGTCACCTCGATCAGGTGATAGCCGAACTCCGTGAGCACCGGCTGCGATACGGTGTTGAGCGGCATGGAGAAGGCCGCGGAGTCGAAGGCCGCCGCGAAGTCCCCTCTGGTCCACTCGCCCAGGTCACCCCCGCGCTCGGCGGAGACGCTGTCGGCCGACTCCTGCCGCGCGATGGCCGCGAAGTCCTCGCCCTGGTCCACGATTTCCTTCCGCAACTCCCGGGCGCGGGCGAGCGCCGCAGCCGAGTCGGATGCGGCGATCACCTTGGGCAGCGTGACGTAGCTCAGGAAGGCTGTGCGCTGCCGCTCGAACTCGTCCGGGTGCGCCTTGTAGTACGACGCAACTTCTTCGTCAGTCACGGAGATGGCGGAGTCGGGTACGGCGTTCCGGGGGATGATGGCCAGCAGGTCGATCGTGGTCGTCTCGTACTGATCGACGTAGCGCTGCCAGAGGGCGACGTCCGAGAGGAACACGTCGGCTGTCACCAGCCGCCAGAGTTTGGCCTGGCGGATCTCCTGCCGGTACTGCGCCTCGAGCTGCGGGATGAACTGCAGCCCGGTGGTCGATCGCAGGAAGGCCTGGTACTTCTGGGGGTCAAACTGGCCCGCCGTCTTGAACGAGGAATCCTGGAGGAAAATCGGCAGCGGCTCATTGCGGATCGCGTACTCGATTTCGTCGGTCGACACCTTGATGTTGTTCCGCTCCAGCTCCTGCTCGAGGATCCGGTTCTGGATGAACTGCTCCCAGACATCATTGCGGACCTTCTGGATGTCGGCCAGCGTCAGCGGTCCGCTGGAGGACTGCTGCTCCTGCTGGATCTGCTGGTCCACGACCTGCTGGTAGAGACGCGTGTCCACGCTCTGGCCGTTGATCTTGCCCACGGTCTGGCGTGAGAACAGACCGCCGTTGGCGAGGCCGCTGAGGTCACCAAGCAACCAGGCGACCAGCATGATCCCGAAGAAGATGGCGATCAGTTTGGCGCTGTTGCGGAACGCTTGCATCATGGTTGGTACACCGGCACGAGTCTTGATGGTATAAGGAAGCGCGAAGTCTAAGCGCCGCCGGGGTGTTTCTCAAGGCAGAAGCCAGGTGATCCGGTTGACAGCGCCCCGGGCGGCGGCTACTCTTTGCCTAACCCCGACAACAACTTAGCTCACGGAAGCGGGATGGCCTACACCAGCGAGATCGAGAAACTCGAGCGCCGCCACCAGGAGAACCCCAAGGGGCGCACCTTCGCGATCCTCGCCGACCATTACCGGAAGGCGGGGGAGATCGACCGCGCCCTGGTCCTGCTGCACGAAGGGCTGGAGGTGCATCCCGACTATCCCTCCGCCCTCATCGTCCTGGGCCGTTGCCACCTCGACCGCAGTGACTACCACGCCGCCGAGGAACCTTTCCGTCGTGTGCTCCAGATCGACGCGGAGAACGGCATTGCCCTCCGCGCCATGGCGGACATCGCCGAGCACGACGGTCGTCCGGCCGAGGCGCGCCGCTGGCTGGAGACCCTCCTCTCGATCGACGGCTCCAATGAAAGCGCCCGCGAACAGCTGGCCCGGGTGAGCGGGGTGCAGGAACCACCCGTGCCCGCAGTCAACCCCATTGTCGGCGGTGGGTTCGATATTCAGGGCGGCAAGTCCGTGGACGCGACGCCACGCGACGACCAGGAACCCGAGGCGGCGGCCCTCGAGCTCGAACCCACCTCGTTCGAGGGTGGATTCACCCCGACGCCAGGTTCGGTCTGGTCCGGGGACGAACTGGAGCGGGAGGAACTGTTCGAGGCTGAGGGGGAGGAGACGCCGGGCCTGGAGGACATGGAGGCGGCGCCCGGCCTCGAGACGACGAGCCTCGATATCGAGCCTGAGGAGCAGGGGCCGCCCACCCTCTCCTCGCCTTCCCGCGCTGATCTCGACATCGGCGTGGAGCGCGCGGACGAGATCGTCCTCCGCTCGACCGGCTCGACCGAATTCCAGGTGGCCAGCGCCGCCGAAGATCTGGGCGCGACGCTGCTCCCCTCCGCCGCACCCGAGGAGGCAGCGGCCGGGGAGCCCGAAGCGGCCGTGGATGAACCGGCGGGCGCTGCAGAAGACGAGGTGCCGGAGTTCGAGGAGGAGGGCGGGAGCCCCGCTGGTTCCAACTGGTGGGACCCGGCCCCCGAAGCCGGCGCCGAGGCGGTGGAGAGCACCACCGCAGAGGCCGCAGGGCCCCCGGACACGACCGACGCCGCCGAATCACACGAGGCGGACGACGAGGCTGCGCTGCCGGCGGGGCAGGCGGAGACCGGGCTCCCCTGGTATTCCGCGTTCGGCAGCCCGCTGCGTGACGGGGACGCGGCCGTCGAGGCCGGGGATGCCGCTGATGTGGAACGCTCGACCACGGACCTCCCGGACGCCGGGTTCGAGCGCGCCGGGGGAGAAGACGCCCCGGAATCGCAGGACGAACTGCCGGCCGATGCAGCTCTGCCCTCCGACGAACCCGTGTCGGTACCCCCCCGGCCCGCCGAGTCTGAGCCCCAGTCGCCCGATGAAGCACTCCCCGATCCGGCTCCGGCGTTCGGCATCACCGAAACGCTGGCGGAGATCTACGTAGCCCAGGGCCATCATCACGAGGCGATCCTGGTCTATCGACAGTTGCTCGAGCGTGATCCGGGCAGCGAGCGCCTGCGGGAAAAGCTGGCGGTGGCGGAGGCGGTGGGCGCGCGCGCCGGGCGGACGGAACGCCGGTCGTACTCGGCGGGGGAGAGCGGGGGCACATCGGTCGGGGGGTACTTCGCCGGGATCCTGGCGGCGCGTCCCGCGCCGGCCGATGCGCTCCCGGATGCGCCGTCCGACCGGGACAGCAAGAATGAGGAATCCCGCCCGGCCGCCGCCGCGCCCACCCGCCCCGCCGCCGACCCGCTCTCCCTGAGTGCCATTTTCGGCGAAGAGGGGACGGCCCAGGGTGGAAAATCTTCCCCCCGGGACGAATCCCGGGTCGGGGCGCCCCCCGCATCGCCCGGGCTTCGCTTTGACGAGTTCTTCGACTCGCCCCCGCCGGCCGGAACCCGTCCGGCTGAGGATGACGACCTCTCGCAGTTCCACGACTGGCTCAAGAGCCTGAAGAATTGAATGCGGGTCGCCGTCCTGAACGGACCCAACCTGAACCTGCTCGGGACGCGGGAACCGGAGATCTACGGGGCCCGCACGCTGGCGGATATCGAGCGCCTGGTCCGGCTCGAGGCCGAGGGGCTCGAGGTGAAACTGGAATGGTTCCAGTCCAACCACGAGGGCGAGCTGGTCGAGGCGATCCAGCGACTGCGTGACGGCGCGGATGGTGCGCTGGTGAACGCCGCGGCCTTTACCCATACCAGCCTTGCGGTGCGTGACGCGATGCTGGCCGTGCGCCCGACGTTCGTCGAGGTACATCTCTCCAACATTTTCGCCCGCGAGCCGGAGCGACGGCACTCCCTGCTCGCCGACCTCGCGGTGGGAGTCGTCGCCGGGTTCGGGGCCCGGAGCTACGTGCTCGGCCTGCACGCGCTCGTCCACTGGCTGCGTGGCACCTGATCGTCGGGCCGCCAGACAGGCGGCGCTTCGTGACCGGCTCGGCCGCGAGGGTCTCGACGCCCTGCTGGTCCAGCACCTCCCGAACATCCGGTACCTGACCGGCTTCACCGGTTCAGCCGGGCTGCTGCTCGTCCGCGCCGACGTCACGCACCTCTTCACCGATTTCCGCTACGCCACGCAGGCGCCCCAGGAGACCGGGCCGTCGGCGGAGGTGGTGGTGGATCCGGTGAATCTCTGGCGGCGGCTTGTCCGCTCCCTGACGGACCGCCCGGTGGATCGGCTGGGCTACGAGTCGCACGTCATCACAGCGGCCGACCTGGAGCGCCTGAATGCGGTGCCGTCGGTACACGTCGGGACGAAAGGAATCGTGGAGCGGGACCGCGCTTCCAAGGACGCCGGGGAAGTGGCGGCCATCCGCGCCGCGGCCACGCTCGCGGCGGAAGCACTGGCGGAGATCGTTCCCGGCATCCGCGCGGGACAGACGGAGTACGAAGTTGCCGCCGCGCTCGAGCACGCGCTCCGGCGGCGGGGCAGCGAGTGGCACCCGTTCCCGACCATTGCGGCATCGGGCCCCCGCTCCGCGCTGCCGCATGCCAGGACCAGCGACCGC
>CAWGSK010000003.1:0-103059 GCA_963825055.1 uncultured Gemmatimonadales bacterium
TGGGCATCGGTCACCACCAGGCCGTCACGAACCTTCCCACGATAGCTCACGACGCTGACCAGGCTGTCGCCCCGGCGGCCGCGCACGGGAATCAGGACCAGGTCTCCCTCGCGTTTCCAGTCGTGGCTCGGCTGGCCGGCGACGCGCACGGCCGTCACCTCCAGGGCGGAATCGAGTTCCAGCCGGAGCGGCTCCGCCGAGCGCAGGCGCCAGCGGGTTTCCACGGCCCCTACGATCACCGACCCCGTATCGGGCAGCCGGAGGGTGATGCCATAACTCAGCGCGTCATGCGCGGGCGGCGGGGTGTTGGCCGGGGTCGGAAGGGGTGCCTGCTGCAACGCGAGGAGAAGCGTGAGCAGCATGGTCAGCGGCCGAGTTGCGTGGCGTAGAAACCCATGATGCGGGCCCACGCGCTGTCCACTGCCGGCGTATCGTTTCCGCGCCGGCCCGGCTTCAGGAATCCGTGGCCGGTGCCCGGGTAGATATCGTACTCGTATGACTTGCCCAGCCTGGACATCGTGGAATCCACCCGGGGGAGGTCGGTGTTGATCCGGGCGTCGCCCTCGCCATAGACACCCAGTACCGGCGCCTCGATGCGCGCGAGGGCTTCATCGGAGGGAGCACTGCCATAGCAGACCACGGCCGCCTTCAGTCGCGGGTTGCTGGTGGCGTACGCGAAGCTCTGGCTCCCGCCCCAGCAGAACCCGATCACGCCGACCTCCTCGCGATCCACCGCCTTGAGCCCCGTCACATAGCCGTACGTCGCGTCGAGATCGGCAGCCACGCCCTCGCTCGAGAGATCACCCACGAGCCGGCGCGCCGAGTCGGCCACCGCCCCGGTGCTGCCGTAACGGGAAGAGAGCAGGTCCGGCACGATCGCCACGTAACCGTTGCCCGCCAGCCGGTCGGCCACGGTGGGTTCCCAGTCCGTCATGCCGAAGATCTCGTGAATGACAATGATCGCGGGTGCCGGATCGCTCCGCTCGGGGTAGGCCACGTAGGCGTGAATAGAATCGCCGCCACGCCGGATGTAGACCCACTCCCCGTGCGTCGTGACTGCATCGAGAGGAGCCGCGGCATGCCGGTCACCCAGCAACCACATGCCGGCAGCGCCCAGCGCCGCGGCGGCCACCAGGGCCAGCCAGGATGCCGCCCCTCGGCGGGAGCGGCGGGTTCGATGCTGCTTCATATGGACCTCCAGCCCGTTGATCCTGGAATCAGGACGCGTAGACATTGTCGAGTGCACTCTCCGGCCGGGGCAGGTTCTCCCGGTCCTCCAGTGCGCGGGCGGCCGCTGCCTCCACCTCGGCTTCAACTTCTGCCTCGATCGACGCAAGCGTCTCCGGATTGATATCCCGCCCCTTCAGGTATTCCTCATAGAGTCCGATCGGGTCGCGACGGCCCCAGTGCGCAAACAGCTCGGCGGGGAAGGTCTCCCGCGCCTCGCGCTCGTCGTGCGTCGCATGGCCACCCATCCGGAATGTCTCCGCCATGAGCAGCACCGGCCCCTCGCCCGCCAGGCAGCGCTCCACCGCCAGTGCGGTTGCGGCCCAGGCATCCAGCACGTGGTTGCCGTCGAACGTCCACCCCGGCACTCCGTAGGCCTTCGGCCAGTCGGCGAAGTCGCCCGCGCGGTGGTGCTGGTCCAGACGGGTACCAAGGGCCACCTGATTGTTCTGCAGGATGAAAATCGCAGGCACGTGCTGGACGGCGGCGAAGTTGAGGCCCTCGTGCGTCACACCGGCGTTGGCGGTACCGTCGCCTACCCAGGTCAGGGCGACCCGGTGCTCTCCCCGTATCCGGGCAGACAGCGCGACGCCCATCGTCACGGGTACGACCACGCCGAGCGGGGAGATGGGGGCGATCACGTGATGCTCGAAGTCTCCGATATGCACGTCACGTCCGCGGCTCGGCGAGTTGTCCGTCGCCAGGTAGCCCCGGAACATGTCCGCGAGCGGCATCCCCATGTCGCAGCACGCGGAGGCATTCCGGATCATCGGGGTGACGTAGTCGCGGGTCGGGTCAAGAGCATAGACCGGCCCCGTGGTGGTCGCTTCTTCCCCCGTACCCAGCCATGCCTTCGAGATCACACCCTGGCGCACCCAGCGCTTGAGACCGATGTCGTGAAGGCGGGCGCGCAGCATGCGACGATACAGCTGCAGCAGGTCCTCGGCCGTGAGCCGGGCAATCAACGCCGCGCGTGACTCGTCTTCATGGACCCGGCGGCCAAACGCCTCCACCAGCTCCGGGTCGGGTTCCCACTGGACGTACTCCGGCGGGTCGAAGGCGGGATATCGCTTCATGAGGTCCGCCGGCCCGGCATGCGGTACGTCTCCACGCTGAGCAGCGCGTCGGCAAACCTGGCCATCGAGTGGTACCGGTCGGCCGGTTCGCGGCCCAGCGCACGGGAGATCACCGCCTCGAGGTCATCCGGCAGGTCGGGCCTGACCTTGCGGAGGGGCGTCGCCTCTCCCCTGAGCCGTGCGATCATCATGTCCTGTGCGTTTCGCCCCTCGAACGGCAGGCGCCCGGTGAACAGCTCGAACGCGAGAATGCCGAGCGCAAATACATCGCTCCGTCCGTCGAGCGGCCGGCCCCGGATCTGCTCGGGGCTCAGGAACTCCGGCGTTCCCAGCACCACGCCCGTCTGGGTGAGCTTGACCACCTCGGGCCCCGTCTGCCGTTCCTTGGCCAGTCCGAAGTCCATGACGATGGCCCGGTCACCGCCAGGCGCCGCGGCATCGGGCACCAGCATGATGTTCTCGGGCTTCAGGTCCCGATGGATCACCTGCTGCTCGTGCGCGTGCTGCAGGCCGTGGCAGAGCTGGATCAGGAGCGGCAGCCCATGGGCCGGGGCGATGGGGCCCCGGCGTACCTCGCGCTGGCTCAGCAGTTCGCCCTGGAGCCACGGCATGACGACGTAGATCAGGCCCCGGTCGGTTTCACCCAGCCGGAGGATCGGGCAGACGTTGGGGTGGTCCAGCCGCATCGCCAGTCCGGCCTCGCGCCGAAGTCGCTCGGCGCTGGTCGGGTCGCGGCTCAACCGGGGCGACAATACCTTGATGGCGACTTCCCGACCGGTCGCCAGTTCGCGGCCGAGGTACACGTAGGACATTCCGCCCTCGCCGAGGCGGCGGAGGATGTCGTAGCGCTGGTCGAGCACGCTCCTGGTCAGGGTGGCCGCCTCGTCGGGCTCGGGCGCGGCGGTGACCAGGGTGCGGGTGAGCGTCGCGCGCAGGGAGCCCGCCTGGCTGCTCCCCCGCCCCGACGTGCGCTCCTGCACGTCCAGCAGCGGCGCCCCGTCCTGCTGGCAGAAGCGCGCCGGGGCAGGGAAAACGCTGCCGCAGGTCGGGCACCGGCGCTTCATCACTCCCGGTACCGGTTCCGGCCGTCCCGCTTGGCCTTGTACAGATTCTCGTCCGCCAGCCGGAGCAGTCCCTCGTAGTCCCGCACCCGCTCGTCGGGGAACGTGGCAATGCCGATGCTCACCGTCACCCTGACGCTCTGGCCGGACTGCCCGAAGTCATGCCCGCTCACCCGGCGCAGGATCCGTTCGGCAAACATCCTCGCCCCGCCAATCCCCGTTTCGGGAAGCACCACGACGAATTCCTCGCCCCCGTAGCGGGCGACCATGTCCACCGCCCGCTGCTCCCGGCGGAGCAGGACCACCAGCTGCTGGAGCACGCGATCCCCGACCAGGTGGCCGTGGGTGTCATTGATGGTCTTGAAGTTGTCCAGGTCCACCATGAGCGCGGCCAGCGCAGTGCCATAACGCTCGGTGCGCTCCATCTCCTTCACCAGTCGATCGAGCAGGGCCCGCCGGTTGAACGCCTCGGTGAGCGGGTCGATCTCGGCAAGGTGCCGGAATTCTTCCTGCCCGGCCACCGCGTTCTCCATGTCATAGGCATTCTCGAGCGACGCCACCGCCGCCTTGGTCACCTGCTCCGCGAACTGGACATCCATGTCATTGAACGGGGGGTCGTCTTCCGTCGTGCGGAGGAAGAAGACCCCGGCCACTTCCTCCCGGAGCCGGAAGGGGAGCGCCAGCGCCGAGCGGGTCGGGACATGGGTACCCTCGCTGTCCCACTCCTGGCGGGCGGTATGGTACAGCGGATCCGTCAACACATCCTGGACCAGGACGATCCTCTGGGTCTGGAGCGCTTCCTGGATCTCGGGGTAACGGCGCAGTTCAATCCGCAGGTTCCGGAGGTTCGGGTTCTCGTTGGCGGAAACGACCGTCGCAGCCTCCTCCCCGGCGTTGGCCAGCACGATGGAGCACTTCGAGATCCGGAGCCCGCGCGCCACGCGCCGGACGAGGATCTGATAGATCTCGTCCGCCTTGAGGGAGGCGGTTACTTCCTGGAGGATCTCGACCATCTCGGAGCGGGACCGCGCCTCGGCCTTGGCCTGGTTGAGTTCCCGGCCCACCCGGAGGTGCGCCTTCACCCGGGCCAGGAGCTCGCGCACCCGGAACGGCTTGGAGATGAAGTCGGCGGCCCCCAGGCCCAGGGCCTGGACCGTCGCCTCCTCGGGCGGCATGGAGGAAATCATCAGGACCGGCAGGTCCTTGAAGCGACTGTCGGTCTTCACCTTCTCCAGCAGCTGGAGACCGTCCACCTTCGGCATCATGATGTCGAGCAGGAGCAGGTCGTACGAGTCGGCGGCAAGCCGCTCGACCAGGTTTTCCCCGTTCGGTACGCTGGTAACCTCGTAACCGTTTTCCTTGAGGATCCAGGTGAGGGTCCGGGAGAGGGCCTGGTCGTCATCCGCGACGATGATCCGGGGATCCCGGCTCATGCGCCGACGAGCCGGTCGAAACGTTCCTGGTCGACATTGCCGCCGCTGACGATTGCGACCGTGGGGCCGGTCAGGGCGACCGCACCCGAAAGGAGGGCCGCGGTCGTGGCAGCGCCCGACGGCTCCACGCGCAGCCCCTCCTCGCGAGACAGAATTCCCATCGCCTCCGCAATCGCGTCGTCACTCACCAACACCGATTCGCGCACGGTCCCTGCGAGCACCGCCCACGGAATCTCCCCGATCGACAGCGGCATGAGCCCGTCCGCCACCGATTCCGTCGAATCCAGCCGGACGGGATGCCCCTCGGCCAGGGCGCGGTACAGCTTGGGCGCGCCCTCCGGCTCGACCCCGATGACCCGCACGTCGGGCCTCAGCTCGCGGACCACCAGCGCGGTCCCGGCGATGAGGCCACCGCCGCCGACCGGCACCAGGATGGTGTCGATCTCGGGGCGTTCCTCGAGGATCTCGAGCGCGCAGGTCCCCTGCCCGGCCACCACGTCGTTGTGCTCGAACGGCGGGATCATCACCAGGCCCTGCTCCGCCACCAGCTGCTCCGCCCGCTCGAACCGGTCCACGCTGCGGGTACCGGCGAATTCCACCTCGCCGCCGTGACGCTTCACGCCCTCCACCTTCACCTTCGGCGCGGTCTCGGGCATGACGATCACCGCCCGAAGGCCAAGGAGCTTTGCGGCCCATGCCACCGCCTGGCCGTGGTTGCCGCTGGAGTAGGTGATGACGCCGCGAGCGCGCTCTTCGGGCGACAGCCGCGCGATGGCCGTGTAGGCCCCACGCGCCTTGAAGGCGCCGACCGGCTGCTCCTGTTCCGCCTTCAGAAACACCGGCACCCCGCACCGCCGGGACAAGGCGGCGGCGGGGTGCAGGCGGGTCCGGACCCCGACACCATCGAGGATCCGGGCCGCGTCACGAACGGAATCAAGCCCCAGAGAGGCCGTTTCTGTCATCAGTGCTGCTCCGGCCCCTCAGGGGGCAGCTTCAGTTCTCGTCGTCGGACTCGATATCGAGTTCGCCCTGCCCGTCCTCGTCTTCGTCGGCGCCCACCGGCACGGTGCCGTCATCCTCGACGACGCCGGTATCGTCTTCCTTCACGACCCGCGCCACGTCCACGAGCCGGTCGCCCTCGTCCAGGTTCATGACCCGGACGCCCTGGGTGTTCCGGCCGATGATCCGGATACCGTCCACCGGCACCCGGATGATCACGCCGGCCCGGGTGATCATCATGAGCTCGTCTTCCGGCTGGACCTCCTTGAGCGCCACGATATGGCCGGTCTTGTCGGTCCGCTTGAGCGTGATGATGCCCTTTCCGCCACGCTTCTGCACGCGGTAGTCGGCAAGCTCGGACCGCTTGCCGTAACCCTTCTCGCTCACGACCAGCAGGCTGGCGTCACGACGCAGCACCACCATGCCGATCACCCGGTCGTCCTTGTCCAGGTTGATCCCCTTCACCCCGCCGGCCACCCGCCCCATCTCGCGGACGTCACTCTGGTGGAAGCGGATGCTCATCCCGTTCGTGGTGCCGAGGATGATGTCGCTGTCCCGGTCAGTGATCTGGACGTCGATCAGCTCGTCATCATCGGAGATGTTGATGGCGTTGATACCGGTGGAGCGCACGTTGCCGTAGGCGGAAAGGAGGGTCTTCTTCACCGTCCCCTGCCGGGTGGCGAACATGAGCCACTGGTCTTCGGAGAATTCGCGGACGGCCACCGTAGCGGCTACCGATTCCTCCGGCCGGATGGCGATGCAGTTGACCACCGGCTTTCCGCGCGCCGCGCGGCCGCCCTGCGGAATCTCGTGCACCTTGAGCCAGTACACCTGGCCCTGGTTGGTGAAGAACATCAGGTAGTCGTGCGTGCTCGCGATGAACAGATGCTCGACCCAGTCGTTCTCCTTGGTGCTCATCCCGGCGAGGCCCCGTCCGCCCCGGCGCTGGCGCCGGTAGGTCGTCACCGGAATCCGCTTGATGTAGCCGGTGTGGGAGATCGTGATCACCATGTCCTCCTCGGCGATCAGGTCCTCCACGCTGAAGTCCCCCTCGTCAGTGAGGATCTCCGTCCGGCGCTTGTCACCGAAGGTCTTGGTGACCTGTTCCATCTCATCCTTGATGATGCCCTTGCGGCGGTCCAGCGAGCCAAGGATGTCCTTCAGGTCGGCGATCAGGGCCCGCACTTCCTTGAGCTCGGCCTCCAGCTTGTCGATTTCGAGCGAGGTGAGCTTGGCGAGCCGCATGTTGAGGATGGCCTCGCTCTGCTTCTCGGAGAGCTTGAACCGCGTACGAAGGCGCTCGTCGGCCGTGGCAACGTCATCGGAGCCGCGGATGATCTTGATCACCTCTTCGATGTTGTCGACGGCGATCTTCAGACCTTCCAGGATGTGCGCCCGCGCCTCGGCCTGGTCGAGGTCGAACTGGGTCCGGCGGGTGATGACCTCGTGCCGATGGGCGATGAAGCGCTCCAGCACTTCCTTCAGGTTCAGCACCTTCGGCTGCCCGTTGTCCAGGGCCAGCATGATGACACCGAACGTGGACTGCATCTGGGTGCGCTTGTAGAGCTGGTTCAGGACGACGTTGGCGTTGGCATCGCGCTTCAACTCGATGACCAGCCGCATGCCGTCCCGGTCCGACTCGTCCCGGACGTCGGAGATGCCCTCGATCTTCTTGGCGACCGCCAGGTTGATGATGGCGTTCTTCAGGTTCTCCTTGTTGACCTGGTAGGGAATTTCCGTTACGACGATCTGGGACTTGTTGCCCGTCTCCCGCTCCTCGATCTGGGCACGCGCCCGCATGACGACCCGTCCGCGGCCGCCTTCGTAGGCTTCCTTGATCCCGGCACGGCCGTAGATGTAGCCGCCGGTCGGGAAGTCCGGACCCTTGACGATCTTCCGGAGATCGCTGATGGTCGCTTCGGGGTTGTCCACCAGATGCGAGACGGCCTTCGTCACCTCGCCCAGGTTGTGCGGCGGGATGTTGGTGGCCATGCCGACGGCGATGCCGCTCGACCCGTTGATCAGGAGGTTCGGCACCTTGGACGGCAGGACCGTCGGCTCCTCCAGGCGGTCATCGAAGTTTGCCTGGAAGTTGACGGTGTTCTTGTCGATGTCCTCGAGCATCGCGACGGCGATGCGGGTCAGGCGGGCCTCGGTGTAGCGGTACGCCGCGGCGGGGTCACCATCCACGGAACCGAAGTTCCCCTGCCCGTCCACCAGCGGATAGCGCAGCGAGAATTCCTGCACCATCCGGACGAGCGCGTCGTACACCGACTGGTCACCGTGCGGGTGGTACTTGCCGAGCACGTCGCCCACCACCGTCGCCGACTTCTTGAACGGCCGCCCGGGCACCAGGCCCAGCTCGTTCATGGCGTAGAGGATCCGGCGGTGCACTGGCTTGAGCCCGTCGCGCACATCCGGCAGCGCGCGCGACACGATGACACTCATCGAGTAATTGATGAAGGATTGCTGCAGCTCATCCTCGATCAGGCGGGGAAGGATGCGCTCTCGGCTTGATGGTCCGGTCATGGGTGTCCTGGTATCAATAAGGAATGCCCGGGCAGAATCGCCCACATTAGACGAAATCTAGCCGGTTTGCGGCTGGGATTCAACTGTGGGAATGGGCTACAAGTGGAGGCGGGACAATCAGTTAGAGCGTCAAGAAGCTGAGAGGTCGAGGAGTCGAGAAATCGCGGGTCGAAAGCACCGTTGTACGCTAAGCACTCGACCTCTCGACTTCTCGACTTCTCGACCTCCGTGACACCACCAGCAACGGCACCACGAACAGCGCCCCGAGCGTCCCGGCCAGGGTGCCACCCACTGTGGCCAGGGCGATCGAGCCGAACAACTCGTCCGCGTCAGCCCCGATGGCAAGAGGCAGGAGGCTGGCGAGTGTCGTGAGAGTAACCAGGACGACCATGCCCGCGCGGTCACGGCAGGCGGCAACGACCCCGAGTCCGGAGACGCGGGGGCGGCCACCCTCCGCTTTCGCCCGCCGGCGCCGTTCCAGCGCCGCATCGATCACCAGAATCGCCTGGTTGACGGCGAGGCCCACCACCAGGATCACCCCGACCGCGGCCTCCCGGCTGAACGCCGTGCCGGAGGCCCAGAAAGCGGCTGCGGACCCCGCCAGCGCCACCGGCAGGCTCAGGAAGACGGCGGCGCTCGCCCAGGACGAGTCGAACACCATGGCGACCGACAGCAGGACCAGGATGATCCCGAGCGCGAACACGAGCCACAGGCCCTTCCCGCTCTCGTCCGTCTCCCAGGCGAAGACGTCATCCGACACGGAATAGCCCGGCGGTACACTGATCGACTCCATGAAGGCATCATGGGTACGGTTGGCGAGCTTCTGCGGGCCCCGGAACTCGTAGCTCACGATCCGGACGTACTGCTGGTCCTCCCGGTTGATCCGGGAGAGCGCTTCCTCCTCGTCCACCCGGGCCAGGTCACGGATGCGGGCCGGGCTTTCACTGGACGTCGGCACGATGGCGTCCCGGAGCTGTTCGAGGGTCCGCTCCCTTGCTCCGGCCGCCTTCAGGCTGACACCGACTTCTTCGCCGCCCAGCTCGATCATCGTCCGCCCCACCGCGCCACGCACTTCCCGCGAGACGGCGCCGGCCAGGTCGGCCGCGGTGACGCCGAATCGCGACATCGCCGCGCGATCGGGATCGAGGGTGACGGTGAAGGCCTTCTCGTCACCGAAGAAACTGGCCGCGTTGGCATTGACGTCCCGGACGCGCGGGATCTGCTCCAGCCGCCGCTTGATGTCGAACGCCATTCGTTCAACGCCGCCGAACGAGTACCCGAGCACCTTGATCCGGAACCGCGAGCTGCCACCACCACCCCCCGAATAGAATCCCGGACCCTGCCCTGACACGCTGATACTGGCGCCGCCTACCAGTACCGCGCGCTGGGTCAGCGCCTCCTGCATCTCGAACGGGATCGGGCCGAACTCCTCTTCGCGCGTGAACACGACCCGCATGGACGCGCCGCTCGGCGACCCCTGGGTGACCACCTGCTCCACGCCGGGCTGCCCCACCACGATCTGCTCGAATTCGCGCATCGCCACATCCAGGCTCGCGGGATCCGACCCGCGGGGAAAGCGGAGCCAGGCCTGAAGCGTGGTCCGCTGCCCGAACCAGTTCCCGAACGAACTGCGCGGCACCTTGGTCGCGAAGGCCCAGCCCAGGTAGCCGAGTCCGGCGGCCACGATGAGCAGCACCGGGTACCGTACCTTGAGCAGCAGCACGAGGCTCTTCCCGTAGATCCGGCTCATCTTCGGCCAGTGCCCTCGGCGAAGGCCGTGCCCGGCGCCGAGGGCCGGGATCATCACCAGCGCCGAGATGACCGACCATCCCAGCGCGAGGGCAAACGCGACCGCAAACGGCACGAATTCCGTCCGCGCGTTGCCCTGGAGATAAAGGAAGGGGAAGAGCACCACCGCTGTCGTGAGCGTGGCGCCGATGACGGCGGGCATGATCCGCCGGCCCGCCGCTGCCCGCCCGTCCGGCGTGTCCGGCGCGGTCCTGAGCCGGTCCACCACCACCAGTCCGTTCTGCACCAGGATGCCGACACCCATCCCGAGACCGGCCAGCGTGAGCAGATTGGCCGGAATCTTCAGCAGATAAAGCCCCAGCGCCGTTCCGGCGATCGCCACGGCCGCGCTCCCCATCACCAGGCCGACGCTCTTCACGTTCCGGAGCGCCAGGGCCAGGACGATGAGCACGGAGAGGAAGGCGATGCCGCCGCGCAGCAGCAGGTTGTTCAACTGTTTCCGGAGCTCGACGCTCTCGTCGCTCTCCAGCCGCACGCGGATCCCCGGTGGCAGCCGCCGGCCGATCCCCGTCATCGCTGCGCGCACCCGGGCCGCCGTCCGGATGGCGTCGGCACCCGGGAGCCGGGCGATCTCCATGCTCACCGCCGGTTCGCCATTCACCCGGTAAAACCGGTCGCGCGAGTCCTCCTCCAGCCGCACATCGGCCAGGTCACCCAGGCGAAAGATCCGCCCGCCCGGCGCCGTGACCGGCAGCTCCGCCAGGTCCGCCGCGACATCGGGCTGGTCGCGCAGCACCACCGGGCGCTGGCTGACGCCGGCCCGCTCGACGCCCAGCGAGCGCACCACCCGTGCATTCGAGAGCGCCTGGCTCAGGGTCGCGGGCGAGATGCCAAGCTGCCGGAGCCGCTGGTCGTCATACGTGACCGAGATGCCGCGCTCGGCTCCGCCCCCGCTGTTGACACCCGCCACGCCCTCGATGGCAGAGAGCTGCGGGACGATCTCGTCGGCGGAAAGCTTCGCGAGCGTGCCCGCCGTGTACGGACCGTACACCGTGTACAGGAGAAGCGGTTGCTCCTCCAGGTCCTGCGGGACGTAGTTGCTCACGCGCGGGATCGACGCGCCCTGCGGAAAATCCTTGCGGAGGATCTCGATCCGCTCGAGGATGGCCAGTCGGGTCAGCTGGACGTCGGCATCGGGCTCCAGGTCCACGGTGAGCCGGGCGTCGCCGTCACTGGACTCGCTGCTGATCTTCCGGACATCCCGCACACCCTGGATGGCGGACTCGAGGGGCGAGGTGATATACGACTCGAGCAGCTCCGCGGAGGCGCCGGGCCAGGTGGACGACACGACCAGGCGCGGCAGCTCCACCACCGTCCGCGTCGCGAGCGGCAGGCGGAGGAACGCCAGCACTCCCGCACAGATGAGCGCCGCGCTCGCCGCCCACACGACGGCCGGCCGCCTGGTGGCCCAGCCGATCATCCCGCCCCTCCGTGTTCCTCGACGGGGATGCCGACCGGCACCGATTGCGCCCGCCGAAGCTTCCGCCGCTCCATCAGCACGTAGGCGGCCGGCAGCAGGAAGAACGTCACCAGCGTGGCCGTCACCGCGCCACCGATCACCCCGGCAGCGAGGGGCTGGTAGAGGGCGCCGCCGCTGCCCAGGCCCAGCATCAGCGGCAGGACGCCGGCGATGGTAGTGAGCGAGGTCATGACGATCGGCCGAAGCCGCTGGAGCCCGCCGGCCAGAATCGCTTTTTCGAGCGGCATGCCCGCTTCCCGGAAGCGCCTGATGGCATCCAGCTTCACCACGGCGTCATTGTCCGCCACGCCGATCATCACCACCAGGCCGATCAGGGCCACGGCGTTGATGCTTTGTCCTGTCACCCAGAGGAGCAGGATGCCGCCGGCCGCCGCGAGCGGAACGGTGAGCATGACCACGATCGGTGTCGTGAACGAGGCGAACTCGCCGGCCAGCACGAGGAACACGAGCGAGATGGAAAGAATCGCCACCACGCCCAGCTCGCCCGCCGTGCGCCGCTGCTCGATGTCGGCGCCGGTCAGGATCCAGGTGAGGCCGGGTGGCGCATCAATCGAGGCGAGCGCGTGCTCCACGTCCCCGGTGGCTTTCGCGGTTCCGCCGCGCTCCACTACCCCCTCCACGATGGACACGGGCCGCTGGTTCACCCGGACGACCTCGATCGGTGCCCGGGTCTGCTGCACTTTCACCAGCTGTCGGAGCGGCACCCCGCCGACCACGGACGAGAGGGCGGCATCCAGGTCCTCATTGGCGCCGCCGCCCAGCCGGACGGTGATGGGGGTCCGGCGGTCGGTCTCCCGGAACTCCGTCGCTTCGACGCCGCCGAGTCCGCCGGCCAATGCCCCCGCCACCTGCTCGACCGACAGCCCGCGCTCCGCGATGCGACGGCGCTCCAGCGTGACCTGGACGATCTCCTGGGTTCCGCTGTAGGCGTCCCGCACATCCGTCAGGCTGGGGAGCTGCTGGAGCACCCGACGCACCGAGTCGGCATAGCGGTCCGCGGCGTCCTGCTTGAGGGCGCTCACCTCCACCCGGACAATGCGCCCTTCCCGGCCGATCAGGCTGCCGAACTCCGACTGGCCGGCCAGGTCCAGCGCGAGCCTGCCCTGCGCCAGGTCGGGCACGGCGGCTCGGAGTTTCTCCGCAAAGTCGGCCGCGTCCATTCCGTCCGGCACCGGAATCACCATCTGCGCGCCACTCGGGCTTCCGGGGTCGGCGCCGGCCAGGACTTCCTCGTCCGTCGCGACGCCGACCCGACTGTAGACGTCGGTCGCACCGAGCTGGCGGGCGGCGGCCTCGAGCCGTCCCGCCTGCCGCCGGGTTTCCTCGATGGCGGTGCCCTCCTCCAGCTGGAGCTCGGCCACCACCGTGCCCTCGTCCACCTGCGGCAGGATTTCCCGCGGCATGTTCACCGCCACCGCCGCCGTGAGTATCACGATCACCGCGGAGATCCCGATCACCCGCCACGGGTGGGCGAGCGACCAGATCATTCCGTGCTCGTACCACTCCGTGAATCGGGCGCCGAAGCGGCCCAGCGGCGCGTAGATCCACTCCAGACGGGAGGAGGTCGGCGCGGGCAGGGCGACCCGGTTCCGACGGGCGGCCAGCATCACCGGCATCAGCGTCAGCGCCAGGATGAGTGACGCGCCCACCGACGTCACCACGCTCAGGCTCAGGTCACGGAAAAGGGCGGCGGCGAGGCCACGCACGAAGACGATCGGCCCGAACACCAGGAGCGTCGTGAGGGTACCCGCGATGAGCGGCCCGGCCACCTCTTCGGAGGCCTGGAGCGCTGCCGGCCGCGGTGCCATGCCCTCGTCCCGCAATCGCGCCGAGGCCTCCGACACCACGATCGCGTTATCCACCAGCATGCCGACGCCCAGCGCCAGCCCGCCCAGCGACAGTACGTTGATCGAGACGTCCAGCAGCTGGAGGAGCACCAGCGCCACCATCACCGACAGCGGGATCACCAGCGCGATCGCCAGGCTGCTCCGGAGATCCTTCAGGAACAGCATCATGATCAGGATCGCGAGGAAGCCGCCGACCACGATCTCCTGCTCCAGGTTGCCGAGCGCGTCCTCCACGAAGCGCGCCTGGGCGGCAACCACCGTCAGGTGGATGTCGGGAAATTCGGTCGTGAGCGTCCCGATCGCCTCGGTGATCTTGCGCGTGACCGCGACCGTGTTCGAGCCGGCATCCTTGTAGATCACGAGCCCCACCGCGGGGCGGCCATCCAGCTGCACCAGCGTCCGCGGGTCGGCCAGGCCCAGGTGTGCGGTGCCGATGTCCTCCAGCCGGACCGTGCCCCCCGGCGTGAGCGGCGTGCGGCCGATCTCCTCGAGCGAGCGGAACTCGGTCAGCGCCCGGACGCTGAACCGGAATTGCCCGCGGCGGATGGTGCCGCCCGGCGCACTCCAGTTGGCCTGACGGAGCGCATCGGCGACAGCGCTGGTGGTCAGGTTCAGGGCGCGGAGCCGGTCCGGGTCCAGGTCCACCCGGATCTCATCTTCCGGGGCGCCCACCACCGCGACGCTGGCCACGCCGTCCAGCTGTTCCAGCCGGCGCGCGTGCACCTCGCGCGCCGTCTGCGCGATGGAGCGCAGGTCACCGGGGCCGGTGAGCCCCAGCATCGCGATCGGGCGTTCGCCCGGGTCGCTGGTAAGCAGTGTCGGGCGCTCGGCGTTTTCCGGCAGCCGGCTCCGGGCGTTGTCGAGCCGTTCGCGCACGTTGAGCACGGTGGACGGCATGTCCGTCCCCCACGCGAAGCGCGCGGTGGTCGTGACCTCCTCGTTCCGGCTCACCGACCGGAGTTCGACCAGCCCGGGCGTGGCGGCGATGGATTCCTCGATGGGTTCCGCCACCAGCCGGGACACTTCCTCGGCCGCGGCGCCCGGGTAGGCGGTGCGGATCGTGAGGACGGGGAGCGTGACATCGGGAAGGAGGGCGACGGGGAGGCGGGAGAACGAAACCGCGCCCACCAGCACGAAGGCCAGCACGGTGGCGATGGTCGTGACCGGCCGCCGGATGGATGAACTGCTCAGCGACATGACGGGATCAGTCGCGCGCGGCAGGCGTTTCGCGCATTGACGACACCCTGACCGGCGCGTCATGCGTGAGCGTCAGGTGCCCCTCGACCAGAACCGTATCACCGGCCGCGACGGGGATTTGCCCGCTCACCGAGTCGGGCAGCACCTCCGTCTCGCTCCCGTTCGAGAGCCCGGGATTGATATAGACCCACTGGGCCCGGCCGCTCTTCACCACGAACACCAGCGGCCGGCCGTCCCGCTCGATAACAGAGCGGGCCGGCACCAGCATCCGGTCATCCAGCCGGCGCGCCTCGAGCCGCACGTCGGCATACATCCCGGGTCGGAGCACGCCGTTGTTCCGGGCCCGCACCAGCGCCCGGCCCGCGCGGCGGGTTGTATCGATCATCGGCAGGACGGCGGTCACCGTGCCCGTCACCGGCTTGTCCGGCGCCGCGGCCGCGGTGATGATCGCCTGCCCGCCCACCCTGATGAGCGGCAGGTCGTGCTCCAGCACCTGCGCCTCGATCCGCAGGTTGTTCATGTCCACGATGCTCGCCACGTCCTGGCCCGCGCTCACCCGCTCGCCAGCCGCGACGTTCACCTCGTTGATCACCCCGTTGAACGGCGCGGTGATCGTGGCGCGCTCCTGGTCCAGCTTCGCCTTCTCCAGTCTTACCCGTGCGCCCGACAGTCCGGCCCGGGTCTCCGCAATCTCGATCCGCTCCGGGGGGAGCGCCTTGCCGGTGACGATGCTGTCCGGGATCACCTGGTCCCGGAAACGCACCATCGCCTCGTCCACCGCCGCCTGGGCCTCCTGCACAGCCAGGTCGAACGGGCGCGGGTCCAACTGCACCAGCGGCTGGCCCTTCGACACCCGGCTCCCGGGCCGGACCAGCACTTCCTGCACCGTCCCGCTGGTCTCGGCCTTGAGGTCGGCCATGGCCTCGGACTCCACCTGGCCAGTCGTGGTGACCGACAGGACCAGGTCTCCCCGGCGGGCGACTTCGCCCACCACGGGCAGGGTCATCGAACTGCCGGAATCGCGCGCCTCGGTCCCGTCGCCGTCATCGGCCGCGGCGGGTTTGTCCTTACAGCCCGGGAGGGCCAGGACGATCAGTATGGAAGGGAGCAGGATGGAACGGAGCCGCAGGGCCATGCCGGGTGCCTCCCGTGGGGGTGCCTCCGGCTCCGGGTAGAGCCGAGGCAAGGGGACAGGGAGTCTAGTGTGCAGTCTGGGGCCGCTGCCCGCAAGGCGGCTGGGGGATGGATGCCGGGAGGGGCTGGATGGTTGCGTGTGGCCTGGCTGGTCAGGGAGCGACCGAGTCGCGGGGTGCGGGAGAATCAGCATCTCGACCGTTGGCTTCTACTATCCGGTAAAGCTGCAACTCGGCATCGTAGTCCCCACCATCCTCCACGGTGCACATTAGTGCAAGCCAGTGCCCGTTGAGGGAGACACTCCCCCGCGGTTGCAGGCACGGAATCATGATCCGCGTAAGGAATGTGGTGTCCGCGAACACGTCCGCAAAGGTCGAATCGTTCGACTCCCCCACAACCCAAAGTCGGCCACGTTCGTCGAACCCCAGGCCGTGCCGGTAAAAGTGGGGTAGTGGCGTAGACTTGAGAGAGTCAAGCCGAGCCTCAAGCCCGGTGATGGCGACGGCTCCGTTAGGGCCCTTGAAACCACCCTTCATCAGGGATCTGATGCGCTCGCTATCCCGTTCCAACTCCCTGGCCGTGCGACGCCGTGGCTCGAGATCACGGCCGAATTCCCGCCTGAGACTGCCATCCGCGCCGTAGTATCGAATGGCATACTGCATGGGATCCGCGATAGCGAGAAGACCCCCGGAGGTCGCGTAAGGAGGAATGTCCTGCCCTGCCATCCGATTGCCGGATGTCACCGTCTGCAGGAAGGAGTCCGAGCTGGTGAGGAGTACGCGGCTCCCGGCGTGGTCCCCGGGTCCTCGACGCAGCTCCGCCCGCCCTCCCCCGACTCGATTCATCCAGTCCAGAGAGTCAGGTGAAATGCCAACAAGTCGGAACTCAACTGGAATCCGGAATTCGCTGGCGACCTTCCCAGCCCGGTCGTAAGTCAGAAGCCTCGCCTGATCCAGGTCAAGAACAATCGCATGACGACCCTGGAAGCGAAGCTCTGAAACATTGACGAGTTCACCGGGACCATGTCCCCTTCGAGCGAAACGCCGCACCAGCGCACCGGTACTGTCCAGCATGGTCAGCACAGTGTCTTGTTGCTGTCTGGTGTGACGGTAAACCGTGTATCCGCCGGATACGGCGATCGGCTGGTTAGGGCTTTCGGGGATCCAGTCTGGCAGGACATCTATCCGGACCCGCTTCAGGCCCGGTGTTCGGGCATCGGGTTCCACTGCGCGAGTCGTCGGAACTGATCGGGTATCTTCGGCTTTCCCACACCCCGCGACTATGCCAAGGGAAACGAGCAGAATCCATCTCGTGAGCACAGTTGATGGTCTCCGTCATTGCATGGAACGAGCTGGTTGGTGCTCCCTGGAGAGGGGGCACCAACGGCTCATGCAATCAAGCGCCGCTGCAACTGATCGACCAGTGGGCACCGTCCCCGGTGTCACAGTCATACATGCAAGGCTGCGTAACTGCCCCGTTATGATAAGAGCAGCATGTCCCGTTGTAGCACCACCACTGGCCCTGTTCAGCGGCCGAAGCCATCGAGGCGACTCCAACGGTTAGAGCAGCAGCAACTAGCATTCGTCGCATCGCCTTCGACATTGTCAGCATAGAAGCCTCTAGGAGTGTGAAAGATGCCGGCACGAGCCAGCAGGAACAACGAATGATATGATGGCCTGAGATCGAGTTCTGATCTCTCGGGACTATATAGCTCGATTCACAAACAAGAATCCAGTAACGCTTCCATGTTGAATTAGGGCGATGGAGAGTGACTTGGGGTTAGGTATTTCTGGATGACTGAGGAGTGTTCGGTCATAACACCAAGCCAGGCATCTCGTACGATCATGGCAGAGTCGAGAATCATGAGGGTTGGAACTCCCCGTAACCCGGCAGCTACGAGCGTATTCTGACTCAGGTATTTTGGAGATGGGAGCCGCCCGTCCCAATACGATTCTGTGATCTCGGGTGGCTCCGAAGAAGCCGATATGAAATTCTCCGGGGGGATCCTTCGTGCCAAAGCTACGATGAAGTCCTTTTGATAGGTACACGCCTCGCAGGTCGTCAAGAAACTGTAGAATACTTTATACTCGCTCCCGTCGTCCCTCGCCACGGCGGAGAACGAAACCTCCGACCCAAGTAGAGCGCCGAAATCCGTCCCGACAAGCTCTGTCATATGTACGGGACCCGCCTCTAACCGCGGATTCAGGCGTTTCCACACTGATCTTCCCGCCATGGCCAAGGAGGCAACCAGAAGGATGACCGTAGAACTGTTTAGAAACAGTTCAGAACGACTCTTTGGTATCGCTGACATTCCCGATTCCGGTCGCTTTAAGCTGGGTCTCACACCGAGGGTGCCCCGCATGTCTCACACTGGCGCTCAGTAACACAAATTGGTGGCGGGCAACATAACGTTGGGGGGGGGGGGGCAGCGCAAGCCACCAGTGTTGATAGGATAGGCTGCGAGGTGGCTCTGCAGGTGTATAGACGCGAGCAGAGGCCCCGCAATGGAGCCGGGTGACTTGACTAGGCTGCGTGTGCACGGAAAGCCCACGTTGCCGCTCGCCTTCTGTTCCTTGCAGCGAGACCACGGCCAGGTCTACAACGACCCGTCCTCCCTGCGGTCTGATCTCGCCGCGGTCGCCCCCTGCTCATGCGGATTTCAACGAAGCCCGTGCTTAAGCCCACCCCGCAGGGGGCCTGCTCGGAAGCAGGCCAGTGGAACGGAGCCGCAGGGCCATGCCCCCCCGTGGGGGTGCCGCCCCGGGGGTCATCCGGGGAGAGGTACAGGGAGTCTAGTGTGCAGACTGGGGCCGCGGGCCGCAAGGCGGCTGGAGGATAGATGCTGGGAAGGGCTGGATGGTTGCGTGGGGGAGGCGTCCGGAAAGAGCCAGTCATGAGGGATCGTCCACCGGCGGCTCATGCCGGGGGGGGGGGCGAACACGCCTCGACGAACCGGTCGATGGTCCAGTCGAGACCTTGGTCGCAGAGCTCCCTCCAGCCGAGACCTGTGAGTCGCTTCGCCATTCTGTAGCGGTAGGCTGGATCCAGGCCCTCCGCCAGAGTCTGGGCGCAGAGTGACCGGCCCTCGTTCTCAGCGGTCTCTACCCACCCCAGAAGGGCCATCCAGCCTGCAAGCTCGCGATACGGCGGCAGCCCGTTCCGCTTCAGGTGGTAAGCAAGTTGGTACCTTGATCGGAATCCTGCTTCCTCCGTCAGCACCTTCAACCGCGGCCGTACTTGCTCGCCGGTATGCAGTGCTCTCACAACCATCCAGCCGCGCTCGGAAACCCAAGTCAAGCGGGTCCGGAGTCTCGCCAATAACCTTACTTTCCCGCCCATGCCTTCTCCCCGTGTCGTTCCGAGCGAGTATGTACAGCCAAAGGGAAGGCGCAAGTGCGCGGAGAGGCATAAGCGCGGAGAGACATAGCGCCATGAAGGCTCAAGCCATAGAGTCTTCATATGGCAATGAGTCGAAGGCTCGGAATGGCTAGGGGTGTGCTCCCGATTCTATTTGCATTGTATGGCCTTGCCTGTGGGGAATCACGTGGACCGGAGCAATCCACGTCCTTAAGCTCACCGAAGCTTGTGTGCGACACATGTAGAATTCAATTCCGTTCGGAAGCACTTCTCGGTGAAAATGACGCCAAAGCGCCGATAGTTGCGTTTTCCGAGGCCCGGACGTTCCACCACGGGAATTATCTCGTGGCTCCCGTCGGGGGCATGGACTACATCGCACTATTTGCTCCCGCAGGTAACGAGGTTGCGGTGATTGGCCGATCCGGAGAGGGGCCCGGCGAATACCGGACCGTTCAGGACGTGGCCGTTCGATCTGATGATTCAGTAGTTGTTCTCAGCCAGAGACTCACACTCCTCACCCCTGATCTGTCATTTGCTCGCGCGGTGTCCTTCCCTCGGGGGGTACGCGCATCCCGGCTACTTCCCCTACCAAGTGGGAAGGTTCTTCTCAATAACTACAGCGTGCCTGGTCGTCCGTTCATCGTTCTAGACGCGGATTTACGAATGGTACGCCAGGTAGGCGAGGAAACATCAGGGTCCCCCGAGGAGTTGCAGCATGTTTTGGCCAGCGCGGGGAGTGAAGGTTTTTGGAGCGCCAGAACTAGTGGTCGATATCTCATAGAACATTGGTCGCTTGACGGGAAGCGCATTCGAACCATTCAGCCGAAGTCGGCGTGGTTTGAAGCAGGTGAGCTTTGGGCAGGTCATGACCCACGGCGCACCCGCCCATCGCCGAGAATCGGCGGCATATGGCTCGATAATGAGCGTCTCTGGGTCATAGGGATTGTTTCAGATATCGACTGGAAGCCTCAACTCCTCGCGGCAGGAGACCCACACGTAGAAGTGGACGCTCCAATGCCACAGCCTGAGGAATGGCCGAGCTTGTTCGACACGATGGTCGAGGTATTGGATTTACGAACCGGTGCGGTCATGAGCACGCGCAGGTATGACGGCGTCCTTATGGGCTTCATGGACGATGGTAAGGCATCGGAACTCATTAGTGACGCAGTGGGCCTCAAAATCCGAATAATTTCACTTCACCTTGGCGACTAGTTCGCATAGAAAGGAGTTCCATCATGTCACGTATTCGGAAATTCCCCTGGTACCTTGGCCTAGTTCTAGTGGTACTCTTAGCCTATTCGACAATAGGTGCTCCAAACGCTTCGGGAGAAGAGTCGAATGGGACAAAATGCAATGAGTTCACCAACTCTCTGGGAACATTCCATTCCTTCGGCGGAGGGGCATGCTACGAGGGGGCTCCAAACAGTGCTCACGCCAACAATCAAGTGGGCTATTGTCACCAATATCACTATTCCTGTAGCTAGGGAGTGGTGAGCAGCGACCATGCAAGAGAAGGCGTGCCTCCAGCCCTTTGAAGGCGCGCCCCTCTCCCTGCAAACTTGACACTCCCGAGGGTCCGGAGAGTGTTTCCGCTGCTCGGACTTGTCATGCCTGGCGGGAACATGCGGAGTCCGGGTACGCACCAAGGATCACAGACAACGAGCGAAGGCCCGGACAGCGCTGTTCCAAAGTCCGGGCCTTCGGGCCGTGCCCGCAGGATATGGAACTTGGGGGGTCTACAGCGACCCATCCTCCCTGCGGTCTGACCTCGCTCCCGCCCCTCCGCCCTGCGGCTGACCCTTACCCCGCGTCTCGTGCTGCCGTCCACCGGGCAGCGGCCTGCCCGGCAGCAGGATAGTGGGCTTGAGCTGGTACGCCGACGCCCGGCTCACGGCCCTGAGGCGGGAGGAACTGGTGGATCCGGGGCTGGATTGATGGATGGTCGGCGACATGGCACAACTCCCAAAGGGGTTCTGCCTGGTTAGATGCGGTGAGGCTGCGAAGGGTTGCATGCGGGGTCGCGGGGTCACGGGGTCGAGGAGTCGAGGGTCACTTGAGTGACAGTTCGGCCGAGTCGTGGCTTCAGCCACGAAGGTCACGGCGAGGGGACTTGTTCCGTGGGTCTCTTTCGCGGCTGAGAGTCACGACTCGGCCGAAATGTTGCCTGAGAGCGACGGGATCTCGCCTGGGTGCCGTGTCGCTCACGTCGCAGGTTCCCTCCGGTCACGACTCAGCGAGCCTGGCCCTGACAGCGACCCGATCTTCAACCATTCACGATCGCCTCTTCCGGGTGCCGCTCCGGCTGCCCCTCCACGTACCGCCGGACGATCTCCAGCGCCCGCCCGCTCACCGATTCGATGTCATATCCGCGCTCCCACTTGAGGGGCAGATATGCCGGGCAGTGGCCTTCGCGGGACGCCAGTACCGAGCTCCCGCCCTTCAGCCGCTGAACCAGCCTTGGAATGCTGGTAAGGGGATGAAGCTGAAGCAGCACATGGACATGCGTCGTCACCATGCCGAGGGCAATGATCCGGGCCCGCTCCTGCCGCGCAACCGCCGGCAGGAAGCGTCGGAGAAACCCCGCGACGCCGGATGTGATGAGCGGGGCACGGTCGCGGGTGGTCCAGATGAGATGAACATAGAGACGGTGCCGGATGAGTTGCTCCCGAGGAAGTCGGGAGTCAGTCTCGATGGCCAGGTCGGAAACCATCGCATCGGATTCCCGCGACTCGTACCTTTTTTCGTGGCTAAAGCCACGACTCGGCCGGTCTGTCACTCAAGTGACGGCGTTTCTCTTATCAGGAGATCGTCATTGCGTCGCTCTCAGCGATAGACCGGCCGAGTCGCGGCTCTTAGCCGCGAAAAAGAGCGTGGCCGGCGTCGCCGACCTTGCGCTACCCGCCAGGAGAACTACGCTATCGAGATGGCTTCCATCCCTCGCGCTGCCGCCTTGTTCCTCACCACTGCGCTGATCTCCCTGTCCTCTGCCTGCTCGAGCGAGCAGGCCCCGGAGGCCGGAGAGTTCACCGGGTCACCCACCGGCCAGGCGAAGCGGGCCCTGGTTCGCGACCTGGTCATCCCCGGTGAAACCCCAGACTACGCCTTCAGCAGCATCGCCGGCATCGCCGAGAATCCCACAGACGGCCGCCTCGCCGTCATCGATCGGCAGGACCGCCGCGTATTCATCTTCGACAGCACTGGGACTCTGCTCGCGAAGGTGGGGCGCGAGGGCTCCGGGCCAGGTGAGTTCAGGTTCCCGATGGATCCCCATTGGACAACCGATACACTGTGGATCGCAGATCCGAACCTCGGCCGGCTGACCCCGATTGTGGATGGCGCTCCAGGGAAGAGCGTACCTGCTCCGGCTGGTGGGCGCCATCTGCGCATGCTGCACGACGGACGCATCGCCGACGTGCCGTGGAGATCTGGCTTCATCGCCAATATGCCGGACACCCAGCGGCTTGCTGTCACCGTCTATCCGCGCGGGAAGAGCCGGGTGGATACGGTGTTCCAGATGGTTCGCCACCTGCGCAGCCTCGAGATTCCGACCACCACGGGCTGGAGCATCGGAGGACAGCCCTTCGAAGACGGCGAGCTGTACGAAATCTGCGAGGATGGTTCCGGAATAGTCATCGTCGACCGCCGAACCGACCGGACATCATACGCCGTCACCCGGATCTCCATGGACGGCGACACCGTCTTTGACCGGCACTTCGATTATGACCCGCTACCCCTGACGGACGAACAGGTGGAGGCTGTCATTACCCGACGGGGAGCGACGGCACCCGGCGGCGAACCGGCCGTCCGGAAAGCCCTGTTCCTCCCACCCCACCTGACTCCGGCTCGCCAGGTTCTTACCGGCAGCGACGGCACCACCTGGCTGGAGCTGGAGACGGCCGACCCCGACTCAGCGATATGGCAGGCGCTGGATCGGGACGGCAATTCCGTATTCAGGCTCTCGCTCCCGCGCCGCGAATTCCTCACGGCGGCCGCGCTGGATCACATCTGGACAACCGAATTCGATGAGAATGGTGTGCCGTCGCTGACCCGGTACCAGTTGAACGGAGGCTGACTTCGATCCCGGGCCGCCTCACGGGCGGCCGGCAGGCCGCCCCTACACCCGTTTACCGTTCACCGCTCACCGCTTACCGCTTACTGTTCACACTGTTAGTAGGACTGCAGATCTCTCCCACTCACAACCTTCCCCTCATACCCCGCGCTCTTCACCTCGTTCACCAGGTCCTCGTCCGTCGCACCCCAGTACAGCTGGTGGTACAGCACCAGCAGCTTCGGCCGGGCCTCTGCGGCCAGCTTCGCCAGCTCGGTCGTCGAGGTATGGAAATCGGCGTGGTACCGCTGCCACGGCCCGGGAAGCCCCTGGAAGGTCCGTGCGGAGTAGACCTCGTGCACCAGCACGTCGCAGCCGCTGCACGCCTCGGCGATGGCGGCGGTCGGCGTCTCGTCCCCGGAAATGACGATCACCCGGTCAGGCGTTTTGAAACGGTAGCCCCAGGCCACGGGCCAGCTGCCGTGGTGTACCGGCACCGCGGTGACGGTCACCAGCGAGTCCTGGTAAACGACACCGGGTGAGGGAATCTCATGGACGTTCGCGCGCCAGCCCTCGGTGTTCTCGCGGGGCTCGAGTCCGTTGATCCGGATGTCGATGTCCTCGCTCCAGGCGGCCTCGATGTGGCGGGCCATGGCCTCGATGCCCGGTGGGCCGTACACCTCGAGCGGGCCGGGGCGCTCCAGCACCCACGGCGTCAGCAGCAGGTCCGGGAGCCCGACCGTGTGATCGGAGTGGAGGTGCGTGATGAAGACCCGATTGAGCCGCGACGGTTCCAGGGCCGGGATACCGTTCCGCCATGCGGCCGCGGCACGCCGGACAATCCCGGGCCCTGCGTCCACCAGGTATGCGGTCGAATCCACGACTACAGCCACTGCCGGCCCTGAGCGTTCGGGGTCAGCGTTCGGCGTGCCGGTACCGAGCATGATCACGCGGGTTCGTCCCGGCGGACCTGCCGGCACGGACTGCTCCAGGTCCGACCGACTGCATGCCGCCAGGGCCAGGACACTCAGGAGGAGGCGCGACAAGGACACATGGTCTCCCTGGTTGAGCTTCGCAACAGCAAACCACGGAGGCACGGAGTACACGGAGCAGAAACAGTCTGGGTCTACTCCTCCGTGCTCTCCGTGTCTCCGTGGTTCAGGAAAGACTGTGGTTCAAATGCCATCCAGTCGCTCCAGTCCCATCGCTTCCCACGCGGTCACCGTAATAGTCCCATCCGTGGAAGTGGACTTCACATAGATGCGGTTCCCCCGGAGGTACGGTGGCACGTCGGGATCCCGAGCCGGCGCATCCACCGTCGCAACCAGCCTGCCCTGGACCGTGAACAGGTCGAACACAAATCCACCAGGCACGGGCCGCTCGACCCAGATCCTGCCGGCATCATCCAGCGTGACCGACCGGAAGGCCGGCCGCGCCTTCGGCCGCTCCTGCCGCCTGGGTTCGCACTCTGCGGGTCCGAGCCGGGCCCGCTCCGCGTTCAGGGTGTCCTGCGCCGCGGCCCACTCGGCGTCGGTGATCGCGACAGGAGGAACGTCATACGAAATCACCCGGACGCTGTCGCTTCTCGGGTCGCCAATCCGGAGCAGGTACTCGTCCGTGCGCCCGGTGAGCGGCACGAACGGCGGCACCCACGTCTCTACCCACTGGGGTGCAAAAGGAAAGTCGATGAAGGCAAACCCGCCGCCGGAAACGGTGCACTCCATGCCGCTCACCAGCTGCGGCCGCTCGGGCAGCGGCACCGTGTCCCGCGCTCCCCCTAGCCCGAACCGCACTCCTACTGGCAGCAGGCTCCCGTCAGGCCCGGGCAGGCGCCACGGCACCACGACGGACGCACTGTCCAGCGGAGCGAGGCGGATCACCCGGCCGCTGAGTGGCTGCACCGGCCAGCTGCCCAGCCACTCTCCCCGCGTTCCAAAGAGTTCGATCCGCGCATTGCCCGGGTCGAGCGCCGCCAGGGTGTTGCCGAGCCATGCAAGCGAGTTCAAGGCGGTGAACTCGGTCGGGCCGTGTCCCTCACGCCCGATGGTCTCCACGAACCGCCCGGTGCTGTCGAACACCAGCACACGCGACACACCTGCGTCGGCCACGAAGAGCCGTCCGTTCGGCAGGGACGCCAGCGCACGAATGTCTTCCAGCTCGCCAGGGCCGCTCCGGTTAGCGGTGTAGACATGCCGGATCTGGAACCTCGGCGCTTCGCCGCTATTGGCGGCCGTAATGATGCTGCCGGTGGTGTCGAACGTCGTCACGACCGTGCCGCGTGGCGGATTCCGCGGATTGTCGCAGCCGGTGGCCAGGACCAGGCCGGCCGCCAGAACGAGCAAGCGCCTCACTTTGCGGTCGCCGACTGGTCCAGGTGGTACCGGGTCAGGACCGGAAGCCCATCAGCATCCTGGCCCAGGCTGTAGAGCCGGCCGTCCGGCCCCCACTGGACGAGGAACGAGCCGAGGGAGGCTGGCACCGGCACTGTGCCAAGGAACACCCGGGACGAGTCGAATACGTCGAAGGACTCGCCCTGACCCAGGTCGATCCCCCGAAGCCAGATCCGGCCCGCGGGGTCGGCGTAGATGTCCCGCCAGGCCGGCGCGCTGGTCGGCATGTCACTCTTTTGGAAGGTGCGCCGGAGTTCGGCCGGTTCCATCCGCTGCCCGATCATGGCGACCAGGCCCTCGAAGACGCTGTCACGACGGAAGGTGGGAATGGCCGGCGCCGTCCAGGTACGGCCAAACACCCGGAGCGTGTCGCCATCCGGCCCGAGCTCGGTGAGGCGGTACGTATCGCTGTAGCCCATGACCAGCCCGCCGTCGGGCAGGAATCCGTAATCGGTGGACGGAGACCAGGGGATGTTGAACACGCTCCGCGAACGGCTGGTGCCGCTGGTACGCTCGATCACCCAGTTGTGCCGGGGGCCGAGCATCGGCAGGTGGAGCGTATCGATGGGAGTGCCGTCGAGGCCGGCTCGCGCGAAGGTGATTGCGATGCTGTCGGAGGGCGGCTCCTGCACCGGCGTCGCGATCCGCCCCCGTGCATCCACGTGCAGCGGCATCCAGTAACAGCAGCCTGACGGCCAGCTGTCCAGGAACGTGCCCGCCGTGTCGAAGACACTCGTCCGGGCAGTCTGCGGATCCTGGACGATGAGCAGCGTATCGAATGCGGCGGGAAAGGCCACCTGGAACTCGCCCGGCCCCTGCCCTTCCCGGCCGATGGTATGCAGGAAGCTGCCGTCGGGGCCATAGACCTTGATGACCGTCGGCTTCGTGTCCACCACGTAGATCCGCCCCGCCGGGTCCACGGCAAAACCCATGGGCTGCACCAGCTCGCCCGGGCCCCCGGACTCCCCGGACCCGACCTGCAGGTCTTCCACCAGCTTCCACCCGCTCGTGTCGGCCCAGGCCGTGGGCCCGTGACTCATGATGGAGAGCACTCCGTTCGGCAGGGTATCCCGCACCACCGCGGCGTCGGTGCCCTCTCCCGCTCCGCCACAGGCCGGCGCGGCGAGGACAGGAAGGAGCAGGGCGAACAGGCGGCGAAACCTCATCGGAACCTCGGGCGTAGCGTGGGCGCGCACAGTGATGCTGTATTATATCGATTCCTTCCCCTCGACCGGACTGCTGCCATGCTCCGCCTCCCCCTGACGCTCAGTGCCCTGCTCCTTCTTGCCGGCCCGCTCCACGCCCAGACGGCCCTCTCCACCTACGCCGACGCGTTCGTCATGCGCTACGACCGTACGGCCCCGGCGGTGGACTACGAGGTCACGGTCAAGGATGGCGACCGGTCCGCCTATTTCGTCAGGATGCAGATCACCAACGCCCCGGACACCGCCCGGGTGGTGATCCCGGACTGGGCACCGGGCGCCTACCGGCTGGTCAACGCCGGCCGCAACATCGCCGACATCTCCGCCCGGGACAGCCGCGGGAACGTCCTGTCCGTCTCACACCCGGATTCCATCACCTGGGCCATCGCCCGCGGGGCCCCGGACACAATCCTGCTCACCTACAGCGCCGGAATCCGGGAACCCCGGCAGTGGGCCCGCCCCAATAACCGCTGGTTCCTTCGCGAGACGTCGGGGTTGATCGACGGCCCCCACACCTTCATGTACCTGCAGGGCCACAAACTGGTGCCGTCCCACATCAGCTTCAAACTCCCCGCCGGCTGGCAGATCGGCACCGGGCTCATCGGCACACCTGACAGCACGGTGTACTACGCCACCAGCTACGACGTGCTGATCGACAGCCCGGTCCTCCTCGGTGACTTCGTGACCTACCACTTCACGGCCGGCGGCGTGCCCCACCGGGCCGTGGTGGACCTCGGCGGCGCCAAGCCGGAATATGATGAAGCGGCCTTCGTGGACATGCTGCGGCGTATCTCTCAGGGCGCCATCAACATCTTCGGCAGTGCCCCGTACAAGGATTACACCTACATCTTCGCCGGCAGCGGGGGCGGCCTCGAGCACCTGAACTCCACGACCATCGGCTTCAACCCTGCCGCCATGGCGCGCGATCCCCACACGCACCAGGGTGTCACGGCGCACGAGTTTTTCCACACCTGGAACGTGAAGCGGATCCGCCCGGTGGAGCTGGGGCCGTTCGACTACACCGGGCCTGTCCGCACCCTGAACCTGTGGGTCAGCGAAGGCAACACGAATTACTA
Source organism: uncultured Gemmatimonadales bacterium (assembly GCA_963825055.1). Taxonomy (GTDB): domain Bacteria; phylum Gemmatimonadota; class Gemmatimonadetes; order Gemmatimonadales; family GWC2-71-9; genus CAWGSK01. The sequence continues at coordinate 27,866 of CAWGSK010000003.1, forward strand.
CGAGGCCCTGATCCTTGCGCGGAGCGGCCTCCACACCGGGGGCGACTTCGTCCGGAACACCGAGAACACCATCGCCAGCCATCGCTCCAACCCGGCCCGGCTCAGCATTTCGCCGGAGCGCTCGAGCTGGACGGTCTGGGATCCGTCGTCCGTGAACGACGGCCTCAACATTTCCTACTACCAGCAGGGTGAACTGCTCGGCTTCATGCTGGACCTCGCCATCCGGGACTCGACCGGCAACCGGAAATCGTATGACGATGTCATGCGCTACCTCTACGACCACTACTCGGGCGAGCGCGGCTTCACCAGCGAAGACCTGCTCAACGCCATCCTGCACGCCACCGGCCTCAACTTCCACGATTTCTGGCGCAAGTACGTGAGCGGCACCGCCGAGATTCCCTGGAACGACTTCCTGCGGTCGGCGGGTTGGCAGGTCGACATCCGGGAGCAGGAGGTCGCCACCCCCGGCATTCCGGCGCGACTGGACAACGGGCAGCTCGTGGTAACCCGGGATAAGGGCACGCTCAAGACGGGCGACCGGGTCGTCACCATCAACGGCGAGCAGCCCCAGGCCATGCGGCCGCCGGCCGTGGGCGACCGGCTCGCCCTCGAGATCCAGCGGGACGGCCGGACGATGAACGCCACGGTCACCGCGCGGGCCGCGGCGGACGACCGGCTGTTCGCCCTCACCCCCGCCACGCAGGGCAGCCCCTGGCGGGCCTTCGTGGTGAGCGGCAGCGCCGCCGAAAAGGCCGGGCTCCAGACGGGTGACGAACTGGTCGAGGTGAATGGAAAAGCCATTGCCTCACGACAGGACCTGAACAATGCCCTCTCCGGCGCCGGCCTCAACGACAAGGTCACCGCCCGGATCAGGCGGGACGGCCGGGAACGGACGATCTCCTGGAAGGCTGGGAGCTACACCGCGATCCGGGCCCGGATGAGTGACCTCCCGCAGGTGACGGACGCCATGCGGGCGGTGAGACGGGGGATGCTGGGGAGATAGGCAGCAGGGAGTCGGCAGCAGGCAGTCGGCGATCGGCAGTCGGCAGTCGGCAGTCGGCAATCGGCGGTCGGCAGGGGCGGGCGAGTGGCAAGCGGCAAGTGGACAACAACTTGTCCGTCCTGTCCGCCTTGTCCGCCCTGTCCGCCCTGTCCGCCTTGTCCGCCTTGTCCGTCCGTCCGTCCGTCCCGACGCAACCCTTTCCGGCCCCCCCGTGTCCATCACACAGCCAGGCCGGGCAACCGCTGAAGTCGTAACTGATTGGGAGCCACGTGGAAGAGCAAGAACTCATCCAGCGCGTGCTGCAGGGTGACGCATCGGCGGAGCGAACGCTCTACGAGGCGCACGTGGACCGGGTGTACCGGCTGGCGTACCGGATGACCGGGGAGCCCGACCAGGCCCAGGACTGTACGCAGGAAACCTTTGTCCGGGCGTTCGACCGGCTGGAGCAGTTCCGGGGCGATGCGGCATTCGCCACGTGGCTCACGGCCATCGCCACTTCGGTGGTCCTCAACACGCTCCGGAAGGTCAAGCGGTTCCGGCAGCGCGAGGCCAGCCTGGACGAATCGCTCCACGTGGCGGATGCGCCGCGCCGGAGCGACCCGGACCTGCGGGACCGGATGAAGGCCGCGATCGATGGACTGCCGACGGGGTACCGCACCGTCTTCGTGATGCATGACGTCGAGGGGTACACCCACGAGGAGATCGGCACGGCGCTGGGAGTGGCGGAAGGGACATCCAAGGCCCAGCTCTCCAGGGCGCGGGCGCGGTTACGCGAGGTACTGGCGGATTTTGCCGGAGAGTGCGCATGACGGACGACGATCGGTTCGAGGCCTGGCTGAAGGACGCGGCGGCGGAATACCACGCCCCGCCCCCGGCCCCTCGTGAGGAAATGTGGGAAGCCATCCAGGCCCGCCGCCGCCGCGGCGCGGCGACGGGCCGGCGGCCGGTGCGCTGGCTGGCCTGGGCGGCAGGGATTGCCGCCGTGCTGGCGGTGGGTGTGGGCCTGGGGCGGTGGTCAAACTCCACCTCCACCGGTACTACCGGAACCCCGCCGGCTCCCGTCGCGGCGGCTCCGGATTCCGGACCCGACCCGGCGTACCGGCTGGCGGCGACGGAATATCTGAGCCGCACGGAGGTGTTCCTGACCGATTTCCGGCAGGAAGAGGCGGCCGGCCGGGTGGATTCGGCGGCTGGCCGGCACGCCCGGGCGCTCCTGGCGGACAACCGGCTGCTACTGGATTCACCCGCGGCCCGGGACGCCCGGCTCAAGGCGCTGCTCGAGGAGTTGGAGCTGGTCCTGGCTGAAATCAGCCAGCTCTCCGAAACAGAGCAGCCCGGCGAGCGCGACATGATCACGAACGGACTGGACGATGGAGACCTGATGCTACGGCTGCGCACCGCAGTCCCGGCGGGTCTCACGATTGCAGGAACCTGAGGAGATACTGATGCGACCGATGACCACGATGATGCTGGCGCTGGCCTTCACGCTTCCCCTGGCGGGGGGCGGAGCCGCGCCCAGGTTCCGGAGCGCGCCGGCCAGCCCGGCGGCGGCGCCCCAGGACGGCCCGGCCACGATGCCGCCGGCCTCCTGGCTCCCGGACGACCCCGCCGACTCGCTCTATCGCGAGGCGCGGGCGGCGCTCCGGCGGAACGAGTACAGCCAGGCCGCCCGGCTCTTCAACGAGATTCGCGTGAAGTACCCGAAGTCCGGGTACGTGGCCGACGCCTACTACTGGGAGGCGTTCGCCCTCTACCGGACCGGTGAGACGGACAAGTTGCGGCGGTCGGTGGCCCTGCTCGAGCGCCAGTCGGAGCAGTACCCGAAGGCGTCCACCCACGGCGATGCGGATGCCCTCCTGGCGCGGGTGCATGGGGAGCTGGCAAAGCGCGGCGACCAGAACTCGGTGATCTACATCAATGATGCGGTCGAACCACCCTCGCCGCCGGAACCGGCCGCGATCGGCAGGGCCCCCCGCCCGCCTCGCGCACCGCGGGTCGGTCGGGACGCGCGGGTGGCCGTCTCCAGCAACGACTGCGACGATGCCGATGACACCCGGATGATGGCGCTCAACGCGCTGCTCCAGATGGACTCCGAGCGCGCCATGCCCATCCTGGAGAAGGTGCTGGCCCGTCGGGAGGAGGGCACGGTCTGCCTCCGGCGGAAGGCCGTGTTCCTCCTCTCCCAGAAGGGTGGCGACCGGACGACCACGGTGCTGCTGGACGTGATCCGGAACGACCCGGACCCGGAGGTGAAGAGCAGCGCCGTATTCTGGCTGTCGCAGGCCGACGCCAGCGCGGCCGTGCCGGCGCTCGATTCCATCCTGCGCAGTACGAACGATCCCGAACTCCGCGGGAAGGCGCTCTTCGCCCTCTCGCAGCAGGACTCCCCGGTCGCGCGGAAATCCCTCCGCGATATCGCCCGTCGGACGGACGTACCGGAGGAGACCCGGGCCCAGGCCATTTTCTGGCTCGGCCAGCAGAAGGCGCCGGAATCCGGCGAGTTCCTCCGCTCGCTCTATTCGAGCGCCAACAGCAGCGAGCTGAAAGAGCGGATCCTCTTCTCCGTTGCCCAGAGTAACGATCCGCAGGCCAGGCAGTGGCTGCTCGGCATTGCGAAGAACCAGAACGAGAACGTCGAGCAACGGAAGAAGGCGCTCTTCTGGTTCGGGCAGATGAAGGGCAGCGCCGGGGAGCTGGTCAGCCTGTACGACCAGGGCGACCGCGAGATGAAGGAACAGCTCATCTTCGGCTTCGCCCAGAGCAACGACAAGGCGGCCATGGACAAGCTGCTGGAGATCGCGAAGAACGAGAAGGATCCCGAGTTGCGCAAGAAGGCCATCTTCTGGCTCGGCCAGAGCAAGGACCCGCGAGCCATCGAGGTGCTGCAGTCGGTGATTGAGCAATAGGCGGACAGGCGGACAGGCGGACAGAGCACCGCCTGTTCCACTTGCCACTCGCCACTCGCCACTCGCCATTTGCCGATTGCCGATTGCCGATTGCCGATAAACGGAGGAACAATGCTCAAACGAATCACTACCCTCGCGCTCCTGGGCGTTACCATCGGCGTCACCGGTCTTCCCGCCCAGGACCTCAGCACCCGCATCCAGCGGCTGGGGGACGGCACCGCGCACTTCGCCTTCACCTCCCGCCCGGGGATCTGCGGGAACGGTGGAGGCATGATCAATGACCGCCCCCGCGGCATGGTACGCAACCAGCGAGATGGGTGGAGCGAGGCGTGCACGGAGGGGCCGATACAGGTGGTGGTGCGCGTCTCGAACGGCAGGGCGACGAAACTGGATGCCTACGTCGGCGGCGACGGGAACCGCGGGTCCGCGGGAACTGACCTGGGCCGGGTCAGCGCGCCGGCGGCGGTGGACTGGTTGCTGAAGACGGCCGAAACCGCTGATGACCGGCCCGGAAGCGAGGCAATCTTTATCGCCACCCTGGCCGACAGTGTGACACCGTGGCCCCGGCTGTTCCGGATCGCCCGGAACCAGGACATCCGGCGCGATACCCGCCGGGCCGCAATCTTCTGGCTCGGCCAGGCCGCCGGCGACGCGGCCACCGAGGGGCTGGCAGGCATGGCGGAGGACGAGGCCGAGGACGACGATATCCGCTCCCACGCCATCTTTGCCCTCTCGCAGATGAAGGACCCTGCGGCCGTTACGGCGCTGATCCGGGTGGCGAAGACCAGCCCGAGCATCGAGGCCCGCAAGAAATCCATCTTCTGGCTGGGACAATCGGAGGACCCACGGGCGCTGGCGCTGTTCGAGGACCTGCTGACGAACGGGAGGTAGGGGGAGGCTGGGGGGCGGGTGTCGGGTATCGGGTATCGGGCATCGGGTCGTTGAGCCGTTGGGGCGGCAGTAGAAGCGGCAAGTGGCAAGTGGCAAATGGAAGGGGGAGGCGGCTCAGGCCATCCCCATTTTCCGGTCCACCCTGTCCGTCCTGTCCGTCCTGTCCGCCCTGACAAATCCCTGACATTTCCCCGTGCAACCTTTTCGGGCCGGATTCCGTCTAATAGGGTGCAAACTGAAACGTTCACCCAACAGCCGGAAATGTCATAATGGCCCTCCTCTCAGCCGGCCTGCTGCTGGCCACTGCGCTTCAGGCCACATCAGCGGCCCCCGTGAAGACCGAGCCCGCCAGGCCCCCTGCCATCCACGCCGCGCGGGTCAGCGCCGCCATCGCCATCGATGGCGCGCTGACCGAGAGCGTCTGGAGCGGCAGCCCGGTGACCGGCTTCCTGCAGCGGGATCCGAACGAGGGCCAGGCAGCCACGGAGCGGACCGAGGTCCTCGTCAAGTACGACGATGAGGCGATCTACATCGGCGCCCGGCTGTTCGACAGCTCCCCCGACTCCATCGTCGCGCGGCTGGCCCGGCGCGACACCTACACACCGGCTGACCGCTTCATGGTCTACCTCGACCCGTACCACGACGGCCGGAGCGGCTTCTACTTCGGGGTCAATGCCGCCGGCACGCTCTACGACGGGACCCTGCTCAACGACGACTGGGACGACGATTCCTGGGACGGGGTCTGGCAGGCCGCCACCGTGCGGGACAGCGCCGGCTGGTCGGTGGAGATGCGGATCCCCTATTCCCAGCTCCGCTTCCAGCAGGCCGACGTCCAGACCTGGGGCGTCAACTTCGCGCGGGATATTGCCCGCCGGAACGAGCGGGACTACCTGGTCTACACGCCACGAAACGGCAGCGGGTTCGTGTCCCGGTTCGTCAACCTCTCCGGACTCGATAATATCCGGCCCCCCACCCGGTTCGAGGTGACGCCGTACGTCACCAGCCGGGCGGAGTTCACCGACCACGCGGCAGGCGACCCGTTCAACGACGGCTCGACGTTCGGCAGCAATGTCGGCGCCGACGTCAAGCTCGGCCTCGGCAGCAACCTCACCCTGGACGGGACCATCAACCCCGATTTCGGCCAGGTGGAGGTGGACCCGGCCGTGGTGAACCTGAGCGACTTCGAGACCTTCTTCCCGGAGAAGCGGCCGTTCTTCATCGAGGGGTCGAACATCTTCGATTTCGGTTCCGGCGGTGCGAACAACAACTGGGGCTTCAACTGGGGCAACCCGGACTTCTTCTATTCCCGGCGCGTGGGCCGAGCCCCGCAGGGCAGTGTTCCCGATGCCGACTACGTGCACAGCCCGAGCGGCTCGAGCATCATCAGCGCCCTCAAGCTCTCCGGCAAGGTCGGGAGCAACTGGAGCGTGGGCACCATGCACGCGTTCACCGCACGCGAGATGGCGGACGTGGACCTGGCCGGCAGCCGCTCGAAGGTGGAGGTGGAGCCCCGCACGTACTACAGCGTGAGCCGGGCGCAGAAGGAGATCAACAACGGCGCGCAGGGCATCGGGTTCATCGGCACGGCCTCCGTCCGCGATTTCAATGACCCCCGCCTCCGTGACGAGATCAACAGCAGCGCCTTCACCGGCGGTGTGGACGGGTGGACGTTCCTGGACAGCGACCGCAAGTGGGTCGTGACCGGCTGGTTCGGCGCGAGCCGCGTGGCCGGCACCGCGAGCCGGATCACGGACGTGCAGCGCACCTCGCTCCACTATTTCCAGCGCCCCGACGTCGATTACGTCAGCGTGGACTCCGGCGCCACCTCGCTCGCGGGCTACGGCGGCCGCGTGGCCCTCAACAAACAGAAAGGCAACTGGACGTTCAACTCCGCGGTCGGCGTGATGAGCCCCGGGCTGGACATGAACGACCTGGGCTTCCAGTTCCGGAGCGACATCATCAATACCCACGTCGTGGGCGGCTACAGCTGGACGAAGCCCGGCCGCATCATCCGCAACGCCCGGCTGAACACCGCGCTGTTCCGGAGCTGGAACTATGGCGGGGACGTCACCTGGACCGGGATCTGGGCCAACTCGAACGTCAACTTCACCAATTACTGGTGGGCTGGTGGGTTCTTCGCATACAATCCGGAAACCGTGAATACCCGCCTCACCCGGGGCGGCCCCGCGACCATCGGGCAGTCGGGCTTCGAGACCGGCGCCTGGGTCGGCACGGACGACCGGAAGCCGGTCGTGTTAAGCCTCGAGGGACACCTGAGCCGCTACCAGGAAGACGCCGACCGCGGCTGGTCCGTCTACCCCGGCATCGAATACAAGCCATCGAGCAGCATGTCGCTCCGGGTGAGCCCTTCGTACGAGCGGAGCTACACCAGCGCGCAGTACGTCGGCACGTTCGGGGACCCCCAGGCCACCACGACCTTCGGGAACCGGTATGTCTTCGCAAACCTCCAGCAGACATCCCTGTCGGCGAGCATCCGGCTCAACTGGATCTTCACCCCGACCATGAGCCTGGAGCTGTATGCCCAGCCGCTCATTGCCTCCGGCGACTACACCGGCTTCAAGGAACTGAAGCGGCCCCGGAGCTATGACTTCCTGACATACGGCGAGGACGGAAGCACGTTTGACGAGGCCACCCTGACCGCCGATCCGGACGGCGCCGGGCCCGCCGCGCCAATCCAGATCAGCAACCCGGATTTCAACTTCCGCTCGCTCCGCGGCAACGCGGTGCTCCGCTGGGAGTACATGCCCGGCTCCACGCTGTTCCTGGTGTGGACCCAGAGCCGCTCCGACTTCGAGGACATCGGCACCTTCCGGTTCGGGCACTCGGTCGGCCGTCTCCTCGATGCGAAGGCAGACAATATCTTCGCGGTGAAGCTGACGTACTGGTGGAATCCGCTGTGATAGTGACTGGTGACTGGTGACTAGTGAGTAGTGCTTGGAGTGCAGGCTCGTTCCTGGAGGACGATGCCTGGCGGTTACACCGGACTCACCCGTACCGACCGGGTGCCCACCCCCAAAGCACTAGTCACTAATCACTAGTCACCAGTCACTGCCCTCCACTACCTTCCCTCCATGTCCCACCGCTACCTCGTTGTAGTGCTTGGCCTCATCGCTGCCGCCTGCGACCATGCGCCTCCCGCGCCGGAGATGATCCACCTGGCCGCGGCGCGTGATACGGTGCTGGCTCCATACAACGAGATCACCGACGCTGCGTGGCTCAGCGATGACCGGTGGGTGCTCATCGCTCCCAACGAACCCGCCGTGGCCGTGGTGGACTTTGCCAGCGGAACCGCCTCACCATTCGGTGACCCGGCGGCGTTCAACCAGCCCTTCTCCATCTTCCGCTTCGGCGACAGCCTCTACATCGCGGACTGGGCCCGGGCGCAGCTCACGGTCTGGAGCCTCGACGGTCAGCTGCTCGACAGCGTGCCGGCCTCGGCAGCGGTTGCCGGGCACCTCCCGCGTGGCCGGGATGGCGAGGGCCGGTTCTACGTCCAGTCGAACCCCTCGCCGGGGCCGGACGGCAGCGGGCTGCTCGACAGTTCTTATGTGGTGCGGGGACCGGCGGACTTCGCAACGATCGACACCGTGGCGCAGCTTGCCCCACGGGACGTGGTCGAGGTCAGCGGAGCTGCGGGGAGGCGCTTCGAGCCCAGGCTGCTGAGCGGTTCGGACCTGTGGGGGGCGGAACCGGACGGATCAGTCTGGGTGGCACGCGTGGACCAGAACCGGGTCCAGTGGGTGCGGCCCGACGGCTCGAGGGTGAAGGGCTCCGGCCTGCCCGACCCGGTGCTCACCGTGGAGGAGGGGGACCGGCGGCTGTTCCTGAACGAGTTCCCCGAGGAGCTCCGGAGCAACGCCGCCGAGATCCCCTTCGCGATCATCAAGCCGCCATTTACCGGGGCCATGACGGCTCCGGATGGCCACGTCTGGCTCCGGAAGACGGCCGCATACATCGACACCACCCGCACCGTTCAGGACGTGGATCGTGACGGTCGCCTCGCGGCCCACTACAGCTTTCCCGGCTACGGCCAGTTGATGGCCGCGGGCCGGGACAGGATTCTCGTGGTGGAAACGTGGAAACAGGGCGTTCGCCTGCTGCGCTATGACCTCACGAGCCGGGCCGCTCCTCCCGGGCCCGATACCGCCGGAACGAACTAGCCCTTACCTGTCCGCCCCGTCCGCCTTCTCTACTCCGACCTGTCCGCCGCCGCCGCCGCCGCGGCCGCGGCGGCCTTGTCCGCCTTCCGCCGGTTCCGCAGCTGCCCTTCCTCGTACCAGCGCCGGGTGATCTCGCCCGCCAGGTCGCGGTTACCAAGCCCGAACGCCAGTCCGCTCGCCAGGGCGATCGCGCCCATGATCAGGACGAAGGCAGCGGTCACGATTTCCTCCGCCACCCCGATCTGCTGCAGCGCCATGAACACCGCGATGATCACTACGGCGGTCTTCGCCAGCTTCGCCACCATCGGCACGCCTTCGACCCGGCCGGCCGACGCGAGAATCAGGCCCCGGACGAACTCGCCCACGATGATGCCCATGATCACGATCACGATCCCGGCGATCAGCGTGGGGATGAAGGAGAGCATGAGCCCGAACATCTGGTTGATGCTCTCCATGCCGAGCGCCGCGCTGGCAAGGAGGATCACGACGAGCATCACCAGCCAGAACAAGAGCTTGCCGACCGCGTGCACCGGGTCGAGATGCGGCCGGGCGCGGTCCACCGCCTCGGCAATGCCGCCTTCGCTCGCCATGCGGTTGAAATCGATGCGCTTGAGGAGCTGGTCCACCCAGCGCTCCACCTGCCGCGCAAGGATGTAACCGGCAAGCAGCACCAGCGCCGCGCCGATCAGCGCCGGCGCGAGCCGCACCAGCTCCTCGGCGCCCATCTGCAGCCGATTCAGAAGGTCATTCACGTCAGGTTACCTCGAGCACGAGTTTGCCTGCCTGCTCCCCAGCCTGGAGCCTGGCGACTGCTTCAGCGCCCTGCTCCAGCGGAAAGACACGATCGATCACGGGCCACAGCCTGCCGGCCCCCGCCAGCCGGACGATCTCCTGGTACTCCGCGTGATTGCCCATCGTGCTGCCCAGGATGGACCACTGGTACCAGAAGAGCTTCCGGACATCCGTCCGCACCATGGGGCCGGACGTCCCGCCACACGTCACGAGCCGGCCCTGACGGGCAAGACAGCGGAGGGATTGTTCCCAGGTCGCTTCGCCGACATGGTCCAGCACCACGTCCACACCACGCCGGCCTGTGAGGGAACGCACCTCGCGTGCCACGTCCTCGTTTGCGTGGTTCAGCGTGACGTCCGCCCCAAGGGTGCGGGCCAGGTCCAGCTTCGCGTCCGAGGAACTCGTCACGATGGCCGTCGCCCCGTTCAGCTTCGCAATCTGCAGTGCCGCGAGTGCGACGCCGCCGCCGATACCCCATATGAGCACCGTCTCCCCCGGACGGATATGCGCCCGGGTTACCAGCATCCGCCACGCGGTGAGGTTCGCCAGGCTGAAGGCCGCCGCCTCGGGCCACGGCATCGTTTCAGGCACGCGGCCGAGGTTGTGCGCGGGAACCACGGCGTACTCGGCCGCGGTGCCGGGGACGTGCTCGCCCAGCAGGCGGTACTGAATGCACAGCGAATGCTCGCCCGCCAGGCAGGGCTCGCACCGGTAACAGGAAATACCCGGGTTCACCATGACCCTGTCTCCGGGGGCGAAATCCCGTACGGTCGGGCCGACCGTCTCGACGATTCCCGCGGCATCACCGGCCATCACGTGCGGGAAATCGAGCGCCACGCCGGGCAGCCCGTCCATGACGAACAGGTCGAGGTGGTTCAGCCCCGCGGCGTGCACCCGGATACGCACGTCGTCCGGCTCGCGCAGGTCCGGAATCGGAACATCCTGGACGACGAGCCGGTCCAGACCGCCGTGCGCGGTGAGGGTAAGTGCTTTCATGGGTCGCGCAACAAGGTGCAGAGCCGGCACGTTCCGGTCAACCTGGAGTCAGAACGCAATCCGGCTCACCCTCGTCGTCGGCCCGAGCGGCAGGGTCTCACCCAGGCCGGCCAGGTCCATGAGATGCAGGCGGCCAGCCTCCCCCACACCGGTAAGCCAGGCGATCATGGAACCGTCACGCGAAACCGTGAGGTCCAGCACCGGCCCGGCGCTCCGGAACAGGACGACAGGCAGCGTACCGCCCGCCGGCAGGCGGACGACCTCCCAGGGACCCGTCGCTGGATCGCGCGCGTACACCAGGCTGCCGTCGGGCAGGAACGCCGGCCCCGATTCCGGCCCCACGCCGCGGGTCAGCCGGACCTGGTCACTCCCGTCCTGCTTCATCCCGTACACGTGCGCCTCCCCGTCACGGGTCGACAGGAAGGCGATCAGGTCGCCTGACGGGCTGACGACGGGCGAGCTGTTCGACCCGCCGCCGGTCAGGCGAAGCGAGCGTCCCGTGTCGAGCTCGACGCTCCAGACCTGGGAGACGGAGTCACCCACCGACACCACCGCCCGGTCTCCCGATGGAAACCACGCCAGGCCCCTGGCCGAGCCGGCGTTGGTGAGCACTGTCCTCGGTGAGGCACCGTGCGCATCGGCCAGCAGGATGGATCCGTGGTCAGCCTGCGTCCGCGCCAGCACCCGGGTCCGCTCGGGCGACCGTACGGCTTCGGTCACCGCTGGCAGCTGCCCGCCCAGCCGGGCGCGGAGGTCGGGCCGGGTGCTGAGGATCTCCAGGGCACGCCAGGCGCCATCCAGTTCGGCGGTCGCGAGGAGATCTCCCACGCCGTGAACGATCAGCGTCGCTTCACTCCCTGAACGGGACCGGGCGATGACCGTTGCCCGGCCCAGGCCCTCGATCCGGATCCGGCCGGTCGAGTCCGGCACCGCTACGGCGGCATTGCTCGTCCGCCAGGCGGCGATGTCCCCCCGGGACCCCTGTGCGGCGCCGAAGCGAGTGCTGAGGACCGCGCTCTCGCCCGGGAGGAGCGCCAGGCTGCTCTCGCTGAATCCGAAACGCTCGTCCGCCACGCGCACGATCCAGGTCACCGTAGCCGGCCCGCTCCGGGCGATGAGGGTCGTGATGCCGGGTTCGAGAGCCCGGGCTTCGCCCAGTGCCGGCTCGAAGCCGAGGACACTGGAATCCCCACTGATCCACTCGATCCTGGCCTCAGGCACCGGATTGCCCGAAGCGTCGAGCGCCACGGCGCTGAAAGGCGCGCGGCCCCTGAGAGGAAGCACGACCGGTTCCCGTCCAGCCGGAGGGGCGACCGCCAGTCCGCGTACGGGCGCATGGACGATGACGGGAATCCGCGTGGAGTGGAGCGTGGTTCCCGCCTGCAGCGTGGTTCGCCCGGGACCCATGGCCTGTACGATTCCGGTGGGCCCGACCCGCAGGACCGCTGAGTCACCAGACATCCAGGTCATGCTGCGGCCCGTTTCCTCATCCGCCAGGGTGTCCAGTATGCCGGAGGCGAGGACCAGGGTATCGATCTGGAGGGGGTCCGCATACGGGATATCCGGCCGGGGGACGGGGTTCACGCGCACCGGTGTGCCCGGGGCGGATACTCCCACGGACACCGCGACGTCCGCCCGGACTCCACCGCCCTGGACCATGACCCGGGTCACTCCGGGCTCGACCCCCGTCACACCACCCTCCCCGTCCGCCCGGGCCACGGCGGTGTCCAGCGAGAGGTAGGTAAACACGATACCCCTCACCACCCGCCCATCCCCATCGAACACTGCCGGGAAGAGCCGCTGGCGCTCCCCCGGCGCAAGCCGGAGTTCGGAAGGGTTGGTGCGCAGCTCCGCCCCGGCCTGTGCCTGAAGGGCGCCGGCAAGGGTGAGGGCTGAGGTCAGCAGAGCAGCAATGCGAATGATCGACCACCCGGGGGGAGAGACGTTCGAGCAACGTGCAAAGCCCGCGCCTCGGGAAGGGCCAGGGACAGTAGTTGGGCGCATTGAGTAGTTGTCTATGCTACTACTTAGCATAAGTCTTTGATCTGTAGCCGATTGGCGTGATGCCTCCGAGAGTAGCTGCGTGCCTGTCGCCTCAGCCCGTCTGGCGACACGCACGCCCATGGTCTCTCTCTTCTCGCAATTCCCCCGGGACCATGCAGAGAACTGCGCAGAAGCCAGCCCGTCTTGCAGAAGTTCAGCGGATGTGCAAGTATATCGCCAATCCCGTTTGCATCACTCCGCACCACCCGCGCGGCGGGGAACGCCGCCCAGAGCGCCTGGAGGGTATGATGGCCATGAGTGACCTCGAGATGGGCTGGTCGGGATCGGGCTGGATGGATCCCTCACCCGTTCAGCGGGAGCCGGAACCTCCTTTCGCTCCGATCAATGTTCCGCCACCAAGCGCTCCACCACCGCCAGCTCCGGTCGCCGAACAGGCCCGGAAGAGCGCCACCGTGAAACGCAAGCCGAGCGGGCCGAAGAAGAAGGCGGCGAAGAAAAAGACCGTGAAGAAGGCGGTGAAGAAGAAAGCCGCAAAGAAGAAGGCGGCGAAAAAGAAGAAGGCCACGAAGAAGAAGGCCACCAGGAAGAAAGCGGTGAAACGCCGGCCCGCGAAGAAGGCCGCGCGGCGGAAGCCCGCCCGGAAAAAGGCGACGAAGAAGAAAGCGACGAAGAGAAAGGCAGCCAGGAAGGCCCCACGGCGCCGTGCCACAAAGAAGGCAGCGCGGAAGAAGACCACCCGCCGGCCGGCAAGGAAGAAGACGGCCGCAAGGAAAAAGAAGTAGCAGGATCGAGCGGCGCCCCTCGAAGGGGCGCCGTTTCGTCATCGGGCCGCGGTTCTTCCCAACCGCTCCTGGGCCAGCCGGGCGAGCCAGCGGGCCAGTGTCGCGGGCGAGGGCGTCCGGAAGCGGGCTGCGGTCGGCCGGCGCCCCACAAGGATCGTCGTTCCCTTCCGGAGCGCACGGAAGGCATCCTCGTCGGTCGTGTCGTCGCCGGCATAGAGAATTTCCGGTCCGGGTGGCCGGCCGTCGAGCCAGCGCAGCACCGCTTCACCCTTGTGGATGCCCGAGAACCGCACGTCAATCACGCGCCGCCCGGTGAGCGCCGCGATCTCCCTGTCCCCGGCAGTGCGAAGGGTCCACCCGGCCAGCTCCCGGGCTTCCCGATGGTCGAGCCGGTGATGAATGGCTGCGGAGAGCCCCTTGTGTTCCAGCCGGGCCCCGGGCCAGTCGCGATGGAGTGCCGCGCCCAGGCGTTCCACCACCCGCCCCATCCGGCCGGCATCGCCCGCGATCCAGGGTTCCAGACCGCCATCCCGGAGAATCTCCCCACCATGGTTACCCAGGATCGCATCGGCGATGGGCCCGGCGACCATGGCGGCTCCTTCAGCGGAGCGCCCCGAGACCAGCACGACCTCGCACCCGCGCCGCCGGAGCAGCCGGATCGTCGCGCGGGTTCCGGCCGGCACCCGGGCCCGGTCCGGCCGGTCAACGATGGGCGCGAGGGTTCCATCCACGTCCAGGAAGAGGACCGGGCGCTCCGCCCGGGCGAGATGCTGCCGCGCCGACCGTCCCTGCCTTCCGGAGAGCGGCCCGGTCACCGTTTGCGGGCCTTGCGCAGCTTCTCCACGTCGGTGAAGACCGCGCGGACCCAGTCGTAGATGGTGTGGGAGTGGAGCTGGCGTCGCATCGCGGCCAGACGGACCCGGCGCTCACGCGGACTCATGTCCAGGGCGGCCTTGATGGACCGGGCCATCCCACCGGCATCGTACGGGTTGATGATGACGGCGCCGCTCATCTCCTCGGCCGCCCCGGCGAACCGGGACAACAGCAGCGCCCCGGTGCCCTCCACCTGCGCGGCCACAAACTCCTTGGCCACCAGGTTCATCCCGTCCTGGAGGCTGCTCACAAGGCAGACATCGGCCGCGCGGTAGTACGCCGCGAGCGTATCGGCATCCAGGTTGTCGCGGATCAGGACCACTGGCTGCCAGCGTTCCGTTTCGTATTTCCGGTTGAGCTTGCGGGCCATGGATACCACCGACCGCTCCAGCGCGCGATAGGAGCCGATCGCCAGCCGGGAGGGAACCGCGATCTGCACCAGCGTCACCTTGCCCCTGAGTGCCGGCTCTTCCTCCAGGAGTCGGCCAAAGGCGTTGAAACGCCTGGGAATGCCCTTGCTGTAGTCGATCCGGTCTACGCCCAGGAGGATTCGCCCGCGCGGCGCGAGGGTGCGCCGGATCCGCCGGGCCGCTTCCACCACGGGCTGGGAGGCCGCGAGTTCCTCGAACTGCTGGACGTCAATCGAGATCGGATGCGCCCGCACCGCCGTCGCGTGGCCGGCGAACGTCACCGATCCGGCCTCGAGATCAACCTCCGCGCCGGACAGGAACTCTGCGACCGACGACAGGAAATTCACCACGTAGCGCTCAGTCTGGAATACGAGCAGGTCATTTCCGAGGAGCCCCCGGATGAGGCGCCGGGCGACGGGCAGCGCCCGCAGGACATCGGCGGGCGGCCAGGGGATGTGCCAGAACTGGTGGATGAACATCTTCGTCCGGCGGCGCAGCACCTGGGCGGCGAGTCCGAAGTGGTAGTCCTGGATCCAGACGGTGGCATCGTCGTCGCCCGCGACCTCCTCCACCGCGTGAGCGAAGCGGTGATTCACCTTTCGATACACTTCCCAGTGGTCATAATCAAAACTGAAGTGATTGAACTGGAGGTGGCAGAGAGGCCAGAGCGCCCGGTTGGCGATCTCGACATAATAGGACTGGACTTCATCCGGCGTGAGCCGGACCCGCCTCAGGGAATAGGCCTCGGTCTCCGGGGGAACGCGGACCTCGTCGTTCCCGTCGGTCACGTCGAAGTCGGCTGACCCGCTGCCCCAGGCCACCCAGCACCCCCCCGCCGACTCCATGAGCGGCTGCAGGGCCGAGGTCAGCCCGCCGGCCGGTCGCGAAACGGTGACCTCGCCGCCCTTCGACTTCTGGTGCTCGAATGGCTCCCGGTTACTCAGGAGAATCAGCCGGCCCGGTCCGGAGTACTTGTACTGCTTGCTATTATTCATTAGTCTCGACTCTCCATTCCGATGCGCCGGCGTGCAACTGCTGGCACTGTCAACATAAACCCTCCGGAAACGCTGCCGCGGCAACTCATGACACACCGTATTCTCGCTCAGGTGGTCCTGCTTGCCACCGGCCGGTCGGGTGGCCTCGAGGTGTTCCCGTCCGATTACGCACCGGAGGGGCAATCAACCTTCATGGCTCGAAGACGAGCGATGGCTCATCCTGCATGACCATTCGTCGAGCGACTGAACTCGCGGTGGCCGTCGCAATCGCAGCCGGCCTCCTGGCCGGCTGCCGCGAAGGTCCGCCGGAACGGATCGCCCTCATCGGGGCCACGGTCATCGACGGGTCGGGTGGCCCCGAGCTGGACGATGCGATCGTGATCCTGCACGGGAGCGAGATCGAGACGGTCGCGGCCCGGGAGGGATTCGAGATCCCGCGCCATACCCGGCAGATCGACGTTACCGGCAAGTGGATCATGCCGGGCATGATCGATGCCCACGCGCACACCGGCCGCTGGGCCCTGGCCCGGTACCTCGGCTGGGGCGTCACCAGCCTGCGGGACGTGCACGGGCAGCACGACTCGATCTTCCAGCTCCGCGATGACGTGAACCTGGGTTCGATTCCCGGCCCCCGCATGTTCATCGCCGGCTCCATGATTGACGGCGCCCCGGCCACCTGGCCCGATGCCAGCGAGGTGACAACAGGGCCGGACGCCCGCCGGGTCGTGGATGCGCTCGCGGTGGACGGCGCGGATTTCATCAAGACGTACACGCGCATCACCCCGGAGCTGATGGAGCCCCTGGTGGACGAGGCGAGTGCCCTCCAGCTCCGGGTCACCGCCCACCTTGGCCTGACCGACGCCATCCGTGCCGCGACCATTGGCGTACGCGCGATTGAACACATGAGCGGCGTCCCCGAAGCGTCGCTCGCCAACCCGGCGCCGCTCTTCGCGGCGCACCGCCGTTCGTTCTTCGAGGGGTGGACCGCGTTCGAGACCGCCTGGGCAGGCATTGACTCCACGACGCTTTCCCGGGTGGCCGGCCGCCTGGCCACTGACCGGATATTCCTTATCCCGACCCTGGTCCTGCACGACACGTACAGCCGGCTGGACGAGAAGGATCTCTACCAGAGCCCCGACCTGGCGGCCGTGCCGGATTCCATCCAGCGCACCTGGGACGTGGCCGGCATGGTGCAGCGGGCCGGGTGGACCGAGCAGGACTTCGTGAATTTCCGTGCGAGCCGGGCCAAACAGGACCTCTTCCTCCGCGAGTTCATCCGGCAGGGCGGCATCGTGGCCGCCGGCACGGATGCCGCCAACCAGATGCTGATCCCCGGCCTGTCCGAGCACCGCGAGCTGGAACTGCTGGTCCAGGCCGGGGTGCCCCCGCGCGATGCCCTGCTGACGGCCACCCGCAACGCTGCCCGCCTCCTCGGCGCCGACTCCCTCGGGGTCCTGGCCCCCGGCCGCGCCGCAGACCTGCTGGTGCTTTCCCGCAATCCGCTCGAGGACATCCGCAACACCCGCTCGATCGAGCTGGTCGTACTGCGGGGGCTGGTGATGTCGGCGGACAGCATCCGGCAGGGGTGGGCCCGGTAATGGTGAGTAGTGAGTAGTGCCTGGGGGGCAGGTGTCGAGGTTGAGTGGGCTGGACTCCCTCCTTTTCGGCCGTAATCTGCCTTGAAGCACTAATCACTACTCACTACTCACTGGTGCCTTCTTCCACCCCGGACTCCCCATGTCTCCCACTCCCGACCAGCGCCCCTCCATCCGGCTCAGTTCGCTCAGCCACGGCGCCGGCTGAGCCTGCAAGCTCGGCGCGGCCGAACTGACGCAGGTCCTGCGTCACCTGCCCCCCATCGTTGATCCCCGGGTCCTGGCCGACGCCTCGAACCGGGACGATGCGGCTGTCTACCGCATCGCCGACGACCGGGCCCTGGTCGCAACCGTGGATTTCTTTACTCCCATCGTGGACGCGCCGGACGACTGGGGCCGAATCGCCGCGGCCAATGCCCTGAGCGATGTGTATGCCATGGGCGCGACGCCGCTCTTTGCGCTCTCCATGGTAGGCTGGCCGCGCGACGTGTTGCCGTTCGACATGCTGGGAGAGGTGATGCGGGGCGCCGCCGAGGTTACCACTCGCGCCGGCTGCCTGCTGGTCGGCGGGCATTCTGTGGATGACCCGGAGCCCAAGTTCGGGCTGTGTGTCATCGGCGAGGCGCATCCCGCGCGCCTGTGGACCAACGATGGGGCCCGGCCCGGTGACGTCCTCGTGCTCACCAAGCCGATTGGTACGGGCATCCTCACCACCGCCCTCAAGCGCGGCCGCCTCGATGAGGCCGCGCTTTCCCAGGCGATCCGCGTGATGGCGGCCCTGAACGACGCCGCAGCCCAGGCGGGGCATGAACACGCTGTCCGCGCCGCGACGGATGTCACCGGGTTCGGCCTGCTGGGCCACCTCGGCAACATTCTCCGCGCCAGCGGCGTGGGTGCCGACCTCGTCTTCGAGGCAATCCCCCTGCTGGCCGGGGCGATGGGTCTGGCGCGGGAGGGCTTCATCCCCGGCGGGAGCGAGCGGAACCTCGCGTCCGCCGCGGGGACGGACTGGGGCGACCTGGACGACGTCGAGCGGCTGCTCTGCTGCGATGCCCAGACGAGTGGCGGGCTGCTGCTGTGCGTCGCCCCGGACGAGGCGGCGGGGCTCGTCGCATCGCTGACCCGCCGGGGCACGCCGGCGGCGGCCATCATCGGGCGGATTACCTACCATCCGGACCGGATTCGTGTCCGTCGCCGGGGGGAAACCTGATGGGGCGCTACCGCTGGACGGCCCAGCGCATGGACCAGCTCGAGCGCGCGGTGCGCGACGGGCGCCGGGTCGCCCTCAACCGGCGAGGCACCGAGTATGTCGTGACCGCCCGGCGCCTCACCACGGTGCGGCAGCGTGACGCGCTCGTCGGCCACCTTCCCATGACCGGCGAAGAGGAAGTGTTCATGCTGGATGATCTCGACGCATTCCAGGTGGTCGACTAGGCCTCCGCCTGTTTCAATGCTGATGCAGCCCGCCGCGCCTCCGTGGTTCAAACCGCTGGACTCCCACTATCTTTCCCCCGTGTCCAGCATCGCCTCCACCATCATCCTGCACCTCGATGAAAGCTGCCTCGGTAATGGCCGCGAGGGGGACAATCCCGGCGGCGCCGGCGGCCTCGTGGAGGTGCGCAAGGCCGACGGGATTGCCCGGCGGGACTTCGCCATCCACTCGACGGCGACCACCAATAACCGCATGGCCATCGCCAGCGCCCTGACGGCACTCGAACTCCTGAGTACCGGTCGGACCGAACGGACCGTGCTCATCGTCTCCGACTCGCAGTACCTGATCCGGGGCATGCGGGAATGGGTCCCGGGGTGGGTGTCACGCGGATGGACCCGCAAGGGGGGGCCGATCGAGAATCTCGAGCTGTGGCAGGCACTGTACGTGGCCGCACGGGCCCGGCGGGTGCGCTGGACCTGGGTGCGCGGCCACGCGAAACACCCGAAGAACGAGTATGCGAATGACCTCGCCGTCGGCGCCGCCACCAGCCAGCGATCCACCAGCGGCCTCGAGGAGTCCGGGTTCCCGGGGTGGCTCGACCACGAGCGCGGGCGGAAGCGGTATCTGGATTATGACCCGGACCGCGCGTACGACGTGCTGGACCGTCTGCTCCGTGAGGACCGGGATGTGCCCCTGAACCTCGACCTGGTCGAGTCGGCGCGCGCCGCGGGGGCCTGACCATGGACGATCTCGCCCACTTCGTGCGCGCCCTGGCCCTTGCGACCCGGCCCCATTCCCGGCCGGGCCAGTCCGTTGAACTCGGGGACATTGCCGGAACCATCCTGCCGTACCGTACCCATCGCGACGCGCTCGACCTGGCCAGCATCGAGGACTACGATGCGATGCTGGTCCGTCTTGCCGCGGGAGAGGGTGGCTATGCGACAACGGAGCCGGCCGATGCCGCGGGTGCTTTTCGCGCCCAGGCCGGCTCCCCCAATCCGGACCTGGACATCGTCCGGTCGCTTGGCGCGACCCGGCTCGTCCTGACCGCCGCGGCCTGGCGGCTCCTGGAGGCGGAACCCGGCAGCGACTACGCGCCGCCCGCCCCGGCTGAGGCACCCATGGCCCCAGAGCCGCCGCCGGAGCCACCCGCGGGCCCGGATCGGTCACCCCCGTTCATCATTGCCCCCGATGAACTGGAGCGGATATCGCCGGACGATCCGGACGGACCAGCCTGCGAATTCTGCGGTGGCAGGCTTCCTGAGGGCCGGGTCGTGAGCTACTGCCCCCACTGCGGCCAGAGCCAGTCCCAGCCCCACTGCCCCGCATGCGGGCAGGACATCGAACCCGCCTGGCACCACTGCGTCGCGTGCGGCCAGCGCCTGATGTGAGGTTCCCGGGATGAAGCCCCTTCGGATCGCGGTCATACCCGGCGACGGTATCGGACCGGAGGTGGTCGACGCGGGGCTCGCGGTCCTCCGCCACGCGGCCTCCCTGGACGGGCTCGACCTGGCGGTGGACCGGCAGCCGTGGTCGGCATCCCACTACCTGGAGACGGGCGAGACCCTGCCGGACCACGCCTTCGAGGCCCTCCGCCGGGATGCCGATGCGATCCTCCTCGGCGCGCTGGGCGACCCGCGTGTACCGGGAAATGAGCACGCGCGCGACATCCTCCTCGGCCTCCGGTTCCGGCTCGACCTCTACATCAACTTCCGGCCGGTCACCCTGCTGCACCCCCGGCTGTGCCCGCTGAAAGGCGAGCCGGCCATCGACTTCGTGATCTTCCGCGAGAACACCGAGGGGCAGTACCTCGGCCGGGGCCACGGATCCGGCGAGGGAACCGCAGGCGAGGAACAGGTCGCCGAAGAGCTGCATACACGGAAGGGCGTGGAACGGATCATCCGCGCGGCCTTCGACTGGGCCGCGGCCAATGGCCGCACGCGGGTCACCATGAGCGACAAGTCGAACGCCATCCCGTTCCAGCGTATCTGGGGACGGGTGTTCCGGGAGGTGGGCGAGGAGTTTCCCGGCATCGAACAGGAGCATCGGTACGTCGATGCCCTGGCGATGGAGCTGGTTCGCGAACCGGAGCGCTTCCAGGTGATCGTCGCCAACAATCTCTACGGCGACATTCTCTCCGACCTCGGCGCCGGACTCATCGGCGGGCTCGGCATCTCGGCCAGCGCGAACCTTCATCCCGGCCGGCCCGGCCTGTTCGAACCCGTGCACGGGTCTGCCCCGCCCCTTGCCGGAAAGGACGTGGCCAATCCGATGGCCACGGTGCTGACCAGCGCCCTCATGCTACGGGACCTGGGCCAGGACGGCACCGCCCGGAGGCTGGAACAGGCTGTCAGGCAGGTAGTTAAGACTGGGCCGATTCCCGCCGACCTGGGCGGGAAGGCGTCCACCAGCGAGGTGACCCGGGCCCTGGTCGAGGCCCTTTGAGGGACAACCTGCCCACCAGTTGACTGGCGTCACAGAAATACACCGCAAATGGTTGCACTGTGTGCCCCTGACCATTTTTGGAGGCATACCATGAGGTTCGCAATCATGATGGCGTCGGCAGGCCTTCTCGCCGCCTGCGCCTCGAATCCTTCACCGGACATGGAACCCGAGTCAGGGGCCACGGTCGCCACCTCTCCCGAACCCCCGGCCACGGGCCAGCCCATCCTGACCCACGCATTCACCCAGGGGTCCAGCGATTTCGTGCGGCTCGACATGAAGAAGGGGATGACCTATCGCGCCGAGCTGGACCAGCCGGGTGTACAGCTCACGATTGACCCGATCGGCGCCGGTACGCCCCGGCCATACGTGGCTCCGCTCATGTCGGGTGTCGGGGCCTCCGGCGGCTCCACCTACCAGATCCGGCCGGCGGCTGACGGCGTTTACCAGATACGGACCGTCGGTCCGTCCGGGGCGCACACCGCAACCCTGACCGTGTACGAGGCGCCTGCGCGCCGGAAAGCCCCGGCGGACAGTTCAGGGATGTAGAACAGGAGAACCGATGACAGACCGGGCAACGAAAGCTGAGCAGGACTGGGCCGGCAAGCTGTCCCCCGAGGAGTACCGGATCACCCGCCAGAAGGGCACCGAGCGGGCTTTCAGCGGCCGGTACTGGGACACGAAGGAACCGGGGACATACCGCTGCGTATGCTGCGGGAATCCCCTCTTCTCCTCGGAGACGAAATACGATTCGGGCACCGGCTGGCCCAGCTTCACCGATGTCGCCACCCCGGAGAGCGTGCGATCGGAGGAAGACCACACCCTCTTCATGCGGCGCACCGAAGTCCTTTGCCGGCAGTGCGACGCCCACCTCGGACACGTCTTCCCCGACGGCCCGGGCCCGAACGGGCTCAGGTACTGCATCAATTCGGCATCGCTGAAGCTGGAAAAGGACGGGGAGTAGGCAGAGGCAGGAGGCAGTAGGGCATACCGCCACTGCCCATCGCCCACCTGGCGGCTGCCTGCTGCCAATTTGCCGACTGCCGACTCCCGACTCCCGACTGCCGACTATCCCTACTCCCTACTCCCTACTCCCTACTCCCCTCTGCCCTCTGCCTTTTCTGCCCCATCCGGTGCCCCCATCCCCCCATGTATATTCCAGATTCACCAGCAACGAGACATGACAGGCATGAAAACCCAGGGACAACAGAAGGACGTGCTCTTCCTCTCGGGCGTCCGCACCGGCTTCGGCTCGTTCGGCGGCACGCTCAAGGACTTCACCGCCACCGATCTCGGCACCATCGCGGCGGCAGGCGCGCTCGAGCGCTCGGGGGTGGCCCCCGGCGATATCGATCACGTCGTGTTCGGGAACGCACTCCAGACCTCCGCGGATGCCATTTACCTGGCCCGGCACGTGGGCCTCCGGGCCGGCCTCCCCATCGAGACCCCGGCCGTCACGGTCAACCGCCTGTGCGGCAGCGGCTTCGAGAGCATCATCCAGGGCGCCCAGCAGATCCTGCTGGGTGAGTCCGACATTGTCCTGGCGGGCGGGGCCGAGTCGATGAGCCAGGCCCCGCACGTCGTGCGTGGTGCCCGCTGGGGACTCCGTCTCGGGCCGGCACCGCCGTTCGAGGACCTGCTCTGGGAGTCGCTCAAGGATCCGCAGTGCGGATTCTCCATGGCGGAAACGGCCGAGAACCTCGCGGACAAGCACGGTATCAGCCGGGAGGCAGTGGACGCCTATGCCCTCCGGAGCCAGCAGGCAGCGCGTGATGCCTGGGCCGAGGGTCGCTACGCCGACGAGGTCATCGAGGTACCGGTGAAGAATCGCCGGACGAAACAGACCGAGGGGTGGGCGGCCGACGAGCACATGCGCCCGGAGACCACCGCGGAAGGCCTTGCCAGGCTCCCCCCGTACTTCAAGAAGGATGGCGTCGTCACGGCCGGGAATGCCTCCGGCATCTGTGATGGCGCGGCGGCGGTGGTGATCGCCGGTGAGGATGTCGCGGCGAAACACGGCGCGCCGATCGGGCGTCTGGTCGCGTGGGCGGTGGCCGGGGTCGAGCCGAAGTTCATGGGCATCGGTCCGGTACCGGCAGCGCGGAAGGCCCTCGCGAAAGCGGGCATGTCGCTCGACCAGATGGACCTGGTCGAGGTGAACGAGGCCTTCTCCGCCCAGTACCTGGCCGTGGAGCGCGAACTGGGCCTGGACCGCGAGCGCACCAACGTGGACGGGGGCGCGATCGCAATCGGGCACCCGCTCGCCGCCACCGGGAGCCGGATCACCCTGCACCTGCTGCATGCGCTCAGGCGGCGGGGCCAGCGCTACGGGCTCGGGAGCGCCTGCATCGGCGGCGGCCAGGGCGCGGCGGTGATCGTCGAAGCCTTCCCCAGCCAGGAGTCCTGACATGGAAGTCCTACTTGGCGTGCTGGGTGTCGTCGCAGCCTACTCGTTCGCGAGCCTCAGGGTCATCAAGCAGTACGAGCGCGCCGTCACCTTCTTCCTGGGCCGGTACTGGGGGACAAAGGGGCCGGGGCTGATATTCGTCCCGGCCCTGATCGCCAACCAGCGGCGGGTGTCGCTCCGGATCATGGCACTCGACATCCCGCCGCAGGACGTCATTACCCGGGACAACGTCTCGGTGAAGGTGAACGCCGTCCTGTACATGAAGGTGAGTGACCCGGGTCGCGCGGTGATCGAGATCGAGGATTACCGCTACGCCTGCAGCCAGCTGGCCCAGACGACTCTCCGGTCGGTCCTGGGCGAGGTGGAGCTGGACGAACTGCTGGCCGACCGTGAGAAGATCAACGGCATCCTCAAGCGGATCATCGACGAACGCACCGATCCCTGGGGCATCGAGGTGTCCGCGGTCGAGGTGAAGGACGTGGATCTGCCGACGGAAATGAAGCGCGCCATGGCGCGGCAGGCCGAAGCCGAGCGGGAACGTCGCGCCAAGGTGATCGCGGCGCAGGGCGAGCTGCAGGCAAGCCAGACCCTCGCGGATGCCGCGCGGACCCTCGCCCAGGAGCCGAGCGCGATCCAGTTGCGCTACCTGCAGACGGTCACCGAGATCGCCGCGGAGAACAACTCCACCACGATATTCCCGATCCCCATCGACCTGTTCAA
This sequence comes from uncultured Gemmatimonadales bacterium, assembly GCA_963825055.1. Classification (GTDB taxonomy): domain Bacteria; phylum Gemmatimonadota; class Gemmatimonadetes; order Gemmatimonadales; family GWC2-71-9; genus CAWGSK01. Next base: position 52,295 of record CAWGSK010000003.1, read on the forward strand.
GCCGTTCATGAAGATGGCCGAACAGATGAGCGAGAAATCCGGGGGCGCCCCGGCCCTGCCCTCGGGCGCGGAGTCGATGACCCTCCCGCGCTTCGCGACGGAAGGTGCAGCCGAGCCCGCGCGCCGGAAGTCACAGGACTGAGCCGATGGCGGGCGGGCTCCCAGCGCGCATCAACCGGGACGCGCTCGAGCGCATCATCCAGCGCGCGGCCGAGCTCCAGACCGGTAACCGGGAAATCGGCGATGCGCTGACGCCCGAGGAAGTCATCGCGCTCGGGCGTGATGTCGGCATCCCCGAGGGTTACCTCCGCCAGGCGATGCTCGAGGAGCAGACCCGGACCGAGGTTATCCCCGGTTCCGGGATCCTCGATCACTGGGTCGGCGTGCCGGAATGCGCCGCCGAGCGTGTGCTCGCCGGGACGGTGGAAGGCCTCGAGGACACTCTCCTCCGGTGGATGGCCGAGGAGGAGACCCTGACCGTCCAGCGCCACACGCCCGGTCGCATCACCTGGGAACCCCTGACCGACTTTCAGGCCCACATGCGGCGCGCGTTCCGGTCCGGTCGGCGCCCCTTCATGCTGATCAAGGCCGACATCGTGACGGCGACGCTCTCGCCGCTGGAAACCGGCTACGTGCACGTCGCGCTCCGTGCAACCGCGCTGAAGCAGCGCAGCGCCTGGGTGGGCGGCAGCGCCGCGCTCGCGACCGGAGGGATTGCGGCGGCTGGAATCATGACGGCGCTCGGTGCATTCCTCCCCGTCGCCCTCGCCCCCATCGTGGTGATGTCCGCCCTCGGATACGGGGTCGGCCGCCAGTATCGCCGCGTCCCCCAGCGGCTGCAACTCGGGCTGGAGCGAATCCTGGACCAGCTTGAGCGCGGCACCATCCGCGCCAGGCATGAACTCCCCAGGCGATCCCCCGGCGTCCTCGGCATCATCGAGGAAGTCCGGAAGGCCCTGAACCCCTGACACGACGAGTGAAATCGCATGGCTGAAATCAAGAAGGTCGGCGTCCTTGGCTGCGGTCTCATGGGCAGCGGCATCGCCCAGGTCGCGGCCGCGGCCGGGTATGAAACCGTGGTCCGCGAAGTCGCCCAGGCGCCCCTGGACAAGGGCCGGGCGGGGATCACAAAATCCCTCGACAAGTTCGTCGAGAAGGGCAAGCTGGTCCAGGCGGACCGGGACGCGACCCTGGGCCGGCTGTCCTTCGTGACGGACCTGAAGGCGCTGGCCGACTGCGACATCGTCATCGAGGCAGTGACCGAAGACCTGGAACTCAAGAACGGCATGTGGAAGGAGCTTGATGGACTGTGTCCGGAGCACACCATCTTCGCGTCGAACACCTCGAGCCTGACCATCGCGGCGATGGCCGCCGCCACATCCCGCGCGGACCGCTTCGTGGGCCTCCACTTCTTCAACCCCGTCCCGCTCATGAAGCTGGTCGAGGTGGTTCGCACGGTCACGACGAGCCCGGCCGCGTTCGACCGCGCGCTGGCCTTCGCGAAAAGCCTGGGGAAGGAGGCCGTCGCGGCGAAGGACAACTCGGGTTTCATCGTGAACCTGCTCCTGGTGCCGTACCTCCTCGACGCCATTCGCGCCCTGGAGCACGGAGTCGGCAGCATCGTGGACATCGACAACGCCATGAAACTCGGATGCGGATACCCGATGGGACCGCTCACCCTGCTCGACTTCGTGGGCAACGACACGACGTACAAGATCGCGGAGATCATGTTCGACGAATACCGGGAGGCGCGGTACGCGCCGCCCCCGCTGCTCAAGCGTATGGTTCTGGCTGGCTACTACGGACGGAAGAGCGGCCGGGGGTTCTACGATTACGCGGGTGACCAGCCGGCACCGATGGACCTCGGGCTCTGAGACAGCAACAGGCGTCATCCGCCCGTTTCACCCTGGCTCTCGTGGCCGTGCTGGCCGCGTGCCAGCCGGCCACAACCCGGCCGACCTACACGCCCTTCCCGCAGGACGTCGCCCTCGCCCTGCACCTGCCCGTCGACAGTGCCACCCGGGCCATCACGGACGCCCTGCGGGCGGACAGCATCCCCGTGGCCCGCAGCGCCCCCCGGGACGGCTACGTGGAGACCCCGTGGTTCGACGCCATGACGCTGCGTCCCGCGGGTGACCGCAGTTTCGGTGCGGGCCACGTGCGGATCCGTGCCTGGATCGATCCGACCCGACCACGGGAATCCGAGGCCCGGATCGAGGGAGTGTACCGCCCCCTGGCGGATCCGTCTCTCCCTGGGCGCGAGCTGGAGAAACCGCTGCCCGCCGGCCATCCGGTGGCGCTGCGTCTCGCGGCGATCATCCGGACCCTGCTCGAGGAACATGGCGAGCTGCCCCCATCCGCAGGGACCTGATCAGCCGGCCTTGCGTCTCCGAGCGCCCGCAGCTGGCACCGCGAGCCGGTGGTCATCGCGCAGCAGGGTCGAAAAGACCTCGGCGGTCACCGGCCGCGCGAAGAGATAGCCCTGGACCTCTTCGCAGCCCTGCGCCGAGAGGAACGCGAGTTGTTCCAGCGTCTCCACCCCTTCCGCAATGACGTGCAGGTCCATGGCGTGGGCCATCGCGATGATGGCCGACGCGATCGCGGTGTGCTCGGCGTCGTCGGGCACGCCGCAGACGAACGACCGGTCGACCTTCAGCGTGTCCAGCGGGAAGTGCTTGAGGTAGCTGAGGGAGGAATAGCCCGTCCCGAAATCGTCGATCGAAAGCCGGACCCCCATCGCCTTGAAGGCATTGAGGGTGGCGATGTTCTCGTCAACCTGCTGCATCAGGATGCTCTCGGTCAGCTCCAGTTCCAGCGAGGCCGGGTCCAGTCGGGTGTCCCGGAGCGTCCGCCGGACCATGTCGATCAGGTCGCGCTGGCGGAACTGGCGGCTCGAGAGGTTGACGGCCACACGCACCGGGGGCAACCCGGCCTCGCGCCACGCCTGCGACTGGGCGCAGGCGGTCCGGAGGATCCACTCGCCGAGCGGGGCGATGAGGCCGGTTTCCTCCGCAAGGGGAATGAACGACAGCGGCGAGACGAGCCCGAGCCGGGGATGCTGCCAGCGGACCAGCGCCTCCATGCCGACAATGCGTCCCGTGGCCAGGTCCGCGAGCGGCTGGTAATGCATGACGAACTCCTTCCGCTCGATCCCGTGGCGGAGTTCGTTCTCCAGCGTCAGGCGGGTCAGGGCCATCTCGTTCATGGACCGTGAGTACATCTGGAAGTTGTTCCGGCCCTGCTGCTTGGCGTGGTACATGGCGCTGTCGGCGTTCTTCAGCAGGCCCTCGATATCGTCGCCGTCATCGGGGAATACCGCGATCCCGATGCTGGCGGTCACGAACACCTCCTGTCCCCCGAGCGCGAAGGGTTCGCTGAACGTCTGCAGCAGGCGCTGGGCCACTCGCGCGGCCGCCTGGGGCTCATGGATATCGGGAAGAATGATCGTGAATTCGTCACCGCCGAGCCGGGCGACGCTGGTCTGCTGGCGGACCTTCCCCCGCCCCACCTCATCGCTGGTGCGGCAGCAGGCGGAAATCCGGCTGGCGACGTCCCGTACGAGCTGGTCCCCGAGGTCATGGCCCAGCGTGTCGTTGATCCGGCCGAAATGGTCCAGGTCGAGGAAGAACACCGCGACCTGCAGGCGCTCACGGCGTGCGCGCGCCAGTGCCTGCTGCAGGCGCTCACGGTTGAGTACGCGGTTCGGCAGGTGGGTGAGGCTGTCGTAATAGGCCAGGAACCTGACCTGGTCAAGCATGCGCACGTTGGAGAGCGCCACCGCCACCTGGTCGGCAATGCCGCGCGCGTGCTCGAGATCTTCCGGCATGGTCGGCATCGTGTTCGCATTGCCAAGCACGATGACGCCGGAGAGCTCGTCCTTCACGATCAGGGGCAGGAGCACGAAGGACCGTGCGCCGGCCGCCGCGGGAACCGCGAGATATTCCGGGCTCCTCTGGCTGTCCTCGGGGAGCAGGACGATCATGCGCGGGTTGCGCTCGAGGAACTTCCGGTCCCCTTCCGTCAGGCTGCAGGGAGACTCCGAGGTATCGGCCTGGGGTCCGGCGATGCGCGTAAAGGTCCGCGCCAGTGACGCCTCACCCGGGTCGAGCATGGTCACCGCGACCACGTCGCACGGATATACCTCACGCAGGCGCGACAGGACCGTATCGATGATGTGTGACGTGTCCAGCGCGGAAAGAATCGCGCGATCGATCGCCGCCCCGGTGCGAAGCGCGCTGAACTGGCGACCCAGTCGCGTCGCCATGGCATTGAAGGCGTCGCCCAGTTCCTCGAATTCGTCCCGGCTCCGGATGGTGACCCGACTCTCGAAATCCCGGCCCGCGATGCGACGGGTGCCGTGCTGCAGGGCACGAAGCGGCCCGAGGCCGCGGCGGATCTGGCGCACGCCCATGAGCATCACCACCCACAGGCAGAGCAGCAGCAGCAGGATGAAGTTGCGACGGAATGAGGCCAGAGGCGCGAAGATGTCGGCCTGCGACTCGCTCACCACCAGCGTCCACCGCGGGGCGAAGAAGGAGCTCTTGAGGGGCACCGACCACCAGGTGGCACGATGGGCACCGCCCTCGCCGATCCACTCGAAGGTGCCGCTCGGCGACCGCCCAATCGCACTCACATGTTCAGAGGCGAAGGCGGAAGGGGCATCCACCGAGCGAAACAGCACGCGATTGTCACTGTCGAGCACCGCCAGCTGCATGGACGCGGACACGACGTTCTGCTGCGGGAGTCCCCAGAGCTGATCCTGGTTGAGCAGTGCCACGATCGTGCCCAGTTCGGGGCGATCCTCCGCCACCCGCCGGACCATGAACAGCAGCCGGCGACCATCCGTGGCGTCCACCGTGGTGATCAGCGTGCGACCAAGTCGCACATGGCCCAGTTCATTCCTGGTCAGCGTGGGAACCGTGTCGACAAACCCGGACAGCGGGATCTCCGTCCCGTACGAGGAAACGATACTCACGCCGCTGAACCAGCGATCGCTCTGCTCGTCGAGGCCGGGGAGCCGGCGGGCTCCCGCCTTCTTGAGCAGTTCCTCCGGACGGAGGCGGCGCAATTCCGCATCGAGGAATGTCAGGCGGTCATACACCGCCATCCCGATGGACCGGGTGGCCTGGGTGAGTCGCGCCTGGCTCTGCTCGTCCAGTTGCCGCCTCACCTGCCGGAAGGACAGTATGGCCAGGATCGTGAGGGGAACGATGGTGCACGTCACGAACATGAAGAGCAGGCGGCGGCCAAAACGGCTCCGCACGACGTAACGGCTCAGCAACCCCGCCACGTCAGTAGTCCCGTGCGAGGCCGAAGAAGGCGCCGCTCCCGGCCCGGACGATGTCGTCCAGGCTTTCCGCCGCGGTTACCAGCTGGGCTGACCGGCCGTCCGGGCCCGAGCTGTAGAGGTCGTAGTCTGAATTGAGCGGATAGCGGAACTTGTCGGCCCGGGGTGGCAGCCGGCGGTCGGCCAGGCGGCGGTAGACGTATGGCCGATCCCAGGGGTCGCGGAGCCCGGCCATCCCGATCGCATCCAGGTCGGCCGGAGGCCGGCCGCGGCTCATCGAGTAGGAGACGAGCCGGGCCTCGATATCGCGAAGGTCATGAAGTGCGTGGCGCACCTCCCGCTCCCGGCGATAGGCCCGCATTCCCGGCACGGTGATGGCCGCCAGCGTCCCGGCGATGGCGATGACCAGGACCACCTCGAGAACGGTGAACCCCAGGAGCACGGGACCCGCCAGGGAATCGATCCACCTTCGAGACCGATTCTTTTCGCCGAACCCCGGCTGGTCCATTCCACCCCCCTGAGCGTTCAGTGCACGGCCACTTCGCTTGCATACACCCAGCAAAGCAATGACCATGCCCCCGGGGGGCAGTTTTCCAAGACATTGTACAACAGTGACTTAGGGAGAGTGCCACAGCCGGATGGAGGGATGCCACCGTGGGGTTCTGCGAGAGGGGAGTTCCCGGGCGGACCGGACGGCGATCAGTCGAGGTAGGCCCGGACCCACTCCTCGAGCTTCACGAGATCCAGTCCGGCATCCTTGCACGGCCCGGAGGGGAGGGTCATCGTCAGCCCCAGGACGGGGATCTTGCCGGCGACGTCATGCAGCCCGCTCACCATGTCGCGCTCGCAGGCGACCGCCACCACAGCCCGCGGACGGCGCTCACGGATCACCCGGCGGGCGAGCTGCCCCCGGGTCGCCACAAACACGGGCACCTCATGGCGCCCGGCGATCTGGAGCACGCCGTCCAGTGTCTGTTTCGAGAGACAACGCGGGATGAGCAGGAGCAGCTCTCCCTTTCCCACCTTCCGGCCACGCTCGAGCGCCAGCGCGTTATAAACCTTGACCGCGGCGTTCTCCACCCAGTCCCGCCGGCCAAATGCCCCGGCCACCCTCGAGCTGAGTCTCATCACCCGGAGAAAGGGACCGCGCTCGGCCAGCCGCTCGGGCAGCAGCGACCTGCGGAATACGTAGCTGCCCGCGAGCAGGAAATACCAGAGCCACGCGACAACCGCCACCAGGCCGAGGCCAACCCAGAGCGCGGGGGGAAGAACGGGATGCACGAGTGCAAGACGGGGCGCCAGGAGAAAGAGCAGCAGCGCCGCGGCACCGAGCGCGACGATCATGGCTCCGGCCGACCAGCCGAAGAACAGCGCGGGCGAGGAATCGAAATTGCCCTGATTGGGCAGGGGGGCCCCGTCCCATTCGTCCCATTCATGGCCCAGACGCCGGTCCACCTCGAGGTGGATCAACTGTGCGCGCGTGGAAGTCCCGGTCATGGGGAAGAACATAGCGACTCAGGTCTGTCGACGCATACCGGTCACGTCACCGGGCCGGTACCTTTCTGCCATGCAGCCTCCTCCAGAGTTCCGGGGCGCCTTCCGCACCGATTTCCGGGCCCGGGCAGCCTACGCCGAAGGCGCGGGGATTTACCGGATCGTGCCGGTGGCCGTCGCGGTGCCCGCCGATCATGCCGATCTGGCGCTGCTCCTCCGCTGGGCCTCCGCGGGCAGGATTCCGATCGTCCCCCGGGGCGCCGGCAGCGCCGTGACCGGCAGCAGCGTAGGGCCCGGTGTCGTCATGGACCTGACCACCATGGCAGGCCCGGGCGTCGAGATCGATCCGGAGCGACGGCGGGCTGTGACCGGGGCGGCGGTTACGGCTGCACAACTCCAGGATGCGGCCGCGCGTCACGGGCTTCGGCTCCCCCCCGACCCGTCCAGCAGCCGCTGGGCCACCCTCGGAGGGATGGTTTCCACCAACGCTGCCGGGGCGCGCAGCGTCCGCTACGGAAGCGTCCGGCAGTGGGTACGGCGGCTCGACGTGATCGACGGCGCCGGCGAACCATTCACCCTGCGGCGCGAGGGCCCGGACGACGGGCCCGCCGCCGCCCGGCTCGCGGCCCTGCTGCCCGACCTGGAGGCGGCGGCACCGCTCATTCGCAAGCATTACCCGCACACCAGGAAGAACGCGGCCGGCTACGCACTCGATGCCTGGCTCGAATCGGGAGACCTGATCGACCTCGTGATCGGTGCGGAAGGCACCCTAGGGTGCGTCACGGCCATCGAATGGACGCTCGCCCCCGCTCCGGCGTACCGGGCCGCCATCCGCCTCGGTCTGGGCGACCTGGCGGACCTCGCCCCAGCCGTCCAGGCCCTCCTGCCGCTCGAGCCCTCCGCCCTCGAAGTCCTGGATCACAGCTTCCTGGAGATCGCGGGGGTGACGGCTGCACTGGCCGCCGGCACCCGCGCAGTGCTGCTGGCCGAGTTCGAGGCCGACGATGCCGCTGCGCTCCGTGGCCGGGTTGGGGACGCGGTTCGGCGCACCCGGGACCAGGCGCTGGATGTGGTCACCGCGCTCTCGCCGGAGGAGGAACATGAGATCTGGGCGCTCCGCCATGCTGCCAGCCCGCGGATCGCGAGCCTCCCGGACGACCGGCGATCACTGCAGGTCATCGAGGATGCGTGCATTCCGGTGGAGCATCTGGGCCGTTATATCACAGGCGTCCGGGCGGCTGCCGCCCGGGAGAATGTTCCCGCCGTCATCTTCGGACATGCGGGAGACGGCAATGTGCACGTCAACCTCATTCCCCGGGTCGACGAGCCCGGCTGGCCCGGCGCCGTGGGCCGCATCTATGACGAGGTGAGCGCGCTCGTACTTTCACTGGGGGGTACGCCGTCGGGGGAGCACGGGGATGGCCGGATCCGCGCGGGGCTGGCCGAGCGGCAGTTCGGCCCGGAGTTGACGGGGCTCTTCCGGCGGATCCGGGCCGCGTGCGATCCGGCGGGCATCATGAATCCGGGCGTGAAGGTGGATCCGGCGATCGGCCCGCTCGAGTCCCTCAAGGCCGGCCCCGGCGCGGCCCCGATTCCCGATGATATCGCCCGCGCGCTGCGCGAGATCGAGCGCGGCGGCGGGTATGCGGTGAACCGACTTTCCCTGGCGGGACCGACATGAAACAGTATCTCGATCTGCTGCGCGACGTGCTCGAACACGGGGCGCCGAAGGCCGACCGGACCGGGACCGGGACGCGGAGCGTGTTCGGGCGGCAGTTGCGATTCGACCTGCGCGATGGCTTCCCGCTCGTCACGACCAAGCGGCTTCACCTGAAGTCGATCATCCATGAATTGCTCTGGTTCCTCCGGGGCGAGACGAGCATCGTGCCGCTCAATGCGGTGGGCGTCCGTATCTGGGATGCCTGGGCCGACGCGCAGGGCGAGCTCGGGCCGATCTACGGATACCAGTGGCGCTCCTGGCCCGCGCCTGACGGGCGCCACATTGACCAGATCAGCAGCGTCCTCGAAACCATCCGCCGCGATCCCGACTCGCGCCGGCTCGTGGTGAGCGCCTGGAATGTTGCTGACCTCGACCGCATGGCCCTCGCGCCCTGCCACACCCTGTTCCAGTTTTACGTGGCGGAAGGCCGGCTGTCCTGCCAGCTCTACCAGCGCAGCGCCGATCTCTTCCTGGGCGTGCCGTTCAACATCGCATCCTACGCGCTGCTCACGCTCATGGTGGCGCAGAGCACCGGGCTCGAACCCGCCGAATTCATACACACATTCGGTGACGCGCACCTCTACACCAATCACGAGGAAGCCGCGCGCGAGCAGCTCTCGCGTGAGCCCCGTCCGCTTCCGGTCATGCGGCTCAATCCGGAGGTCCGTTCCCTCTTCGATTTCCGTTTCGAGGACTTCAGTCTCGAGCAGTACGACCCCTGCCCGCATATCTCCGCTCCGGTGGCGGTGTGACCCTCGTCGTCATCGCCGCGGTGGCCGCCAACGGTGTCATCGGGCGCGACAACAACCTTCCCTGGCGGCTCCCCGAGGACCTCCGGCGGTTCAAGGCACTCACGATGGGGCACGCGATCATCGTGGGTCGTCGCACCTGGGAATCCATCGGCCGGCCTCTGCCGGGGCGGCGGATGGTCGTGCTCACGGGACAGGAGGGATGGACGGCGCCGGGCGTGGAGGTCGCGCATTCCCTGGACGAGGCGCTGGAGCTGGCGGGGGACGACACGGCCTTCGTGGCCGGCGGCGAAGCGGTGTACCGGGGGGCGCTTCCCCGGGCGGACGTGCTGGAACTGACGCGCGTGCATGCCGACGTGGAGGGAGATGCGTGCTTCCCCGCGTTCGACGCCGGTTCGTGGCGGCGGGTCTGGCACAAGGACCATCCCGCCGACGCGGCGCACGCGTGGCCGTTCACGTTTGAGCGTTACGAGCCGCTGTCAGCCTGAGCGGCGTGCGGTGGCGCGCCGCCGCGCGGCCGGTCCTCCAGTGTCCAGGATGGCAACCCGGCCAGCCAGCTGAACGGGTCGACATGCACATTGCCGACCCGGTCGGCAATGGCGGCGACATTGGTCGGGGCGTAGAGGAACACCGCCGGCGCGTCCGCCCGCAGGGTGTCAAACGCGGCTTTCCAGATCGGCCGGGACTTCGACGGATCGTTGATGCCGAGCGCCACACGGAACAGGGAATCGAAGACGGGGCGGTCGTAATGCCCGTAGTTGAGCACATCCCACCCCTCGCGTGTCCACTGGTCACCCAGCCCGCGGGGGCTCGGTTCGTCCAGCCACGCCCCGATGTAGGCCTCGAAGTTCCCCGCTGCCAGCCTGGACTGGAATACCGGGAAGTCCACCGCCGTGATCGTCGCCGCGATGCCCGCGGCACGCCACTGTTCCTGGATGATCTCAGCAATGTGGCGGCGGGTAGAGCTCGTGGACGGCACCAGGATCGCCACTTCCAGCCGCCGGCCCCCACGCCGACGGACGCCGTCGCCGCCGGGCCGCCAGCCGGCATCGTCCAGGATCCGCCCGGCGGCGAGCGAGTCGAACGCCTTCCCCGCATTGCCGGACGAGCCAACCCACAGCAGCTGGGAATAGGGCCCCGAGGGCACCCGGGTCTCCGGGCCGAACACGGACAGCGCCAGGGCGCGGCGGTTGATCGCCGCGGCCAGTCCGCGCCGGACTTCGCGGTCTCCCAGCACCGGATCCGGCTTCCCCCGCTCGTCCGCGACCCGGAATCCCATGAATCCGTAGACCGCGGAGGGATACGGCAGGAGGCGATAAGTCGTGTCCGGCGCCATCTGCCTGACCATGTCCAGCGTCAGCGACTCGAAGACGTCGGCTTCATGGCTCGCGACCAGATTGAACGCGGCCTCGGGATCTCCGGCAAACCGCCAGATGACGCGAGGGATGGAGGCGCGCGGGTCGCCGTCCGACGGCTCGACCCGGTCCAGTTCGAGGGACTGTCCGCGCCGCCAGCGTGTCACGCGGTACGGCCCGCTCCCGACGAGGCGCGCCAGGGAAGTGTCGCCCTCCCACTGGTCGGTCGGGATATCGCGCCAGATATGTGCCGGTATGATGCGCACATGCCAGGTGGCGTCATACAGCTGCTCCGGATAGGCCATGGTGAAACGGACGAGCAGGGTTGACGAGTCCTCGGGAATCACCTCGCCGACGCGGGACAGCTGCTCGCGGGCGAGGGCATCCACCTCGTCCGCGCGGAAGACATCGAAGCTCCAGGCTACGTCATCCGAGGTGACCGGTGTGCCGTCCTGCCATCGGGCACCGTCGCGCAGGTGGAAGCGGATGCTGAGGGAATCCACCCGGTCCCAGCTCCGCGCGAGCGCCGGGGCGAACGCGGACTCATCCGTGGTGGGCTGGTCGGTGCGGAAATTCGCCAGCCGCTCATACACCTGGTCGCTGATGTCGCGACCGACGGTTTCCACCACGAGCGGAGGGAAGATGCTCGGCGGTTCGCCGATGGCAGAGATGACCAGGGTGTGGCAGGTGGGGCAGTCCCGTTCCCCGCCGCAGGAGAGGGCCGGAAGGGCCAGCAGGGTCACCGCGACAACGCGGAGCCAGGGGGATGACATCGGCTTCACCTCGGACGCTCTGGGGTACGGGATGCGCGCATCAATTATAGGCGGGTCCCGGCCTCCTTGCCCTCCAGCCGGCTCCAGGCCTGCTGTGTCGTATCGGTACGGTCCCGGCTGTAACGATTCATTCCAGCGACGCAGAGGCACCCTGGGCGCCGCGAGGCCGCCGAAATGCCCTTGGGACAGCGAGTTAGTACATTTGGGGAGGGTCGGCACCGGCCTTGCCACTTCCATCGGGTGACAGCACACCAATCACCTGATGGGAGTCGGATATGCGAACCATGTGGAGTGTTGCCCTGGGGTTGGCAGCGGCCGGGAGTCTGGCCGGCTGCACCACTGACGGTGCGGGTCCGTCGGCCGGCGCGCAGCTGGCAATCAATGTCGCGACGGAAGCAGGAGTGGGCACGGCGGCCGGCACGCCCGACACGATGGCACTTGGCGCCGACCTCCTCGTTATCAACTCCGTAGAACTCGTCCTCCGGGACATCGAGTTCGAAAGGCAGAATAGTGATGCCTGTGACAGCCTCTCCACCAGCCACGATGGCTGCGAGGAAGTGGATGTCGGGCCGGTCCTGCTCGACCTTCCACTGGGCGCTGGTGTGACCCGGGCCTTCACCGTCAGCGTCGATTCCGGCACATACGATGAAATCGAGCTCAGGCTGCACAAACCTGAAGACAATGGTGACGCGGCTGACCAGGCCTTCCTGGCCGCTCACCCGGATCTTCAGGACGTGAGCGTTCGCGTCACCGGCACGTTCAACGGTACGCCCTTCACCTTCACGAGCGATGTGGATGCCGGGCAGGAACTCGACCTCCAGCCGCCACTCACCGTGGACGCGTCCGGCTCCGCCGATGCCACGCTGTTCGTGGACATTCGCGGCTGGTTCGTGCAGACGGGTGGTACGGCGCTGATCGACCCGGCGCTTGCGCTCAAGGGCACGGCGTTTGAAGGAACTGTGGCGAACAACATCAAGGCCTCCTTCAAGGCATTCGAGGATGAAGATCATGACGGATCCGGGGACCACTAGGACGTGAAGGAGCCGGGAGCAGTGGTGATCGTCCGCTACTCCGACAGCTTCGCCGACACCCTCGGCGAAGCTGTCATCGGTGCCGGGGGGCACCCGCTCCCGCGAGGCCCGGCCTCCCCTGAGGCCTGGCCGCGCCAGGCCGTGGCGGTCATGGTCGCGGCCGGAGGGGCGGAGCGCGAGGCCCTGGATGCCCTGGCCTCCCTGCCCCTCGGAGAAGTGCCGTGGTTCTTCATCGGCGCCGACCCGAGCCACCGCGTCGCCGCCGCGGCCGTCGGGGCTGGGGCGAGGGACTACTTCGCCCTTCCGGAGGATGTGGACCTGCTCCGCCGCTCGCTTGACCGGCTCCTGCGCGAGGTCGAAGGGCGGAGGGCAGCCCGGGCCCTGGCGGAAGACGAGCGCGAGGACGGCGGGTTTGCCGCGATACTCGGGGAGAGCCCGACACTGCGTGAAGCGCTCGAGCAGGGGCGCCGCGTGGCGCGGCACCGCGACGTCACCGTACTCATCGGGGGCGAGACCGGTACGGGCAAGGAACTGCTCGCCCGCGCCATCCACTATGCCAGCCCCAGGGCGGCGGAACCGTTCGTGGAGATCAACTGTGCCGCCATTCCGCCGAACCTGCTGGAAAGCGAACTGTTCGGTCACGAGAAGGGCGCCTTCACCGGCGCCGTGGCCGCCAAGCCGGGACTTTTCGAGCTCGCGCACGATGGGACGCTCTTTCTGGATGAGATTGGCCACATGCCGCTTGAGCTGCAGGCCAAACTCCTCCGGGCCCTGGAGCAGCGCGAGATCAGGAGGGTAGGGGGAACGGCATCGCGAAGAGTGGATGTACGGGTCATTGCCGCGAGCCACGTGGACCTGCCCGCGGCGGTGGCCCGGCGGGAGTTCCGGGAGGACCTGTACTACCGGCTGAACGTGGTGTCGCTCGCCCTGCCGCCCCTCCGCGCGAGGACGGGGGACGTGGACCTGCTCTCCCATGCGTTCGTAAAGAGCATCGCCCGGGCGAGCGACCTGCCGGTCCCCGAGATCGGGAACGAGGTACGCGACGCCCTCAGGGCTCACGCGTGGCCGGGGAATGTCCGCGAGCTGAGGAACGCCATCGAACGGGCCCTCGTGCTTTCGCCTCCCGGACGGCTGGAAGCCGGGGCCCTGGGGCTGGTCTCCACGCCCGTTCCGGGCAGCGGCGAGCTCCCATTCCCCGCGGACCTGGACACCATCCAGCGAAGCGCCGCGGCGGCGATGCTCGAGCTGGTGCAGGGCAACAAGAGCGAGGCGGCCAGGCGGCTCGGCATCAGCCGGCCGCGGTTGCAGCGACTCCTCGACCCCAACAATCACTGAGTTCCGGAAGGAACCTGGACCAAGGACCGCATCATGGAACTGCGACGACTGATAGGCACCGGGCTTCTGCTGGCGATCGGCGCGCTGGCCTGTTCGGACAGCAGCGGCCCGGGCAGCGGTGGCACGCGCGTGGAGGGAGAGCTCAACATCCTCCGGCTCGACCCCGCCAGCCCGCCGCTCTTCAATCCGGTGGACAGCTTCTATGCGAAGAAGGGCGAGGACAGGGAAATCCAGATCTTCTTCCAGGACGCCGTGGGCGGGGCGGGAGAGGAGTACCTCCGGCTCAGGGTGGACGCCCCGACGCTGCTGGCCCGGCCGGATGGAACGCCGTTCCTGGTCGGAGACTCGGTGCTGATCACCGTCCGCGTGACCGATCCGGCAGAGATGCTGTTCGAGTTCGAGCCGGCGGGACTCACCTTCAATCCGCTCAAGCCGGCCGAGCTGAAGATCGAGTACGCCGAGAGCGACCACGACTTCAACGAAGACGGCGTCGAAGACAGCGAAGACGACCGGATCGAGGGCGAACTGGCCATCTGGCGCCAGGATACACCGGGCAACCCGTTCGCGAAGCTCGGCTCCCTCCTCTTCACGGAAGCCGATGAGGTGGAGGCCAAGCTTCCTGGCTTCAGCCGGTACGCACTGGCCTACTGAACATGAACCTGACGCCTTCGCCCCTGCCTCCCGACGACCCGGCGCGCGGCCTCCGCGCCCTGCTGGGCCAGGGACGGTTCCAGGAGACGCTCCTCGCGTGGCGGCTGGCCGGCGAAACGCCGGAAGCCGCACGGCCGGAGGTCCAGCTCGTGGCGGCCACGGCGGCCACGCGCCTGGGGGAGCTGGCGACGGCCATGGTCCTGGCCCGCGGCGCCATGGAGGGTTTCTGGGCAAGGGCGGATGATGACGGCCGGATGCGCGCCACCAACCTGCTCGGGGTGATCGCCTTCGAACAGGGGGCAATGGACGAAGCCGAGCGCCGGATGCGCGACGCGTGGCAGCTGGCCCAGCGGCTGGACGACAGCCTCATGGCCGCCCGCGCCGCAAACAACCTCGCCTCCGCCGCGCATCTCCGGGGCGACCCGGACACGTCGCTCGGCCTCTACCGCGCCTGCCTCCTGAGCTACCAGCGGCTGGGCGACCGCCGCGGTATCGCCGAGGCCTACCACAACATCGCGCTGGTGTTCCGGAAGCTGGGGCAGCTGGACGAGGCGGACGCCGCCACCGAACAGGCGGTGCGCCACGCCGGGATGCTGGGTGAGGATGCGTTGATTGCCCTCGTGCGGGCCGGTCGGGCCGAACTGCGCCTGGCTCAGGGGGAGTACGCGCTGGCCGAGGCCGAGCTGGGCGTTGCGCGCCGCCACGCGTCCCGGGCCGGAGATGCGGTGGGCGGCGCGGACATCGCCCGGCTCCGTGCCCGGCTGGAACTCGAGCGCGGCAATGCCGACCTGGCGCTGCAGGAAGCCGAGGGGGCCGCGGCGCTCGCACGCGAGCAGGGAAGCTCCCTCCTGGAGGCCGAGTGCGACGCGGCGGGGGCCCTGGCGCTGCGGGTCGGCGGGCGGGCTGCCGAGGCGGCGGTGCGGGCAGACCGGGTCCGCGCGACCCTCGAACGCCTCGGCGCCCGCGCCCTGCTGGTCGAGTTCGAGGCCGACTGGGCCCGGCTCGTCCGCTAGGCTTCCTTCCGGTCGTTGTCCTCGGCCACCCGCGCCGCGACTTCCGTCGGCGCTTCCGTGTACCCGTGGAACGACTGGTGATGCGTTCCCCGGCCGTGGGTGATCGAATGCAGCGTGGTGGAGTACTGGTACAGCTCCGCCTCCGGCACGATGGCCCGGACCTTTGTCAGGCGCCCGTTCTGTTCCGTCCCCAGGATCTGGCCACGGCGCGCGCTCAGGTCGCCCATGACGTCACCCAGCACGTCGTCGGGGGTGAAGACCTCGAGATCCGCCAGCGGCTCGAGCAGGATCGGCCGGCACTGCGGGGCCACGTTCCGGAAGGCGAGAATGCCTGCCATCCTGAACGATTGCTCATTCGAGTCCACGCTGTGGTATGACCCGTCGTAACATTCCACCTTGAAGTCAACCATCGGATACCCCGCCACCACGCCACGCTGCGCCGCCTCCCGCACCCCGCGATCCACCGCCGGCACGTATTTCCCCGGGATGACGCCGCCCGAAATCTTGTCGGCGAATTCATACCCGCTCCCGCGCGGCAGCGGCTCGATCCGGATCCAGCAGTCGCCGAACTGGCCACGCCCGCCGGACTGCTTCTTGTGCTTCCCCTGCCCTTCGGCACGCGCCTTGACAGTCTCGCGGTAGGCGACGCGGGGACGGGTCAGCTCGGCGTGGACACCGTACTTCCGCGACAGCCGGTCCAGGATGACCTCGAAATGCTTCTCGCCCATTCCATGAATCAGCGTCTGGCCGAGCTCCGAACTGTACTCGAAGTGGAAAGTGGGATCCTCCTCGTGCAGCTTGTGCAGGCCCGCGGCCAGCTTGTCCTCCTCCCCCCGCTGCTTCACGACCACGGCGGCAGTCGCCACCGCTTCCGGATACGGGATGGGTGGGAGTTCGACGAGATGGTCCTGCCGGCTGAACGTGTCGTTCGTGTGTGTGTCCTTCAGTTTCGCGACCGAGCCGATGTCGCCCGCGTGCAGTTCGGCGATCTCGGTCCGCTCCTTCCCCTGCTGGATCGACAGGTGGTTCAGCTTCTCGGCGACGTTGTGCTCGGCATTCCAGACCTCGTCCCCGTTGCGCAGCTTCCCCGCGTACAGACGGAAGAACGTCACGTCGCCCACGTGCGGCTCGGAGACCGTCTTGAACACGCGGCCAACCAGCGGGGCCTCGGCCGGCGGGCTCACCTCGCTCGCCGCCGGGAACAGCTCCACCATCTTGGTCAGGAGCGCGCGCATGCCGTAGGTGAGCTCCGCACTCCCGCAGAACAGGGGGACGATCTCGCCATCCATCATGGCCCGCTTCATCGCCGCGATGACTTCCGCGCGGCCGATGGACTCGCCACCCAGGTAGCGCTCGAGCAGGTCATCATCGGTACTCGCCACCGTCTCGGTGAGCTCGAGGGCATAGCGCTCGTACCGTTCCCGGTATTCCCCGGGGATATCCACCTCGTCGTATTCGCCGGCGCGAGTGCCGGCCCGGTACATGTGGCAGCGCCCGGAGAAGAGGTTGATGATCCCCTGGAAATCCGAGCCGTTGCCGATGGGGATCTCGACCGGCACCACCTTCGGGCTCAGGTGCTCCTTCACATCGGCATAAACCCGTTCAAACTCGGCGTGGTCCTTGTCCATCTGGGAGACGTAGAGGATCCGGGGGAGGTGGCGGTCGTCGCAGACCTCCCATGCCTTCTCCGTCCCGACCTCCACGCCGCTGACGCCGCTCAGGACCACCACGGCCGCGTCGGCGGTGTACAGCGCCGTCAGGGTTTCCCCGAAGAAATCGAGGAAGCCCGGTGTGTCGATCAGGTTGAGCTTGACGTCCATCCATTCAGCGCAGGCGAGGCCCAGGCCGATGGAGTGCTGTCGCTCGATTTCGTCCGGGGAGTAATCGGTGAGGGTGGTGCCATCCTTGATACTGCCATGCCGCCGGCTGCTTCCACTGACAAAGGCGAGGGCGTCGACCAGCGTAGTCTTGCCACTCCCCCCATGGCCTACGAAGGCCACGTTCCTGAGCGCGCTTGATGGGTAGACTTTCACGGCTCACCTCCTCCTGGAGTAGGGGATACGGATTCTGGCCGGATGGAGCCCCCCTGTCAAATCAGGCCCTGTGTGTGTGCGCCACGTCACGGGCCGGGAGGGCCGGCCGCTCTACCATGGGAGGAGGGCGCCGGGAACCCCCGGGGGGCCCTTCTGGATTACAGCGAGGAGCGGGATTGACACCAGCCTGCGGGGAAAGGATGCCGGCATGACCGCCGTCACCGGTTACGCTGGCGACATGCGCTTCGTCGCCCGGGCGATCCTGCCCACCTACATGTCGGCCCTCCAGGACGCCCTGGAGGACGTCGCGCGGCGCCTGCCCACCGGGCGGACCCGGCGCCTGCTGGCCGGGCTGTGCCAGCGTCTCGGGTCCCGCGCGGGACGTTCCTCCCGCCGCATGCGCTCCCTCCACCGTCTGGCCATGATGGGAGAGGCAGCGGGCTGGCTCACCGCAGACGAGTCCATCACCATCCGCAAGCTGGCCTATCGCTGCGCCTTCTACCTCCGGCGGGCGGAGGAAGCCGACTAGCCCGCCCCCTGACTGACGCCCGCCAGTCACCGCTGTATCTTCCGGGCATGTCCTCCCCCCGCACCGCACTCGTCACTGGCGCCACCAAGGGAATCGGCCGCGCCGTCTGCCTTGCCCTGGCCGATGCGGGCTTCCGGGTGGGACTCTGCGCGCGCACGGCGGAAGATGTCGCCCGCTTCACGGGGGAACTGGAGGCCCGGGGCACCCGGGCGGCGGGGCGCGCCGCGGACGTGGGCGATGCCGCCCAGGTGGACGCGATGGTCCGCCATGTCGAGGAGGCCCTCGGACCGGTCGAAGTCCTGGTCAACAATGCCGGCATCGCCCGCCTGGCACCCTTCGCCGAGCTGACGCTCGACGACTGGGACAGCACTATGGCCACCAACCTGCGCGGTCTCTTCCTCGTCACCAGGGCGGTCCTGCCCGGCATGCGACGCCGCAAGGCAGGCACTGTCATCAACATCGCCAGCCTCGCCGGCCGGAACGGCTTCGTCGGGGGGGCGGCCTACAGCGCCAGCAAGCATGCCGTCCTCGGGTTCAGCCGCTCGCTCATGCTCGAGGTCCGCAAGGAAGGGGTCCGCGTCGCGACCATCTGTCCGGGCTCGGTCGCGACGCCCCTCATGGCGCAGCAGGACATGCTGGACCGCGACCCGGACCGGATCCTCAAGCCTGAGGACGTGGCCGCCAGCGTCCTGCACGTCCTGACGCTGCCGGAACGGGCCCTGGTCAGTGAGCTGGACATTCGACCGTCCGATCCCTGAGCACGCGGTTGACCAGGGTTACGATCACGATGTGCGTCTGCCGGCAGATGCCCTTCACCCGGCTGCTGCCGCTGGTTCGCGAGCACCGCTGGACCCTGGGCGACATCATGCGGGAGACTGGTTGCGGCGACCAGTGCGGGCTCTGCCGGCCCTACCTGCGCCGCATGCTGCGCACCGGAGAGACCGTCTTCCATTCGATCCTGACCGACGAGGACGAGCCGCCCCTTGAGTTCGTTTAAGGAGGCACTGACCCCCGAGGCGGAGCAGACGCTCTGGCGGCGCATCTACGCCACCCGCCCGCTCATCGCGCTGGCGATCATCGCCGGCTGGGTGTCCATTTATTTCGCCTATCAGGACAGCTGGCTCGGGGCGGTCATCGCCCTGGTGAGTTCCCTCCTCGGCATCGTCACCCTTAGCCGCGGCCATGACCTGTTCCGGCAGCAGCGCCAGCAGTACCGCCAGGCCTACGACACCGCGATGGCCCGGAATCGCGCCCTCGACCGCCTTCGCGGCCTGGCCGCCACCCTCCTGGCCGGCTCCGATCTCCAGGTCCTCTTCCTCGAGGTGGCCCAGGCCGCCGCGGACCTGCTGGACGCCGAAGCCGGACAGGTGACGCTCGTGGTCGAGGAGGGGCGCTTCCTGCGGATCGCCGCCGCGACGGGATCGCTCGAGCAGATGAGCGGTACACTGATCCCGGTGGACACCTCGTTCTCGGGCTGGGTGGTCACCGAGGCAGCCCCCCTCACCGTGGACGACCTCGCCGCCGACGGGCGGTTCATCGCGCCGCCGCCCCTGGATCGCGGCAACGCCATCATCGCCCCGCTGGTGTCAGTGGACGTGGTCATCGGCACCGTCGGCGCGTTCAACCGGCGGGACGGCCGTCCTTTCGATGCGGACGACCTGCAACTCCTGAAGACCCTGGGTGACCAGGCCGTCGTCGGCATCGACCGGGCGCAGGCCATCAACGAGATCCGCCAGAGCGAGCAGGCGCTGGCCCAGAAAAACGACGAACTCCGGCGCGCCACGCAACTCAAGAACGAGTTTCTCACGAACATGTCGCACGAGCTGCGAACCCCCCTCAATTCGATCATCGGGTTTTCCGACCTGATGCTGGCGGGAGGGAGCGGGGAAGTGTCACCTGACCAGCAGGAGTATCTCGAGGCCGTCCTGCGCAATGGCAAGCACCTCCTCGGCCTGATCAACAGCGTGCTCGACCTGTCGAAGATCGAGGCCGGCCACATGGAGCTCGAACTGGTATCCACCGACATGCGACAGGCCATTCACCGCGTGGTGGCCGACAGCAGCAGTCTGCGGAGCGCCAAGGAACAGGAGTGCGTGGTCGTCATGGACGAGAACGACGACCTCATGATCATCGCCGATGACATCCGCGTGCGGCAGATCCTGTTCAACCTGCTGTCGAACGCCAGCAAGTTCACCCCCGAAAAGGGCACCATCACGGTGTCGGCCGTCCGCACCCGTGCCCCGTTCCCCCTGCCCTCGGATCGCACGGGAGACCAGGTGCGCCTGCTCACCCGGGATGCCGTGTGGATCTCGGTGATCGACACCGGCATCGGTATCCCGACGGACCACATGCCGAAGCTCTTCCAGGAATTCAGCCAGGTGGACGCCTCAGCCAGCCGCCGCGCCCAGGGCACAGGCCTTGGCCTGGCACTGTCCCGCAGGTTCGTGGAACTCCACGGCGGCACCATCGGAGTGGAGTCCATCCAGGGCGTGGGCAGCACGTTCTGGTTCATCCTTCCCGTCGACGGCCCGATCCGCCGGCACCAGCCGGCCTGACATGGGCGGACGGGCGATGCTCATCGGGGTAGTGGGCGGCTCCGGCTCCGGCAAGACCACGGTCGCGCGCGCCATCGCCCGCTCGCGCGGGATCGATGCCGTCCTGATGGACCAGGACAGCTATTACCAGGATCTGGGCCACCTGACCCTCGAGGAGCGCCGCCGGGTCAATTTCGACCATCCGGATGCCATCGACACCGAGCTCCTCATCCGGCACCTGGAGGAACTGGCGACGGGCCGGGCGGTGGACAAGCCCACCTACGACTTCGTCGCCCACACCCGCGCCGCCGAGACGATCCGGGTCGAGCCTCATGAAGTGGTCGTGGTGGATGGAATCCTGCTCTTTGTGGATGCGCGCCTGCGGGAACTCTTCAACCTCAAGATCTTTGTTGATGTCGCTGACGACGTCAGGTTCATTCGCCGCCTCCGGCGGGACACCCGCGACCGCGGCCGGACCGTGGACATGGTCATCGACCAGTACCTCGCCACGGTGCGGCCGATGCACCTGGAGTTCGTCGAGCCGTCGAAGCGGCACGCGGATATCATCATCCCCGAGGGGGGCCGCAACCAGGTCGCGATCGAGATGCTCCAGGCCCAGATCGAGCGCAGCCTGAAGCTCAGGCGTGCATCAGGGTGAACCCGCCCCGTCCGTCCTGGCTTGTTCCACCCTCAGCCCAGGTACCGCTCTTCGATGACGGCCCGATGATGCAGCTCGTGCCCGGCGATGATCCACGGCAGGGCACTGGCCGCGAATTCCACACCGCTCGCCACCCCCCGGCCGCTCCATGCCTCGTCGGGAAGCCCCCGGCATAACGCAACCGTACCGTGGCGGACCGCCTCGAGTTCCGTCAGCAGGCCAGCCAGCGGACGCTCATCCGCTTTCCCGACCACCACGTACTCATCCTGCTCAAAGCCCGGGAGCGGAGTGGAATCGTGACGCGCGAAATGCAGCAGGCGCGCGGCGAACACCCGCTCGGTATCGCTCAGGTGCAGCACGATGTCCTTGATGCTCCACTTGCCCGGGGCGTACCGGTATTGCGCGCGCGCCTCGTCCAGTCCGGCGAGGAGGGAGATGGTCACCTCGAGCTGGGAAGCAAGCCGGCCCAGGATGGCGTCGTCCGGAACCCGCTCGACGTAGCGGGCATAGTATGCGGGGCAGTCGGCTTCGCCGGGCCGGGAAAGCATTATCGGCATGGGATCCACCTCGGGACAGGGAAGTCAGCCATCCATCCATTCGCAGTTGTTCGCGCCGGGAGATCCGCCTCGAGTCATCCCTGATCCCCCGCAAGCTCCTCATCCACCTCCGCGCGCGCGGCAAGCCCCCGATCCACTGCCTCACCGATCGCCCTGGCGCGCTCCAGTTGAAACGTGAGGTCAGCCACGGAACCGAGGCCGGCCTGGAGTTTGAGCATGACGAGCCGCAGGTTCTCCAGCGCTGCCACAGTGTCGTTGAGTGGCGGCCCGGTAACCCCGTTCGCCCGCAACCGCTCCGCCCGGGACTCCAGGCCTTCGACCACACCGGGCATGTGGCGAACCTGGCGGCGAATGTCGGGCGGAAGTCCCTCGTAGACCGCGAGCGTCGACCGCCCCAGCACGAACTCCGTCGCGTCGGTCGACGGAAGAACCGGGTGCTCCGGGGACGAAAGCCCCACGCCCGCGATCCGGAAGAACCAGCGCCCGATCCGGCCGGCCCAGATACGATGCCACCGGCCGTTCAGCCATCGCAGCCACCGGCGCTGTCCCAGCTCCGCCGCCTCTTCTTCCTGTAATTGCGCCTCGGCCAGCAGGGCCTGGTGGATATCGTCAAAGGCGTAGCCTTCCCGCAGCAGCCGGCGGGCGGTCGCCACCAGCTGGATCAGCAGAATCGTGCCGATCAACCCCGGCCCCAGGTTGACGGCCGTCACGCCCGCTTCCCCGACACTGACCCCTTGCCCCGCCAGCATGACTGCGAGAACGACCATGGTGGTCACCTGGGCGTTGCGAACGAAGCTCCTGACAATGGGCGGTGCCCGGAGGTCGCGGCCCCGGGCCTCGCCCACCCGCCGTGCCAGATCGTCACCGGTTGGCCAGCGCTCGGCCGGATCCTTGGCCAGGCACCGGTCGATCACCTCCGCGATGCGATCCGGCACGTCCGGACGCACCGTCCGGACCGCCGGGGCCGATTCCGCCACCTGGCGCACCATGATCGCCGGGAGATCGCTCCCCTCTATCGGACTCCGCCCCGTCAGGGCGTAGAAGAACGTCGCGCCCAGGGCATAGAGGTCGCTCCGGGCATCGACCGCCTCACCCAGCACCTGCTCCGGGCTCATATATCTGGCGGTGCCGATCACTTCGCCCTCGCCCCGCGTCGTGTCATGCCGGTGAAGCGCGATACCGAAATCCGTGACCAGTGCCCGTTCGGTCCCCCGCTCGATCATGATGTTGTCGGGCTTGATGTCGCGGTGAATCACGCCCTTCTCGTGCGCGTAGCCCAGCGCCCAGGCCACCTCCTGCATCAGCTTCATCGCCAGGCGCGGCGACAACGGTCCGACCCGCTCAACGCGTTCCCGCAGCGTTTCTCCGTCCACATATCCCATCACGAAAAACACGAGCGTGCCGTATTCCTCGACCGAATGGATCGGTACGATGTTCGGATGGGACAGTCCGGCCGCCGTCCGTGCCTCACGCAGAAACCGGGCGCGGCATATCGGATCGTCCGCCATGGCGGGGGGCAGGAGCTTGATGGCAACCAGTCGATCGAGGGCGACATCACGGGCCAGCAGGACGATTCCCATCCCGCCGCGGCCCAGTTCATACTCGATGGAATAGCGCCCGGACAGGTGCTCCTGGAGGGCGATGAGTTCGTGACTGATCGGGGTTGTCATCTCAGATCGCCTCCCGGCGGTCGGGCGCGGCTCCTGCGGTCAGGCCGGCTGGCGCCCGCCTCATGGAGAAGCCAGCCGGATGAGCGCGATGAGCGTGATGGCGGCGATGGTCGCCGCGCCGGCGACCATCACCAGGAGGCCGGCGGCCAGCAGGCCAAGCGCAAGGCGGTCACGCCGCACCGCCCGCTCCGGCCTTTCCAGAACGCGTTGAAGCAGGCGGAGGTTTCGGCGGTTGGCCTTCCATCCGGCATCGAACAGATCGCCGATCAGCGGGACGGCGCCGGCCACCGCGTCGATGCCCAGGTTCGCCACCATCCGCGCGAGACTCGCGCCGGGCGCGCCCAGGCGGGCGGCCTCCAGGACGATGAAACTGGAAAGCACCAGGCCCAGCGCGTCTCCGGCTCCCGGCACCAGGCCGAGGATGGGATCCCAGCCAAAGCGCCAGGACGTACCCGGCACGGCCAGACCGTCATCCAGCCACCGGGTGAGCCGTTCCAGGCGCGCCAGGGAGGGCCCGGGATCGCGGGCGGGCAGGCCCCCGCTCAACGGCGGGCCCCGTGGCTGCGTATCCCTTTCACAGGCACGATGCCTGACATTTTACCTGATGATCGAGGTGTTGCATGAAGCTCTCCCATACCCTCTTTGCGCTGGCAATCGGGCTCGGTGTTGCCGCTCCCGTCCAGGCGCAGGGGCCCGGCGCCGGCATGCGCGACCGGGGCCAGATGCTCCAGTATCGTAATCAGAGACTGCTCCAGGGAATCGAACTGACCACGGCCCAGAAGGCAGCGGTGGACAGCGTGACCGCGGCCTACCAGGCGAAAATGCCGAAAATGGAGCCCGGCACCCGCCCGGCCCCGGAGCAGATGCAGGCTTTCCGGAAGGCCGCCGAAGACCAGGCCACAGCCGTACGGGACCTCCTGACCCCGGAACAGCAGAAGGTGTTCGACACGAATCGTGAGTCGATGCCGCGGCGCCGCGGAGCGCCTCCCGCGGGATCCTAGACAGAGAACCCCGGTACGAAAACGGGCGGCTGCAGCCGCCCGTTTTCCTGTCCGCCCTGCCCGCCCTGTCCATCACTCCAGATAGTACTCCACGGTAGACACCACCCTGATCGTCTTGTAGAGCTGGCTCTCCTCGGAAAAGCCGGGCGCCTGGTCCCGGGGCAGGATCTGGAACACACCCTGATTCGCCTGCCGGATGCCGCCCAGCGTGCTGCGGGAATCGGTCGCGAACTTCTCCGCTGCCTCGCGCGCGCTTGAGGTGGCCTCGGCGATCATGGCGGGCTTGAAGTCATTGAGCCGGGTAAAGAGAAAGGTGGGCCGGCCCTGGCCGAACCGGCCGCCGGTGGACAGCACGACGCCGGCGTTCACCAGTTCGCCCACCCGCTGGCTGGCGGCGAGCACCGCCATGGGCTTGTCCGAGCGAACCATGATCGTCTGCGCCACGATGAACCGGGTTCCCAGGGGGCCGTTCCGGTACGGATCGGCCAGCTTGTCCGTGACCTCGAGGTTCTGGACTTCCGACTGGGCGGTGTCGAGGCCCATCCGGGCGAGAAAGGCGTAGACCCGCCGGGTGTCGACGTCGATCCTTGCCTGCGCCCGGCCCAGGTCATCATCGGTTTCGACGTACGAGAGGGGCCAGAGCGCCAGGTCCGCTTCGGCGTTCCGTTCCGCCACTCCCTTCACCGTCACGTAGCGGTCCGCGGTCCGGGCGCGGGCAAAGCCGTGTCCGATGAACCAGCCGGCCAGCGCCAGCGCCACCGCGCCAAGCGCGGCAGCAACGAGAACACGGTCAATTCGCATCGGCTGTCCTCCGGCTCACGACCTCGGTACCCGCCACCAGGTCCGGGATGCTGCGCTGCCCGCGGGAGATCGCGGCCGCGACGAAGTACAGGACCAGCAGGACGCTGGCCAGCGTCATCGTGAGGGAGGGAGGACCCAGACGCTGGGTGGACGTGGGCGGAATGCTCAAGGCCGAGAAGTGAACCAGTTCCCACGGCAGCAGCTTGACCAGGTTTCGCGCGATCAGGCGGGCCGTGCTGAGGGGCTGCGCATCCACCCGGCGCACCCGCAGGCGGAACAGGCGTTTGCCGGGCGTGGCGTGCCCGGGCAGAATATCGCTCGCCAGGAAGTAGGCCCAGATCGGTACCGAGAAGTTCCAGAGCAGCACATTCCAGATCTCCGCCCCGGTCACGGGCTGGTAGTCCTGCCACCGCTGGATCAGGATGTCGACCGGAATCAGGACACCGAGGAGGAGCACCACGTCCACGAGGAGAGCCGCGAGGCGCTGGAAGAAGAGACGCCGGCCGGGTTCGGTGTCGGTCATGAAGTCATCAGGTGAGGGGAGGCCCGGGATGGGCCGGTGACGGGACTCACACCGAAATCACGTCGCGACCTCTAGCATATACGCATGATTCGGTATTTCGGAAGCCTTGCCCTGCTCGCCGCGCTCCTGGCATGCGGCAGCACGACCGGACCCACCTCCCTCGCCAGCCTGGAGCGCGCGAAGGCGAGGTGGAACGCCCGGGGATTCATGGACTACACCTTCGAGACCAGACGGGACTGCTTCTGCGCCCCGGAGACCACCGGGCCAGTCCGCATCGCGGTTCACGGCGACAGCATCACCTCGGTGACGGACCTTGCCACCGACTCGATCGTTCCGCCCCCCTGGAGGGACAGCTGGTACACGGTCGACGACCTCTTCACGGTGATCGACTCCGCCGCCCGCCGCGCCGCAACCGCCAGCGTGGACGTCGAGTACGACCCCGACCTGGGCTATCCACTCACGCTGGAAGTCAACCCGCGGCCCGACCTGGCCGACGCTGGCGTCCGCTACACCATCTCGCTGCTGGTCCCCGCGCCCTGAGTTCGCATGACGTGACATTATGTTCCCGGGCGGAGCACACGACCTCAGACTCGACCGGGAACGGCCCGCGCGTGAACCCCATCCGCTTCGCCCTGCTCTTCGCCCTCCTCGCCGGCGCCACCACTCGCGCCGGCGCCCAGGTCAACACCGAGCGCCTGCGGCTCGACAACGACACCGCCGGCCTTTCCGGCGATGCGCGGGGAGACCTTACGGTCCGGACCGGCAGTGTCTCCCTCGTGCTGGTTGGCCTCGGCGGGCGGATGGACCTGGCCACCCCCCGCACGCTCACGTTTGTGGTCGGCAGCGGCAACGTCGGGTGGCAGGACGGGCAGCGGTTCTCCAACGAAGGGCTCGTCCACCTGCGCCACAGCCGGGTACTGGCGCCGTGGCTCCGGGCCGAGGCGTTCACCCAGGTGGACTACAACAAGTCGCGGAAGCTCGATTTCCGCGGCCTCGCGGGGTTCGGCCCCCGGTTCGAACTGGTCCGCGATTCGACATTCCGCCTGGCGGTCGGCACCGCCTGGATGCTGGAGCACGAGCGCTACGACCTGCCGGATTCCGCCGTCCATCCCCGCGAGGTGACCAGCCACCGCTGGAGCAACTACGTCTCGGCGCGGCTGGATCCGCTGGACCGCCTGGGCATCGTGCTCACCGCCTACGCCCAGCCGCGGTTCGACGACTTCGGCGACATCCGCGTCCTGACCGACGCACGCCTCGCGCTGACACTGGCCGGCCCGGTCGCGCTCACCAACAGTTTCAACGCGCGCTATGACAGCCGTCCGCCCGATGGCGTGACCGATCTGGACACGACGCTTCGGACCGGCATTTCGGTCGAGTGGTGACCATGCCCACCAAGCGGTACGACCGTGCCTACTTCGATCGCTGGTATCGCGACCCGCACAACCGGGTGGGGACGTCGGCGGACGTGCGCCGGAAGGTGGCCATGGTCCTGGGCATCGCGGAACACCTGCTCGGAGCCCGGGTGGCCACGGTACTGGACATCGGCGCGGGGGAGGGGGCATGGTATCCCCACGTCCACGCCCTCCGCCCGCGCGCGCACTACGCCGGCGTGGACTCGAGTGAATACGCCGTCCGCCGGTATGGAAAACGCCGTCACCTCCGCCTGGGTTCGTTCGGCCACCTGGACGAGCTCGGTCTGGATGGGCCGTGGGACCTCGTCGTCTGCTGCGACGTGCTCCACTACGTCCCGGCGCCGGAGTTGCGGAGCGGCCTCGCCTGGATCGCCGGACGGACGTCATTCGCCTATCTCGAGGCTTACACGGCCGACGACGAGGTGCTTGGTGACATGCAGGGATGGCAGGATCGCCCGGCCACCTTCTATCGGAAGGCTTTCGCCAGGGCGGGGTTCGTCCCGATCGGCATGCACTGCTATGTGACGGAGGAGCTTGCGGAGATGCTTGTATCCCTGGAGAAGACGGGCAGTAGGCAGTAGGCAGTAGGCAGTAGGCAATAGGCAGTAGGCAGTAGGAGTCGGCAGTCGGCAGTCGGCAGTCGACGATTCCCGATCCCCGATACCCGATACCCGGCGGTCAAATGGCCGAATCCTTCCGCGATCTCCTTCTGGGCGCCTTCTCCGGCCGGCCTGAGCTGTACGAGGCGGTTACCCCCGAGCGGACGTTTGACGATGTCGTATTGCCGCCTGATACGCGTCGGGCGCTGGACCAGGCGCTCGCCCTGATCCGGCATCGGCGGCTGATCCTGGAGGAATGGGGCCTGGGAGAGCGGCACGCGACGGGACTCGGCCTCGCGTTCAACTTCGCAGGCCCCCCGGGAACGGGAAAGACCCTCTGCGCCGAGGCCGTCGCCCATGCCCTGGACCGGCCACTCCTCGCCGTCCGGTACAGCGAGATGGAGTCGCGCTGGGCGGGCGAGACGGTGAAGCACGTGGCGAGCGTCTTTGCGTCGGCCGCGCGGCAGCAGGCGGTGCTTTTCTTCGATGAAGCCGACGCGATCGCATCGCGCCGGTTTGCCTCCGTCACCCACGCGTACGAGCGCGAGGCGAACATCGTGGTCAACGTGCTGCTCCGGGAACTGGAAGCCTTCGACGGCGTGACCATCTTCGCCACCAATCTCGCGGCCAACATGGACCCGGCCTTCGAACGGCGAATCCAGACGCACATCCTCTTCACGATGCCCGACGCCCGCGAGCGGGAGGCCATCTGGCGCCTCCAGGTCCATCCCGACCGAACGCCACTCGCGCCAGACGTGGACTTTGCAGCGCTTGCCGAAACCTATCCGGCAAGCGGCGGCCAGATCCGGAACGCCGTCTTCAAGGCGGCCCAGATCGCTGCCGCCGCCCCGGGCCCCGATCGCGACAAGCGCATCACCCAGGCGAACTTCAGGGCGGCGATGGAGGACGTCCTCGCCGCCGAGCGCGTCATGCGACAGTCGCTCTATGCGCCGGAGGCCCTGCCCCCTGGTGCGGGCGCCCTGCTCAGGAATCCTCCCACGGTTCCCCTTCTGTTCGCCGGCCTGGCCCTGATGGTGGCGCTCCTGGCACTGGTGCTCTCGATCGTGATCTGAACCGGGTGATCGGGACGGTGGGCCACCCTGTCCGTCCCGTCCGCCCTGTCCGCCCTGATTACATTGGGAAATGGCTCGTTTCCTCAAGAAGCGCGACCGCGGCATCGGGCGTTCGCCCGCCTCGCTGGTATTCATCGGCGAGGAGAAAATGGCGCAGGCCCGCATTCGGGTCATCGACTACACCCCGGATGGGCTCGAGGAGCGGGAACTCGATTCGCTCGAAGGCGCCACGCGCTATCGCGGCACCGAGACGATCACCTGGATCAACGTTGACGGACTGCAGGACCTGGACCTGATGGGCCGGATCCAGACGACCTTCGGGCTCCATCCGCTCATGGTGGAGGACATCCTCAACACCGGACAGCGCCCGAAGCTGGACGACTTCGACGACTACCTCTTCGTCGCCCTCAAGATGCTGCGGTACGAGCCTGCCGAAGAGCGTGTCATCGGCGAGCAGCTCAGCCTGGTCATGGGGCGTGGGCTGGTGCTGACGTTCCAGGAGCGCACCGGTGATGTCTTCGATCCGGTCCGGGAACGCATTCGCAACGGCAAGGGGCGGATCCGGGGCGCGCAGGCCGATTACCTGGCCTACGCCCTGCTGGACACGGTCGTCGAGAACTACCTGCGCACCATCGAGTTGCTCGGCGAGCGGATCGAGGATGTCGAAGATGAGGTGCTCGACGACCCCGAGCCCTGGATCATCGAGCGCATCGGGGACTTCAAGCGGGAGACCAACTACTTCCGCAAGGTGGTGCGTCCCGCGCGGGAAGCCATCATCATGCTCGCCAAGCTCGACTCCGACCTGATCGACGACGCCACGGTCCCATTCCTCAAGGACCTCCAGGATCTCGCGGCCCAGGCCTCGGAGGCGGTGGACACCTACCGGGAAATGCTCTCGGACCAGATGACCCTGTACCACAGCGCCGTCAGCAACCGCATGAACGAGGTCATGAAAGTGCTGACGATCTTCGCGGCCATTTTCATTCCGCTGACGTTCATCGCGGGCATCTACGGTACCAACTTCGATTACTTCCCCGAGCTGCACTTCCGCTACAGCTACCTGATCTTCTGGCTCGTGCTCCTCGTCGTGGCCGGCGTCATGCTGCGCTACTTCCGGCGGAAGGGCTGGCTTTAGCATGCCCCGCGCCACTCTCGTGCTGCTGGCGTTGACTGCCGTAGTCGGTTGCACCGATCCTGCAGCCCCGGAAAACCATTTCACCGGCAGCGGGGTCGAAGACCAGGTCGAGGCCCTGGCGGCGGTCCTGTCCACTTCGCCATGGCGGAGCTATGCTGTCGAGACGGGACTGGCGACGGCGGGGCCGCTCTCCCGGCTCGTGCCGGAACACGGGGACGCGGGGCGCATCTGGTCCTGGGACCCGGCGCGGGAGGGCTTCATGCCGTCGGCACTGCCAGGGACACCGGGAGGCGTAGCACGGTTCGTTCTCTATCCGCGAGACAGCACCGGCGCCGGAGCCGACCATGCCGCCAATCCGGTGGGATTCGCCGATCTCCGGCCGCTTGGCGGCGGCAACGCCTTCGGCGTCCGTGTGGGCGCCGGCCCGACCCGGTATGCCGACTACGTCATCGCCGGGGAGGATCTCCGGCGGACCGGCACCGCCTCCGGTGTGCTGGCGGACCCGGCGACGCTGGCGGGCTTCTCCCTCCGATATGACGACAGCCAGGCGAGCGTGACGTTGACTGTTCCCGGGCTGGAACTCGCCGTGAGACTGGGCACGCGCGTCACGGCCACGGGCAACCATATTGATATCCTGGCACAGACACCCGGCGGGTCGATGCGCGGTACGGGTCGTGCGAAGGCCGGCGTGCTCTCGCTCGCCGTGAGCCGTGAGGGCCGGCGGCTGGGGTATGTCGAACTCCGCGGTGACTCGGTTTCCGTCCGTCCCGCTGAGGAGCGGTTCGCCGCTGGTGACCGTCAGGCAGCCATCGCCCTGGCCCGGCTGGCGCGGTTCGCCGCGACGCTCCCGCAGGACGTCAGCGCCCCCCTCACCCCGTTCCAGCGCTGACCTGACCGACCTTCTCATCAGGAGAACGTCCATGCTCGCGTGCCGGCAGCTGTTTCCAGTGCTTGCGCTCACCGTGTTCGTCCAGGGTGCCGGCGCCCAGGAGCCCGCCTGCTGCCTCGATCAGGGGCTGCGCATCGCCCGGGACTATCGTGCACCCGGCCTTGAGAGCCGTCGCTTCACCCAGGAGACCCTCTGGCAGGCGCTGGGCCCCGCGTTGACCTCTCCCGTGCTCCGGGTCGCGGAGATCGGCAAGTCGGTTCAGGGGCGGCCGCTGCGGGCAATCACGTTCGGCCAGGGGCGAACCCGCGTCCTGCTCTGGTCCCAGATGCATGGTGACGAGTCCACCGCCACGATGGCCCTGGCCGACATCATCCGCTGGCTGGCGGTCCCCGATCGCGATTCACTCCGGACCCTGCTCGAACGCACGTTCACGATCACGATGGTGCCGATGCTGAACCCGGACGGCGCGGAGCGTTTCCAGCGCACCAACGCGCTCGGCGTTGACATCAATCGCGACGCCGGGGCCCTGGCCACGCCCGAAGGCCGGGCCCTCAAGGCCCTGCGTGACGGCCTCAAGGCGGAAATCGGATTCAACCTGCACGACCAGGGCGCGCTCAACCGCGCGGGAGAGGACGGGAAGCAAGTCGCGATCTCGCTCCTGGCACCCGCCTTCAGCAGCGCCGGCAGCTACAACGCCACCCGGGAGCGGGCCCGCACCATGGCCGCCGCCATCGCGCGTGCCCTGCATCCCGTGCTGGACAACCGTCTGGCCCGGTATGACGACACCTTCAACCCCCGCGCCTTCGGCGACCTGATGCAGCGGTGGGGAACCAGCACCGTTCTCATCGAGAGCGGCGCCCTCCCCGGCGATCCAGAGAAGCAGCAGCTTCGGGCGCTCAACGTCGCTGCCATCCTCACCGCGCTGTATCAGCTCACCCCGATGGCGGAGGCACCCTCCCCGGGGAGCTACGAGCGGCTGCCATTCAATACCGACATCGATTTCGACCTTCTCCTTCGCGGCGGCACCGTGGTGACCCCGGCCGGAGCCTTTCGCCTCGACCTGGGCCTGCAGTATGACGACCCGCTCCGGAAGCGGGGACTCCGCCTGGCGGAAGTCGGCGACCTGGGCACCGCAACGGCCCTGGACACGCTCGACACGAGCGGCAGGTTCATTCACCCCGCAGCCTCCATGTACGCCACGGCAGGCGATCGGCAGTGGCTGGTCCGGAGGGGGCCGGCTGCGCTCACCATCCGCCGGGGCCGGGAGGCCGACAGCCAACTGGTCGGGACGCTGCCCGCACCTCGCGACAGCACTCCCTGACAGTGAAGAGGGCGACGACATGACCTCCCCGATCGACACGGGCCTTCTCCCCTGGAAGGATTGAACACATGGGTAAGCTTATCATCGGGTTGCTGGTTGCCATTCTGGTCATCGTCCTGGTCATCATCGGTGGCTCCGCAGTCTTCGCACTGACCTACAAGCCCGCCAGCCGACCGGCCGACCCGGATCCGATAGAACGCACTCCCGCGCGCCTCTCGCGGGGAGAGTACCTGGTGAACCACGTGACTCCGTGCGCCTTTTGCCATACGGAAGGCTATGGGACAGGCAGCCCCGGCGCGTATCTCGCCGGCGGCGCGTGCGTGGATAACAGTGATGGCTTCCCGGGCACGCTCTGTCCTGCCAATCTCACGCCGGACAGCGCAACCGGCCTCGGCAGCTGGACGGACGGCGAGATCAGCCGGGCGATCCGCGAAGGCGTGAACAACCAGGGGAAAGCGCTTTTCCCCATGATGCCCTACGCCCAGTTCCGGGTCATGTCGGACAGTGATGTGGCGGCCATCGTCGCCTGGCTCCGGACCATTCCCGCGGTGCACCGGCCGCGCCAGCCGACCGACATCGACTTCCCGGTCAGCTTCTTCATCAAGATGGCGCCGAAGCCGCTCAACGGACCGGTGCCTGCCATCGACCCGACAGACGAGGTTGTCTACGGCCGGTACCTCACAACCATTGCGGGCTGCAAGTTCTGCCATACGCCAGTTGACGAGCGCGTGGAGTTGCAGCAGGACAGCCTCTTTGCCGGGGGGCATGCCATCAGGAGCCCGGGTGGTCTCATGCTCCGGTCGCGTAATCTCACTCCGGATGCAACCGGGCTCGGCGCCACAACGGAAGAGGGGTTTCTGACGCTGTTTCGGGTCTGGCGTGGCCGGGACAGTTCCGCTGCTCCACTCAAGGATTCACCCATGCCCTGGGCAGCTTTCTCGGGGATGACCGATGCCGACCTCTCTGCCATCTACGCTTACCTGCGCACCGTGCCTCCGGTGCGTCACGTTGTGGACGCCACGCCCGTCCGTGCGGCGACTCCTTGAGTCACCTTACCCACGTCCTCTTCGACGTCGGCGGCGTCCTCGGCACCAACGGCTGGGACCACCACGCACGCACCCGCGCGGCAGAGCACTTCGGGCTCGACCCGGAGTTCGATGCGCGCCATCGCTACGTGGTAGGAGAATGGGAATGCGGCCGCATGACCCTCGAGACCTACCTGGATCGGGTGGTTTTCGACCGGCCCAGGGACTTCTCCCGGCAGGAGTTCCGCAGTTTCATGCTGGAACAGAGCCGGCCACACGAGGAAACCATCACCCTGGCGCGCGCGGCGCACGCCGCCGGCAGGACCACGATGGCGACCGTGAACAACGAATCGGCGGAACTGAACGCCCACCGTATCCGGCACTTCGGCCTGCGCGGAGTGTTCGCCGCTTTCCTCTCCAGTTGCTGGCTCGGACTCCGCAAGCCGGATCCCCGCCTGTACGAACGTGCCCTTGCCCTGCTCCAGGCCGCCCCGGCCGGCGTGCTGTTCATCGACGACCGCGAGGCCAACCTCGGACCAGCGCGCGCGCTCGGCATGCGCGTGCACCACCACACGACGGCAGCGGCGCTCGCGACGGCGCTGCGCGCCCACCACGTACTCTGAGGTCTGCCTCCGCATGCATGAAAATCCCAAACGCCCGTTCCGCAGCCCGGCGAGCCGGTTCATGGCCCTGCTGCGGTCCCCCCTCGGCCTGCTCCTCGGCACGGTCCTGATCGTGGCGTTCCTCCTCTGGTTCCTGAGCGGCTACATGCTGTGAAATCAGTGATTAGTGATTAGTGATTAGTGACTCGTGTGGTGAGTTTCGCAGCCAGGGGGGACCCGTTGCATAAGGCGCTGGGCTGGACCGGGGCTACACTGGGTGGTGCGGTCGGCTGGTGGATAGGATCGCCCGGCGGGATCATGGCGGCCTTCATCGTCAGTGTGATCGGCACCGCCGCCGGCCTCATGGCCGGCCGGAAGGTGGCGGAACACCTGGGCGGATGAGGAAAACCCTGACCAGTCAGTGATTCACTACTCACTACTCACTACTCACTACTCACTAACAATGTCCCTCTCCTCCTCTTTCCTCGACCACTCCCGGCACTTCCTGGTGCGGGAATATCCCGCCAAGATCCGGCTGGCCATCGCGCCACTCACCACTCCCCAGCTCTGGTGGCGGCCCAACGAGGCGTCCAACAGCATCGGCAACCTCATGCTGCACCTCGCGGGTAACGTCCGCCAGTGGATCGTGGCGGGCCTGGACGGCGCGCCTGACACCCGGCAGCGCCAGGCGGAATTCGACCAGCGCGATGGAATGGATGCGGCAGAGCTGCTGGAGCGCCTCGACGGGGCCGTGACGGATGCCGACAGGGTGCTGGAACGCATGGACGATGGTGCGCTGGCTCGCTCGTACCTGATCCAGGGTCGTGACGTCTCGGGAATCTCCGCGGTGTATCATGTCGTGGAGCATTTCTCGATGCACACGGGCCAGATCGCGTGGCTGGCCAAACTCCTCAATGGGCGCGACCTCGGGTTCTACGAGGATGCCGGCGGTCTGGCGGTCCCGCGCTGGGAAGAGCGCGCGGACAATGGATCGTAGCGACACGATTCTTCTCCCTGCACCGGAGCCTGCCGGACCATGACGGACGCACTGCCGCTCTACGAGAAACTGGGCAGCTTCTACCTCGGCCGGCTCTACGATACGGTCGCCCGGGCGCCGGGAGAAGGCACCGTGCTCTATGATGCCCGGGACCTGACCACGCACGCGGTGTGCGTCGGCATGACGGGAAGTGGCAAGACCGGACTGGGGATCAGCCTGATCGAGGAAGCGGCCATCGACGGGATACCCGTCATCGTCATCGATCCCAAGGGCGACCTCGGCAACCTGATGCTCACCTTCCCCGATCTGCGGCCCGCGGACTTCCGGCCCTGGATCGACGAAGGTGAAGCGGCGCGGCGTGACCTGACCCCCGACGCGTGGGCCGAAGCCACCGCGAAACAGTGGCGCGAGGGGCTGGCGGCCTGGGACCAGGATGGGGCCCGGATCGCGCGCTTTGCGGAGGCAGCCGAGCGCACCATCTACACGCCGGGCAGCACGGCCGGACTGCCGCTTTCGATTCTCCGGAGCTTTGCAGCGCCCCCGGCGGCACAGCGTGACGATGCGGAGGCCCGCCAGGATCGCGTGGCGGCGGCCGTTTCGGGCCTCCTGGGGCTCCTCGGCGTGGATGCCGACCCGCTCAAGAGCCGGGAGCATATCCTGCTCGCCACGATCCTCGACAGGAAATGGCAGGCTGGTGAGGACCTGGACCTGGCCGACCTCATCCGGGAGGTCCAGCAACCCTCGTTCGACCGGGTCGGCGTGATGGACCTCGAATCATTCTACCCGTCGCGCGATCGTGCTGCGCTGGCCATGCGGCTCAACAATCTCCTCGCCTCGCCGGGATTCGCGGCGTGGATGGAGGGTGAACCGCTCGACATCCAGCGGCTGCTCTGGACGCCCGAAGGCCGGCCCCGCATATCGATCATCTCGATCGCGCACCTGACCGACGCCGAGCGCATGTTCTTCGTCACGCTGCTGTTGAGCGAGATCGTCGCCTGGATGCGCGGGCAGGCCGGGACGGCCAGCCTGCGGGCCCTGCTCTACATGGACGAGATCTTCGGGTACTTCCCGCCGAGCGCCGTACCCCCGTCCAAGCTCCCGATGCTCACCTTGCTCAAACAGGCGCGGGCGTACGGGCTCGGGGTCGTGCTGGCCACCCAGAACCCGGTCGACCTGGACTACAAGGGGCTCTCGAACACCGGGACCTGGTTCATCGGACGCCTGCAGACGGAACGCGACAAGCTGCGCGTGCTTGACGGCCTTGAAAGCGCGGGAGCCGGCGGCATGGACCGCGCGGCCTTCGACCGCATTCTGTCCGGGCTCGACAAGCGGGTGTTCCTCATGCACAACGTGCATGAGGACGCGCCGGCCCTGCTGCATACCCGGTGGGCGCTCTCCTACCTGCGCGGACCACTCACGCGGCGGGAAATCGAAACCCTGATGGCGGGCCGGCAGGTTCGACTGCCGGCCCGGCAGGCATCCCCCGCCTCGCTCGAGACCACCGCGGAGGCGCCTGACCGTGGTGGTGAACGGCCGGCACTACCAGCGGAGGTCCGTCAGCGCTTTGTCGCGCCGGCCGATGGCGCCACGGGCCCGATCCGATACCAGCCGGCCCTCATGGGAGAGGCGGACCTGCACTTCGTGGACCGCCGGAGCGACGTGGACTGCTGGGAGCACCGCCAGCGCCTTGTGCCGCTCGAGGGCCGTGTGCCGGCGGACGTCTGGGAGTCAGGTGAAGACCTTCCGGATGCAGCACTCACCCTGGCGGACATGCCCGTCGGAGGGGCGGACTTCGGCTCGCTCCCGGCGACGGCGCTTCGCGCAGCCAGTTATGGGACGTGGGCGAAGAAACTCCAGACCTGGATGTACCAGAACGGCGAGATCACCCTCCTCGAGGCCCCGGACGTGAAACTGGTGTCGGCGGTGGGTGAGTCGGAGGGTGACTTCCGGGTGCGGGTGCGCGAGGCAGGGCGGGAGCGCCGGGACAGGGAGGTGGAGAAGCTCCGGGCCCGGTACGCTCCGAAGGTGCGCCGCCTTGAGGATCAGATCCGTCGGGCCCGCCAGAAGGTTGATCGCGAAGAGTCGCAGTTCCGCCAGGCCGGCGCACAGTCGGCCATCTCTGTCGGCGCCACGGTCCTGGGCGCGCTCTTTGGGCGAAAGGTCACCAGCGTCGGCAACATCGGACGCGCCACGACTGCCATGCGCGGCATGAGCCGCGCGGGCCGGGAGAAGGGTGACGTCGCCCGGGCGCGCGAGGAGCTGGCCGCGCTGGAGACGCGCATGCAGGATCTGGATGCGGAAGCACGCGCCGCCGCGGCCGACGTGGAGGAGGCCGGCGAGGCGAGCATCGGGCCGCGCCCCGTCTCGCCCCGGAAGTCCGACATCGCCGCTTCCGTCACGCTGCTCTGGCTCCCCTGGCGGGTTAGTGCCGAGGGTAGCCGGCCTGCGTGGCGCTCAATTGCGACACAGGTCACGGAAGGCGTGGCGTCGTCCCGCTAGACTGGGGCTTGGAGGAGGAAAACGACATGGGAGACACGTCGATCAAGAAAGTGCAGTCTGCGCACTCACCCCGCGGTCCAGGCGGCCAGCGATACCTGGCCAGCGGGACCGGCCTCGCCATGAGGCTCTGGGACGGAGAGGAGGCACGGGACGACAAGCTGAGTCACTCCCGTGCTTACGAGACAGTCGGGTACGTGATCGCGGGAAAGGCCGAGTTGTACCTCGAGGGACAGATGGTCCTGCTGGAGCCGGGTGACTCGTGGGTCGTGCCGAAGGACGCCGAGCACCGCTACCGCGTGCTCGAACGTTTCACCGCGGTCGAAGCTACCCACCCGCCGGCGCACGCGAAGGGCCGCGACACCTGACACCCGTCCGCCGCGAGGTGCTGCGTCTCCTCGCAGCCGTTGTCATCGTGGAGATCGGGGCGGCGCTTGTCTACTCGCTGGCGCGCGTAGGTGAGGCGCCGCCCGAGACCCGCCTGTGGTTCACCCTGGTGTGGACCCTGGTCACGCTGACCGTGGTACTTACCAGCCTCCGTCGGATCCGCCTGACCCGCGCCTCGCGGCGCTCCCCACCGGGCCATTGACAGCCCCCTGGCTGGAGGAGTAGCACGCCATGGCCGCCAGATCCACCGAGAGTGTCGCCGGCATCACGCTCAGCAACCCGCACCGGGTGCTCTATCCCGAACAGGGCGTCACCAAGCGGGGCCTGGCCGGGTACTACGAGGCGGTGGCCGACTGGATCCTGCCCCACGTGGCCGACCGGCCGCTTTCCCTGGTGCGCTGCCCCCGGGGAATGACCGGGGAATGCTTCTACCAGAAACACGTGTCGGATTCGGTGCCGGACGCCATCCACGGCGTGGAAATCCGGGAAGAGAACGGCATTGGCGTCTACGTCATGATCCGCGACCTGGCGGGCCTGATCGCCCTCGTCCAGCTCGGGGTGCTGGAGATGCATCCGTGGGGCGCGCGCGCCGACCGGATCGAGCGCCCGGACCGGCTCGTGATGGATCTGGACCCCGGGCCCGGCGTCACCTGGAAGACACTCCAGGAGGCGGCCGTGGAAATGCGAGGCGTCTTCGAGGAGCTGGGCCTCGAGAGCTGGCTCCGGACCTCGGGCGGCAAGGGTCTCCACGTGGTCGTCCCCTTCGAGCGCCGCACCTCCTGGGATGACCTCAAGGCCTTCACCGCCGGCATCTCGCGGCTGATGGAGCGCCGGAGCCCCTCGCGTTACGTCGCCACCATGAGCAAGGCAAAACGGCACGGGAAGATCTACGTCGACTACCTCCGTAACAGCCGCGGGGCCACCGCCGTGGCCTCCTACTCCACCCGGGCCCGCGCCGGTGCCCCGGTCGCCACGCCCCTCCGCTGGGATGAACTCTCACGCGTCGATGATCCTGCCGCGTTCAACGTGCGGTCCGTTCCCCGCCGACTGGCATCGCTCAAGGTGGACCCGTGGAACGGGTTCCTTGACGTCCGGCAGGTGATTACGAAGGGGATGATGACGGCGGTGAGAAGCAAGAAGTGAACGGTGAAAGGTGAAAGGTGAAGCGAAGGAATCGTGTCATCTCGAGCGCAGCGAGAGATCTCAAGGGCAGCCCGGTATCGAGAGCCAGGTACAATTGAGTACCCAACGGCACTTTTGGATGCCTAACATATTCGCCGACTGCCTCATGTTCACAGCGATCTTCAACGGGAAGAACGATGTTCGCCGTGTACATGATGGCCAGCCTGACCAGGACGCTCTACGTAGGGATGACGAGTGATCTCGTGCGCCGGGTCTGGCAGCACAGGACGGGCCTTGGCGCAGGCTTCAGCGCACGCTACCGGACACGAAAGCTGGTCTGGTATGAGCTATGCCCCCAGGCGCTGCCGATTATTGCCAGGGAAAAGGAAGTGAAGAGGTGGAGTCGCCGCAAGAAGATCGCCTTGATACAGTCCGCTAACCCGCATTGGATGGATCCGGCAAAGGAGTGGTTCGGGTAGAGCAGGGATTCCACACGATGGCAGGCTTGAGATCTCTCAGGGCCTTCGGCCCTTCGAGATGACAGGTCATTTCTTCTGGTGAATCGCTCCGTTCCGAAACCTCCACCCGACACCCGATTCCCGATCCCCCATACCCCATGCCCGGTCCCCTTGCCCATTCCGCCCCTCCGTCCCATCCTCCCATAGCCCCCTCCGG
The DNA here is from genome assembly GCA_963825055.1 of uncultured Gemmatimonadales bacterium. Lineage (GTDB taxonomy): Bacteria > Gemmatimonadota > Gemmatimonadetes > Gemmatimonadales > GWC2-71-9 > CAWGSK01. The sequence continues at coordinate 91,742 of CAWGSK010000003.1, forward strand.
ATCGGAAACCCATGATCGATTCCGAACGCATCTCGTCCAAGCTCCTCAAGTTCCGCCCCTCCCTCACCCTCGAACTCAAGCGCCTGGTCGGTGAACGCACCGCCCGCAACCTCCCGGTCTACGACTTCGGGCTGGGCGAGACAAAGGGCGAACTGGCCCCGCACGTACGGGACGCCGGGGTGCGTGCCTACCGCGAGGGGCAGACCATGTACGAGGATCCGTCGGGCATTCCCGCCCTCCGCGCGGAGGTCCTGCGCTGGCTGGGCCTGGAAAAACATTACGATCCGTCGTCCGTGGTGATCACCGCCGGGGCCAAGCAGAGCCTCTTCAATATTTTCCTTGCTGTCTGCAACTCCGCCGACTGCGTCCTGTTCGATACGGCGCCGTGGGTCAGCTACCAGCCGCTCGCGGTCACGGCATACGCTGTGCCCATCATGGTCCTCCCCTCCGCGGGCGACCGCAACTACCTCAAGGTCACCGCCGACGACCTGCGCCGGAACCTGCGCATGCGTCCGCACGCGAAGCTCTTCCTGCTGAACAACCCGGTGAACCCCACAGCCCAGCTCTATTCGGCTGAGGAAATCGAGGCCCTGCTCCAGGTCTGCGTCGAGCACCGCATCTATTTCGTCCTCGACCGCCTGTACTGGAAGATCGTCTTCGACGGTGGCGACTATCCGGAGCCGCGGCTCGACGAAGACACGCTCCCCTGGGTCATCCAGGTGGACGGGATCAGCAAGAACTTCCGCCGCACCGGCGGGCTTCGTATCGGCTGGTCGGTCGCACCGCCGGACCTCGCGCGCGCGATGGCCAACCTCCAGAGCCACTACACATCCGGTCCCGCCGTGCCGACGCAGTACAGCGCCCTCGCCGCGATCGCGGAGCCCTACGACATGGACCTGCGGGATGACCTCCAGGAGAAGCGCGACCTTCTCCAGCGCGAGGCCGTGGCGCTGCCCCACGTGAAGGTCTGGCCAACCCCGGCTTCGTTCTACTCGTTCTGGGACGTGCGTGGCCTGTTAGGAAAGACGACACCGGGCGGGGAGGTGCTGCGGAACTCGAATGACGTGATGGAGTACCTGATCCGTGAGGCCGGCGTGGTCACGGCTTCCGGTACCGGGTTCATGCAGGACGGCTACCTGCGCATCTCCTTCGCCACGCCGGATGACCAGATCGTCAACGGCATCCGCTCCGCCGCTTCGGCATTGTCCGCATTACGCTGAAAGGCAAACCACAGAGGCGCGGGGGGGGCACGCCTCTGCGGTTTACAGTTGCCGAAGCCAGCACCGTCAACGCGCCTGGTCAATTGCCTCGAGCGCCCCGGGATTCTGCAGGCTCGACAGGTCGCCCAGGTCCTTCTCCCCCAGGTAGCGCGCGCGCACCAGCCGCCGGAGGATCTTGGCACTCCGCGTACGCGGCAGGTCGGTGACGAACAGGACCCGCTCCGGACGATCCACCCGACCCAGCTGCAGCACCACTGCCTCGACGAGCTCCTTCCTGAGCTTTTCGTCCGGCCTCACGCCATCCCGGCACACCACGAAGCAGGCGATGCCTTCCCCCTTCACCGGGTGCGGCACCCCGACCGCCGCCGCTTCCCGCACCCGGCCCGTCGCCATCAGGGCGCCTTCCACTTCGGCGGGCCCGATCCGCCGCCCTGCCACCTTGAGCGTGTCGTCAGCCCGCCCCTCCAGGAACCAGTAGCCGTCCTCATCGATCCGCGCCCAGTCCCCGTGGTTCCAGACACCGTCCCACTTCGACCAGTATGCCTCGAGATAGCGCTCCGGGTCGTTCCACAAGCCGCGGGTCATGGAAGGCGCAGGCTTCGTCGCGACCAGATAGCCGACCTCCCCGCGCACCGGATGTCCTGCCTCGTCCCAGACGTCCACCGCCATGCCCAGTCCCGGCCCGACGAGCGTACATGGCTTGAGTGGATCGACCGGAAGGGGTGAAAGGAAGCAGCCCATGATGTCGGTGCCTCCGCTGATGTTGATAACCGGACAGCGGCCCTGCCCTACCCTGGTGAAGTACCACTCCCAGCTTTCCTCGTCCCAGGCCTCGCCGGTGCTGCCCAGGATCCTGAGTGCGGACAGGTCATGCGCTTCCGCGGGCTCGACCCCGGCACGACGGGCAAGCCGCACGGCCGTGGGGGACAGGCCGAGCACGGAGATGCGCTGTCGCGCGACCATTTCCCACAGCCGGTCAGGTGCCGGCCAGTCGAAGGCCCCGTCGTAGAGCAGGATGGTCGCCCCGTGGAAGAGCCCCCCCAGGATGCTCCATGGGCCCATCATCCAGCCGATGTCGGTGAGCCAGAAGAACCGGTCGTCGCGCTTGAGGTCGAATGCGTATCCGGTTTCCTTCGCAACCTGGACCAGGGTACCCGCATGGCTGTGCACGGTGCCCTTGGGGCGGCCCGTGGTCCCGGAGGTGTAGAGGATGAGGAACGGGTCCATGCTGCCCATGGACTCGACTTCCGCCTCATCCCCCTGTTCCAGGAACCGGTCCCACATCACATCCCGCGGGGCCTGCCAGGCGATCTCCTCGTCGTGATAGCGGACGGTGACGACGTGACGGATGGAAGGCACGTCTGCCACCGCCAGGTCGGCATTCGGCTTGATCGGGCTCCACTTTCCCCGCCGATACGTCCCGTCGGCGGTGAAGAGCAGTACCGCGCCGGCATCCCGCAGTCGCTCGGCTGCGGCCGGTGGCGCGTACCCGCTGAAAATGGGGATGAAGATGGCCCCCACGTGGGCGCACGCGAGCAGTTGGATCACCACATCCTCGGTCATGGGCATGTAGCCCGCGACCCGGTCGCCCCGATTCACGCCGGCGGCACGCAGGCCGGCGGCGCACCGGCGCACCAGGGTGGCCAGTTCCCGCCAGCTCAGTTCGACGGCAAGCCCGTCCTCCCGCTCGCTCACCACGCACGCCCGATCGGCCCCGGGGCCGTCGGCGTGCCGATAGAGGCAGTTCGTGACGACATTCAGCCTGCCCCCCACGAACCAGTCGGCCCATTCGGGGCCGCGGGACGCATCGAGCACCGTATGCCAGGGCTGGTCGAAGCGGATACCGAGGTCCTGCACCACCGCGTCCCAGAACCACTCCGGTTCCGCGGCCGATCGCTCCCGCGCGGCCCGGGCGTCCTCGAGGCCGTGCCGCCGCATGAACCGCGTCACGTTGGCCCCGTCAACCAGCTCCGGAGGTGGATGCCATCGGAAGGTCATTTGAGGTCTCCAGCCGGGGGTGATTTTGAATAGTACAGCGATGGCGGCAGAGACGACTGCAAATTCCGACCGGCGCGACGGGCCGTCATTACTATTCGGCATCCCTCATTCGAGGCCACGTTCATGCTCCAGCGCCGACATTCGTTCGCGGTTCCCCTGTGGGGCATGGCCGGCGCCCTCGCCGCCGTGACGGCCTGCGCCGAACCGCCGGCCAGGGAGATCCATCCGGGGGAGAGCGTCGGGCCCATTACGGGCGAGACAACGCCGGAGGAACTGCGCCGCGCCTTCCCGCCCGGCACGGTCGCCTTCACGGACGTGGCCCTCGGCGAGGGGTTTACCCGCCCGGGCGCCGTCGTCTACCCGAACGACGAGATGCGTCGCCTCGAAGTGCTCTGGACCGACACGCTGGAGGCTCCCCGGGCGGAAATGGTCGTGCTTCGCGGTGACTCCAGCGCATGGAGAACGGCTGACGGGCTCACACTGGGTACGACCCTCGCGGAGCTGGAGCGCCTGAACGGCGTCGCGTTCCGGCTCACCGGCTTCGGCTGGGATTACAGCGGCACGGTGGTGGACTGGAACGGTGGACGGCTTGCCCCGGACAGCGGCGACTCGCACAAGCTCGTCGTCCGCCTCCTGCCGGACGACGCAGCCGACGTTCCCTCCCACCTGCTCGGTGACCGAGACTTTGCCTCCGACGATTCCGCCATGGCGGCGCTCGCGCCGCACGTGGCCGAGATCTACGTCCGGCTCCGCTGACATGATGCCCACGTTCCGTTCGATGGCATGGCTCGTCCTGCTCGTCGGCTGTGGCCACCGCGACCCCGCGTCGCCAGTCCCGGTCCGCGAGAGCCCCGCGGTCGCCGACCTGGTCGCATCCCATCCCGACGCGACGCTGGCGCGTCCCGGGGAAAACGGCAGCCGCCTGCTGGCACGGATGCGGGAAGAGGAACCCGGATACGACCCTTACGTGCTCCGCGGCGACCTGACCCACGATGGCCGCCCGGACCTTGTCGTCGTCCTGCGCGAGGGCGAAGCCTGGTCGGTCTACTGGATGCGGGGAACGAAGGACGGATACGCCGAGCCACTCCCGCTGGGCGACCACCAGCTCCTGGCGGAGGGCGGCCTCTTCATCAAGGACGGTGACCTGGGCATCGGGCGTTTCTACAGTGACGTCGCAACCTGGTACCGATGGAGTCCAGGAACCCGCAGGCTGGAGCCACACGACATCTCCCTGCCCTGAGGAGGGATCATCCCCGGGCCCGTGGACGCGGTGGTAGTGGGCAGTGGCCCCAACGGCCTGGTTGCGGCACTGAGGCTGGCCCGCGCGGGCTGCCGTGTGGAGGTGCTCGAACGGGCCGGCACTCCGGGGGGCGGGGTCCGCTCGTCGGAATTGACGCTTCCCGGCTTCGTGCACGACACCTGCGCGGCCGCCTTTCCACTCGGGGTCGGTTCCCCGGCACTGGGCACGTTCGACCTGGCGCGGCACGGCCTCGAATGGTGCGCCCCACCCGCGGCGCTCGCGCATCCGTTCGATGATGGCCGCGCCGTCCTGCTGCGGCCCTCCCTGGATGACACCGCCCGCGGGCTCGACCGGGACCGGGCCGCGTGGCGCAATCTCTTCACCGGCCTCGTCCGTTCCTGGAACGACATCGCCAGCGACATCCTCGGACCGGTCGGCGTGCCCTCGCATCCCGCTGCCACGCTGCGCTTCGCCCTCGGCGCGGTACAGTCGGCCTCGGGACTGGCGGTCCGCCACTTCGAGGGCCGGGAGGCGCGGGCACTGTTCGCCGGCTGCGCGGCCCACGGATTCCTGCCGCTGTCCCAGCCGGGCACGGCCGCGTTCGGGCTCGTTCTGGCCACGCTCGGACAGGTATACAACTGGCCGTTCGTGACCGGCGGCGCCGCCCAGCTGACCAGGGCGCTGGTGGACGAGCTGCAATCCCTGGGCGGCGTGGTCCGGGTGGGGCATCCGGTGCAGTCGTGGGCTGACCTTCCGCCGGCGCCGGCGTACCTGTTCGATACCTCGCCCCGCGAACTGGGCCGCATCGCCGGCCACCGCCTCCCTTCCCGGTACCGGCGGGCCATCGCGCGATGGCGCTACGGCCCGGGGGTCTTCAAGCTGGACCTCGCGCTCGACGGTCCGGTGCCCTGGATGGCGCCCGAGTGTGCAGAGGCCGGGACCGTGCATCTGGGAGGCACGATCGAGGAAATCATGGCGTCGGAAGCGGCGGTTGCACGCGGGCGGGTGAGCACCAGGCCGTTCGTCCTGCTTACCCAGCCCAGCCTGTTCGATCCGAGCCGCGCCCCCGACGGCAGCCACACCCTCTGGGCGTACTGTCATGTCCCGAATGGTTCCACCGAGGATCTGACCGGTGCCGTCGAGGCCCAGCTCGAGCGATTTGCACCGGGCATCACGAGGCGGATCATCGGACGGGCGACCCGCCACGCCATGGCGCTCGAGGCGTCCAATCCCAATTATGTGGGCGGCGACATCAATGGGGGGCGGCAGGACCTGAGACAGGTCCTTGCCCGGCCGGTGATGGGGCCCGTACCGTACAGCACGGGAGCCCGTGGTATCTACCTGTGCTCCGCCTCGACGCCGCCAGGCGGGGGAGTACACGGCATGTGCGGCTGGCATGCCGCCGGGCAGGCATTGCGTGACGTCTTCGACCGGGAGCCCTGAGGCACACCCATCGCACGGCCCGGCCGTGCAGGAGCGCTTCCATGCAGACCCTGGTGCAGGTCCTCTGTTCCAGCGGCGTCAGCCTTCGGGACGCCGTCGTCCATCACCCACGGCTCGAGCGCTACCAGCTCCAGGTGACGGAGCAGAAACGGCCCAACCGGAGCCCGGGCTGGGCCAAGATTCACGGCCTCGACCGCGAGATCCCCGGCGCCATCAACCTGCACTGGGAAGACCAGGCCGGCATGCTCATCTGCCGGGTGGTGACCCGCGGCCGGAGCGACCCCGGAATCATCATCGGGCATTTTGTGGCGTTTCTCCTGCGGTACTTCCGGCGGCGCATCCAGACGATCACGGTGGTGCCGCGATAGGACAGGGAGTAGGGAGCAGGGAGCAGGCGGTCACCATTCCCTACTCCCTACTCCCTACTCGCTACTGCCTACTGCCTACTCCCTACTGTTCACCCCTTTGACTCCCGTGACCTTCGAACAGGGAACCCGCATGACCACTCCGTACGTCGAATACCGCCGCCGCATCGTCCTGCTCCTGGTCCTGGCCCTCGCCGCCTGCGGCGGAGCCAATCTTCCGGATGTCGAGCTGGCCCCGGCGCCGCCCCCCGCCCCCTGGATGGGGATCATCGGCGAGTACGCGTGGCGGGATACCACACTGTTCCTGCTCGAACGCGACGGTCACCTCCGTGCCTTCATTCCCGGCGTCATCGATACGACACTCGTGGACACCCCGGATCCGGACGTGTTCCAGGTGCCCGGGTCGGACGACCTGCTGCAGGTACGACGGGAGGGTGCCGGACCGGCGGCGTCCGTGGAATGGCGCGGTGTCGTGGCCACGCGACGCCTGCGCGACCTTGGCGCGTCAGGGCAACTTCACGTCACACCCGTGAGGCCCGTGGCGGAGCTTCTCACGGAGGCGCGCGCCGCCCGGCCGCTGGTGGATTCAGGCGCCACACGGAAGCCGGACCTCGTCTCCCTCACGGCGCTCGACTCGACCATCCATCTGGACATCCGCTACGCCACGACCAACAACTTCCTGGGCACGCCATTCTATGACACGGCGGCCGCATGGTTGCAGAGACCGGCGGCGGAGGCCCTCGTCCGGGTGAGCCACACGCTGGCCCGGCAAGGGTACGGTCTGCTCATCCACGACGGCTACCGTCCGTGGTATGTGACCCGGACGTTCTGGGACGCGACCCCGGACAGCCTGCGCTGGCTGGTGGCGGATCCGGCGCACGGCAGCCGGCACAATCGAGGCGCTGCCGTAGACCTGACGCTCTATGACCTCAACACCGGTGAGCCGGTCCGCATGCCGGGGACGTACGACGAAACCACCTACCGCTCCCAGGCGAATTACCCCGGAGGCACGTCCCGGCAGCGCTGGCTCCGGGCCCTCCTGCGTCGATCCATGGAAGCCGAAGGGTTCCATGGCATCCGGTCGGAATGGTGGCACTTCGACTACGGTGACTGGGAGAAGTACCCCATCCTGAACGTGCCATTCGGCGAGCTCGCGCACCGGCAGCGGTGAGCGGCCCCGCGGTGGACCTGGCCGGAACGCCGCAGGCACGTTTCCGCCGCGCGCTGGTCCGGGTGCTGCCGGCCTGGGCCGGCGGCGCCCTGCTGTTCGTCCTGCTGTGCAATGTTCTCGCGGCGGAGATAGCCCCGGCCGCCGGAATATTCACCCTGATCGGGCGGGGGCTGCTCATCGCCCTGTCGCTGCTGGCTGGACTGGTGCTTGGCGCAGCGATCGGGGCACTGGGTGCCTTCGGCGAGAGCCTTGCGGTTGCCGTCGCCGGTGCGCGGGGGCTGTATGGCAGGGTGGATCGCCCGGATGACACCCGGCGGATTCCGCTCGACGACCTTCCGGCGCGCTATGACGACATCGCCGGGAGCATCACGGACCGGATGCCGCTCCCACGCTTCGGGCGGCGCATGCTGAATCGCTGGCTCCGACGGGTGCTCCTGGAGAACTTCGTGAACGATGCCAGGGCGCGGGAACGCACCGACGCGACGACGGCGGATGTCCGCCACTGGCTGCTGGGACACGGCCTGGCCCTCGCGCTCCGGGGCGTGCGGGACCAGCTCGGCCTGTGGCGAATGCTGCTGATGGCGGTGCTGCTGCTCCTCGGAGCCGTCCCCCTGCTGCTCCTGCTGGCCTGAACCGTCACCATTTCTTTACAATTCAGTGATGAAGACCGCGACGATCCCGCGCTAGATTCCCGACACCCGACACCCGACACCCGACCATGCTCACCTCCCGCCGCGATTTCATCAAGTCGTCCGCCGCCGCAGGCGGCCTGGTTCTTGGCCTCGAGGGTCTCGCCCTGCGCGGCACGATGGCCTGCACTCCTGGCGCCGGTGAACATGGCGTCGAGACCGTCGAGGGAAGCTACGGTCCTCTCTCCATCCGGCCGGCGGCCAACACCGGCGAGTCGCTCATCGCGCTCCCGGATGGCTTCGAATACAACGTCTTCGGGCGGACGGGCGACCCCCTGAGCGACGGGCACGCGACCCCGCCCAACCATGACGGCATGGCGGCATTCGCGGTGGGCGACGAGTGGCGGCTGGTGCGGAACCACGAGATCAAGACCATCACGCCGGGGAAGGACATTCCCATCGGGACGGCAGCGAGGTCCTGGGATGTGCGGAGCGGCGGGGGAACCACCACACTGGTCATCGACCCGAAGACGCGCCTCCCGGTGCGCGCATTCGTCAGCCTGAGCGGCACCAACACCAACTGTGCCGGCGGACACACCCCCTGGGGCTCCTGGATCAGCTGCGAGGAAGTCGTGGTCGGGACGGCCGCGGGTTTCCACCAGGATCACGGGTACTGCTTCGAGGTCCCGGCGGAAAGTGATGGTGAGGTGGAGCCGGTGCCGCTGCGCGCGATGGGCCGGTTCGTGCACGAGGCGGTTGCCGTGGACCCCGGCACGGGGCACGTGTACGAGACCGAGGATGCGCTGAGCGCGGGGTGCTACCGCTTCATCCCCAGGGAACCCGGTCACCTGGCCGCCGGCGGGCGCCTCCAGATGCTCGCCATCGACGGGCGGCCCGGCTACGACACCCGGACCGGGCAACGTCAGGGCACGGAGTTACCGGTGGTGTGGGTGGATATCCCGGACGCCGATCCGGCATCAGCCACCATCGCCAACCAGGCCGTCTACAATCAGGGCCGCTCGCGTGGCGGCGCGACCTTCGGCCGGCTGGAAGGCTGTTTCTGGGGGAACGGGAAGATCTACCTGAACGCCACCAGCGGCGGCGAGGCGCACGCGGGACAGGTCTGGCAGTACACACCGGACGGGGACCGTGGCACGCTCATGCTCCTGTTCGAGTCTCCCCGACGGGACGTCCTGAACATGCCGGATAATCTCTGCGTGAGCCCCCGCGGCGGCCTGGTAATCTGCGAGGATGGTGACGGCGTCCAGCACATGCGTGGCCTGACGAAGGAAGGCCGGATATTCGACTTCGCCCGGAATGCCATCCCCCGCTACGAGAACCGGGAGTGGGCGGGTTCCACTTTCAGCCCGGATGGCAGCACGCTCTTCGTGAACATCCAGGCGCCGGGCGTGACCTTCGCCATCTGGGGCCCCTGGGACCGCGGCGCCCTCTGACGTCGCCACTCAACGACTCAACGGAGCAGCTAGCTCCCCTCTCCCCCATTCCCCTCCACCGTCCCGATCCCCGGGAACTTCGCCGCCCGCTCCCAGATGCGCTCCTCCACGTTCTCGACGAACAGCTGGAGGTGGGGGAACGGAATCTCGATGCCGGCCGCATCCAGTGCCACCTTCACCGTCTCCATCACGCGGTAGAAAATCGGCCGCTCCTGCGAGGCATCCGAGATCCAGATCCGTACTTCCAGGTTGACACTCGAGTCGCCCAGTCCCGTGGCGACCACCGTCGGCAACGGGTCCGGCAGCACGCCGTCCAGCTTCCGCACCGCCTTGAGCAGCACCTCGCGCGCTTCGGCGATCTGTTCCTTGTAGGCTATCCCCACCGGCACGTTGATCCGCGTCTTGCCGTACATCGAGTGGTTGACCAGCATGTCCCCGATGATCTGCTTGTTGGGGATGACGACGTAGGTATTCTCCTGGGTCCGGATCCGCGTGGTCCGCATCGTGATGTGCCGGACCTCGCCGTACTTGTCCTGCGTCTCGATGAAGTGGCCCACCTCGAAGGGACGGTCCCAGAAGATCAGGAAGCCGGCGATCATGTTGGCGATTGATTCCTGCGCCGCGAAGCCGACCGCGATACCCACCACCCCGATGCCGGCCAGGGCGGCCCCGACGTTGATCCCGAGCTGGCTCGCGCTCATGACGAGACCAAGCCCGATGATTACGACCTTGTACACGTTGTCCACCAGGAGGTGGATCAGTGCCTGGGCAAAGCCCGCCCGGCGGAGGAGGGCGGTGAGGGGCGGGCGAGTCACGCGGTACATCGCCCAGAACCCGATCAGGATCACGATCGCCACCCCGAGCTTCGGGATGAAATCGATCACCATGGTCCCGACCCGGTCCCAGTCCACCCAGCCGAATACGTCGCTCATTGACCGCCCTCCCCTGCGCGCACGGTCCCACCGTGCCGGTTCAGTGTCCCAGGACCTTCGGCTCCGCTCCCCGCAAGATATACGTTAGTTTCCCGGCGTGACCGTCCACGCCGCTGTCTCCGTCCGCCGGCGGACCGGCATCGGCCTCGTCCTCCTGCTCGCACTGCCTGCTCAGGCGACGACGCAGGCCCCTCCACCAACCCGTCTACCCATCGCGATCGATTCCATGCCGGCCGACGCCTGCGCGCCCGACCCGAGGGACCGCCCCATCCAGGTCTTCCTGCCACCCGGGTACGCCGAGGATCCCACGCTCCGCTTCCCCGTCCTCTATGCCAACGACGGACAGGACATGGGCGCGTGGCAGCTTCGGGAGACGCTCGCGCGCCTGACCGCCGACGGTGTCATCGAACCGCTCCTCGTCGTCGCCATTCCCGCCGGACCCGGCCGGCTCCGCGAATACGGCATTGCGGGGACCCCCAACGCGAAGGGACTCGGCAATGAGGCCGCGGACTACGCCCGCTGGCTGCTCCAGGTCCTGAAGCCCTGCATTGACGACCGATACCGCACCCGGCCCGGCCCGGCGCACACCGCCATCATGGGCGCATCCCTCGGCGGCCTGAGCGCCTTCGACCTCGCCTGGAACCACCCGGAAATCTTCGGCGCGGCGGGAGCGTTCTCGGGTTCCTTCTGGTGGCGGACCGACGACAGGACCCCCGCACGCCAGCAGGCCTCCCGCATCGCGCACCGCATGGTGCGGAAGGGGCCGCGCTCCAGCGCCCGCTTCTGGTTCGAGGCAGGCGCCGTGGACGAAACCGCCGACCGCGATCGCAACGGCGTCATCGACGCGATCCAGGACGTCACCGAGT
>CAWGSK010000004.1:0-70491 GCA_963825055.1 uncultured Gemmatimonadales bacterium
CGGTGGCGATGAGCGGGCTGTTCGGCGGCATGTTCTCGAAGGTCAACTCCCAGGTCGGCAGGACCTGCAGCCGGTCATTGCCGATCACCCCGACATAGAGCTCGCGGCCGTCGATGAACTCCTCGGCGATGGCGTCCGTGCCCAGCCGCTTGTGGATGAATGCGACCCGTTCGGCCAGCTTCTCGTCGCTGTCCACCAGCGAAGCACGCGCAATGCCCAGTGAGGCATGTTCGATCAGGCTCTTCACGATCAGCGGGAACCCGAGCCGGCGGGGTCGCTTCACCTTGCGGCCCATGGGGAACACGGCGAAGGCCGGCACGCGAAGGCGGTGGTAGGCCAGGAGTTTCTTGCAGACGGCCTTGCCGCGGGCCAGGATCAGTCCGCGCGGGTTGCAGCCCGTGTACGGCACCCGCAGCAGCTCGAGGTAGCTCACCACGTTCTGGTCGTAGACAGCCTCGCCGTGGAATTCCTCGAGCAGGTTGAAGACCACGTGCGGATGCCAGCTCTCCACCATGTCCCGGATCGGGTGGAGTTCGTCGCGCACTCCCAGCGGGCGGACGTCATGGCCGAGTTCGCGGAGCGTGTGGACGACGTCGAACTCTGTTTTCCACACGCTCTGCTCCCGCCCGGTGTATCCCTCCCGGGAATCGGGTGGCACCAGGTCCGGGTGCATCAGGGCGAGGACGCGACGCGGTCTCACAGGGCGATCCAGTCGCGGCGGCCCTGCTCATAGAGGAAGTGCATGGTCTTCACCGTGAGCAGGACGGCAAAATCCATCTTGAGCTGGCGTTCGGGTCCCACCGCGCGCAGCCGGAGCTGCCGGCACCGACCGATCATGTCCTTCAGCACGATATCAAGCGTGAACTGGTATTCACCGGTCCACTTGGCGACCATGCGCCGGATCTCGCTGCGGTTACGCCTCAGGAACGAGGAGGCGGCTTCACGGCGCCGGTAGCGGGGATCGTCCGAGAACAGCCGCTTGAGGTCACGATCCCAGACGTCCGGGAAGGAGACTTCGTAGAGGGCACGGCGCTGTTCGTAGTGCTCTCCCAGGGTCTTGGTGATTGTCCGCAGGGAGTCCACCTTCGCGCGACTCCGGAGCTGCGGCCGCGTGTCGCCGATCTCCTCCATCAACTCATCCACGTACTCCAGCTTCCGGAGCGCGGGCCAGCCGGCGTAGCGCCTGCGCCAGTCCGAACGGGGCTTGAGCCACACCGCGAACGTCTCGGCGAAGTCCTCGTCGGGGTGGCTCTGCGCATACCACAGCCGCAGGTGCTGGACGTACTGCTTGCTGGCGGGATTGGGGCGATAATAGTCGGGATAGCGGGTGGAAGACTTCCCGAACAACTTCTGCCAGTGTCGCCGACGCTGGAGCTGGTAACCGTGCTGGAAGGCATGCCCCGTCTCGTGGCGGAGGATCCGCATGCACTCGGCGACGGTCCCACCCTCCACGTCGATCATCTGGCTCCGCTCCAGGCGTATCAGCCGCGGATGGGCCAGGTAGAACGGAATGGCGACGCCGGCGATGCGGTCCGGGCTGAACCACTCGTCGGAGAGCCACATGTGCGGCCGCAGCCGGAGTCCGCGGTGCTCGAGCTCGTCATGGAGCTCGGCAATGCAGTCCTCGATCCACGTGCCTTCGATCGTGAGGCCCAGGTCCTTCATCCGGACTTCCATCAGCTTCGTGTCGGGCCACCGGGCCCACGGATGCCTCCGCGCCATTACCCACCCTTCGCGTGGTGCCGGGTTTACCTGCGGACAGTCCTCCGGAGTTTAGGGCCGGGGGTGCGGAACCGGGAGGGCGTCAGGGCCGGGCAAGGACGACAATGTCCTGCGCGCTCACCCACCAGGACGACCGGCCCGACCAGAATCCGGGCAGCGGATCGCCCGCGACCTCCAGCCCTGCAGCAGCCACCATTTCCTCGATCAGGTCGCGGGAGAACGCCGTCATCTGCTCGGGGTTCTCCTCGTGGACGGTCCCGAAGCGGCCCTCAAGCCCCGGCAGCGTATGCTCGAAGCTGAAATCCGGGCGGTCAAACGGATGAGGACGTGGCCCGCCGGACGTGTACCAGTCCAGCAGGAAGAAGCTGAAGACGGCCCGTCCGCCCGGGCGAAGGGCCCGCGAGGTCTCCCGGAAATATCGGGTCGCGTTGTCGGGAGTCATGTGCGTGAAGACCGATGCGGCGAAGACCACGTCCTGGGTCGCGTCCGCGACCGGGAATTCGTATTGCGATGGTAGTGTTGTGCCGGACGGGTTGTAGAAGGTGTTGTGCACGTCCGCGAATACGAACTGGAAGTGCGGATGGGCGGGCGTGAACGCCTGCTGGAGGCGTTCGATCTTGCCCCGGTCGATGTCGAACCCGGTGTAACGACCTTCCGGCGTCAGGACGTAACGGAGGGGAAAGGCCACGCGTCCCTGTCCGCACCCGATTTCCAGCACGTGACCGTCCCGGCTGAGCCGGCCCCAGGCGCGGAGGAGCATGCTCCACTCCTCCGCCCACCGGAACCACTCTTCCAGGACGGGGATTCCCTCGTCCGCCATTCGGTCCGGCGAGGGCAGCAGGTCCGGCTCGTACGCGACCCAGTCCGGGTAACGCCAGTCCGGCTCGCGCGTGCTCAGGCGATACCACGCCGGATGGCCATCGTCATCCGGTCCGTGAAGAGATCAATCTCGTCCGGCGTGGTGTAGACGTTCGGTGTGACACGGATACCCTGGAACTCCGGGTGCACGATGGGTGTGGTGACGATCCGGTGTTCACGCAGGAGCCAGCCGACCAGCTTGCCGGGCTCAAGACCGTCCACGTTCACCAGTCCGATCGCCCCCGAGGTGTTCCCCTCGAGCGGCGTCAGGACCTGCACCCGGTCGCTTACCTTGAGCAGGGCCTCGGCCCAGCGATTCCGCAGGTAGCGCAGCCGCGCGATCTTCCGCTCGGCGCCAATGCCGCGGTGGAAGGCCAGCGCCGCCGCGATGGCGTTGTGGTTGGCGGCGGGATGCGTCCCGATCTCCTCGTACTTCCGGATGTTGTCGTTCATGGATGCCGGTGCGGCCATGAGCGGCCACAGCTTCGGCTGTTTCTCGCGTCGGACATAGAGGAACCCGGTGCCGATCGGCGCCAGGAGCCACTTATGGAGGCTGGTGCCGTAGAAATCGCAGCCGAGGTCGTCCCGCTTGAACGGGAAATGGGCGTAAGCATGCGCACCGTCGACCATGACCTCGATCCCACGGGGCCGGGCGAGCTCCACGATCTCACGGACCGGCATGATCTGGCCCGAGAGGTTGGTAATGTGGGTGACCTCGATGACACGCGTGCGCGGCGTGATGGCCCGGCGGAACTGCTCCACGAGGTAGTCGGTCGAGGGCGGTGGGATCTTGAAGCTGATCTGCTTCAGGACGATCCCCTCGCGACGCACCCGCTGGTCCCAGCTGGTGAGCATGCGCCCGTAGTTCTGGTTTGTAGCCAGAATCTCGTCCCCGGGCTTCAGGTCCAGCCCGAAGATCATCGTCTCAAGGGCCTCGGAGGCGTTCCGGGTGATCGCCATCTCCTCGGGGTCGCAGCCGAAATCGTGTGCCAGATTCTGTCGCACAGACTCGATCCGCGGTTCCAGAACCCTCCACATGTGCTCGGCGGGCAGCTCATTGGTGAACCGGAGATCCCGGATCATCTGCTCCAGGACGTGGGTGGGCGTCGGGCAGACGCCGCCATTGTTCAGGTTCACCATGGTGCGGTCGGCATCGAAGGCGCGCTGGATTTCGCTCCAGTACGCCTCGTCGTCGGCGACCGCCTTCGCCGGACGGGTGCCCGCGATCCGCAGGCTTTCCGCGAGGTGACGGACTGCGCGAGGCTGGAATGCGGGGAGAACCGCCGCCCCGGCCCCGAGGGCCGAGATGAACGAGCGTCGGGTCGTCATGGGAACTCCCGGGTGTTGGGTGTCGAGAAACCGCTGATCGCTGGTTGTGGGCCGTGAGTCGCTGGTCGTTAAATCGCAGGCGTCGACCGCCCTGACCGCCTTATCCGTCCTGCCCGCCCTGTCCGTCAGTTCACCAGCTTCGCATCCATCGTAATCTGCGCGTTCAGCAGCCGCGAGACGGGGCAGCCTTCCTTGGCTGCCTTCGCGGCTGTCTCGAAGGCCGTCTGGTCGGCGCCCGGGACCTTCGCGGAGAGGTCAAGGTGGACGGCGGTGATGGTGAATCCGGCGTCGGTTTTTTCCAGGGTGACGGTGGCCGTGGTCTCGATCTTCTCGGCTTTCAGGTCTGCCGCGCCGAGCTGGCCGGACAGGGCCATGGAAAAGCAGCCGGCGTGGGCAGCTGCGATCAGTTCCTCGGGGTTGGTGCCCTTTTCATTCTCGAAGCGGGTCGAGAACGAATAACGGACGTCCTGGAGGACGCCGCTCTCGGTGGACATCGTTCCCTTCCCCTGCTTCAGGTCGCCGCTCCACGCGGCGCTCGCCTTGCGCTTCATGAGAGTCCTCCCTGCAGTTCCGGGTCGGTTCCGTGGCCCGGGGGCACGGAATGTTATCCGCGAAGAATAACGGATTCGGAGAGGAGGACCTTCAGCGGAGGGGCGGAACCGGGGAGCGAGTCGATCATCGCCCCCCCCCCAACAATGGGCATCCGACGGGTTTCGCCCGGACTCAGCTTCCCGGGGCGGGTTTCCGCTCGACCTGCCACACCCCTTCCACCACGTTCCCCGTTCCTTCGTGCCAGGAGCGATAGGTACCGCTCAGGCGATCGCCGTCCAGGGTCCCGGTGAAGACGGTGGTGAGGAGACATCCACATTCGGGGTCGCGGTAGGGGTTGAGCTCACCCTGCACCGTGCCGCGGCTTGCCACGACGAACCTGATGGTGAGGAGTTCGGAGCGTGGTGGGCGGGGGGTGGCGGCGCCCATATCGCCCGGGACCGCGGGCCCGCGCATGCGAATGTTATTGGGGACCATGATCACGTCGCCACGGGCGGTGTCCGAGCCGGCGGTGAGAGTGAAGACAATACTCCCGGCTCGACCGCTTTCCCGCGAGGAGTAGTCGCCGACCCACTGCCCTTCCAGGCCGGCGATGTCGCCCTTGACCGGTACGGGGGTGGACGGGCCGCCACAGGCCAGGACGGCCGAGGCGAGAAGGAGTGCAAGAGAGCGGATACGGGACACGGGGTCCTCCTGGCTGCAGAGGCTTCAAGGTGCGGCGGTCGTCGTGAAAGGACTGTGAATGGCCCCTGAAGGCACAGACGGGCGCGGCGGCTCCCGGGTTCCAGGAGCCGCCGCGCCGTCCCGCGCTCTGTTTCGGCCCGATGGCTACTCGGGGAGGAGGACGGTGTCGATCACGTGAATGATGCCGTTGGAAGCCTTGATGTCCGTCTGGGTTACGGTGGCGTTATTTACCATGACCGAGCCATCCTTTACGGCGATCTTCACGTTCTTGCCGTTCAGGGTCGTCGCGGAGTTCATCTTCACGACGGCGCTGGCAGGAACCTCACCGGAGACGACGTGGTACGTCAGGATGGCCGTCAGCTTCTCCTTGTCGTTCAGGAGCGCCTCGACGGTGCCCTTCGGCAGCTTCGCAAACGCGGCGTCGGTCGGGGCGAAGACGGTGAAAGGCCCCTTCCCCTTGAGGGCGTCGATGAGGCCTGCGCTCTTGAGCGCGGCCGCGAGGGTGTTGAAGGAGCCGGCGGCGACGGCCGTTTCGACGATGTCCATGCTGGGGGCCTGCGTGGCGTTCATCGTTGTCATGTTCTTCTCCATGGTCTGGGTGGCCTGTCCCTGAAGGGCGGCCGGCATGGCGGCAACGGCTGCCGCAAGGCTGATCGTGGCGAGGATCTTCATGTCAATTGCTCCTGGTTTGTGTTCATGTATTGTCCAACTTCCAGGGACAAATATGTGGGCGACGCGCGGAATTGTCAAGTTATTGTCTAAGATTATATATTGACAAATGTTAGACGCCGCCGTATCGTATGCATATGACCACTCCAGTCCAGGATTCCGGGAGCAGCCCGCTCTACCATGTTCCGCGGCATCCAGTGCGTCTTGTCGCCGAGCGGACCGGGCTTACGCCCCACACGCTGCGGGCGTGGGAGCGCCGGTATCAGGTGGTCAATCCGTCCCGGTCCGATGGGGGGCAGCGGCTCTATTCCGACCGTGATGTCGAGCATCTCCGGTTGCTGCATCTGGCCACCGAAGCCGGCCGGAGCATTGGACGGGTCAGCAGCCTTTCCCTCCCGGCGCTTCGGGATCTCGTGGCCCAGGACCGGCAGTCACGGCCCCCGGTGGAGGGCCGGTCCTTCACGGCCACAGCTCCCAACGCCGGCCCCGAACTCGACGCCGCGATCACCGCCGTCGAGGCTCTCGACGGCCGGGCGCTGGAGGCCATCCTGCGCCAGGCAGCAATGGCCCTGAGCGTGCCGGTCCTGCTGGAAGGAGTCGTGGCGCCCCTGCTGCGGGAGATCGGGGAGCGATGGGATGCGGGGCGCCTCGAGCCGGCGTTCGAACACCTCGCCACGACCGTCATCCGTACCACTCTGGCCGGCCTGATCGAAGGCGCGGGAGTGCGTCCGGACGCTCCAGTGCTCCTCGTGGCCACGCCGGCGGGACAGCGTCACGAACTCGGCGCGATGCTGGTGGCCACGGCGGCCGCCGCGATGGGCTGGCGGATTGTGTATCTCGGCCCTGACCTCCCGGCCGACGGCATCGTCCTGGCGGCCCGCCGTACCGGGGCCGCCATGATCGCCCTGAGCATTGTCTATCCGGACGCCGATGACGCCCTCGTGGCAGAGATCGCGCGGATACGGAAGGCCCTGCCGTCGATACCGCTCATCGCCGGGGGGAGGGCCGCCCATGTCAGGGAGGCCGAGCTGGCTGCCACCGGGACCACGATTGCCTCGGACCTGAGTGCCCTCCGGCCGCACCTGCGGCGCCATGTCGCCTGAGCCGCGGGATGGCCTGACCCTCCTCACTGGCGCCACGGGGTACGTCGGTGGACGGCTGCTGGATGCGCTGGTCGAGCAGGGCAACCAGGTCCGCTGCCTGGCGCGGGACACCGCCCGTCTCTCCGCCCGATTCGAGGGGAAGGCCGTGCAGGTCGTGCGGGGCGATGTGCTGGACCCCTCCTCGCTGGTACCCGCCCTCGCGGGTGTGGCCACGGCGTACTACCTCATTCATTCACTCGGGGGCGGGCCGGGATACCGGGAGACAGATCGCCGGGGCGCCGCGGTCTTTGGAGCGGCGGCGCGGGATGCCGGTGTGCGGCGCATCATCTACCTCGGGGGCCTCGGAGGCGGGGAGGACCTCAGCGAACATCTGGAGAGTCGCCAGGAGGTTGGGCGGGTCCTTCGCAGCTGTGGCGTTCCGGTGATCGAGCTCCGGGCCTCGATCATTCTGGGTTCGGGGAGTCTCTCCTTCGAGATGATCCGGGCCCTGGTCGAGAAACTCCCGGTCATGATCACACCGCGGTGGGTTGGTACCCTGACCCAGCCGATCGGTATCGAGGATGTGATCCGGTACCTGGTGGAGGCCCTGCGGCTGAAGGAGAACGGGTCCGGGATCTTCGAGATCGGGGGCACGGATCGGGTCTCCTATGGCGACTTGATGCGGGAGTATGCCCGCCAGCGTGGACTCCGCCGCTGGATGATCCGGGTGCCGGTCCTGTCGCCCCGACTCTCCAGCCTCTGGCTCGGGCTCGTGACGCCGGTTTACGCGAGGGTTGGTCGTGAACTGATCGACGGCCTGCGGAACGAGACCACGATCCGGGATGACCGGGCGCTTCGCGAGTTCACCGTACAACCCATGGGCATGCGTGCCGCCATAACCCGGGCCCTGTCCAATGAGGACCGGGATTTTGCCGCCACCCGCTGGTCCGATGCCTTCTCTTCCTCTTCGCGGGTGCTCTCGGGCAGCACGGACGGCAGCCGGCGCCTCGGCTCACGACTGGTCGATTCACGAGCCGGCGCGATTCCGGTTTCGCCCCACCTGGCGTTTAGTGCCGTGGCAAGAATCGGCGGCGAGACAGGCTGGTACTACGCGGACGGGCTGTGGCGCCTCCGCGGACTGCTTGACCTGCTGGTCGGCGGGCCAGGACTGCGGAGGGGCCGCCGGGATCCTGTAGCCGCCGTTCCCGGCGACGCCCTCGATTTCTGGCGGGTGGAGGCCTTCGAGCCGGACCATCTTCTCCGGCTTCGGGCCGAGATGCGGCTGCCGGGCCGGGCATGGCTTCAGTTCGAGGTGAATCCTGCCCCGGGCGGATCCGAGATCCGCCAGACGGCCATCTTCGACCCCATGGGGCTGCCCGGGCTGCTGTACTGGTATGGGATCTACCCGCTGCACCGGATGGTGTTTCGGGGGATGCTGAGGGGGATTCTCCGGGCAGCGGAGGCCAGGAGCAGGACGGACAGGGCGGACGAGCCGGTCGAGACGGACAAGGTGGACAGGTCGGGCTCGTCGACTGACGACTAGCGACTCTTCCCGCGATCCCCTCTCCTGCATTCCGCATGAATGTGACGTAGGTCACAATTTCCGCGCTTTTCTGGCATCAGAACCGCTGGACCCATGGTACAGGCCCGTAACGCTAAGCTGTTATGGTGCTTGGCTTTTCGGGCTCCTGCCCGAGGCCCCGGCCCCGATGGTACGCCTCCTGCACGTTGTCGTCGGCAGTTCCCCCCTCTGCTCACTTCATGAGACTCCGGCCGGGCTCCGATCCGGCGAGTGGACGGCATCCGCCGACGGATACCCATGCGTCTACTGTCATGTGTCAGCCCCCTGTTCGCGTTCCTGCTCCTGGCCGTTCCGGCCGCGGCGCAGGTGCCCGGGGTCGCGCGTGTCCGGCATGTTCCGGACCGCACCTTGAATGATGCGGCGCTGGCGGTGGCGGATGCCCGTGACCCCGTGGTCTACTACAACCCGGCCCTGCTCAACCGTTTCGGCCCCGAACTCGCAGCCTTCGTCATGGCCCATGAGTACGGCCACATTTCGTATGGCCACGTCCGTGTGCGCCAGTCCCGGGGCACGATGGCGCCGTCAGAGATCATGCAGCGCTACGAGCTCGAGGCGGACTGTTATGCCGCGCGCATGCTCAGCCAGTCCAACCCGGGAGCGGTTACGGCAGCAATCCGCTACTTCGACCGGATGGGCGAGCGGCAGGTGGACGAGGACCACCCAACCGGACGCGCCCGTGCCGCGGAGTTGCGCCGCTGCATCCCGGACGCACCGGTGGTGACCGCCCGGACGACGATTGCGCCGGCCGACAGGGGCGCTTCCGCCACGACGTCCGTCGTCGGGACCGGGGCGGGGTTTGTAGAGAAGGAGTAAGAGCCGTTGGCCGTCAGCTCTCAGTCGTCCACCCTGTCCACGCGTTCCAGCCTCCACGTCACCGTTACCTCCGCGACCTGATCGCCGGCCTGGTCGCGTATGCGGGCGACCACGTCATATTCCACCAGCGCCGCCACTTCCGGGATCGTCACGCGGGCCTCCGCGATAAGACGGCCCCGGGCCTTCTTCTCGTATGTGATGGTGAGCCGGGTGACGATGCTCCGGATGCCGGGCGGGAGCCCGCTCAGCATGGCGAGGCCACTGGCGACCTCCCCCAGGTTCGCCAGGGCGATGGCGTGGATGGACCGGAGGTGGTTGCGAATGGCGTGCCGGTCCGCCATGGCCACCACAGTGTGGCCCGGCTCCAGAGTCTCGACTTCCGGGTGGATACTGCCGGTGTACGGGACGAGCCGACCGAGCAGCCGGTTGAAAACCCAGCGGCCCGCGGGGAGGCGCGACAGCCGTCGCCAGTGACGGAGCAGTGCGGGACCGGTTGCGCTGGTCGGCATGACGTCCTCGAGTCTTGGCGTTGACCCCCACCCCGTCCGGTCCTACCATTACATCGACCGCCAGGGGCATCCCATCCGGGATTGAGAATGTACCCTTGGAACCTGATCCGGCTCACACCGGCGTAGGGAGCGCGGCCGTGCAGTCCGGCAGTTCGAACGATGCTTCGTGCCCGCCGTCCGCCGAGCCACCCCCGCCCGACTCCGGATCTCCGCATCACCGACGGAGCGGTACCATGACCATATCTGTGCACGACCAGACGTCGTTCGGCGCGCCTCCCGACGCGGGCCGTGACTACGGGGACGCCTTCCCGAATTCCACCAAAGTGTACGTCGAGGGCCCGGCCGGCGTGCAGGTCCCGATGCGTGAGATCCGTCTCTCCGGCGGCGAACCACCACTGCGGGTCTATGACACGAGCGGCCCGGCCACCGGCAACCTCAGGACCGGCCTCCCGCCGCTCCGGCGCGACTGGATCCTCGCGCGTGACGTGGAAGAGGCCGGGCGGTTCGACGCGCACGCCGACGAACTCGTCCCGGAAGGACTGACCCGGTCGGTACTCCGCGGCCGGGGCCCCGTGACCCAGATGCACTATGCGCGCCGGGGCGAAGTGACGCCGGAGATGGAGTTCATCGCCATCCGCGAGGGCATCTCCGCCGACGTCGTGCGGGACGAGGTGGCCCGTGGGCGCGCGATCATCCCCGCCAACATCAACCACCCGGAAATCGAGCCGATGATCATCGGCCGGAAGTTCCACGTCAAGATCAACGCGAACATCGGGAACTCCGCCGTCACCAGCTCCATCGAGGAAGAGGTGGCGAAGCTCCGCTGGGCCACGCTCTGGGGCGCCGACACCGTGATGGATCTTTCCACGGGGAAGAACATCCACGAAACCCGGCAGTGGATCATCCGGAACTCCGCCGTCCCGATCGGGACGGTGCCGATCTACCAGGCGCTGGAGAAGGTGGGCGGCGTGGCGGAGGACCTGACCTGGGAAGTCTACCGGGACACCCTCATCGAGCAGGCCGAGCAGGGGGTGGATTACTTCACCGTGCATGCCGGCGTGCTCCTGCGGTATATCCCCCTGACCGCGGAACGAGTCACCGGAATTGTCTCCCGGGGCGGGTCCATCATGGCCAAGTGGTGCCTGGCGCACCACCAGGAGAGCTTCCTCTATACCAGGTTCCGCGAGATCTGCGAGATCATGGCGGCCTACGACGTCTCGTTTTCGCTGGGCGACGGGCTGCGGCCGGGATCGATTGCGGACGCCAATGACGAAGCGCAGTTCGCGGAGCTCAAGACCCAGGGCGAGCTCACGAAGATCGCCTGGGAGCACGATGTGCAGGTCATGAACGAGGGGCCGGGACACATCCCGATGCACCTCATCAGGGAGAACATGGACAAGCAGCTCGAATGGTGCGGGGAAGCGCCATTCTACACCCTGGGCCCGTTGACCACCGACATCGCGCCGGGTTACGACCACATCACCAGCGCCATCGGCGCCGCGATGATCGGGTGGTACGGGACGGCGATGCTCTGCTACGTGACGCCCAAGGAACACCTCGGCCTGCCCAATCGCGACGACGTGAAGGCCGGCGTCATCGCGTACAGGATCGCCGCCCACGCCGCTGACCTGGCCAAGGGGCACCCGCGGGCCCGGGTGTGGGACGATGCCCTCTCGAAGGCGCGCTTCGAGTTCCGCTGGCGGGACCAGTTCAACCTGGCGCTGGATCCGGTGACCGCGCTGGCCTTCCATGACGAGACGCTGCCGGCCGAGGGCGCCAAGGTTGCCCACTTCTGCAGCATGTGCGGTCCCAAGTTCTGCTCGATGAAGATCACGCAGGATGTCAGAGACTATGCTCAGAAGATGAAGGAGAAGGCGGGAGAGTTCCGGGAGCGGGGTGGGGAGATATACGTGGAGCAGTGACTAGTGACTAGTGACTGGTGGCCGGTGGCTGGTGGCGGTATTGCAGGGGAGGGCGCTGTCTCTGAATCACGAGTCCCCAGTCACCGTTCCTAACGGAGGATGTATGCAGCGACGGTTCCACGTTCCTTCACTTGTCCTTGGTGTCCTGTGCGTCGGTGCTGCGGCAGCGTGTGGGGGCTCCGCCGCTGACCGCAGCGCAGACACTGCGGACGCGGGGCCCGAGAGACTCGCCGTGGTCACGGGCTTCAGCGCTCCGGAGTCGGCCCTGTACGACGAGGATTCCGACAAGTGGTTCGTCTCGAACATCAACGGCAATCCCTCGGCGAAGGATGGGAACGGCTTCATCAGCCGCCTCAACGCCGACGGGCGGGTGGACGTCCTGCGATTCATCGAGAGCGGACGGAACGACGTGACCCTGAACGCCCCGAAGGGCATGGCGCTGGCAGGGGATACGCTCTGGGTCTCCGACATCGACGTCCTGCGCGCGTTCCACCGGGTCACCGGGCGACCACTGGCGACGATCAACCTCGGCGGCGTGTTCCTGAACGACGTCGCCGAGGGGGCCGACGGGACCATCTACGTCACCGATACGGGGATACACATCGATTCCACCGGGAGCCTGACTCGCCCCGGACCCGGCCGGCTCTGGGCCGTGGGGCCGGAGCGGAAAGGGAGCATCGTGCTGGAAGGCGACGCCCTGGAGGGCCCCAACGGAATCACGTGGGATCATCGCAACAACCGCCTCATCATCGTGCCGGACGGGGGCACCGACATCATGACGTGGAAGCCGGGCCAGACTGCCCCGATGTCCCTCGGAACCGGGCCCCTCGAGCAGGACGGGGTGGAGGTGCTGGACGACGGGCGGATTCTCTACTCCAGCTGGGCGGACAGCTCGCTGCACAGCTGGGAGCCTGATGCGCAGGAAACGGTGATCACCGGAATCGAGAGCCCGGCCGATTTCGGGATCGATCACGCCCGTCGGGTGCTGGCAATACCGTCGCTCATGGGGAACCGGGTCGAGCTGTGGCGACTGCCGTAGGGGGCGGTGGATAGCGAATGGCGAATAGCTGATAGTGTTTAGTGAGTAGGGCTTTAGTGCGCGTTCCTGGCCGTGAAACACTACTCACTGCCTTCGTCAGGTCACTCCCGGGTCACGCAGGCCCTCCATGATGCTCCGTCACCATCGACGGGGCATTCATGTTTTCTGGTCAATTGGTCACACTGGCGCTCGTGATGGGGGTCGGGACGGCCGCCGGGCTGCACGTCGCCACCTGGGGCATGTTCAAGGACTGCCTGTTCGAGGGTTTCAGCTGGGGGAAGTACGCGCGGAGCGTCGTTCTTGCCCTCGTGCTGGCTCTGGTCGTCCAGCGCCTGAATCCCCTTCCCTTCAACGCCGCCGGGCTCCTGTTGCTCTTCGGCCTCACCTATGCGCTTGAACGTGGCGTCACCGAGTGGAGCAAGGGGTTCCTCCGCCGGGAGGATCAGTCGAAGTACTTCATACCGATGCAGTTCGCCGTCCTCGGACGACCGGTCCGGAGCCCCGGACTTCGGCTCCTGGTCGGCCTCGGCTATGCCGTCGCCGTGATCTTCTCCGTGATTGCTGTCCGCAGACTCGGTACGACGTTTCATCAGGGTGCCTGGCTGGCAGGGTTGCTCGTGTCCGCCGCAGTCGCCGGCATCAGCGCGATCGGTGGAGCGTGGAAGGACGCGCCACTCGAGGGCTTCCAGTTCTGGAAGTTCTTCCGGAGCCCCGCCGTGGGTGGCGCCTGGGGCATCGTGCTTTCCCTCCTGAGTGGCGACCTGGTAGCCGTGTCATTCGGCGCCCTCGGGCTCACGATCGCCACGATCGAGACCTGGAAGAAATTCCATCAACCGTATTCCGCGCCCGGAAAGTTCTCCGGGAAGACTGTCCGTTTCCCGGAACTCGGCCGCTGGCGCCGGAGGTTCATACCGGTTCTGGTCTCGGTGTGGGGATTCGTGCTCGGTGCTGCCGCGCTGGCCCTTGCTGCATGGTAGCGTGAGGTCAGCACCCCGATGCTGGCTTGGACCACAGGATCGTATAAATCATTGTATTAAATGAGTATATGGACTGACCGGGCGGCCAGTCAGGGCCGGTACTTGCGGCTGCTGCCGTGGGTCCTCCCCGGCGATGTTCCCGGTTCATCGCATTCACGGGAGTCGCAGGTTATGTTGGCCGCCTCATGATGACCATCCTGGGCTACCTGCTCGCGATACTGATCGGGCTCTCCCTGGGCCTCCTGGGGGGTGGCGGATCCACCCTGACGGTGCCCGTCCTCCATTACGTCCTCCACTACGGCGTCAGGGAATCGGTGGCCATGAGCCTTCTCGTGGTGGGGCTCACCAGTCTCTTCGGGGTCTGGACCCATCGACGCGCGGGCAACCTGAACTTCCGGGCCGCCCTGGCCTTCGGCCCGATGGCGATCGTGGGATCCCTCCTGGGCGCCGAGCTGGCGCTCCACGTGAGCGCCCTGTTTCAGCTCACCCTCTTTGGCGGGGTGATGCTGGTGGCCTCGGTGTCGATGTTCCTGGGCAGAAACCTCATTGCCCGGGCCTCGGAGAGGCCCCGCCGCCACGGGATCTGGTCCTGGCTGTTCATGGCCTTTCTGGGGGGTGCGGTCGGGGTCCTGACGGGTCTAGTGGGTGTGGGAGGGGGGTTCCTGTACGTCCCGGCGCTTGTGCTGGTGGGTGGGCTCAGCATGAAGGAGTCGGTCGGTACCAGCCTCCTGTTGATCATGCTGAGCTGCGCCGCGAGCTTCACCCACTACCTGGGCAAGGTCCCCATGGACTGGACGATGATGGTCTGGTTCACCCTGCTGGCCTTTGCAGGCGTCACGGCCGGAACGGCCCTGGTGAAGCGGATCTCCCAGGACGGCCTGCGGCGGGCGTTTGCGGTCTTCCTGTTCGTGATGGCGGTGGGAATCCTGGCGTTCGGGCGGTCGTGACGGTCCGAAGGTGAGTTGCGGTCTGGATTCGGGCGGTCGGGGCAGTCTGAAGGGGAGTCACGGTCCGGAATCGGGCGGTCGGGGCGGTCCGAAAGGGAGCTTCGCTCTGGAATCGGGCGGTCATGGCGGTCGAGGCGGTCGACCGTCCTGTCCGCCCTGTCCGTCTTGTCCGTCCCGCCCGCCTAGACCTCCCGCCATTTTGACCATCTTCCCTCCCGACCTGACCGACCGCCCATCTTTTCGTTCCGCCAAAATGGCAAATTTCGCTGGCACATGGCCTGCGTTTTTTCTGCGGTGAGTTTCAGCCCGGCAGGGGGCCGGGTGAAGGAGCACACCGTAGCTGAAGGAGGCAGAAACCATGCGTGTATCAGTTGCCCGCCGGAACTGGGATCCGGCCGATTTTGCGGGCCTGAGCCGGCTCAACCGGATGTTCGACGACCCGTTTGCGGGCCCCTGGGGCCAGGACCAGATGACCGGCTCGTGGGTGCCGGTCTGCGACATTTTCGAGGACGAAAACGGCCTCAAGCTGATCGCCGAGGTGCCGGGAGTGAGGGCCGAGGACGTGAAGATCTCGGTGGAGAACAACACCCTCACCATCCGGGGCGAGAAGAAGCAGGTGGCGGAGGAGAAGACGGAACGGGTGCACCGCTACGAGCGGTCCTACGGCAGTTTCGAGCGCGCCTTCGCGCTGCCGAGCACGGTCGACCCCGAGGGAATCGAGGCCGACTACCAGAACGGCCTGCTCACGGTTGTGATGCCGAAGGCCGAGCGAGCCAGGCCGAGAGAGATTCCGGTGAAGACGAAGTGAGTAGTGAGTAGTGAGTAGTGAGTAGTGCTTCACGGAAGGTGCCGGTGCGGGAGATCGAAGCCCACCCTGAAACACTACTCACTAGTCACTAGTCACTAGTCCAGCGTAAATCCCACCTTCACTGTCACCTGCCAGTGGCTGACCGAGCCGTCCTCGAGATGCCCCCGGGTCTCCAGGACCTCGAACCAGCGCATGTTGCGCACCGTCTGCGAGGCACGGGTGATCGCCTTGGTGACGGCGTCCTCGATTCCGACCTTGGACGAGCCGACCAGTTCGAGCGTCTTGTAGACGTGATCCGACATGGCTGTTCCTTCCTGATTCCGGGTTAGCGCACGTTGAGGGGGCGGTACCAGGAGACCCGGGCCCCGAACCAGATCTTCGTGTCCGCACCGTAGAGTGGGCAGGTGGGCCCGCCGCAGTCCGTGCGGCGGGTGATTTGGGTAGCGTCGTCGGTGCTGACCTGCAGATGCAGGGCGGGGCGGACGCTCAGGCCGGCGGTTCGCAGGGTGGTGGCCAGCGAAAAATCCAGGTGAGTGAGGCCGTCGGACGCGTAGCGCGACGCCCCGTTTCCTGTCGCCAGCCCTTCGGCGAATCCTGCGAGGACTCCCAGCTCGAGACTGACCCGCGGCGAGATGGGGACGGGTTGCATGAGGGCCCCTTCCGCGTAGAGCCCCCGATAATGGTCCATGTCCCAGTAGAGCGAGATCCGCGGGCGAAGCGGGAGCGCGAACTGGGTGCGGCCGTAGAGCTCAATGCTATTGAGGTCCGAAGTCCGCCCCGCTTCGTTCGGGTACTGATAGCCCGTGACACCCCCGGTAACGCGGTGGCGGCCGACCGGCCCGCCGAGTTCCACCCACCAGTTCCACTCGGTCAGGTCTGGGCCAGCCAGGCCGCTTCCCTCGCTGATATCGGTGGCCCCGTCATACTGGCCGGGCTCGACGTTCGCCCAGACGCCGACTGAGGCGGCCGTGCCGCCGAAGGCCGTGGCGAGATAGGCGTCCGGCTGGATGACAAGCCGGTTGGTGTAGGTAAGTCCGCGCCAGACGTAGTCGCTGTACAGGCCGACGTCGGCGCCGACGGCGATCTGGGCCTGCGCCCCTCGGGGGGCGAATGCTGCGAGGACGAGACACAGGCTGACGCCAGGGGATTTCATTGCGGTCCGGCCTCCAGCCGATACCTGAAAACCGCAGAGGCGCAGAGGACGCGGAGCGCTCCGCCGCGTGCTCTGCGTCTCTGCGGTTTGTCGTTGAACGCCGAACGGATCAGGGACTCGCTCCTACATCTTGCTGACTTTCCAGCCGTCCACCCGGGCGTCCAGGTTGTGGTTGATCCGGAACCCGACGATGCCGTCCGTCGCGATCTCCGAGGCGGGGGCGGTGTAGACCTCGGTCCCGTTCACCATGAAGCGGACCGTCTTGCCGTCCGCCGCGACGGCAAGCCGGTTCATCGTGTGCCCAGTGGTATCTGGTGCGGCCTTCACGGCGTCATTCGCCGTCCATTCCGGGATGAGCCGCGCGGTCTTGTCGCCGTCCCGCTTCACGACCAGGAACTTCCCGTCGCCCCGGATCAGGAAATAGGTGTAGGCCTGGCCGTCGCCCTGGAGATCCTTGCCGCCGACGATGATACCCAATCCCTCGGCATGGCGACCGGATGAGAACTGGTGGAACAGCCCGCTGGCCTCGAAGCCGCCGGAAACCGTCTCCGAGGCCTGGTACAGGATGATGGCCGGGCCCAGGGTGACGTGGAGGTTGCTGCCATCCATGGCAACCTTGACGTTCTCCATGGGGGCGCCGCGGTCGGTCCGGGCCATCCAGCCGGTCGGGAGGGTTCCGCCGCCCGTGACTGCCTGGTCAGCGTCGTGCTGTTGTGCTGCGAGGGTGGTGGTGGCCGCGAGAAGGAGGGTGGCGGCCAGGGGTGCGATACGCATGGGAGTGACTCCGGCAAAAAAGGTGGAACGTCCCGCCAGGGCAGCGGTAACGATGGCTTGCCAAGGCCCTGCAGTGAAACTAATGTACGCGCCTGCTGCGACTGACTTTCGGAGAGACGATGGAAACATTGAAGATCTTCTTCGCCGGCCTTGGCGCGGCGGGAATCATCGGTGCGCTGCTGGGTGTCTCCCTGCTGATCGGGGCGATCGTGAACTCGATGATCGTGCTGTTCGCCGGCCCGCTCATCGATGGTCTTATCGCCCGCTGGGAAGCCCGGAAGCTCAAGGCGACCTGAGAGCGTCACTCCCCGGGGTCGGTCTCCGGCGTGCTGGCCGCCTTCCGGGCCTGGGCCACGGCGTGCTTCAACGCCCCGATGCCATCCCGGAGCCCCCTGACCTTGACCTGCAGTCCTCCCCCCCGGCGCGACAGCATGGCCATCATGCTGGCCGCATCCGCTACCATCGGCAGTCCTGACGTCGCCGCGCCGCCCTTGAGTTGATCGAACAGCCGGGCGAGCTGGCGCGCCGCCCCCTCGGTCTCGCTGGGGGTGTTCATGCGCTCGATGAGCGACCAGGCCCGCTCAAGCTTGGGAGCTTCGGCGTCGAGGAAGGCGAGCCGGATCTGCTGCTGGGCGGAGAGCTTGGGGGCCATGATGGAGGATAACGGGAAAACGGGCAGGAGGGAGTAGGGAGTAGGGAGCAGGGAGTGGGAGAAGAGTGGGGGCGGGGTCCAGACCGTCCCGTCCGTCATGGCCGCCCTGACTCTTCTGCCCCCCAGCCGGGGAACCCGGCGCTGTCGAAAATGGTATGTATCAAACGTCATAGGGCAGGAAAGGGTGAAACCTCCGTCGTACCCGGCCGTACGACGGGCATGAATCCAGGGCAGGGCTCCGCCGTCGGCCGCGCGGGAGCCCGGCCCTTGTCTGTCCCGTACAGGCTACGGGG
The DNA here is from genome assembly GCA_963825055.1 of uncultured Gemmatimonadales bacterium. GTDB lineage: Bacteria > Gemmatimonadota > Gemmatimonadetes > Gemmatimonadales > GWC2-71-9 > CAWGSK01. The sequence goes on from CAWGSK010000004.1 coordinate 18,363, forward strand.
AACTGTGAGGCCCGCATGAATCTGTCCGACCTGTCCATATCCCGGCCCGTGCTGGCGAGCATGATGAGCGCCGCGCTCGTGCTGTTCGGCGCCATCGGCTACACCCGGCTCTCAGTCCGCGAATTTCCCGACGTGGACCCGCCGATCGTTTCGGTGACCACCACGCTCCGTGGGGCGAACCCGCGGGTCATGGAGTCCGCTGTCACGGACATCCTCGAAGAGGAACTCAGCACGGTCGAGGGCCTCCGGACCCTGACCAGCTCGAGTGGCGAGCAGGTCAGCAACATCACCCTGGAGTTCAACCTCGACCGGGACGTGGAGAGCGCCGCGCAGGATGTCCGGGACAAGGTGTCCCGGGTGCGCGGCCGGCTGCCTCAGGAGGTGATTGATCCGGTCGTCGCCAAGCAGGACGCGGACGCCAATCCGTTCCTCTGGCTGGCACTCTCGGGCGAGAACTACTCGCTGATCCAGCTGTCGGATATCGGCGACCGCATCGTGAAGCAGCGGCTCCAGACCATCGACGGTGTCGGCCAGGCCTTCATCGCCGGCGAACGCCGGTACTCGATGCGGGTCTGGCTCTCGCCGCGGGAGTTGTCGGCGCGCGGACTCACGGTCCAGGACGTCGAGAACGCCATCCGGAGCCGGAGCGTCGAGATTCCTGCCGGGCGGATCGAGTCGTCGAACCGCGAGTTCTCCGTCCGGTCACTGGGGGAGTTGAAGACGCCGGACGAGTTCGGCAACCTTACCGTCAGCACCGTCGGCGGGCAGCCGGTCAAGCTGCGGGACCTGGCCCGGGTGGAGCTTGGCGCCGAGGATGAGCGGAGCACGCTCCGCTTCAACGGCACCTCGTCGGTCGCGGTGGGTATCGTCCGCCAGTCCAAGGCGAACCTGATCGAGGTGGCCGACGCCATCCGGGCGGAGCTGCCGAACATCGAGCAAGCGCTCCCGCCAGGCGTGCACCTGAACGTCGGCTTTGACCAGTCGGTCTTCGTGAAGCGGTCCATCGATGAAGCCAAGGAGACGTTGATCCTGGCCGCGATCCTCGTGATCGTGATCATCTTCGTCTTCCTGCGGAACCTGCGCGCGACCATCATCCCGGGCCTGGCCATTCCCGCGTCGATCGTCACGACGTTCATGGTGCTGTACGTCCTGGGGTTCTCGATCAACAACTTCACACTGCTGGCCCTGATCCTCGCCATCGGCATCGTGGTGGACGACGCGATCATCGTCCTGGAGAACGCCTACCGGCACCAGGAGGAGCTGGGGGAGGATCCCGAGACGGCCGCCCACGAAGGCACCCGGGAGATCATCACGGCCGTCATCGCCACGACCATCGCACTCGTTGCGGTGTTCGCCCCGCTTGCCTTCCTGACCGGGACAACCGGACGGCTGTTCAACGAGTTCGGCATCGCGCTGGCGGGCGCCGTGGTGATCTCGAGCTTCGTGGCCCTCACCCTGACGCCGATGCTGTGCGCCAAGATTCTGCGCGTGCCGAAGTCGCACGGGCGGGTCTACAGGGTACTGGAGCGGGGCTTTGATGCACTGGCTGTCCACTACAGCCGCGGGCTGGCCGCGGCCATCCGGCACCGCTGGTTCGTGGTCGGGGCGGCCGTGGCCACCATCGGGGTGGCCGTAGTGACGTTCAACTCGCTCAAGCGCGAGTTCGTCCCCCAGGAGGACCGCGGGTGGTTCCTCGGCATCACCATCGCGCCCGAGGGATCGACGGTGCAGTACACCGACCAGTACCAGCGGCAGGTCGAGCGGATCCTGGACAAGACACCGGAAGTGTCGACGTACTTCAGCGTCGTGGGGTTCAGCGCGGTGAACCAGGGCATCCTGTTCGTCCGCCTCAAGGACTGGAAGGAGCGGGACCGCTCGGTCGAGGAGGTGATCGCCGGACTCCAGCCGCAGTTCTTCGGCATTCCCGGCGTGTTTGCCTTTGCCAACAACCCGCCGGCGATCGGGTTCCAGAGCCCGGTGCAGTTCGTGGTCCGGAACCCGGACTTCGACTCGCTGACGTTTGCGCTCGATACGTTTGTTACGCGCGCCCGGCAGATCCCCGGCCTGGTCAACATCCAGACCGACCTCCGGGTCAACAAACCGGAACTGACCGTTCGCTACGACCGGGACCGGATGGAGGACCTCGGCGTCCCGGTCCGGGATGTGGGCGCCACCCTCGAGACGATGCTTGGCGGCCGGCGGACGAGCACGTTCACCCGGGACAACAAGCTGTACGACGTGATCGTCCAGATGGACCCGAAGGACCGGGCCACGCCGAGTGACATGAGCGACCTCTACGTGCGGGGGCAGGGCGGGGAGCTGGTGCAGCTGGATGCCGTGGCCCATGTGAACGAAGGCGTGGGCCCGACCCGGTTGCTCCACTTCAACCGGGTGCGCTCCTTCACCCTGAGCGGCAACCTGGCGCCCGGCTTCGTGCTGGGCGAGGCGATCGATTCACTCAACGCCCTGGCTGCTGAGGTACTGCCGAAGGGCAGTACGGTGGCACTGGCCGGTGAGTCCCGTGAACTGGACGAGAGTGGTACGGCGCTGTACTTCGCGTTCGTCCTGGCGCTTGTCGTGGTGTACATGGTCCTGGCGGCGCAATTCGAATCACTTGTCCACCCGATGACGGTGCTCATGGCGGTGCCGCTCGCGGTGACCGGAGCCCTGGTGAGCCTCTGGATCGCCGGCTCCACGCTCAATCTGTACAGCCAGATCGGGATGATCCTGCTGATCGGGCTGGCCACCAAGAACTCCATCCTGCTGGTGGAGTACGCCAACCAGCTGAAGGCCAGGGGCCTCGATACGGTGGCGGCGGTGGTGGAAGCAGGCCGGATCCGGCTGCGCCCGATCCTGATGACCTCGGTGGCCACGATCATGGGCGCCATGCCGATCGCCCTGGGCCTCGGCGCCGGCTCAGCCAGCCGCCAGCCCCTGGGCTACGCGATCGTGGGCGGCGTGACGGTGTCCACGGTCCTGACCCTGTTCCTCGTTCCGGTGGTCTATGTGATCTTTGATGCCCTGCTGGCCCGCTTGCCCCGGCGCGCGCGGCAACTCGATCCGTCACCAGCGCCCCGCGCCCCGGAGGCCTCGTGATCCTCGCACTGGTGGCGCTGCTGCAGGTGGCGGCGCCGGATACCACCGTGCGCGACATGCCGCGCGTGACGCTCACGGAAGCGCTCGAGCGCGCCACCCGGCTCGACCCGTCCTATGTGTCCGCACTGGGCCAGGTGGATAACGCGGAGTGGGGCCGCCGGGCGGCGTTCCTCGCGTTCGTGCTGCCCTCGATCAACGCCAGCGCGAGCTACACCAGGAGTTCCTCGCCGAGCTTCAATTTCGGCACCAACCAGCCCGCGAGCACCATCGTGATCGCACAGCTCGATGCGCGCTATGAGTTGTTCGCCGGTGGCCGGAAGTTCTTCGAGCTCTCCCGTGCCCGTGCGCAGCTGGAGGGGGCCGAAGCCAGCGAGCTCCAGGCGAGGCTCCTTTCGGCGCTCGACACGGAGCAGGCCTACTACGCCGTCCTGTCCAACGCCGAACTGCTCGACGTGGCACGCGCCCGGGTGGAGCGGGCGACCGAACAGCTCAAGATCTCCCGGGCACGGGTGGTCTCCGGCGCAGCGGTGCAGAGCGACTCGCTCCAGCTCGCGCTTGAGCTCACGCGAGCCAGGACCGACCTGCTTCGGCAGGAGACGGCCACGCGCGTGGCTCGGCTCACGCTCGGCGCCCGGATCGGGCTCAGCGGACCGGCCGATGCCGAGCCGCTGGGTGGAGCGGATGCGCCCGAGCTGCCGCTCGACCTGGCGCGCGCCGTGGACGAGGCCTTGAACCAGGGGCCGCAATACCGGGTGGCCAGGGCGAACGAGCGGGAGGCGGCGGCCACGCTCAAGACGCGCTGGAGCGCGTACCTGCCGACCATCGCCGTCACCGCGAGCACGGCGGCCTTCGACGACAAGTTCTTCCCGTCAGCGACCCGGCGCTCGCAGGTCGCGCTCACGGCCTCGCTTCCGATCTGGAACAACGGGCAGCGGGAGATTGCCCTGACACAGGCCCGGGTGAATCGGGACGTGGCCCGTGCGATCCGCTCGGACCTGGAACGCGGGGCGATACGGGACGTGACCGCCGCCTATGACGGGTACACCACCGCGCGATCGGCGACCGAGCTGGCCCAGACCGGCGTCGCGGTGGCACGGGAGAATTTCCGGGTGCAGGACGCCCGTTACCGGGCCGGTGCCAGCACCATCCTCGACCTGCTCGAGGCTCAGTTCAATCTGACGCAGGCCGAGGCCGACCTGGTGCAGGCGCGGTTTGCGGCACGGCTCTCACTCGCGGGCCTCGAGGCACTGATCGGCCGGCGACTCTTTCCGGGGAAGGACAATTTGTGAGACATACGGGCATGCTCGTGCTCGCGGCGCTCGGGGTGGCCGCCTGCAAGGATGGGGAAAAGACTGACAGCGCCGGCGCGAACGGCGGTGGAATGCCGCCGATGCCGGCCGAAGTGGCCACAGCGCGGCAGGACACCGTGGTGGACGCCATCTCCGCCACAGGGGAAATCGAGGCGGTACAGTCGATCAAGCTCCGGCCCGAGGTGGACGGCAGGATCGTGTCCATCATGGTTCGTGAGGGCCAGCGGGTCGGTGCCGGCACGCCGCTCTTCAAGGTGGATGACGCCGAGTTGAAGGCACAGGTCGCGCGCCTCGAGGCCCAGAAGGATCTGGCCAACCAGGCGCTGGAACGGACAAAGGGCCTGCTGGAGCAGAACGCCGCGTCGACGTCGGATCTGGAGCGCGCGGAAGCGACGGCCCGGAGCAACGCCGCCGACCTGGCGCTCTTCAAGGTCCGGCTCGAGCGGACCACGGTGCGGGCGCCCTTCGCGGGCGTTGCCGGGGAGCGCTCGGTGAGCCTGGGCGACTACGTCACCACCAGCACGCCGCTCGTGTCGCTCCAGACGGTCAACCCGATCCGGGCGACCTTCCAGGTGCCCGAGCGATACGCGCGGGACGTGGCCAACGGACAGCAGGTGCGATTCCGGGTGGCGGCACTGCCCGGGCAGGAGTTCACCGGCACGGTGGACTTCGTGGACCCCGTTGTGCAACTGCCGGGGCGGACCATCCTGGTGAAGGCCCGCGTGGCGAACCCGAACGGGCGCCTGCAATCGGGGATGTTCATCGAAGCCCGGCTGGCCACGGAGATTCGGCCCAACGCGGTGATCGTGCCTGAGGAGGCCATCGTGCCGCTCCAGAGCGTCAACTATGTCTGGGTCGTCACGCCGGACCAGAAGGCTGCCCGCCGGGAAGTGGTCCTGGGCGTCCGGACGCCGGGGTTCGTGGAAATCCGGAGCGGAGTCGAGGTCGGGGAACAGGTGGTCACTGGCGGCCAGGCGCGACTGCAGCCCGGCGCCCCCGTTCAGCCGATCCCGGTCGACCGGGCGCCGCAGGGTGGGGGAGAAGTGCCGGATTCGGCCGGCGCAGCGCCAGCCCCGGCTCCTGCTGATTCGACGGGTGCCTGATGTTCCGCGACGCGGCTCCCCGGCTCCAGCGCATGCTCGCCTCGTACCTCGACGGCGGTCGCAACCTGGTCGAGTTCCAGCGCGAATTCCTCGAGTATTACGTCCGGCTGCCTGCCGGCGCACTCGCGCCCGGGGACGCTTCCTTCTGGCATGAGGCGTTCGGACTGGTGACGCGTGCAGCGTCGGAACCCGCTGACGGCGCCCTTGGCGATGCCGAACTCAAGGAGGGCCTGGGGGGGTTGTGGAGGGGGAGGCAAAGCCGGGTGTCGGGCATCGGGCATCGGGCATCGGGCATCGGGGGCCGGGAGCCGGGAGCCGGGAGTAGGGGGTAGGCAGTAGGGAGTCGGCAGTCGGCAGTCGGCAATCGGCAATCGGCAGTCGGCAGTCGGCAGTCGAAGGAAACCGTGTCATCCCGAGCGTTCAGCGAGGGATCTTCCGGCCCGGGATCGAGCGTCTTTGCAAGCAAAGCGGAGTTCGATTGCCTGCTGACAAGATCTCTCGGACCTCCGAAGCCACGTCTGCTTATCTTCTGCCGATACCCGATACCCGATACCCGATACCCGATACCCGATACCCGATACCCCCGATACCCGGGAGCCCCCCATGCTCGCCGCCACACTCGCCCTCACCCTGGCACTGCAGGCCGGAGCGCAGGTTGAAGCGCCGGTCCTTCCCCACGATCCGGAGATTCAGGCCGGGACGACAATGCAGCTCAGCTTCCAGGGCGCCCGGGGTGATACGGCCGCGCTGCGGTGGTTCTCCTCGAACCCCCGGGTTGCCACGGTGGACTCCGCCGGGACCGTTGCGGCGGTCCGCCCGGGCACGGCGACGATCATCGCCCGGAAGGGCTCGTCTTACGGACGATCCCAGGTCACGGTTCCCCAGCTGCCTCCCGCCACGCTCAGCCTGCATGCCGCCGAGGGCGACCTTCCCGCCGGCACGAGCCGGGTGGTGGGCGTCAGGGTCATGAGTCGACTGGATGACCCGCTCGAGGCCCCGGTGACCTGGACCAGCACTGCGCCGGAGGTCGCCACGGTGGACGGCATGGGGCGCGTCTGGGCCCGGAAGGCCGGCACCGCCACCATCCACGCGCAATCGGGTGCGGCTGAAGGCAGCGTTCGCGTCAGGGTTACCGCGAATCCCGCGACCGCGTGGAGCGTTGCGCCGGGCGACACGGCGGTGCGGACCGGGGATGTTGTCCGGCTTTCCGTCCGCGGCCGAGCGAGGAACGGCACGACGGTGACGGGGTTTGAACCCGCCTGGAGCGTGTCGGGCGAAGGAGCGTCGGTCGAGCGGGAGGGCGCTCTGGGTGTCTTCGTCGCCGAGCGGCCGGGGACGTACCGGGTGACGGGTCAGGTGGGGGAATCGACCGTCGCGACCTCCACCATCCATGTGCGGGAACGCTCGGTGCCAGGGCACCTGGTGACGGTGGGGCGGGGGGCGGCCGCCGAGCACCATTCGGCCGACATGTGGGCATGGGCCGGGGTGGATGGCCGGGACTATGCGATGATCGGGACCTACGCCTATGACTGGCTCAAGGTCTGGGACGTGACCGATCCATCGCATCCGGTGATCACGGACTCGGTCCAGCTCGATGCCCGCAGAATCAACGACGTCAAGATCCATCCCAATGGGCGACTCGCCGTCGTCACCCGCGAAGGAGCCTCCAACCGGAAGAACGGCATCGTCATTCTGGACCTCTCCAGGCCGGCGCATCCAACCATTCTCTCCGAGTACACCGAAACGGTGAGCGGGGGAGTGCACAACGTCTGGATCCGGGGGGACGAGAACCTCGTCTACGCCTGCCACAACGGTACTTCGGACGTGCACATCATCGACATCGCCGACCCGGCGCACCCGCGTGAGGTGGGGCGCTGGGGCCTGGACCAGCAGGGGAAGGTGCTGCACGACGTGATCGTGCAGGACGGGTACGCATACCTCTCGTACTGGACCGACGGCGTCATCATGCTGGACGTCGGGGCGGGGACGCATGGCGGCACGCCAACGAAGCCGACCCTGGTGAGCCAGTACCGGTACCCCGTGCCGAGCAACACCCACACCGCATGGCGCTACAACCAGTATCTCTTCGTGGGCGACGAGGTCTTTCCGTCCGACTGGAACGGGAATGCCACCCGGCGGATCGACGCGCGGGGCTATATCCACGTGCTCGACTATTCCGATCCGGAGCACCCGCGTGAGGTGGCGAAGTACGAGGTACCGGAAGCCGGGGCGCACAATGTCTGGGTCGAGGATGACATCCTCTACGCCGGCTACTACCAGGCCGGCCTGCGCGCGGTGGACGTCTCCGGTGAGCTCCGCGGCGATCTCTACCGGCAGGGCCGGGAGATCTCCGCGCTGATCACGACCGACTCGCTGTCGACCGTGCCCTACTGGCCGATGGCATTCGGCGCGCAGGTATTCAAGGGCAACATCTACCTGGGCGACCTCAACTCCGGCCTCTGGATCGCGAAGCTGGAGCGGCCCGCCCCCACGCCCTAGAATGTGACCGCGCGCACCGCGCGCCAGGTCTCCATGAGGCACTATGTAAGGAAAGCGGCGTCGCCAGAATGGGACGCCGTTTCCGATGATGGATTCTGACTCAAGGAGGACATATGGCACGCACCTGCAAGGATATCATGACCCCGGACGTCACCTGCTGTTCGCCGGGTGACACGGTCGAAGCCGCTGCCCGACTCATGGAAAGCGAAGACGTCGGCTCCATTCCCGTGGTTCAGGGCCAGAACGACAAGACACTGCTTGGCATCGTGACCGACCGGGACATTGCGCTCCACGTGGCGGCGCGTGGACGGGACGCAAAGTCGACTCCGGTCGAAGACGTGATGACCCCCCAGCCGGTGAGCTGCAAGCCGGACGACAGTATCGATCTCGCGATCGAACGGATGTCGCAGCGGCAGGTCCGGCGGATTCCCGTGGTCCAGGATGGAAAGATTTGCGGTATCATCGCGCAGGCCGACATCGCAATCCGGTTGAGCCAGGAGGAGGAGACGGGCGAGATGGTGGAAGAGATCTCGAAGGCCTGACCTGCGCCCGGGTGTGGCTGGGATCGACAACAGCCTTACCACAGAGGACACAGAGAACACAAAGGAATCGTATCAGCCTAGATTCCTGAGGCGCTCAAGGCACCTGCCGGTGCTGAGCGCCTTCTTTGTGTCCGTTGTGCTCTTTGTGGTAAAAACGGAGTCCTATACTGATATGCGACCCACCATCCTGAAGCAGGCCCCCTGGTTGTTGCTGCTGCTCCTGGCGCCGGCGCTCGAAGCGCAGGGGGTTGTGGGACGGTGGACCGTGCAGCTGGAAGAGCCGTCGCTTTCCTGGCGGGGAGAGTTGCGTTTGCGGGCGGGGGCCGGGGGAACACCGGGGTCCGGACAGATCCTGCTTGACGCCGCGGACACGACCTGGCTGCCCCTGGCGGACCTGCAGTATGCCGAAGGCCTGCTCTCGTTTACGGTGCCCGGCGAAGGCGGGATGCGGTTCGTGGGTGTGGTAACCGGCGACGATATCGCCGGCGAAGCCCGCTCGACCGCGCTCACCTTCAGCTGGCGGTCCTTCCGCCTGGACGCGGACCAGGAGTATTACGCCGCCTTCCCCCGCTTTCTCCAGCGGCAGATCCGCGCGGGCTCGTCCCGACAGGAAGTCCGGGTTCCCGGCCCATGGGCGGCCGCGGCATCGGCGACTCCCGATCCGGACGCGGAGTATGCGGCGGCGCTCAAGGCGACGGGGCTCACACCCATTCCCCGGCACGAACTGGCCTCGCTTGGTGTACTGCGCGCGATGGGTGTGTACCATCGGGATGAGCTGCGGAAGGCCGCCATCGAGACCCTCACCGCGGTGCGGTCGGGCCTGACGAGCGACTCCGCCCGCGCCCGGTTCGACTTTCTGTTCCGGCCGCACGGCGAGTGGCTGGTGGATATCCACGACATCGCCCGCGACCGTGCGACCACGAAGTTCCATGACGTGAGCTGGGACGCCGCCCGCCCCGCCCTCCGAACGGCTGGCGTGGTGCAGGATGACCAGGCCGATGTGGCCGCCGTGCCGCTCGCTCTGTACCGGTTGTGGATCCGGCTTCATCAGGACTCTGCCCAGGGCGGATGGCAGGGAGATCCCAGGATGGCCGAGGATCCCGTTTCGGCGCGGGCCGTGAAGATCCTCCTGGACGGCTATGACGAGGCGGCCGAGTGGTATCCCATGGCGATGGCCTTCCTGCTTCGCGAGCCGTGGGTCGGCGGGCGGCAGTCGATTGCGGGACTGGTGCAGGCGCGCTGGCCCGGGGCCGGAACGCCGCCGTCCCTCGACGTCCGGTACTGGGGGTACCCGGAAGGCGCGTCGCGCCTCGGCGTGAGTGACGCGACAGCCCGGCTGGTCGTCCGGCCAGAGAACGAGGACGCGCGGCGATGGCTGGCCCGTCGCGGCTGGTCGGCACTGCTCGTGGTACTGCATGCCATCCCGTTCAACTTCGGGCCGGCCACCACGGTGGAGAGTTCGGCGGGACCGGTTCGCCTCGGGTCCGTCGGACGCTACGCCGCCGAATCGTTCAATGGCTTCCTGGAGCCGGCCGACCGGATCGATCTCGACCCGAGCTATGTCCCCGTGCTGGCCCTGGCGTCCGTCGTGCACGAGTGGCAGCACCTGGTGGCAGAACACGTGCGCCGCAACCTGCCCGGCGGCCGGTCGTCCGTCCGGGAAGAGGGAGACGAGGTGGTGATCACGCCCCCGGATCCGTTCGTGGCCGAGGGGCTGGCCGAGTGGCGTACGATGACGATCCTCGGCTCCCTCGCGAAGCGGCTCCCCCTCCTGACGTTCGGGGAAATCGAGAAGCGGGCGTCGCTCGGCCAGGACGATCCGCACGTGCTGGGCTACCGGATGGCGCAGGCGCTGGCGGACGCGGTTGGGGCGGTGGCGGCGGACAGCATGCTGATCCTCCAGGGCGATGATCCGGGCAGCATCGCGTCAACCGCGCCCGTATCCACCGTGTGGGCGGCACACGCCTCGCGTCCTGACCGGGTCTTTCCTTACCGCGGTGGCGTGACGCTCATTCCCGAGACCAGGTTTCGCGTGGAAGACGGGCATCCAGAGGTGATTGAAAGTCGAGTGAGAAGTAAGAAGTGAGAAGGGACCGCAGGCCAGGGCCTGCCCCTTCGTACTTCCCACCTCTTCCATCTTACGTTTCGCTGTTATCTATATTGCGGTCCATGCGCACACCATCACTCCTGCTCCTCTCCCTGCTGATCGCCGCACCGCTGGCCGCGCAGTCTACGCGCGCCGAGCGGACCAATGCCGGGGAGACGTCGAGCTTCGCCGACGTGGTCTCGTTCCTCGATTCCCTCCAGCATCGTACGCCCGACATCCGGCGGTGGACCCTCACGGTGAGCCCGGAAGGCAAGGCGGTTCCGGTGGTGCTCGCGGCCCGGCCGATGGTCTGGTCGCCCGAAGAGGCGCACCGCAGCGGCAAGCCGCTGGTCTATGTCCAGGCGAACATCCACGCCGGGGAGGTGGAGGGAAAGGAAGCGGCCCAGATGCTGCTCCGGGACCTCACCGTGGGGCCGCTCAGGGCGCTGCTGGACAGCGTCAACGTCCTGGTGGTGCCGATCTACAACGCGGATGGCAATGATCGGTTCGGACCTGCGGACCAGAACCGGCCGGGACAGAATGGTCCCGCCGTCGTCGGTCTCCGCCCGAACGGCCAGGGGTACGACCTGAACCGTGACTACGTCAAGATGGAGGCGCCGGAGACCCGCGGCTCCGTGGCGCTGATGGACGAGTGGGGGCCGGACGTCTTCGTGGACCTGCACACCACGAACGGCAGTTACCATGGCTACGTCCTGACCTATTCGCCGGGGCTCAACCCCAACTCTCCGCCGGCCAACGACTATACCCGGGACGTTTTCCTGCCGGAGATCCGCCAGCGGATGCGGACCCGGCACAGGCAGGAGACCTTCTGGTACGGCAATTTCGACAACCAGGACCCGGACTCGATCGCTGCGGGCGGGTGGCGGACCTATGAGCCCGGCCCGCGGTTCGGCACCAACGCGATGGGCCTCCGTGGCCGCATCTCCATCCTGAGCGAGGCATACAGCAACGCGCCGTTCCAGGAGCGGATCGATGCCAGCTACAACTTCGTCCGCGAGATCCTGAGCCTGGCGGCCGAGCGTCGGGATGCCATTCACCGGGTGATCGACGCCTCGGCCAGAACCACGGCCGACTCCGTGGCGGTACGCTCGACCTATGGCGCCCCCACCATGCAGGACGTCATCGCCGAGACCACGTATCCGGACGAGGACGGCAACGGCCCGTTCGCGCGCCGGAAGCGGACGGGCAAGTTCCGTACGCTGAAGATGCCGGTGTACGACCGATTCGTTCCCGAGCGGAAGGTCGCGATGCCCGCCGCGTACCTGATTCCGCCGTACGAGCAGGAGACGGTGCAGTTGCTTCTGCGGCAGGGTGTGGTAGTGGATCGCCTCGAAGAGCCGTGGAAGGGCAACGTCCAGACCTTCGCCGCGGACAGCATTCGCGCCGCCGGCCGGCCGTTCCAGGGCCATCGGATGGTGTCGGTGGAGGGTGCATGGGCTGCCATGGACACGAGCGGCACCGCCGGCTGGTACTACGTCCCTACCAGCCAGCGGCTGGGCCTCTTCGCCGCCTTCATCCTCGAACCATCGAGCGAGGACGGCGTCGTCACGTGGGGGATGTACGACCGCTCACTGCAGCGGGGGGCCCGTTTCCCGATTCTCCGCACCTTGACGCCGATGCGGCTTGACCGCCGGCAGGTGCACCTCGACGAACTTCCCACCTGGTGAGCTGACCATGCCCGATGTTGGTGACCGTGCTCCAGCCTTCTCCCTTCCCTCCGACGCCGATGGAACGGTGACCCTCAAACAGTTCAAGGGCCATCCGGTAGTGCTGTACTTCTACCCGAAGGACGACACCAGCGGCTGCACCACCCAGGCCTGTGGCTTCCGTGACTCCTGGGACGACGTGACAGCCCGCGGGGCCACGGTGCTGGGCGTCTCGCCAGATCCTGTTAAATCGCACGACAAGTTCCGGAACAAGTACGACCTGCCCTTCCCGCTCCTGGCCGACACCGAACACGAGGTCGCCCTGGCCTATGGGGCGTGGGGCGAGAAGTCGATGTATGGGCGGAAGTACATGGGGATCCATCGCACCACGTTCATCATCGACGGCGACGGGAAGATCGCGAAGGTGTTCCGGAAGGTGAAGCCGAAAGGACATGCGGCAGAGGTGCTGGAGGCGCTGGACGAACTGCAGTGACCGGTGAGGAGAACACGTGGATGAGGGCCCAGGGCCCGACGGGGTCCGTATTTCTACGGACCCCTTTCCTTTTAGGGTCTGGCTACATTCTTCCCATGCCAAAATCTCCCCTTATCCGTCTCCTGGCCCTGGCCGGTGCCGCCGGGCTCGCGGCCTGCTCCGGTTCCTCCGCCGATGCCGAGGCCCAGACCTCTCCCGCCGTGGCCATCCAGCCCGAAGCGGGCGAGACGCACCTGACGAACATCCGACAGATCACCTTCGGCGGGAACAACGCCGAAGCCTACTTTTCGAACTCCGGGAAGCAACTGATCTTCCAGCGGCAGGACAGCGTCTCCACCGGCTGCGACCAGGAATACGTCATGAACATCGACGGCTCCGGGATGCAGCGAGTGTCAAACGGGAAGGGCCGGACGACCTGCGGCTACTTCTACGACAACGACCAGCGGATCCTCTACAGCTCGACATTCGAGCACGATCCAGCCTGTCCGGCCCGGCCCGATTTCTCCAGGGGCTACGTCTGGCCGCTGGGGCATTTCGAGATCTACTCTGCGAAGACGGACGGCAGCGACCTGAAGCAGCTCACGAACAACGGCGAGTACAACGCAGAGTCGACGGTGTCGCCCGACGGGAAGCGGATCATTTTCACCAGCACCCGTGATGGTGACATCGACATCTACTCGATGAAGACGGATGGCACCGACGTCCAGCGGATCACGAATCGCGTCGGGTATGATGGTGGGGCCTTCTACTCGCCGGATGGCTCCATGATCGTCTGGCGCGCCGGCTACCCGGAGACGACGGCAGACACTGCGGACTACAAGGCGCTTCTCGCCGAGCGACTCGTCCGGCCGAGTCACATGGAGGTGTGGGTCGCCAACGCGGACGGCTCCAACCCGCGCCAGGTGACCAACCTGGGCGGGGCCAACTTCGCGCCGTACTTCACGCCTGATGGCAAGAAGATCATCTTCGCCAGCAACCACACGAACCCGCGTGGTCGGAACTTCGATCTCTACCTGGTCAACGTGGATGGCACCGGACTGACCAAGGTGACGACGTCAGAGGAATTCGATGCCTTCCCGATGTTCAGCCCCGACGGGAAGAAGCTTGTCTGGGCCTCGAACCGTCATGAGCAGGAAGTGGGTGAGACGAATCTGTTTATGGCGGACTGGAAGGAGTAGGGAGTCGACAATCGGCAACCGGCAATCGGCAACCGGCAGTCGGCGAGTGGCTGGTGGAACGTCCCATCTCGAGCGAAGCGAGAGATCTCAAGGGTTGGGCGCTATCGAAGGCGGCCCTTGAGATCTCTCGGGCCTGGACGGCCCTCGAGATGACACGTCCTGGGATAACCTGACCGCCCTGACCGCCCTGACCGCCTGACCGCCCTGACCGTCTATATTTGCCCCCATGCCCGACACCCCCAAGCCCGACAAGGCCCCAGAGGAGCCGCCCCGTACCACAGCCGCCTGGCTCTGGGACTGGACCAAGTCCATCCTGGTGGCCCTGGTCATCTGGCTCATCCTCCGGACGTTCCTGATCGAGGCTTTCCGGATCCCTTCCGGCAGCATGGAGAACACGCTGCTGATCGGGGATTTCCTGTTCGTGAACAAGGCGCTGTACGGGGCGGAGGTGCCGTTCACCGGGAAGCACCTTCCGGCGTTCCGGGAGCCGCATCGGGGGGACATCGTCGTGTTCAAGTCGGTCGAGGCGGAAACGCCGGACCTGAACGTGGTGAAGCGGCTGATGGGGCTGCCGGGTGACACGCTCGCCATGAAGAACGGCGAGGTGTACCGGAACGGGGAGCGGCTGGATGAGCCCTACGCACGGCACGACGATCCGACGCTGTCTATCGATCCGCTGCAGCGCTCGCGGATGCGTGAGTGGCAGCTCCCGCATCTGACCGGGGACATGGACACGGCGAACTACATGCCGGACCTCCACGACTGGGGGCCGATCGTGGTGCCGGCCGGATCGCTGTTCGTGATGGGAGACAACCGGGACGGCTCCTACGACGGGCGGTACTGGGGGTTCCTGCCTCGGGAGAACGTGGAAGGCCGCCCGCTGATCATCTACTACAGTTACGACCCGCAGAGCTGGAAGCCGCTGCCGTTCCTGTCGGCCGTGCGCTGGGGACGTCTGCTCAGTACTCCTGAATAGCCGCCTGCCTTAACTGCCTCAACACAAAGGGCACAAAGAACACGAAGGAGTGTAAAGGTGGGTCTGCTGATCGGGCCCACCTTTTCTACGTAGGTGATGTCCGCGGCCCACACCTGATTGGGACCGGTGACGCGGAAGTCCCGGGCCAGACGATTCGGCGCCGGCTCCGCCCGCGGATGGCGGCGGGTCGTCATGCGCCAGCGGCGCCGACTGACGGCGAACAGCCCCTGCGCGCGCATGAGGCGGGCGACCCGGTGCCGCCCGCAGCGGTAGCCCTCCGCCTGGAGAGCCCGCAGCATCCGCGGACTCCCGTACGTGGCATCGCTGGCCTGATACAGGGCCTGCATCCGGGTCACCAGCACGGTGTTCTCCCGCGCCCGAGCACTGGGCTCCCGCCGCCGCCACGCGTAATAGCTGCTCCGCGCGACCCCGAGCACCCGGCACATCAGCCCCAGCGGAAACTGGCTCCGGTAGCGATGCATACAGGCGCACCTCACCGAGACTCGCGCGCAAAAAACGCCGTGGCTTTTTTTAAAAAGTCCCGCTCCTGGCGCACCAGCGCCAGCTCGCGCTCCAGCTGCCGCACGTTGTTGTTCTTTGTGTCCTTCGTGTCCTCTGTGGTAAGGCTGTTCTGGCCGGGTCCTACCGGGAGCCGTGGTCCAGCCGGCGCGCGCGGGTCGCCGCGGCCGCGGCCACGAGCGCCATGGCCGCGCTCCCCAGGAACGCCACGCCCGCCCCGCCAAGCTCGTTCAGGAACCCCGCCGCGGGCGGGCCGATGATACGACCCATCGAACCCACGCTCTGCAGGCCGCCCAGGGCCCGGCCCTGGTCGTCCGCGTCAACGATACGCGAGAGGTAGCCCGCGACGGTCGGCGAGACGAGCGCCGTCCCGAACCCGACCAGTACCAGTGCCGTCAGGAACGCGGGAAGGACCAACGCCACCGGCAGCGGCCCGTGGTGGCAGAATGGCAGCGCCGCCAGGCCGACCGCCATGAGCAGCGCCCCCCAGAGCATGAGTGCCCGCTCGCCGAAGCGGGGTGCGATTTTCCCCACCAGCCAGCCCTGCGTCACCGCGGACACTCCGCCCATCAGCACGAAGAAGTAGGCCACCGTTCGGCGGTCATAGCCGAGCTGCCGGGTGACGAAGAGCGGGAAGACGACGGTAATCACGGTGAACGCGAGCACGTAGAAGAACATGACCACGTAAGGCAGCGCGGTCTCGCGCCGTATGATCGGGAGTCGCCGGGCAACGACCGGACGGTGCACCCGCGTTTCCGGCAGACGGAAGAGGGCGATGATCAGGCTCAGGAAGCAGATGCCCGCGGCCACGAGGCCGGGCACTGCCTCACCATACTGGAGCGTGATGCCCGCCAGGGCGGGCCCGATGATGAACCCGAGCCCGAAGGCAGCACCGATCATGCCCATGGCACGGGCCCGCCGCTCGGGAGGAGTGACATCGGCCAGGTACGCCTGGGCCACGTTCACCGTCGCACCCATCCCGCCGGCCACGAGACGCGAGAGCAGCAGCACCAGGAAACTGCCCGCGAAGGAGAAGATGAGGTAGGAGATGGTGCTGCCCGCAAGACCGATGAGCAGCACCGGCCGCCGCCCGATCCGGTCACTCACCCGGCCCCACCAGGGTGCCAGCAGGAACTGCATGAGGGAGAACGCCCCCACCAGCCCGCCGATGGCGACATCGGACACATGGAACTCGGCACCGTAGGTCGGGAGGATCGGCAGAATGATCCCGAACCCGATGAGGTCTATGACGACAATAAGGAAGAGAGTAGCGGTCGGGGAGGACGACCGCGGCGCGGAGGGCCCCGCGGGTTCAGCGTGCGTCATCGAAGGATGGGCGGAAGGTGGATGCGCGGTGCGGGGGGCCCCTGGAGGAGGCTAGAGATCCCCGACGTATACAGCGAGCCGGCTGCAGGCTGCGCAGTGGAGGCTGATTCTCCCTCGATCGGAGTGGTCAGCCCGCTTTGGCACCCGCTCGATCTCGTTCGCACCGCAACTCGGACACACAAGGTCCTTGTCTTCACGGTCCGCCATGATGAGCGTCAGGGCTTCCGCCGCCCTGTATTCGGTTATGTCTCGGCGTCCCACAGGTAGTTCCTTCCCGCGGGAGGTGGACGGACAGAATGCCATCCCGCGTCCCTGCAATGTAAGCCGGTTCGCCCCATGGGCAAAATGAGCCGGCGCGGTTGCTGGCACTGCCCGCGGCTCCTACATTGGCCGGACACCGTCTTCCACCGGGATACCGCATGCCCCGTATGCCGCTCGCCATCGTTTCCCTCGCCCTGCTGGCAGGCTGCTCAGGCGGCATGCGGGCGCCCGCCGTGGGCCCGGAGGACATTCCTGCCCTCGAAGCCCGGCACGAGACTGACCCCGCCGACGCCCCCACGATGCTGGCCCTGGGTATCGCCTACTACGAGGCGGGCCGGTATTCGCCCGCCAGGGACGTGCTGGCGTCCCTCTCGGCGGTGGCCCCGGAGTCGGTGAACGGAGCGATTTACCTCGCCCGGTCCTGGACAGCACTCGGCGACCTCGACTCGGCGCAGGCCGCCCTCGATCGGGCTTCCTCGCACTCCCCCTCAAGGGCGGAGCGGGGGGCGCTGGAGGACGAGCGCGCCGTGCTCGCCCGGGAGGAGATGACGAGCGCGGCACGGCTGGCGCTGGCGCAGGAGTCAACTCTTGCGAGCAGTCCCCCCGTCGCGAATACCGTCGCCGTTTTCCCTTTCCGCTACCTGGGCAGCGATGAGTCGCTGCGGCCGCTCGAACGGGGCATGGCGTACCTGATGGTGAGTGACCTGAGCCAGGTGGCCCGGCTCCGCCTTCTCGAGCGGGAGCGGGTGCAGGCCCTGGTGGACGAGATGGCGCTGGCTGAGTCGGGGCGGGTGGATCCCTCCACGGGGGCCAGGTCCGGCCGCCTGCTCAAGGCCGAGCACGTGATTCAGGGAACCCTGCGCGAGCCCGAGGGGAAGACCGAGCTGCTCGCCGACGCATCGGCGGTGAATACCAGCGACGCGCGGGTAGCAGCCACGGGCTCCGCGCAGGATCGCCTGCAGGACCTGTTCGACATCGAGCAATCGCTCGTCATGCAGCTGCTGGGCGAGATGGGGACTCCCCTCACACCGGCTGAACGGCGGGCGATCGGTCGGCGCCCCACGTCAGATATGCAGGCCTTCCTCGCTTTCAGTCGGGGGCTCGAGGCGGAAGACCGGGGTGACTTCGCGGCAGCTGCGGAGGCCTACGCCGAGGCGGAGCAGCGGGATCCCCGCTTCAGCGCGGCCCAGCGACGGCGGCAGCAGGCCCGGAGACTGGCTGCGGCGTTTCGTGACCGGCCGCTGCGATTCGCCGGCCGTGATCTCCCGCCGGCGCTACGCACCCGGCTTACTGACCTGCGCTCCCCGCCGGGCCGAAGCGGCGCCCTGCGGGACCTCGTCGTATCGACCGTGCCCGGGGCGTCGGACCACTTCGGGCGAAGGCTCGGGACCCGGCCTCCGGGAGCGAGACGTGCGCTGGCCGAGGCTCTCAGGCAGGACGACCTCCGGGTTACGTCGCAGCTTGGTGAGATCATCATCCTGATCGTCCGTCCATGAGGGCGCCTCCGTTCGCGGCGCTCCCACTCGCGCTTGTCCTGGCCGCCCCGCTGGTGGCGCAGGAGGGGATCTTCTCCGAGCGGGCCATTGCCGGGGGCATCGAGGCCCGGCGCTATGACTTCGACGCCGGGCTGGGGAGCGAGTCCATCAGGCAGGTGGCGTTCCCGTTCGCAGCGGTCATCCCGCTGACCAACCGTTTTTCGGTGGATGTCGGGACGGCGTATGCCACCACGACCGTGTCAGGATCTGGAGGTGCCGAGGAGTCGTTCTCGGGACTGACGGACACGCAGGTCCGGATGGCCTACGTGTTCGGCAGGGACGTGGTGGTGGCGAGCCTGCTGGTCAATCTCCCCACGGGTGACCAGAGCATCAGCCTGACCAAGTTCGCCGTCGTGGGTGCGGCCTCCTCGAACTTCCTCTCCTTCCCTGTTTCCTCGTATGGCACCGGCACCTGGGCAACGGGTGGCGCGGCCGCGGCGTTCCCCGCCGGCGCCTGGACCATTGGAATCGCTGCCAGCGCCCGTGTGAGCGGTTCCTACGAGCCCTTTACCGACAGCGGTGAGGATTTCACCTATGACCCCGGGATCGAGACCCGTCTCCGCCTCGGGGTCGACCGCCTGCTCGGCTCGAGCCGGCTCACGGCCGGTTTCACGTTCAGCACTTTCGGGACGGACGACTTCCGGTCCACCGGCACATCGACGGTCAGCGGGACCTACCAGCCCGGCAACCGGTACATCGGGCAACTCGCCCTGATCTCCCCGCTCGGCAGCGGTACCCTGAGCACATATGCCTGGGACTACTACCGGAACGCGTCAGGGGGTACGAGTGGGATCCCGAACAGCGAGAACGTCCTCACCGCCGGGGCCACGGGTTCATGGCCCCTGGGCCGTACCCTCCGGCTCGAGCCGTTAGCCGAGGCACGATTCTGGGCCCCAGAAGGTGGAACCGGACGGATGTTCGGTGGCGGACTCTCCCTCGTGATCCCGATCGGGGACCTTGAGATAGTGCCGGGTGGCCGCTTCGATGCCGGAAGCGTGGAGAACGAAGCGGGCGCATCGGTGGATGTGACCGGATGGGAGGCGACGATGAGTGTGAAAATGAGGATTTAGGGGCGGGCGGGACGGATAGATGTGACAGGGCGAACAGGACGGAAGATGAGCTGATGTGTTCAAAATATTGCGATTTCTAGGAAAATTTGAGTGATTTTGCCTCTTTTTGGAAGTTTTCTGACCCATTTAACGCAACATATATACTGCCCCACCAACGGATGAGTCAGACAAGGCACACCTCGATCGCGGAAAGACGACGGCGGTGAGCTTCAGGAGCAGGTCGTCAATTATTGATGATAATTGGGCAAAATTGCTCGATTTCATGTTAAAATTGGCCAATTTTGATAACCTTTGGGAGTTTCGAGCCGGTGAAGCGATCACTCTGTTCTAGCGCTGCGATCTTCCCAGGGCATGGCCTTGAAGCATCCAATCAGCTTTCGTCACTAAAATTGGCTGGAATTGCCTGAATTATTGAGAAAATAGGCGAAAACGGCACGATTCTGGATAAAACGAAGGAACTACTGGCCCCACGAATGGGATGGGGGAACTTGGATGAGGCACGCTCCGAGACATCTCTCCCGGCAACGGAGTTGATGTGACCAGAATATGGCTAATCTAGCTGAAAATCGATGAATTCGAGTGAGTTTTGTGCAAATAGACGCAAAATTGCCTGATTTTGCCATGATGTGGGCATACCGGCCGCCTTGTCTGTCCCGTCCGTCTTCTCCGCCTCATCTCGCTTGACTCCCCCATAGGCGGGTACTACGTTGCCGCCATTCTGGATAGCCACCGTCGAGACGCTCCCGTCCCGCGGGGCGACCATTTGAGGGAGGACCCGTGGCCACGGAACTCGGCGGCTCACAAATCTCGAACCTGCTTGAAACGCTCCCCGGCATTGCCAGCGTGCTGCGGAGCCCTGTCGCGGATGCCCTGGTCAACGTGATCAGGGCGGCGGCCGGTGAGGCCGATTTCCAGGAAGACGACGCCGAGGAACTGATCCGGTACGCGGTCCGGCGTGGTCTGGTTGGGGCCGAAGAAGGGGAGCAGGTGCTCTCCGAGGTACAGAAGAACCCGAGGCCCAAGGCCAAGGCCACCAAACCAGCTCCGAAACCGAAGCCGACCAAGGCCCACGCCCCGCAGCCGATCGAGCAGAAGCCGGTGAAGAAGGCCAAAGCCACAAAGAAGGCCGCCGCCAAGGTCAAGCCCAAGGCAAAGCCGAAGCCTAAGCCGAAGTCCAGGCTGAAGTCGAAGCCCAAGCCGAAGCCCAAGCCGAAGTCCAGGGCGAAGGCCGGCAAGCCGAAGGGTAAGGCCAGGGCCACACCGAAGAGGAAGGTCGCGAAGAAGTCAGCGAAGAAGGCGGCGAAGAAGAAGGTGACGAAGCCAATCCGCCGTAAGCGCTGACCTTCAGGAAAAGCTAAGGCCCCCGGTGGTGGCGGGGGCCTTTTGTCGTTTCGGGACGCGGATCAGGTCTGGAAGTCGCTCACCAGCCACATGAGGCGGTTGGCGCCCTGCATGAGTTCGCTCGCCGCCGCGGCCATTTCCTGGGTGGCGGCGTTCTGCTGTTCGACCGCCGCGCTCACCGATTCGCTGGAGGCGGCGTGCTGTACCGCTGCCTCTGCGGCCTTGGAGGTGGCTCCGGCCAGGTCGTCGACCACCTCCTTGTTGCGTGCCGCCTCTTCCTTCACCCTGGCGGCTGCCGTCTGGATGCTCTGGACGGTGGAGGAGATCTCCTCCAATCCCCGCGCGGCCGCCTGTGCGACGTGCTCGATGCCCTCGACCTTCTCCGTGCCGATCTCCATGGTGGCGGAGATATCCCGAATCTGCGCGAGCAGCTCCTGCACCGTCCGCGTCACGTCTTCGGCTGCGCGAGCGCTCGAGTCGGCGAGATGACGCACTTCTTCAGCCACCACGGCGAACCCACGACCCTGTTCCCCGGCACGTGCCGCCTCGATCGCGGCGTTCAGGGCGAGCAGGTTGGTCTGCGACGAGATCTGCTTGATGAGATCGATGAACGCCGTAATGGAGGTGGAAAGCTGGGTCAGTTCGCGCACCTGGCCGGTGGATGTCTGAACGACCTCGCGCACGTCGAGCAGCGTCTGCCGGGCCTGGTCCACATCGGCCCGGTGCTGGGTTGCGACGCGGTGGATCCCGTCGCCAGCCCGCACCATCTCGTTGGTGGCCTCCGTGTTGGTGACGGCGGTCTTTCGCAGGTGGGAGATGAGCCCGTCGGCCTTCCTCATGTCTCCGACCTGACCGTCGGAGCTGGTCGATACCTTGACCATCTGGGTCGAGATCTCGTTCCCGCTGGCGGCGAGTTGCTCGCTCATGGCGGAGAACTCGCCGGCGCTGGTGCTGATCTGCTCGGCTTCCTGGATGACCTCGGATACCACTTTGCGGAGCCGAGCTCCGGTGCTGTCGATGGTGGTGGCGAGCGCTTCGAGTTCGGTCGGCATCTCTCCGAGTTGCACGGGGCGCAGGTCTCCGTCCCCGAACCGCTTCGCGGCATCCACCAGACGGCGGAGCGGGACGGACACGGAAGAAATCGTCGCCCAGCTGAACCCGAGCCCGGCGACCACCGCCAGACCCAGAAGCGCAAACAGGAAAATCTGGCGGCGGGTGGCGTTCTCCCTGAGCGCGGCTGCGCGGGACAGGGCAGCATTGGCCCGGGCACGGTTAAAGCCCCGCACGCTGGCAACGAGGGAGTCCGCGGGAGCCTCGGCGGCCTGGGCCTGGGCGAGCGCGTCGGAGGTCCTGCCGATGTCCTCGAGCGCATGCGCGAGCGAATAGGCAACTTCGATCTCCGCCTGCCTGATCTCGATCCTGTTCAGGATGAGGCGGTTGTCGTCCGTCAGGGAGGGCAGGCCGCGGAACCGTCGCTGGTACGCGTACGCCGAGTCGCCATGCGAGAGAAATTCCGCGCGGAGGTCGGCGGTTGGACTGATGAGGTACTGCTGCGCCGTGCGGATTTCCCCGAGGATGCTGGCGACAAGACCGCTTTCGATCTCTGCTTCGCTGGCGAGCGACGCGACCTCGGCGTTTGCTGAACCGGAGACGGACCGCACTGCACCGTATCCGACCAACGCTGCCAGGAGGACGAGGAACAGCAGCCCTGCTGTCAGGATCCAGATGCGTTCGGTCAGCCCGCGATACAGCCTCACTGCCCCTCCACCGGCACCGTGCGTCCATTGTGGACGACGCCCATGAACACGCGCTGGTTCTCGAGATCGCCGCCGGAATCGAAGGCGATCGGCCGGATCACGCCCTGGTACGCGGGACGACCGTGACCCACCTCGGCGAGCGCGTTACGAATGTCCTCGCGATCCGTACCGACCTCGGCGATCAGGTCACGCAGGAGATGCAGGATGTCCCAGGTACCGACGGCGGACTGGTTGGGTGCCGAGCCATCGGGGAACATCTCGCGATAGCGGGCGACGAACGTCCGGTTGGCAGGAGTGTCCAGGTCCTCAAAGTATGCCGAGGTCATGTAGGTCCCTTCGGCGATGGGACCGAAGCGGGTGACCTGTTCCAGCCCGTCGCCCCCGAGCACCGGGAGTTGCACGTCCCATACGCGCGCGGCTTGCAGCACCGCCAGTGCGTCGTTCTCGTAGCCTGCGACGACGATGAACTGCGCCTGGCGATTGCGGGCGATACGTTCGAGGTACGGCGCGACCTCCGGCGGGTCGCCGAGGAAGGGATCGACCGCCACTGTCACGCCGTTCAGGCGGGTGAATTCCTCGTTGAATGTCTTCCGGATTCCGCGACCGTAGCTGTCATTGATGTACAGCACCGCGCCACGGGCCAGGTTCAGCCGCTCCCGTGCCCAGCGGGCCAGGGCCGAGCCGTGCGCGAGATCACTCGGACAGACCCGGAAGGTGTAGGGGCCCGCCGAACTCAGGGCGGGACTCGATGCGGAGGGAGAGATCTGCAGCACCGGGTCCGGGCCACCATTGTAAATGGGGCTTGCTGCGATGGTAGGGCCGGAATAGCTGTGGCCGATGACCGCCACGACGTCCGACGCGTAGAGGTCGGTGGCGATGCGTACGGCCGAGTCCGGGTCGCCGAAGTCGTTGCGTTCCACCAGTTCGAGGGGGCGCCCGTTGATCCCGCCGCCGGAGTTGATGTCCTGCACGGCGAGCCGGGCGGAGTGGAGCATTGCCACCGTCGCGCTGTCGTCAAATGTCCCGGCGAGCCCGATGCGGACCGGTCCGTCCCCGCCACCGCACGCCGCGAGGAACGCAGCGGCGCCCAGGAGAGCGAGGCGCATCCGCGCCCGTAAGCCGTGGAAACGATCAGGCGACAGGGTCAATGCAGTCACGTTCGGTTCGAGGTTGGACGGGCGTACAAGGTTACCGGGTGACAGAGTCCTTCGCAATATCTTCGCCCCGGCGTGATTGCGCCCAGCCATCGAGCACATGGCCATCCACATAGCTGAGGGAGAGCAACGGCCGCGACCCATCCGTGCGCCAGGTCAGGCGCAGCATCGTCCCCTGGCGTACCCACTGCATCATGCGCTGGGTGCCTTGAACGGTTGTACGAACGTTGCCGTATCGGCCGGAGAGCGAGGCACGCCAGTGCTCAAACCCCGCGCTGTCGAACCGGCCCGCGAGCGCGAGGATGCCTGCCTGCCCTCCCATGGTGCTCAGCCAGATTTCCAGCGCGGGCGCACCATCGTGCGCCGGCAGTGTTCCCCGGCAGTCCACGACGAGAGTATCGGCACGGGAACGCCGACAGATGAGTGCCGGACCGCCGGCGGCGCGGATCTCCCGGCGGATGGCGCTCAGGGACATCCCTGGCCTGAAGCCATGGAAAAGGAGCGGGCCCGGTGGGGAGGGCGCTGATGAGGGGGCCTGTCCGGCCAGTGATGCCGGAGTGGCCAGCGCCAGGAGCACCACCACCAGGCGCGCTACTGCCCGGGCGCCGCGACCCGGGGTCCGGGTCACCGCGCCTTCTCGCGCAACGGGATTGTCCAGCGGCTTGGAAATCGGGTATTTACGCCTTGCGGACGTTCGAGGCCTGCAGTCCCTTGGGGCCCTCCACGATGTCGAACTCGACCGCATCCCCCTCCGCCAGGGAGCGGAACCCTTCGGCGACAATGGCGGTGTGGTGGACGAAGACGTCCTTGCCGCCCTCCTGGGCGATGAAACCGAACCCCTTGGCATCGTTGAACCACTTCACAGTACCCTTCGCCATCGTGAGACCTCTTTGGAAAGGGAGCCCTCGGCTCCGACCACATCAGCCGGACAACTGACTCGAAAAAAAGCCGACCGGGCATGTGCCCGACCGGCTGCCTGCACCTGCGATCAACCCGACTGCTCTTCCGGGACGTGCATGGCGCTAAGTTCCCGTCCGGCGGGTGTTTTGTCAATATGCCGTCCCGCTCAGCCTGAGGCCTCCCGCGCGCAGTTCGTGGTCCAGGAGCCAGCGCTTGCGGGCCAGCCCGCCGCCGTAGCCCACCAGTGCCCCATCGGTGCCGACCACCCGATGGCAGGGGAGCAGGATGGCCAGGTGGTTGCTGCCAACCATGCGGCCGGCTGCCCTGGCATGAAGCCCCGTCTGCCGGGCTACGTGGGTGTAGGACCGGGTCTCTCCGGGGGGTATCGCCGCGAGGGCCCGCCAGACCGCCAGGGCGCTGGGCGGGGCCTGGACGAAGTCCGGCAGGTACTCCGGGAACGGAAAGCGGACCGGATAGCCCCCGAAGTAGGCCTCAAGCCAGCCCCGTGTGGCCAGGCATGGGCCGTAGCGGAAGTCAGCATCCGGCATCCGCGCCTGAATGGGCTTCATCCAGGTGCTCCCCCGGGCCTGCCGGGGGTACTCCACGAGGAGAGGGCCTGCCGGGCACTCGACCATCAGCAGGGCCCCAATCGGGGAATCGAAGGTGTTCCACTCGATGGGCATGGTGGGATGTGGAGTGTAATAAAGAGGTGGTCAGGCGGACAGGCGGGCAGGGCGGTCGGACACTACTCCACGATTCAACTACTCAACGTTGCTTCCCGATTCCCGATCCCCCACCATCCCTCCTTCCCCTTCGCACAATTCTTGCTAGGTTGCACCACATATGACCACCCCCTCCACTCTCGTTGTCCGGACCTTCCTGGACCGGCCTGATGCCCTGTCGCATTTCATGCTCCGGGCGGGGGAGGCCCCACGCCTGATCGCGTTTGACGACGCGCTCGGGTGTCCCATCGAGACGGCACTGGCTGCCCTCGAATGGACCAACGCGGTGGGCGCGCTTCAGGATGACGACCTCCTGCAGGCAGCCCGCCTCACCAGTGAAACGGCCGCGGCGGTCGTCGAGCGGAAGAGTGACGAGGGCCGGCGGTTCCTCTATCTGGGGCCGCGCCTCGATGCGCCCCCGATGGACGTGTTCGAAGGCGCCGTCATCTTCGATGAGCCGGGGGTGAAGGTCGTGGAGTTCAGCCAGCGCGCTCATGCGCTGGCGCATTTTCTCCGCGCGACGGCGGGCGCGGGCGCGCTGCTGGCGCTGCTCGGACGCCGGGCTCCGGAGCTGCGGCACATCCGACGCTGGATGGGGTCGATCGTGCAGGAACTTGACGGGCCTCGACTGCTCGTGGCCGGGTGGTTTGCCGCCAGTACGGCCGCCTGCCTTTTTGCCTCGACTGATGCTGAGCCCTCGTACCGATATATCGAGGTTGGACTGGAATCATGAAACTGCTGCTGACCCTGGCTGCCCTCACGATCTCTGCTGTCCCGCTCTCTGCCCAGGCCAGCATGGTGCTGCCCAAGCGCCTCGCGCCCGAGCAGGAGGCGGTGAAGAGCGAGTACTTGCGCTTCCGCGATACGCTCAACGCGGTCGAGGCGGCGAGCGCGCGACTCGTGCGTGACATGGGCCGGACATCCGATGCGGCCATGTCCGCGCGGGCGAAGACGGTGCAGGCTGGCTGTGTCGCCTCGCTGGCGATGTACGACTCGGCCCTCGTCCGGATCACTGCACTGAATCCCGACAACCCGAAGACGCAGCGCGACCGCAAGCACCTGCTCGAGTCCTTCGGCGAACTACACCAGGGCCTCCAAGAGTGTGATGAAGGGTACGGCCGCCTGGCAAAGCCCGAGAACATCGAGGAACTGCGCGGCTACAGCATGGGCCGCGGGACCAGGCTTCGGGCGACCATCCACCGATTCAATGGAGCAGCCCGGGCATACCTTACTTCGGTTGGGATCGAAGTCCGGCCGATCGGTGCCGGAGAGAATCCGCTTGCCGGGTGAGGGGTGGTTGAGACGTTAGTCGCTGGTCGTCCGGCGACCGACCTGCCCGCCTTGTCACGGGACTGAAGTCCCTCATCGGCACACCGTCGCCTTCCGGCGACGGTGTCCTGCCCCTCTCGCCCGCCTTGTCCGTCCCGCCCGCCCCACCCGTCCTGTTCCCAATGTTGATACACATCTCCACAATGCTGTGGAGAAGCGCCGTGAGCGGGTATCGGACAACGCTTTGCCTGTCCACAACTATCCACTTTAGAGCAGCGTAAACCGAATAAAGACAGGCACTTGCGCGATTTTCGGAGTGACGTATCTTGATTGCACGCCAGTCGAGAGCACGGAGGAACCTGGTGTTCTTCCGCAGCACGATTGACGGGTTCGCGTCGGACTTCGGTGGAGATTGCTCAAACCACGCAAGGGTAACAGGCAATCGACGATACCGGTGATCACCCGGCCGAACAGGTGAAGCCAGTCGCGTGCTTCACCCGCCCCGATCTGGCGCCTCGGGGTGCAGTGCGAGAGGTTGGTCCGCGACCCGGCCCGACTCGCAGCGCTCATGACGATGAACCAGGTGGGATGGCCATCCGGCCTGGGGATGGAAGACGAGGCCTCATCGGCCTCACCGCGAGACGAATCAGTCCGTCGGTGGCCGATGGGAGAAGAACGGCGGCGCAAGCCCCGACCCCGGATAATCGTCGTGCAGGGCCGCCGCCTGGTCTGAGGGCCAGGTGGCGGTCCTTTTTTTGGGGGTAGGCCCGCCGACAAGGCGGAGGGGCGGACGGGACGGACGACTCAACGACTCAACGACTCAACGACACCCGATGCCCCATTCACTACCTACCCTCCGCTTCTTCCTCATCAGCGCCAACGCCGGCCGCCGGAACGAGATCACCGCTGCCCTGCGGGACGCCGGCTATGAAGTGATCGAAGCCCAGGATCGCGCGACCATCGCCGAGCGCCTCAGTGCCCGGGACGGCCTGCTGGTCATTGACCTCGATGCTCCCGGGTCGGCGCGGCCACTGCTCCATGAACTGCGCGAGCCGCGCGGCCCGGGGGCCGACTGGTCACTCGACGAGATGGAACGCCGGCATATCCGCGCGACCCTCGAGCACACTGGCGGCAACCGCCGGGAAGCCTCCCTGCTCCTCGGGATCGCCCGTTCCACCCTGCTCTCGAAGCTGCGACGGTACGGGCTTGACCAGCCTGACGTTACGGAGCAAGCCTGACCCTGCCGAGCCGGGAAACGATGACCCGGTGCCTGGCCGAGCCACGGGTGAGCGTAAAGGTCACGTTGCTGAATCCGTACGCGATGCCTATGGGGGCATACCTGACGATGCGGGGTGATGGGCTGAGGTTCACGCCGCTGCTGCCGGGGCCGTCCGCCCGCCAGACCACCGTGGTGTCCGGCCCCTGAACCAGCGCGACCTGAAGCGAATCCTGATCCACGGTGAGCAACGCCACGCGATGACGTATCGTCGCCAGGATACGCGCCCGACCGTGCGCTGCCGCGACCCCGCGCGCCGCGGCAATGGTGGCGTAGTGATCTGCCAGCCGCTCCGCCCCTGGCCATCCCACCATCAGGAGCAGGCCGAGCAGGACCAAAACCAGCACCACCTCGGGAAGTGTGAAGCCGCGCATGGCCCAAGTCTAGGGGAAGGCCGCCCTTTGGGCGGCATCGATTCCCCGCGATGATAGGTCGATCCCCGCAGCCTTGCCACCATCAGGGGGGAGGGGCATACTAGCCCTCATCCCAAGGCGAAGTCCCTGGAGTCCTGATGTCCGAGTTACTGGAGCTTTTCGAGATCTCTGTCGGGACATCCGCCGGCGCGTCCTTTCTGGAGCGGGCCGGGGGAGAGCGGCAGCTCGGCCGGATCCAGTCAGCCGCCGCCGCCGAGGCTGCCTGGCATCTCCTGCGGGTGCTGGGAGACGAGCCGGAGGGCGAATCGTCCCAGGCCGCTTCAGACTGGGCGCGCCGCCGGGCCAGCCAGCTCCTCGACCGCCTGCCCCCTGAGGACACCGAGGCTGCCCACCTTCGCGGGATTCTCGAGGCTGCCTCGGCGGGGATCAGCCACCGGGCCGGGGTCCTCCGGATGGCGCTGTCTGCCTACGCTTACTATCTGGAACATGGTGGCCGGTATGAAAGCGCGCTCGAAGTCCTGCGGGCCGCTATCCAGACCGGAGGTGTGTCCCACCTGCATGACTCGCTCCCGCTGGCGCTGTTCGTGGCCCGGGCCCGGAGCGCGCTGGCCCGCTGGCAGGAGGCCGAGCGAGCATGGATGCTTGCCGACCGGATGGCAGTGGAAACGGGGGATCTGGAAACCGCCATGGCTGCCAGGCTTGGCCTGGCCGGCGTCCTCGCGGGGCGTGATGACCTTGCCGGCGCCGAGCGCACGGTGTGTGGTGTCCTGCAGCAGGCACGCGAAGCAGGATGGAGGGACCTGGAGGGTCGCGCGATGGGAGAGCTGGCAGGACTGCTGGCCCGCCAGGGCCGTCCCGCCGACGCGGTGGTCATGCGGTATGACAGCCTGGACCGCCTGCGGGACCCCACCCAGCGGGCCCGCGTGCTGGCTGAGATAGGGGCCGGCCTTCGGGCCGCCGGTATTCCCGATGCCGCCCGTTGTGCCCTCCAGCTCGCCCTGGCGGATGGACCGGAACCCCGGCAGGCCGCCAGGGTCCACGTGGAACTCCTGGGGCTGGAGGCGGAACTCGACAACCGCGTGGGTTTCGAGCGGGAGCGGGTGGAAGCGGCTCGACTGGAGTCAGCCATGGATCCGCCAACACTCGTGGCGTACCGCTATCATGCCGGAACCGGCCTGCTCCGGTTCGGGACCATCCCTCGTGGCCGAGCCATGCTGCGGGAGGCGTTGAGGGTTGCGGAGTCGCACCAGCTGCGCGACTGGTATTTCCGGATTGATGGGGTTCTCCGGGACATCGGGTCGCCCGCCCCTGCGGAGGTGGATCCCGGTGTCCCGGCGGCGGACCTCCAGCGGGTGGCGAAGGGGCTGCGAGACTCCTGGCCGCCGGTTCGAAATGACGAGCTACCGGGTCTATCTTAGGGAGACCGCCCGCAACCGCCGGCGGACACCGCCCATACCGTCGACCGAGTCATGACTCCATGAGCATGCCCCATCCGGGCGCCGACCCGCTGGCCGCCCTTCGCGAGTACCGCGCGCTGGCACCCTGGAGCCTGCGTGATCTCGCCGCCCTCGCCGGAGCGATCCTCGAGGCGTCCGGCATTTTCCCGGTGAACGCCGCCGCACGGGCCCGGCCGTCGGAACGGACCATCCGCTTCTACGTCTCGCGGAACCTCGTGAGCCCTCCGGAAGGGCGCGGTACCGCTGCGGTGTACTCGTACCGGCACCTCCTTCAGGTCCTGGCCATCAAGCTGCGCCAGATGGAAGGTGCCACGCTCGGGGTGATCACCCGTGAACTGGGCGACACCGGGGGAGACGTCCTGGAGCGGCGTGTCGCATCCCAGCTTGGGACGGGCCTGCCCACGCCGGGGCAACTTGACCTCGGGCCGCCAACGGGTGCGCCCCGAGGGCGAATGAGCCGGGTAACGCACGCCTGGCCTCCCCGGGCCCTGGAGGACGGCCCGGGCCCCCGGACCTGCCGCCGCCTGCCGCTCGGCGCCGGCGCCGAACTCCTCATCGATGAGCAGCATCCGGCCCTGCGTCGCGGCGGCGGGGAGGCGGCGCTCACCGCCGCACTCCGTCACGTCATCGTGCGCGCGCGCGACGAGGATCTGCCTGACGATCCCCCCTCATCCTGACGCCCCTTTTCGGGAGCACGCCCATGCCACAACTGATCCTGATCGTCGTCCTCGCGCTCATCGTGTTCTGGGTGATCCGGGCATACAACCTGCTCATTTCCCTCAAGAACCGGGTCCTGAATGCCTGGAAGCAGATCGACGTGCAGCTGAAGCGCAGGCACGACCTCATCCCGAACCTGGTGAACTCCGTCCGGGGCGCGATGGAGTTCGAGCGGGACACGATGCAGGCCGTGATCGAGGCGCGGAACCGCGCGGTGCAGGCGACGGGCGTCCAGCAGACGGCACAGGCGGAAGGCATGCTCACGCAGGCCCTGGGCAAGCTCTTCGCGCTGGTGGAGAACTATCCGGACCTGAAGGCAACGGGCAACATCAGCCAGCTGCAGGAGGAGATTACCAGCACGGAGAACAAGATCAGCTTCGCCCGGCAGCTCTACAATGATGTCGCCACGGAGTACAACACGCGGCAGATGCAGTTTCCCACCAACCTGGTGCGCGGGTTGGCGCAGGCCCGGCCGGCCGAGCTCTGGGAGATCGAGGACACGGGTGAGCGCGCGGTGCCCGATGTCGACCTCTCCTTCCGTCCCCGGGATGCGTGAGCACCACCAACCTCTTTGCTGAGCAGGAAGCCAACCGGCGCAGCTCTGCCTGGCTCATCGCCGGGTTCATCCTCTTCTTCGCCTGGCTCGGCTTCGGCGGTGACCTCGCCTGGTACCTGATGACCCGGGGCTCGCCCGATGGCGGGGCGCACCTGGTGCCGGTCCTGGGAATCGTGATGCTGGCACTGGCCGGGGGGATCGCCTGGACCTCCTTCCGCAACGGCCCACAGCGGGTGCTGTGGTCGACCGGCGCATGGGAGATCATCGAACCTGCCACCGAGGCCCAGAAGCGCCTGGTCAACGTGGTGGAGGAGATGGCGATCGCGTCGGGCATTCCGAGACCGCGGGTCTGGGTGGTGCCCGACGCCGACCCGAACGCCTTCGCCACGGGGCTCGACACGGACCGGGCGAACATTGCCGTGACCGAGGGGCTGCTCCAGACCCTGAGCCGGGACGAGCTGCAGGGCGTCGTGGCGCACGAGATGGCTCATATCAGGAATCTCGACGTGCGCCTGATGACACTGCTCGCAGCGATGGTCGGCGCGATTGCGCTGCTGTCCGACGGCGCCGGCCGCCTGCTCCGCGGGGCACGCGTGCCCTCCGGCGCCGCCCGCCGTGCCGGCGGGAAGAAAGGCGGCCAGCTCGGCCTGATCGTCCTGGTTTTCTGGCTGATCAGCCTCGTACTCGCGCCCATCATTTCCCGGCTGCTGTCGATGGCCGTGAGCCGCCGGAGGGAGTACCTGGCGGACGCGACCGGGGCACAGTTCACCCGGAACCCCGTGGCGCTGGCGCACGCGCTCGAGAAGCTGGAGGGTGCAACCGGGGCCACACGATCCATCAAGCAGGGTTCGGCGCACCTCTGCATCGTGGACCCCCAGGCCCGAGCGATCAGCAGCCGCGAGGGATTCCTGGGGGATTTCCTCGCGTCACATCCCCCGATGCGCCAGCGCATCGCGAGACTCAAGGCAATGGGGTATCAGATGGAGAAGCAGGGAATGGGGAGTAGGGAGTTAGGGAGTAGGGAGTAGGGAGTAGGAGCAGGGGTAGATGGTTAGTCGTTGAGCCGTTGAGTGGTTGAGTTGTCGGTTCGTCCGTCCTGTCCGTCCTGTCCGAGCTCATTCCGCCCTCGCGTCCATCAGTTCCACAATCTCTTCCGCGAACGTACCCGGATCGAACGGGACCCCGATGAAATGATCGGCGCCGGCCTGCAGTGCTGCCTCTGGTGCCCCGGTGCCCAGGACGACGAGGGCCCAGCCCCGATCCGGGGTCGGCTGCAGGCCGCAGAGCGGGTCATCGTCCGGGCCCGCCACAACCACGAGCGTCAGGCCCAGCCTGTTGCCGACGCGCTCCATCCGCTCCAGGCTGGGAACCCGCTCCACGCCGAACCCGGCGTGCTTGAGGAGAAGGGTCACGATGCGTGCCAGGTCTTCGTCCGTGATCCACACGGCGGCATCGCCGCGTGACACCAGTGGCGCCCCCGGCTCGCCCTCCTCGAGGTCCACCATGTCGATGCCCTCGAGGTACTCCCGACTGTGGACCTGGTCAAGTTCTTCGACCCGCCGGAGAGTATCCCTGATGCGTCCGAGCGAATCGCGGATGCTCTGGATGGAGCGCCGCCGGGTTTCGTCCAGCGACGGATCATCGAGCAGCAGCTCGGCCTCGGTGAACGCGGACATGAGGGGGTTGTTGATCTCATGCTTGAGCGTCACGGTCATCTCGCCCACGGCGGAGCGCCGCTCGGCATTCATCAGGTCCTGTTCTGCGGCGTCGAGTGCCTGCCGCAGGGCCCGGGTCCTGCGGACGCGCTCGAGGATCTGCGGCAGGAGCTCGATCAGTGAGCCGTCTTTCACCAGGTAGTCTTCGGCGCCGCGGCGAAGCGCGCTGGCCGCCAGGTGCTCGTCCCCGGCGCCGGTAACCATGACGATCGAGGGTTGTTCGGCCTGGTTGCGCAGTGGCCCCAGCAGATCCAGCCCCTCGCCGTCAGGGAGGTGGTGGTCGAGCAGGATGATGTCCACCGGCGGGGCTTCGAGCGCTTCCCGGCTGGTCGTGGCGATCCCCCTGACCTCGAAGCCGGCGTGACGGAGCAACTCTTCGTAGACTCGCACGATGGCCGGGTCGTCATCGACGATCAGTACCCCTGGCCGGGGCCGTTCAGCCACGTGCGTACTCCTGCTCGGTCCGGAAACCCATGCGCTCGAATTTCTCCCAGGTTGTCTTGCCGCGCCAGGCGTCCCACAGCCCGCGCATCCGCCAGATCAGTGTCCAGTGGCGGAACATGAAGGGCAGGTTCTCGCCCACGGCGTACAGCAGCAGAATGAGCACGTCACGGCGCCGGCTGAACGGGAGCAGGCCCCGCTGGAGGCGGTCAGCCAGGCCGAAGCGGAACCGCCACGCCCCGACCAGCACCGCGAAGAGATTCACCAGAATACCATAGCCGAGCGATGCCAGGAAGAAGGCTATCGCATAGGCCTCGTTCAGGAAGTCACGATGGAACACGGCCTGGAGGACGAGGAACAGGACCACGAAGAAGTAGCCGAGGAGCTCGATGATCGGCCCCCAGTACTCGAAAAGCCAGAAGGTGGGCAGGGCGAACCATCCGATGCGCCCGAACTTCCGGCGGAAGAGCATCGCGCGGTGATAGAGCAGGGACTCGCGCAGCCCGCGATACCAGCGGCCCCGCTGCTTGCGCAGGGAGTCGAACGTCTCGGGTACCTCGGTCCAGGCCACGGGGTGAGGGAGGAAGGCGACTCGCTTGTTCCGGGCCTTGTCCCGCACGAAGCGATGCAGCCGGACGATGATTTCCATGTCTTCGCAGACCGTGCCCACGCGGGCCCCGACGTACTCCCGCACGATCCGGTGGGTTACGAACGGGGTCAGGTAGCCCCCGGCCCGGATGACCGTCTCCTTCTCGAAGACGGCGAAGACGCCGGAAAGGATGAGGATGGAGTCGAGCCGGTCGAGGCCGGTCCGTCCGGTGGTGAACGAACGGAGATACTCGACCATCTGGAACCTGGCCAGCGCGTTCTCGGGCAGGCCCACGCTCACCACCCGGCCGTTCCGGATGGTGCAGCCGTTGGCGATGGCGACCTGCCCTCCGACGGCGACGACACGGGGGTCCTCCTGGATCACGCGCATCAGTTCCTTCAGCGCACGCTGGTCCAGGATGCTGTCGGCGTCCAGCGAGACGAAGTACGGGGAAGCGGACGCGTTCACGCCCGCATTCAGCGCATCAGCCTTCCCCGCGTTTTCCTTGTCGATCACCAGCACCTTGGAGACGCTGGGAGGCAGGGGGATGGTCGCCTCGTAGGTGGCCCTGACCCGGGCCGTGCCGATGGCGGAGCGATAGGCCAGGTCCGTGCGCCGGAGGCGGAACGCCTGCTTCATTACCTCGAGGGTACGGTCGGCGGAACCGTCGTTTACGACGACGATCTCGAACCGCGGATAGTCGCAATGGATGAGGTTGGTCACCGTGTCGACGATCGTGACTTCCTCGTTGAACGCGGGGACGATCATCGTGATCGGCTTGGTGGAGTCATGATCGTCGATGAGGTCCAGGTCCTCGACGAAATGGCCGGCCACACGGCGGCGGACCTGTCGCGCCGACAGCGCGATCAGGGACAGCGTATAGGTGTTGTAGAGGAGGAAATAGCCCAGGAAGAAGGGCTGGAGGACCAGCCCGACCAGGCCGACAATAACCGCCACCCGTTCGGCGGTCACGGCTGATCCCCGAGCGCCTGCCTCACGGCGGCCACGCCGGCGCGGACCTCGTCCGACGGGTCTGACGCCGCGATTTTCGCCCCTGCCGGATCACCCACGACGGCCAGCGCGATGCCTGCCGCCAGCCGGTGTTCCGCCTCGACGTCGGTCCGTGCGACCCGATGGAGGGTCTCGATGTCCAGGGTGGCGCGTATCTGGCCGGCGAGTGTCTCGCGGTCCAGGTCGGGGGGCAGGGCGGTGGTCTCGTTCCGGATGAGCCGGGTGATCCACGCCGTGGCACGGACGGTGTCGTCCGGATCGGCCACTATCCGTGCCAGTGCCCCCGCCGACGGCGCATTCCGGAGCTCGATCGCGGCCTGGCGTCGGACAGCCGGATCGGGATCCTCGAGACGCGCCTCGAGTCGTACGAACTGCCGTGCGGCGCCGGTCGCCCGCACCGCCGCGATTCGCACCGCCGCGACCGGGTCTTTGAGGAGCGCGTCCAGGGTGTCCCCATCCACGAGATCCGGGCGATAGGTAAACAGCTCGGCCGTGGCCTCACGCACTTCCGGCTCGCCGCTCCTGGCCAGCGGGGGCAGCAGCCGGCCCAGGTCATGATGGTGGATATGACGGGCCACGTGCGCGACCATCACGCCTTCCCGGCCATCGCCCCGGAGCCCCATGATCAGGTCCATGAAGACGTCGAACGCCTTTTCGGCGTGGCCGGCGATGATCTTCATGACCTCGTCGTCATGGTCTTCCACCCGGAGGACCTTGACCAGCGTCGGCAGGGCGAGGTCCGGCGGAATGCGGGCGAAGAGCGCCACGGCCACACGGCGCACGGCCGGCTGCGGGTCGGTCACGGCGCGGCGGGCCGTGAAAAGCAGTTCCTCGGGCTCCAGCAGCTCCCCGATGGCCCGGAGCGCCGCGGCGCGCACCTCCGGGCTGGGGTCGCTGCGCACGGCGTAAATCAGCGCGCGACGGCTCCGCTCACCCTCGAAGGCTCGCAGGGCCCCCACCAGCCGCACCCGTTCGCCGGCATCGAGCACACCCCGCATGCCTTCCACCAGCGTGGCTTCCATCTGGTCGCGGCTCAGGCTCGCCAGGGCACGGAGTTCCACCTGGCGCGATTCGCGCAGCCGAGTCCGGATCAGGCGATAGGCGGGATCCTGGCGGAGTCGTTCGCGCAGGAGATTTCGCACCGGCTCCTCGTCCATCATGTCCACCACCTGCGCGACGATGCTTTCCTCGTCGTAGGCCCCGATCGCGAGGGCTGCCGCCGCCCGCACCTCCAGTGGCTCCTCAGGACGGCAGGCATGTGCCAGCGGCCCGGCGCCACCAGGCACGCGGAGGAGTCCGGTGGCGAGCGCGGCGCGCTCGCGGACCTCCGCCGCCGGGTCCTCGGAGAGGAGCGACAAGAACTTCGGGCCGTACTGCCCGGGCATGTGGCGGATCAGGGCGTTAACGCAGGCGGTCCGCACCGTCCCATCCGGGTCATCAAGACCGCCGCCCAGCAGGGCGATTGCCTGTTCACTACCCAGCGTGCCGAGGGCGGTGGCCGCCGCGGCGCGAACCTCCGGCTCGCCATCCTGCCACACCAGCTGGAGCAGGTCGGCGGTGTGCGGCGCGCGCACCTGCGTCAGCACATCCACTATCGCCAGGCGCGCTTCCGTGTCGCGGCTCTCGAGCAGCACATCGATCAGTTCCGGCAGCGCCTCGGGCTCGATCAGGGCGACTGTCCGGGCGAGCACGCGCCGGAGCTCGGGGCCCCCCGTCTGGAACGCGCGGAGCAGAGGCGGAAGGGAACTCCGGTCCGCGACCCGTCCGAGCGCGGCGGCGGCCGCCATGCGCACGGCCGAGTCGCTGTCACCGAGTAGGCGAAGCAGCTCCGGGGTCGCCCAGGAACCGCGTCCGTCCGCCACGCCCTCCGCCGCGGCGGCACGCACGTCCGGCACGGGGTCATGCAGCAGGCGCGCCAGCTCGGGCTGCGCATCCTGCGCCCGCACCTGTCCCAGGGCGCGCGCCGCGGCGGCGCGGACCACCGGTTCCGGATCGCCGGTCTTGGGGCGGATCAGCTCGGCCACCTCCGCCTCGCCCAGTTCGCCGACCAGCTTCATCGCGGCGGCGCGCACCTGCTGGTTCGTGTCGCCGAGGCCGGCGATGGCGGCCGGGACGGCCTCGCGGTGGCCGAACTGCCGGAGGATATCGTACACGAGGGTCCGGATATCGGGATCCGGGTCGTGCGTTGCCAGCTGCATCAGCTCGCCGCCCAGGTCATGACGGCCCGACCGGTGGATCGCCTTCACCACCGCCTCGCGCACCGTGGCGGATGGGTGCAGCAGCTGTTCGGCCAGGAACTCACGCGCGCCGGCCAGCCCGAACCTGGTCAGCGTCTCGATCGCCTCAGGCGAGGCGGATCCGCCCTCGATCTGGTGGATGATCCGGTTGGGCACGCCGAGTCGTTCGAGGGCCACGGCGGCGCGGATCCGGATCTCGGGGTCAGCGTCATCCAGGGCCAGCATCAGCGGCCCCTCGGCCGCCGGACCGATATGCTCGAGGGCCTCGACGCTCCGCATCCGGACCCACCAGGCGGCATCACCCAGGGCGCGGACCAGCGTATCCACCACCTCCGGCTCCTGGAACTGGCCCATGGCGCTCGCGATACGGGCCCGGACGAACGGCGCCGGGTCGGTCAGGAGGTGGTCGAGCAGGTAGGTGACGGCGCGGGGATCGCCGATCCGGCCCAGGGCGGCAGCCGCCTTGGCGCGGACCTCGTCGTCCAGGTCGTCCAGGGCCCGGACCAGCGCGGGGAAGGCCCGGGCCGCGCGGACCTCGCCCAGGATGTTCGCGGCCCAGGCGCGGGCGGGATGCTGGCTCCGCTCCTCCAGGAAATCGATCATCGGCTCGACCACCATTGTGCCGTGGCGGGCGAGGATGTCGGCGATGCGCGGGGCGAGCCAGACTTCTGCCTGTTTCAGGGCCTCCACCAGCGGCTCCACCGCACGCGGATCCCCGATCCGGGCCAGGGCACGGAGGGCAATCTCGCGCACATCCGCATCCTCGTCCCTCGTCGCCTGGACCGAGGCGAGGAGAGCCGGGACCGCCTTGGCGCTTCCCACCCGGCCCAGGAGCTCCGCCGCGAAGGCACGTTCGCGCCAGCTGCCGGATTCGCGCAGCCGCTGGATGTAACGCTCGACGAGGCCCAGCCGGTCGTAGGTGTCGAGGAGCCATTGCGGGCGCTCGACCGCGCCCCGGGCCTGCTCTTCCAGGACGGCCTCAAGGGCCTCGAAGTCACGGAGTGTGCGGGCCTGGTGGAGGACCGGATCGAGCAGGGCGCGGTCACGGGTGGCAAGGCCGGCCACCAGGTCGCGGTAGATGCCCTTGCGGGCGGCGAGGTTGCGCTCGACCCCGTTGAGATAGGTGGTGTACCCGAACCAGACCGCCACGGCGAGCAACGACACGCCGGCGAACACCGCCGCGACGATGAGGATGATGGTCAGGTAGCTCACGATGGGTCCGGCAGCAGGCCCTTCACCGCATCAATGAGATCGGAAGGCTCGATTGGTTTGCTCAGGAAAACGGTGGCCCCTACCTGGCGGGCCCAGTATTCGTCGGCCGGATCGTCCTTGGCCGTGAGCATCAGGATCGGGATCTGCGCCGTGGCCGGATTCTGCCGGAGGGCACGGCAGACCTGGTAGCCGTTCATCGCGGGAAGGACGACATCGAGAATCACGAGGTCCGGGGGGGAGGACCGTGCGGTCTCAAGGCCACTTTCACCGTCGGGAGAGAGGACCACCGTGTAACCCTGGGCCGTGAGAATCCGCTCCACCAGGCGTCGCTGGTCCGGATCGTCCTCGACCAGGTGGACTACCGCTGGCATTCGAGTCGGGAGCTGGAGCCTCGTCCGTCGGGAGTCATGCCCAAACGTAGGCCCCCGGCGCCGGAAACGGAACGCGGGGGGCCGAATCGGTCCGGGCGGGCCCGGACCGCGCTCAGCTCCGGTCGTTGTCCAGGTAGACCAGGGCCTGCCGGCGCCGGATCACCGTCGCGAGCGCGTCATAGACCTGGGCCTCAAGCGTGTTGCCGACCAGCTCGCGCATCCGCTCCACCGCGACGTCCGGGCTCATCTTCTCCTGATAGGGACGGCTGGTGGACAGGGCGTCGAAAATCTCGCACGCGGCCAGGATCCGGGCTCCGAGGGGGATGGACTCTCCCTTCAGGCCATCCGGGTATCCCGTCCCATCCCAGCGTTCGTGGTGGCTGCGGACGTAGCTGATGATGGAATCCAGGTGCATGAGCGGTGAGAGGATCTGGGATCCGATGATCACGTGCTCCTTCACCGAGTTGTACTCGTCGTCCGTGAGCGGCCCCTCCTTGGCGAGGATGCCCTCGCGGATGCCGATCATGCCCATGTCGTGCAGCCGACCCGCGATCCGGACCGCTTCGACCTGTTCGTCGGAGAGACCCATCTCGGCGGCGATCTGGGCGGCCATGTCGGCGACTCGGGACGAATGGCCCCGAAGGTACGGATCCTTCGCCTCCAGGGCGTTGACAAGGGTTTCGAGGGTCGCCACGGACAGGCGCTCAAGCTTGGCCCGCTCGCTCCGGACCTCCGCGGTCCGGATGGCGACCTCCTCCTTGAGCCACTGGTTCAGCTTCTGTTGCTCCAGCATCGTGCCCCGGCGGCGGAGCGAGCGCTGAATGGCGTTCGCGAGGTCGGTGAGCTCGATGGGCTTGGTGAGATAGTCCATCGCACCGCGCTGCATGCAGAGGGCGGCGCTGGTGGCGTCGTTCACCGCGGTGAGCATGAGGAGGGCGATATTCGGTTCCAGTTCCATCACCTGGGGGACCAGGTCCACGCCGCTCAGCCCGGGCATGCGGACGTCGAGCAGCATGCACGCGATCTTCTGGCGCTGGAGGACATTGAGCGCCTCCTGCCCGCTCGCGGCGGTCGAGACCTCGTAGCCCTGCTGGGTGAGATACTTCTTGAGCGCGGTGCGGATCGGTTCTTCGTCATCCACGACCAGCACGCCAATCGGCCCGTCGGTCATCGGAACTCGCAGGAAAGCGGGGCGCGTCCCGCGGGGGACACGTCAGGCAGGGTGGGGTGGGTTCGCACCCGTGGGGTCAAGCTATGAACCGGTCGGAGGGCCGTCAAGCAATGCGGGTGCACGTTCATCCGACGAAATCCACCTGGACCCGGCGGGGGATCAGGTCCGCATCGGCCGCCCGGTCCAGCAGGAGCTGGACGGCGGCGCGGCCACGCGAGCCGTAATCGACCGTCCAGTCGTTCACGTACATCCCCACGAATGTGTCAGTCCGCTCCTCGCCGATCCCCCGGTTGAACCGGCTGGCATGCGCCAGGGCAGGCTCCCGGTGCTCGAGGGCATAGACGATGCTGGCCTTGAGGTCTCGCGCGATCTGGCGGGTGACGGCCTCGCCCAGGTCCCGCCGGACCACGTTGCCGCCAAGCGGCAGGGGATAGCCGGTATCCTCGAGCCACCAGGCGCCAAGGTCAGCCCAGAGGTGCAGTCCGTCGTCACCGAAGGTGAGCTGGCCCTCGTGGATCAGGAGCCCGACCTCCACCTCACCCTGCTCCACGGCCTCCTGGATGCGGTCGAACGGCATGATGACCGTCTCACAGGCCGGCTGGTAGAGCCGGAGGGCGAGGGCTGCCGTCGTCATGGGACCCGGGATGGCCACGCGGCGTCCGGCCAGCGCGGCGCGCGGGTCGTCCGGTGTCGGCTCGCGGGACACCAGGCGGGGGCCGTACCCGTCGCCCATGGAGGAGCCGCTGCTCAGCAGGGCGTAGGTGTCGTGGAGGTAGGCGTAGGCATGAATGGATACCGCCGTCACCTCCAGCTCCCCGTGCAGGGCTCGCTGGTTCAGCGACTCGATGTCGGATAACTCGTGTACGTAGGTGAGCGCGCCTGTATCGATCTTGCCTTCGGCAAGGGCGTAGAACATGAAGGCGTCGTCCGAATCGGGACTGTGCGCCACATGGATGGTACGGGGTTCCATCGGCTTCCCATCAACTCTGGAGACGGCGGGCCCGGTCACGGCGTGACCCCGGCGGCCTGCGCCTCCCGGTGAAAGTTGCTGACTACGTCCGTATGCTCGGCATACTGCGTGCCGCGGGCCTGCATCTCGGTGGCATAGTGCTGCTCGAAATCCCTGCGTGCCTGCCGCAGTGTGGCCTGGTCCTGCTGGAAACCGGCGGCGGTCCCCCGGACCAGGTAGGCATAGAGGTTCCCGGGCTGCTGGACCAGCATCGTGTCCGCCAGCGCGCGGGCCCCGTCCCAGTCACCGATGTCCAGATGCAGCAGGGCGGCGTGGAATCGGGCATCCAGGCCGGGATCGGGGACCAGGGCATAGGCCCCAAGCGCCATCGGCATGAACTGGATGACCTGCGCCGTGTCGCCCTGGGCTGCGGCGCGCGTAACCCGGTCGAACAGGCGGTCGAACTGTTCCTGCGGGGTCATCTGGCTGATATCCGGTGCCGGGGTGATGAAGCCACCTCCGGACGCACCGCCGACGTTGGCCATGTCGGGCGTGGAGGAGGTGGCCGCAGCGTGCTGCCGGTTCAGGAATATGGCTGTCGCGACGACCAGCGCGATGCAGGCGATCCCCGCAAAAAGCCACGGTCCCCGTTCACTCCTCGGGAGAGGCACCGCGCCGCGGAGGGCGGGAGCCCCGGAAGCCGGGGTTCCGCACCGGTGACAGAACGCGGCGTTCGGGGAAAGGGATGCTGCGCAGGCAGTA
This sequence comes from uncultured Gemmatimonadales bacterium, assembly GCA_963825055.1. Classification (GTDB taxonomy): domain Bacteria; phylum Gemmatimonadota; class Gemmatimonadetes; order Gemmatimonadales; family GWC2-71-9; genus CAWGSK01. The sequence continues at coordinate 60,005 of CAWGSK010000004.1, forward strand.
CAGGTACGGGGAGCCAGTGAAGCCCCGCAACTGCTGCAGAAGCGGCCCTCGGCCGGGGCACCACAGGACGGACAGCTTGTGGCAGGGAATGTCATGGGGCGGAATGTAAGGGGGGACCCCCGGCCACGCACCGGGCGCCGGGCCCTATCTTACGGCATGACCGCACAGGCGCCTCCTCCCGCGCGGGCCTTCCTGATGGACCTCGACGGGACGCTGTACCAGGGCGGGGGCCCGGTCGCCGGGGCTCCCGGCGTTCTCGAGGCCCTGCGGCGACGGGGGATTCCCTTCCGCCTGGTGACCAACACGTCGAGCCGTCCGCGCTCCGCCCTCCTGGCCCGGCTCGCGGAGTACGGCTTCCGGGTCGAGCCGGACGAGGTGTTCACCTCAGTCGGGGCGGGAGCGGCGCTGGCGCGGCAGCGGGGCTTCCACCGCCTCCTGCCCCTGGTTTCGCCGGCCGCGCTGGAAGACCTGGCCGGGTTCACCCTCTCGGGAGGCACCTCCGGACCCGCCGTCAGCGGCCCGGTGGATGCCGTCCTGGTTGGCGACCTGGGCGAGGGGTGGAACTGGGCGCTCATGCAGCAGGCCTTTGCCCGCCTCATGGACGGTGCCGCCCTGATCGCGTGCTCCCGTGACCGCTACTGGCGCCGGGACGACGGGCTCGTCCTCGACATGGGGCCGTTCGTGGCGGGACTGGAATATGCCTGCGGGATCACCGCGGAAATCGCCGGCAAGCCGAGCCGTGTGTTCTACGACATGGTCGCAACGGCGCTCGATCCCGCGGGGGAGATCCCACGGGGAGCCATCGCCATGGTGGGCGACGACGTCTGGTCCGACGTCGGTGGCGCGCAGCAGGCGGGGCTTCAGGGATGGCTGGTCCGGACGGGAAAGTTCCGGCAGGATGCGCTGGCCGGATCCGGCGTCACGCCGGACCGCGTGCTCGATTCCGTGACCGGGTTGCTGCCGAATGATCCACAGCCTGCCTGATTGCCGGGTTAGATTGCGCGGCTTCCCGATACCGGAGTGTTCCCTGCGGCCGATTGTCCTGCTCACTCTCCTCCTCCTGCTGTGCCCCCCGCTGCTGGCCGGACAGGAACCGGCCAACAGCGCCGGTGCGCCGGTCGTGCGGGCGATCGAAATCCGCCGCTACGACATCTTCGATCCCGACGAGTCCTCGGGGTTCATTGCCCGGATGGCCAATGGCCTGCACATCACCACCCGGTCGTTCGTGGTGGATCGGGAGCTGCTTTTCCACGCCGGCCAGCCGTGGGACAGCGCGCTCGTGGCGGAGACCGAGCGGAACCTCCGCTCGCTGGGACTGTTCCGACGGGTGGAGATCGATTCCATCCGCACCGACTCCGGACTCATTGCCCGGGTCACCACGCACGATGGCTGGAGCACGAAGGCGGATGTGCGGTTCCGGAGCACCGGCGGTGAGGTCGACTACGGAATCGGGCTTACGGAAGACAACGTCGGCGGCACGGCCACGCAGGCCTCAGTGCGTTTCCGGAAGAACCCCGACCGGACCCGGCTCGTCTTCGGCTTCCTGCAGCCCCGGTTCATCCTGCGGGCCCTGCGTCTCGGCCTGGAGTACGAGGACCGCTCGGACGGCCGGCTCTTCGCAGCACAGGTCGGGAAGCCGTTCTACTCGCTCTCGCAGAAGGAGAGTCTGCTGCTCTATGTGGACACCCGCGATGAGCGCATCCTGCGCTTCTTCAACGGCGAGGACGACCCGAGCGACTCACTCCGCCGCAACTACACCCTGGTGCGCGTGGATGGCACGATTGCCCCTCGCGCAGATGAATCGGGATACACTCGCCTGGGGTTCGCGGGCCAGGTCCGGCGGGATGACTACCGGCCGGAGGGGCTGACCGGCGTCGCGCAGGCGCGCACCGTGACGGGAGCGGCCGGTCCGGTGATCGAGTGGCGACAGGCCCGGTTCGTCGTCACCGAGGGGTTTCTCGGGTTCGCGCGGGAGGAGGACGTGGACGTCAGTAACCGGGTGCGGCTCGGGCTCCTCGCGGCCCCGGCGGCGTTCGGCTATGATCGTGACGGTCTCGCTCCCGACCTCACGGTCCGGCTGGGAGCGACACTCGGTCCGGGGTTTCTCTTCGTGGACGGCCACGCCAACGGCATGTTCACGAGTGCGGGACTCGACTCCGGCCTGGTGCAGGTCGGCGCGACGGTTGCTGCGCGGCCGGGCCGGCGCCACGTCGCGATCGTGCATGCGGAAGCGGGCTGGCAGCAGCGGCCGCTGCCCGGCGAGGAATTCGACCTGGGACTCGGGGTCGGCCCCCGGGCATTCCGCTCGCATGCATTCACCGGCGACCGGGCCTTCTTTCTCACGGGAGAATACCGGTACACGGTGGCGGAGGACCTGTTCGACGTGGTGGGTGTCGGCCTGGCGGGCTTCGTTGATCATGGGGGGGCGTGGTACGCCGGCTCGCCCCGGCGGAGTGGCTGGGACGCCGGCGTGGGACTGCGGCTCGGCGCCAGCCGTGCCGCGAGCGTCGAGGCGATCCGGGTGGACCTGGCGAGGAGGTTCGGCAATGACGCCGAGGGCTCCGGCTGGGTGCTCGTCATCGGGAAGGGCTTCACGTTCTCCACCCGTGGCGGGGGTGTCCGCTCGGTGGCCCGCTAGGGTAAGTTTTCGGGATGGATACGACGGGAGTCTGGGCCCGGTGCCGCCAGGACACAGCGGACATCCTGCGGCGGGGAGCGTGGTACCCGGTGCTGGAACGGGCCAGCGATGGTGGTGTCATCATAGCCATGGGCGGGCGGCATTTCTTCCTGACCGAGGCTCAGGTCCACCTTCGTACGAGTCCGCCTGACCACTGGTGCGTGGTGCGCCGGAGGGACGTGTTCCGCGAGCGCAACCCCGAGGGTGGCGCCGTGCCCGGACGCTATGCCGTCTGCCCCGCCTGCCGCCATCGCCAGGACATGGACGAGGACCGCCCCGACGCACTGACATGTGAACGGTGCAGCGTGACTTCTCCCGTTGATCACGAATCCCATGGATGATGACTCCAGCCTCCGGCTGATCCAGCGGGGTGACGACCGGGAGATGGCGCGGATCATCCGCGACGTCATGACCGAGTTCGGAGCGGTTGGCCCGGGCTATTCCATCAATGACGCGGAAGTGGATTCGATGTACGAGGCCTACCAGGGGCCGCGCGCGGCGTACTTTGTGGTCGAGGACGACGGGCGCCTCGTTGGCGGAGGTGGCGTCGCTCCGCTCGACGGCGGCGATCCCGACGTGTGCGAGCTGCGGAAGATGTATTTCGTGCCGGGGCTGCGGGGACGCGGGATCGGGCGGCGGCTGCTGGCGCTCTGCCTCGACGCGGCGCGCGAGCGCGGGTTCCGGCAGTGTTATCTCGAGACGCTGGCCGGCATGTCCTCCGCGCAGCGTTTGTACGAGGCGGCCGGGTTCCGGCGGATCCCGGAGTCGATGGGCAGCACCGGCCACACGTCGTGCAATACGTTCTATGTGATGGATCTGTAGCGTAGGTCGAAGGTCGAAGGGCAAAAAGAGCCGGGTTTCAGTTCGGGAAATGCACGGGCCTCAGCAATTCCTCCAGTTTCGGGTTGTCGGGCAGCATCCGGAAGACCGTCCAGCACCGTACGGTGGCCAGGTCCTTCTCCTCCCGGAGGGCGGTGATGGTCGCTGAGACGGCACGGGCGGTGTCGCCCAGGGCGGCGTAGACGGCGGGCTCCCCCACGAGGCCGGATGACCACCCCTTCTCCTCCATCCACGCCACCAGCGACCGTGCCTCGCCGGACCGACCCCCCATCGCCAGCGCGAATGCCAGCGCCGGTCCGGCATAGAGGGTGTCGGTGCGCGCCAGGAGTTGTTGTCCCGCCGCGATGGCCTCGGCGTGCCTGCCCGCAAAGGAATTCTCCCGCACCAGAAACGCCAGGAGCCAAGTCGAATCTCCCACTACACCGGACCTGCCGGATGCGGCCACGCGGGCGGTGAGTTTACGGGCCTCGGCGACTGCCTCGTCGTGGCGCCCGGCGCATGCATATTCGTTCGCGACCTGGGCCTTCAGATGGTCGGAGAGCGGATCCCGCGCCTCTGCCTTCCGGTATTCCGCGATCGACTCCTCATGCCGACCGGCCTCTCTCAGGTAAAGTGCGTAGATCCAGTGGTGCGCGTTCGGTTCGAGCTCTATGGCCCGCCGGATGGCTTGTTCCGCGCCCGTCCAGTCCCACTCATGGAGGAACAGAACGAAGCCCAGCGAGGCCCACGCCTGCGCTTCCGTGCTGTCCAGTGCGAGCGCACGCAACGCCGAGGCTTTGGATTTTCTGAAGTACAGATCCGATTCTTCGCCGAAGGCGCTGGCCAGCCAGTGGTAGGACAGCGCGAGCTTGGCATGCGCCGCCGCCCAGGTGGGGTCCAGGGCCACCGCCTCCTGCAGCTTCGCAATAGCCTGTCTGGTTTCCGCCCGCCATTCCGGCCCTGGGAGGCCCTGGCCATATGCCGCGTGCTCGAGATGGTACAGGCCTGAGAGGTAGGCGTCCTGGGCGGCAGGATCGACCGTCCGCTGGTGCACAAGCCGCTCCCGCACAGCGGGGCTCACCTGCGCCCGCATCGCCTCGGCGACGACATGGGCCACCTCTCCCTGGAGCGGTAGAGCGCGATCCAGCGGACCGGTGAAGGTCTCGGCGATGAGGTGTCGCTCGGGATTCGCCTGTATAACCTGCACGCTGATCCGGACACTGTCCCCGCTCTTGAAGACGGCGCCTTCCACGATGGCATCCACGTGCAGCGCCTCTGCAATGGCGGGGAGCGGCACGTCGCTGTCCTCATAGCGGAGTACCGACTGGCGGGACAACACCGTCAGCGCCTCGACCTGGGCCAGTTCCGAGATCAGGGCATCGTGCATACCCGCCACGAAGTAGTCCTGTGCCGGGTCGCCCGTCAGGTTGGCCAGCGGAAGCACTGCGATACGGGTGATGGCGTCGCGCTGGTCGGACAGGGCACGTGTCGAAATCCAGGCCAGCGTGCCCAGCAGCAGGAGCGCGGTGACGATGCCGGTCGTGCGTTTCCAGCGCCATGCGGCCTGGGGCAGGGCGGGCTGGCGCTGCTCGCGAATTCCGCCGGCGGGTTCGCCATGTGGCGGAGGAGGTGCCTCGGTGATGGCGCCGCCGAGGTGAGCTTCCGGTTCGGGTGGAGTGGCATCCTTCACGCCATCGCCGGCACGGATCCGGTCGGCGGCCGCGCGAACCGCCGCATCCGGGCCCGCCCCGAAATCCCGTTCCAGAAGAATCTCGTGCAGCCGCGCCTGCCGGATAGCCCCGGCCCGGTCGCCCATCTGCTCCAGCGTTTCCATGAGCGCTATCGTGGCCCGCGCGTCATGGGGATCATCAGCCAGGAGGTGTTGCCAGGACTGGCAGGCGACATCGGTGTCGCCTGAAGTGAGCTGCTGTTCCGCGAGGGTCGCCAGCGCCTGACGCCACTCGCGCCGAAGCCGCTCCCGCACCTGATCGACCCAATGCTCGAATTCCGGCGCATCGCTGAGAAAGAAGCCGTCCAGAAATGGCCCCGAATAGATCCCGCTGGCACGTTCCCAGTCGCCCGCTTCCACCGCTTCGCCGAAGCTGAGGAGGTCACACTCCAGCGGGGGCGACCCCAGGCGCAGTTCATCGCCTGCGGAGACGACAGCCTCCTCGCCGAGTGTCCTTCGCAGAACGTGCACTGCCTGCTTCAGGAGATTGCGGGCGTGCGCGGTGTCGCGCTCCGGCCAGAGGTACCCCAGCAGCTTGTCGCGGCTCATGGGGCGCGGATGTGACACGCACAGCAGGGAGAGAAGTGCCAGACGGTGACGCTGGGCCGCGGGGCCACTCAGGATCGCGCCGTCGCGCTCGAGTGAGGCGCCGCCGAAGAGCCGGATAAGGGTCATGCCAGGGCACCATCCGAAGACGATGTACGGAGGTCGCGGGGGTCGAGCGGTGGATCGGCGGCGGTCGCCTGGTTAACTGCCGTTAACCGATGGCAGACCGCGAGTTGACTCCCCTTCGCAACGTATTCGTGGACACCGGGCGGAGCAAGATTCACGTCTCCTCCGACCCACTTGGCAATTCCTGCACCTGGAGGTCCCATGTCTTCGACCACTCTCACAAGGGGTCTGGCCGCGGTATGCGCATTTCTCGCCGTCGCCGCCTGTGCCACGGATACCCCGGTCCCCACCGAGTCCGCGGCATCCCAGGACGCGGCTCCGGCCACATCGCAGTCCTCTGCCGCCATCAACCAGGCACTGGCGTCGCTGCGGGCCCGGACGGCGGGCTGGCATAACCGCGACAAGGCCGAGGAGGCAGGCTATACGGTGGATGTGGGCTGCTCGGACGAGCGTACTGAAGGGCTATTGGCCGAGGACGCGCGTGGTATGGGATACCACACCCTCAACCTCTCGCTGCTCGACGACCGGACAACGCTGCTCGAGCCGGAGCTGATCGTGTACTCCCGCAGCGCCTCCAGCGGCAAAATGCGGATGGCTGCCTTCGACTACTTCATTCCGGCCGCGTTCTATCCGGCTCCTGACCAGCCCGGCTACCCCGGCCAGCCGCCGGTGATCGAGGGAATCGGCATTCCGCTGTCATTCAACCCCGCCCACAATGGCTGGATCGCCCACATCTGGCCGTGGATGCACAACGCGGACGGCATGTTCGAGAATTTCAATCCAGACGTGCCGCTCTGTGAATGCCAGGTCGATCCCACGGCGCCCCTCTGCACCCCATGACCCGGAAGGATGGCGGAGGCCCGCCGGCAGCGGGCCTCCGCCGACCCGCGGCTCGAGCCGCTTCAGGCCGGCTCCCGGGAATTCACGCGGTTCGGCGGATCCTGCTGGTCGTCCTGGTGGCGGCCGGTTGCGCGGATGATCAGACGGCCGATCTGGCCGGACCGGGCCGCGGCTCACCCGCCGCGGCGGTGAGCAGCGCGGTGGACCAGGTACGGTCGCTGGCGGCTGCCCGCGGCATCGTGCCCCTGCCCACGCCGCCTTCCGTGCGACCCGCGCTCGCGCGCCTGGGCCAGATGCTGATGTTCGATCCGATCCTGAGCGGCAACCGCGACATTGCCTGCATGACATGCCACGTGCCGGCCTTCGCGACGGGGGACGGCCGTTCGCTTGCGATCGGCCAGGGAGGCAGTGGGCTGGGGCCGGCTCGGCTGCATCCCGGCGGCCACTTCATTCCCCGCAACGCCCCCCCGCTCTTCAATCTGCACCTGCTCGATTCGTTCTTCTGGGACGGCCGGGTATTCGCCGATGCCAGAGGACATTTTCGCGGCTCGATCAGTCCGCAGGTAACCGGCGGCATGAGCCGCACCTTCGAATTCGGAGCCCTCTCCGCGGTCGGCCTGCTGCCGGTCCTCTCCCGGGAGGAGATGCGTGGCGTCTCGGGAAACGAACTGGCTGGCATTCCCGACGCCCAGGCCGGTCGCATCTGGCGCGCCCTCATGCGCCGGCTCGGCGGCATAGAGGAATATCGTGAACTCTTCGAGGCCGCCTATCCGGGGACGCCGTTCGAACGGATGACCTTCGCCCACGCCTCCAACGCGATGGCCGGATTCATGATCGCCAGGCTGACGTTCTCGCACTCGCCATGGGATCGCTTTCTGGCTGGCGAGGATAACGCGCTGGATCCCGCCGAACTCGAAGGCGCCCGGACCTTCATGCAGATTCGCTGTTCGCTGTGCCATAACGGGCCCGCCTTCACGGATGGCGCGTTCCACAATGTTGCCCTGGCGCAGTTCGGGCCAGGCGAAGGGGACGGCCCCTCGGGCGCCGACGACTTCGGTCGGGCGCGCGTCACGGGGGCGCCGGAAGACCGCTACGCGTTCCGGACGACCCCACTGCGCAACGTGGAGCTCACCGGCCCCTACGGACACGCCGGGCAGTTCGCGAGCCTGCGGGACTTTGTCGATCACTACAGTGAATCCGACCTGAAGCTGCGTCAGTACGACGGGTCGCAACTCGAGCCGCTGCTTCGTCCCACCCTCCTGGACAACGTCGAGGCGGTTCTCGCCACCCGTGACACAATCATCGATGGCGTGGTGCTGGCGCCCGAGGTCGTGGACGCCCTCACCGCCTACCTCAAGGCCCTGACCGATCCCGCCGCCCGCAATCTCATGTATCTCATTCCGGCGCGAGTCCCGAGCGGCCTGCCGGCGGGGCGGTAGGAGAAGTGGCGGTCGGGTAGAGATTGGAGGTCGGAGGTCAAAGGTCAGGAGAATTCGCGCTCGCGGGTAAAGTCCACGCCTTCGACGATGCGGAGCAGGTAGCCCGGCGGGATGGTCACGGTATATTCGCGGAGCCCCCGTTCCTTGTCTTCGACAGGAGGGTGATGGGAGCTCCGCGTTTTCGTGCTCCGCACGGAGGGCGTCGATGTTTCGCACGAACATCATCACTTCGGTGCCGCGCGCCCGTTCGGCCAGATCGGCATTCCGCATGAAGTTGATTCGTACACCGTTCCGGACGGCACCGCCGGCGTTGGGCGGATCGCCCGAGGTCTATTCGCGCCTGAAGCCGAGCCTCGCGACGCACAAGGCCAGCGCCTCCTCGATGTCGGCGCAGGCAAGGACGGGTGTCGTGTGGTGGAGCTTGATGTCAGGCATACGGGATCTCCGGAAGGCCTGGCAGCGATGGATTCGGGAATCTGCCGGTCCGGCATCCGCAATGTGTGCTGGAGGCGGGAGCTGGCGTCCTTCTGGTATCGGTCTGTCGCTGGCCGCACGGTCCGGTCCCACAGCAGGAGCGTTTCTGATGCGAGTCCGTCTTGCAGTGCTTGCCGGCCTGGCCCCGGTCCTGGTCGGATGCAGTGGCGAGGATCCCTTCGTCCCCCTCCCGCCACCGCCACCGGTCACGGCGGTCACTATCCTGAACCGGGGTGACGTCGCCGCACTCTCCATTGGCGACACCGTCAGGCTGGCCGCCGCCACCGTGGACTCCGCCGGTGGGGTCGACAGCGGGGCTGCGGTTGCGTGGTCTAGCGTCGACGACTCCGTGGCGACCGTCTCTCCAGACGGCCTGGTCAGCGCGAAGCTGCCCGGTCGCGTCGTCCTGGCGGCAACCGCCGACGGGTTTGTGGACACGGTGACCACGACGGTCGGCATCGTCTTCCGATCCGTGGCGCTGGCCGTGGGGGGCTCGTTCACCTGCGGGCTCACGACAGATTCGCTGGCCTGGTGCTGGGGGGCAAACACCTATGGCCAGTTCGGGAACGGGAGCACCGTGGGCTCGTCGCGACCCGTGCCCGTGGCTGGCGGAAAGACCTTCGCCCATCTGGCTCTCGGCGGATCACATGCGTGTGGCCTCACGGGGAATGGGGAGATCTGGTGCTGGGGCCGCAACGTGGAGGGCGAGCTCGGCCAGGGCACGGTCGTGGGACCACAGAGCTGCCAGGACGGACCATTGCTCTCCCTGCCCTGTTCGAGGGCGCCGATGCGGGTCGGCACGGCAACCTGGGATGCGGTACTTGCCGGCGGCCTGCATACCTGCGGGATGGACCACGCCGCCGCCCTGTCCTGCTGGGGCGGCGACATGTACGGGCAGGCCGGTAACGGCGCGGCGCCCGGGAGTGCCGTGCCTGATCCCGTGAGCGGCGGGCACGTCTTCCAGGCGGTGAGTACCGGACTCTTCACCAGCTGCGGGGTGGCGGGTGGGACTGCATGGTGCTGGGGACAGAACAGCCTGGCCCAGGTGGGCGACGGCACCTTGATTGATGGTGACGCGCCCACGATGGTGGCGGGCGGCATCACCTTCACCGATATCGCCGTCGGGTATCGCCATGCGTGTGGTATCGATGGCTCCGGCGGCGCCTGGTGCTGGGGCATCGATGCCGAGGGCGAACTGGGTGACAACCAGCAGGCGGCGGACAACTGTGATCCGAGCGGTTACTACCAGTGCAGCGTGACGCCGGCTCCGGTGTCGGGAGGCCTGGCTTTTACCACTATCACGGCCGGCGCCACCCACACCTGCGCCCTGACGGCCGCCGGGGAGGCCTGGTGCTGGGGCTCGAACGGTTTCGGCCCGCTCGGCGTCAGCGCGCTGAGCCAGAGCCCCGTCCCGATCCAGGTAGAGGGTGGAAAGACCTGGCTTTCCCTTGCGGCCGGCAACGACGCGACGTGCGGTATCGCCGACGAGCCGGCCGGGAGCAGGGGACAGGGGATCCTGTACTGCTGGGGGTTCAACGCCCAGGGGAACCTCGGTCTTCGGTACTCAGGCGGCACGTGGACCACTCCCCAGAAAGTGGTCGGCCAGTTCGGGCAGTAGGCGGCGCCAGCAACCTTCCGTCTCCCCCGCGGGGCGGCTAGGTTTTGCTCCCCGGCGCCGTAGCCAAGTGGTAAGGCAGAGGTCTGCAAAACCTCCATTCGGCGGTTCGAATCCGCCCGGCGCCTCTCGAGAAACGGGCCCGCAACTGCGGGCCCGTTTCGCGTCGGACAGGACGGACAGGACGGACAGGCGGTCAGGGCGGTCAGGGCGGTCAGTTCA
>CAWGSK010000005.1:0-15764 GCA_963825055.1 uncultured Gemmatimonadales bacterium
CGTTGAAGTTGGCGGATGGTACCGATGTATCGGCTCCTTCGCGGACAAGCCAGTGCAGGCCACTTGCGGTGACTAACTTCGACTCGTCCGCCCCAGTGATCCAGTTGTAGGTATTTACGAAGGAAGACTCGTAGCTCCCGCCGAACTTCTCGTGTGGTGCGTTATAGAGCATTCCCTCGATGAAGTACGAAGGCATGATCTCTTCGTTGAGTGCCTGATCGTCGATCATCCGGTACCGCATATTCTTGTAGAGGCGAATTACCGGTTTGAGCCAGCTACTAGTACCTTGGTGCAGGGACGTGAGATTTGCAGAGTGTTGCGTCGGGAAGTTCTCGATCTGCACGCCGTCGCTCCAGAAACAGATACCTTCGTCATACTGGTCATCGATTCCGGAGCTCCCATCCCGGTAGCGCCGGAACTTAATGCACACGATCACGTCCGCATCTCGCCGGTTACCGTTTCCCTTGACGCAGATCGCTTTCTTTCCCGACTGCGCGTCCGAGCCGTACTTCTTCTGGAGCCACGCGAATACCTCGGCCCTGAAATCGCTCCAAGACACTTCAGCACGCACGAACGCCCTATCGTAGTTCGCTCGCGCTTCCACACTCAGTCGGCCGGTGTCTGCGTAGTAGGTTTGATTCAGCCGGATCACGATGTCCACATCGCTTTCCCGGTAGACGTTTGTGTCATTGCCGTAGGAGCCCTGGAGGAAGACTGAGTAGCTCCGGGAATGGTACGGAGCGTTCGCGTCATCGAGGACGCTCTTAATCGTGTTGTATGTTTGCGCTGACTGCGTGACCGAGCCTTGCTTGGCCCAGGTGTCAAGTTGGTCTTCCGGTATTGCCATCACTGTCCCCTAGCAGAGGTACGACTTGAGCGTATCTTCGTTGTCGGCGTAGGACTTTGCACCACGCTGCGTCAGGATGTTCAGCTTATCGAGATCCTGCTCGAAGAGGTCCGTCGCCATTGTCGGCTCCGAATACGACTGGCTGATGCGGACGGTTGGGACGTGCTTGAACATGATTGCCCGAAGCTGCTCCATCGATTGCGTATTGATTTCCAGCGTCTTCTGGAGAAGCTGCACACCCGGCGTTTGTCTCTTCCAATAATCCAAAGACAGCATGCTTACAGGCTTCGGGGGATAGGTGCCGCAGCCCAGGCTCACCACCCGAATGTCCTCCGGCGCCTTCTCCATCGCTATGATCGCGTCCGCGATTGCATACAACGTCGGATTGTTTGCGCAGAAACCGCCATCGATCAGTTCAACCCTGTCGCCCTTTTCCGTGACGACGATCTTGCGGTTGAAGTATGGGTAGGCCGAACAGGACGCCTGCACCGCGTCCCCAATCTTTACGCCAAAGCCCGGCGCAAACGTCCCTTTGCTCCCGTGTGCCTGGGCGATGTTCGCCTTGAAAATTATAGGGCGCTCTTCAACCCATCGGGTCGCCACGATCCCGACGTTCGTTTTGACCGTCTCAAACCTCGCGTCCCCGAAGACCTTGTCGGAGAGTGCGGTGAGCGCGTGCGATTTGTCGCTCGCCGAGCTCGCCTGCATCACCTTCGTGACGTTGTCGGTATAGGTATCGGTGATCGCTTTGACGGTGTTCCCGAGGGATAGCATTGCGCCGATGATCGACCCGGTACTAGTGCCGAAGATCAGATCGAAGCGCTCATGGAGCGGACAGCCAATCAGCGCTTCAATCTCCCGAAGTATCCCGAGCGTGTAGAAACCTTTGGCGCCGCCGCCGTCAAGGCTAAGGACGCGGAACAGCTGTCCCGCCATACTTCCCCCTTGTAATTGTTCCTCTTCGGGGATTATTCACCTCCCCGTGTATCTCGATGGGTAGCACTCCCGAAATACTGTCGCTTCCAACGTCCGCTCCGGGTCGATAGCGGTCGTTGCGCACGATTGACGCCCAACGTCCTGCGCTTAAGCTGCGGCGCGAAGCGCCGCAGCGGGTAAATGCAACGACCTTATGGCTTGCACGGCGGCCGAGGTGGCACTGCCAGCCCACGCCCGCAGGCGCTGACAGCTTTAAGCGCTTGTTAGGTGCTATTCGTTGTCAGGTTACCTGCCACCGGATGATCTGCTCCACATAGGTGGGTCGTGGTGGCTTGGAGAACGTCGAGTTCAGAATCATTGCCATCCCCGGCTGCTCGAACGCTTCATCGCTGGAGTCCTGGACGCGGATGGAGCAAGGGTCGGGCGTGCCGTCGGGCCGCACGAGAAAGGCGACGCGCACCCAGGCAGCAGTGCCCGTGGCTTCCCTCCCCTCGGGGTAGATCTGGTTCCCGGGGTGGAGCATACGGGGATGGGTCGTGCCTGAATCCCCGAGGAGCTGGTAGTAGGCCAGGAGGCTATCCGCTTGAGCCGGAATGCACGCCTGGGCCGTGCGTGCCGGAGCCGGCTGCGCGGGTGTCCCGCAGGTTAGTATGGAACTGATGCCGGCCAACGCAAGGTGGACTTTCACGAGTGGCTCATTCGCGAAGATGTGAATAGGACCTAACTAGATATTCGATCCCGCTCTCGCCAAGGGCCTGCGCGGCCTCAGCAGACCCGGCCAAGCGCGCTAAGGGATCCTTCCCGTCTCGCAACTCCCAGCAGAGCCTCGATTCCAGTCTGCTGAAATCCAGTGGATGCGCAAGAGGAGGGAGGTACCCCCCTCACCTGAGCCGTAACCCCTGGATCTCCCTCCCGCAGCCAGGAGATGCTCACGAGGATCTCCTATAGCTTTTTCTAAACATGTAGTATATCCTACAGCATGTCCTACGCTCCCCCCGAACCCAGGATCAAATGGGACCAGCCCGGCCTCATGCAGGGCGTCACCATCGAGCGCTGGCTGGAGGGCCAGTGGTACGCCGAACGCATACCGCATAACGGCCTGGTCACCCAGGCACTGGCAGCCGAGCTGCTGGGGGTCAGCCTCATGTCAGTCAACAACTGGGTTCGGCAGGGGAAGATGCGGCACATCAAGGTCACGGGCCAGCCCTCGGTCATCACGCTGAGCGAGGTCAAGCGGGTGCGGACCATTCTGGCAAGGGAAAAGCGGCTCCGGAGCTAGCCTTCTGACCGCGGCAGTACCGGCCACAGGCCGGGGACAGGCCACTGGGTGGCCGGGTGGGGTCAACATGCCAAAAATCGGCAGGCGGAGGGCCACGCAGGGCCTCATCAATCAGATGGGGGAATTGCGTCGACAGGGGGTCCCGTTCCATGCTTATCGGCCGCCGTCCCGGAAACAGAACAGGCAGCCCAGAGGCTGCCTGTTCCCTTATCGGGACGGCGGGATTTGAACCCGCGACCCCCTGAACCCCATTCAGGTGCGCTACCGGGCTGCGCTACGTCCCGTCTACTGCGGTCGAAGGTCAAAGGTCGAAGGTCAAAATCTCCTTCGCCTGTAGCCCTCCGTTACCACTGCGTCCTTCAATGTCGCGGCAGCGACAGCCAGCCGAGCCTCGACTTCAGTCGAGGGCTACCGGGCTGCGCTACGTCCCGTCAACTGCGGTCAAAGGTCAAAGGGTCGAAGGTCGAAATCTCCCTCGCCTGTTGGCCTCCGTGACCTCTGGCATCCTTCTAATGTCGCGTCAGCGACAGCCAGCCGAGCCTGTGCCGCTCCTCGGCCGAGAACGAACGCCTGGCGACCTCGCTCCAATGCCGAGGGCGGCCGGGCGGGAATACTAGCCACCGGCCCCACGGATGGAAAGCCCTGCTGGCCCCGGCACCGCGGGGATCCCGTTTCCCTGAGTGAGCACGCCGGTGCTCAGATCGAATTGCCGGCGCGCTCGCCCGGCGCTCTTCGCCGGGCCCCCGGACCTCCTCAGGGGACCACCATGTGCCTCCGACCCGCTCCACTGATGCTGGCCGTGATCCTGGCAGCTGCTCCTGCCGTCTCCCTGAGGGGTGGTGGGGGCCTTGCCGCCCAGTCCGCTCCCGTCGTGCTGGAGGGAGAAACCCTGCTCGGGGGCGCCCGTTCGACTGACGCTGCCCCCGTTCGCCAGCGGATGACCGGTTTCGGCAATGCCTGGTCAGGGGATGCTCAGCTGTTCTGGGCGCCGCAGAAGCCCGGGGCCCGGCTGGCGCTCCAGGTCAGCGTGCCGAGCCAGGGAGTGTACGACGTGGCCGGCGCCTTCACCCGCGCCCCGGACTATGGCCAGTTCGAGATCTACGTGAACGGCAAACAGGTCGGGGGCCGGCAGGACGGCTACGCCCGCAAGGTGGTACACAGCGGCCGCCTCGCCCTGGGTCGGGCGACCATGAAAGCCGGAGCCAACACCGTCGAGATCGTGGTGCCCGCTCGTGCGGCCGCTTCGAGCGGCCTTCTGGTCGGCATTGACCGGCTCGAGTTCCGCCGGCTGCCGTCGCTCCAGCGGCCCGCGCGGGCCTCGACGGCCCGGGCGAACGTGGCCGCGGTCCGCTATCAGCCGGTCACACCGTATGCGGCGAACGTCAAGCCGATCGACCCCGGGATGTTCGCCCTCAAGCTGGTGGATCTGCGTCCGGCCATGCAGATGAAGGGCCTCCCGATCCGGAACCAGGGAGTACGCGGGACGTGCTCGGTGTTCGCCCTCACGTTCCTGCTCGAGTGGAACTACACGGCGGGCGGGAAGGCCGCGGCAGGCAACCTGTCGGAAGAGTACCTGAATGCGACGGGTGACATGGTCGCCGGGGCCCACCAGGACGGCGGGATGTTTGCCGACCTGAACAATGCCTACCAGCAGTACGGCATCGTCCTCGAAGCGACGCTGCCCTACCAGAACACGTACGATCCGACCCTGACGCTGCCGGCCGCGCTGCTCAAGTCGGGGAAGGCCTGGCCGCGCCAGAAGGCGGTATTCATCCGGACCTGGGACAATACGACCGGAGCCACGACCGCCGAACTCGAGCACGCCATTGCCTACCTCGACAAGGGTCTCCCGGTCGCCGCGGGCATGTGGTGGCCGAAGAAGGGTTACTTCGCCACCCAGCCCACCCTGGGGGTGGACGTGATGTTCGTGCCCTCACCCAGCCAGAAGATGAGCATGCTGACCGACGGCCATTCCGTGGCACTGGTCGGCTACGCCAGGAGTCCGATGTTCCCGGGCGGCGGCTTTTTCGTCTTCCGCAACAGCTGGGGGACGTCGTTCGGTGACAACGGCTACGGCTATGTCCCCTTCGCCTATGTTACGCGATTTGCGAACGACCTGCTGGCGTACGAGCCGTGAGTTCGACGTTGCCGGAGCAGCGCCGGAGGGCGGTCTCGATAGACCGCCCCCGGCAGCGTTCACTCAGTTCGCAGTGCAGCACCCTTGTGCGCACCGGATCCAGAGCTTCTCGTCATTCCATACCCAACGCCAGCGCGCGGTACCCGGGATGGGCTTCCCGGCGGCAGAGTGGTCGACCCGGTCCACGCACCGGTACGCCGGTTCCGTGTTCAGGCCGGAGGTGATTCGGGCGTACCAGGTTCCCCCCGAGGGCGAGACCGGGCAGGACATGTCGCGTATTCCCTCACAACCTCTGCCATCGTCCATGCAAATGTCCATCGCAGCCATGCGCCGATTGGTGGATCCGTGGGGAAGGTCACCCTTGGTGAGGTTGTATTTCGAGGCGTAGACGGCCGAGGCCGCCGACAGCGCGATGGATGCGACGGGTCTCCACGTGTTCTTGAAGTCGTCCAATTCGAGATCTCCCAGGTCCGGCGCCGGCACCACCGTACCCGTGAATGGCGCCGGCAGGGTCGGCCCCTGGGGGTTGCCCTGTGGCGCCACGGCGAGATGTTGTTCGTCGTACCATCCCTTTACCGACCACACCCGCCGCTGCTCGGGGCTCCCGCTGTTGCCGATTCCGTAGTTCGGCGAATGCTGGAAGTGCTGCTCCCCGGTGACGGCGCACCAGTCATCCCCGCACGCCACACCTATGTACTGGATTCCGGAAGGGCTCTGATCCCACCGCCCGACCGGGGGAACGCTGCCCCTGGGAAGATCAGGGAAATGCTGGGCGTAGACCCAGAGGGGGATCCCGGAAAGGTTCGACATCTGGGTGTGCTCGCACTGTCCGGCCTCGGCGACGGGTGCCATGACGGCGCCGTAGCCTGAACTGGAGTGGGCCGGGAAGACGACCAGGCAATTCCAGCCCCGCTTGATACCCAGCGGCTCGTAGTCTCCGTCCCAGGCATAGATCAGGGCGAAGGTGAGGCCGTCCCCGACCACCTGGGGCGCCGACCGTCCTGGCACGTAGAGTGAATCGGCGAGGCTCGCGGGCGTGGAGTCCGGGTTCAGGAACGCCAGCGAGTCGGCCATGCGCTCCAGTACATACGACACCCAGATGCCCGCAAGGGGACCGTAGGTATTCGCGCTCTGCATCAGGCGCTGGCAGTCGTGGAACTCCGCCACGGAGGTGATCGGGCCCGAGACCGGGAGGACCTTGGCACCTCCCGGCAGGCCCTCGGCATGGTTGGGGCACTCGAGGCTGTCGACGACGCCCACCTCAGGACCATCCATCTTCTGTTTCCGTGGACAGCCGAGGGTGACGGTGGCGGCCAGCGCGATCAGAGCCACCACGAGATACGCGTTCGGCCGGTACAGCATTGTGGTACGCATGGACCCTCCCTGTCAGGTGGAGTCAGCGCTATCTGGGCTCGCCGGGCCGCTGTCCGGCAACCAGGCGGGCCATATCACTTCGAATCGGCTGGAGGAAGGCATCTGCTTCGCGCCACAGGATCGCGACCGGTGCCGCCCAGCGCGCGGCCTCCGCCGTGCGCCCGAGACGCCCGGCCACGTCGGCACGCAGCGCCATGGCGCGCACCAGCGTGCCCGCCTTCACCGGCTCGGTGAAGGTTTCAAGCGGCGCCGTGGCCAGGCCGTCGAGCGTCGGCGCCAGCCACCGCAGGGCCGCCGGGCCGTCACCCACGGCCGCCAGCAGCCAGGCCTCCGGATACAGGGCATCGATCACGGCATCGGATCCGCGGATCTGCCCGACCTGGTTGAGCACCGCGCGCACGCCCGCCGAGTCCTGGTCCATATAGGCCAGCTCGGCATTAATGATGTAATAGTCGAACCCGCGAAACTCGCGCATGCGCGCCGACCGGTGGGTCGGGAACGCAATGCCGGCCGGGCGGAGCAGCCAGGCCTCGCGGAGGTAGCCACGATCCTCCTGGGAGCGCACCTGACCTAGCGCCTCGACCACACGCTCTTCGAGTTGCTCGAGACTGTCCGCCGGACCGCCAAGGGCAGAGAAGACCAGCAGGGCCGGGGCAGAGGAGCGCATCATCGGCGCCATGACCCATTCATCGCGGCCCGATCCGAGCCGGGCGAGACGCGCGCCTTCCGCGGCCCGGCCCGTAAGCGCCGCCAGCGCCGCCAGGTTGTCACCCCCGGTCCGGGGGGTCTCGAGCAGGGAATCGATGAGGCTCCCGGCCACGCGCAAGGCGGCGGTGTCATCGGGGATGCCGAAGCGCACCATCATCCGGGCCTGGGTCATCGCGAACCGGTCCTGCTCGGCCGGTGGAGCCCGGAGGCGCGCCCGGGCCATCGTATCCAGTGCGGCCCGGTTCCCGAGCAGCTCGAGCGAGATGGCAAGCGCCTCGAGCGCGTCAGGGTCGTCGGGCGTCTGACTGACCCAGGTGAGGGCAATGCTGTGGAACAGCTCGAGCTGGTGCTGCACCGCCAGGCCAGCACTCCGGCCGGACACCTCCATGCCCTGAATGCGATCGATCGGCCACGGGATCAGGGCAAGCGTGTCACCCTGCCACGAGGGATAAGCCATGAATCCGACACCTGAGGCGCCGGGAGCCGTGCCAGCCCGGAGGGAACTGGGGCTCGTACGCAGCAGTTCCCGCACCGGCTCGTACGAGTTGGAGCGCAACGTGGCCATGATCGCGGGAAGCAAATCGAAGGAACGCTGGTACGCCTGAAGAGCCGAGTGGAAACTGGAACGAAACCGGTAGCCAGAGGGGCTCTGCGGGTCCGGCAGGACGAGAGAGTCGGCGCGCTGGCACACCGCCGAGCCATACCAGGCAACGAAATCGGTGGGTCTGCGGTCGGTCAGGGCCTGCCAGCGGGGACAGGCCTGTCCGAGGGCTCCACGGGACTGGGCCAGAACGGCAGTCACGATTGCGGTGTCAGAGGGCGGCAGGTTG
The DNA here is from genome assembly GCA_963825055.1 of uncultured Gemmatimonadales bacterium. Classification (GTDB taxonomy): domain Bacteria; phylum Gemmatimonadota; class Gemmatimonadetes; order Gemmatimonadales; family GWC2-71-9; genus CAWGSK01. Next base: position 8,112 of record CAWGSK010000005.1, read on the forward strand.
GCCCGGTTCGCCGCCGCCTGCTCGGCGGCGATCCGCCAGGTCGCGGGATCGGTGCCGTTCCATGCCCGGACCAGCGCCAGCCAGAGCCAGGCCTGGGCATAGCCGGGGTCGGTCCGGGTCGCCTCGGCAAAGGCGGTATCCGCTCCGTCCAGGTTCCAGATCCGGACCGCTTCCTGGCCGCGCGCATACGCCTGGAGCGCCGGGAAGGATTTCGTCCCGACAAATCCGCTCGCCCCCGCCTGCTCGGGCCTGGTCAGCAGGAGGCGGTCCGCCAGCCCACGGAAGAGGGTATCCGCGCCGTCCAGCGACGGCGGAAGGTTGATCGTGCCGTCCCGCAACTGCGCCCCGCTCCGGGTGTCGTACAGGGCCGCGTGAACCCGCAGGGAATCCCCCACCGGCGAGACGTCTCCACGCACGTAGCGGCCTGCGCCCAGGCGGGACGCGATCCGCACCGCGTCCTGCGGACTCAGGTCGCCGTGTCCACTGTGCTCGACCGCGTCCCGTACCTGGAAGCTGCCGGGTACAGAGATGCCTTCCCAGCGCGAAATCGCATCCTGCAGCATGAGTTCGAGATTGGGGGCGCGATCAGACTCGGTGTGGTACGAGAAGGGCAGTACTGCGAACCGCATCGTGTCGACCATGAGCCCCTCGCCGTTTCGGGCGGGCCACGCGACGGCGGCAATCGCGACAATCACGGCCAGAAGCACCGCGGCCGCACCCCACAGCACCCACCTCGGCCCGGTCACCATCCGCGCCACCGCCGGCGGCAGCTTGATGACCGTTGCCATGCCGGACGGCCGGCCCAGCGCGCTGGCGAACGACTCGATCGACGGGAACCGGTCATCCACCCGCGGCGACAGCGCCCGCTGAATGGCGGTCCCGAAGGACGGAGGGGCATCCCGATGCTGGGCCCGGATCATCTCGGCCACGCGCCCAGGCCCGTCGCTTGCCGGCGTGCGCCCGGTCAACATCTCGTACAGCACGCAGGCCAGGGAATACTGGTCCGCCCGTCCGTCCACCTCGCTCGACCCGGTGATCTGTTCCGGCGCCATATAGGCCGGTGTGCCAAGAATGAGCCCGGTTTCCGTGATCCGGTCGTGGGTGACGGCTGCCTGCACCGCCCGCGCAATCCCGAAGTCCGTAATGAAGACATGGCCGCTGGCCAGCAGGATGTTTCCGGGCTTGATGTCGCGGTGAATGACCCCGACCTCGTGCGCATGCGCGAGGCCTTCCGCCACCTGCCGCGCTAGCGTGATCGCCTCGGCCACCGACGGCGGTGGTTCGCGGCGCATCCGGTCGCTCAGCGTGCCATGCTCGACCCACGGCATGACGTAGTAGATATGTCCCCCCGCCTCGCCGGAGTCGTGCAGCGGGAGGATGTTGTGATGGTTCAGCCGGGCCGCGAAGGCGATCTCGCGGAGAAATCGCTCCCGGCCGAGGAGGATGGCCAGGTCGTGCCGGAGAACCTTGATGGCGACCGGTCTGTCATGCTTCAGGTCACGCGCGAGCCAGACCGTAGCCATCCCTCCGCGGCCAATTTCCCGCTCCAGGCGGTACTGGCCGGCCAGTTCGGCGCGGAAGGCGTCGAGGTCGTCATGCGGAGCAGTGTGGCCCGGTCCGGGCATGGTGTATCATGGGGAAGCGGGCCGGGTGCCGCAAGCGGCTGCACCCCGCGGGACGGAAACTCCGCCCGGTGCGCCACTTAGCCTCCTCCCTTACATTAGAGCCGCAGACCGTCACCATGGACATTCTCACCCAACTCCAGAGCGCCCTGGCGGGGCGTTACGCTGTCGAGCGCGAGCTTGGGCAGGGAGGAATGGCCACGGTCTATCTCGCCACCGACGAGCGGCACGGGCGCCAGGTGGCGATCAAGGTCCTGAAGCCGGAACTGGCCTCCGCGCTCGGGCCCGACCGGTTCCTCCGCGAGATCCGGCTCGCCGCAGGGCTCCAGCATCCCCACATCCTCGCGGTGTACGACTCGGGCGACGCGGACGGCCTGCTCTACTACGTCATGCCGTTCGTGGAAGGCGAGTCGCTCCGTGACCGGCTCGACCGCGAGCAGCAACTCCCGATCCACGACGCGGTCATCCTCGCGCGCGAGGTGGCCGACGCGCTCGCCTTTGCGCACAGCCACGGCGTGGTCCACCGGGACATCAAGCCCGAGAACATCCTGATCTCCGGCGGGCACGCCGTGGTGGCCGACTTCGGTATCGCCCGCGCCGTGAGCGCGGCCGGCGAGGAAAAGCTGACCCAGACGGGGATGAGCATCGGGACGCCCACGTACATGAGTCCCGAGCAGGCGATGGGCGACGAATCCGTGGACGGCCGGAGCGACATCTACAGCCTGGGCTGCGTCATCTACGAGATGCTCTGCGGCCAGCCGCCGTTCCTGGGCCCCAACCCGATGGCGATCCTGGCCAGGCACTCGATGGAAGCCGTGCCGAGCCTCAGCATCGTCCGGAACACCATCCCTCCCGAACTGGAAGACATCGTTTACCGGGCGCTCGCCAAGGTGCCGGCCGACCGGTACCAGACCGCCAAGCAGCTCGCAACGGCCCTTTCGGTACCGCTGGAAGCCACGACCGGCGCCCACCCGCGCGCGACGACCGGCATGCGGGCGCGGCGGCGCCCGTCCCGCTTCCGGCGGGCCTGGCTGGGCCTGCTGCTGATCCCGGCGGCGGCCGCCGCCTGGTACGTGATGCATGCGCTCGGCGGTGGGGGAGGCAACGCCCCGTCCGGGCGCGACCCGAACAACATCGCGGTGCTTTACTTCGAGGACAAAACCGGCGGTGACCTGCAGCACGTGGCCGAGGGTTTCACCGAAGCGCTCATCCACGAGTTGAGCGACGTGCCGGCGCTGCACGTCATCTCCGCCAACGGGGTCCGCCCCTACCAGGGCACCAGGGTCAGCCCGGACAGCATCGCCCGCGCCCTCGACGTGGGTACGCTGGTGTCCGGGACGGTGAACGGCACGGACTCGACGATCACGCTCGACGTCTCCCTCATCAACGCCGGCACGGGAAAGGAGATTTCCCATACCAGGCTGGAACAGCCGCGCCGCGACATCGCGGCCCTGCAGGACAGCCTTTCCGGGCAGCTCTCCGTCTTCCTGCGCAAGCGCCTCGGCCCCGAGGTCGACCTGCGGGAACGCCGGACCCGGACCCGGAGCGCCGAAGCCTGGGAGACGCTGCAGCGGGCCGACGCCGAGTCGCGGGACGCCGATACGCTCCTGGCCTCGGGCGATGCAGCGGCTGCGGCGGCCGCCTTCGACCGCGCGGATTCGATGATGGCCGCGGCGGGTGAACGCGACTCCCGGTGGTCCGCCCCGGCGGTGCACCGGGCCTGGCTCGCCTATCGACGCTCGCGCATTGCGCTGGGCCGGAACCCGGACATGGTCGATACCTGGATCGGCCGCGGCACCGAATACGCGAATCATGCGCTCGCGATCGACCGGGACGATCCCGATGCGCTGGAGGCGCGCGGGACGCTCCGGTACTGGCGCTGGCTCCTCAACCTGGAGCCCGACACGCGGGCCGCGCGCCAGCTGCATCTGGATGCCGAGGCGGACCTGCGCGCCGCCATCACGGCGAACCCGAACCAGGCCCAGGCCCTGAGCACCCTCAGCCACCTGCTCCTCGGGCAGTCGAAGAACGCCGAGGGCAAAGTGATGGCCCAGCGGGCCTACGAGGCGGACCCGTACCTGAGCAATGCCGACCAGGTGCTCTGGCGGCTCTTCCAGGCCTCGTTCGACCTGAACGACGCCGGCCAGGCCCGCCACTGGTGCGAGGTGGGGGGGCAGCGGTTCCCCGAGAACCCCAGGTTTACCGGCTGCAGAATCCAGGTACTGGCCCTGAAGGCCAGCCCGGCCGACATCCCGGGTGCGCGACAGATGCTCGATCGGTATGTAGCCCTGACGCCGCCGTCCCAGCAGGAGATGGCCCGGCACCTGGGCGGAATGTTCCTGGCCATGGGGTTCGCCCGTGCCGGCATGGCGGACAGCGCTCGCGCCGCCGCCCTGCGCTCCAGGGCCACAGCTGAGGTCGATCCCACCCGCGATCTCGCCCTCTACGAGTCCATCGTACGGGCGATGATCGGCGACCGGGACGAAGCCTTCCGGCAACTCAGCATCTACATCGCCTCCAATCCCCGCGTCAGGGAGCTGCTGGCGGATGACCAGTCATGGTACTTCGACAGCCTCCGGAAGGATCCGCGCTACCAGACCCTGGTGGGCACCAGGGGGTAAACCCGGCCCCGGTTGTGCACCCGATGCCACGACTGGGGCGCCGGGACCATATACAGTCGGGGCGGAACTTCTTTTCCTGAACCTCCAAGTCGTTATTTCACAACACGATGGATCGCCCGGTGCGTGTCGGTGTTTCGAGGCATGCATTTTCCAGCATTTTCACCTGATCCTTCATCCGTTGTCCCCCTGCATCAGGTAATAAGGAGTTCCCATGAAGTTTCGTTACGCCCTCCCGGTGGCGCTATTGCTGGCCGTGGTTTCCTGTCAGGATGGTCCCGACCAGTCCCTTGGCGCGCCGAACCCCGAGTTTGTCGGCGGAGTCGCCTGCAGCATCAACGGTGCCAAGTCCGCCGCCAAGACCTACTTCACGGGGGCTGACCAGGCTCGTGCCCTCGGCCTGATCGAGCAATTGCAGCAGCAGATGAACGGGAGTCCCGCGGTCGCCCGTGACCTGGGCTTCGACGTTCTTGCGCTGATTGCCGAGGCCAACAATGCGGGCCGGGCCGCCGGGAAGCCGAAGGACGGCTCGACCCTGGCCAACGCCGTCGTGGCTTGCACGGACCTCAACGAGGGATATCCGGATCCGCTGGGCGACGCGCTCCGCAACGGGGCCTTCGAGGTCCGGGGTGGCCCGAATGACCCGACGTCGAACATCGTGTCGAAGGACGGCTTCTCCGGCCTGGGCCTGAACGGCGACGCGACCTGGCTCGGTATCTTCGGACGCCGGACGCTTATCTGGGGGACTCCGGCGCCGCGGCTCACCTTCCAGGAGGTCCTGGTGGACATACCGTTCATCTGGTCCACCCTTCCGGCCAGTCCGCAGGTGCCGAAAGGCCTGATCGTCGGCTTCTGCGTGCCGAATCCCGGCAATCTCCGGGTGGCGGAACAGTCCGCGAACGCGCCGGAGGTGATCCTGAACCTGGCGGATCCGAGCTTCTTCCTGCCGTGTCCGAACTTGATTGCCGGCCGTGAGCCCGCGACCATGTTCGGCCGGGTCCTGGCCTGGGCGGGTCAGGCGCTCCTTCCCGCGCCGCTCCACGCGGCCGCCCGGCTCGGCCCGGTGGGTGGATCCACGACCGGGTTCAGCGGATTCGGAGCCGTGGATGCCCAGGCGATCAACCTGTCCTTCACGCAGCAGCCGACCGCGAGCACCGTCCGGCAGCCGTTCGTGCCGCCGGTGCAGCTGATTGCCGTTGGCAACGGTGGAACGCCCCTGCCGCAGGTGACCGTCAAGATGAGCCTGGTGACACTCCAGGGGAACGGGATCCTCGATGGCCAGAACAGCGTCGTGACGGTGCAGGACGGACTGGCCACGTTCGACCGGCTCTTCCTGACCGCTCCCGGTACCTACCAGCTGGTGGCGACGGCGTCGTTGTCGGGCTTCCCGTCGGTGCAGGTGACGTCGAGTACGTTTACGGTGCAGTAGGAACTGCCGGCAATCGGCAGTCGGCAGTGAGAGGACGGCCCCCATGTGGGGGCCGTTTTCGTTTGTGATCAGGCGAGGGCGGAGCGGGAGGGCGGTGGAACAGCTGCAGAGGGCACTGGCTGGTGACTGGTGATAGTGATTAATGATCAGTGATTCAAGGCAGAATCCTGCACTGAAGCACTACTCACTACTCACTACTCACTATTCTCTGTAGTCCTTCTCCCCCTCCGGCCTGTTCTGCAGGACTTCCTCAATCCGCTCCACCACCTCTGGCGTCAGGGCAGGGACGAGGCTCAGCGCGGCCATGTTCTCGTCGACCTGGTCCGGGTGTGACGCGCCGGTGATGGTGGTGCTGACGTGGGGATTGAGCAGGGTCCACGCGATGGCGAGCTGGGCGAGCGTGGCGCCCAGATCCTGCGCGATGGGCGCGAGGCGGCGCACCTTCTCGATCCGGTCCTGTCCTTCCTCACTTTCCAGCCGGTCCCGCAGCATGCCGTACCCCTCGAGTGACAGGCGGCTGCCCTCGGGGATGCCGTCGTTGTATTTCCCGGTCAACAGGCCGCTCGAGAGCGGACTCCAGACCGTGAGGCCGAGTCCGACGTCACGGTAGAGCCGGGCAAAATCACGCTCCACTTTGTCCCGGACGAACATGTTGTACTGGGGCTGCTCCATGGTGGGGGGCACGAGGTGTTCCTGCCGCGCGACCGCGTGGGCCACGCGGATCTGTTCCGCCGTCCACTGGCTCGTGCCCCAGTAGAACGCCTTGCCCTGGTCAACCAGCCAGGACATTGCGCGAACCGTCTCTTCAATGGGCGTCTCGGGATCCGGTCGGTGGCAGAAGAGCAGGTCCACATAGTCCATGCCCAGGCGGTCGAGGGAGGCCATGGTCCCCTCGATGAGGTGCTTGCGGCTCAGGCCCTGGTCATTCGGGCCGCTGCCGCCCCAGAACATCTTGGTGGAAATGATCAGGTCGGAGCGCTTCCAGCCCGCCTTGCGGATGAGGCGCCCCATGACTTCCTCGGCACGGCCGCCCGCGTAGGCTTCCGCGTTATCGAAGAAGTTCACGCCGTGGTCCCGCGCCCGGGTAAGACAGGCCAGGGCCATGTCCTCGTCGACCTGGTCCCCGAGGGTGACCCACGCCCCGAAGGACAGCGCCGAGATCCGGAGTCCGGCGCTGCCGAGGCGACGGTATTCCATGGGGTCTCCTGGGTGATCAGCGACGGGCGGCGGCGAGGCTGTCCATCAGCATTCTCGCCACCTTGCCCGCCGACTGCGGGTTCTGACCGGTGATGAGGTTGCCGTCCGCCACGGCGGTCTCCGTGAACGGTTCGCCGCGGTTCACTTCCGCCCCGAGTGCCTCGAGCCGCTCGTCCAGGAAGAAAGGTACCTTGTCTTCCAGCCCCACCTTCTTCTCTTCCGCCCGGGTGAAGGCGCTCACCGTCCGCCCCCGGACCACCGGCTCGCCCTCGTCGGTGGTGGCGGAAACGAGACCGGCCGGCCCGTGGCAGACCGCCGCCACGGGCCTGCCCTCGGCGAGCATGCGGCTCACGCCGCGGGCCAGCGCCTCGCTGCCGGGCATGTCCCACATGGTGCCATGTCCGCCCGGGAGAAAGATGGCATCGTACCGGCCGAAGTCCACCTGGTCCACTGCCACCGTCTCTGACAGCAGGGCCTGGGCCTTGACGTCGGCGGCATAGCGGGCGTTGGGCGCGTCCTGGCAGGCATCGTCGGTGGTGCTCCTGGGATCGAGCGGGACCTGACCGCCTCCCACGGAGACCACATCCACCTTGAGCCCGCCATCCAGCAGCGCGTAATACGGCTCGGTGAATTCGCTGAGCCACAGTCCCGTCGGTTCATCACTGCCGCCCATGGTGGCGCTCGACGTCAGTACCATCAGGATCCTCGGGGTGGTCATCGTTCCTCCTCATGCGGGAAACCGTTGCGGATATCAACTATGGTCCCGGGGACGGGAATGCGCCGTGAT
>CAWGSK010000006.1:0-23861 GCA_963825055.1 uncultured Gemmatimonadales bacterium
GGCTGAAGGTGACCGGCGCGGAATCCGAGCTGATCCTGCCCGTCATGCTGCCCTCCAGGCCGAAGACGGTGGAATTCAACGACCTGGATGGGGTCCTGGCGGAGGTCAAGACCGAGGGCTGGTGACGCGAAACCCTCCCGAGGTCGGCACCGGCGAACGGGGAGCGGTGATTGGTGATTAGTGATTAGTGCCTGGGGAGAAAGTATCTTCGCGATCCCCGATCCCCGATCCCCGATCCCCGATCCCCGATCCCCGAACCCGCGGCCCCGGACTCACCTGAGCCCGGGGCCGCGCCCTTCGAACTTCGTCCTTCGTCCTTCGACCCTACAACACCGCAAACACCGGCGGGTCCACCTCGATGTGGTTGACCACGCTGGTGACCCCGGAGGCCGCCCACGCCGCGCTGGCGGCATCGTTCTTCTCGGCCAGAGACGGCACCTTGCCGCGCAGGGTGACGGTATGGCCCTCGATCTCCACGGTGACATGCGAGGCATCGATCTCGGCCTGGCGCTTGAGGGCCGATTCGATATGGCTGCGGACGTCCGTCCGGGTGGGAGCGGGAGCCATGGTGAGCGAGTTCACGATGCCCTTGACCCCGGTCAGGTACCGGACCGCACGCTCAGCGGCGAGCCGCTGGTAGTTCCAGTCCACATCCCCGGTCAGGGTCACCCATCCGTTTGCGACTTTCACTTTGATCCGTGGCTCGGGCACCTCGATGTCCATCTTGAGCGCGTTCAGCGCGGCGTGGGCGATCTCGGAGTCGGAGCGCTCGGTTATCCGGGACAGTTTCACCATGAGTTCGTTGGCGATGGCCCGGACACCCTTGACCCGGGCGACGGCCCGCTCGGCCGCATAGCGCTGGGCGTAGGTGTCCACCGTGCCGGCCAGGGTCACGACCCCGTCCTTCACGACAATGGCGATGTCCTCGTCCCGGATGCTGGGTTCCCAGGTCAGTTCGGAGACCACGTCCTGCTGGAGTGCGGAATCTGCTTTCATCTTTGCCTCCCTGCGTTGCAGCGCGGTCGCCAGGCCGACAGAGAGCCGACACGGAAACCGGCGACAATACAAACTGGCACGGGAGACCTGAATTACCTGTGAACCGGGCGTGAAGGTTCCTGCAGTAACGCTCCTCGATCCCGCGACCTCCTGGCTTCCCGACCTCCGCCCCCCCAATCGCCCGCCCTGCGTACAACCTTTGACTTTCGACCTTTGACCTTCGACCTTCCCGACACCCGATCTCCGAGGCCCCGCATGCACGTCCGTCGTCCGCTCGCCTGTCTCGTCGTCCTCATCCTGGCCGCGTTTTCACTCGCGTCCGCCCAGGACGCGGAGGAGGTCAGGCCATTCCAGCTCCAGGCCGACCTGGGCTTCGTCAACGTGGCAGGCAACACCGAGGTCACGTCGCTGAACGCCGGAGAAAAGGTCATCTACACGACGGCACCAGTCGTGCTGACCCAGACATTCACCGCCATCTACGGGCGGACCGACGGGCAGACCTCGGCCAGTACCTGGAAGGCGAGCGGGAGAATGGACTACGGCCTGACCGAGCACCTCGCTGTGTTCGGCCTGGTGGGTTTCGAGAAGAACCGCTTCGCCGGTATCGACCGCCGCTTCGAGGAAGTGGTCGGGCTTGCCCTGAAGATCCTGACCGGTCCCCGGGACATTCTCGAAACCGAAGCCGGCCTGTCCTTCAACCAGCAGCGGACGACCACGGCTGTCGACGACAATTTCACCGCCGCACGTGCCGCGGCGATGTACAAGCATCTTCTGGGAGAGAAGGCCTTTGTCCAGCAGACGGCCGAGGCGCTGCCGAACCTTGAGGACTCGGAGGACCTTCGTGTGAACACCGAGACCGCGCTCGTGGCACCGCTTTCCTCGAGCATTTCCCTGAAGCTGGCCTACGCGATCCGGTTCGATAACCAGCCCGAGCCAGGGTTCAAGAAGACCGACCGGATGTTCACGTCCGGGGTGCAGGTGGTGTTCTAGTGGCCAGGGAACAGGGAATGGGGATTAGGCAACAGGGCGTTTAGCTTCAGGTAGCCCGATACCCGATACCCGATACCCGATACCCGATCCCCGATCCCCGAGCTTCCCATGTCCATGCCCAGCCTGAACGCCCTGCACGAGAAGCTCCAGCGGCTCGAGGGCCGCTGGGTTGGCAAGGAGCACCTGCACCCTTCGCCCTGGGATGACAAGGGCGGACCGGCGGAAAGCGAGGTGGTGAACCGGGTGGCGCTGGATGGGTTCGCCGTGGTGCAGGATTACGTACAGCGCCGGCACGGCAAGGTGACCTACCGGGGGCACGGGTTGTTTCGCGTGGAACCGGACGGCCACACGATTGCCATGGACTGGTATGACAGCATCGGGTTCCCCCCGGAGACGTTCCACGGCGAATTTGATGGCGAGACGCTGGCGCTGAGCAGCAAGGGCGCCCAGGGCACCATGCGCGCGACCTGGACCTTCCACGACAGGAACCGGTACGACCACTGCATGGAAGTGAGCGGTGACGGCAGCGGCTGGAAGCCGTTCATGGACGGGGAATACCGGCGGGAAGGGAAGGGCGATGGCGAAGGGAAGTAAGGCGGGCGAGGTCGAACGGATCGCGGAGGAACTGCAGGCCGGCTACGACGGCTCTCCCTGGCATGGACCCAGCGTGGCCGCCCTGCTCGAGCCGGTGAACTACGCCGTCGCCGCCGCCCGGCCCGTGGGTCACGCCCACACCATCTGGGAGCTCGTCCTCCACATCACCGCGTGGTCTGCCGAGGTGGCCCGGCGAATCAGCGGGGAGCCGCCGGGACTCCCCCCCGAGGGCGACTGGCCGGTACCCGCGGCCCCGACGCCGGCTGCGTGGAAGCAGACCCTGGAGCGGCTGGAACAGGTCCGTCGGGACCTGGAGTCAGCGGTGCGCGCCATGGCCTCCGCGAGGCTGGACGATGTCCTCGGCCCGGTCGAGGAATCTCAGGAGAGTGCCGGGGTAACCCTCAGGACGATGCTGTACGGCCTCACGCAGCACGATGCCTATCACTCCGGCCAGATCGCGCTGCTGCGCCGCGCGGTGGAGAGCCGGGAGAGTGATTATCCGTAAGGCAGCCAGTGGCGAGTGGCAAGTAGCGAGTGGCGAGTAGCCCCGCATGGCCAACTCAACTTGCCACTTGCCACTTGCCACTCGCCAACTCCCCGACTGCCTGCTGCCTATTCCCTACTCCCTATTCCCCCTTACTCCTTGCCTATATTACAGCCCTGCGCCCGTAGCTCAGGTGGATAGAGCAACGGCCTTCTAAGCCGTGGGTCGGAGGTTCGAGTCCTCCCGGGCGCGCTGGACTTCCCACTGTGCACCCCCCCCTCCCATCCGACGTCTCCATCGTAAAACGCGCCCCTTGCGCCCCGCATCCTCGCGGGCATACTGACCCCTGTTACCCCTTGGCCGGAGCAGGTGCAGATGCGTGCATATCCCGGGATAATCGCCGTGGCCCTTCTGACTGCCGCGTGCAACGATCCTGTTTCGACTTCCCGGTATGATGGTGCGGTCACCATCACCCCCTCCACCCAGTGGAGCGGGGGAACCGTCATGGTGACCACCGACCAGCTGCTGAACTATTCCACCACGCCCGTCATCACGGCTGGCACCGATACCCTGTCGGCGACGGTGGTGGACGACACCACACTGTCCGTCACCCTGCCGTCAGTCCCTACCAGTACCGTGTCTCTCGTCGCGCACGGATCCGCCGGCGACATGGCCCTCGGGATCGTGGACGTCCTCGGATTCAACCGATGGATCACAACGGGGGAGCGGGTCGGGGCTCCTTTTGTACCGTACCCAGTGGAACAACCCAGCGGGGTGCTCGGCTTCGACGAGGCCGGCCAGGTCGTATTTCTGCATGCGGCAACCGGCCATGTCACTCACACCCAAATTGCTCCAACGCCGGGGTTCGAGCGCGCGATTGGAATGTCATATCAGCCTGGGGTGTTCACCGCCGTCGCCGGCGATTCCGTGATATTCTGGTCGTGGCCCTACCCGCCCGGCAGCGCTCCGGTGATGGCCGGGTTCCTGAAGTCTCCCACCTTCTACAGGGACGCGATCAGCGTCGTCGCACCCTGGACGCTCTTTGCCACGCGCCACGATGTTACCGTCACCTTCCGTTCAGCGGATAGCGGCATCACCTGGTACAGCGTTTACAACGCCAGTGGAAATCGTGCCGAGGACTATCCGAGGGTTCCCGTGGTGAATCCCGACCGTACCCTGTTCACCATCTGGGCGGATGGAACAACCCCGTACGGAACGCCGGTCTTCGACCTGCCCGCCGCGACTCTGCGCTACCGGATTCCAACGTTCTTCTTCACGACCCAGCGCCCGTTCTTTGCCGACAGCGGAGATCTGTACATTGCCGGCGACAGCGCGTCGATCGGCATCGTGGCCCGTTACCGTGCGGAAGACGGGACCGAGCTCAACCGGCTCGAGCTGGCCGGCAGCCGGGTTGACGTCATGGCGCCGATCCCTGGTGGGGGTGGGGCATACATCTTCGTCATCGACCGTGATCCCGCCAGCGTCGATTATGTGGGGCCCCGTCTGATGGTGCTCGACCGAAGCCTCAATGTTACCGCCGAACTGATGGTGCCGCAGGACCAGTGGGAAGTCGTCAGGAGTGCCGTTTTCCACGCATTGATCGCTGATCAGTCGCGACGCCAGGTCTATCTCATCCAGCCTGGGTACGAGACCCTCGTCTTCGATGTCCTCAATTGAGCGACGGAGGATGTATGTATAGGCCAATTCTGGTGGCGGGAACGATGCTGGCCATCTGCGCGTGCAGCGATCCTGTATCGACTTCCCGGTATGATGGTCCCGTCACCATCACCCCCTCCATCCAGTGGAGCGGGGGAGTGGCCACGGTGACCACCGACCAGCTGCTCAACTATCCCACCACCCCCGTCATCACCGCTGGGACCGATACCCTGGCGTCGGCCGTGGTCGATGACACGACCCTGAGTGTGACCCTTCCGCCGCTGCCAAGCGGGACCGTCAACCTGATCGCTCACGGCTCTGCCGGTGACCTGGATCTGGGAAGCGTCAGCCTCGTCGGCTACAGCGGCAGAATCCAGGCCTCCGGCTTCCTGGGAGAACAGCAGCGCTGGTCCCGGTCCAGCCCGGCTGGCGCGCTCGGCGAGACCGCGAATGGAAAGGTCGGGTACCTGCACGCAGCGAATGGCGTCCTCACCATCCTTCCGGTCGATGACGGCGCCTCGCCCTACGGCCCGGGAGCCAGCTACCGCGATAATGTGTTCACCGTACTCTCCCCGAACGGGGTCGATTTCTGGCAATACTCAGCTGGGGGAACACCGGTCAAACTCGATTCGGCCCCGGTGAGCAATCCGGCCGGCCGACCTGTCCATGAGCTTGCCCCATGGACATTTCTGGTACCAAGCCACCACTCGATGTATATCGAGAAGTCCCCCGACAACGGAGCGACGTTCACGACGACGTACAATCCTTCCGCGGCACAGACGGAGGAATCGACCTGGGGCGTGGTGTACGCCCCGTCAGGGTCGCTGGCCACCATCCGGGTGAGTGCCACGCCCATGGGCGTCCCGGTCTTCGACCTGCCCGCGGGAACGCTGCGCTATCGCGTGCCGTTGTACGAGCCTGCGGGAGGCGCTGTGTTTACCACCGACGGCGAACTCTACATGGCGGGTGATACGCTGTATGGCGGGCCGGGAGATATCGTCCTGCGGCTGGACGCGAACACCGGGGCAGAGCTCGGGCGGACCAGCATCCCGGCTCCCTGGTCGGTCCTTGGGTTCGCCACGGACGTCACCGAGAGCCGCCTCTATGCCTTTCTCTCTGGCTTTCCTTCCGGGCTTGCCGTGATGGTGCTGGACCGGAGTCTCCAGCCCGTGGCGACGCTCGCGGTTCCGGAAGGGACCGGCTTTTCGACCCTCTGTGATGGCATTACGGTCATTCCGGACGCTGCCCACGGGAAGGTGTATGCCATGAGCTGTCTCGGGGAGGTCCTGACGTTCGACCTGTTGAACTAGGCGGCGGGGGCTGGTGCGCAGCGTCATCGGGATTACGTTTCATGCTGAAACCGAGAGGTTGCCCCGTCCGTAGGGACCTCGAGACCAGCACAATCCCCCACGAGCCGGAGGCCGGAGATGCGCCCAGTCCCATCCGACAAGTCCCGCACCGTCGCCCTGATCCTGGCGGCCGTCCTGGGCGTCTTCGGCGTCCACCGGTTCTACGTCGGAAAGATCGGCACCGGCCTCCTGATGCTGCTTACCATGGGCGGACTCGGGATCTGGTATCTGTATGACGTCATTACGATTGCCGGCGGCTCCTTCCGCGACGTGGACGGCCGCCGCGTCCTGCGGTGGGATCCGGAGGACGTCATGTACGACCAGCGGCAGCTGCCGCCGGAGGTCGAGGATGAGCTGGACATGCTCCGGGGGGAGTTGAGCGACCTCCACGAGCGGCTCGACTTCACCGAGCGGCTGCTGGCCAGCCGGGACCGGGACACCCTGTCGCACACAGGGGATACCCCCCGCTAGGCCCGTGGTCCATCGGGGGCGGCTACCGCTGTCCCCGCTTCCGCATTACCATCCCAATCTGCCCTTCAAACTCGAACACCGGCCCTTTCCCGGGCCGCGCTTCCTCATCTGGAGGATTCATGTCATTGTTCCGTCGTCTGCTCGCGACCGCCCTGGTGCTGTCCACCGGCGTCGCGCTGCCCGCGGCTGCCCAGTCCACCGGCAGCATCGACATCCCCTACCAGAAGTTCGTCCTGAAAAACGGCCTGACGGTGCTGGTCCACGAGGACCACAAGGCGCCGATCGTGGCGGTCAATATCTGGTACCACGTCGGCTCGAAGAACGAAAAGCCGGGCCGCACCGGCTTCGCGCATCTCTTCGAGCACCTGATGTTCAACGGGTCGGAGAACTACAACCACGATTTCTTCGACCCGTTCGAGAAGGCCGGCGCCACCAACCAGAACGGCACCACCAACGAGGACCGGACCAACTACTTCGAGAACGTCCCCACCCCCGCGCTGGACATGGCGCTCTGGATGGAGTCAGACCGGATGGGGCACCTCCTCGGCGCCATTGACACCGCGAAGCTGAACGAGCAGCGCGGGGTGGTGCAGAACGAGAAGCGGCAGGGCGAGAACCAGCCCTACGGCAAGACGGACGAGCTGATCACCGCCGCCACCTGGCCCGCCACTCACCCCTACAGCTGGACCGTGATCGGATCGATGGAAGACCTGGACGCCGCGAGCCTGGAGGACGTGCGGGAGTGGTTCAAGACCTATTACGGACCCGCGAACGCGGTGCTCGCCATCGCCGGCGACATCGACGCCGCCACGGCCCGGCAGAAGGCCGAGCAGTATTTCGGTGATATCCCCTCAGGGCCGCCGATCTCGAAGCAGGACGTCTGGATCGCGAAGCGGACCGGCGACCACCGGCAGGTGATGCAGGACCGTGTGCCCCAGGCCCGGGTCTACAAGGTGTGGAACATTCCGCAGTACGGCGATGCCCAGGCCCGCTACCTGGACCTGGTGAGCGACGTGCTCGGCGCGGGCAAGAACTCCAGGCTCTACAAGCGGCTGGTCTATGACGACCAGATCGCCACGGACGTGGCCGCCTACGTGGACCTCCGCGAGATCGGCGGCCAGTTCTACATCCGGGCCACCGCCCGCCCGGGCCAGGACCTGGGCGCGGTGGAGAAGGCGGTGGACGAAGAGCTGGCCCGCTTTCTGAAGGAAGGGCCGACCGACGAGGAGATGTCCCGGGTCAAGACCCAGTACCGGGCCCGGTTCGTCCGGGGCGTGGAACAGATCGGCGGGTTCGGCGGCAAGTCGGACGTGCTGGCTCGCGACCAGGTCTACATGAACGATCCTGCCTTCTACAAGACCACGCTGGACCGGGTGGCCAATGCTACCGCGGACGACCTGGCCGGCGCGGCCCGCGACTGGCTCTCCGACGGCGTCTACGTGCTCGAGGTGCATCCGTTCCCGAACTACGCCACGACCGCGAGCACGGTCGACCGCTCGAAATTTCCGGACATCGGGTCCGCGCCGAAGGTGGCGTTCCCGGCCCTCGAGCGGGCCACGCTGTCCAACGGGCTCAAGATTGTCTTCGCGAAGCGGGACGCGGTACCGGTGGTGAACCTGACCCTGCTGGTTGATGCGGGCTATGCTGCCGACCAGTTCGGCAAGCCGGGGACGGCGAGCCTCGCGATGAACATGCTGGATGAGGGCACGAAGTCGCGGAACGCGCTCCAGATCAGCGAGCAACTGGCCCAGCTGGGCGCCAACCTCGGCACGGGGTCATCGCTGGACATGTCCCAGGTGTCCCTCTCGGCGCTCAAGAGCAACCTGGACCAGTCCCTGGCACTCTACGCCGACGTGATCCTGAACCCCAGCTTCCCGGCCGACGAGTTCGACAGGCTCCAGAAGCAGCAGCTCGCCCGGATCCAGCGGGAGAAGGTGACACCGGTCCAGATGGCGCTCCGGGTCTTCCCCCGCCTGCTCTACGGGGAAGGGCATGCCTATGGCAATTCCTACACCGGCACCGGGACGGAGGCCAGCGTCAGCAGCATGGCCACGGGCGATCTCCAGAAGTTCCACACCACGTGGTTCAAGCCGAACAATGCCACGCTGGTGGTCGTGGGCAACACGACCATGAACGAGATCCGGCCGAAGCTGGAGAAGCTGTTCAGCGGCTGGAAGCGGGGGGACGTGCCGAAGAAGAACCTGGCGACGGTGAAGATGCCCGAGAAGCCGGTGGTGTACCTGATCGACCGCCCCGGCTCGGACCAGTCGATCATCTTTGCCGGCAACGTCGCACCGCCCAAGGCGAATCCTGACGAAATCGGCATCGATGTGATGAACGATATCCTGGGCGGGAAGTTCGGTTCGCGGGTGAACATGAACCTGCGGGAAGACAAGCACTGGTCGTACGGAGCGTTCACGCTCCTGCTGGATGCGCGCGGACAGCGCCCCTTCATCGCGTATGCCCCGGTGCAGACCGACAAGACCGCCGAGTCCATGGCCGAGGTCCAGAAGGAACTGGAAGGCATCCTGGGCCAGCGCCCCGTCACGGCGGACGAGCTGACCACGGCCAAGGCGAACCTGACCCTGACCCTGCCTGGGCGCTGGGAGACGATGGGCGCCGTCGGGGGCTCGATCAACGAAATCGTGACCTACGGGCTCGACGATCGCTACTGGGACACGTATGGGGCAAAGGTTGACGCCCTCCGGGCCGCTGACGTGGTGCCGGCCGCGAAGAAGGTCGTCGCCCCCTCGCACCTGGTCTGGGTGATCGTGGGGGACCGGTCGAAGATCGAGGATAAGGTCCGCGCCCTGAACCTGGGCGAAGTGCGGTTCCTGGATGCGGACGGCAAGCCGGCCGGAGATACGGCGGGGAGGTAATGGGAGATCTCGACAAGGCTCACTGTGAGTAGTGAGTAGTGTTTCAGGGTGGGTTCGCAGCCGCTGGCCCGACCTCACCCTGAAGCGCTACTCACTAGTCACTAGTCACTAGTCACTAGTCACTACATATTCCCCGCCATCGCCTCCGCGAACTCGCTGGTCTTGAGGAGGGTGGCGCCGTCCATCAGGCGCTCGAAGTCGTAGGTCACGCGCTTCTGGGCAATGGTCTTCTCGAGGCTGCTGATCACCAGGTCGGCAGCCTCGTTCCATCCCAGGTAGCGGAACATCATCTCGCCGGAAAGGATCAGGGAGCCGGGGTTGACCTTGTCCTGATCCGCATATTTCGGCGCCGTCCCATGGGTGGCCTCGAAAATCGCATGGCCGGTGAGGTAGTTGATGTTCGCCCCCGGCGCGATGCCGATGCCGCCCACCTGCGCTGCGAGCGCGTCGGAGATGTAGTCGCCGTTCAGGTTCATGGTCGCAATCACGTCATATTCGGCCGGCCGGGTCAGGATCTGCTGCAGGAACGCGTCGGCGATGACGTCCTTCATCACGAGGCCGCCGGGCAGCTTGCACCAGGGCCCGCCGTCGATGGGCTCGGCATCGTATTCCTGCCGGGCTACCTCGTAGCCCCAGTCCCGGAAGCCACCCTCGGTGTACTTCATGATGTTGCCCTTGTGCACGAGGGTGACCGATGGGGCCCCCTGTGCCAGGGCGTAATCGAGGGCGGAGCGCACCAGGCGCTTCGTCCCTTCCTCGGAAATCGGCTTGATGCCGAAGGAGCTGGTATCGGGGAACCGAATGGTGGTGGTGCCAAGGTCGTCCTGGAGGAAGCGGAGCAGGCGTCGGGCTTCGTCCGTCCCGGCCTTCCACTCGATGCCGGCGTAGATATCCTCGGTGTTCTCCCGGAAGATCACCATGTCCACCTCCTCGGGATGCTTGACCGGGGATGGCACCCCGGTGAACCAGCGGACCGGGCGGACACAGGCGTAGAGGTCCAGCTTCTGGCGCAACGCCACGTTGAGCGACCGGAAGCCGCCGCCGACGGGCGTGGTCAGCGGACCCTTGATGGCCACCAGGAAGTGCTGGATGGCCCGCAGGGTATCATCGGGGAGCCAGTCGTCCAGCTGGTTCTTGGCCTTCTCACCGGCATAGACCTCCATCCAGGCGAGGCCGCGCTTCCCGCCGTACGCCTTCTGGACGGCGGCATCGAAGACCCGCTTCGAGGCCCGCCAGATGTCCGGGCCCGTGCCGTCGCCCTCGATGAAGGGAATGATGGGGTGGTCGGGTACCACCAGGTGGCCGTCCTCCATGACGATACGCGCGCCGGTGGACGGAACGTTGACGTGCTCGAATGAGGGTGCTTCGACGTTTGGCATTGTTCGGCCTTGTGGTATGATAGAGGACGTGCGGTCGGGGTCCCGATCCCGGCGACGCTGACTGTACCTAAGATAGGCGTATGGAGGCTCATGGCCACACCTGCGGAAACTGCCCGGCGCGTCCTCCAGTCCCACACGGCGTATCGCGCGCGCTTCTCGTCGATCACCCGTCGCGCTGAGGATCGATTCCTGTCGCGAGACTGGCAGGCGGGCCAGGAGGATGCACGTGAGCGCCTCCGCTGCTATGGCGAGGAGGTGGAGCGGGTGGTGGCCGACCTGCGGGAAACCCTCGGTGGCGCGGCACGGAACGCGTTCTACTGGCGCGGCGTGAAGTCGGAGTACGGGCGGCTCGTGGCCGGGCGCGGCAATGAGGAGCTCGCCCGCACCTTCTACAACTCCGTGAGCCGCCGGGTGCTGGGGACGGTGGGGGTCGAGCCGGCGGCGGAATATGTGGGATCCACCCGGGAGCGCCGCCGGGCCCTGGCCGACGAACCCGAGGTGCACGTGACGCTCCCCATGGAGGGGGGGGTGGAGGAGGTCGTGGCCTCGTTGCTCGGACGGCTTCCCTTCGCGGCCGGAATGGAGAATCCCGGCCGCGACGCCGCGCTCGTGGCCTCCGCGCTCCGCCGCGAGCTCCGGACGGAGGAGGAGGGCAGGGAACTGCGGGACCTGCAGATCCTGCCCATGCCGTTCTACCGGAACAAGGGCGCCTACGTAATCGGGCGGGCGCGCACCGGGTCGGGACTCTGGCCGTTCGTACTGGCACTGGTGCATCCGCCGGAAGGGGTCCGGGTGGACGCGGCGCTCTTCGCGTCGGACGAGGTCAGCATCGTCTTCAGCTTCACCCGCTCGTACTTCCATGTGGAAGCCGATCGTCCCCGCGCCATCGTCGCCTTCCTCCGGAGCATCATGCCGCTGAAGCCGGTGGATGAGCTCTACACGGCGCTGGGACATCACAAGCACGGCAAGACCCTCCTGTACCGCAACATCGTCCGGCACCTCGAGCAGTCCGATGCCGGCTTCGAGCCGGCCCCGGGGGCCCGGGGGCTCGTGATGGCCGTATTCGCGCTCCCGTCGCTGCACACCGTCTTCAAGGTCATCCGTGACCGGTTCGGCGCGCCCAAGACCGCGAGCCGGGACGAGGTACGGGCCAAGTACGGCCTGGTCTTCACCCATGACCGGGTCGGCCGGCTGGCCGATGCCCACGAGTTCGCCGAGCTCGAGTTCGAGCGCGAGCGGTTTGCTCCTGAGGTGCTGGAGGAGCTGCTGACGGAAGCGGGCGAGTCGGTGCGGGTGGATGGCGGGCGACTGGTCATCCGGCACCTCTACACCGAGCGCCTGGTCACACCCCTCAACCTGTATTTGAAGGATGCCACGCCTGAGGCGGCCCGGGCCGCCATGCTGGACTACGGACAGGCCATCAAGGACCTTGCCGCCGCCAACATCTTCACCGGCGACATGCTGCTCAAGAACTTCGGCGTCACCCGGCACGGCCGGGTCATCTTCTACGACTACGACGAACTCTGCTTCATTACCGACTGCAATTTCCGGCAGCTCCCCGAGGCACGGGATCCGATCGAGGAGATGGCGGCGGAGCCGTGGTATTCGGTCGGGGAGCATGACGTCTTCCCGGAGGAGTTCCGGGCCTTCTTCCTGCTCCCCGGTGAATTGGGCGAGGTCTTCCGCGAGGCCCACGGCGATCTCATGACCCTCGAGTTCTGGCAGCGGATGCAGGACCAGGCCCGGGCCGGGGCGGTGCTGGATGTGTATCCGTATCCTCCCTCCCGACGCTTCCAGGGCGACGGAATGGCGTAGGCGTCATCACGGCAATACTCATCGGTCCGCCCGTGTCCGCCCTGTCCGCCCTGTCCGCCCGGTCCGCCCTGTCCGCCCGGTCCGCCCTGTCCGTGTGAAAGCCCGCGCCGGTCGGGCGTCCCTTATTACTGAGGCACGAACCGATCGGGGCTGGCCGCCCCCCCCGGTTCGCCCCCCCCAATCCTTCTCACAGCGGTCTTGCGGGCGTTGCGTCGGGCGACATACTCGAATCCATGTACCTTCGCCATGAGGTAGTGGTGTCGCGCTTTCGACTCAGTGCTGTCCTTGGGCTTCTGCTCCTGCCATCCGTCGTGGCGGGCCAGAAACCTGCGCCGGTCAGGGCCGGGTTCGGCCTGTTCGATGCCTCCCGCATCAGAGTCAACCACGTGGACTGCGGTTTGGCCAACATCGGGGCTGTCTGCCAGGATGATGCATACTCGACACTGAACGGAGCGCTTTGGCCCACATCACTCGGCCTGACCTACATCTTCAGCTCCGGCCCGTCGGTAGCGGGCATTATCGGGACGGACGGCGGCCCGTGGCAGGGTGACACGACCGGCGCCATGTTCTACGACCCCAGGGGGACGCAGCAACATGGCGTGGGGCTTACGACGATCTTCAACGCGAGCCGGTCCGCCGACCTGGCCGCCTGGCCCGAGGCGGGGCTGGTGCAGGGCAGCCTGCCATATGACTTCCACGCCGCCGGCCGGAAATCAGTAAGTGAGGGGGACGTCTGGTGGCTCACGTGGGAAGGGGATCCGTGGTACGCGTCCGGGCGGCCGCATCCGCTCGGCGTGCTGGCGGAGTTCCGAGTGCTGGAGTGGAACTATCCCCTGGGCAACGACGATATCCTCTATGCGGCCGTGACCTATCACAACATTACCTCGCTCGACCCCGTGGATTACGCCGGCGTCCCGGCGGGGCTCCGGGATTCGCTGATGGTGGTCGCGGCGCGGTTCCACCGGCAGAACGACTCCGCCTATGGGATCACCCTCCCCCGGAGTGGTTACACGATCGAACGGATGTACGCCGCATGGAATACCGATCCCGATGTCGGATTCGGGGGTGGGAATTTCAGCAGCGTCAACATTCCAATGGGGCTCGCATACGCCTGGAGTGACGGCTTTCAGCAACTCGTCTATCCGCGATACGATCCCGCCGTGTTCGGCGGACCTTTCTTTCCCGGTACCGGACTGGTCGGAGTCGGCGTCCTCGGGCCCCCGCTCACCGTTTTTACGGAGACCTCGTACGGCGGAGGGCTGGAAGACCCGTTGAGTATCGGAGAGCTGTACCGGCGCGCCACGGGGAACTTCGAC
Organism: uncultured Gemmatimonadales bacterium; assembly: GCA_963825055.1. Classification (GTDB taxonomy): domain Bacteria; phylum Gemmatimonadota; class Gemmatimonadetes; order Gemmatimonadales; family GWC2-71-9; genus CAWGSK01. Next base: position 13,930 of record CAWGSK010000006.1, read on the forward strand.
GCGGCCGGGTTCCCATGCACCTTCGATCCACTCGTTTCGCACATCTGCAGTATCCGCCTGTCCACCCCGTTTGACATACGACTGTTCCAGGCGGCGGGTCCCCTGACGCTTGCGCCGGGCCAGTCGGCAACCACGATGGTGGCGTTCGTGTTCGCGGCGCCACTCCCTGCCGCCGGCTGTCCGGGCCTCGGCTGTACCGTGGCCCCGGGCGATTCCGCGATCATCGCCGGCATGTCCGATCCTGCGGTCGTGGCCGCGGGGGTGAACCCGATCGACACCATCGCGGGTTTCCTTGGGGCGCAGGACGCGAGTGGGGACGGGGTACTCCAGGGTGACGAGTTCATCACCGAGCCTCGCTCGCTCTACTGGAAGGCCCAGGTGGCCCAGGCGCTGTTCGACCATCAGTTCCTGCTGCCCCAGGCCCCGGCGGCGCCGGACTTCTTCCTGATTCCGGAGCGGGATGCGGTGACGGTGGTGTGGCGGCCCAGCATCTCGGAACAGACAGGCGATCCGTACTACGACGTGGCCAGTGGAGCCCGGGTCGATCAACGCACAGGGAGCCTCGGTGCCGAACGTGCTGTACGACCCGAACTACCGGCAGTTCGACGTGGAGGGATACCGCATCTACCGGGGGCGGGTGGACGACCCGGCGGCGCTGGAGCTGGTGGCGCAGTTCGACTACTCGGGCACGACCATGTCCGACTACGGCGGCTACGTGAACCCGAACCAGTTCTGCGCGCCGGAACTTGGCGTGGTGTCCGCGTGCGCGGCCGCCTTCGACTCCATGGTGCCGGGCATCGCGCGCACGGCCCATGTGGACGTGGACATCGGCTGGCAGTTCGTGCAGACCAGGCTTGGTGACCGGACGACCCTGCCGAACGGCCTGGTGACGGTACTCCACGCCGACACCGTAGGTGGGGCGGCCGGGTATCTCCAGAACACGGGAGTGCCGTTTTCCTGGCGCGACACGACGGTCCGGCAGGGCTTCCGGTACTTCTACACCGTGACGGCGTTCGACGTGAACTCGCTTCAGTCCGGCCCGCCCAGCCAGGAGAGCCCGCGCGTGCTCAAGGCCGTCCGGCCGGAAAGCCGGGCAGGCAATCTCGTGGCGGAGGGTCGCCTGACGGCCACCCATCTGATCGGCCGTGGCGTGGTGTTGGATACGGCGACCATCGCCGGTGCCCAGCCGGATACGATCGAGCCGGCCACGGGACGCTTCAAGCACCCCTTCCCACCCGCCTCCAGCTGGGGGCTCTCCTTTTACGCCTATGTACCGGCCCTCCTCGATTCGGGGAGTGTCCGGCTCACCCTGGACAGCGCCACGCTGGGTTCCCCCTATGACGGTATCCCCCATGTCTACTGGTGGACCAGCCGGAGCGGGGGAGCGACGACCCATTTCTCCCTGCCGGTTCTGCAACACCAGGAAACCGGGGTCGTGTACGCCTCCGTGCAGGCCAACGCCGTGCCCGTAGCACCGGCGCTGGCCGGCCAGTACGGCGGGGACGCCGGGTACCGGCTGCCGGTCAACCTGTCCCAGGGTTTACCCGGTGCGGATTATGCCGGACTGTACGGTCGAGGCTGTGTCAACGGACGCCCCGGGTTCCTCAACGGCTACCAGTACGGTGAGTGCGCCTACAACGGGTCCCGCTGGTTTGACGGCCCCTCGCCCGCGAAGAACGAGACGAAGGTGCATCCGATCGAAGGCAACCAGGCCAACTTCACTGGCACGCCCGTCACCAACTACAACAACGCGGGCGAACTGTCCGGCGTGGTCACGATCCATAACACCCAGGCGTATCAATCGGTCGGTGGGGCGGAGTACCGCCCGGTCGAGGGGATCAAGGCGGGCGCCCACCGAGCGGCGGACTTCAATGTCTACTGGGGCAGTGGCGGAAGGGTTGACTCAGTCATCGACATTACGCACAACGTCCCCGTGCCGTTCAGCCCGGACATGGGGTTGAGCTGGGGCATCCTGAACGGACCGGCGGCATCACTGCCCGGGTCGTACGACCAGCGCCTGGACCTGACCGGGACGGACATGGGGTGTGTCGAGCCCCTCCGCTCGTACGGGACGACCATCTCCTGCGGCAGCGGCGGGCCGCGATACCAGCTCGCCAATGTCGCCGTCCCGTCTTCCATCGCCTTCTTCAGCCCGGTCCTGATCGATGCCCGCACGGCCCCAGTGGCGCCGAACGCGGGCATCGTGTTCTACCTCGCGGGCGATTTCTTCACGATGGAACTGGCGGGAGGGCAGGTGCCGGCGAAAGGGACGGTCTGGTCGCTGCGGCAGTATATCGGCGCCATCACGGGTGGCTCGGGCGACGGGGGCAATTACGGGTCGTATGCGTACTCCAACCCCGAAAGCACCCTGCCGCTGACGGCGGCCGGGGTGGAAATCGAACTGACCTGGAGCGGGGTAAACGCCTTGCGCGCCCCGATGAAGTCCGACCTGGCATCGGTCCACCCGGTACCGGACCCCTACATGTTCGGCAACGCCTGGACGAATGACCAGGCGCTTCCGGTCATCCGGTTCGTGAACCTCCCGGCCGATGCCATCATCCGGATCTACACCTCGAGCGGGGTGCTGGTCCGCCTGCTGGAGCACCACAGCACCACCTTTGGTGGCTCGGAGGACTGGGACGTGCGGACCCGCTCGGGCCGCAAGGTGGCCAGCGGGGTGTACTTCTTCCACGTGGAATCCGGCGACGCCCGCCGCACCGGCCGGATGACCATCGTGAACCCGGACGGGGGGCGCTGACGACGCGCCCCCATTCCATTACCTTCCGGGGCACGGCCGACGCCGGATGCACTGTGTCCCCCGTCCCGGAAGCGTGTGCGACCCCACTACTTCGGTACCGTCATCTTTGACTGTGACAGCACCCTCGCCACCCTGGAGGGCGTCGAAGCGCTGGCGGGTGACCATCACCAGGAAATCACCGCCCTCACCGAAGCCGCGATGCGCGGCGCGGTGCCGCTCGAGGAGATCTACGGGCGGCGCATGGGGCTGATCGCCCCCTCGCGCGACCTCATCGACCAGGTGGGTCGCGCGTACGTCGCCTCGCTCGTTCCCGATGCCGACATCGTGGTCGAAACCCTGCGCGGCGCCGGCGTGGACGTCAGGGTGCTCTCCGGCGGCCTCCGACCCGCTGTCCTCGCGGTGGCGCGCCACCTCGGTGTCCCCGATGATCACGTGGCCGCCGTCGACGTCACGTTCGGCGCGTCCGGGGAGTACCGGGGCTTTGACGAGACCTCCCCGCTCGCCCGGGCGGGTGGCAAGGGCGAGGTCATTCGCCGGTGGCGGCCGGAACTCACCCCTCCCGTCATGCTGGTGGGGGACGGGGCCACCGATCTCGAAGCGCGTCCCGACGTCGACTGCTTTCTCGCGTTCATGGGTGTCGCGGATCGCCCCGAAGTTCGCGCCGGCGCCGATGGCGCGATCAACTGCCTCTCGCTCGCCCCCGTCCTCCCCCTCGTGCTGCCCGATCCGCCGGCTGATGCCCGCGGTCGCGACGCGTGGGAACGGGGCAGGGAGCTCGCACCCGACATGTTCCCCACTTCCTGACCACGACTGCCATGACCCAGGCTTCCTATACAGGGCGTTTTTTCCTTCCCGGGCCCACCGAGGTTCGCGCCGAGGTGCTCGAGGGCCAGCTCCATCCGATGATCGGCCACCGGGGCAAGGCGATGGAAGAACTCATCGCCCGCCTCCAGCCGATGCTCCAGGACCTTTTCCGTACGGCCCGCCCGGTCTACCTCTCCGGCTCCAGCGCCACGGGATTGATGGAGGCCGCCATCCGGAACGGGGTGGACCGCAGGGTGCTCTGCCTGGTGAACGGCGCGTTCAGCGAGCGGTTCTACAGGATCGCGGAGTCCTGCGGTGTGGAGACGGTCCTGCTCCAGGTCCCATGGGGACAGGGACACACGCCGGACATGCTGGCCGACGCCCTCGCGGCCGATCCGTGCGACGCGGTCACCGTGGTCCATTCGGAGACCTCCACCGGCGCACTCAACCCCATCAAGGACCTCGCGCGGGTGGCGCACGACGCCGGAGCCGTCCTCCTGGTGGACAGCGTGACCGGCGTGGCGGGCGCGCCCGTCCTCACGGACGAGTGGGAACTCGACTTCGTCCTGACCGGATCGCAGAAGGCGCTCGCGCTCCCGCCGGGCCTCGCGCTGGGGGTGGCGCAGGAGGGGATTCTCCGGCGGGCGATGGGGCGACCGGGGCGCGGCACGTATTTCGACCTGCTTGAATTCGAGAAGTACATCCAGAAGAACCAGACGCCGAATACGCCCCCCGTCTCGCTGCTCTACGCGCTGCTCACGCAGCTGGAGCGGATCCGGGCCGAGACCCTCGAGGCGAGGTGGGCCCGTCACGCGGACATGGCCGCCAGGGTTGTCGATCGCGTCGCGGAATGGCGGGGCCGGGGGATCGAGGTGGACATTCTCGCGCCGGAAGGATTCCGTTCGCCCACGGTCACCTGCCTGACGGTGGGAGGAACCCATACCGGATCGGCCGTGAACGCGGCCATGAAGGAGCGCGGTTTCACCATTTCAGCCGGCTACGGGAAGCTCAAGGACGCCACCATCCGGATCGGCCACATGGGTGACCATACCGTGGAAGAACTCGACGACGTACTCGACGCGCTGGAGGAGGTGCTCTCCGCATGAGCCGGTACCGTATTCTCGTTGCTGACAAGATCCGGATGGACGAACTCGAACCGCTCCAGGATCCCGCGCAGTTCGAGCTGGTCGAGGTCAGCGGGCTCAAGGGCGATGCCCTTGCGGACGCGCTGGTGGACGCCGATGCCATCCTCGTGCGGAGCGCCACGAAGATCACCCGCGAATCCCTGGCCCGCACCAGTCGCCTCAAGATCGTCGGCCGGGCCGGTGTCGGGGTGGATACGATCGACGTGGAAGCGGCGACCGAGCGTGGTGTCGCCGTGCTCAACGCGCCGGCCGGGAACACCGTCTCCGCAGCCGAGCTGGCCTTCGCCCTGCTCCTCTCCCTCGTGCGGCGTGTCGCCGCCGCCGACCGGTCCATGCGGAATGGCGGGTGGGAGCGCTCGAAGTTCACCGGCACTGAACTGTACGGCAAGACGCTGGGCCTCGTCGGTGTGGGGCGGGTGGGAGGCGATGTGGCCCGGCGCGCGCGTGCGTTTGGCATGAAGGTGATCGCCTACGATCCCTTCCTGCCAGAGCAGGCCGCCCGTCGCCTCGAGGTGGAGCTGCATGCCCTCGGCGACGTCCTCCGGACGGCGGACGTGCTCTCGCTCCACGTGCCGCTCACCGACAAGACCGCCGGGATGATCGGTGGCGCCCAGCTGGACCTCATGAAACGGGGCGCCGTCCTGGTCAATGCGGCACGGGGCGGGGTGGTGGACGAGGAGGCCCTGATCGAGCGACTGGTGGATGGCCGGATCGGCGGGGCCGCGCTGGATGTGTTCGAACAGGAGCCGCTGCCGGCCGACCACCCGTTCCGTTCCCTCGACCACGTGGTGCTGACCCCCCACCTCGGTGCCTCAACGGAGGAGGCCCAGCGGAACGTGGCGGTCGAAATCGCCACGGCCGTTCGGGGTGCCCTGCTCGACGGGGACCTGAGCCACGCGCTCAACGCGCCCGCGATCGGCGGCGAGAAGATGCGCCGCCTCCGGCCGCTCCTGGTACTCGCCGAGCAACTGGGCAAGGTGGGAGCGGGACTGGTGAACGGCCCGGTCGTGGAGGTGGAGGTGCGGTACGCCGGCGACGTGGACGATGCGCTGCGGCCGCTGGCCGCCGCGGCCCTCTGCGGAGTCCTCGCCGGCGTGGTGGGTCGTCCGGGGGTGAACATGGTCAACGCGCTGCTGCTGGCGCAGCAGCGGGGCATTACCCTGAAACGGGTCCGTCTTGATCCCGTGGGCGATTACGCCCAGTTCGTCGAGCTTCGCGTGGCCTGCCGGCAGCGGAAGTCCCGGGTGGCGGGCGCGCTACTGGCGGCTGCCCATCCACGCATGGTGCGGATCGACGGCTATCATGTCGACATCGTGCCGCGGGGCACCCTGGTCGTGCTGCACAACCGGGACGTTCCCGGTGTGATCGGACGGGTGGGGAGCGTCCTGGGTGGCGCGGGAGTGAACATCGGGGAGTATCACCAGGCCCGCCTGGAAGCGGGCGGCGATGCGCTGGCAACGATCAGTATCGATGGACGGCTGCCGGACGGCGTGGCGGGGCAGCTGCGGGCCCTTCCGGAAGTGACCGATGTCAGGGAGATTGTTCTCGACACCGGTCACTGATCAGAGAGATTCGAGCAGCGTCTCCACCGCCAGGACCTCCTCGAGCAGCGCGCCGCGCTCGAGGTGCGCGTCGAACCGGAGCAGCGCCGCCTCGCTGGAGCGCCGGAGCGCGCTGACCATGTCGGCATCGGCCGCGCGTTCCCGGCCGAAGCGGTGCAGTGCTTCGCGCATGGCCGCCTGTTCCACCAGCATCCGCGCGGCGAGGACGAGATTCTTGTGGCATGCCTCTGCGACGGGGGTAATGTGCTCCTCACCCGGCAGGCCGAGCCGGGGCAGCCGGAGCGCGGCCAGCGCCTCGTCCTGCAGCTCCACGATGGTCGAGAACGGCCGGCCGCGCCGGCGCAGGAACTCGAGCCGCTGGTGTTCCAGCTCGGCCCGGATCGCCGCCAGGGAAGCCTCGGTGTCCTCCGATTCCTCGTGCAGGACGTCCCACAACCCCGGAATCGGCCACTCATGATGCTCCCGGAGCATCTCCTGCACCGCGAAACCGTATTCGCCCGTGCGGCGGGCGAACCGTGCGGCTGCCCGGGCGAGCGAACCGCGGGTACGCCAGAGCTCGCGGAAGGTGTCGTACTGCATCAGGGTATGCGTGATCTCGGGTGTCATGGGGCACTCGCGACTGGGCCGCTGGTGAAGGGGACATCACCATCATCGGCATGACCCGTGCCAGACGGCAGGAAGTTGCACCGACACTTAGACTTTACTTCATATTGTCATCGTAAGCATTTGATATATATATCGTTACGGATTCTGCACACTGTGACTGACTGAGAGCCCCCTCGCGAGTGGGTGGTCCGCCAGGGCCGTCGTGCTGGCGGCGATGCCGGAATTCGCTATTATCACGCCCCCTTCACCTCCCAGGAGCGCCCGCTGGTCCCGACCATCGTTCGTACCCTGCGCGGCTACCGCCGGGAGCAGTTCGCCGCTGACCTGGTCTCCGGGCTCATCGTCGGCATTGTCGCGATTCCTCTCGCCATCGCCTTCGCCATTGCCAGCGGCGTCACGCCCGACCGCGGGCTGGCGACCGCTATCGTCGCGGGATTCCTCATCTCCGCGCTGGGCGGCTCGCGTGTCCTGATTGGCGGACCCACCGGCGCCTTCGTCGTCATCGTCTACGGCATCGTCCAGCAGCACGGTCTCGAGGGGCTGCTTCTCGCCACGATGATGGCCGGACTCCTCCTCGTGATGTTCGGCCTCGCCCGTCTTGGCACTGTCATCAAGTACATCCCGTATCCCGTCACCCTCGGCTTCACCAGCGGCATTGGCCTCGTGATCTTCGCCGGTGAGGTGAAGGATTTCCTCGGGCTCGAGATGGGCAGCCTTCCACCGGGGTTCATCGGGCGCTGGGGGGCATATGCTGCGGCCATCGGGACGGTGAACTGGTGGGCGTTGGGGGTGGGACTGTTCGCGCTGGCCATTCTTGTATGGTGGCCCCGCGTAAGCCGGGGCGTGCCGTCACCCTTCGTTGCCCTGGTGGCAAGCACGCTGGTGGTTTACCTGGCCGGATTGCCGGTGGAGACCATCGGGGACCGGTTCGGCCACCTGGGCGGCGGACTGCCGCTGCCCCGGCTCCCCCATGTGGACCTCGCCCTGGTCCCGGCGCTGATCGGTCCCGCGCTGACGATCGCGGTGCTGGCGGCCGTCGAGTCGCTGCTGGCCGCGGTGGTGGCCGACGGCATGATCGGCGACCGGCACGACTCCAACATGGAATTGATCGGGCAGGGGATCGCCAACCTGGTGACGCCGCTCTTTGGCGGCATCCCGGCCACGGGGGCCATTGCCCGGACCGCGACGAACGTCAGGGCCGGCGGTCGCACCCCGGTGGCCGGGATCGTGCACTCCGTGATGCTTCTCTTCGTCGCGCTCTTCATCGGGGGGCTGGTGGAACGGATCCCACTTGCCACGCTCGCGGCCATCCTGATGGTGGTGGCCTGGCATATGGGGGAGTGGGGTGTCTTTCGCGCCGAGCTCAAGGGACCGGGGAGTGATGTCGCCGTCCTGCTGACGACTTTTGCCCTGACGGTGCTCGTGGATCTGACCGTGGCCATTGAAGTCGGGATGGTGCTGGCCGCGTTCCTCTTCATGCGGCGGATGTCGGAAGTGGCGAGCGTATCACTCGTCTCGACCGACGAAGCCGGGCAGGGGACGATACCTGACCTGCCGAAGGCGGTGGCGGTCTACGAGATCGATGGACCGTTCTTCTTCGGCGCGGCGGAAACATTCCGGGAGACAATGCATGAGCTGGCGGAACGGCCCCGGATCCTGGTCCTCCGCCTCCGCCACGTTCCGGTGATCGACAGCACGGGGCTTCATGCCCTGCACGACCTGGTGCTCCGGTGCCGGGCGGACGGTACGCGTGTCATCCTGAGCGGGCTTACTCCCCGCCTCCGCGGAATCATCGAGCGGTCGGCGCTCGGGACCCAGCTCGAGCCCGCGCAGTTGTTCGGGGATTTTGAGGAGGCGCTGGAGGAGGCGCGGCGCCGGGTCTAGGAACTGGTCGAAGGTCGGAGGTCAAAGGTCGCTAGTGAAGGGTCGCAGGTCGCCGATTCGCGACCTGCGACCTTTGACCCTCGCCCGACTCAGGGCCCGAATGCGGCGACCACGGCATCCATCGTCCCCCCAAAGGAGCCCGAGGAATTCAACCGCGGCCAATCGCTCGAATTCGTATTGCCGACCGCATACAGAACCCCGGTGGGTCCTGCAGCCAGTCCGCGGCCGGCGTCCAGACCGCTGCCGCCTAGAGTGGTACCGAAGAGTTCCTTGCGGAGATCCGAGGAAAGCAGAACGACAAAGACCTCCTGCCCCCCGCGGGCCGTCCCGGCCTGGGTGTCCGGGAAGTTCGCGGAGGTGGTGGATCCCCCCACACCGATCGATCCGTCGGGTCTGATGGCAATCCCCTGGGTCAGTTCATCGCCACTGCCACCGAGATACGTGCTCGCGCCCAGCGATCCACCAGGATTGACCCGGGTGACGAAGCTTTCGCTTCCTCCAGCTCGCGAGGTTTGAAAGGCGCCAGACGTTGTCGGGAAGTCAGATGAGTTTGTCACGGAACTGACGTATGCGTCGCCGGCAGCGCTCACGGCAAGGGAGTGTGTCTCGAGGGATTCATTCCCGCCTCCCCCGATGTACGTCCCGTACCGAAGGGACCTTCCGTCGCTGCTGACTCGCGCGAGATAAAGATCCTCAGCTCCACCCAAAGACTTGTCGAACCCCGCGGGCGTGGGCATGTCAGGGCTGTCCGTCGAGGTCAGGTAGTACACATCACCACTGGCATCGACGCCAATGGATGGTGTTGCACCCTCGTCGCCTCGGCCCCCGAGATAGGTTGCCCAGAGCACGCGGGAGCCGTCTGGGGAGATCTTGGCCAGGACCCCATCCCGGCCGGCGTGGGGCGTCGCCTGATATGCGCCGACAAACCATGCCGCCGGAAAATTACCCGAGTCGTGAGCGCTGGCGACATAAATGTTGCCCCCGGCGTCGACGGCCGCGTCGCGAACAATCCACGGATCGCTGGTACCGAAGTAGCTGCAGAAGATGATCGCGGTGCCGTCCGGGCGGATCTTGCAGACGAAGCCGTCCTGGGGTCCGTAGGCGTCGGTCGGCAAGACCCCGCCCTGAAAGGCGGTCTGGAACGCACCGGTGGTGACCGGAAACCCGGCGCCA
>CAWGSK010000007.1:0-216449 GCA_963825055.1 uncultured Gemmatimonadales bacterium
ATGACACTGACTGCCTCCTGAGCCGCGTGGGCTCTAATTTTCGGCTGATTGCAGAACTGCACCAAGGTGGGCATCCGACAGTCGCGCTTTGGGAAGAGGGACGCAAGAGCCGGGAAAGGTTCGGGACGTGACAAGGTGGACAGGGCGGACGCGAACAGGACGGACAGGGCGGACGTAGAAGCGGGTGGTCTGCTAAAGTCGGCGGGGGTATGCGCCGATACCATTGCAGGTTGGATTCTGTGATGCCCCACATACCGCCATGGAGACTTGGTTGTGAACCTCCTTTCCCGTTTGCCGCGCGGTCCGCGTCATGGATGAGCCGCGCCGTGTTCTGGACAGCCAGGGAACGATCTGGATCGCCATTCAGGAGTGCCACCAGGTGCTCCTGAGAGCGTTCGACGGCACCGGACGTCAGGTCAGGCTGACCAGCAAGCGCCTCGATGCCCTGTCGGACAGGGAGCTCCGGGAGCTGGTGGACGGGGAGGACGCGAGGAGGGCGGACGAAACAGGACGGTCGGAGAAAGGGCGGTCGTGAACAGGGCGGTCGCCAAGGAGGGGGGTCGTAAAGAGGGCGGTCGGGAGCAGGGCGGACAGGCGGACAGGCGGACAGGCGGACAGGCGGACAGTGCGAACGGTGGGGAGTCTCGTCAAGGTTGTCCTGTCATTTCGAGCGCAGTGAGAAATCTCAGAGGGCGGATGCTATCGAAGGCTGCCCTTGAGATCTCTCGGGTCTTGACGGCCCTCGAGATGACACGATCCCCGCGACCTGCTACTCCTCTACCCCTCGACCCCTCGACCTCTCGACCTCTCGACCTCTCGACTCTCGACCTACTTCCAGGTCTCCGTCGGCACCGTCTCCGCCGGCTCCAGGGACCGGATGTAGGTGACAAGTTTCCAGACGATGGGCTCCGGAAGGATGCCGCCATAGGCCGGCATGCCCCGGGGGCGGCCGAAGAAGACGGTCTGATAGATCTCGCCCTCGCTGCCGCCGTAGCGCCAGCGACCGTCGTTCAGGCTGGGTCCGACCCAGCCAACCCCGCCCCCACCGTGGCAGCCGTCGCAGTTCATGGAGGTGAAGAGCGCACGCCCCTCGTTTACCGCGCTCTTGTCCCCACTGTATGGATTCCTGAGGTCGAGCGTCGAGGGGGCGGCACCGCCGGCGGTGACGATGTGGCTGTACTGGCTGTCCGGTGCCGTGACGCGCTCCCCGGTTTCGAGCGACGGGGGTGCCTTCTGGCGCTCGCCACAGGCCACGAGTGCCAGGGCGGCAGCCGCCAGGGCTAGAGTGCGAAGATCCACAGCATTCCTCCCTGGCTGGTGTAGCGGGCGAGGTCCGGGGCGAAATCGGTCGGAGGGCGAATGTCCGACGGATCATTGGAGATCACGTCTCCCGCAAGCAGGAACCAGTCGCCCCCGATGCCGGACATGATGGCGACGTACTGCTTGCCGTCCGGGCCGGTGTACGTGATGGGCGCTCCGACCACGCCTGACCCGACCTTGAATTTCCAGAGCGGTTTGCCGCTGGTGGCGTCCGCCGCCTTGAACCAGCCGTCCAGCGTGCCGTAGAAGACGACGTTGCCAGCCGTCACGACGCTGCCGCTCCAGACGGGGTATTTCTCGTGGATGTCCCACTTCACGGTTCCCGTGGCCGCGTCCCAGGCCGTGAGCGCGCCGAGGTAGTTGCCCGGGCCGGGCGAGTAGGGTGTGGAGGCCCCGATGTATGGCGTGCCCTCGATGTAGCCGACTTCGTCGGCGTCCCAGCTCATGCAGAGGTTGACGGTCGAGACGTAGAAGAGGCCCGTCTTCGTCGAGTACGACGCGGGTGATGCGGGGCTGGAGCCGCCCTCGAGGCTGGGGCAGATGTCGTGCGCCACGCCCTTTGACGCTCCCGTGAGCTTGGTCGAGTCGACGATGGGCCGCCCGGTCTTCAAGTCGATCCCGCTGGCCCAGGTCACGTGGACATACGGCTTCGCGAGGATCACTTCGCCGGTCGTCCGGTCGATCGTATACGCGAACCCGTTCTTGTCGAAGTGCACCAGGACCTTCCGCTGCGTTCCGCCGATCGTGAGGTCGGCCAGGATCATTTCCGCGTTGGAGTCGTAGTCCCAGTTTTCGTGAGGGGTGAACTGGTAGGCCCAGACCAGGCTGCCGTCCTCCGGCCGTCGTGCCATGACGCTGCTCGACCACTTGTTGTCGCCTTCGCGCTGGTCGGGATTGTACGGCGCGGCATTCCCGGTGCCGTAATAGACCAGGTCGAGTTCCGGGTCGTAGGTCAACCATCCCCAGACCGGAACCCCGGCCCGTTTCCAGACGTCCGGCGGCCAGGTCGTCATGCCGAGCTGGTCGCCCTTGTCATAGAACGGCTTGAACGTCCCCGGTCTCGCGAGCACCATGCTGTCGGGCCCGGCGTTGTAGCCGGTCCAGACGATCTTCCCGGTCTCCGTGTCCAGACCCTTGACCCAGCCGTGGATCCCGAACTCACCTCCCGAGGGGCCGACAATGACCCGGTTCTTTGCCACGATGGGCGCCATGGTGATGGTCTCACCCTTCTCCATGGACGCGACCTTCGTCTTCCAGAGTTCCTTCCCGGTCTTCGCATCCACCGCGACGGTGTGCCCGTCGATCAGGTTATAGAAGATCTTCCCGTTCGCGTAGACTGCGCCCCGGTTCACGGCATCGCAGCACGCCGAGCCGAGGGCGAACGGGCTCACTTCAGGACGGTACTTCCACTTGAGGGGGTAGTCTTCTTTTGCCAGGTCGAAGGCGTAGAGGACGTTGGGGAACGGCGTGACCACATACATGGTGTTGTCGACCACGAGCGGCTGGCCCTCGTGCCCGCCGAGCACTCCGGTGGAGAAAGTCCACACGGGCTTCAGGTTCCTGACATTGTCGGCGGTAATCTGGGAGAGATCGCTGTAGCGGGTGGCGGCCAGATTCTTCCCGGGGGCTGGCCATTGTGCCCCGTCCTGGCCGGCGGCGGGGGACGGCTGGAGGGTGAGCACCACGCCGGCGAGCAGGACGCTGGAGATGCGGGACCACGGTAGAGCCATGCGGACCTCGAGTTCGGGGGATAAAACGCCCGAGGGGGATACGCGCGATGCCTGCTATCTATATCCGGCGCGAGGTCTTCGCCATGACCCGTATCACAAGGTCGCGCCGCAGCACCCCTGCCCAGCGCTCGAGCGCCCCCGGGGGATGACCTCCGTCACGGCGCGCGACCGGGCCTGGGGGCCATATCGACATATGCCTGATATGCCCGCCTGGCTCGTCCTTCTCTCCTGGCTGTCGCTCGGCCTGGGGGTGCTCTCCGCCCTGATCATCCTGCTGGATGTCACCCGGCATCCGCAACATATGTGGATCATGAACGTGGTCTGGCCAATCACGGCGCTCTACGCCGGCCCCCTGGCGCTCTGGGCGTACTTCACGGTCGGCCGGCTCGCCACCCGCGAGACGGTGAAACGGGCGAAGGAGCAGCACCAGAAGCCACCCTCGAAGCGGAAACCGTTCTGGCAGACCGTCGGCCTGGCCGCCTCGCATTGCGGGAGCGGCTGTACACTCGGTGACCTCATCGCCGAGTGGGGGCTCGTCCTCTTCCCCCTCACCCTGTTCGGCCACAAGATCTTCGCCGCCTGGGCGGTGGACTACGTCGTCGCCTTCGCGATCGGCATCGCCTTCCAGTACTTCACCATCAAGCCGATGCGCGGGCTGTCCGTCGGCGAGGGGCTCAAGGCCGCGCTCAAGGCGGATTCCCTCTCGCTCACCAGCTGGCAGGTCGGCATGTACGGCTGGATGGCCATTGCGACGTTCCTGATCTTCGGCCATGAGCTGGAAAAGACCAGCCCGGTCTTCTGGTTCATGATGCAGATCGCGATGCTGGCCGGCTTCCTCACGGCCTATCCGGTGAACTGGTGGCTGGTGAAGGCGGGGGTGAAGGAGGAGATGTAGGAGTAGTGACTAGTGACTAGTGACTAGTGACTAGTGCTTTGGGGGGGAGTATCATCGCGACTGCCGACTGCCGACTGCCGACTGCCGACTGCCGACTGCCGACTGCCGACTGCCGACTGCCGACTGCCGACTGCCGACTGCCGACTGCCGACTCCCTATGCCGTCCTCTTGGAGTACTGCCTTACTGCCAGCGTGAACACGCCGGCAGCGAATACGCTCAGCACCGCGAAGGACGCGAGCACGTCCCGGAACCCCGCCCCCTTGAGCAGGATCGCCCGCATGATCCAGACGAAGTGTTTGACCGGGTTCAGCTGGGCAATCCACTGCGCCCACTCCGGCATGCTGCTGATAGGCGTGAACAGGCCACTCATCAGCAGGTACAGCACCATGATGAAGAAGGTGATGAACATGGCCTGCTGCTGGGTGGCCGCGATGGTGGAAACCCAGAGACCGGTGCCCAGGGCGGCAAGGAGATAGACCGCCGCCAGGGCAAAGACGAGCGGGATGCTGCCGAGCATCGGCACGCCGAAGACGAAGCGGGCGATGAGGAGCCCCACGCCAAGTTCCACCAGCCCGATCGACCAGAGGGGGATGAGCTTGGCCGCAATGAACTCACTCCGCGACACCGGAGTCACGTTGAGCTGGTCCAGGGTCCCGATTTCCTTCTCCCGGGCAATGTTGAGCGCCGTCAGCAGGGTGCCGACCAGGGTGATCAGGAAAACCAGGATGCCCGGCACCATGTAGTAGCGGTAGTCGAGCGAGGGGTTGTACCAGTTGCGCGTCCGCACATCCAACGGGGCGGACAGGGCGGTCGAGGCGGTCGAGGCGGTCGAGGCGGACAGGGCGGTCGAGGCGGTCGGGCGGACGGGCGGTCCGGCGGTCGTTGCGAGTTCCGCGGCATAGCCCCGGATGATGCTGGCGGCGTAGGACCGGGTGACGCCGGCGGCGGCGCCGTCTTCGGCGTTGAGGATCAACTGGACCGGTGCCGAATGCTGCCGGACGAGTTGCTCCTCGAAGTCGCGCGGAATCTGGAGGATGACGCCGGCGTCCCGGCCCAGCATCGCGTCGTTCGCCTGCGCCATGGAGCCGGACGCGCTGGTCAGCTGGAACCTGCCGGAAGCCAGGAAGCGGTTGACCAGCCCGCGCGAACTGACCGACCGATCCTGGTCCACAACGTACAGCCGGGCACTCTTCACCTCGAAGGTGGCGGCATTGGCAAGGACGAGAAGCTGGATAACCGGCATCATGAAGATCAGGATGAGCATGACCCGGTCCCGGAAGATCTGCCGGTACTCCTTCTGGAGCAGCGCCCTGAGAACCCGCACCTATCCCATCCTCGGCTTGAAGCTGTGGGTAGCAACCGCCATGATGACCACGGCCATGCCGCCCAGGACAAGGGTCGGCAGCCAGAGATAGTCGAGGCCGACTCCCTTCAGCATGATGCCGCGGGCGATGAGGATGAACCAGCGGGCCGGGACGATGTTGGTAACGGGCTGGAGCCAGCCCGGCATGCTCTCGATGGGGAAGATCATGCCGGATAGCAGCACGTTCGGCATCATGGTACCAGCGAGCGCCACGACCATGGCCACCCGCTGCGAGGACGTCCGGGCCGCGATGAGCACCCCGAGGGCGAGGGAGACCAGCGTGTACAGGAGACTCTCGCCGAGCAGGAGGGCGACGCTGCCGCGAAAGGGAACCTGGAAGATGAGCCACGCGGCGGCGAGCGCGGTGAGCGCGTTGGCAAAGCCGAGGAGAAGGTACGGGACCACCTTGCCGACGATAATCTGCCAGGGCCTGAGTGGAGACACGAGGAGCACCTCGAGCGTGCCGCGTTCCTTCTCCCGGGACAGGGAGATGGCGGTCATCAGCGCGGCCACCAGCGTGAGCACGAAGGCGATCAGCCCAGGCACGAAGAGGTTGACGCTCTCGAGCGTAGGGTTGAACCGCATACGGACCGTGGGGACGATGCTGAGCGGCGGGCGGCTCACGGCCAGGTCGCGCTCCCAGTCACTGATGACCGACCCCACGTACGCCTGCATGGTCGTGGCGGAGTTCGGGTCGGCCGCATCCGCAACAAGCAGGACGCGGGCAGGTGTGCCACGCCGGAGGTCGCTGGCGAAGCCCGGCTCGAACACGAGCGCCAGGTCAGCCTCGCCCCGCCGGAAGAGCCGTTCGACTCCCTCGGCGTTCCCGGGGGTGGCCACGATGGAAAACCGGCCGGATCCGGCGAGCCGCTGCCGCAGCTGCAGCGTGACATCGCTCGGCACCGGGTCCACGACTGCCACCCGTATGTCATGGATGTCGTTCCGGAGCGCGTAGCCGAAGAGAACCACCTGCACCAGCGGCATCAGGATCAGGATCGTGAGTGTCTGCCGGTCCCGCAGGATGTGACGCACCTCCTTCGTCATGAAGGCCCGGAGCGCGGAGCGGTGCTTCACGCGGCCGCTCCCGGCCGGGCGAGCCGGACGAATACCTCATCCATGGTGTCGGCCTGGTACGTCACCTTCAGTTCCGCCGGCGTTCCGAGCGCGGCGATCCTTCCATCCACCATGATGGAAACCCGGTCGCAGTACTCGGCCTCATCCATGTAATGAGTGGTGACGAACACCGTGGTCCCGGCCGCCGCGGTGGCATAGATCGTCTCCCAGAACCGGCGCCGGGTGATGGGGTCCACACCGCCGGTCGGCTCGTCCAGGAAGATGATTTCAGGCTCATGAATGAGGGCGACCGAGAAGGCCAGTTTCTGCTTCCAGCCGAGTGGCAGGCCAGCCACCAGCTGGTCGGCGGCGTGCTCCAGTTCGAGGCTCCTCAGCAGCTCGCTGACCCGGGCCTTCAGTCTGGCCCCGAACAGGCCGTAGATGCCGCCGTAGAGACGGATGTTCTCCCGGACCGTGAGGTCTTCATAGAGCGAGAATCGCTGGCTCATGTAACCGATGCTGCGGCGTACGGCTTCCGTCTCGGTCCGCACGTCATGGCCGGCCACCGTCGCCTCGCCCTCCGTGGGCGCGAGGAGGCCGATGAGCATCTTGATCGCCGTGGTCTTGCCGGCGCCGTTGGCACCCAGGAAGCCGAAGATCTCGCCCGGTTTCACGGAGAAGGAAATCGCGTCCACCGCGGTGAACGCGCCGAATCGGCGGGTGAGCCCGCGCACCTCGATGGCCGGCCCGCTCACGCGGCGCCCTCCGGCGCTTCATCCATGAGCGCCATGAACACATCCTCGATGCCCGCCGGCAGCGGCGTCACGGTGGCCCCGGGAAATCCCGCCGCGCCCAGCCACCCGAGCAGGTCCTGCGCGAGCTCGGTTTCCCCGAGGCTCCCCCGGTCATCGGTGTAATGCAGGGTGTCGCCGAACGCATAGACCGACCGGCAGTGCGGACGGTCGCGGAGGGCCAGCAGCATCCGGAAGCGCTCCGGACCGCCCACGGCAAGGAGTGGCAGCGGATGGCGGCCTCCCAGTGCCCCTGGCTGGTCGATCCCGAGAATCCTGCCCTTCTGGATGAGGGCAACCCGGTCGCACCGGCCCGCCTCGTCCATATAGGGGGTGGATACCAGGATGGTCAGCCCCTGCGCCTTGAGCGTGGCCAGCAGTTCCCAGAACTCCTGGCGGGAGACGGCATCCACGCCGGTGGTGGGCTCGTCCAGGAAGAGAATCTCCGGCCGGTGCACCAGGGCACACGACAGGGCCAGCTTCTGTTTCATGCCTCCCGAGAGGGCGTCCGCCCGGCGGTCGCGGAAGGGGGCGATCTGGTCATAGATCGGTGCGATGAGCTCGTGGCCTTCTTCCGGTGTCGTCCCGAAGACCGAGGCGAAGAAGCGCAGGTTCTCCTCGACGCTCAGGTCGGGGTACAGCGAAAATCGTCCGGGCATGTAGCCGACCCGGGAACGGATCTCCCACATGTCCCGCACCACGTCCCGTCCGAGCACGGTCGCGTGGCCCGCGTCGGGGAGGAGCAGGGTGCAGAGGATCCGGAACAAAGTGGTCTTGCCCGCGCCATCGGGACCGATGAAGCCGAACAGTTCACCCGGCTCCACCTGGAAGGAGATGCCGTCGAGGGCCGTGGTTTCACCGTAGCGGCGAACGAGGTCGGTCACCTGCACCACCGGTCCCGTACTCACCGGGGCTCGCCTGCAGTGAAGGTCACATCGGCGGGCATGCCGATCTTGAGCGCACCGTCGGGGTTTGCCACGCGGATCTTCACGGCATAGACCAGGTCCGCGCGTTCATCTCGAGTCTGGACTGGTGTCGGAGTGAACTCGGCTTCATCGGCAACCCAGCTCACGATACCGGGGAAGGTCCGGAGCCCGTCGGGGCCGTCCACGCTGACGGTGACCTGGCCACCCAGTCGCAGTGAGGCGAGCTGTGCCTCCGAGACCCACGCACGCAGCGTGAGCGTATCGAGCGGGGCGATCCGGAAGAGGGGCTGGCCGGGCTGGACGTATTCGCCCGGCTCGGCAAAGGTCGCGAGGACCGTTCCAGTAACCGGGCTCGTGATGCGACTCTTCTCGAGCCGGTCCTGAAGCTGGGCGATCTGTGCGTCCACGGCCTTCGTCTGCTGGGTGGTTCCGCTGGTCTGGTGGCGGGCAGCCCCCAGCTGCTCTTCCAGCGTACGGACTCGGGACTCGGCCTGGTCCAGCTGCTGCGGCGTGGCGGCCTGGCGATCGTGCAGCCGCCGGATCCGGCCCAGGTCGTTGCGGGCAATCTGCAACTGCGATTCGAGCGCGGCTGCTTCCGATCCCGCCTGCCCGGTGCGTGCGTGGGCTCCGGCCTTCTCGGCCTGGAGCGCCCGGAGCTGCAGCGTGACCTGCGTGGTATCAACGAGTCCCACCACCCTGCCGGACTCGAAGCGGTCGCCCTCGTCCACGTCGAACCTGAGCAACTGTCCACTGGTCTCGGCGCTCACCGTCACGTCGGTCGCCTCGAAGTTGCCCCAGGCATCCGGGGAGGAGGCGCGCCCGCAGGAGGCGATTGCCAGGAGGCCGGCAAGTGCCGCGGGAAGTGTGGCCGGTCGCATCATTCGACTCCGAAGCCAAGGGTCGTGAGGTAGGCCGCCCGGGCGCGGGCGAGTTCGACGGCGTGTTGCTGCCGGTCGAGGCTGGCCCGCAGGAGTTCCGTGCGGCGGTCGAGGTACTGGGTGGCAGTGATCGTTCCCTCTTCGAGCTGGGCGAGCGCCTGCCGTTCCACCTGGCCGCGCAGGGTGACGATCTGGTCATCGGTCGCGATGACCTCCTGCAGCCGGTCGATCGACTGGAGCACGTCACGGGTTTCCCGGTCGAGCCGGTCGGCGAAGGCGGCTTCTTCCGTCCTGACCACCTGCTGCTGCAGGTCGAGCGCTTCCTGCTCTTTCCGGGTGCGCCCCCAGTTGAAGGGGCTCCAGCGGAGCCGCAGGCCGGCCATCCAGAAGTCATCGAGGGAGCGGTTGAACTGGTCGAGACCCGGCCGGCCCACGCCACCTTCCCCGAAGGCGGTGATCCGGGGCAGGCGTTCGGCGTTCAGGGCCTTGCTCCGCTCCTCCAGCAGCAGCCGGGAACGCGCGAAGCTCGTGAATTCGGGCCGGCCCCGTGCCCGGGTCTGGTCGCTCCGTGCCGCCGTGACCATCGGCTCGAGTTCGGGCATGGCGAGATGGTCGGTGGACCGGATGGAACGTCCCGTGAGACGACCCAGGACTTCGAGCGCCGCTTCCTGCTGCCCTTCCATCCGCGTCCGTTGCTGGCGGGCGCCGAGCAACTCCGCGAGCACTGCGGCGGAGTCACCGGGGAGTGCCGTTCCCTCTTCCACCCGGGCGCGCACCAGGCCGAGCCTGGACTCCAGGTCTGCGATGAGAGCGTCGTGCTCGGCGAGTTGCTGCTGGAGGAGCAGCGCCGAGAAGAACGCCTGGTTCACCTCGATGCGAAGGCCGTAGAGCGCGGTGGCGACCCCGGCCTGTTCCTGGGCCAGTCGGGCCGACTCGACGGCGCGCCGCCTGGCGACGGATCCACCGTCATAGATCATCTGTTCGACACGGACCGTGCCCTGGTAGCGCTCCTTTGGAGGAACCGGAACGGAGACCCCTGGAAGGGAGCCGCCGAAGGAGGTCACGTCGCTTTGCCACGAGGCCTCGCCATTCAGGCTGACCTGGGGGAGCCGGTCGGTGGCGATGGCGCCCTGACGAAGTGCGGAAGCCGAATCCAGGAGTGCGAGCTGCCGTCCGCGCGGGTCGTGTGCGACGGCTGACTGCTGGAGCGGCCCGAGCTGAAGCGTGTCCTGGGCCCGGGCGACGGCGGGCGCGGACACGGCAAGGAATGCCGTGAGAAGCAGGTGTCTGGTCATGGCCGGAGTGCGTTCAGGAAGAAGCGGGGCAGTTCCGTGCGGCGGCGGGCGATGAAGTCCTCGAAGGTTCCACCTCCCGTGCCGAGCAGGAACTCGAGCATCGGGCGCGCGGCGAACGGGAAGATGCAGAGCGAGAGCAGGTTGACGACGAACTGGTCCGGGGTGATCGGGCGCATGGTTCCGGCGTCCACTGCTTCGGTGATCTGGCGTGCGAGAGCCCCGAACATGTCCGGGACGGCCGCATTCACGTGGTCGCCGATCAGGGCCCGCGCCAGCTGGCCGGCTCGTGCCGGGTCGTGGTTCAACTCGCTCAGGATATAGCCCGGCAGGAATGGTGACCGGAGCAGGTTGTCGATCTCGAGTGCGACCACCCGCTCGACCTTGGCCTCGAGAGGCAGGTCCGCGGAGAGCGTGGCCACCACCGGCGGCATGAGGGAGCGCGCGGCGCGTACGAAAACAGCCTCGGCCAGGGCGGCCTTGTTCCGGTAGTAGTAATGGAGGAGGGCCTGGTTGACCCCGGCCTCTTCCGCGATCTCCTGCATCCGGGCCCCGGCCGTGCCGCGCCGGAGAAAGACCGTGTGCGCGGCTTCCAGAATGCGTTCTTCCGTTTCCTTCTCGCGCTCAGCCACTGGCCGCTCGTTTCATTGAGTTATTTAACTATTTAGTTAAATGCCCTGATTGAGTCAACCCCGGGAGGGATGGATGGGCATGGCTGTTGCCCGGCAACGGTGGAGGGAGCCGGCCTGGACGCGAGCCGGGCCACCCCATAGAACCACGCTATCTCCATCAACCGCAAGGGGTTAATGCGGCGCGTCTGGCAGCCATCTGCCGACCCGGCCATGTATCCCGGGCAGTGACAACCTTTTCAGGAGCCACGCTTCATGCGCGACTTGCAATGCAGGACTTCGCGGTATGTCGGACTCGCCCTTATCGCCGGCGCCGTTCTCACCGGCTGCGGCAAGGACTCCGGTCCGACCCAGACCGAGCTGACTGATGTGCAGGCCGAGCAGGTCGGCAGCGCGATCGCGAGCCAGGTGGAGCTGATGGTCAACTCGTTCACGGTCTCCGACCTCAGCAACCCCACGTTCTTTGCGCCGGGCAGTCCGGCCATGGCGGCCCCGCCGATGCGTTCCGCCGGTCCGTGTCCGGGCGTGAGCGACCTGACCGATACCGATGCGGACGGCGTCCCCGACGACGTCACCTTTACCTACAGCCTGCCGGACTGCTCCTTCACCGACTCGAGCGGCGTGGGCACTGAGGTGACGGGAACGATCCGGATCGTGGATCCTTCAACGACGGCCATTGCCTACAACGGGACGTTCACCAACTTCGCGATCAAGTTCACCGGCCAGAACCAGGACTTCTTCACCACCACGCTGAGCGGCACCCGCGGCCTTACCGCGACGAGCGCCTCGGCCAGCCTGAACGAGAACCTGACCATGGACCTTCTGGCCCACTCGGGGAACCAGAACGTCAGCGGCCGGCTCACCAACAGCTGGTCGGCCAATTTCAACGTGACCAGCGGCCAGCTTGCCGCCGACCAGGACCTGCCGGACGGCACGTTTACGATCGACGGCAATACCGGCTGGAAGATCAATGGCGAGTCGTTCGCGTTCACGGTGAACACCAGTTCCCCGCTCATCTACAGCTCGGGTTGCCTTTCCGACCAGCGGTTCATCAGGATCAGGATCGTGAGTGTCTGCCGGTCCCGCAGGATGTGACGCATCTCCTTCGCCATGAAGGCCCGGAGCGCGGAACGGTGCTTCACGCGGCCGCTCCCGGCCGGGCGAGCCGGACGAAGACCTCATCCATGGTGTCGGCCTGGTACGTCACCTTCAGTTCCGCCGGCGTTCCGAGCGCGGCGATCCTTCCATCCACCATGATGGAAACCCGGTCGCAGTACTCGGCCTCATCCATGTAATGAGTGGTGACGAACACCGTGGTCCCGGCCGCCGCGGTGGCATAGATCGTCTCCCAGAACCGGCGCCGCGTGATGGGGTCCACACCGCCGGTCGGCTCGTCCAGGAAGATGATTTCAGGCTCATGAATGAGGGCGACCGAGAAGGCCAGTTTCTGCTTCCAGCCGAGTGGCAGGCCAGCCACCAGCTGGTCGGCGGCGTGCTCCAGTTCGAGGCTCCTCAGCAGCTCGCTGACCCGGGCCTTCAGTCTGGCCCCGAACAGGCCGTAGATGCCGCCGTAGAGACGGATGTTCTCCCGGACCGTGAGGTCTTCATAGAGCGAGAATCGCTGGCTCATGTAACCGATGCTGCGGCGTACGGCTTCCGTCTCGGTCCGCACGTCATGGCCGGCCACCGTCGCCTCGCCCTCCGTGGGCGCGAGGAGGCCGATGAGCATCTTGATCGCCGTGGTCTTGCCGGCGCCGTTGGCACCCAGGAAGCCGAAGATCTCGCCCGGTTTCACGGAGAAGGAAATCGCGTCCACCGCGGTGAACGCGCCGAATCGGCGGGTGAGCCCGCGCACCTCGATGGCCGGCCCGCTCACGCGGCGCCCTCCGGCGCTTCATCCATGAGCGCCATGAACACATCCTCGATGCCCGCCGGCAGCGGCGTCACGGTGGCCCCGGGAAATCCCGCCGCGCCCAGCCACCCGAGCAGGTCCTGCGCGAGCTCGGTTTCCCCGAGGCTCCCCCGGTCATCGGTGTAATGCAGGGTGTCGCCGAACGCATAGACCGACCGGCAGTGCGGACGGTCGCGGAGGGCCAGCAGCATCCGGAAGCGCTCCGGACCGCCCACGGCAAGGAGTGGCAGCGGATGGCGGCCTCCCAGTGCCCCTGGCTGGTCGATCCCGAGAATCCTGCCCTTCTGGATGAGGGCAACCCGGTCGCACCGGCCCGCCTCGTCCATATAGGGGGTGGATACCAGGATGGTCAGCCCCTGCGCCTTGAGCGTGGCCAGCAGTTCCCAGAACTCCTGGCGGGAGACGGCATCCACGCCGGTGGTGGGCTCGTCCAGGAAGAGAATCTCCGGCCGGTGCACCAGGGCACACGACAGGGCCAGCTTCTGTTTCATGCCTCCCGAGAGGGCGTCCGCCCGGCGGTCGCGGAAGGGGGCGATCTGGTCATAGATCGGTGCGATGAGCTCGTGGCCTTCTTCCGGTGTCGTCCCGAAGACCGAGGCGAAGAAGCGCAGGTTCTCCTCGACACTCAGGTCGGGGTACAGCGAAAATCGCCCGGGCATGTAGCCGACCCGGGAACGGATCTCCCACATGTCCCGCACCACGTCCCGTCCGAGCACGGTCGCGTGGCCCGCATCGGGGAGGAGCAGGGTGCAGAGGATCCGGAACAAAGTGGTCTTGCCCGCGCCATCGGGACCGATGAAGCCGA
The DNA here is from genome assembly GCA_963825055.1 of uncultured Gemmatimonadales bacterium. Lineage (GTDB taxonomy): Bacteria > Gemmatimonadota > Gemmatimonadetes > Gemmatimonadales > GWC2-71-9 > CAWGSK01. Next base: position 13,596 of record CAWGSK010000007.1, read on the forward strand.
ATAATTCACCCGGCTCCACCTGGAAGGAGATGCCGTCGAGGGCCGTGGTTTCACCGTAGCGGCGAACGAGGTCGGTCGCCTGCACCACCGGTCCCGTACTCACCGGGGCTCGCCTGCAGTGAAGGTCACATCGGCGGGCATGCCGATCTTCAGCGCACCGTCGGGGTTTGCCACGCGGATCTTCACGGCATAGACCAGGTCCGCGCGTTCATCTCGAGTCTGGACTGGTGTCGGAGTGAACTCGGCTTCATCGGCAACCCAGCTCACGATACCGGGGAAGGTCCGGAGCCCGTCGGGGCCGTCCACGCTGACGGTGACCTGGCCACCCAGTCGCAGTGAGGCGAGCTGTGCCTCCGAGACCCACGCACGCAGCGTGAGCGTATCGAGCGGGGCGATCCGGAAGAGGGGCTGGCCGGGCTGGACGTATTCGCCCGGCTCGGCAAAGGTCGCGAGGACCGTTCCAGTAACCGGGCTCGTGATGCGACTCTTCTCGAGCCGGTCCTGAAGCTGGGCGATCTGTGCGTCCACGGCCTTCGTCTGCTGGGTGGTTCCGCTGGTCTGGTGGCGGGCAGCCCCCAGCTGCTCTTCCAGCGTACGGACTCGGGACTCGGCCTGGTCCAGCTGCTGCGGCGTGGCGGCCTGGCGATCGTGCAGCCGCCGGATCCGGCCCAGGTCGTTGCGGGCAATCTGCAACTGCGATTCGAGCGCGGCTGCTTCCGATCCAGCCTGCCCGGTGCGTGCGTGGGCTCCGGCCTTCTCGGCCTGGAGCGCCCGGAGCTGCAGCGTGACCTGCGTGGTATCAACGAGTCCCACCACCCTGCCGGACTCGACGCGGTCGCCCTCGTCCACGTCGAACCTGAGCAACTGTCCACTGGTCTCGGCGCTCACCGTCACGTCGGTCGCCTCGAAGTTGCCCCAGGCATCCGGGGAGGAGGCGCGCCCGCAGGAGGCGATTGCCAGGAGGCCGGCAAGTGCCGCGGGAAGTGTGGCCGGTCGCATCATTCGACTCCGAAGCCAAGGGTCGTGAGGTAGGCCGCCCGGGCGCGGGCGAGTTCGACGGCGTGTTGCTGCCGGTCGAGGCTGGCCCGCAGGAGTTCCGTGCGGCGGTCGAGGTACTGGGTGGCAGTGATCGTTCCCTCTTCGAGCTGGGCGAGCGCCTGCCGTTCCACCTGGCCGCGCAGGGCGACGATCTGGTCATCGGTCGCGATGACCTCCTGCAGCCGGTCGATCGACTGGAGCACGTCACGGGTTTCCCGGTCGAGCCGGTCGGCGAAGGCGGCTTCTTCCGTCCTGACCACCTGCTGCTGCAGGTCGAGCGCTTCCTGCTCTTTCCGGGTGCGCCCCCAGTTGAAGGGGCTCCAGCGGAGCCGCAGGCCGGCCATCCAGAAGTCATCGAGGGAGCGGTTGAACTGGTCGAGACCCGGCCGGCCCACGCCACCTTCCCCGAAAGCGGTGATCCGGGGCAGGCGTTCGGCATTCAGGGCCTTGCTCCGCTCCTCCAGCAGGAGCCGGGAACGCGCGAAGCTCGTGAATTCGGGCCGGCCCCGTGCCCGGGTCTGGTCGCTCCGTGCCGCCGTGACCATCCGCTCGAGTTCGGGCATGGCGAGATGGTCGGTGGACCGGATGGAACGTCCCGTGAGACGACCCAGGACTTCGAGCGCCGCTTCCTGCTGCCCTTCCATCCGCGTCCGTTGCTGGCGGGCGCCGAGCAACTCCGCGAGCACTGCGGCGGAGTCACCGGGGAGTGCCGTTCCCTCTTCCACCCGGGCGCGCACCAGGCCGAGCCTGGACTCCAGGTCTGCGATGAGAGCGTCGTGCTCGGCGAGTTGCTGCTGGAGGAGCAGCGCCGAGAAGAACGCCTGGTTCACCTCGATGCGAAGGCCGTAGAGCGCGGTGGCGACCCCGGCCTGTTCCTGGGCCAGTCGGGCCGACTCGACGGCGCGCCGCCTGGCGACGGATCCACCGTCATAGATCACCTGTTCGACACGGACCGTGCCCTGGTAGCGCTCCTTTGGAGGAACCGGAACGGAGACCCCTGGAAGGGAGCCGCCGAAGGAGGTCACGTCGCTTTGCCACGAGGCCTCGCCATTCAGGCTGACCTGGGGGAGCCGGTCGGTGGCGATGGCGCCCTGTCGAAGTGCGGAAGCCGAATCCAGGAGTGCGAGCTGCCGTCCGCGCGGGTCGTGTGCGACGGCTGACTGCTGGAGCGGCCCGAGTTGAAGCGTGTCCTGGGCCCGGGCGACGACGGGCGCGGACATGGCAAGGAATGCCGTGAGAAGCAGGTGTCTGGTCATGGCCGGAGTGCGTTCAGGAAGAAGCGGGGCAGTTCCGTGCGGCGGCGGGCGATGAAGTCCTCGAAGGTTCCACCTCCCGTGCCGAGCAGGAACTCGAGCATCGGGCGCGCGGCGAACGGGAAGATGCAGAGCGAGAGCAGGTTGACGACGAACTGGTCCGGGGTGATCGGGCGCATGGTTCCGGCGTCCACTGCTTCGGTGATCTGGCGTGCGAGAGCCCCGAACATGTCCGGGACGGCCGCATTCACGTGGTCGCCGATCAGGGCCCGCGCCAGCTGGCCGGCTCGTGCCGGGTCGTGGTTCAACTCGCTCAGGATATAGCCCGGCAGGAATGGTGACCGGAGCAGGTTGTCGATCTCGAGTGCGACCACCCGCTCAACCTTGGCCTCGAGAGGCAGGTCCGCGGAGAGCGTGGCCACCACCGGCGGCATCAGGGAGCGCGCGGCGCGTACGAAAACAGCCTCGGCCAGGGCGGCCTTGTTCCGGTAGTAGTAATGGAGGAGGGCCTGGTTGACCCCGGCCTCTTCCGCGATCTCCTGCATCCGGGCCCCGGCCGTGCCGCGCCGGAGAAAGACCGTGTGCGCGGCTTCCAGAATGCGTTCTTCCGTTTCCTTCTCGCGCTCAGCCACTGGCCGCTCGTTTCATTGAGTTATTTAACTATTTAGTTAAATGCCCTGATTAAGTCAACCCCGGGAGGGATGGATGGGCATGGCTGTTGCCCGGCAACGGTGGAGGGAGCCGGCCTGGACGCGAGCCGGGCCACCCCATAGAACCACGCTATCTCCATCAACCGCAAGGGGTTAATGCGGCGCGTCTGGCAGCCATCTGCCGACCCGGCCATGTATCCCGGGCAGTGACAACCTTTTCAGGAGCCACGCTTCATGCGCGACTTGCAATGCAGGACTTCGCGGTATGTCGGACTCGCCCTTATCGCCGGCGCCGTTCTCACTGGCTGCGGCAAGGACTCCGGTCCGACCCAGACCGAGCTGACTGATGTGCAGGCGGAGCAGGTCGGCAGCGCGATCGCGAGCCAGGTGGAGCTGATGGTCAACTCGTTCACGGTCTCCGACCTCAGCAACCCCACGTTCTTTGCGCCGGGCAGTCCGGCCATGGCGGCCCCGCCGATGCGTTCCGCCGGTCCGTGTCCGGGCGTGAGCGACCTGACCGATACCGATGCCGACGGCGTCCCCGACGACGTCACCTTTACCTACAGCCTGCCGGACTGCTCCTTCACCGACTCGAGCGGCGTGGGCACTGAGGTGACGGGAACGATCAGGATCGTGGATCCTTCAACCACGGCCATTGCCTACAACGGGACGTTCACCAACTTCGCGATCAAGTTCACCGGCCAGAACCAGGACTTCTTCACCACCACGCTGAGCGGCACCCGCGGACTTACCGCGACGAGCGCCTCGGCCAGCCTGAACGAGAACCTGACCATGGACCTTCTGGCCCACTCGGGGAACCAGAACGTCAGCGGCCGGCTCACCAACAGCTGGTCGGCCAATTTCAACGTGACCAGCGGCCAGCTTGCCGCTGACCAGGACCTGCCGGACGGCACGTTTACGATCGACGGCAATACCGGCTGGAAGATCAATGGCGAGTCGTTCGCGTTCACGGTGAACACCAGCTCCCCGCTCATCTACAGCTCGGGTTGCCTTTCCGACCAGCGGTTCACCGGTGGTCAGCTCCGGGCGCTGATCGAAGGGAACGCCCAGGGCGCGTTCGTCCAGATCACCTTCAACGGCTGCGGGGTCGAGCCGACGGTGGTGCTGGTAAGCGGGCCGGCGGCGTAAAGGGGGGTGAGGAGTTGAGTCGTTGAGCAGTTGAGTCGCGTGATCCCCAGCGACCGCGACATGAACCGCGAAGGACATGAAGGACGCAAAGCGCCCGTCGGGTTATCCCGGCGGGCCTTTTGTCGCAGGTGATTGGGCGGTTAGTGTGGATTCATGAATCCTGAGGTTGCCCTGCGGCCCGTACGGGCCTCTGACATCCCGATCTTCCTCGCCCACCAGGGTGAGGAAGAGGCCTTGGCCATGTCCGGACATTCGCCTCGGGACCGGGACGCCTTCTTCGCCCACTGGGAGCGGATACTGGCGGATGACGCCACCCGGAATGAGTCCGTCATCTGTGACGGTCAGGTCGCGGGCTATGTCTGCCGCTTCACGATGACTGGCGAGCCTTCCGTCGCGTATTGGCTGGGGAGGGAGTGGTGGGGGAAGGGCATCGCGACCCGGGCGCTGCGAGCTGCTTCTTGAGTCGGAAACTACCCGCCCGCTTCACGCCCGACTCGCCCCGCACAACGTTGGGTCGCGCCGGGTCCTCGAGAAGTGCGGATTCAGGTTTGTGAGGTTCGAGGGGCGGGAGAACGGTGAGACCGACGTGCTGATGCTATTGGACTGAGGCGGCGAGACCGGCGCCGCCATGTCACGGCGGGCTTCTCCCGGCGCTCGGCTTCTCCCGCCGGCAGGATGGGTCCGGCGGCTCACTACGCACGCGCCCTCCGAAGCCCTCCGCGCCATGCCAACGCCTTGACCACTCATCGTCGCCACCTGCTACTTGCCACTTGCTACTTGCCACTTGCCTACTTGCCACTTGCCACTTGCCACTTGCCGCCGGTCTACTCCTCCCACTTCTTCCCTTCCACCAGCTCCCGTACCAGGTCCTCACTGGTCCGGTCAGCGGCTTCCGCGGCAAAGTTGCTCACGACGCGATGCCGGAGCACGGCCAGTGCCACGGTCTTCACGTCCTCCAGGTCCGCCATCGGCCGGCCGGCGAGCGCTGCCCGGGCCTTGGCGCCGAGTACCAGGTACTGGGACGCGCGGGGCCCGGCACCCCAGTCCACGTACTCACGGATGAACGCGGGGGATGCCGGGTCGTCCGGGCGGGTCATCCGGGCGAGGCGGACGCTGCTCCGGATGAGCCCGCGGCTCACGGGAATCCGGCGGACCAGGTCCTGCATGCTGCGCAGCGACTCGGCGTCGAGGATCGGATTCATCTGGACCCGGCGGTCTCCCGTGGTCTGCTCCACGATGGCTTCCTCCTCCGCTTCAGTCGGGTAGCCCACGCGGAGTTCGAGCATGAACCGGTCGAGCTGGGCCTCGGGCAGCGGGTACGTGCCTTCCTGCTCGATCGGGTTCTGTGTCGCCAGTACGAAGAAAGGCTCGGGGAGGCGGTATGTCTGGCCGCCGGCGGTCACCATGTGCTCCTGCATCGCCTGCAGGAGTGCCGCCTGGGTCTTGGGGGGTGTCCGGTTGATCTCGTCGGCCAGGAGGACATTGGCGAAGACGGGCCCCTGCACGAACCGGAAGGCCCTCTTGCCGGTGGTGAGGTCCTCCTCGATGATCTCGGTGCCGGTGATGTCCCCCGGCATGAGGTCCGGGGTGAACTGGATGCGGTTGAACGAGAGGTGCATTGCCTCGGCGACGGTCTGGACCATCAGGGTCTTGGCCAGGCCGGGAACCCCGATGAGCAACGCATGGCCGCCGGCCACCACGGCAGTGAGGATGCCGTTGACCACCTCTTCCTGGCCCACGATGCGCTGGCGCACCTGGCGACGCAGGTCCTCCACCGCGCTGGCCAGTCGCTCGAGCTGCTGGATGTCGTCCTGCTGCACTGCGGGTGTGGCGGCCATGAATTCCGTAATGGATGGGGCAGGAGGCGGGGAAGCCCATGCCGGGTTAATCAGGATTTGGGAGCCTATTCGCTGGGTCCAAATCGCTACGCTACAGCAGTTTAGCCCTGTTGAGCCCGTTGGCGCCAGTCGAGGCCTTCCCGGCCGTCCCCGACGAGGCGCCGGACCCCCCGGTTTCACCCGGGATTTGCTTGCGAAAAATTTCACAAGCGGGTAGATTTGCCCCGGAAATATGGCCGGATACAATGAGGGGCGCGAGATCGGAGAGGGCTACAAGTACGTAGCGCTCGGGATCACCTTCGCGGGTGGGATCATTCTATTCATGGCCATAGGGTTCGGGCTCGATCGCCTGCTGGGGACGATGCCCTTCCTGACCATCGCGGGCACCCTGGGTGGGGCCGTGCTGAGCTTCTTCTACACGATGGTGAAGCTCAACGCAGACGCGAAGAAGAAGCCTCCGCCGGGCGCGTGAGGCGGACCATCGCGGTGGGCCTGGCCCTGACGGCGCTGGTGACGGCGGCCCTCGTGGCAGGCTGGGGCGGGGAAGCGGTGGTGCCGGGAGTCGCCTTCGGTGTGATCGCCACGGCCCTGCAGGCGCTGGCGGTTCGGACGGTGGAACCGGGCCTGGACAAGCCCATCCATGACTTCATGCGGCGCTGGGCCACCGGTATCGGCCTCAGGATGGGCGCCATCGTGGTCTTCGCAGTTCTGGTGGCTCTCTGGCCGGAGACGTTTCCGCCGCTGCCCTCGGCGTTCGGTTTGCTCGGGGTTCTTGTTCCCCTGCTGTTTATGGAGATACGGCTGGCTCGATGATGCAGGCACCCAATATCGGCGAAGTCGTCATGCATCACACCGCGGATGCGTGGACGATCGACCTCTATCCACTGGGCACGATTCCGCTGCCGCGCTGGCCCGACATTCATGTCGCCGGCTATACGCTGAACCTGTCTCCCACGAAGCACGTGGTCTATCTGTTCGTGGCCGCCGCCCTGGTGTTCCTGTCCATGTGGCTGGCCGGTCGTCAGCTCAAGCAGCAACGCGCACATGAGCGGGCCCCGCGTGGATTCGCGGCTGCCATGGAAGCCATGGTGCTCTTCGTGCGCAACGACATGGCCATCGCGAATATCGGCCACGAGAATGGCGCGAAGTTCGCCCCGTTCATCATGGCGCTGTTCTTCTTCATTCTGTATTCCAACCTGCTGGGTCTCATTCCCTTCGGCGCCACCCCGACGGGCAACCTGGCCGTCACGGCGGCCCTGGCGCTGCTGGTGTTCGCAACGGTGGAGATCAGCGGGATGGTGGCGCTGGGCGCCCGGGGGTACCTGCGGACGATCTTCCCCAAGATTCCCGGTATCACCGGCGTGGGCGGGGTCGCGCTCTCAATCGCCATGGCCCCGATCGAGATCATCAGCAAGCTGGTCAAGCCGTTCGCCCTTTCCGTGCGACTGTTTGGCAACATGACCGCCGGCCACTTCGTCATCCTGTCCCTCTTCGGCATCATCTTCATCTTCGGCCAGCTGACCATCTGGAACTGGGCGATCGGGACGATGACCGGACTGCTGGTGGTCGGCGTGATGATGCTGGAGATCTTCGTCGCGTTCCTGCAGGCCTATGTGTTCGCGCTGCTGTCGGCCGTGTTCATCGGCCTGATGCAGCATGAGCATTAGTAGTGACTGGTGACTAGTGACTAGTGACTAGTGACTAGTGGCTAGTGACTAGTGCGTGGTGGGGAGGTTGCGCTTCGATCCCTGCCGCCTGTAATCCGCCGGATGGCGGATGAAGCCCGCTGGTCCTGACGGACCGCTGGCGGGTTACCGGGAGGTGCCGCGCGGGAGACGCGGTGGCCGTGACCGGGAAGCGCGGACAACAACTCATCTCCCACGGAAACAAGGATGTTCAACATGCAGATTCTGGCCATGCTCCAGGATGCGGAAGTTGGGATGAACGTCGTCGCGGCCGCACGGAACAACCTGTCGCTGATGGGCGCGGCACTTGCGCTGGGCCTCGCCATCATCGGTGCCGGTATCGGACTCGGGCGGATCGGCGGTCAGGCGGCCGAGGCAATCGCCCGCCAGCCGGAAGCAGTTGCTGATATCCGCGGCACGGCGCTGCTGATCGCGGTTCTCCTCGAGGGCGTGACGATCATCGCGCTGGTGTTTGCCCTCCTGTTCAAGTTCGTCGCGTAAACCGGAAGGCATCATGGCGATCGTACTGCTCGCAGTCCAGCACGGGGCCGAAGCGGCCCAGGGGCCGCTCTCGCCCTTTGAGGTCAATTTCGGGATCTTCTTCTGGACCTGGCTGGTCTTCATTGCCCTGTTCCTGCTCCTGAAGAAGTACGCCTTCCCGGCCCTCGTGAAGGCGACCGAGGAACGCGAGCAGTCGATCGCGCGCCAGGTGGGTGAGGCCGAGCGCCTGCGGGCCGAGGCCGAGGCCGCCCTGGCGGAACAGAAGAAACTGCTGGCCGAGTCCAGGGATTCTGCGCAGGCGATGATGGCGGACGCCCGGAGTTCGGCGGAGAAGGAGCGGGCTCACCTGCTCCAGAAGGCGCGGGACGAGCAGGAGGCGATGCTCGAGCGGGCCCGGCGCGAAATCGGCGCCGAGCGTGACCGTGCGGTGGCCGAGCTGCGGCGTGAGGCGGTGGACATCTCGCTTGCGGCCGCGTCCAAGCTCATCGAGAAGCGGCTGGACCAGGATACCGACCGCCGGCTGGTCGAGGAATACATCAGCAAGCTGGAGCCGGCGCGGTGAGGTCGGAAACTATCGCGCGGAACTACGCCGAGGCGGCCTTCGCCCTCGGTGAGAAGAGCGGGCGGACGGAGGAGTACGCCGACCTGCTCGACGCGGTGGCCGCGGCGATCCGGGAAAGCCCGAAGGTCGAGGCGGTCATGATGTCACCCCGGGTCCCGAAGGCCGGGAAGTCCCGGCTGCTGGAGGCGGCGCTGCCGGATGCCCCGGGCGAGTTCGTGCTGTTCCTGCAGGCGGTGGTGAAGCGGGGGCGCCAGGGCCTCTTCGGTGAGATCGCCACGGAGTACCTGGCCCTGCTGGACGTGAAGCTCAAGCGGGTCCGCGCCGGCGTCACGATGGCCCGCGAGCCCGACGCCGCCACCCGGGACGCCGTGGTCCGCCAGCTCCGCGAGGCGCTGGAGAAGGAAGTCATCGCCACCTTCCGCATCGATCCCGAGATCCTGGGTGGCGCGGTGGTCCGGGTGGGTGACCGGGTATTCGACGGGTCGGTCCGCCGCCGGATGATTCGGCTGCGTCGCGAGCTGATCGGCCGCTGAACGAGATGTCGCGGCATGACGCGCCCGGGCCCCGGCCCGGGCGCGTCGTCGTTTCTGCGCCGCTGCTGCCGCATCCCGCCAGCCCGGGCTAGTTTTGCATTGATCCGCGCCTGTTTCCCTTACCCCACGAGACCATGACCCGGACCACTGCTCTCCTCGCCCTGCTTGCGGTCACGGCCATCCCGATGCCTGGCACCGCCCAGGAGCCCGTGACGCCCTACTGGCAGCAGGGGGTCGCCTACGATATCACGGCCCGGCTGGACGAGGCGAGCGGGGTACTGAGCGGGGGCGAAACGGTCCGCTACACCAACCACTCGCCCGACACCCTGACGACCTTCGCACTGCACCTGTACCTGAACGCGTTCCGGCCCGGTTCCCGCTGGTCGGATGCCGACTCGGCGGAGGGGCGGCGGCGCTTCAACGATCTCCAGGACCCGGACTACGGGTTCAACCATGTCCGGAACGTCCGGATCACGGGGCAGCGGGTGACCGCCGAGTATCCCTTCGCACCCGACAGCACGATCGTCCGCTTCACGCTGCCCCGGCCCCTGGCGCCGGGAGCCTCCATGACGGTCGAGATGGAGTGGGATGCGCGTCCCTCCACGACGCCACGCCGTCAGGGACGGGAAGGGCGGCGATTCGACTTCGCCCAGTGGTATCCCCGGGTGGTCACGTATGATCGCTACGGCTGGGAGGAGCACCCGCTCTATCCCGCGGGTGAGTTCTACGGGGAGTTCGCGACCTTCACGGTGGACCTGGACGTACCCTCGGACCAGGTGGTCGGGGCCACGGGTGTTCCGGTGTGCGGCGACCCCGGCTGGGAGTCGGCCAACCAGGCCCCGTCACAGCCCGTGGACTACCAGCGGGACTGGTACGGGGCCGACAGCCCTGGCTGCCCGACGGCGGCGGCAGGGAACGGACGGAAGCTGGTGCGCTGGTTTGCGAAGGACGTACACCACTTCGCGATGTCCCTCAACCCGGCCTATCGATACGAGGGTGGACACTACGAGAACGTTGCCGTTCACGTCCTCTATCAGCCGGGCGACGAGAAGAGCTGGGGCAACGGCGTGGCGGTACGGCGCACGGAACTGGCGTTGCAGTGGCTGAACCAGACATTCGGTGACTACGTGTGGCCCCAGATCACCAACGTGCACCGGATCGAGGGGGGCGGTACCGAGTTCCCCATGATGATCATGGACGGGTCGGCCAGCCAGGGGCTGATCGTCCACGAGCTGGGCCACAACTATGTCATGGGCATCCTGGCCAACAATGAATGGAAGGAAGGCTTCCTCGACGAGGGCTTCACCAGCTACCAGACCAGCCGGTTCGGCGAGGAGCACGGAGGTGGCGACGCCTATCCCGGTACCGAGAACTTCGTCCTGAACCTGGACCTGAACGGCTGGTCCGAGCCGGTGAGCCTGGTAAGCGAGGACTACCGGAACTTCACGACGTACAACCTGATGATCTACGTGAAGGGCGAGCTGTTCTACCACCAGCTCCGGTATATCGTTGGCGACTCCGTGATGGCGAAGATCCTCCGGACGTACTACGACCGGTACAAGCTCCACCACGTGAACGAGGATGCCTTCCGGGACGTCGCCGAGGAGGTCTCGGGCATGGACCTGCACACCTTCTTCGCCCAGTGGCTGCACACGACGGTGCTCTATGACTACGCCGTCGGTGACGTGCGCCGCACCAGGCTGGCGGACGGCCGCTGGCGCACGCGGGTGGAGGTCAAGCGGCTCGAGGACGGGATCATGCCCGTGGACGTCGCCTTCATTGCGGACGGCGACACCACGCTGGTGCGCGCCCCGGGACGCGACGTGAGCGGCTGGGTGGAGGCGGTGACCGCGCGGAAGCCGGACGAGATCGTCATCGACCCGCGGGTCCGGGCCCATGACTGGAACATGCTGAACAACCGGAAGAAGGACGGCTGGATCTTCGGGATGCGCCCGGCCCCGCGGAAGGATCACTACCTGGATCCCGTGTTCTCCACCCGGGTGCATCGGGATGAGATCGCCCAGGCGTGGCTCCCGACGGTCTGGTACAACGACGCGGCCGGCGTGACCCTCGGCCTCCGGACACGGTCCAACTATCTCGGCATGTTCGAGGACAACATGGCGATCGTGTCGCGCAGCACCGGCTGGTCGGTGGACAGCGACCCGGAAGACTGGAACTGGCGCTTCCGCGTCAGGAACCCTCTGCTGCTCCGGAAAGAGGGGGCCACCCAGACGCTGGACGTGTTCGACGAGGAAGGCCGTCGGGGTGCCCTGGTCGAAATGACCCAGGCGGAGAACAAGGGCTTCGGCGCCTCCAGCCGCACGGTGCACGGCCTTACGGCCCAGTGGGTCGCAACGCACGACCTGGGTTACCTCGATCCCGGGTACTACGAGGACGCGGGAACGCTGGAGGGACAGGCCTGGGTGCGGCACGACGGCCGCCACGGCGCCTGGCGGCTCGGCGCCACGGTGTCACTCGGCGGCGGCGTGGAATACCTGAACTCGGGCCCGGGCGTCGCCACGGACAAGCGGTTCGATGCTGCCATGTACTTCCGGGGCCATGCCGAGGGGCGGGCCTCGCGCGCACTCGGGAAAGGCTTCCAGTTCGCGGCCCGTGCGTTCGCGGGCGTGGCGGAGAGCAAAGAGGACGTGGTCAGGCAGCGCCGGTTCTTCCTCGGCGGCGCCGATCCGTACCAGCAGCTTGGAAATCCGTTCATACGCTCGGTGGGCGCGCCGCTCGCGGGCGAGGACATGTATTACCACGTGCCGGGTGGCGGGAACCTGAGGGGCTTCGACCCGCGGGTGAGCGCGAACCAGGTCTATGCGATGAACGTGGAGGTCTCGAAGCAGGTGTATGAGCGCCGGGGCGGGCTGTTCAACCAGGTCTCCCTCGCGGCCTTCGGCGATGCCGCCATGGCCAACGGCGATCTGAATCCTGCCGGCGGGGACGATCTGGATCTCGTGGGCGACGCCGGCGTCGGGCTCCGCATTGCGCACCGGATCGGCCAGACCCGCTTCATGACGCGGTTCGACCTGCCACTCTACGTGAGCCGGCCGGCCCTGGCCCAGGATACCCATCCGGGGACGGACCAGGTCGGGTTCCGCTGGACCTTCAGCTTCGAGCCGGCCTGGTAGCATGGTACGCTTCGGGGACGGCTCACGGCGCAACTTCCTGAACGACCTGTTCGGCGAATGGGCCGAGCGGACACTCAAGGCCGCAGAAGAGCGAGTCCAGACCGAGCGGTTCCAGCGTCCTCCGGGCGCCGCGACACCGGAGGTGGCGTTCCTGGCCGCCTGCACCCGGTGCTCGGCCTGCATCGAGGCCTGCCCCGTCGGGGCGATCCGGGTGGCACCGGCCCGCGCCGGGTTCGCGGCGGGCACGCCATACCTGGACCTGAACCGGCAGCCATGCGTGGCCTGTCCGGACATGCCGTGCGCCGCCTCCTGCCCGACGGAGGCGCTGACCATACCGGAACACGGCTGGCGGGGCGAGCGTCTGGGCGTGCTGGAGCTGGTTCCCGAGCGGTGCGTCACCTTCCACGGTTCGGAGTGCCGGGCCTGTGTGGATGCGTGCCCCATCGGGGAGCGGGCGCTGGTTCAGGATGAGCAGGGCCATCCGTCCATCCGGGCGGAAGGATGCGTCGGTTGCGGGGTGTGCGTACGCGCCTGTATCACCTCGCCCTCCTCGATGCTGCTTTCACCGCTGGAGCGCTGATGCCTGACGTGCCGTACAAGGTGGACAAACCGTGGGGCTACGAATTGATCTGGGCCCGGACCGACCGTTACGTCGGGAAGATCCTGCACGTGACGGCCGGCAATGTCCTGAGCCTGCAGTACCACAACCTGAAGGACGAGACGATGCACGTTCTCTCGGGCGAGTTGATCCTGCGGACCCGCCCCGAGGGAAGCGAGACGCTCGTCTCCCGGCGGTTCATGGCGGGCGAGACGGTCCACATCCCGCCAAAGCTGGTTCACCAGATCGAGGCGGTCCAGGACAGCGATGTCCTTGAGGCCTCCACTCCTGAACTGGATGACCTGGTCCGCCTCGAGGACCGGTATGGAAGGAGCTGACCCATGCAGGTGATCATTCCCCTTGCCGGGAAGGGCACGCGGCTCCGGCCGCACACCCACCTGGTGCCGAAGCCGATGCTCAAGGTGGCGGGCCGGCCCGTGATGGACTGGGTCATGGACCGGCTCGAGGGCCTGGACGTGTCCGAGCTCATCTTCATCACCGGGCACCTCAAGGAACAGATCGAGGGTTACTCGGCTGAGCGCTACGGCATCCCCTGCCGCTACATCGAGCAGCGGGTGCAGGACGGCACCGCCGGGGCCATCAATCTTGCCCGCCCGCACGTGACCGAGGACATCCTCATCATCTTCGTGGACACGGTGTTCGAGGCCGATCTCTCGGTTATCCGCGGGTTCCCGGGCGACGGAATCATCTGGGCGAAGGAAGTCGAGGACTACCAGCGCTTCGGCGTGGTCGTGACCGACGACGACGGTCATATGCGGCAAATTGTGGAGAAGCCCGATACACCGATCAGCAAAATGGCCAATATCGGCCTGTACTACATCCGGAACACCGACTTGCTCTGGAAGGGCATCGACTGGACCCTGGGCAAGGACCCGGTAAAGGGGGAGTTCTACCTCACCGACGCGTTCCAGTACATGATCGACCACGGCGCGAAGATCCGCGTCGCGGAGGTGGGCGGCTGGTTCGACTGCGGCAAGCTGGAGACGCTGCTGGAAACGAACGAGGTCCTGCTCCGGCAGGGCGCGTCCCGGCGCCGGCAGGAATTCCCCGGCACCACCATCCATGATCCGGTGTACATCGAGGACGGGGTCACGATCAAAGACAGCGAAATCGGGCCGAACGTTTCCATCGAGGAAGGGTCGACGGTGCGGGGGAGCCGCCTGGAGCACGTCATCCTCGGGTCCGGGAGCACCGTGACCGATTCGCGGCTCCGGCACTCGATGCTCGGCAGCAGGGTGCGGGTGCAGGGTTTCGACGGCACCCTCACGCTCGGCAGCGACAGCGAAGTCACCGCCGGCTGAGCCTCGACGGATTATCTTCCGGGAAGGGCCCTACGGCCCCTCCCCGCAGCGCCCCCGGAGGACCTCATGCAGCGCGACGAGCTGGTCTACGACTGGAACGAACAGCCCTCTGCCTTCGATTACGCCTCGGCCCGGGTCGAACTGAACGATGAGACCCTCCGGGACGGGCTCCAGTCGCCCTCGGTCCGTGACCCCGACATGGGCGCCAAGGTCGAACTGCTGCATCTCATGGCCGCGCTCGGCATCCATTCGGCGGACATCGGCCTGCCCGGCGCCGGACCCCGCCAGGTGGAGCAGGTGCGCACACTGGCCCGCGAGATCGTGAACCAGAAGCTCCCGGTGGCCCCCAACTGCGCGGCGCGTACCGTGGTGGCCGATGTCCAGCCGATCGTGGACGTGAGCGAGGAAGTCGGGCTGCCGATCGAGGCGGCAACGTTCATCGGGTCCTCTGCCATCCGCCAGTATGCGGAGAACTGGACACTCGACCGGATGTTGAGGGTGAGCGAGGAAGCGGTGACCTTCGCGGTGAAGCACGGGCTGCCCGTCATGTACGTCACCGAAGACACCACCCGGGCGCGCCCCGAGACCCTCAAGGCGCTCTATGGCAATGCCATCCGCCTCGGCGCACGCCGTATCTGCGTGGCCGACACGGTGGGCCATGCGACACCGTCCGGCGTGCGGAACCTGATCGGGTTCATCCGGCGGGAGGTGGTGGATCCGTCAGGCGAGGACGTGAAGATCGACTGGCACGGCCACCGCGACCGCGGGCTCGGCTTCGCCAACTGCCTGGCCGCCGTGGAGGCGGGGGCGGACCGGATTCACGGTACGGCCCTCGGCATCGGCGAGCGGGTCGGCAACGCGGAGATGGACCTGCTGCTCGTGAACTTCAAGCTCCTCGGCATGCACGACCGTGACCTCTCCCGGCTCGGCGAGTACTGCCGGCTGGCATCCGAGTCTACCGGGGTCCCGATTCCCGAGAACTATCCGGTGATCGGTACCGACGCCTTCCGGACTGCCACCGGTGTGCATGCGTCTGCCATCATCAAGGCGCGAGAGAAGGGCGACGACTGGCTGGCGGACCGCGTGTATTCCAGCGTCCCCGCCAGCCTCTTCGGACTGCGGCAACGAATCGAGATCTCCCCGCTGTCCGGACTGTCCAACGTGAAGTGCTGGTTGAGCGAGCACGGATACGATGCCGAGGAGACCGCACTGGCCGAGGCGCTCCTCCAGGTCGCCAAGGCGGCGAGCCATGTGCTTGACGAGGACGAGTGTCACGGGCTGGTAGCGGCCGCGCGCGCAGAGGCGGGGCGGGGTCGGGCCGATGCCGCCAGCCACTGACCTCTACCGGAGTTACCTGGACCTCCGCTGGCACTTTGACCCGGCCGCGGCCACCCTGGCCGGCGTGCCGGAAGCGAACTCCCGCCTGGGCAACTTCGACGCCGAATCGATGCGGCAGCATCTTGCGGCCTTCAGGGCCATGGGCAGCGCCGTGGAGGAAGTGGAACCGCCCGGCGTCCAGGAGGAGATTGACCGCACCGCCGTTCTCGACGACATCCGCACCACCATCTTCCGCTTCACCCACGAGGGCCCGCACCGGCGAAACCCGGGCTTCTGGCTGAACCACCTCTACGAAGGGCTGTATGGTCTCCTGATCCGGGCGGATGCTCCGCCGGATGCACGGGCCCGTGCGGCCCTGGAGCGCCTCAAGGCGGTCCCGGGTTTCCTCCGCTCAGCGGAGGACACGCTCGAGTCCCCTCCTCCGGTGTTCGTGCGGACCGCGGCGGACATGATCGCACCGGGGGAGAAGTTGATCGGGGAGGTGATGGCGTACTTTGCGGGGGACGCTGGTGACCAGGTGGACGACCTCCGCACTGCCGCGGCCGACGCCGAGGCAGCCCTGGCGCGGTTCGGTCTGGCGCTCAACACCGACCTGGCGGACGACGGCGACGACATGGGCTTCGCCGTGGGCGAGGAACAATTCAACCGGCGCCTTCATCACGAGCACGCGCTGAACGCCACCGCCCCGGAACTCTGGCGCTACGGGCTGCACCTGGTGGAGGAGGTCGAGTCGGAACTGGCGGCGCTGGCCCGCCTGATCGACCCGGACGTACACTGGCGCGACGTGGTTGACCAGCTGCGCGCCGAAGCCCCCGCCGGCGAGGACATCGTGGACCGGTACCGCGCGGAGATGGAGCGGTGCCGGGCGTTCACCGAGAGCCGGGGGCTGGTGACCATGCCCGTGGGCGACCTGGTCGTCACGCCAACGCCGGATTATCTCCGGGCCACCACTCCCTTCGCAGCCTATGTACCGCCGGCACCGTTCAGCGCGGACAGGACCGGCCATTTCTTCGTAACGTCGGGCCGCGGCAGCCGTTGCCTGTACGAACTGGCGGCCACGGCCGTGCACGAGGCGTATCCCGGCCACCATCTCCAGATCGCGACGTCGCAGGTGCTGCCTTCGGAGGTTCGGCGCGTCCTCTGGACGGCCGTGACCGTCGAGGGCTGGGCGCTCTACTGCGAAGAACTGATGGCGGAGGCCGGGTACTATGAAGACCCGGCGCAGCGGCTCTTCCAGCGGATGCACCTGCTGTGGCGCGCGCACCGGATCCTGCTCGACGTGGCACTGCATACCCGCGGAATGAGCCCCAACGACGCGGTCGAGCATCTCACGCGGCACCTTCCCATGACCCAGGAGGAGGCTCGGGCGGAGGTACGCCGGTACTGTGCGATGCCTTCCTACCAGCTCTGCTACGCCGTTGGCAGGCGGGAGATCCTGCAGCTGCGCGAGGACTACCGCGCCCGCGCCGGCGGGCCGGGGGTCGACCGCGCCTTTCACGACGACCTGATGCAGTATGGCGGGCTGCCCGTGTCGCTGATCCGGTGGGGGATGGAGTTGTAGGGAGGGCGGACGGGGCGGACAGGGCGGGACGAGTCAGAGAGAATTCCTGTCATCCCGAGCGTCCAGCGAGGGATCTTCTACAGCCGGGATCGAGCGCCCTTTGCAAGCTCGGGCCAGGTTCGATCGGCGGCTGAAAAGATTCCTCGGGCCTTGACCGGCCCTCAAAATGACAACCCTTCCCTCCGCGACTCCGCGACTCCGCGACTCCGCGACTCCGCGACCCTAGAACCCAGCCCTCACTCCCACCAGTACGACGGCCCTTCCTTTCACGATGCCCGGGGCTATGCTCGCCTGCACGGCGTGTGCAGCGTTGAAGCGCCGGGCGGCAGCGGGTGCGCGAACGATGTCCATCGCGCCCAGGATGCCCACGGCTGCCCCGCCCACAACGAGGGCAATCGCGGCGGGATCGTGCCTCGCCGTGAGAGCGATGGTCCCGGCGGCGGCGCCAATGCCCAGACGATACAGGAACAGCCCTTTCTCATGGGCATAGAAGTGCCCCAGGGCGGGGCCCAGGATGGCGCCGGTGACGATGAGCCCGGCCCCGATCTCATCCCCCGCTTCGAACCGTGAGTTTCCACGGACATCATTCTGGGAATTGCGGTCCACGGCCCAGATCCCGACAGCGATGGGGACCAGCGTCCCTACGGTGGACAGGGCCACCGCAAGGCCGGGAGATTTGCTCTCCTGGGCCCTGGTCGATGGCGCCACGACTGACAGGAGGAGGATCGCTGCGATAAGTGCTCGGGCCGGGCTGGTCATCGGGATCTCCATCGCAGGAAGAGCAGGGCAGTCATGACGGGCGCTTATGGACGTGGGTTGACGGCGCCGGGGATGACAACCAGCGGGAATGATCAATGACCCGGGACTAACGACTCGCCAACTCAACTTCCCGCCTTCTCGCCACTGTGCGCGCCACGTAGAGGACCGCCAGTGTGGCTCCGCTCCAGATGAACGCACCTCGCGCCCCCAGGTACACGTGCAGGGCCACGAACCCGGACGACACCGTGAGGGTCATGGCCGTCACGACTGCCCCGAACCGGGTGAAGTCACGGAAGGTAATGCGGGTGCCGTGGCGCTCGGCGATACCGATGACGGTGACGTTGGCCGAGGCGCCGATGACGGTGCCGTTCCCGCCGAGGCAGGCCCCGAGGGCCAGGGCCCACCAGAGCACCGTCGTGTCGCCCTGCAGCTGGCCGGTGAGCTGGGCGACGATCGGGATCGCCACCGCGACGTAGGGGATGTTGTCGATGAGTCCCGACAGGATGCCGGAAACCCAGAGGAGCAGGAGCGAGGCGAAGAGCAGCGTGGAGAGCGGGGCGAGGCCCAGGATGGCGCTGCCCTCATGGATCATCCAGCTCAGGCCGGAGGCCACCGTCGTAATCAGCCCCGTCTGGACGGCGGCCCCCACCACGATGAACAGGAACGCGAAAAACGACAGCGTCGGCCACTCGATCTCGTTCTTGATGACCTCGATCAGGCCGTGTACCCGCTCCTGTTCCGAGGGTTGGTGGGTGCGGAGATAGATCACGTCCTGGACGATGAGTACCGCCGCGGCGCCGATGAGGGCCGGGACGGCCGCAGGCATGCCGGTCAGTCCGTGGGTGAGGAATCCAATGAAGATGCCGGAGCTGATCACCAGGCTCCAGCGGAGCAGGGCGGGGTTGTTGATGGTGGCGGCCTTGCGTGCGGCCACCCGCCGCTCAGGACTGCCGGGGCGGTAGTCGAAGTGACGTTCGGAGTACCACTCCAGCACCAGCATCATGATCATGACGGGGAGGGTGAGGTTGATCAGGAACGCTGTGAAGCTCAGGTTCGCGCCCGACCCGATCATGATGTTGGGCGGGTCACCGATGAGCGTTGCGGTTCCGCCGATATTGGCCGCCATCACCATTGGGAGGAGGAATACGGTCGGGGCGACGGCGAGTTGGCCGGCCATCTGCATCGCCATCGGCGTCACGAAGATGACGGTGGTGACGTTGTCGGCCAGGGCGGAGAGACCCCCCGTGAACCAGATGACGAGCCGCATGACGAGTCGGGGCTGCCCCCGCGTGCGCTCCATGAGCCGGGCGACCGCCCAGTTGAAGACGCCCGTGGACTTCAGCACCCCCACCACCGCCATCATCGCCGCAAGAAGAAACAGGACGTTCAGGTCGAGAGCCTGCTGTGCCGCCTCGAACGAGATGAGGTGCCAGGGCGTGAGGTAGGTGACGGCCCAGAGCAGCGCCACCGCGGAGACGACGACCAGTACCCGGTGCGCCTTCTCCATGGCCAGGAGCGCGAAGACGGATATGATCACCGCCGCCACGATGCCCTGGGAGACCGGGTCCGTGGTGGATGAGGGCAGCACCCCCGGGGGGTGCTGCGTGGCGTGGGCGAGACAGGGCGTGAGGGGGAGCAGGAGGAGGCCCGCCAGGAGGCGTGCCATGAGAGGGAACACGGGAAAGGCGAACGATGGTTCCGTCGTCTCCGTGTGGATGTGCGCCATGAAGGCCAGGCCCCTGGGTGAGTCGTCGGCCGGGATCGCGTGGTCCGGCGGGTTTGGTGGTTCGGCGGTGGTCGGAAACCTTCTATTCTATCGCGCGGACCTCACGATGCACCACCCGCCAGCGGTTTCCGGCCCGCTGCCAGGTGTCGGTAACCCTGGCCGTCTGGTCGATGTGGCCTGGCACGCCGGGCCAGTCACCTCGCCATTACAGGCTGGACACGACGGAGCAGGGTGAGGCCGTCGCCTACCGGCAGCAGGCTCAGGTCGACACGGAGGTCCTCCCGCAGGGCCGCGTTCAACCTCCGGATGACAACGGTGTCTGGCTCCTCATTTCCCGGATCGGCCACCCGGCCGGACCAGAGCGTGTTGTCGATGGCGATGAGGCCGCCCGGCCGCACCAGCTCCAGGCACCGCTCGTAGTAGGCTGGCAGGTTGGCCTTGTCGGCGTCGATAAAGGCGAAGTCGAAGCGATCCGCGAGGCCTTCGTCCAGGAGCTCCTCCAGCGTGTCCAGGGCAGGACCCAGGCGGAGGTCGATCTTCTGCTCCACGCCGGCCTCCGCCCAGTAGCGCTGGGCCGTCCGGGCAACGTCCGGATCCTGCTCCAGCGCCACCAGCCGGCCTTCTGGTGGAAGGGCCATGGCGGTGGAAAGTGAACTGTACCCCGTGAACACGCCGATCTCGAGCGTGAGCCGGGCATCAATCAGCTGGACGAGGAGGGCCATGAACTGGCCCTGTTCCGGACTGATCTGCATGCTGGCCTCGGGGTGCCGGGCCGTTTCTTCGCGGAGGCGGCGCTGCAGTTCCGACTCACGGAGCGACGCCCGGAGCAGGTAATCGTGGAGCTCGGGGGTCAGTGTGATGGAGGAGCGGCTCATGCCGAAGGATAGGGGACCCGCGCATCGGCCCGCCAGCCCGGTTCCCGACCGTGCTTGCCCCTGCTCCCGGCGGGCCGTACCTTGGCTTTTCTATGCCACCTCCCTTCTCCCCCTACGATTCCGGGGGCTGGAGCGTCGGCTCCGGGCAGGAATCTTCCGGTGCCACGCTCGAGCACCCGCTGCCCCAGGCCATCCCCGCGGGGTTCCGGGGGAAGGTGGCCGTGGTGACGGGCGGTGCGACCGGCCTCGGCCGCGCCATTGCCATGGAGTTTGCCCGGCTCGGCTGCAATGTGGCCATCTGCTACAAGGAGATGAAGGGAAGGGACGTTTCGGAACAGGCGCTCCTGACCGAGACGGCACTCTCGTCCATGGGCGTCGCGGTCTACGCCGCCCGCACCGACGTCCGGGACCGTGAGGCCGTCGACCGCTTCGTCTCGGAGGCCCGGGCCCGGCTGGGTCCGGTGCACTTCCTGGTCAACAACGCCGGGATTGCCGTGGATGGCGCACTCTGGCGCCTGACTTCCCAGGCCTGGCAGGACGTTCTCGATACCAACGTCACCGGCGCCTTCAACTGCATCCGTGCCGTGGCGCCCGGTTTCCGCGAACAGCGCTACGGGAAGATCGTCAGTATCTCCGCGCATCAGGCCGTGCGTCCCGGCTTCGGGGTGGCCAACTATGCCGCGAGCAAGGCTGCGCTGGTCGGCCTGACCCGGGCCGCAGCCGTGGAACTCGGCCCGGCCAACATCAACGTGAATGCCGTCGCCCCCGGGTTCATCCGCACTGAGCGCATGGCGATGCTGCCGCCGGAGGTCTTCGAGCGCGCCCGCCGGACGTCGGTCCTGGGACGCCTGGCCGAGCCCGAGGATATCGCCCACGTCGTTTCGTTCCTCTGCAGCGACGACGCCCGCCACATCACGGGCCAGATCATCTCCGTGGACGGCGGGCTGGCTCTTGAGTAGCTGGGTAAACGGTAAGCGGTAAACGGTGAACGGGATTTCAGAGGTTGCCTCCGTGCCGCCAGGCGACCATCCCGTTGGTTCACCGTTCACCGTTCACCGTTCACCGTTCACCGTTCACCGTTCACCTCCTACATCTTCTCCCCCTCCCACATTAGGTTTCCCCCTGGATGGACAGCCACAATTGGCCGTCTAAGTCGTTTTTGCGATTGACCTTACGCCGGTAGCTCCCGGCGCCCGGGAGGTCCCACTGAGATTCCTGCTGCTCGCTGGACTGACCCTGATGGCCGGATGCGGCGGCCGGTCGCCGTCTGACGACCTGCCGGCGCCCGAGCGGGCCGAGATGGAGCGCATGCATGCGCTGTTCACCGCGCCGCTGGCGGGGCAGACGGTCCCGGTGCTGCCATTGACGCTGGTCGTGGCGGACGTCCCCTCGCGGCAGGGGCCACTCGCCGGGGATCACGCCGCGGTCGTGGCCTGGGGGGACTCCCTGGTGGCCTACGCGCTGACTGCGCGGGCGCCAGAGGTCAACTGGATGCTGCCCGAGGAACTCCGGCAGAAGGCCAGGCGGGCGCCGACCCTCGTGACCGATCCGGACAAGATGGGGCAGTCCATCCTGCGCAATGAACGTATCGATGTGCTGCCGGACCCGTTCCGCACTTACAGCCGGAACCTGGCCGCCGTGACCGGCGGCCGGCTGATGATGATTCCCGCCTCGCTCGAGATCACGCAGGCGGGCGACCAGGGCACCCGCGCCGAACTGGCCATGGTGCTCGCCGACGTGCGCCTGGCCAAGGTCATGTGGCGCTCCCGGGCCACGGGGTACGGCGCCACCGCCGCTGCCGCGCTCGACTCGGCGATGGCCACCATGCTCCCCCTGTCCCAGGCAACACAATGAGCCGTGATGTCACACTGATTCCGGGTGACGGCATCGGGCCCGAGATTACCGCCGCCACCGTAACAGTGCTCGAGGCGACGGGGATCAGGTGGAACTGGGACGAGCAGGTCGCGGGGATGGCCGCCGTGAACGCGACCGGCACGCCGCTTCCCGAGGCGACTCTCGAGAGCATCCGGCGCACGCGTCTGGCCCTGAAGGGCCCCCTCACCACGCCGGTCGGCACCGGCTTCCGCTCGGTGAACGTGGCCCTCCGGAAGGAATTCGAGCTGTTCGCCAACGTGCGGCCGGCCCGGACGGTGGTCCCAGGCGGCCGCTTCGAGGGGATCGACATCGTACTGATCCGGGAGAACCTGGAGGGGCTGTACGTCGGGGTCGAGCACTTCGTCCCGGTGGGGAACGACCCGCGGGCGGTCGGCGAGTCACTGGCGATCGTGACCCGGGTCGGCTGCGAGCGGATCGTGCGCTACGCATTCGAGTATGCCCTGAAGCGGGGCCGGAAGAAGGTCACCATCGTCCACAAGGCGAATATCCTCAAGATGGTCAGCGGGCTCTTCCTCGAGGTGGGACGGAACATCGCGAAGGAGTACGAGGGGAAAGTGGAGGCAAACGACATGATCGTGGACAACGCCGCGATGCAGCTCGTTCTCCGGCCCGAACAGTTCGACGTCATCGTCACCACGAACATGTTCGGTGACATCCTGAGCGACGAGGTTTCCGGGCTGGTCGGCGGACTCGGCCTTGCCCCGGGCGCCAACATCGGAACCCACGCGGCCATCTTCGAGGCGGTGCACGGCAGCGCGCCCGACATCGCAGGCAAGGGGATAGCCAACCCGGCCGCCCTCATCCTCGCCGCGGCCCAGATGCTGGACCACATCGACGAGACGACGACGGCAAACCGGGTCCGCCAGGCCGTGCTCGACACGCTGGTCCAGGACAACGTCCGGACCCGTGACCTCGGTGGGACTGCCTCGACACTGGAGTTCGGGGATGCCGTCGCTCGGCGGGTGGCCTGATGTCCCATGCGTGGAGTGCGGGCGGCATGTCTCCGGGATTCCCTGGGGCGAGCGCTGCCCCGAGTGCGCCCAGCAGCGGAAGCGCCACGCGTCCCGGCTCGCTTCCCGCGTCGCGCTCGGGGCCACAATGCTCATGGGGATCTACATCGCATTCCAGCCCATCGGCACCGGGCTGGCACGGATCTACGCCATTGTCGCCGTTCTCGCCACGTACATCCTCGTCCGACGTATCACCCAGCACCTCGCCATGGCCTGGCTCGCCGAGCGGCGGCCACGCCCGGAGAATATCGATGCGAATGACTGACCGCCCTTCTGCCTCGTCCGTCCTGACCGCCCTGTTCGCCCTGGCCGCCCTGTCCGTCTCGACCGCTCTGGCGCAGTCCCCCAGCGTGACCATCTACAACGATGGCCGGGTCCTGATGCGCCGCTCCGTCGAAGCCACGGTGAAGAAGGGCGAGAGCACGGTGACCGTCGCCCCGGGTCCGATCGATCCTTCCACGCTCTTCAGCACAGATCCTGCCGTCGTCATCACCGGCGCCGACTACACGGAAGCCGGGAGCGCCGACATGGCGCTGCGCCGGGCGATCGGTCGGGAGATCCGCTGGGCCCGCGAGAAGGACACGGTCCGGACGACGGTGCTCGGAGTTGATCCGCTGCGCCTCCGGCTGCCTGACGGCTCGGTGATCTTCACCGGCCCCGGGCTGCCACTGTTTCCAGCGGAACTCGCCGGCGGGCCTTCCGAGCTGACGCTGTATCTGAAGAGCGAGGCTGCACGGTCATCGCTGCCGCTCGCGTGGTTCACCGGCGGGGCGAGCTGGCAGGCGAGTTACCAGGTGATCCTCCAGGGGAAGGAAGCCCGGGTGACCGGCTCGGCGGTGATCCCGAGCAACGGACTGGATGTGGCCAATGCCCAGGTCCAGCTGCTGGCGGGGGCTGTGAGTCGAGCTGCCCCGGCCCCCGCAGCACGTGAGTTCGCCAATGCGCAAGCTGGAATGATCGCGATGGACAAGGCCAGGGGATTCGCCGAAGAGGAGCGGACCGGTGAATTCCACCTCTACACCATCCCCGGTACGCTCACCATCCAGCCAGGCCAGACCACCACGGCAGCGCTGTTCGACCCCGCCCGGGTGCCGTACCAGAAGCGGTACGTGGTGTCCGGCGTGCTTCCGATCTACGGCATGGTGCCGCAGATGGGTGACGAAGAGCAGGAGGTGCCGGTCGAGGTTACCTACGTCCTCACCCGGCCGGAATCGAGCGCGTTCGGCAAGCTGCCCCTCCCTGGTGGGGTGGCCCGGCTCTACGAGGCCGACTCGCAGGGCCGACTCCAGCTCGTCGGCGAGTCCGGCATGGGCCACACCGCCGCGGGCCAGGACGTGCGGCTGTACGCCGGGAACGCGTTTGACCTCACCGCCCGTCGCGTACAGACCAGCTATGAGCAGTCCCATCCGACCCGGACGGAGACCCAGGTCCTCGCGGCCTACCGCGTGACGGTGGCCAACGCGACCGACAGCGCGGTGAGCGTGGATGTGCTGGAGCAGCGGCGAGGCGGCTGGACAGTGCTGGAGAGTTCGGTGCCGGCGGAGAAAGTGTCGAGCAGTACGATGCGGTTCCGGATCACGGTTCCGGCGAAGGGCGAAACGGTGCTGACGTACCGGATCCGGGCGTCGTGGTAGCTCCGATCGTCCTCGTCCACCTGAGCGACCTCCACTTCGGGGGGCCGGCGGACCTCGACCAGGTCGAGGCGCTGGAGGAGTTCCTGCCGGGGCTCGCCCCTGACGCCATCGCCATCTCCGGCGACCTCACCCAGCGCGCGAGGCACGGGGAGTTCCAGCGCGCTCGGGCTCTGGTGCGGTCACTCCTGTCCCTGGCCCCGGTGCTGGTAATTCCAGGCAACCACGATGTCGAGTGGTGGCAGAGCCCATTCGGCATCCGCGGGCATGCGCCCAAGTACCGGAAGTTCTGTCGCTACATCGGCGACGATCTCACCCCGGTCGTACGGATTCCAGGGGCGACGCTGGCCGGGGCGCTCACGAGCCATGGTGTGGCCTTCGGCTCGCTGACACCGTCGATCCGTGACCTGGCGGTGATCGGCCACCTCCCCGCCGCCGAGTTGCGCCGCCTCGAGGCCGTCTTTGCAGAGTCTCCTGCGAACGATGCCCGGGTGGTGGTGGTGCACCACAATGTGCTCCGCGGCGGGATCTCCGGGCGCGTGGGCCTGGTGTCTGCCAGCCGGGTGCACCGCCGGCTCCGCGACATCGGGGTCGACCTGGTCCTGACGGGCCATGACCACGAGGAGGCAACCGGGACGGTTGCCGGCACGGTGGCAGTGAGCGCTGCCGGGACGCACAGCTCCCGTTCCCGGCTCGGCCGGCCGGGAGTGTTCAACACGATACGGATCGACCGGGGCGGCATGACGATCAGGCATTATCGATGGGAAGCGGCGGATCGGCGGTTTGTTCCGGGGCAGGCTGCCGGCTTCCCGCGGGGACGGGTGGACGATGTTCTGGTGGAAACGGAAGCCGGACGCTGAGGCCGGCCCGTCCCGGCCGAGCCTGGGGATGGCGCCCGACGTCCTGCTGGGCGAACGGCTGCGAATCCTCGGCCTGACCGGGGTCAATGGAGTGCGGACCCATACCAACCGCACGGTGATGCTGAGCGTGGGGCGCCGGGGCGTGCTCCGTCTCCACCGGGGGTACGCCACCGCCCCTGACCGGGTGCTGCAGGCGATCGTTCGGTTCCTGAGGCCGGGGCTGTCGCGGGTGGAGCGGAAGGCTGCGGAGCGCGTGTTTCTGGACTTTCCGGTGGCGCAGCCCCCCGAGTCGGCCGGGCGTCGGGCTCGCCGGGAGCGGCCGAGGCCCGGTGACCTCCGGACATTGAACCGGCTGGCCGCCCTGCACGAGGCGTTCAATCACAGGTATTTTGACGGGCGCCTTGCCACGATTCCGTTCCGGCTTTCGGGTCGCATGCGGACCAGGCTGGGCGAGGTCACGGTGGACCTGCGCTCCGGGCGGCCGCTCGAAATCGCCGTCAGCCGGGCGCACCTCCGGCTCCATGCCTGGGAGGAGGTGGAGCAGACTGTCCTGCACGAGATGGTGCACCAGTGGCAGGCGGAGAATGGACTGCCGGTGGATCATGGCAGGACCTTCCGCAGGAAGGCGAGAGAAGTGGGAGTGGAGCCGCGGGCGCGACGCCGGCGGCGCCTGTCCCCCCGGCGGTCGCCGGGGGAACGCGAATACGAAGCGGGATAACCCGAGGCGGACCGACGCATGGCATCGAACTTTACCGGTGTGGATTTCTACGACATCGACAGCCTTCTTTCCGAGGAGGAGCGGGCCGTTCGCGACACTGTCCGGACGTGGGTGAGCGATGAACTCATGCCTCTCATCGGCGAGTGCTACATCGAGGGGCGGTTTCCGAAGGAACTGATCCCGGGCATGGCCGAGCTTGGCCTGTTCGGCGCCAACCTGCCGGAGGAGTACGGCTGTGCCGGCCTCAACAACGTCGCCTATGGCCTGATCATGCAGGAACTCGAGCGGGGTGACAGCGGCATCCGCTCCTTCGCCTCCGTGCAGGGGGCCCTGGTCATGTATCCCATCCACGCTTTCGGCAGTGAGGAGCAGAAGAAGCACTGGCTGCCCCGCCTGGCGAGTGGCGAGGACATCGGCTGTTTCGGCCTCACCGAGCCGGACTACGGCAGCAATCCGGGCGGCATGGTCACGACGGCGAGGGAGACCGCCGACGGCTGGGTGCTGAACGGGACGAAGATGTGGATCACCAACGGCTCCCAGGCCACCGTCGCCATCATCTGGGCCAAGACCGGCGACATCGGGGACACCAGGTCCATTCGCGGGTTCATCGTGCCGACTGACACGCCGGGTTTCACCGGTCGCGACCAGAAGGGCAAGCTTTCCCTCCGTGCCTCGGACACGAGCGAACTGATCCTCCAGGATGTGAAGGTCCCGAAGGACGCCATCCTTCCGAAATCCGGTGGGATCAAGAGCCCGCTCATGTGCCTGACCCAGGCCAGATACGGGATCGCATGGGGGGGCGTCGGCGCCGCGATGGCATGTTACGACGAGGCGCTGCAGTACGCGAAGAACCGGGTCATGTTCGACAAGCCGATCGCCCAGACCCAGATCCAGCAGGTGCGCCTGGCGGACATGCTCACCGAGATCACCAAGGCGCAGTTCCTCGTCCTGCAGCTCGGGCGGCTCAAGGACCGGGGCACCATGACACCCGAACAGGTGTCGCTTGCCAAGCGGAACAACGTAAACATGGCTGCGGAGTGTGCCCGCGAATCGCGGCGCCTCCTCGGCGCCAACGGCATCCTGATCGAGTACCACTCGATGCGCCACCTGGCAAACCTCGAATCGGTCTACACCTATGAGGGGACGCACGACATGCACTCCCTCATCCTTGGCCAGGCCGTCACCGGCCTTGCGGCCTTCGCCTGACGGTGCGCCCGGCCCCTGCCGGGTGCGTTGACTCTGACAGGAGAGTGCAGTGAAAATCGCGGTGTGTCTGAAACGTGTTCCGGACACCACGGCCAAGATCACGGTCGCGGGGGACGGGAAATCCATTGACGAGAGCGGCGTGAAGTTCGTGCCGAATCCCTACGATGAATACGCCGTGGAGGAAGCGCTCAAACTGCGGGGTGACGACGGGGAGGCCGTCGTGATCGCGCTGGGTAGCTCCGCTTCCCAGGAGACGATCCGGACGGCCCTGGCCATGGGTGTCGATCGTGGCGTGCTCCTGGAAGCGACGGGCTCGGCGGACGGGCTGGAAGTTGCGCGCGCACTGGCGGCCGAACTGAAGGACGGGGGGTATGATCTCATCCTCTTCGGCAAGATGGCCGTGGACGACTACAACCATCAGGTCGGCCCGATGACGGCCGAGTTGCTTGACCTGCCCTGCATCACGACCGTCGCACACCTCAAGGTCGAGGGTGGATCGGTTGAAGCCGAACGCGAGATCGAAGGCGGCATGGAGGTGGTGACCTGCAGCCTGCCCGCCGTGCTCACCTGCGACAAGGGCCTCAACAACCCCCGCCTGCCTTCGCTCAAGGGAATCATGGCAGCCAAGAAGAAGCCCCTCGAGACGAAGCCTGCTTCGCTCGGCGAGGGCACCATCGAGGTGCTGTCGCTCGCGCCGCCCCCGGCCCGGCCGGAGGGCAGGATCGTGGGCGAGGGGGCCGACGCGGTGCCCGCGCTGGTGGCGCTCCTCAAGACGGAAGCGAAGGTGCTCTGATGGCGCGGATACTCGCAGTGACCGAACAGCGCGACGGAGCCCTCCGGAAGGTGTCGCAGGAAGTCGTGACCGCAGCCCGCGAGCTGGCCGACGCCATGAGCGGCACGGTGGACGCGCTGGTGCTGGGTGCCGGCGACCTCCAGGGGGCGGCGGACCTGGCCCAGTACGGGGCGGACAACATCCTGGCCGCCAGTCACGACGACTTCGGCCTGTACAACCCCGACGGCTATGCGGCGACGATCGCGGCCGCCGCCCGGGGGGCGGACGCGGTCGTGTTCGCGGCCACGGCTACCGGCCGTGACCTTGCTCCCCGCGTGGCGGCCCGGCTCGGCGTGGGTCTCGCAACCGACGTCACGGCCCTCGCAGTGGACGACGGGAAGGTGGTGGCGACCCGCCCGGTGTATGCCGGGAAGGTCATCCAGAAGGTCAGGCTCACGGGGTCCCCGGCAGTGGTGTCGGTCCGGCCCAACACCTTCCAGCCGGTGAAGAACGAGAAAGCCGGGGCGGCGGGGACGGTGGACGTGCCGTCCTTCCAGGCCCGCGTGAAGGTGAAGGAAGTGAAGGCTCCGGCCGGTGCGGCGCTGGACGTGACGGAGGCCTCGATCGTGGTGTCCGGCGGACGCGGGCTCCGCGAACCCGGGAACTTCAAGCTGATCGAGGACCTGGCCGCGGCGTTCGGAGGCGCAGCGGTCGGTGCGAGCCGCGCGGTGGTGGATGCCGGATGGCGCGATCACGGCGAGCAGGTGGGACAGACCGGCAAGACGGTGAGCCCGAACCTGTATGTCGCCGTGGGGATCAGCGGCGCCATCCAGCACCTCGCCGGCATGCGTACGGCCAAGACCATCGTCGCGATCAACAAGGACAAGGATGCCCCGATCTTCAAGGTCGCCGACTACGGGATTGTCGGAGACCTGTTCGAGGTTGTCCCGAAGCTGACGGAGGCCGTGAAGAAGGCGCGGGCGGAGGGCTGAGCTTCGGCACCAGACCAGAAGCAAGTGGCAAGTGGCAGGGAGCGAGTAGCGGGTCGGAGGTTGCCGGTCGTTTCGACCTTCAACCTTCGACCTTCGACTTTCAATACTCGTCCGTCTCCAGGAGTTCGCTGATGCCCGCATGGCTGGATGAGGCTGTTGCCGAAGACGTTGCCCGAATGGCCCGGCTCGCCCTGGCTGAGGACGGTGAGCGTGACCTGAGTTCGATGGTGAGCGTGCCTGCAGGGCTGGAGGCGACGGGACGGGTCGAGGTACGCGAGCCGCTCGTACTGGCGGGGCTGGCCTGGGCCCTTGGCGTGGCGTCGGAGGGTGGCTGCGCGGTGGACTGGGAGGCCGGGGATGCCGACCGTCTTGCGGCCGGAAGTATCGCAGGACGGGTGAGAGGCCCGCTCGATCGCATTCTCCGGGTCGAACGGCCCCTGCTGAACCTGCTGCAGCGTGCGTCGGGCATCGCCACCGCGACCCGGGCCTATGTGGATGCCGTCGCGGGGACGCCGGCCCGCATTCTTCATACCCGCAAGACGGCCCCCGGGCTCCGGCTCCTGGACATCGCAGCCACCCTGGCGGGCGGCGCGGTGCTGCACCGGGTCGGGCTCGACCGCACCGTGATGCTCAAGGACAATCACTGGGCGGCGCTCCGGCAGTCTGGCGGCACGCTCGTCGACGCTGTGGCGGAGGCCCGGCGGCTCGGGGCGGAATCGGTGCAGGTGGAGGTGGAGGAGCTGGGGCAGGTCGAGGAGGCCTGCCAGGCCGGCGCGGATCGGCTGCTGGTGGACAACCAGACCCCCGCCGTCCTGTTGGAGTGGTCCGTCCTTGCCCGCTCGCTCCGGCCGGGGATCGAAATCGAGGCGACCGGCGGCATCACCCTGGAGAACGTGCGGGCCCACGCGGAGGCGGGGCCGGATTACATCTCGATTGGGGCCCTGACGCATAGTGTCCGGGCGGCGGATCTGGGTCTGGAGATAGAACAGGGCGGACGGTAACAGGCGGGCAGGCGGACAGGCGGACAGGCTGATGGTGAGACAGTCGTGTCATTCCGAGCGTCCAGCGAGGAATCTTCTGGCTCGGGATCGAGCGCCTTTGCAAGCCCCCGCCGTTCGATCGGCGGCTGACGAGATTCCTCGGGCCTTGACGGCCCTCAGAATGACAGAATCGTGGAGCGACTCCCGACTCCCGACTCCCGACTCCCGACTCCCGACTCCCGGCTACTTATACCGCTTCAACTCACCCCGCTTCAGCTTGCCCCAGTATTCATCCAGGTCCCGCCGCACCTTGCCGCTCAACAGGACCACGCCGAGCATGTTCGGGAAGGCCATGCCGAGGATCATCAGGTCACCGAAGTTGAGCACGTTGGTGGCTGAGACGATCGAGCCGAGGAAGGTGAAGATGACGAAGCCGACCTGGTAGATCCGCGTCTTCCCGTCGCCCACGAGGTACGACCAGCAGCGCTCTCCGTAGTAGCTCCAGGAGATCATCGTGGAGTAGGCAAACAGCATCACCGCGGCGGACAGGATGTAGGGGAACCAGGTCAGGTGCTCGCCCATGGCCCGGCTGGTGAGCGCGGCGCCCTGGCTTGTCGCGCGGATCGACTCGTAGTCCGGATTGTTGTAGGCGCCGGTGATCACGATGACGAGCGCGGTCATGGTGCAGACTATGACGGTGTCGATGAACGGTTCGAGCAGCGCCACGATGCCCTCGCGGACAGCGTAGGGCGTCCGAGCCGCCGAGTGGGCGATTGCCGCCGATCCCGCCCCGGCCTCGTTGGAGAACGCGGCGCGCTGGAAGCCGGTCACCAGGACACCGATGAAGCCGCCGTATCCCGCCGCAGGCGTGAAGGCGCCGGAGAGGATGGCGCTGAAGGCGGCCGGGATATGCTGGGCGTTGTCAAAGAGGATGAAGAGCGCGGCCGCGACGTATACGATGCACATGATCGGCACGATCTTGTCGGCGACCGAGGCGATCCGGCGGATACCGCCGATGATCACGATGCCGACCATGACCATCATGATGAGGCCGTAGAGCCATGGCATCGAACCCAGCCCGGGGATGGTCTCGGTCAGGGCATTCAGGGACTGGTTGACCTGGAACATGTTCCCGCCGCCGATGGATCCGCCGATGCAGAGGATCGCGAACAGCACCGCCAGCACCTTTCCGAACCTCGGGATGCCGAGTTCTCCGAGGCCCTTGGAGAGATAGAACATCCCGCCGCCCATGACGTGCCCATCGGAGCGGACTTCGCGGTACTTCTGGCCCAGTGTGCACTCGGCAAACTTGGACGACATGCCGAGCAGGCCCGCGACGATCATCCAGAACGTGGCGCCTGGCCCGCCGATGCTGATGGCGATGGCCACGCCCGCGATGTTCCCGAGGCCCACGGTGGCGGAGAGCGCCGTGGTCAGCGCCTGGAAGTGGCTCACCTCCCCGGCGTCGTCCGGGTTGCTGTAGGCACCCCGCGTCACGTTGATGGCGTGCTTGAACCCGCGGATGTTGATGAATCCCATCCGGATGGTGAAGTAGGTGGCGCCCACGACCAGCCAGAGCACGACCAGCGGGAGGGTATGCGCCTGGTCGAACCAGAGCACGTCCGCAAAGAACACCGCACTGATCGCACTGTTCACGACCCCCACGACGCCGTCTACCCTGTCCATCAGCGAGCTGCCGACGACATCGGTCGAGGGAGCGGCCTCCACGCCGACGCTGTCGCCGGTCTGGAGGCCCTGGGCGGCCGCAAGGGCCGGAGCAGGGGCGACCAGGGCGGTCACGATCAGGATGATGGACGCGATCAGGGCACGGAATCGGGGCATCGGCTGCACTCAAGTCAGGGGTTGGCGCGCAAGGCACCGCCTTGGCCGTGGAGGCCGGCAGGTGCGAGCGGGTCGGATGATACCGTTGAACGGGCCGGGATGGCCGGTGGTGCACGGGGGCGGCCATGGATGCGGCCGCAGAACTGCCCGCCAATGTGGGACTTTCCTGCCGGAGTGGCAAGGGGCGTCATGCCGTCTCGTCAAAGTGAAACATCCCGGGGGTGGGGGGCCGCCGCGAACGTCCTATATTGGAGCACCTGATTTCCCCACGCCAGATTCCAGGAGCCCGCGCCCGTGGCACCGATCGTCCCGCTCCGCTACCAGCCGAAGTTACCGCTCGACCGCCTGATCCTGACCGGGGAACCCGGCGCCGAAGCCCTTGAGATGGACGTGCTCTTCGTGGGGGCGGGGCCCGCCGGTCTGGCCGGGGCCATCGAACTGGCCCGGCTGGTTCGCCGGGACCAGGAGGCAGGAGGCAGCCTGGGCGAGGTGAGCATCGGCGTCCTGGAGAAGGCCGGTGCGCTTGGCGAGCACAATCTTTCCGGGGCCGTGATCAATCCCCGGAGCCTCCGGGAACTCTTTCCTGACCTGTCCGACGGTGATTTCCCCTTCCGCCGGGCAGTGGAGCACGAGTCGGTCTACTACCTGACGCCGACGCGGGCCATGAAGATTCCCGTGCCCCCAACCATGCACAACGCGGGGAACTACACTGCCAGCATCTGCGAGCTGGTTCGCTGGATGGGCGAGCAGGCCGAGGGGCTGGGCGTGGACATCTTCCCGGGGTTCCCCGCCGACGCCCTTTTCACCGAGGGGACCCTGGTGCGCGGCGTCAGGACCACGCCTTCAGGACTGGACCGCCAGGGGAAACCGACCGACGGCTACGCCGAGCCCACCGACATCACCGCGAAGATCACGGTCCTGTCCGAGGGCACCCGTGGCGCGCTCACCCAGGCCTGGCAGCAGTGGCAGGGCATCACCTCGCCGAATCCCCAGATCTACGCGCTGGGGGTGAAAGAGCTGTGGGAGACGAGGCAGCCGCTCGATCGCATCATCCACACGCTGGGATGGCCGCTTCCGTCCAGCGCGTTCGGCGGGAGCTGGGCGTATCCCCTGGCCGACAACCTGGTGTCACTCGGCCTCGTGGTCGGGCTGGACTACGACAATGCCAACCTCGATGTGCATGTGCTCCTGCAGCGGATGAAGTCGCACCCGCTCTTCCGGGACCTGCTCGGGGGTGGCCAACTGGTGGAATGGGGCGCCAAGACGATCCCCGAGGGTGGCCTGCATTCGTTCGCCGCGCGCCGCAGCGGTGACGGTATCATGGTCATCGGTGACTCGGCCGGCTACGTGGACGTCCCCTCACTCAAGGGGATCCACTACGCGATCCAGTCCGGTATTTATGCCGGGCGGACCGCCTTCGAGGCGCTCAGGAAGCAGGACACTTCGGCCGCCACGCTGGCCGCCTGCGACCGCCTCGTGGCCGACAGTTACATCGTGGAGGACCTCGACCGCACCCGCAACATGCGACTCGCGTTCAAGAGCGGATTCGTCATGGGTGGCATGAAGGCCGGGCTCATGACCCTCACGGGCGGCCGGTTTCCGGGCGCGCAGGTCCACGTCGAGGAGGACGCAGCGGAGCCACGGCACCAGGGGCCCGCGGAGCCGTTCGTCCCGGATAACACCCTCACCTTCAGCAAGGTGGATGCGGTGTTCAAGTCAGGCAATGCCACGCGTGACACCATTCCTGTGCACCTCGTCGTGGGGGCGGACGTCCCTCCCGAAGTAGCCGAGTTCTACAGCCACGTATGTCCGGCGGGAGTCTACGAGCGTGACGGCGACCGCCTGGCGGTCAACGCCCCGAACTGCGTCGACTGCAAGGCGACCGATGTCCTGGGACCCCGCTGGCTTCCGCGCGAGGGCGGCAGCGGGCCCAAGTACCGCACCATGTAACCAGGGCCGCCCTGACGGCGAGGTGAGATGGACGACAGCCAGATCCCCGTGATGGACATGCCGGTGGCATTCGGGGGCCGGGACCCGCTGCTGCTGGGCGCGGGGGCCGACGGCGAGCTCCTCGTCGCCCGCATCCGCGTGTTCATCACGGCCGTCCTGCTGCTCGTCCCGATCGCCACCGCGGGCCAGTCCACCCCCGAGGAGACAATGGTCGGGGTGGGGATCACGCTGACGGCCCTCCTCCTCGCCATCGCGGTCTTCCTTCTCGTCCGTCGCGACTTCTACCGTCCCTGGCTCGGCCTGCTCACGAGCACGTTCGACGTCACGTTCGTGAGCGTCGCGCTGGTCGTCTTCCTGTACATTGGCCAACCGCACATCGCGGTCAACAGCAAGGTCATTTTCGAGGTCTATTTCCTTGCCATAGGCGCCGCGAGCCTCCGGTATGACGTGCGGACCTGCCTGACCGCGGGTCTCCTCGCCGTGGTCCAGTATGGGCTGATCGTGGGCTGGGCCAGTTCGCACTGGGACCTGAACCACCCATCCTTCGCCCCGTTCCGCTATGGCATGTTCAACTGGGGAGACCAGTTCTCCCGGCTGATCCTCCTGGTCACGGCGACGGTCCTGAGCACGGCGCTGGTATTGCGCGCGCGGCGCCTCCTCCTGCTGAGCACCCACGACCGCCTCACCGGGCTGGTGAACCGCGGCTTCTTCGACGACCGCCTCCGGATCGAGGTCAGCCGCGCCCGTCGGTACAGTCGGCCGCTTGCGGTGGCCATGGTCGACGTGGACCACTTCAAGCGCTTCAATGACTCCATGGGACACGCCGCCGGCGACGCCGCCCTCAGGGCCATCGCCGCATGCATGCAGGTATCCTTCCGCCAGAGCGATATCGTGGCCCGGTACGGCGGGGAGGAATTCGTGGTGGTGATGCCGGAAACGTCGCTCGAGGAAGGCGTGGAGAAAATGGAGGAGGTGCGGCTCGCCGTTGCCAACCTGGGCGTCCCGGTACCGCGGCGCGACTACGATGCCCGGCTCACGGTGAGCGCGGGCGTGGCCGGCATGCCCGACGACGGGGAGCAGGGGGATGCCCTGCTCGACGCCGCCGATCGCCGCCTGTTCCATGCGAAGCAGTCGGGCCGGAACCAGGTGCGTGGCGCATCGGCCGGGCGGGACACACCGACGCCTCCCGGGCCCGGGGCCGGCGCGTCCGCACTGAGTTAGGGCCGCGCCTCGAATTCCGCCAGCACTCCGGGCACGCCGATGAGACGGAGCCGGCCATCCTCGAGCCGGAACTCGCGGGTGTCATCCAGCGCTGCCAGGTACCGCTGCTCGAGGTCCATGCCGTCGTCGCACGCCATCCTCGTGGTGTAGACCTGGACGAAGCGGAGGTCGCTGCCGTCCATGGTGTATCGCCCTCCGATCCGGTTGCACCCCGCGAAGCCGCTCACATGCATGTCGTCAGAGGAGAGCTCGAGGGTCGCGAACCGGCCTCCGGCCCCGAGGCCGGCGGGGATCCGGTTGAGCGTGACGAGCCGCCATTCCGTGTTGAGAAGGGCCGTGGCGGTGCCCGGAGCGGGCGGCGGTCCCGGATTCCTGCCACAGCCCAGCGCCAGGACGAAGAAGACGGTGCAGAAGCGTTGCAATCGAGACTCCGCTGAACGGGTTGGACACCGGACCGGGGGCGGGCTCGCTCGAATCCATCACGCCCGCGCAGGTGTCAGGAGGCCGTGATGCTCCTCACTCCGCCACGTCCGCGGCCAGCCAGCTACGGGCTGCGGCGAGGTCAGTGAAAATCTGGCTCTGGACGCTGATCCGGTCCTGGGAGATGTTCTCCCACATGCGGCCACGTCCGAAATCGGCCTCGTCCTTCATGAGGATGGCGCAGCGTCCAGGGCCGATCTGGTCATCCTGGTCCCGATGCGTCCGGCTGGCGGCCGACATGGTCTCGAAGCCGACATCATGGAAGTCCAGGGCGCGGTGGTCGAAGAGGGTGGCCATGCCCGGCCGCCAGAACTCCCTTGCGAGGATCTCTTCCGTCATCGCGGCGTGGTCCCGGAGGTTGAAACGGCCGCTCGTCCGGATCACGACGAGCTCGCGGTCCCGCTCGAATTCGATAGTCCAGTGCATCTGCATGCGCACCTCCCCGACCCCATAAATGCGACAGGAGCCCACGCATGTCCAGCCATACCGCCTATCTCTGGTTCAACACGACAGAGCGCCAGGAGATCATCGACATCACGGACCAGGTTGCCGCGGCGGTGGACGAGAGCGGGATCCGGGAGGGGTTCATCCTGGTATCCGCCATGCACATCTCCGCCTCCGTCTTCGTGAACGACCACGAATCGGGGCTCTGGCACGACATCCTGGCCTGGCTCGAGGGCACTGTCGCGCCGTGGGATCCGGAGCGTTATCGGCACAACCTGACCGGTGAGGACAATGCCGCGGCACACCTGAGGAGCCTGACGGTGGGGCACGAGGTGATCGTACCGGTGACCGAGGGCCGGCTCGACCTCGGCCCGTGGCAGCGGGTGTTCTACGGTGAGTGGGACGGCCAGCGCCGCAAGCGCGTAGTCCTCAAGGTGCTGGGGGAGTAGCCGCGGCCTCCGCCGCGCGGGCCACGGCCCGGCCCTCGTCCACGTCTACCCGGAGCAGCAACACACCGCCCGCCACGAAGAAAACGATCACCGAGAGCAGGGCGCTCCGGCTCGATCCGGTCAGGTAGATCGCCAGAGCGAAGAGGGCCGGCCCGAAGATCCCCGCGAATTTCTCGACCACTGCGAAGAACCCGAAGAACTCACCGGACATGTGCCGCGGGACCATGCTCGCGAAGAGCGAGCGGCTGAGGGCCTGGGTACCGCCCTGCACCATGCCGACCAGGCCCGCAAGGATGAAGAACTGCCCGGCGGTATGCATGTAGTAGCCATAGATGCTGATGCCGGCATACACCACCACACCGAGCAGGACGAGGCGCCTGGCTCCCACCCGTCCAGCAAGGGCCCCGAAGAGAAACGCGAACGGGATCCCGATAACCTGGACCATCAGGATGGCCCCGATCAGCGCTGTTTGCCCGATGCCGATCTCGGTCCCGTAGATCGTGGCCATGCGGATGATCGTTCCGATCCCGTCGTTGTAGATCAGGAACGCGAGCAGCATGAGGAAGGCGTTGCGGTACCCGCGGAGCTCGCCCAGGGTGTCGCGGAGTCGCCTCCAGGCCGCCCGCGCCAGGGCACGGCCCGCGACCTGTCCGCGACCCTGGCGAACCGGCGGCTCGGGGACACGACGGAAGAGCGGGATCGCGAAGCCGACCCACCAGAGGGCGACCGCGAGGAATGCCAGTCGCTTCGGCAGGGTAGCCTGAGCGGGCGTGAGATCCGGTCCTGCCGGAAGGCCGAACCACTCCGGATGGAGCATCCAGGCCACCGTGAGCCCCATGAGCAGGGCACTGCCGAGATATCCGAGCGCGTATCCTGCCGAGGATACCCGGTCCATCTCCTCCGAATCCCGCGCGACGTGCGGCAGCAGGGCGTCATAGAACACGAAGCTCCCGTTGGCGCCGATATTGGCCGCGATGAAGAGCAGCGCCGCCAGGAGCCAGTCCCCCCGCTGGATGAAGAACATGAGGGCCGTGGACGTCACGCCGAGGGCGAGGAAGATCCCCAGCATCCGCTTCTTGATTCCCGCAAAGTCGGCAAGCGCGCCGAGGAACGGGGCGAGGAGCGCAATGATCAGGAGTCCGATGGTCGTGGCGAGGCTGTAGCGGAAGGTGGCCACGGAGGGCGGCAGGTCTCCCGCCGCCACCTTGGAGAAGTAGATCGGGAAGATGGCCGTGATGATGATGAGCACGAACGCGGAGTTGGCCCAGTCATACATCGCCCAGGCGACCAGCTCGGGTCGGTGCAGGCCCAGGCGCTCGCGCAGGGCAGGTCGAGCGGCGGGATCAGGCATCATGCATGTCCCTCCCCGTGCCTGGTGCGCAGGAGCGACAGCGTCACCGCCGCGCCCAGGACCGAGATGATGACCACGAGCGAGAGCCAGATCGGCACGTGCACCACTTCCTCCATCAGCATCTTGGCCCCCACGAAGATCAGGATGGCGGACACGGCGGGCTTGAGGTAGGCGAACCGGTCCAGCATCCCGGCCAGGACGAAGAAGAGTGCCCGGAGGCCGAGGATGGCGAAGACATTCGAAGTGTACACGATGAATGGATCACGCGTGACGGCAAAGATGGCCGGGATGCTGTCCACTGCAAAGACCACGTCGGTCGTCTCGATCACGACCAGGACGATGAGCAGCGGCGTTGCCCGCAGGCCCGCTCGCGTGGGGACCAGGAACCGTCGCCCCTGGTAGCTCTCCGTCACGGGCAGGACACGGCGGACCAGTTTCACCACCGGGTTCCGCTCGGGCTCCACATGGGCCTCGCCGCTCAGGAACATCCGGATGCCGGTGATCATTACGACGATCCCGAACACATACAGAACCCAGTCGAACCGGTTGACGAGGAGCGCGCCGCCGACGATCATCGCCCCGCGCATCACCAGCGCGCCGAGGATGCCCCACTGGAGGACGCGGGGCTGCTGCCGGGCAGGCACGGCGAAATACTGGAAGACCAGCAGGAAGACGAAAAGGTTGTCGACGCTGAGGGAAAGCTCGATCAGGTAGCCGGTGAAGTACTCGAGCCCCGAGGTGCTGCCCATGAAGGCAAAAACGCCGACGCCGAAGGCGACGGCCAGCCCCGCCCAGCCCGCAGTCCATGTCAGGGCCTCCCTGAGGCCGAGGACTCGGCTCTTGCGATGCAGGATACCCAGGTCCAGCGCCAGCAGGAGCAGGATCAGGATGCCGAATCCGCCCCACAGCAGCGCGGAGTGCCGCACTCAGCGGCCGGCGGCCATGGCTTCGAGACGCGCAACGCGCTCGGCGGTGGGGGGGTGGGTGCTGAAGAGGTTGGTAATGCCGCCGCCCTGGGCGGCCAGCGGGTTGACCTGGGCGAGTGGCGCGGCCGCGGGCTGGACCCGCATGGGGATGCGATGGGCCATCGCGTCCAGCCGGCGCAGGGCGTTTGCCAGGGGCATCGGACGCCCGAGGATCTCGGCCCCGACCCGGTCGGCCTCGAACTCGCGCTGCCGGCTCACGGCGAACTGGATGAGCATGGCCGCCATGGGGGCCAGCAGGAGCATGGCGAGCCCCGCCACCGGGTGGTCGTCGTCGCCCCCGCCCATGCCGAACATCAGCAGGTAGGGGAGGTACCCGATGGCGCCCGCGATCCCGGCTGCCAGCGTGGTGATGAGCATGTCGCGGTTCTTCACGTGCGCGAGCTCATGGGCCAGGACACCCTCGAGTTCGTCCTCGGGCATGTACTTGAGGATCCCGGCCGTGACCGCGACGACGGCCTTCTCCGGGCTCCGTCCGGTGGCGAAGGCGTTCGGCTGCTCGTGCGGCGCAACAGCGATCGCCGGCATTGGAAGCCCCGCGCGCTGGCGCAGGTGGTCGACCATCGCGTAAAGCTCCGGCGCCTCCGACCGGTTCACGACCTTCGCATGGTACATGCGCAGCACGATGCGGTCGGAAAAGAAGTACATGATGAAGTTGAGCGCCACGCCGAGGACCAGCGCGAGCCCCAGCCCGGCGCTGCCGCCCAGCAGCTGACCGGCGGCCAGGAAGAGGGCCATGAGGCCCGCCATCAGGACCCAGGTACGGACGTTGTTCATGTACCACTCCAGCTATGCCGTGAAAGCGCACGAGGCCCGTGGCGCCTCTCGGGCGCCACCCGGGCCTCGTGCATGCAACGTTCAGTTGTCCGGTCCGCCCCACCCCGCAGGGCTGATGGACCCCCTGGCCCGCCTGAGCCAAGTGTATCCCGGGGCAGCCCGGGGCGTCAACGAGGCGAGGCCCCTAGAAGGGGGGATCTCCCGCCCAGGCGGGCACATGCAGGAGCAGGGCCGTGGCGGTGGCACCGGCGGGAGTCTCGAACTGCCCCTCCGGTATCACGAGCAACGCATTGGCCGCGACCATCGAAGTGAGAATACCGGACCCCTGGGGGCCGGTGAGCCGCACCTGGAGCCCGCCCGGGCGATCCTCCACCACGGCCCGGAGGAAGTGCTGCAGCCTGGGCCGGACGGTGACGGGTTCGGCCAGGGTCACCGTGGTCCCGCGCCGGAAAGGATGCGCGTGACCCGCCATCCGCCGGATAGCCGGGCGGACGAAGAGTTCGAACGTGACCATGGTGCTCACCGGATTGCCCGGGAGCCCGATCCACGGCACCACGCCGAGGAATCCGAAACCGACCGGAGCTCCGGGCCGCATCCGCAGGCGCCAGAACCGGAGTTCCCCACCAAGCGCCTCCATCACGCCCCGGAGGTGGTCGTGCTCCCCCACGCTGATACCGGCGGTCGTGACGAGCAGGTCGCACTCCGCCGCGCCGGCCAGGTGCTCCCGGAGGCTCTCCGGCGTATCCCGGGCGATGCCGAGGTCGACGGGAACGCCGCCGGCATCAAGGATCAGGGCCCGCAACGTGTGCGTATTTGAGCTCGCCACCTTGCGGCCGGCGAGGATGGCGTCCGCCTCGTCCACGTCCACGATCTCATCGCCGCTGGCGAGGATGCCCACCCGGGGCCGGCGATGGACCATCGGTGCCGCCACAGCAAGGGAAGCCAGCACGCCAAGCTCAGCGGCCCGCAGTTCGCGCCCGGCCCGGAGCACCGTGCTCCCGCGGGTGATGTCCTCGCCGGCCGGGCGGATGTTGACGCCACAGTCCCGATCGGAGGTGATCGTGACCATGTCCACCCCCAGGTCCGTATCCTCCTGGCGGATCACGCTGTCGGCGCCCCCAGGCAGCGGGGCGCCGGTGAAGATCCGGGCGCTCTCGCCGGGGCCGATCCGCCGCTCCGGAAATCCCCCAGCCGGGATCTGCTCGATGACCCGGAGCCGAACAGGTGATTCCGTGCTCGCCCCGCGCACGTCCTCCGACCGCGCCGCGTAGCCGTCCATGGCCGAATTGGTCCATGCCGGGACGTCGATCGGACTGACGAGGTCCTCGGCCAGGACAGCGCCGCGGGCGTCGTCGAGGGGAATGCGGAGGGTGGGTTGGGTGTGGACCGCGGCCAGGATGCCGAGCGCGGCATCACGAGCGCTGAGCGGGCCGCTCACGTCAGGACTTTGGAACGGTCCCAGGCGATGGAGGCCAGCGTCTGGAGCCAGATCGTGTCCTGGAAGCGGAGCACGTGGCAGGGCGCGCGGAACTCGCTGTCGTCGGTCAGCACCGCGATCCACTCGTCGGCGTTCGGGGCGGCGGGATCGAACAGGGGCTGGTCCGCGACGGCGCGCCGGAAGACTTCGATCTTCGGAATCGGCGCCTTCTTGAACCCCTCCACCAGGATCAGGTCGGCATCCGAGAGATACTGGCGGGCCAGGGCGATGGGATCCGCCTCGTCCGAGGTCCGGTCAATGATTGCCCTGAGCTCGGGTGCGGCGAGCACGACGCGGGAGACGGCACCCTCGTGGAAGTGCCGATACGAATCCGTGCCCGGCTGGTCAAGCCGCGCGGGATGGCTGGCGTGCTTGATGGTCATGACCTGGCGCCCGCGGCGCGCGAATTCCTTCGCCAGTGCCACGAGGAGGGTGGTCTTCCCGGTGTCCTTGCGTCCGATTATCGAGAGGATGCGCGCTGCCACTCGGCCTCCGCCCTGGTGCGGTCTTCCGGTGTGTTCACGTTCAGGAACATGAGTGCGGGATCCCCGAACCGGCGGATCTCCTCGAGGGGGAGAATACCCACATCGACGGCCGAATGGAAACCGATGGCCCGCAGGTCGCCACTCGCGATGGAATCCTCCATGGGTTTCCGGCAGGAGGGCCCATACGCGGCGCAGAGCGGCTCCATCCCGCGCCGACCCCCGCTGGCCGGCAGGAAGGCATCATGCCGCTCGAGTCCCGCGGCCAGCCGGCGGAGCAGCACGGCGGTCACGAACGGCATGTCCCACGCGGCGCAGACGACGGGCGCGGGGGCGGCCGCCACGGCCGTGTACAGCCCGCCCAGCGTGCCGGCGCCCGGGAGCAGGTCGGTGGTAATGCGGAGATCCGGGCGCCAGGCCCGGGCCTCCGGGTCATTGGCGACGAGGAGGGGGAGGGTGCCGAAGGCCTCGCGGAAGGCCTCGACCAGACGGTCGAGGATCCGGACGCCACCGACCGGCTCGAGCCCCTTGGGACGGCCCTCGTACCGGCTGGCCTGCCCTCCGGCGAGGATGGCGCCCCGCACGGGGCCGGAGGATGGCCCGGCCAGGCTAGTAGCGCCGTCCCCGCCGGCGCTCGAGCACGATATCGAAGCCGATGGTGATGCTGTAGTTGTGTTTGTACTCGACCTTGTTGGGCGGCTGCGCGCCATCGAGGGGAGTGATGCCGGTGACCGCCTGGATTCCGACGATGTTGTCCCGCGCCTCGGCGCGGATCTGATAGCCCCGCCCAATTGCGAAGGTCGCCCCGACGCCGATACCGAAAGCGGGGGTGAGCCGCTTGGGCTTCGGGTCGTTATAGACCACCACCGTGGATTGCTGGGTCGCGGTGCTGTCACCCAGGAAGTTGCCCTCGACCTGGAGGCTCTTCGCCTGTGTCACGGCGAATCCGGCATGCAGCCGCACGTAGGGTGAGACGAACTGCCGGCTCAGGACCCGGTAGATGACGCCGGCCGAGAGCGCGACTGCGGTGCCGGGATCGGTGTTCTGGTCGATACTGTTGCAGACCTGGGCGTTACGCGAGGAGCCGGATGCGAACTGGAGGTGGCAGTTATCCTCGAAGCCCAGTCCGACGAGCATCGCCTCGCCGGTGAAGCCCACGTGGTCACCGGGAAAATACGTGCCGTGGAATACCACGCCGATGGTCGAGTGGGTGTTGCGGGTGATGGCCAGCGAGTCCACGAATGGAGTGC
Source organism: uncultured Gemmatimonadales bacterium (assembly GCA_963825055.1). Lineage (GTDB taxonomy): Bacteria > Gemmatimonadota > Gemmatimonadetes > Gemmatimonadales > GWC2-71-9 > CAWGSK01. The sequence goes on from CAWGSK010000007.1 coordinate 56,889, forward strand.
CACCCGGCCCGTCATAGAGCGGCTGGTTCGCCACCGACCAGACATCGACCCCGCCGATGAAGCCGGCGGACAGCCCGAGGCTCAGTCTGGCCTGGTCGGCCGTCTTCTGTGCGGCGACGGGCGTGGCGATCACAAGAAGAAGCAGTATGAGCGCCAGGCGTCGGTGAACCATGTCTCCCCCTGGGGGTCTGAAGAACGGGCGGGCGTTGATTGCTGCAAGTTAGCTCTGTCTTCGGGGGACGTCCGTGGCCGCCACTCCTGCACCGCTCAGCCGCCTCCAGTCCTGTCCTGACGGCCGTCGCGCGGGATGGTGTCAGCCGGCCACTCAGCCGACGAGGGCCTGGTGTTCCACCGCCAGGCACCGGTCCATCACCACCGGGATCCCGGCATCCTCGAGCTTCCGCGCGGAGGCCTCGTCCACCACGCCCATCTGCAGCCACACCAGGCGGGGGCGCACCTCGAGGATGCCGGGGACCAGTTCCGCCACCGCCTCGGAGCGCCGGAAAACATCCACGATGTCCACCGGTCCGGCCTCGCGGGCGGCTGTCATCAGGTCGGGATACACCGGCTCCCCGAGAATCGTGCCGGTGGACGGCCGGACCGGCACGATGCGGTAGCCCGCGCGCTGGAGATAGGCCGAGACGGAGTGGCTCGGCCGCGAGGCATTCGGACTCAGCCCGATGACGGCGATCGTCCGTGCCTCGCCGAGGAGGCGCTTCAGTGCGTCAGCCGTCGGCGGCATCAGTTCCCGGTGTGCCGCTGCGGGTGGCCGCTCACCGCCCGCCCCACCAGGGTCATGCCGCTGCGAAGGGCGATCTCCACCGCGAGGGTGCTGGGAACCGATGGCGTCGCCACCCAGTTGATCCCGGCGCGGGAGCCCTTGAACGCCAGCTCTGCGGAGATGCGGCCGGTCACCAGGAGGCCGAGTCCTGCCACCGGCTGCCGCGCAAGGAGCGCCGCCCCGATGACCTTGTCCACGGCGTTGTGGCGGCCGATGTCCTCCGCATGGAACCGCAGCCCGTCATCCCCCACCAGGGCCGCGGCGTGAATGCCTCCCGTATCCCGGTACCGCTGGCCCATGCTGAACATCTCCTTGAAGAGCGCGCGCATACGCTCCAGGTCCGGTACCGCCCCGCGAAGCGGCATCCGTACCGCGGTGGCCGGGTCTGCCAGGAACGTGGACACGGCGCCGCAGCCCGAAGCCAGCACGGGGCGCCGCTGCTCGGCTGCCACACTGGCGACGCGGTCCTCACTGACCGTAGCCCAGAAGCCGAGGTCGGTCGCGCAGGGCCGGAGGCGGACTTCGTCCATCGTGTCGATGAAGCCCTCGCCGTGGAGCCACCCGATGGCGAGTTCTTCGAGCAAGTCGGGGGTGCACATCCAGGTGACGGCCTGGCGTCCGTTGATTTCCAGCCAGACCGGGACTTCCTCGACGGCGGCCGCGTCGTCGCGCATGCGCCCGCCCCGCTTGGGTACCCTGACCGGCCCGTTATCCGGTGCAGTCGGCATACAGTGTCGGGTCCTCCGCGATCCGGACCCGCTCCAGGGATACGCCCACGGGCAGCCGGGCCGCCACACGCGCGAAGATCCACGCGGCTATCGCTTCGCAGGTGGCGGGAGGCTGGTGATCCTCGAACGTCACGCGCTCGTTCAGGATCTGGCCGGCGAGCGGATGGAGGACTTCCTCCTCCAGGATACGGTCCAGGAGAACGAGGTCCATCACCATGCCGGAATCGGGATCGAGCCGGCCGCCCACGGTGATGAGGCAGGTGTAGTCGTGCGGGTGGTAGTCGGCCAGCGGACCGAACGTTTCGCGGTTCCGTGCCTCCGGCCAGTCGGCCCGGTACATCCGGTGCCGGGCGGGAAAGCGGACGGTGCGGGTGAGCGAAACCGGCATGGCCCTGCCATGCGCCCGCGGGGCGCGGATCAGAAGGAGTAGGAGATTCCGGCCATCAGCCAGGTCGCGGACGTCCATTGCTGGAGCTTGCGGTCCTGGAGTACCGCGTTGGATTCCGTCGTCCCGGGATCCAGCGCGGGCTCGTCGGTATAGGCCACGGGATAGGTCAGCTTCCAGAAAGTCTGACGCGCCTCGAGCCGCACGTGGAAGCGCTGGGAGAGGAATATCCGCGTGCCGATACCCGGCGACAGCTGGCCCTTGGTGCCGAGGTTGAATCCACTGGTGTCCGCCGGGGTTCGTTTCGCGATGACGAGTCCACCGGCCGCATTGACGAAGGGCGCGAGCCGGTGCCAGGTCTTGCCGCCCGTGAGGTTGAGCTGGAAGCCGACCTCGGCCAGTGTCACCTTCTGGTCGACCGGACCGGTCACGCGGGTGGCCACCGGCGCGTCGGCATCCACGATCAGGCGGTCGAACGTGCCGCTGTGCACGGCGAAGCCGGCTTCGATGGTGCCGCTCAGGCGCAGCGCGATTCGCGCGCCGTAGGTGGTGCCGTGGTGGGGCCCGATGCCGAGCCTGCCGCCGTCGCCGCCGAACGAGCCGATCATCGGCGTGATGGCCTTGCCGTAGGTGATGTCGCGGAACGGCGAATGCGCCGGCGCGTGTCCGACCTGCGCGGCGAGGCCCGAGGCGGTGACGAGGACGAGGACGGGAAGAATCGTGATGCGTTTCATGAGTCCTGGAGGTCGCGGAGGTCCCGGCCGGTCATCTCCGGGGGCGGTTCGATCCCGAGCAGCCTGAGGATGGTCGGGCCGACGTCGCGCAGGCTCCCGCCGCTGCGGAGCGACGGCGCCCCGATGTTGACCCCGACGAGCGGAACCGGGTTGGTGGTGTGTGCCGTGTGTGGCCCCCCGGTCTCGGGGTCCACCATCACTTCGCAGTTGCCGTGGTCGGCCGTGATGACGACGGCAGCGCTGCTGCGCTCGGCGCTCTTCAGCACCCGCGCCAGGCACTGGTCGACCGTCTCCACGGCACGGATGATTGCGGCGGGCACGCCCGTATGGCCGACCATGTCCGCGTTCGCATAGTTGCAGAGGATGAAGTCGTGCGCCCGGCGCTCGATCCCTTCGCAGAGGCGGTCGGTGACTCCGGCCGCGCTCATCTCGGGCGCCAGGTCATACGTGGCCACCCGCGGCGACGGGACGAGGACACGCTCCTCGCCACGGTACGGCGTCTCGTTGCCGCCGTTGAAGAAGTACGTCACGTGCGGGTACTTCTCCGTCTCGGCGGTGCGGAGCTGCGACCGCCCCGCGTCGGCCAGGACTTCCGCCACGATCCGCGAGAGCGAAAAGGGCGGGAAGAGGACCGGGAGGTCGAACTGCTGGTCGTAGCGGGTGAGGGTTGCCATCGTCAGCTGCGGCCGGTCCGGCACCTCGAATCCGTCGAATCCGTCCACCATCAGCGCGCGCACGATCTGGCGCATGCGATCGCTGCGGAAGTTGAAGCAGAGGACCGCGTCCCCGTCGCGCAGGAGGGCCACCGGCTCCCCGTCGCGCTGCACCACGAGCGGCCGGACGAACTCGTCGGTTTCGCCGCGGTCATAGGCCGCGCGGACGCCTTCCACCGGATTGGTGACGGCATGGCCGGCGCCGTGGACCATGGCTTCATAGGCCAGGCGGGTCCGTTCCCAGCGCTGGTCGCGGTCCATGGCGTAGTAACGACCGGTCAGGGTGGCGATCGTGGCGCGTTCCCCGGCGATGGACCGCAGGTCGTCAACAAGCCGGGCGACCACCCGTTCCCCCGAAGTGGGCGGCGAGTCCCGCCCGTCCAGGAAGCCCTGGATGGCGATTCGCCGGATCCCGGCCGCCGCCGCCCATTCGACGCATCCGAGCAGGTGCTGGTCCAGCGCGTGCACGCCGCCAGAACCCAGGAGGCCCATCAGGTGCAGGGCTCCGCCGGTGCGCTTGAGATGGGTGGCAATGTTCCGGAGGGGCTCGAGCGCGGCGAAGCTTCCGTCCGCCATGCTCTCGGAGATGCGGACCATGTCCTGTGCCACGACCCGTCCGGCCCCGAGGTTCAGGTGCCCGACCTCACTGTTGCCCATCTGGCCCGGTGGAAGGCCGACGGCCCGGCCGCTCGCCTCGAGCAGGGTGCGCGGAGCCGATTGCCATAGCCCGTTCCAGACGGGCGCGTCGGCCAGGGCGATCGCGTTGTGTTCCCGCTCGGCGCGATACCCCCACCCATCCAGGACCACCAGTACGACGGGGCCCTGGTGGCGCGACGTGTTTGACATGGCTCTCCGCGGTTTCTACAATGCGACACCGTGAGTTACGCGCCGCAATCTAGCCCCGCCCGGGGTCGCCTACCAGCCTGTCTGCCGGCCGTGCTCCTGCTTGCCGCAGCCATCGCAGCCGTCCCGCTGCACGCCCAGACTCACACGACGGTGGCCCGCGAAGCGGAGTTCCGCAAGGAGCCCTCGGATGTCGTGCTGGGCTCGATCCTGCCGGGCACGCGCGTCATTCTCGGGCGGACGAGCGGCGACTGGATCGAGGCCCGGCTGGCCGGCTGGATCTACACGCCCTCGACCAGCGCGGACCGGCGCGAGGGGTTTGATGTCTCAGTCTCGGCCCGCCCGACGGAGAACCTCCGCGCCGAGCCCAACGGGACCATCCTGGCGAAGCTCGTCACTGGTGCCCTGCTGAGCCGGGACGGCAAGCGAGGAGCGTGGACCCAGGTCCACCGCACCGGCTGGATTCCCCGCAGTGCGGTCGGGAGGGGCGCCCCATCAGCGGCGCGTGACACGGCCCGGGCCGGGAGCCCCTCACGGGCCGATACCGCTCTCGGTCCGGCTCCCCGGGCGGGCGCGCTCGACCGGGCACAGATGGCGAAGGCCGGCGCGATCCTGACGGAGCCGGGTGGCGAGACCGTCGCCACGGTCGGGCAGGGCACGCCGGTCCGGGTCCGAACGACCGCTGACGGATGGGCCAGGGTGCAGGTGGAGGGCTGGATGCGGGTGGAGGACCTGGAGACCGTGCCGGACAGCACGGTCCTGGCAGGAGTCACCGCCGCGGAGGTCCGGGCTGAGCCGGACAGGTACGAGGGACGCACGCTGCAGTGGCGAGTCCAGTTCCTTGCGCTTCAGCGGGCCGATGAACTCCGCCCCGAGATCCCGTCGGGACAGCCCTACCTGCTTACCCGCGGGCCGCTGCCGGAAGCGGGGTTCGTCTACATTCAGGTTTCGCCGGCGCAGGTGGAGCAGTTCCGCGCCCTCGCGCCACTGGCCGAACTCACCGTCCGGGGGAGGCTCAAGTCCGCGGTTACCCGATATCTGCCGAACCCGGTGCTGGTGCTGGAGTCGATTGTGCCATGAGACCGTTCGTCCCAGCTTCTGACCGCCTGACCGCCTGACCGCCTGACCGCCTGACCGCCTGACCGCCCTGATCTCGACCGCCCGCTTCCCGTATAAACACCGAACCGACCACCCCCGCTGGCCCTGAGGGCATGGAAATCAATAGATTCAGGGTCACACTGGAGGGGGAATGAACGACCTGCTCAAGCAACGCATCCTCAGGCGGCTGGAAGCCCTCGGCGACGAGCGGGGCTACCAGATCCTCGATTATATCGAGTTCCTGGAGAGCAAGTACGCCGAGCGCGCCGCGCCGGGGAACCTCTTTGCCAAGCTCACCGAGACGGTCGAGGACACGATGCGGGCCGGGAAGATTCCGGTCCAGGCCATCAGCGGCACGCTCGGCCTGATGGACAGCGCGGGCAAGCTCATGAAGGGCCTGAGTGCGGCGGGTCGTGCCGTCGTGGAAGAGGCTGTCCGGGTGGCAGAAGGCCCCGCGGCGGAGACGCCCGCGCCGCCGGTCAGGAAAGATGCCCGCGGGGCGTCTTGATTTCAGCGGTTCCCGCCCCTACGATTGGGGATGGAGACCGTGAAACTCGCCGGCCCGCCGCCAGACCTGATGCGTCAGCGGTGGGCCGTCCTGCATCAGGAGCAGTCCCGGCAATGAGCACCATCCGTCCCGAGGTCGCGCTGACCTTCGATGACGTCCTTCTCGTCCCGCGCCACTCCACCGTCCACCCCCGCCTGGTCAGCGTCGCGAGCCGCCTGACCCGCGCCATCCTGCTGAACGTCCCGTTCGTCTCCGCCGCCATGGATACCGTCACCGAGGCCGACATGGCCATGGCGATGGCACGGGCCGGCGGCATCGGTGTGCTGCACAAGAACATGACGATCGAGCGTCAGGCTGCCGAGGTGGACCGCGTGAAGCGGAGCGAGAGCGGGATGATCATGAATCCCATCACGCTTGGCCCGGAGCGTCCGGTGCGGGAGGCCAGCACGCTGATGCGGCGCTTCAGCATCTCGGGCGTCCCCATCGTGGACGGGACCGGCCGGCTGGTCGGCATCATCACCAACCGCGACCTCCAGTTCGAGCGGAACCTCGACCAGCCGATCCGCGAGGCGATGACCCGGGAAAACCTGGTTACCGCGCCGGTCGGCACCACGCTGGAGGAGGCGGAGGCGATCCTTGCCCGCCATCGCATCGAGAAGCTGCCGGTGGTGGACGCCGGGCAGGTGCTGAAAGGCCTGATCACCGTCAAGGACATCTTCAAGCGCCGGGCCCATCCGGACGCGAACAAGGACCAGCATGGGCGTCTCCGGGTCGCCGCGGCGGTCGGGGCCACCCCGGACATCCTGGCGCGCTCCCGCGCGCTGGTGGAATCCGGGGTCGACGTCATCGTGGTGGACAGCGCCCATGGCCACAGCGCCGGAGTGCTGGATTCGGTCGAATCCCTCCGGCAGACGTTCCCCGACGTCCAGCTCATCGCCGGCAATGTTGCCACGGAGGCGGGAGCAAGGGCGCTGGCGGAACGCGGCGTGGATGCGATCAAGGTCGGCGTCGGGCCCGGCAGCATCTGCACCACACGTGTCGTCACGGGAGTCGGGATGCCGCAGGTGACCGCCATCATGCACGCGGTGCGTGGCGCGGGCGACGTTCCCGTCATCGCCGACGGCGGCATCAAGTACTCGGGCGACGCCGTGAAGGCCCTCGCCGCCGGGGCCTCGGCGGTGATGATGGGCGCCATGCTGGCGGGCACGGAGGAGAGCCCCGGCGAGTCGGTCCTCGCGGAGGGTCGCCGCTTCAAGGTGATCCGGGGAATGGGCAGCCTGTCGGCAATGCAGGACGGCTCCGCCGACCGCTACTTCCAGCAGGGCGAGATGGCGCCCTCCAAGCTCGTGCCCGAGGGCATCGAGGGTCGAGTGCCCTACAAGGGCCCGGTGAACGACGTGCTGTTCCAGATGGTGGGCGGCCTCCGCAGCGGCATGGGATATTGTGGAGCCGCGGATATTCCGACCCTGCAGGCGGAGGTTGAGATGGTCCAGGTGACCAGCGCCGGCCTCCGGGAGTCTCACCCGCACGACGTGACCGTTACACGCGAGGCCCCGAACTACAGCCGGTAGGCACCGGCAGGTCCTTTCCAGTCGCCAGGAGACCGTGTGAGCGCATCGACCGGCCACCGGGAGCAATGGGGCTCCCGCATCGGCCTGATTCTCGCGATGGCGGGCAACGCCGTCGGGCTCGGTAACTTCCTGCGGTTCCCCCGCCAGGCCGTGGACAACGGCGGCGGGACGTTCATGATCCCGTACTTCATCGCGTTCCTGGTGGTCGGGATCCCGCTCATGTGGATCGAGTGGGGTGTGGGCCGGCACGGCGGCGAGCGGGGCGAGGGCTCCATGCCCGGGATGCTCGAATCGCTGTGGAAGCATCCGGTGGCGAAGTACCTGGGTGTCCTCGGGCTCGCGATCCCCGTCATCGTGCTGATCTACTACTGCTATATCGAATCGTGGACGCTCGCATGGACCTGGTTCTCGGTCACGGGCGACACACAGGGCCTGACCCAGGAAGGGATGCGCGCCTTTCTCGGATCCTACCAGGACCTGGGCAACCACTCCGTCCACGGCTTCTGGACGCCATTCGCGTTCTTCTTCGCGACCATCGCCGTCAATTTCTGGGTGGTGAGCCGCGGCCTGACTGCAGGCATCGAGCGGCTGGCCAAGATCGGCATGCCGATCCTGTTCATTTTCGCCGCCATCCTGGTGGTTCGGGTCCTGACCCTTGGCCCCCACGAAGTCACCGAGGTGGTGAATGGGGTCGCGACGACCCGGATGTATTCCCCCTGGGACGGTCTCGCCTTCATGTACACGCCGGACTGGTCGAAGCTGGCCAATCCCGGCGTGTGGCTTGCGGCGGCAGGCCAGATCTTCTTCACGCTGTCGGTCGGCATGGGAACGCTGCAGGCGTACGCGTCCTATCTGCGGAAAACCGACGATATCGCCCTCTCGGGCCTGGCCACCTGCGCCACCAACGAGACGGCCGAGGTCGTCCTTGGCGGCTCGCTCGCGATTCCGGCCGTCGTGGCGTTCTTCGGGATCAGCGGCGCGCTCAGCATCGCGGCTGCCGGCGGTTTCGATCTGGGCTTCGTCGCCATGCCGCTGGTGTTCAACCAGCTGCCGGGCGGTCCGGTCATCGCGACCACGGCCGGGATCATGTGGTTCGGCCTGCTCTTTGTGGCCGGCATCACCAGTTCGGTGGCGATGGCGACACCCGCGATGGCCTTCATGCAGGAGCACTTCGGCTGGACGCGGAATCGGGCTGCCTGGAGCCTGGCCGCGCTGGCGATGCTCCTGGGGCTGGCCCACATCGTGTGGTACACCGGCGGCTTCCTGGATGAGTGGGACTACTGGGCGGGCACGTTCGGCCTCGTCGTCCTCGCGCTGGTGGAAACGGTGATCTTCGTCTGGATCTACGGGCCGGAGAACGCCTGGCGCGAGATTCACCAGGGCGCCGCCATCCGGATCCCGCGAATCTTCAAGTTCGTGCTGACGTACATCACCCCGATGTTCCTGATCGTGATGATGGGCTGGTGGACCGTTACCGAGGCGATTCCGGTGCTGCTGATGAATAATCGTCCGGAGGCCGAGATTCCGGTGCGGTGGGCCTCGCGCGGGGTGATGGTGGCGATCCTCATCGTGCAGCTCGTCCTCATCAACCGGGCATGGAAGCGGCGGCCGGTGAGCCGCGGGGAGGCCTCATGAGTGCCGGCGCACTGATCTTCATGCTGACCGCGTGGGCGATGGTGCTGGGCCTGTTGTTCTGGTCCTACCGCCGCCTGCTCCGGATGCCCCCGCCCGGGACTGGCGACAGCGACGCCCCGCCGCCGGGCTGACCGGCGGTGGTGTCCCGGCCCGCGCGGTCATTAAGTTTGCTTCATGACACTGACGCTTTCGCCTGACAAGGTCCGGGCCGCGCGGGCCTTCACGGAGATGTTTACCCCGGGCATGCGGGTCTGCCTGACCACCCACGTAAATCCCGATGGCGACGGCCTTGGCAGCGAGGCCGGGCTGGCGCACCTCCTGCGTGCGCGCGGCCTCTCGGTGAGCATCACCAACCCGACTCCCACGCCGCCGCGGTTCGATTTCCTCTTCCACGACCTCGAAGGGGTTGACCGGAGCGCCCGGGCGGTGCGCGAGCTGCGACGTGCAGACGCCATCGTGGTGCTGGACATCAGCGAACTGAGCCGACTCGGCATGCTGAGTGACGCGGTACGCGAGCGCGGGGTGACCGTCGGCTGCGTCGACCACCACGTGAGCGGCGGCGAACTGCCCGACGGCCCGCGCTACATCGACCAGTCGGCGGCGGCCACAGGCGTGCTGATCTGGGAGCTGGCGCGTGCCAACGACTGGTCGTTGAGCCGCTCGGCTGCCCGCGCGCTGTACGTGGCTATCATGACCGACACGGGCGGTTTCCGGTTCAGCAACACCGGACCGCATACGCTGCGGACGGCGGCCGAGCTGCTGGAGACCGGGCTCGACCCCGAAAGCATCTACATGGACGTGTATGCCAATGCCCCCGAGGGACGGGCGCGACTGCTCGCCGAGTCGCTCCAGACGCTGGTGGTGGAACCCGATCACCACCTGGCGTGGGTCACGGTGCCGCCGGGAGCGCTGGAGCGCCACGGCGTGACCGCCGACGACCTGGACGGGGTGGTGGAGTACCCCCGTTCCATCTCGGGCGTACGGATGGCATTGCTCTTTCGTGATCTCGCCGGCGGCCGGGTGAAGGTTTCCCTGCGGTCGGTGGGCGACGTCGACGTGGCCGCATTCGCCGGACGGTTCGGCGGGGGAGGGCACACGAAGGCGGCGGGTGTGTCACTCGAAGGCCCGATGGGCGAGGCGCAATCGCGCATCCTGACCGCGGCCCGGGCCTACCTGTCGAACGGCGGTTGAACCCGGGTTAGCTTCCCGGCAGTCCTTTCCGCAGCGCCCGTGGGCGCCTTACCGAGACCGGAGCAGTCGCAGTGCAGGAATCGCTGGCAGCACGCGTTACGGCCGCCCTCGCGGCCATCAGCAATCCACGACTCGAGAACGATATCCTCTCGGCGGGCATGGTCCGCGACCTCGAGGTCTCCGAAGAGGGCGTGGTGCAGTTCACGTTTCTCCTCGGTCGGGACGACCCTGCCACGCTGGTCCGCCAGGTGCGGACCACGCTGCGCGAGATCGAGGGCGTGGGAGAGGTGCGCATCAGTGTCACCGATCCCGGCGCGCCGCCGGCCCCGAAGCGGGGGCCGGCGGGTGGCGCAGTCCCCCCCCACCCACGCCAGCGGAATACGGGCATCTCGGCACGATCCTGGCCGTCTCCAGTGGCAAGGGCGGGGTAGGCAAGTCCACCGTTGCCGCCAATCTCGCCGTGAGCCTCGCGCAGGCGGGCAAGCGCGTGGCCCTGATGGATTCCGACGTCTACGGACCCAACATCCCGCGCATGTTCGGGGTGTTCGAGAAGCCCCCGGTGCACGACCAGAAGATCCAGCCGCTCGAGGCGCATGGCGTGAAGCTCATGTCACTCGGGTTCCTGGTCGAGCGGGACGCCCCGGCCATCTGGCGCGGCCCGATCATCATGAAGGTCGTCCAGCAGTTCCTGCGGGATGTCAACTGGGGGGAGCTCGACTACTTCATCGTGGATCTGCCGCCCGGCACGGGTGACGCCCAGCTCTCGCTCGTGCAGGCCTGCCGTGTCGCCGGGGCGATCATCGTTACCACGCCCCAGGAAGTTGCGGTGGGTGACGCCCTGCGGGGCGCACGGATGTTCGAGAAGGTGGAAGTCCCGGTGCTCGGCGTGGTCGAGAACATGAGCGGCTACACCTGCCCTGACTGCGGCAGCCATCACGACCTCTTCGGCCGGGGTGGTGGCCAGCGCCTGGCCGAGGAACTTGGGGTTCCGCTCCTCGGCACGATCCCGCTGCAGCCCGGCATGACCGAGGAAGCCGACGCGGGCCAGCCAGTGGTGGTGAGCGACCCGGACAGCGCAGCCGCGGAGGCACTGCGGGCCCTGGCGATGACCATCATGAAACAGGCGGCCGGCCGGGGAACGCCTCTGCCGATCCTGCGGGGTTAATCGCACGAACAAGCATCCGCAGCGCCCCACTGTCGGAGCTTCCATTACCGGCGCCCTCCTGCTGGCAATTGCCTGGTTTGCGGTTGCCAGACTGAGTCTCCTGCCGGTCATTGCGCGCGACAACGTCTCGCTCGCGTGGCCGGCCTCGGGCGTGGGTCTCGCCGCACTCCTGCTCTACGGCCGCCGGCTCTGGCCCGGTATCACCCTCGCCTCCCTCACCCTCTCCGCTTCCATTGCCATCCCACTCCCGATCGCGGTCACGGTGGCGGTCGGGCACACGCTCGAAGCGGTGTGCGCGTCCCTCATCATTGAGCGTCTGGCGCGCCCCCACATCACCCTCGACCGCCTTGGGGACGTGCTGGCCCTCGTGGCCGCGGCGATCGTCGGCGCACTTATCAGTGCTGGCCTGGGCGGACTCGCACTGGACCTCCTCGGGATGTACCCCCCGGGTGCGGTCGCCGGCGCCATTGCCACCTGGTGGCTGTCGAACCTGCTGGGGCTGCTCCTGGTCGGCTCGCTGATCGTGACCTGGGCCGACCGGCGACAGGCGCCGCTGCTGCGTGCGCGTCCGCTCGAAGCCACAGCCTTGCTGGCCGGCCTGACGCTGGCGTGCTACGTGGTCTTTCTCGCGCGCCCGCTTGACCCCCGGGGGCCCGCGGCGAGCAGTGCAGCCTTCGTCGTCTTCCCGTTCATGATCTGGGCCGCGCTCCGCTTTCACGCCAGGGGCGCGGCGACTACGACCTTCCTCATCGCCGTGTTTGCGGTCGCCGGCGCCCTCCTGGGCCGCGGCATGCTGGCGCGCTCGACCTTTGTGGAGTCGGTGCCTTACCTCGAGGTCTACCTGGCCGTCGTGGGGGTGACGGGCCTGGTGCTCGGGGCCGTCATCGCCTCGCACCACCGCGTGACCGCCCGGCTCCAGGAGACCGAGGCGGCGAACATGGCCCTGCTTCGGGTCATCCCGGACACCGTACTCCGGCTCGCCGAGGATGGCCGGGTGGTGGACATAATTGCCACCGGGCCGGGATTCATCGGGGTGGATCCGGACGTGCGCCAGCGCCAGCTGGAAGACCTGCTGCCCGAGCCGTTCGCCGCAGCGGTGCGCTCGGCGCTTCGCGCAGCGATCGTCTCCGGACGGGTGCAGACGGTGGAAGGGGCGACGCACGACACGACCCGCCTCCAGTGGGAACTCCGCATCTTCCCGGCCGGCGTGGGCGAGGCCTTTGCGATCGCCCGTGACGTGACCTTGCGCCAGATCGCGGAAGAGGCCGTGCGCGAGAACGAGGAGCGTTTCAGGGCCCTGGTGGAGGGCGCGCCGGAGGCGATCGTCGTGCTGGACCCGGAGACGGGCCTGTTCGTGGACTGCAACGACAAGGCCTGCCGGCTCTTCGGGCTGCCCCGCAGGGCCCTGCTGCGCACGGGGCCGGTGCAGATGAGTCCGGAACTGCAGCCCGATGGCCGGCGGTCCGACGAGGTCGCCGGTCCCTATATCCAGGAGGCGCAGGCCGGTTCCCCGCAGGCCTTTTCCTGGGTGCACCGGCACGCCGACGGCCGGGCATTGCCATGTGAGGTCCGGCTCAACCGCTTCCCCTCAGGGGGGCGGCAACTGATTCGCGCCAGTATCTCCGACGTCAGTGACCTCCTCCGGATGAACGAGGAACTGGCCCAGTCCGAAGAACGGTACCGGCTCCTGTTTCAGCACAATCCGCAGCCCATGCTGGTTTACGACACCCAGACGCTGGCGGTCGTGGCTGTCAACCAGGCCGCCATCGCGCGTTATGGTTACGCCGAGTCGGAGTTCCTGCGGCTCAAGATTGAGCAACTCCGCCCGCCGGAGGACGTGGCGCTCCTCCGCCACCACCTGGAGCGCCGGACGTCGACGACGTACCAGAGCGGTGTGTGGCGCCATCAGACCGCCGCGGGAGAGGTGTTCGAGGTGGAGGTCACCTCGCACGAGATCCAGTTCGCCGGCCGTGCCTGTCGCATCGTCCTGATGGTGGACGTCTCGGAACGGCACCGCCTGGAGGAGCAGTTGCGGCAGAGCCAGAAGATGGAGGCGATCGGCCGGCTGGCTGGCGGGGTGGCCCACGATTTCAACAACATCCTGACGGCCATCAGCGGCTATGCCGACCTGGTCGTGGGTGAACTCGATCCGGCCCACCCGGTGGTGGAGGACGTGCTGGAAATCCAGCTCGCAACGCGGCGGGCGGCCGACCTGACCCGCCAGCTCCTGACGTTCAGCCGGAAGCAGCTCTCCCTCCCCCGCGATCTTGACATGAATGACGTCGTCCGCGGCATGGAGCCGATGCTGCGGCGCCTGCTGAACGAGGAGATCGAGTTCAGCGTCCGGCTCGAGGCCACGGGATTCGCGCGCGCCGACCAGAGCCATCTCGAGCAGATCCTCCTGAACCTGGCCGTCAACGCGAACGATGCGATGCCGGGAGGAGGTCAACTTCTCGTCGCGACCGACGATGTCACGCTGGATGCCCCCGTCGTCCGGATGCACGCCGTGGTGCCGGAGGGGACCTATGTGCGGCTGACGGTCCAGGACTCGGGGGTCGGCATGCCGCGCGAAGTCCTGGACCGGGTCTTTGAGCCATTCTTCACCACCAAGGAGGTGGGCAAGGGGACAGGACTGGGCCTCTCGACGGTCTACGGCATCGTCAAGCAGAGCCAGGGCCATATCGAGGTGGAAAGCGATCCCGGCCAGGGCACGAGCTTCAGGGTGTACCTCCCATGGGTGACGGCCGGTCCGGAGCCCGCGAAACCCGCCCGTGTGTCGCCGCCGTCTGGAACGGGAAGGCCCCGCCCGGCCCGGATCCTCGTGGTCGAGGACGAGCCCGCCGTGCGAGGGCTCATCCGACGGACCCTCGCGGCGGCCTCCCACGATGTCCTGACCGCCGCCGATGGCCGCGAGGCGCTGGACGCCGTGGGCGATGGTCCACCCATCGACCTGCTGGTCTCCGATGTGATCATGCCAGGCATGCGCGGAACGAACGTGGCCGCCGCGCTCCGGGAGCGGCTGCCGGACCTGCCGGTCCTCTTTCTGTCGGGATACACTGGACCTCGAAACTTCGATCAGGAATTTCCGGGTCCGCGGGCCGACTTTCTCCAGAAGCCCTTCACCGCGGAGGATCTGGTGCGGAAAGTGAACGCCCTGCTGAAGGACCTCGAATGAGACCTCCGGGCATCATCACCCTCCTGACCGACTTCGGCGTCACTGACGCGTACGTGGGTGAGTTGAAGGGTGTGCTCCTGAGCCGGGCCCCCGGTGCCACGCTTGTGGACCTCACCCATGACATTTCCCCGGGCGACGTCCGTGCCGCCGCCTATGTGCTCGCGAGGGCCTGGCCGCGATACCCGGCCGGCACGGTGCACCTGGTTGTGGTGGATCCTGGTGTCGGTTCGACCCGGGCCGGGCTCCTCGTCCGGGCAGGAGGCCAGGCGTTCGTCGGCCCCGACAACGGGGTGCTGACCAGCGCACTGGCCGCAGACCCGCGCCCGGTGCTCCGGCTCAACGAGCCGCCGGATGCGAGTCCGACATTTCACGGTCGGGATGTCTTCGCGCCTGCGGCCGCATGTATCGCCCGCGGCGACGAGCCGGGTTCGGTCGGCCTGCCGTTCATCGGCGCTCCCATCAGGTTGCCGGCGCCGGAGCCCTGGTATGAAGGGAAGGTCCTCATCGGGGAGGTCGTCTACATCGACCGGTTCGGCAACGTGGTGACCAACCTGGACACCACCCTGGTGCCCGACTACGGCAGCCTCGAGACGGAGGGCGTGGAAATCGGGAGGCTCCGTCGCTCGTTCAGCGACGTCCCACCGGGGGAACTGCTGGCGTACGTGGGTTCGGGCGGCCAGGTGGAGATCGCGGTGCGGGATGGCTCGGCGGCGCGCCGGCTGGGACTGGGAGTAGGAAGCCGGGTGAGGGTACGGCTGGGGTAGACTCCGGTGAGCGGTGAGCGGTAAGCGGTAAACGGTAAACGGTGAGCGGTGAGCGGTGAGCAGTGAGCAGTGAGCGGTGAGCGGTGAACAACCTGTCCGTCTGCCCGCCTGCCCGCCTGTCAATCCGCCCAATTCACCACAAGCCCCCCGACAGTGACGGACACGGAGATGTCGAGATGCTTCGTGGCTGTCTCATAGCCTGGCGACAGGTACTGCCCGTCCTTCTGTGTGAACCCGGCGGCGTCCAGGCTCGCGAGAAACCGGTTCACGGTCAGCGCCACCCCGGCGTCACGGGGCAGCAGCAGGGTCACCTCACCGAACGTGACTTTCACCCGGATCCGTGCGTCCGCCGTCCAGCCGCCCGTCAGGTCCAGGGTCACGTCACCCGCGCCACCCTCGAAGCGGATATCCTCACAACGGCTGTTGCCGAGGTCGTACGCCACGAAGTTGGTGGCCCCACCGGACATTTCGAGCATCCGGCAGGCGATCTGATTTGGTTCGGAGAACCTCACGACCGAACGGCTGGCGTCCGTGTGCACCGTGGCGTCGGTGAGCCGCAGCCCACCCAGTTCCAGGTCGGCCTCGACCGCCCCGACCTGCGCATCCACCGAGACGTTGATATCCGTGGGCAATTCCACCACGGCGTGCTGCTCGAGCTGGTGTCGCGAACTCACCCGTAGCCCCGCCCCCCCGACACTGCGCACCCCGAGCGTGACCTCGCGCCCCTGCTCGTTCCATTCCCCCACCGGCGTGAATCGCTCCGGGTCCCAGGCGAGCGTCATGCGATAGAGCAGGCCCGCTGGAGCCGGGGCCAGGCGCACTGTGCCCGCGGCAAAGTTGATCCGTGCCCGTAATTCCCGCTCGCCCTGATGCTGCCGGGATACGGTGGTCTCGCGCATCGTCTGGGCGGCCAGGCCGGATGGCACAAGGAGCAGGGCGGCCAGCGATGCCGCGAGGGCCCGGCTCAACGCTCCCCCGGAGGTGGCGTGCGGTGCCCCGGCCGGCGCACGGCCGGCACCCCGAACTGCGGCGTGGCCCAGAGGTATTCGTCCGTGAGTGCCTCCGGGGGCACGATCCGCCCGCTGAAGGCCTCGCGGGCGCCGGCCCGCGAGAGGAGCATGGCGCCGAATCCGGTGGTGGCGAGGAGCCAGGTGGCGAGGGCGGCGATACCCTTGATGAGCCCGCCCGCCACGGGCACCCATCCGAAGACCACCCAGGCCGCCCAGAGCGCCAGCAGCGCCACCAGGCCGATCATCAGGTAGCGGTAACTGTTCGCCGAACTGACCGGAATGCCGGCCGCCATGCGGCGGCGGGTGTAGGTCTCGCCCATGGCGTGGGCCACGGCGAGATACCCGCCCAGCAGCCCGACGATCACCAGCAGGCCGTAGGCGACAACCGCGAACGGTATCAGGAGTACTCCAACCACCGTGAGCGTGAGGCCCACTACCAGCATGCCGAAGGTGGGGAGGACAAGCATCTCGGCAAGCAGGCCCACGACGAACGAGCGAGCGAAGGAATGCGTGACGGTGTCGGCGACGATCTCGAGATGCGAGCGCCCGAAGAGCACCACGCCGAAGCCGACGCCGGCCAGGGTCACGAACAGACCAAGCAGTCCGGCGGCGTTCCGCGCAACGCGGGCCGGGCCCGATGAGGCGACCGTTTCCGTGGCGGCCGGCGCGTGAGCCGCCGCGGCGAGAGTCCGCACCTGGCCGTCGACGCGCCCACCCTCCAGCCGGACCAGCCCGTCCATCGCCAGCACGTCACCGGCCACCCGGCCGCCCTGATGGACGATGGCGTCGCCATGGGCGACGACCAGGTTTCCGTTCACGATGCCGTAGATGTCAGCGTTGCCGTCGAGCACCAGGAGGGGGCCGGTCAACGTCTCGCTTGAACCGAGGCTGAAGTTTCCGGATCGGGCGGTCCCGCCCGGCACCGTGAGGACACGCGATGACCCCGTGAGGGCCAGGGCGCGCTTCAGGCGGTTTTCGAGCAGGACCGGGTTGGAGAGGTCATCCAGGGGCACCACCAGGCCCCCGGGCCCCGCATCAGGGACGGCCTGTGGGGCCTCGGCGGTGGTCTGGATGGCTGCGAGATGCGAGAGACGCCTGCGGACGCGGTCGGCCGCGGGGGTTTCGGATTCTGTGACGCTGTCGGGGGACCAGTCCCGCAGGACGGTGAGCAGGTCCGGCGTGCTCTGGCGGCCGGCCTCGTGGACCAGATCCCGCCAGGCTTCATGGAAGGGGCCGTGGGGCTGGTAATGGCCTACCTCGTCGTGGCCGATGCGGACGTTCCCGCCGGCCAGCTCAAGGAACAGCGTGCGATTGTCGGCGAGGGTGAAGCCGAGGATCAGGTCGTCCGGGCCGATCGCGGTATAGTGACTCCGGACGGACTCAGTGCGCTCATGGCCCAGCAGGCCACGGATGAAGTCGACCGGGGTGTCCAGGGGATCGGGCCCGGCGGCGCGGCCTGTCGCGGGCGCTCCCAGGAGCAGGAGCGCGGCGAGGGCGGCGCTAGGCGCTCGCACCGGCCACCCGATGCGACGGTACCGAGAGCAGGCGCCGGAGGGCGACCATTCCGCTCAGGTACGCCAGCACACTCGACCCGGCGACCAGCGCGAGCCTGGCCGGTGTGGCCAGGAGGTCTCGCGCGCTGTCGTACCAGGGCTGCTCCATGAGATTGGAGGCGGTGCCGCGCAGCCCGACCCAGAGCAGCTGGTTTCCTTCACTGGAAAGCCAGTTGCCGGCCTGAATCAGGGCATCGGGGTGGGTGAGGCTCCAGGCGACGCTGAGTCCCATGGATCCGACCAGCGCGGCGGCCACCGCCGCGGCCCGTCCCCGGGTCTCGGGGGCGGTGAACCGGTGCCTGAGGCCCGCCAGGGTCCAGGCCGACTGCCGTTCCGGCACCCGGACCGAAGCCATGACCCGCTCGGCAAACGCTGCCTGCGGGTTGAAAAGCGGCAGGCTGGCGAGCCGGGCGGCGAGTTCGCGCTCCGCTTCCGCGAAGGCGCGGCACTCCGCGCACTGTTCGAGGTGGCGCTGTCGGGTGAGCTCCAGGCGCCCAAGCAGGTGGGCGTCCAGCTCGTCCATCGTGAGGTGCAGATCGTCGACTGTCATAACCGCTTCCTCTTACGGTGCGGGCGGAAGAGAGGTTTCACTGGCGGAGGTCGGAGAGAGCTTCTCGTAACTCATTGCGGGCACGGTGGATATACGTCTTCACCGTCCCGAGGGGCAATTCCAGGATCTCGGCGATTTCCTCGTAGGGACGGCCCTCCACGTGGCGGAGCAGGATGCAGGAGCGGTATTCGGGCCGGAGGCGCCCGATGGCTTCCTCGATCGCGCCGCCCAGTTCGCGGGCTTCGAGTTCCTCGAGCGGGGTCTCGCCCCGGTCACCGATCTGGAGCGCGGTAGCCTCGATGGCGTCGGCAGTCTGGGCGTGCGGGGCCCCGTCGAGGGACAGCGTCTTGAGCTCGCGCCGGCGGAGATGATCGATGGCGGCGTTGTTGGCGATCTTGAAGATCCAGGAACTGAACTTGTATTCCGGACGGTAGGAGTCGATGGCGTTGAGTGCCTTCACGAAGGTCTCCTGGGAGAGATCCTCGGCCAACTCGCGGTCACGCACCATTCGGTAGATGAGCGAGAAGATGGGACGCTCGTATCGTCGGATCAGCTCACGGTAGGCAGCCTCACGCCCGGCCCTCGCCAGGAGCACGACCTCCTGGTCGGTCGCGTCGGCGAGGACGGCCCGTTCCTCAGCCATGAGGACAGCACCAGCTTGCGGACGTCATTCGCGCCCGACTACATTCGCGGCCGATGTCAGCCTCAGACCCCAGGGTGGCGGCGACCGGCGGCGCGACGAAGCGCGAGTATGTCCGGGGCATGTTTACCGAGATTGCCCCCCGTTACGATCTCCTGAACCATCTGCTCAGCCTCAATGTGGATCGCCGGTGGCGCCGCCAGGCCGTGGCCGCCCTCGACTGGGAGCGCGTGCCGGATGGCCGCTATCTCGATCTGTGTGCCGGCACCCTGGACCTCGCCGCGGCTCTCGCGGCCGAGCCCGGGTTCGCCGGGCGGGTGGTCGGGCTCGACTTCGTACGGCCCATGCTTGTGCTCGGGCGGGACAAGGCGTCCGCCGTCTCGCCCGTCCATGGCGACGCGCAGGACCTGCCGTTCCCACACGCGGCTTTCGACGGGGCCACCGTGGGCTTCGGCGTCCGCAACCTGGCCGACCTCGACCGGGGGTTGCAGGAAGCGGCGCGCGTGCTGAAACCGGGCGCGCGGCTGGTGGTCCTGGAGTTCACGACGCCGCCACGGCAGCCCATGCGCGCGTTCTATCTCGCCTACTTCCGGCATGTCCTGCCCACCATCGGGCGTCTGGTGTCGAAACATAGGACGGCCTACAGCTACCTGCCAGAGTCGGTTCTGCACTTTCCCGGGCCCGACGCCTTCGCCACGCGCATGGCGGACGCCGGATTCTCCGACGTGCGATATTCCTTCCTGTTCGGCGGGATCTGCGCCATCCACTCCGGCGTCCGGGCCTGAGCCCGGCACCAGCGGAAGGGTACTCATGAGTATCGACAACATCCGGGAGTTCCTGGAGGCGATCGACGCGGTCGGCGAGCTGGTCCGGGTGCGCGAGCCGGTGCGCGCCCGGCTGGAGATCGCCGAGATCGCGGACCGCTGCATGAAGTCGCCCGGGGGCGGCCCGGCCCTGCTCTTCGAGAACGTCGTGCTGGATGACGGCAGCCGGAGCGCGCACCCCGTCGCCATCAACCTCTTCGGCTCGATGCGGCGGATGTGCCTCGCGCTCGGCGTCGAACAGCTCGATGAGGTGGGCGCCCGGATCGAGGAGATGCTGAATCTCAAGGTGCCCGAAGGCATCCTGGGGAAACTCGCCATGCTTCCGCGCCTGGCCGAACTGTCGAAATTCCCCCCGCGGACCAGGGGCGGGAAGCCGCCCTGTCAGGAAGTCGTCCTGCGCGGGGAGGAGGTCGACCTCGCCTCGCTCCCCATCCTGACGACCTGGCCGGAGGACGGGGGCCCGTATCTGACGCTGCCGATGGTGATAACGCGCGATCCATCGCGCGGGATCCGGAACGTGGGCATGTACCGGGTCCAGGTGCTGGGGAAGGACAGCCTCGCCATGCACTGGCAGCGGCACAAGGTGGGGGCCGCGCACTGGCGCGAGATGGCGGCACGTGGCGAGAAAATGTCTGTGGTCATTGCGCTGGGCGGCGATCCGGCCAGTGTCTACTCGGGGAGCGCGCCGCTGCCGCCCACCATCGACGAGTTCATCTTCGCCGGGTTCGTGCGGCGGAAGCCCGTCGAGCTGGCGAAGGCCCTCACCTGCGACCTCGAGGTGCCCGCCGAAGCCGAGGTTGTCATCGAGGGGTACATCGACCCGGCGGAAGACCTCGTGCTCGAAGGCCCATTCGGCGACCACACCGGTTTCTACTCGCTGGCGGACTACTACCCGAAGGTACACGTCACCGCCGTCACCATGCGGAAGCATCCGGTCTACATCGCCACGCTGGTCGGTCGGCCGCCGATGGAGGACTACTACCTCGGCCACGCCACGGAGCGGATCTTCCTCCCGCTGCTCAAACTCACCGTGCCGGAGATCGTGGACTACCACATGCCGGCGCCGGGCATCTTCCACAATCTCGTCTTCGTCTCCATCGACAAGCAGTACCCGGGGCAGGCATGGAAGGTCATGAACGCCCTCTGGGGGCAGGGGCTCATGTCACTGGCGAAGGTCCTGGTGGTGGTGGACCGCGAGGTCAATGTCCGGGACCCGGACGAAGCGTGGTGGGTGGCGCTCAACAATATCGATCCCGAGCGTGACGTCCGGTTTACGATGGGGCCTGTGGACGTGCTGGACCACGCGAGCCGTGCCTTCACGTACGGCAGCAAGATGGGCATCGATGCCACCCGCAAGTGGAAGGAAGAGGGCTTCGACCGGGAGTGGCCCGACCGGATCGTCATGGACGAAGAGACGAAGCAGCGGGTGGATGGGATGTGGAGCAGACTGGGAATTACGCTGCCGGTGAACGGTGAACGGTGAACGGTGAACGGTGAACGGTGAACGGTGAACCGGTGAGCGGGGTGCCGGTGCGGGAAGGGCAGACGTTCGAGGGTCGCGCGTTGCTCGTGCGGTACGCAAATTTCGTCAAGCTGCCCCACACGCTCTTCGCACTCCCCTTCGCGCTGCTCGGCGTCCTGGCGGCCAGCCGGGTAGCCCCGGTGACGGTCCGGATTGTGGCCCTTGTGGTCGTTGCGTTCAGCGCGGCGCGCTGGGTCGCGATGGGTTTCAACCGGATCGCCGACCGGGACTTCGACGCGCGGAACCCCCGGACCCGGGGAAGGGAACTTCCCACCGGCGCGCTGACGCTCCGTCAGGCCTGGGTGTCGGTGGCTCTGGCCGGTGCGCTCTTCGTGGCGGCGTCCGCCCTGCTCAACCCGCTCTGCCTTGCGCTGTCGCCCGTGGCCCTCGCCTGGATCACGCTCTATTCCCTGAGCAAGCGCTTCACCTGGTGGCCCCACCTGTGGCTGGGGTTCAGCCTGGCCATCGCGCCGGTGGGCGGCTGGCTCGCCGTGACGGGCCGGTGGAGCCACCCGTGGTGGCTGCTGCTCGTGATCACCCTGGCCGTCGCGACCTGGGTGGCCGGCTTCGACGTGTTCTACGCGCTTCCCGACGCGCGCTTCGACCGCGAGGCCGGGCTCCGGAGTGCCGTCGTCCGGCTCGGCGAGCATAAGGCCATCCTGCTGGCGAAGCTGCTCCACGGCGTGACGATCGTCTCCCTGGCCCTTTTCGGGTGGGTCGCCGGGTTCGGCACCTGGTACGCCGCCGGCGTGGTGGCGGCCGCCCTGATCCTCGCCTGGGAGCACCGGCTGGTTCGCCCCGGCGACCTCTCTCGCCTCGACTCGGCCTTCTTCACGATGAACGGCGTGATGTCGATGACGGTGTTTGTGTTTGCCCTGGTGGACAGGGTGGTGTGATCCGCGTTAAGTCGTTGAATCGTTAAGTAGTTGAGTAGTTGCAACAGCGGCCTGTCAGTGCTCGGCGCCGTCACGCCTTCATTACCTTTCACGACTCAACCACTCAACCACTCAACCACTCAACCACTCAACCACTCAACCACTTGATCAACATGCCCTCCTCCCTCCCCGTCGTCCTCGCCATCACCGGAGCCTCCGGCGCTCCGTACGGGGTGCGTCTGCTGGAGGTGCTGGCCGGGGCCCGGGTACCGGTCTGGCTGATCGTCTCCCGGCACGGGTGGCGGCTGCTTCAGCAGGAGAGCGACATCCGGGATGAGGCGGCACTCCGGGAGCGGACGGGGGACTGGTCCTCGGTGACGCTGCTGCCCGATGATGACCGAGGCGCGGTGGCCGCGTCCGGGTCACGCCGGACGGCGGGCATGGTGATCTGTCCCTGCTCGATGGGCACGGTCTCCGCCATTGCGCAGGGGAGCAGCAGGTCGCTGGTGGAACGGGCCGCTGATGTGACGCTCAAGGAGCGCCGCCGCCTGATTCTGGTCCCGCGAGAGACGCCTCTCTCGCTGGTGCACCTGCGCAATCTCGTGTCTGTCACGGAGGCTGGCGCGACCGTCATTCCCGCCGCGCCGGGCTTCTATCACCGACCGTCGGGGATCGACGACCTGGTGGACTTCATCGTCCAGCGGATCCTGGACCAGCTCGGCCTCGAGATCGACATCGCTCCGCGCTGGCAGGGCTGATGCGCCTCGGCATCATCTCCGATACCCACGGCCTGCTGCGCCCCGAGGTGTTCGAGCAATTCGCCGAAGTGGACCGGATCCTCCATGCGGGGGATATCGGCCCTCCGGACCTGCTGGAGGAACTGGCGGCGATAGCGCCGGTCACCGCCGTCTGGGGGAACACGGATGGCTGGGATATCCGGGCTGCAGTGCCGGAAACGGTGGAGGAGGAGATCGAGGGGCTCGCCTTCGTGATCACCCACGGCCACCAGTTCGGCTCGCCCACGCCGGAAAACCTGCATCAGGCCTTCCCCGATGCCGACGTCCTGATCTTCGGCCACACCCACCGGCCGCTGCTGGCCACGGTGGACGTGGTCCGGACGGCCATGAACCCGGGCGGCGCGGGCCACCCGCGGTTCGGGATCCCGCCCTCGGTGGGGATCATGGAACTCGAGGCCGGCCTTCCCCCACGCGCCCGCCTCATCCCCCTTCTGTAGCAATTCAACCATTCAGCCACTCAACGACTCAACCACTCACCGATTTACGGCTTCTCATCATCCGTCGGCGGGTTCCGG
Source organism: uncultured Gemmatimonadales bacterium (assembly GCA_963825055.1). Classification (GTDB taxonomy): domain Bacteria; phylum Gemmatimonadota; class Gemmatimonadetes; order Gemmatimonadales; family GWC2-71-9; genus CAWGSK01. The sequence goes on from CAWGSK010000007.1 coordinate 80,466, forward strand.
CTCTCCGGGTTCATGCCAAGCCCACCGATTTTTCCTTCCGGCGTAATCACCCAGCGTATCACGATGGGCTCACCCTGGAACTTGCTGAACCACACCGTGCGCCAGTACTGCGGCTGTCCGTTCCGCATCCTGACGCGCTCGCTCACGACGGAGTCCTCGGTGCCGCCTCGCATCTGGATCTCCATCGAACGCTGGACGAACCAGTCAGGACTGCCCAGCTCCTTCTGCCATCCGCTGTCCACCATGGCCCAGAGGCTGTCCACCCGGCCGGAGTAGAGGTACATGGTCGCTTCCCGGCCCACGGCGATGGTGTCGAAGGGAGCGGGGGCGCTCTGCTGGGCCAGCAGGGGACTGGCCATGCCCGCCAGAAGGGAAGCGGTGAGAAGGATGGTCGGTTTCATGTGTGCTCCAGTGGAAAGGCGTGGGGGCATTGGGCGTACGGCCCACTGCCTCCACGCTGTTCGTGATCTGCGAGGGTGGTGCTCAGTTGCCCATGGCCAGAATCTGGTCGTCCGACAGGGGATTCCGGCTTGCCGGATTCACCCCCAGGCCCCCGATCTTTCCGTCGGGCATGATCATCCAGCGGAGGACCACCGGCTCGGCGGCATAGCCGCTGAACTTCGCCGTGCGCCAGTACTGGGGCTGACCCTCGCGCATGATGACCTCGTCCTGGACCAGCTTCTTCTCCTCGCCCGCCCGGTCCCTGAGTTCCCGGGCGTGCTCGACGAACCATGCCGGGCTGCCGAGCTCCTTCTGCCACGATGGGGAGATCATGGCCCAGAGACTGTCAACGCGGCCCCGGTAGAAGTACCGGGTGGCCTGGCGCCCGATGGCGACCGCGTCAACGGTCGGGAGCACGGCCTGCTGGGCAGGCGCGGGGGTGGGGGCGACGGAGGCCGTGGCGAGGACGGTGGCCAGAAGGACTGTCGGTTTCATATCGGCTCCAGCCGTAAAGGGTTGATTGCTCAGCCCTCCTACGGCCGGTCGTTTCACGGAGTTTCAACCTGAAACTTCAGATTCAGCCTGAAACCTGAAACGGGGTTGCCCGGGTGGCCTCGGCGCTTCCGGCGCGGACGGTCACCACGAGCCACCAGTCTCCCTTCCCCGCGCCCTCCAGGCGGAGGCTGCGGGAGACGCGCACCGTGCCCTCCGCTGGGTTCTCGCGGAAGCTGAGGCTCATGGCGGCCTTTCCGGGGTGCCGGGGGTCGAAGGGCTTCCCCTCCCGCCTCCGGACCACCATCACGCGGGTCTCCCAGGCCTTTCCGTCAGGGAGGCCATAAACCTCGTAATAGAGCCGGGTGATTTCCCCCGGCCGGTAGGCGCGGAATGGGTCGAAGACCACCGTATCAGCAGGGCTGGCGAACCAGGCCGGGCCGGCATCCGACCGGCCCAGCACCAGGTCGCTGAGCTCGAGCCGACGGCCGTCGAAGGCGGCTGCCTCCACCTGCCCGGTCGGCAGGAGAGTGCCGGTGGAATCACCACGCTCCAGCGCCGCATGGTACCGCCAGGTGCCCGGCGGGAGCGCCACGGCGGCGTGGGCCAGCAGGAACCCGCCTTCCCGGGCTCCCTCAGGGATGTCGAGGAGAAGCGGCTGTTCCACGTGGTGGAATGTGGTGGCGGCGCTGTCGAAGAAGGTCACTTTGAGGCGCAGCACGACGGTGGACGGAGCCGCCGCAGAGTCGGCGGCGGTCACCGGCAGCCCCAGCACGAGGTGGACCAGGCTCCCATCGCGCGTCCGCCCGACGTTCAGGGTGGAAGCGATGACGTCGAGGGGCCGGGCGTAGCGGAGCAGGTGATCGTCGGTTTCGGTGCCGAGCACGATGCTCGTCATGCCGATCTCGCGTTCCCGGCGGCGCACCCGGGCTGCACCCTCCGGTCCCCAGGCCATCATCTTCGTGTAGAGGTCGGAGAGCGGCTCCCGTGACTGGAGCAGCATGTCCATCGGCAGGAACCGCGCGTCGCCCCGCAGGTCGTAGATGCTGGGTACGAGCCGGTAGTCGGCGATGTCGCCGCCCTCGGTGCCCTTGCCCCCGGCGCTGAAATGCAGAAGGAAGTCGCCATCGGGCCGGTGATACACCCAGGACTCATTCGGCATCATCCCCATCATGGGGCCGCCGACCTTCTCGTCAGGCGGACCGTGGCGGACATACATGATGCCGCGGTCGTCCAGCCCCTGGCTGCCCGACCGGTACGGATCGACCCGGCTGTAGCGCCGCCGGTTGGTGAGCAGCGGATAGTGCGACCGTGCCCACGCCAGGCGCGCATAGTGTTCGCGCAGTCGCTCGTGGTCTCCACGGAGGTCCAGCCGGTCCCGCCGCGCCCAGAACTGGCGCAGGAACGCCACCCGTGCCATCCCCTTGGCCCCGTCGAAGGCCGCCAGTTCGCCGCTGTCCGCGATGAACGCCAGGTCCCGGCGATAGGCGGCGACCACGGCCGAGTCATCGGATGCCGCTCCGGCGTAATAGTGCCGGGCGCCCTCGAGCCTGCCCTGGACGAACAGCGCCCGCGCGAGGTCGAGTTCCGCCAGCCCGTCCCCGGCCCCGCCTTGCACCAGCCGGCGCCCGGCCACGGAGACCGCGCTGTCCGGATCGCCCACCAGTCGCTCCAGTCGGGCCCGGGCGGCGAGGACGTTTGCCGGGACATCGTCCCCCGCCGCGCGCAGGCGCTCCAGCGTTCCCCGTTCCACGGCCGTGTCGCCGATCTCGGCGCTGACCTGGCTCAGGCCGGCAAGGGCCGGCAGGAAGTGCGGATCGCGATCCAGTGCCTCCTCGAAGGCCTCCACCGCGTCCCGCCGGGCCCCGTCGCCTACCCGGAGGCCGATATTGAGCGGTTCGGCCGCCTGCCAGTCGGCCTGGCCCGCGCTGGCCAGGCCATGGCCGTACCATGGAAACGGCCAGGTGAGCATCCCCCGCGCCCGGTCAAACGCCCGCCCCGCCCGGCCGAATTCCCAGCCATCGGCCAGTTCAGCGAGCCGGAGGCGCACGATTCCTTCCTGAATCGCGACCACCGGATCGGGGGAGCCGCTGTCCCATGCCTCGTGCAGCGAATCCCTGAGCTGTTCAAGGGGACGGACGGCCTGGACGCCCGCCAGCGAATCCAGCAGACCGAGCAACTGCGACCGGGTAGCCGGAGACTGCCCCGGGAGCCGGACCGGCAGGAGCGGGGCAAGGGCGAGCAGGAGGAGGGGAAGTCGTGGTTTCATGGCAATGACCCTTGGTCTTCCCAGTATAGCAGACGGCGGGGGGTGGGGCGATACCGCCGCCCCACCCCCCGCCGGTGACCCGCTCTGGGCCGGGTCTAGAACAGGTAGCGCATGCCGACCTGGGCCTGCCGGGGCTCGCCGAGGCCGCTGCGGAACGTGCCGTCGAAGTTGAGGAAGAAGCCCGTCGCGGACGGATCCTTGAAGTTGTTGGTATTCGTCACGTTGAACACTTCCACGATGGCTTCCAGCATGCCGCCGCCCACCGGGAACGGCTTGCTGATGCGAACGTCCCACTGGAAGAACTGGTTGTCCTTGCGGATCGTGTTCCGCTTCAGGATGCTTCCGTCCGGGCAGATCCGGTCCTGCGGGCTGGTCGCCCGCTCACCGGTACCCTGGTTGTTGGCGCCGCACTTCTCGGAAGTCGGCTGCGCAGACTGGAAGCTCACGCGGTTGTTGAGGTAAATGTCGCCGGGCACCCGGGCGAGCAGCCAGGCGTTCACCCGATGACGCTGGTCGCGGTCGCTCCAGTTGTATTCGGGCGCCAGGTTGTCGGCCTGGGCGTACCGGAAGCTGAAGGGATCGCGTTCGTTGTCATCGTCCGCCTTGTCGAACGAGAGCGTGTAGTTGGCCTGGAACTGCAGGTTGGGATTCCGGACCCGCTTGAGCGACACGGTGAATCCGTTGTAGCGGGACCTGGCACTGCTCTCCACCACGGTCAGCGTCCCAATGCCGTTTCCTCCAGAGAGGCCGGTCGCCCACGGGCTGCCAAACACCGGATCGTTCCGGTTGATGAACCGGGTCAGGTTGTCGGTGGCCGCGTGGGTGTAGGTGAGGGTGGCGGCCATGTCGCCCCCGAGGGCCTGCTCGAAGCTGAACGACGTGCTGAAGGTACGGGGGTTCTGGAAGTCCTTGTCCATGACGAAGACCCCCGGCTGGAACGGGACGCCCGCGGGAGCAGGGAGCAGCTCGCCATAGTTCGGCGGTGGGCCCAGGATCCCCGTCAGCTCGCTGTTGCGGAAGATCGACTGGCCGATGGAACCGTTGGTGCTCCGGATGCTCGCGAGGTTCAGGCCGGGAATCCTGGCGTAGTACAGGCCGGCGGAGGCCCGCACCACCTGGCGGGCATCGTCATTGATGTCCCAGGCGATGCCGAGCCGCGGCTGCCACATGCCCTTGTCTGACTTGAGGGTGCCGTCGGACGGGAAGGTGTAGGTGCCCGTGGCGTTCGTGACGGTCTGGCCGATGAACGGGGCAAAGAACACCTGGTCGGGCGGGGTGAGCGGGTCGGGCAGGATCTGGGCTTCCCAACGAAGGCCGTAGTCGACGGTCAGGTTGGACCGCGGCTTCCAGGAATCCTGGATGTAGCCGGCGAGTTCATGGATCGGAATCGCCTGCGTGCCGGACTCTTCCAGCGACAGTCCGTTCACGCCCGCCTGCTGCAGGTACAGCACAACAGGGCCCGTGATGCTCGCCAGGGGATCGAGGCAGGCGCCGGTCGTGCTCGTGGTACCATCGGAGCATTCCACATACCCGTTCCCGAACTCGACGTAGTTCAGGAAACCGTTCACCGAACTGAACGCCATCCGGCCGTTGCCGAACCCTATGAAGGTCTGGTTTTCCTCGGTCCGGTTCCACTCGGCCCCGGCCTTGAAGAAGTGGTTGCCCTTCACGAAGGAAATGTTGTCCAGGATCTGGATGCGGGTGTCATACGACTTCACCGGCAGGAAGAACGGCATGCCGAACCGGTACCCCGTGAAGGAGACGTCGGTGTCCGGGAAGGGGCGGCTGGTCGCCGGGTTGATCGCCCCGTCGTAGGGCCGCGGCCGGTTCTCCCGCGCGTACTGGAATCGGAACTCGTTCGACACCGCAGAGGAGAATATGGACGACAGGCTGCCGTTGACAGCGTGGGAATTGTCCTTCTCCACGCCGTTGGCACTCGCGCCCCAGAGGTCCACGTCGAAGGTCCCGTTCGCCTGCTCGGAGCGGGTGTAGTTGTACTTGAGCGAGGCCGTGTGCCTGGGGCTCAGGTTGAAGTCCAGCTTCGCCAGCAGCACGTTGGCGTTGTCGGTCCGCTTGATCGGGCCGAAGTCGCCCTGCAGCGCGCCGTTGAACGCCGTGTCCGTAAAGGCCACCAGGGCTGGATCGATCAGGCCGAGCCGGTCCTTCTGCTTGATGGATGAGGCTTCCTGCTGGTCGTAGGCGACGAAGAAGAACGCCTTGTCCCGCGCGATGGGTCCGCCCAGGGTGAACCCGAACTGGTGTTGCGAGTAATCGGGCTCAAATCCACTGAAAATCCCGCTGGACCCGTAGTTGGCCGACAGGGCGTCGTACTTCCCGAAGTAATGCGCCGAGCCGTGGAGCTCGTTGGTGCCCGACTTGGTGATCACGTTCACGAACCCGCCGCCGGAGCGCCCGAATTCCGCGTTGGCGCCCTGGCTCACCACTACAACCTCCTGGACGGCGTCCAGGTTGAAGGTGAAGGGGGGCCGCTGGCCGCCGCGCTGCTCGCCGAAGAACGGATTGTTGAAGTCGGCGCCGTCCACCGAGACGTTGTTGTGGATGCCGCGCTGCCCGCCGATGCTCAGTTCGTCCCCGTCAGGCCCCTGGACAATCGCCACGTTGGGGGTGAGCAATGTCAGGTTCAGGAAATTCCGGCCATTGTTGGGCAGACCCTCCACCACCTGTTCGCCCAGCCGGGTGGCAGATTCGGTCCGTGAGGGATCTACCGCCGGTTCCTCAGCAGCGACCGTAACCTCCTCCAGCTGGACCACTTCCGGAGCCAGGCGGAAGTCCAGGCTCTGGGTCTCGCCCAGGCGCAGCTGGACGTTCTGCCGGCGGGAAGCCCGGTATCCCACGAATCGAGCCATCACGTTGTAGGTGCCGACGCGCAGCAGCGTGGCTACATAGGCTCCCTGGTCATTGGTGGTGATCGACCGCATGGCGTTGGTCTCGAGGTTCCGAAGCTCGATCTCCGCGCCGGCCAGAGGGCGTCCGGTGCTGTCCATCACTGTGCCACGGATGACGCCGGTCGTCGCCTGGGCCTGGGCGGTCAGGCCGGTGGGAATGGCCAGCGCCAGGCAGGCGACCAGTGCCGGGAGGATTCGGGACCACCCATGCTCGGGGGACATCGCGGCTCCTAGTCTTGGGGGGCGCCCGGGACGCGGGCTCGGAGGAATCGGACCACGGTATGGGACGAGCGGGAGTTGCGCAAGGGAAGGGGGCGGCGACCGTTCCCGGCCGCCGCCCCCGTTCCCCGATCCGGGGAGGCCTCAGAATGGCTTGAAGCCGGGGCTCCCGTATCGGGTCAGGTGGAAGATGTCCCAGAGCGGAATTGCATAGGCGATGATCGCCACGACCACGGCGATGATGAACCACAGCCCCAGCCGGTCCCAGATCCCCGACTTGTACCCGCCCTCCGGCTCGCTGAGCGCCTCCGCCCACTCGATGGCGGCCGGCACGGTCTTCTTCCCCGCCAGCAGGGTGCCCAGCATGACCATCACGAAGAGCGCCGCGCTCGCGAAGAGCACGATGCCGCCCACGGCCGAGATATCGGTGACCCAGCGCCAGGTCTCGGCCTGGGGCGCGCCGTTGTAGTCAGTCTGGAAGATCCGCCGCGGCATCCCCATCAGGCCGGCGATGTGGTTGATGATGCCGAAGAGGCACATCCCGATGAACCAGAGGTAGGGCTGGACCTTCGCCAGAAGCCCGAGCTCCAGTTCGCGCCCGGTCACCCGGGGGACCAGGTAGTAGCAGGCTCCCATGAACGTGAGCGCGGCCGCGCTGCCCACCGTCAGGTGAAAGTGTGCGTGGATCCAGGCGGTATTGTGCACGACGGAGTTGAGCGCGTAGGCCGCGTTCACCGCGCCGCCGAAGCCCCCCACCAGGAACAGCAGCATCGCGAGCAGGACGCTCGCCACCGTCGGGTCTCCCCAGGGAAGGCGGCGGATCCAGCCGAAGAGGCCCGTGCCGCCACGCAGCCGGCCCGCCACCTCGAGCGAGGCGCAGATCGTAAACGCCGTCACCAGGCTCGGGAACGAGATGATCATCGTATTGAACGTGTGGAACAGCTTCCAGGAGCTGGGGATACCCGGATCCTGGAACTGGTGGTGCAGCCCGACCGGCACGGAGAGAATCAGGAACATGGTGAACACCATCCGGCCGAGCGGGTCGGAGAAGAGCTTCCCGCCCGCGAGCTTCGGCAGCAGGGTGTACCAGACGGTGTAGGCTGGCAGGATCCAGAAGTACACCAGGGGATGCCCGAAGAACCAGAACAGGGTCCGCGCCAGCAGCGGATCCACCTTGTCCGTAATCCCGAGCGACCATGGGATGAGCTGGAAGAGCATCTCCGAGGCCACGCCCATGGTGGCCAGGAGCCAGAGCATGGCGTTGGCCGCGGTCGCGTGCATCGCGAGGCTGGTGACGCCCTGCCGCCTGCGGGACTCGCGCCAGGAGGCGATCATGCTCGCGCACCAGCCCCACGATCCCACCACCACCAGCGTCAGCCCGATATAGAACAGGGGGTGCGCCTGGAGCGGCGGATAGAAGGTGTAGAGCACGCTCGACTTGAACGTGAGGATGGTGTACGCGGCCATCACCGTGCCGGCGACGGCCAGCCAGAACATTGCCCAGCCGAAGCGGGCCCAGGTGATGTGCCCGTTCTCCTTCCGGGCGATCACGTAGCCGTAGCCCATGATGAAGAAGGTGGTGAACACCAGCGCCATCAGGACGCCATGCGCGGTGACCGACATGTAGTACATCCGCGCCGAGCGGAACGGCAGCTCCAGGTTCGCACGGCTGAGCGCCTGCATCACCGCCATGGCCGCGGCGACCCCGAAGGCAACGATGGCGACCCAGAAATGGCCCGTGATGAGGCGGCGCTCGCTGCCGGCAGCGCCTTCCTGGCCGGTCGTGGTGGCCTCAGTGCCCGTCATGGCTCGCCTCGCTCACGGTGAAGGGAATCGGACCGGGCGCCGGGGCCTCCCAGGCGTCGGACGGGACGACATGCATCTTGCCGGACATGGTATGGTGCCCGATGCCGCAGTATTCGTTGCAGGCGATCAGGTACTCCCCTTCGCTGAACCGGGTGGTGAACTGGCTCACGTAGCCGGGGATGACCATCGACTGGCCGTTCGTGCGGACGATCTCGAAGCCATGTATCACGTCAGGTGAGGTGACGTGGAACGTGACCGGTTTACCGGCGGGCAGCGTGAACTCCGACGGAAGCCATACGAACATCATGCCGACGAGGGTCACGTGGATGTTGCCCTTCTCGTCCACCGCGACCCCCTGCCGGGCGAAGCGCGGATCGCGCAGGACCGTCGTCGGGTCGATGGTTTCGACGTGACTCGGCGGGGCGATCTGCTTCGTGATGGCCGTGAACGCCGTACTCGCGAAGAAACAGGCGAGGATCACGGCCACGCCCCACATCCAGACCTTCTCGTAGAGGTCTACCTTCATGGCGTCACCGGCTGGCGGGCGAGGAAGATGAAGGTGTAGATCGCGAACCAGGCGATCACGAACAGCACCGCATACAGCCCCACGAACGCGAAGGTACCGATGGGGTGTTTCGGCAGGCCCGGCGGCATCTCGGACATAGGAGGGTTCTCCCCGGTGAAAGAGGGTGGCGCAGCGGGGCTCTCCGGCCCCGGGTCTGTCGGGAAACGCACCTAAGGTATGGCAAACCTGTGAAGTTCACTGCAAGGAATCATGAAGAATCAGCCGGGGGCGCACCAGATGCGCGCAGGGCGTTCACGATCACGAGAAGGTCGATGCCCTCCTGCAACAGGGCGCCGGGCGTGGGGGCGATGATCCCCGCGGCCGCCAGCACCATGGCCGAAAGGCTCAACCCCATCCCGATGCCGACGCTCTGGCGGGCGATCCGCATGGTGTAGCGGCTCAGCCGGATGGCGAGGGTGAGGTGGGCGGGATCGTTCCCGAGCAGCACGAGATCGGCTGTCTCCGCGGCGATCCCTCCTCCCCCGGCTGCCAGCGCCACCCCGACGTCCGCCGCGCCCAGTGCGGGTGCATCGTTGGTCCCGTCCCCGACCATCGCCACCCGCTCGCCCTCAGCCCGCAGCCGGTGCATGATGGCCACCTTGGCGGCCGGGAGCAGGTCGCCGTGGGCCTCGGTGAAGCCGGCTGCGCGGGCCACCTCATCCACGGCGGCGGCATGGTCACCCGAGACCAGGACGAGCCGGTGCACCCCGAGGCGCCCCAGCTCCTCCAGGAAGTCGCGGACACCCGGACGGAGCATATCCCCGTACTCGAGGACCGCCGCCGGTTCACCGTCGATCACCACGTACGCACAGGCGTGGTCCCCTGACGCCAGGGCGTCCAGCCTGGCGGCGGGCGAGGGGTGGTGCTCGCGGATGAACGAGGGGCTTCCCACCCAGACGTCGTGGGCCTCCGCGGTCCCGCGGACACCCTCCCCGGGCCATTCCCTGATTTCCCCGGCCAGCACCACCTGCATCCCGGCTTCGCGGGCTGCCGCCACCACCGGGGCGGCCATGACGTGGGAGCTGCCGAGCTCGACGCCGGCGGCGAGTCGCAGGATGTCCGGCCTCGTGAAATGGTCGGCCGCCTGCACGCCCACGATCCGGGGCTCGCCACCGGTGAGGGTGCCGGTCTTGTCGAAGGCGGCGGCCGTAATGGACCCCAGCTGCTCGAGCGCGGTCCCGTTCCTGAAGATGAGCCGCTGGCGGGCGCCCTGGTTGATGCCGCCGATGATGGCGACCGGGACCGCCAGGAGCAGGGGGCACGGCGTTGCCACCACGAGCACCGCGAGCACCCGGGATGAGTCTCCACTCACCAGCCACGCGATTGCACAAGCTCCCAGGGTCAGTGGAGTGAACCAGACCGCGTATCGGTCCGCCAGCCGCTGGAAGGGAGACTTGCTGGCCTGGGCGGAGCGGACCAGCTCGACGATCCGGGCGTACTGGCTTTCCCCGGCGATCGCCGTGGCCTCGAGGACCAGCGCTGCCCCGTCACCGTTCTGGCTTCCCGACAGGAGGCTGGTGCCGGGGCCGGCGGAGATGGGAAGGGGCTCCCCGGTGATGCGGGCGGTGTCCACCCAGGAGTGGCCCTCGCGGACAACCCCGTCGCAGGGAATCATCTCTCCCGGGCGGACGACCAGCCGGTCGCCCACTGCGATGGCGTCCACCGGGATGTCGTGTGCCTCGGGGTCGAGCCGGTGGGCAATCGTGGGTGCCAGCGCCTCGAGTTCCTGTACCGCGCGTGTCGCCCGGCCTTCGGCGAAGCGCTCGAGCGCCTCGCCTCCGGTCTGCATCAGGACGATGACCAGACCCGGGAGGGGCATCGCCAGGAGGATGGCGGTCACGATGGCAAGGGTAGCGACGAGGTCGGCAGCAAAACGGAGGTGGACCAGGCCGCGCGCGGTGCGCCAGACGACCGGGGCGCCGGTCAGCACGAGGCCCAGCAGCAGTACGCGCCCGCCGGCCTCGGGCCCTGCGATCCCCCGGACCACCAGCCCGGCGGCAAGGAAGGCTATGACGGCCGCCGGCAGGATCACCGCCCGCGGCAGGTGTTTCACGACCTGGCGGACTGATCCGTGCTGCGGCGGTGACGCGCCCTGTGGTTCTCGGGGAGGCGCAGCAGGAACCCGACGCCGCGGATGGTCTGGATCAGCGTCTGTCCCGCCGCCTTCGTCAACTTGCGCCGGAGATTGCCCACGTGAACGTCGACCACGTTGCTTTCAGGGTCGAAGTGCATGTCCCACACCTTCTCCAGCAGCGTCGTGCGCTTCACGACCTCCTCCGGGTGCAGGAGGAAGTACTCCATGAGCTGGAATTCCTTCGGCGTGAGTTCGAGCGGTTCGCTCTCCACCGTGCAGCTGTGGCGGAGCCGGTCGAGCGACACGGATCCATAGCGGAGGACCTCAAGCTGCGAGGTGCCGCCGCGGCGGTGCAGGGCCCGGATGCGCGCCAGGAGCTCGTCGAACTTGAAAGGCTTGGCCAGGTAGTCGTCCGCCCCGGCATCGAGGCCGCGGACCACGTCCTCGGTGCTGTCCCGTGAGGTCAGCATCAGGATCGGCGTGTCGCGCCCCTCGCGCCGCAGCTCGGCGGCCACCTGGAACCCGTTCTTCTTGGGCAGGACGATGTCCAGAAGGATCACGTCATAGTCGTAGACGTGGGCCAGCATGGTGGCTTCATCGCCGTCCGGGGCGACGTCCACCACATAGCCTTCCTCCTTCAGGCCCTGCTCGATGAATCCGGCGACCTTCCGGTCGTCCTCCACGACGAGAATCTTCATAGTCGACAATCTCGGCAGCGGAAGCTGAAGTATAAAGGAACCGACCCTGAAGGTCGCTTCATGAACGTCTTGCCGGGAGGTCGAGGTGGAAGCAGCCGCCGCGGCCGGGCCAGGCCTCCGCCAGGACGTCACCTCCCAGAAGGCGGGCGAGCCGGCGCGAGAGGGGCAGGCCGAGCCCGGCCCCGTGGCCTTCCTCGTCCGGATTGGTGACGTAGATGTCAAAGATGGCCTCCAGGTCTTCCTCCCGCACGCCGGGCCCCTCGTCCTCGACGGTGATCCGGATCGCGCCGGGCGCCAGCCGGGCGGTGACGGTCACGGTCGATTCCTGCGGCGCGTGCTTGATTGCGTTGGTCAGGAGGTTCCCCAGGATCTGCTCGATCCGGTTCTGGTCCGTCTGGCAGGTCGATACATCCTCGTCCACCTCCACCGCGACCGTCACCGACTTCGCCTCGGCCGCGGGCTGGACCCTCGACACCGCCCGCTGGATGACCACGGGACAGCGGACCTCCCGGATCACCGGCTTGAGCCTGTCCTCGTCGAGTCGGCTCAGGTCCAGCAGGTCGTTGATGAGTTCGATAGCCTGCCCCGCAGAGTCGAGGACTTCATATGCCGCGGCAGGTACGCTGGTGGGATCCTTCCGACGGACCATCAGCTCCGCCCATCCGTACGTGGCTGCGAGCGCGTTCCGGAGCTCGTGGTTGACCATCGCGAAGAACCTTTCCCTCGCCCGGTGCAGGTGCTGTACTTCCTCGAGGAGGCGCGCGCTCTCCTCATGCAGTCGGGCGTTTTCCACCGCGGCCGCCACCTGGTTGGCGAAGAGCATCGCCAGACGCTCATCCTCGTCGGTGAACTCACCTTCCCCGATCTTCTCGGTGAGATACAGGTTGCCGAAGACCCCGCGGCGCCCCGAAACCGGAACGCCGAGGAAGGACTTCATGACAGGATGGTGCTTCGGGAAGCCGTAGGAGTCGGGATGCGCGGTCAAGTCAGCGAGCCTGATGACCCTGGGATGCCTGATGAGGAGCCCGAGGATCCCCCGGCCCCGCGGCAGCGCCCCGATCCTGCGATGGGCGGCCGGCTCGATGCCGGCGGTCACGAAGCTGGAGAGGGAAGTGCCATCCTCCGACAGGACCCCCAGTGCGGCATAGCGCGCGCCAATGACCTCGGTGGCGGTCTCCACGACCTTCTGCAGCACGCCTTCCAGTGACAGCTCCGACAGAAGCGCGGTGCTGACGTCCAGGAGTCGCTCGAGGCGGCGCTGAGGGATGGCGACCGGACCCTGGCCGCCCTCCGCCTCACGCCCTTTTCGCTGCCGCTGGCTCTGGCTTCCTGAAGTTTTCACGGTCTCTTCATCTCCATGCGGGTAAGCTCGGGTCGTACTGTGCCCCGTCCCGTCCTCGGCTGTCCCGCTGCCTCCTGCCCATGAATCTACGACGAATTGTCGCTGCGGTGGATGATAGTCCCGAAGGGAGGAACGCGGGGGCGCTCGCCGTACGGCTCGCCGCGCTGTCCCGGAGTACGCCCCTGCTCCTCAGCGTCGGGATGCCGGAGGACCCTGCCGTCTTCGTCGAGGAAGACTTCCCGACCGGCGCCCTTCCTCCAGCCAGGTCCCCGGGCGTGAGCGCCACCGAGGTCCGCCATGCGGTCCGCAAGGGGCTACCTTCCGTCGAGATCGCCCGGTTCGCCGAGGAGGAGCGCGCCGACCTGCTGGTCCTCGGACGGAAGCACCGCACGGCGCACGAGCGGCGCGTCAGGGGCGACACCGCCGATGCTGCGACCCGCCGCAGCCACATTCCCTGCCTGCTGGCCCCGGCGGGGAGTCAGGACATCCGGAGCGCACTCGTGGCGCTCGATGGGACGGATCGGGGCTTCCTCGTGTACCGCGAGGCCCGGGACTTCGCACGGACCTTCCGGCTGGACCTGCTGCCCCTGACTGTCGAACGGACATGGCCAGGTGAACCGAACCACGCGAACGGAGTGCTCGATGCCCGGACGGTGCGCCTGATGGAACTTCTCCGGGAGACCGATTCTCCCAGGGCCAGGTGGCGGCCCAAGCCACTCCGGGTGGTGCGCGGCCTGCCGGTGTACGAGATCGGCCGGGCGCTTGACGAGTCCGGCGCCGACGTTCTCATCCTCGGCTATCATCGCGGCGGTCCCGCAGGCGTGCTCGACGGGACCAGTGTTGCCCGGCGGCTGGTCCACGGTGTCTCCACCGCGGTCCTGACGATTCCCCTCTGAGCTCCTACACTCCGCACCTCCGTCCTGCCTTCCGTCCATGCCTCTCCTGACACGGTGGTATCTGCGCTCGGGCCTGGCCGGGGTCGTCCTTGCGCCCGCCGCAGGGGTTTTCGAGGCCTGGCCCCGGGGTAGGTCCGCGCCCGTACTCCTGCTGCGTCCGGCGGCCGTGCACATGCTGGTCGTGGGATGGCTGACCCAGGTCGTCTTCGGCGTGGCCCACTGGATGTTTCCCCCGCCGCGGGGCGAGAACCACAGATCGCCCGGGTTGGGTCACATGGGGACTCCTGAACCTCGGACTGACGGCGCGCGTGCTGGTGGAACCGTGGTTCTCCCCGGCGGCGGGAGCCCCCGGATCGTGGCTGCTACATGCTGGCGGCGGCCGCCCAGCTCGCGGCGGGATGGCTCTTCGCGCTGGCCATCTGGCCGCGAGTGCGGGGCCGCTGAGATGCCATTGTGGAGCGCTGCGCTTCATCCGTACGGCATTTCTCGCCCTCGCCGCGGGTTTCAGCCTGGGGGCGGTACTGCTGCTCGCAAAGGCGGGATTCCTGCCTTCCCTGCCTCCATGGTTCCGGACGGCCCACGCGGAAGTGCTCCTCTTCGGCTGGTTCGTCCAGCTGGTGCTCGGTGTAGCCTGGTGGATCTTTCCCCGGCACATCGAGGGCTCCTCCCCGGGGCGACCCGCGGGTGATGCCCTCCGCATTCGTCCTGTTGAACGGCGGCCTCCTCCTGTACGTAACCGGCCTGGTCGCCACTTCCGGTCCGGCCCTGCTCGCGGGACGCGCGACGGAGGCACTGGCCGTGCTCGCGGTCGCCACGCAGCTCCTCACGCGCATCCGCGGATCGCGTCTTGAGAGCCTCGCCCGCTAGAAGTCCTTCCGGGCAAACCGCCGCGCTGCCCAGGCCAGGGGCAGGGCGGCCCAGCAGAGCAGGGCCCCACCCGAAAGAACCATCCCCATCGCGCTTCCGAAGAACCGCTCGAACACGGCGCCGGTGTACCCCATGAGCGCCGCGACGTCCAGCTGGAGGAGCAGGAGTATCCGCCCGAGGTCCACGGGGTTCAGCATCGTCAGCGCGAGAAGGGGACGCTCCAGCGGGTAATCGCCAAACGCGGTCACCACGAACAACAGCGCCCCGTCATAGAGCAGCGTCAGGACGAGCCAGAGCAGGATGCAGGCTCCGAGGCCCCGGGCGCGATCATCGATCAGGAGGGAGGCCAGGAAGGCGAGGGCGGTGAACACGACCGTCAGCATGACCCCGGTTCCGATCAGGACCAGCACCGGGGCCGTGGAGGCGCGTCCACCCAGATACAGGAAGGGTACACCCACGCCGACAGCGAAGGCCGCCGCGAGGGGAAGGGCGAGGCCGGCATACATGCCGGCGAACAGGGCACTCCGCCGGATGGGCTGGGCCAGCAGGAGTTCGACAAAGTCCCGGCTGTTGTAGAGATACAGGCTGCCGAACACGATGCTGACCAGCGGCACGAAGACCAGCACCACGCTCGAGAGGCTCAGGACCGCGCGCGGCCCGCCCCCCCCGAGTCGCAGCAGCCCGTCGGTCAGCAGGAGCAGCAGCAGCGCATAGCCGAAGAGCCAGCGGCTCCTCCGGGCGTTCTGCAGTTCGTAACGGAGGATCATGGCGACCGTGCTCACGCGCCCTCCCCGGTCATGAGGCAGGCGATGGCGCGCTCGAGCCGTCCTTCGCCCGTCACCCGGGCGAGTTCCGCAACCGAGCCGTGGAACCGGACCCGCCCCTCGATCAGGAACGCCACGTCATCCACCAGTTCGTCGAGTTCGCTGAGCACATGGGAGGTGATGATCACCGACAGGCCGGAGCCCCGGAGCTCGAGCAGGCGATCCTTGAGAACCCGGCGCGCGATCGGGTCGAGCCCCGCGGTAGGCTCGTCGAGCACGAGCAACTCGGGGCGGAACAGGAACGCGATGGCGGCATTCAGCTTCTGCCGCGTCCCTCCGCTCAGGGTCCGCACCGGCTTGTCCAGCTCGTCCTCCAGCTCGAACGCATGCACCAGGGTGCGGTCGGTCGGGGTGTCGTCACCGCGAAGCCCGGCCAGCAGGCGCATCACCTCGCGCCCTGTGAGGTTGTCGGGGAAGCGCGCAGCCTGCGGCATGTAGCCCACGGAAGTGCGGTATCCCCCGTCCCCGTCGACCGTCTCACCCAGCACGCGGATCACGCCGGCATCGGGCTTGACCAGGCCCAGGATCGACTTGATGAGCGTGGTCTTGCCTGCTGCGTTCGGACCCAGGACGGCGGTGATCCGCCCTGCGGGAAGCGTCAGGTGGACGTCGGCCAGCGCCGTCACCCGGCCGAACCGCTTCCGGAGCGCCTCCACCTGCACGGCGGGGGTGGCGGTGTCGTCCGCGGGCACGAGGGCCAGCGGCGGGTCCGACAGGCCGCGCCGGTGCTCGCGGGGGCTCATGACGGCCTCCGCATGCGTGGATGGCTGTCGACCAGGGTCTCCGGGGTCAGGACGGGCATGACCCGCTCCGCGGCATCGAGGAGATCCACGAAGAAGCTCCGGAGGAGGATGAGGCCCGGTTCGTGCCGGGACACGATCAGGGAGAAGAGCCGGACGGGGTGATAGGGCACGTCGCCGTACCCGTCGTGGTCCAGGTCGTAGCCGGCGTACTGGTCCCAGTAGTTGCCGGCGAAGGTCGAGTGGCTCGTGCGGCTGTTCGTGGCCACATCGAACGAGTTGCCCAGGAACGTATTGTCCCGGAAGACGCCGCCCTCCGAGCTCGCCGTGATACGGATGGCCCATCCGTTGGATTCGAACTGGTTCTCCACGGCCGTGATGCGGTTGCTGCTCTCCACCTGGAGTCCCACGCTGTTGCCGGTGAACGTGTTGCCGGCGACGCGGCTGTCGGTGATCTCCTTGAGCAGGAGCCCGTAGGCCGCGGTGCCGCGGTTGATCGCGAACTGGTTGCCCGTGATCCGGACATCACGGGCATACATCACGGCCACGCCGGCACCGTTTTCCCGGAAGATGTTGTCCTCGTAGGCGCAACTGTCGCTGAACATGAAGTGCAGCCCGTAGCGGACGTTTGCGTTGCTCGTATTGCCCTGCACCAGGGTGCCGCGAACGAATTCGAAGTACACCCCGTCACGATGGCCCGATACGCGGTTGCCCACGATGGTGAAGTTGCGGGAAGCCCAGAGGTGGATCGCATTGCCCGAGGACGTTTCGGTCTCCGCGTGCCCGCGAATTTCGTTGCCGCGAAGGAGGCAGCCGCTGCTCTTGGCGGCGTAGATGCCGAAGAACGTGTCGAGCAGCCGGTTGTCCTCCACCACGCAATCACGGACGTTCTCGAGGCGGATACCGGCCCGGTCCTCGGTGAAGCTCGTCCCCACGTTCCGGACGACGAGTCCCCGCAGGACCACGCTGTCCGCGCGGACCAGGAGGCCCTCGTGGGCCCCGGCGGCGTCGATCACCGGCCAGCCTTCACCTGCGATCTCCACCCTCCGGTCCACCACGATGACCGGCTCCCGGTACGTTCCGGCCCGGACCACAATCCGGGCGCCGGGTTGCGCCATCGCGATGGCGCGGGTGATGGTCGGTACCGGGCCGCCGGGCGACACGGTGATGACCTGCCGGCCGGCGGGAGCCTGCAGCAGGGCCAGGGCGAGGGTGAGCGCCGCGTGCATGGCTCAGCCCCCCAGGTCCGGCTGTTCGGGCCGGTCCCGGAGGTCGGGCAGGTCGAGCACCTGGGCCCAGGTGAGCAGCGTGCCGCCGGTGGCCGTGACGAGGCTGTCGGCCGAAGCGCGCGAGGCGACGGCTGCCAGGCCGCTCGCCATCGGGGTGTGGATGACGGGGCTCCGGACGAACATGGCGCTGTCGGCGGGAAGCATGGCGTCGGGCGTGCGGCTGTCGTACACCCAGACGCCGGCCACCGCTGCCATGTCCAGCCCGCTGTCGCGATACCAGAGCACGAGCCCGCCGATGTCATCGAAGGTGTAGACCTTCCCGTGAGCCGTCACCAGCTCGGCGGCGAACCGCGGGTCGGTGATCACCATGTGGCACCGGTCGCACATGTCGCGCCCCCAGGCGATGGGCCGGGGGGCGGGCGAGACGCAGGCCGCCGCGACCAGCGCGACGGCAGCGCTCCAGAAGCGCCAGGTCATGCGGATGCGACGTGACGGTGTGGCGCGGCTCCCACCGCCACGGCCCGGTCGGCACGCTCCTGCCTGCGGTGCCGCAGCTCCGCCACGACGGCCGCGAACCCGAGAAACAGCGCGGCCACCGCCACCCAGCCGCCGGCGCCGGGCCAGCTGCTGGCGGTAAAGTTGAGCAGCTGCTTGGAGCCCAGCAGCGGAGGCTGGTAGGTCATGCCGGGCACCTTGATGATCGCGTGCGGGTCGAGATTGTGGCCGTAGTCGTACCCCCATCGCCAGAAGTCCCCCAGGCCGATGAGTGCGCCGCAGGCAAACACCGTCACCCAGGCGTAGAGCGGGCCGCGGCGGCCGACGGCGGCCACCAGGAGGCCAGTTGCCATGAGGCCCAGGACGAGCAGCGGCATGAACCGGAGCTCGGGGATGTCGTCCGGTGCGATCACCTTCATCCCGATGTAGTGGTTGAGCCCGTTGATGCTGTTGAGGTCCTGCGGCTGCTGCCCCGTGATCTGGTTGATCCAGATACGCAGCCCGAGCCCCTCCGGATACTGCGGAGCGTGCAGCTGGATGCGCCACAGGGGAAGCACGAAGAGCAGCCCCAGCAGCAGGGCGGCGATGGCAGTCGTCACGCGGGTGGATCGCAGCATGGCAGGACCTCGATGACACCGGGGCCGCGCGGGGAAGCCGGGCTCCCCCGCGACAGCCGCCGGTCTACTTCGGCGAATTGAACTTCACGGGCACGCTCGAGCCGCTGTGGCGAGACCCGCAGGTACCCCTGCATCTCCTGGTGCAGCGCTGAGCAGAAGTCCGTGCAGTAGAAGGAGAATACGCCGGGCTGCTGTGGAACCCATGTGAGCGTCCGGGTCTGTCCGGGCATGATCAGCAGCTCGGCGTTCCGGTTGCCCATCATCGCGAACCCGTGCGGGACGTCCCAGTCCTGCTCGAGGTTTGTCACGTGGAAGAAGACCGAGTCACCCACCTGGACGCCCTCGATATTGTCGGGCACGAAGTGGCTGCGGATGGCCGTCATGGCGATGTGTACCTTGTTTCCCTCGCGTACGACCTTGACGTCCTTCTCGCTCTTGGCCGCCCACGGATGGGCGTTCTCCTGGAGGCTGTACGTCTTGACCTGCTTGTCCTTGAGCATCTCCGCCGGCAGGGCCTGGGCGTAGTGCGGCTCGCCGATGGTGGGGAAGTCGAGCAGCATCTTCATCTTGTCGCCGCTGATGTCGATGAGCTGCGCCGACTGGGTGAGCTCCGGTCCGGTGGGCAGGTAGCGGTCCTTGGTGATCTTGTTGAGCGCTACCAGGTACTTGTCCCAGGGCTTGCGGCTGTCGCCGCCGGGAATCATCAGGTGGCCGATCGAGTAGTACACCGGGATCCGGTCCTTCACCGTGAAGTCCTTCAGGCTCCACTTCACGACCTCGGAGCTGATGAACATCGAGGTGTAGGCGTTCCCGCGCGCGTCGAACTCGGTGTGGAGCGGGCCCAGGCCCGGGTTCTCCACCTCACCTGCCACGATCGACTCGTAGCGGAGGATGGGGATCCCGTCGACCTCGCCGATGAAATCCTTGTTCTCGATGGCCTTCAGCATCTTCGAGAAGGAGTGCACGGGGATGACGGTGGCCAGCTTGCCGCCCGCCACGATGTACTCGCCCGTCGGGTCCACGTCCACGCCGTGGGGGGACTTCGGCGTCGGCAGGAAGTACATGAGGCCGGGGCAGTCCGGCACCGCCAGGACCTTCACGCTGGTCCTGATCTCGCTGTTGGCCCGGTGGTCGGCGCCGACCCAGTTGTGGGCATACCGTGCCGGCATCGCCTTCGCCTTGCCGTCGGCCACGCACTGCTCGGCCTGCTTCCAGTTCACCGCCGCCACGTAGTCCTTGTCCTTCTGGGAGGCGTTGACCTCCAGCAGGGTATGCGCCTGCTCGGAGTTGTAGGAAGTGAAGAAGGACCAGCCGTAGGACACGGCCTTCCCGGAGTGGGAGAGGTCGTAGTCATAGCCGGGCACGGCAATCTGGAACGCGATATCCATGGCACCGGTGCCCGAGTCCACCTTCGCAAAGGTCAGGAGCCCCTTGAACTCCTTCGCGAAGTCGTCGATGGACACGTCCTTCTGCGGGGTGGGCACGCTGAAGCGGGTGGCTGCGACCGTGTACTCGGTGTTCGGCGTGACGAACGGGGAGGCGTGGTTGCCCGACGAGTTCGGGATCTCGAGGATTTCGGTCGTCTCGAAGTTCGTCAGGTCCAGCCGGGCGATCCGCGGCGTGTTGTTGCCGTTGATGAACAGCCAGCGCCCGTCCGGCACCCCGTCGGTCATGGACAACTCGGGGTGGTGGGCATCATCCCAGGGGACGTACCCGTAGCTCGTCATCAGCATGTTCTTGGTCTCCTCGCTGTAGCCCCAGCCGTTCTCGGGGTTCTGGGAGAAGACCGGGACCTGCCGGAGGAGCCGCCCCGACGGGAGTCCGTACACCCCGACCTGGCCGCTGAAGCCGCCCGACAGGAAGGCGTAGTAGGCGTCGTACTGCCCCGGAGCCACGTAGACCTGCTGCGCGGCATCGCCCGCATCAGCGGCTGCCGGAGTGCCGGACTTGCCGCAGCCGGCCAGGGTGACGGTGGCGGCCAGCAGGGCCGCCGTCGCGGACTTCACATGAAGCGACATGGTTATTCCTCCCCCGCTGACGAGTCAGGCTGGGTCCGGAGATACTCGAGGATGGCGCGCGCCTCCTCCCGGCTCAGCTGCAGGTTGGGCATCTGGGTCATGTACTGGGCGAGCAGGCCCCGGGCGACGGGATGCCTGGTGTACATCTCCTCGGGGTTCAGCATCATGTTCATCACGTAGGTGGAGGTCCGGCGGGTCGTGACCCCGCCGAGCGACGGCCCCACGTAGCGCTCGTTCATCTTGTGGCAGGCACTGCACTTGCCCGCGAAGAGTTCCTCACCCTGTTCGGCGAGTTTCTCGTCCACCGGGCCGACCGTGACGGGCTCCGTCACCGGCCCGATGCCGTTCTCGACCTGGAACGGCGTCAGGTCACCGCCGGCCGCGGCGGTGGTCGTGGAAGCGGCGGTGTCCGCGGCGGGCTGGTCCCCGCCGCCGCCGCATCCGGCCAGGAGCAGGGCGCCGAGGATACCGGGAAGGAAACCGTGGCGTTGCAGGAACATCCGGGCACGACCTCTCATCAGAAGTGATCCCACCTCCAGCCGCCGGGAGGCGCTGGCAGGGGGAACATGAAGAGGAATCGTGCTGGGACTGGTGAAGGAACTGTGAGGGAATCTTCAGACTGGCGCGTTCCACTCCTCGAGCGGCGTGGTGCGCCGGAGGGCGTCGGGGTGACGCCGGAACCAGGACATCAGCAACAGGATCTCGTCGAGCGAGCCGGTTGCCAGGCTGGTGACGGGAGGCTCCGGCTCCTCGAGCTCCGCGGCAACCACGGCCCGGAAGGCTTCCTGTTCGAGCGGGGTCGTGGGCCAGGGGTAGTGCGCGCGTACCAGCCCGGCCCGCACCAGATAGGCCCGGTCGTCACCGTAGGTGCCGGGATCGCGATAGACAAAGGTCAGGAGGGCCCGGGCGGCCCGGGCGCGCGTGGTGGCGGTGAGCAGCCACTCCAGCGCCTCGAATTTTTCCCGCCACCGCGCCGCCCGCTCGTAGTCCTCGGCCGTGGCCGCCTCCTGCATGACCGACACGACCCGGTCGATGGGGGCGATGGCGCGCCCCTCGAGGAAATCCACCGCCCGCTCCACGGCGGCGAGGTAGGCCTCCTCCGTGACCAGCCCCGCACACGGCCCCTGGCAGGTGCCGAAATCGTGACGCATGCAGGCGGCGCGACCGCCGCCGCCGAACAGCTCCATCTGGCCGGCATAGACGATCGGCATGGTGGCGGCGCAGTCCCGCAGCCCGAGGAGGTCGTTCAGGATCCGGAGGCCCTCGGCCACGCGCCCGGCGCTGGCGAACGGCCCGTAGCAGCGGGCCGCGTCACGAGTGGCCCCCGTGCCGCTCGAAAGGCGGGGCGCGGCCCCGCCGGAGAGGCGCACGAGGACCATCCGGCGGGTCCGGTTGAGCTGGTGGTTGAGCGGCGGGCGGAAGCGCTGGATCTGGCGGAGTTCCCGGAGGTAGGCCGCGAATTCGCTCGGCACGTACTCCCATTCGATATCCGCCGCGGCATGCAGGATCCGCGCGCCCTTGTCCTCGGGATAGTGCGCGCGGAAGTAGGTCATGAGACGCGCCCGCAGGCGCTTCGCCTTGCCCACATAGATCACCCGGCCCGTGGCGTCCCGCATGCGATACACCGCCGGGCGGTTTTCGGCCAGCTTGCCGACCCGGAGCCGGAGTCGCGAGAGGTCGGTGGCGGGAAGCCCGAGCACGGGGGCGGCGGTCATCAGCGCTGGCAGCGGTGGCAGAAGACCGTGATTCGCCCGTCGATCGCATGGGTACCGGTGAGGCGCGTGCCGCAGCGGACGCACGGCTCGCCTTCACGCCCGTATGCCAGCAGCCGCGACTGGTTCCCTCCCTGCCCTCCCGTGCCGGTGCGGTAGTCCCGGACGGTGGTGCCGCGGCGCCGGATGGAGGCGCGGAGGATTCGCCGGAGGGAACCGTGCAGGCGCGACGCCTCCTCGCGGGTCACCGCGTCGGCCGGGCGCGACGGGTCGATTCCCACGTCGAAGAGCGCCTCGTTGGCGTAGATGTTCCCGATGCCGGCGATGTGCCGCTGGTCCATGAGCACCTTCTTCACGGCCTGACGCGACCGGGCGAGGATGCGGGAGAGTCCGGCGGGGGTAAAGCCCCGCGCGAGCGGTTCCGGGCCGAGGGCGGCGTCGTAGTCCTCCCAGGCGGCCTCGTCCAGCAGGAGCAGGGTGCCGAGCCGGCGCACGTCGCGGTACACCAGGATGCGACCGTCGTCCAGCTCCGCGGTAAGGACCGCATAGCGCCGCTGCTCCGGGGACAATGGAGCGTCATGGACCAGCAGCCCGCCCGACATTCCGGGCTGGACAACCAGGCGTTGGCGGTCGAGGACCAGCACCGCGTGCTTGGCTCTCCGTTCCAGCCGGTGGATGGTGGCTCCCGCCAGCCCCCGCAGCAGCCGGGCGCGCGTCACCCCGCGCAGGACGTCGGTGTGCGACAGCTTCGCCCTGAGGATCCGCCGCCCGACGAGCTCGGGGCGGAGATCCCGTACGATGGTCTCGACTTCGGGGAGTTCGGGCATGGGGGGGCGCGTTGTGTCGTTGAATCGTTGAGTCGTTGAGTCGTTGCTACCATTCTATCACTCAGCTACTCAACTACTCAACCACTCAACCACTCAACTACTCAACCGCTCCACGCCCGCTCTCCCTCCACCCGATATCCCCCCTGAACACCTTCCCCTCGAACTCGATCCTGCCTGCCGCGTCGCGGCTGAGGCGCTGGGCGTCCCTGAACGTGCCGGCCACGGCCGTCACATTCAGCACCCGGCCCCCGCTTACCCGCAAGGTGCCGTCGTCGTCGCGCGAGGTGCCGGCGTGGAATACGGTGACGCTGTCGGGGAGGTTGTCCGGGATGGCGATCGCGGCGCCCTTGCGCGGGCTCGCCGGGTAGCCGCCGGCGGCGAGCACCGTGGTGACGGCATAGGTATCCGGCGCGATGTCGAGCGCGGTCGGGGGGCCGCCCCGCGCGATCGACTCAAGGCAGGCCGTCAGCCCACCCCGGACCAGCGGCAGGACCGCCTGGGTCTCGGGGTCCCCGAACCGGCAGTTGAATTCGACCACGTACGGCGTGCCGTCGGCCGATACCATGAGGCCGGCGTAGAGCAGGCCCCGGAACGGCGCGTCGCGGCGCCGGAGTTCGGCGAGAGTCGGCTTGAGCACCTCGGTGGTGACCCGCTCCAGCAGGGCAGTGCTCGTGAGGCTGACGGGGCAGTACGCGCCCATGCCGCCGGTATTCGGGCCCCGGTCGCCTTCTTCCAGCCGCTTGTGGTCCTGGGAGGGAGGGAAGAGCACCACCTCCTCACCGTCGGTCGCGGCGAAGACCGATAGTTCTTCCCCCGTGAGGAAGTGCTCGATCACGACCTCGCGCCCCGCCTCGCCGAAGGCCCCCTCTCCCAGCATGTCCTCCACCGCCGCGAGCGCCGCGGCGCGGTCCCGGCAGACGATCGCGCCCTTTCCGCCCGCCAGGCCCGACGCCTTGACGACCAGCGGTTCGGCGTGGCCGCGCACGTATTCCCCTGCCGGGGCCAGGTCGGTGAAAACCCTGCTCTCCGCCGTGGGCACGCCGGCCGCGCGCATGACTTCCTTGGCGAATGCCTTGGATGACTCGATCCGCGCCGCCGCGGCGCCGGGCCCGAACACCGGGCGGCCTTCGGCGCGGAGCCGGTCCGCCAGTCCCATCGCCAGGGGCACTTCGGGGCCCACCAGCGTGAGGTCGATCCCATACATGTCGGCGGCGTCGGCGAGGCGGTCGATGTCATCAGCGGCCACCGCGACGTTGGTCGCGATGGCCGCTGTTCCCGGATTGCCGGGGGCGCAGTAGATGTCGGCGTCGGGCAGTTCGCGGCGGAGCGACCAGGCCAGGGCATGCTCCCGGCCACCGCCGCCGACGATGAGCGCCCTCACGAGCCCCGGGCGCTGCGGAAGGCCTCACCCACGCGGTCCGCCGCCTTCCTGGCCGCCGTGCGCATCTGGTCCACGAACTCCTTCGCCTCACCGGCGTAATAGCTGCCCGCCGCTGACACGTCATCGCCCAGCGGGCGACTATTGGTCTCGGCCCCGCGCCGCACGTACTCGCCGCGCAGGATACGGTCATAGTTCCCGTCGGCCACCCATTGCTGGAGCTCCGCCGCACGCACGGTGGCCATCGGGTGCGTGAGCGCGAGCGTGTTGATGAGTTTGTACAGGACGTCCAGGCCCTCGTTGGTCTCCAGATACTCGTGGGCCTGGGCCATGAAGGCTTCCACGTTCATCTGGCCCGCGAACGGTTCGCCCCGGCCGCCGCCCGCCATCTTCATGCAGAGGCGCTGGGAGACAATCGCATCCTGGCAGCCGAGCAGGCCGGCCCGGTCGGCCGAGAGCTCGGCCTTGCGGGACCACTCGAGGAAGGCAAGCCGGACCGGGAGCAGCACCAGGGACGCGATGCCTGGCAGTGCGTTCGCGCCGAGCACGAGGAGGATCGCCGCGATGGTGTAGTAGAAGGCATGCCCGCTGATGACGTGCCCCATTTCGTGGGCGAGCAGGGCGCGGAGTTCGTCGTCATCGAGGAACTCGAGCGCGGCCGAATGGACCACCACGAACGGCTTCTCGAACCCGTAGGCGCCGGCATTGAAGAACGGGGTCTGCGAGACATACAGCTCCGGTACCTCCGGCCAGTCGAAGGTGGCCGCGACCTCCACCTGCAGGGACCAGAGTGTCGGGAACTGGGTCGGGCCGACGCGTACCGCGTTGCCCTGGAAGAGGAGGCGCACGCCGCGTTCGCCCCCGATCAGGGCGATGATCTTGCGGACGACGTCCTCGAAGCCGGGGACCCGGCGCAGTGACTGCAGGGCGGCGCGGTCGGCCGGGTGCTCCCAGGTGACGGGAGCGATCTCCGGGAAATCGCGGCGCGGGCGGACGGTCGGGGTGGTGGTACCCATTGCAGGCTCACGGAAGGAGAATTGTTGTCAGGTCCGGCCCGTCCCCTACGGAAACCCGGACTCCCAGTTTCATTCTGGGACGTGGCTCTGGTGCGAGGCGACGAAGGCCTGGTCCAGGTCGGCGATCAGGTCGTCGGTTTCCTCAATGCCGCAACTGAACCGGACCAGGCTGTCCGTCAGGCCCATCTTGCGGCGCAGGTCGACCGGCACCGATGCGTGTGTCATGCTCGCGGGGTGCCCGATCAGGCTCTCGACACCTCCCAGGGACTCCGCGAGCGAGAAGATCTTCGTGGACTCCACGAACCGGCGTGCGCGGTCAACGTTGCCCAGCTCGATGGAGATCATACCGCCAAACCCCTGCATCTGGCGTTTCGCCAGCTCATGCTGCGGGTGCGAGGCGAGGCCCGGATAGTACACATGACGGACGTCCGGGTGCTGGTCCAGCCAGGCCGCCACGGCGCGGCCATTACTGTCGTGTTTCCCCATCCGGAGGGCGAGTGTCTTGGTGCCCCGCAGCGCGAGCCAGCAGTCCATGGGGCCGGGCACGGCACCTGACGCGTTCTGGATGAAGCCCAGTCGCTCGGCCACGTCGTCGCGGCGGGTCACCACGATCCCGCCCACCATGTCGCTGTGGCCGTTCAGGTACTTGGTGGTGGAATGCAGCACGATGTCGGCGCCCAGCTCGAGCGGTCGCTGGAAGACAGGCGTCGCGAACGTGTTGTCCACCGTCAGCAGGAGGCCCCGTGCCTGCGCGATGTCGGCGATGGCGGACAGGTCGGCAAGGACCATCATCGGGTTGGTGGGGGTTTCGCAGAAAATCATGCGGGTTGCCGGAACGAGTGCGCGCGCTACGTTCTCCGGGTCCTGCATGTCGACGAACGAGAAGGACAGGCTGAAGCGGCCGTACACCTGCTCCATCAGGCGATGGGTACCACCGTAGACGTTCTCGCCCACGACGACATGATCGCCCGCCTGCAGGAGCTTGAGCACCGCGTCGATGGCGGCAAGGCCCGAACTGTAGGCGAAGCCGAAGGTGCCCCCTTCGAGGCTGGCGACATTCCGCTCGAGGGCTTCCCGGGTGGGATTCTGGGTCCTGGCATACTCATAGCCCTTATGCCGGCCCAAACCTTCCTGGACATATGTCGAGGTCTGGTAAATGGGGACCATGACTGCGCCGGAAAGCGGATCGGGGCGCTGGCCCGCGTGCACCGCCCGCGTCGCGAAGCCGTGCTGGTCATCCCCCGGTGTGATCTGGGTCATAGTCCGCGTCCCTGTTCTCTGGTTACGTTTGAAGCATCCTCCATGCCGTGGAACTTTATGCCTGAGAACGATTTGCGGCAACCCGCCACCAGCGGGGACCGCAGTTGGAATCCTGCGGCCAACGGCGCGGGCGCCGGATCCTCGACGACCGCCCGGTGCCTGATCGTCGACGACGATGCGCAGGTCCGCCACGCGCTGGTGCGTGTGATCGAGGGGCAGGGCCTCGAATGTCTCGAGGCCGGTAACGGCCAGGAGGGGCTGTCCGTTCTCGACCGCGCCGGCAGCGTGCCGCTGGTTATCTCGGACGTCCAGATGCCGGTGATGGACGGGATCACTTTCCTGCACGAACTTCGGCGGCGCTACCCCGATACTGCAGTGGTCATGCTGACCGCCGTCGCCGATTTCCGCGGCGCCGTCGAGTGCCTCCAGGTGGGCGCGATGGACTACATCGCCAAGCCGGTGGTCATTGATGAGGTGCGGACGCGCGTGTCGCAGGCCCTGGAGAAGCGCGACCTCATCCTCCAGAATCGCTTCTACCAGCAGCACCTCGAAGCCCGGGTGCAGCAACAGGCGGAACGGCTCAAGAACATGTTCCTCGAGGGAATCCAGACCCTTGCGCACGCGCTCGAGGCGAAGGACGCATACACCCGCGGGCATTCGATGCGCGTCTCCCGCTATGCGGTGAAGACGGCCGTGCAGCTCGGCTTCTCCGGCAACGGCCTGGAGGACATCCGGCTCGGCGGCGAACTCCACGACATCGGCAAGATCGATACGCCGGAGTCCATCCTCCACAAGCCCGGGCCACTCACCACGGCGGAGTTCGAGCGCGTCATCCAGCACACCGTCCTCGGGGAGCGTATCCTGGCCCCGTTTCTCCGTGAGTCGCCCACCGTCCTCACCATCGTGCGCAGTCACCATGAGCGGATCGACGGAACCGGGTTTCCCGATCGCCTCAAGGGGGACGGGATTCCCCTCGAGGCGCGGATCGTGTCGGTCACGGATGCCTTCGACGCGATGACCACGAACCGGGCCTACCGCGCCTCCCGCATGCCCGCCGAGGCGTTGGAGGAATTGCGGGCCTGCGCGGGCTCGCATTTCGATACCGACGTGGTGGAGGCCTTCACTTCCGCCTTCAGCGATCCTTCCGCCCTGCCCATCAGCCTCTAGACCAGTATCTTTCGCGCCATGTCAGACACCCTGATGATCAGTGTTTCCGGTATGCGCGGTATTGTGGGTCGCGACCTGACGCCGGAGCTCATTGCCCGCCACGCAGCCGCCCTCGGGGCATGGGCCGCGGGCCGGGGCCGCCCTTCCGTTGTGCTCGGGCGGGACGCCCGGACCAGCGGACCGATGTTCACGCACGCGGCGATGGCCGGACTGATGTCGGTCGGGGTCAGCGTGATCGATGTCGGCATGGTCCCCACCCCGACTGTCCAGCTCGCGGTGGAGCACCACGAAGCCGGAGCCGGGCTCATCATCACGGCCAGCCACAATCCCATCGAGTGGAACGCCCTCAAGTTCGTGGGGCCGGACGGCATCTTCCTGGACGGCGATGCGGGTGCCGCGGTCCGGGGCCTGGCGGAAGCGGGTCCGCCGCGGGTCGACTTCAGCGGCATCGGGAATGTGCGCCACGATGATGGCGCGATCGCGCGACACCTCGACCAGGTGCTGGATCTTTCCGTGCTCGACCTCACAGCAATTCGCGATCGAAGCTTCCATGTTGCTCTGGACTGCGTCCGCGGGGCGGGAGGGACCACCATGCCCGCCCTGCTGGAGCATTTGGGCTGTCGGGTCACCGCCATCAACCTGGAGACGGATGGCCGGTTTCCCCGCCCGCCGGAGCCTCTCCCGGAAAACCTGTCGGAGCTCTCGGCGCTCGTCCGGGCCAGTGGGGCCGATATCGGATTCGCGGTGGATCCCGACGTGGATCGCCTGGCCGTGGTGGATGAGACCGGGCGCCCGGTGGGTGAGGACTACACCCTGGCGTTCGCCGTCCGCGCGATGCTCGGGGGCCGGGCGAACGATTCGGGAGCGCCACCCGTGGTGGTGGCGAACCTTTCCACCAGCCTGGTGGTTGAGGACGCGACGCGGGAGGCCGGCGGCAGATTCCTCAGGGCCCCGGTCGGGGAGGCCAACGTCGCCAGGATGATCATCTCGGAAGGGGCCCTGATCGGTGGCGAGGGGAATGGTGGCGTGATCCTGCCCTCCCTCCATGTGGGACGGGACGCCCCGGTCGGGGTGGCGCTGATCTTGCATCTTCTTGCACGGGAGGGCCGCCGGGTCTCGGCAATCGTCGACGGGAGCTCCCCGTTACACGATTGTGAAGGCTAAGGTGCCACGAGGTAAGGAGATAGCTCCTGTCTACGCCGCTCTCAAGTCGCGCTTTCCCGACGCCGAGCCGGATGAAAGAGATGGGCTGCGTCTCGCATGGCCGGACCGCTGGCTGCACGTTCGGCCGTCAGGAA
Organism: uncultured Gemmatimonadales bacterium; assembly: GCA_963825055.1. Classification (GTDB taxonomy): domain Bacteria; phylum Gemmatimonadota; class Gemmatimonadetes; order Gemmatimonadales; family GWC2-71-9; genus CAWGSK01. The sequence goes on from CAWGSK010000007.1 coordinate 109,622, forward strand.
CCGAACCGATCATCCGGTTCATCGCCGAAGCACCCACCCGGGAGGGAGCCGAGTCGCTCATCGGCGCATCCCGTGACCTCTTGAAGTAAGGGAAACACTCCATGTGCGGCATTGTCGGCTACGTAGGACCACGGCAGGCGGGCGGGCTTCTTATTGACGGGCTCCGGCGCCTGGAATACCGCGGGTACGACTCCGCGGGCCTCGCCATCATCAACGGCAAGGGCATCGAGGTCATCAAGTCAGCCGGGAAGCTTGCCGCCCTGGAACAGGCCCTGAACGACCGGATGCCGCAAGGCACCGTCGGGATCGGCCATACCCGCTGGGCCACGCACGGGGCCCCCACTACCACCAATGCCCATCCGCATACCGACCAGAGCGGCCGGATTGCCCTGATCCACAACGGCATCATCGAGAACGCCGGCGCCATCCGCCAGGCGCTCGAGCGCCGCGGGCACACGTTCACCTCCGAGACCGACACTGAGGTGCTGGCGCACCTGGTCGGCGAGCTGTACGAGGGGGACCTCGAGGAGGCCGTGGCGGCCGCGCTCCGCGACGTGGACGGCGCCTACGGCATCGCGGTCATCTGCAGCGAAGAGACCGGAGTACTGGTCGCCGCACGGAAGGGCTCGCCGCTCCTGGTCGGCGTGGGCGAGGATGAGTGGTTCGTCGCGTCCGACGCCTCGGCGATTCTCGAGCACACCCGCTCGGTGGTGTACCTGGACGACGGCGAGATGGTGGTCCTGACGCGCGAGGGATACCATGTGCGCGACCTCCAGGCCACGGTGATCGAGAAGCCGGTCAATCAGATCGAGTGGGACCTCGCCACGATCGAGCGGGGCGGCTACGACCACTTCATGCTGAAGGAAATCTGCGAGCAGCCGGAGAGCGTCTGGAACACGCTGCGGGGCCACCTGCTCGAGGAGGAAGGAACCTCCCGCCTCAGCGGCCTCAACCTCAGCGACGAGGACATCCTCGGCATCGAGCAGATCATCATCACCGCGTGCGGGACATCCTGGCACGCCGGACTGATCGGCGAGTACATGCTCGAGGAGATGGCCAGGATTCCCGTCGAGGTCGAGTATGCCTCGGAGTTCCGGTACCGGAATCCCATCGTGGACGAACGCACGCTGGTCATCGGGATCTCGCAGTCAGGTGAGACCGCTGACACCCTGGCGGCCATCCGCGAGGCCAAACAGCGCGGGGCGCGGACGATCGGCCTGGTCAACGTGGTGGGTTCCACCATCGCGCGCGAGGTGGACGGCGGAACATACCTGCACGCCGGTCCGGAGGTCGGGGTGGCGAGCACCAAGGCCTTCACCAGCCAGGTGGCGGCGCTGGCGATGGTCGCGCTCCGCTTCGCCCGGCTCCGGAATCTGAGCATCCTGCAGGGCCGGGAGATGATCCAGGAGCTGCGGGCGCTGCCGGACAAGATCCGCTGGATCCTGGCGCGGGCGGACGAGATGGAGGCGCTGGCTGAGCAGTACTACCAGTCGAATAACGCGCTTTACCTGGGCCGCGGCGTGAACTTCCCGGTCGCGCTCGAGGGCGCGCTCAAGCTGAAGGAAATTTCGTACATCCACGCCGAGGGCTATCCGGCGGCGGAAATGAAGCACGGCCCCATCGCGCTGATCGACGAGAACATGCCCGTCATCTTCATCGCTCCCCGGGGGCCGGTACACTCGAAAGTGGTTTCCAATATCGAGGAAGTGAAGGCCCGCGGGGGCAAGGTGATCGCGCTGGTCAACGAGGGCGACACGGAGATCGAGCGCCTCGCCGACAGCACCTTCGCCATCCCTGAGACGATGGAGATGCTGTCACCCATCCTGACGAGCATCCCGCTCCAGCTCTTCTCGTACTATGTCGCCGTCCGGCGGGGCTGCAACGTCGACCAGCCGCGAAACCTGGCGAAGTCGGTGACGGTGGAGTAGGCGGACAGGCGGACAGGCGGACGGACGGCCGGGGCTTCACGCTCCGGCCTTTGTTTTGTCCCCCCGCCCGCTACCTTCAACGACTCAACGACTCAACGACTCAACGACTCAACGACTCAACGACTCAACGACTCAACGACTCCACGGACCCCCCATGCGCCTCGTCCTTCAGCGTGTCAGCCAGGCTTCCGTCACGATTGCCGGCCGCGAGACTGCCCGAATCGGCCGGGGCTTCTGTATCCTGGTCGGGATCACGCACGCGGACACCACTGCCGAGGCCGACTGGCTGGCCGAGAAAGTTGCGGGGCTCCGGCTCTTCACGGACGAAGAGGGAAAGATGAACCTGGGGCTGTCGGAGGTGGGTGGCGCGGTGCTGGTGGTGTCACAGTTCACGCTTTATGGCGATACCAGTCGCGGAAGGCGTCCTTCCTTTGTTGCCGCCGCGCGACCCGAGCAGGCCGTACCGCTCTACGAGCGCTTCGTCGCCCAGCTGAGAGGTCATGGACTGGAGGTCGGTACCGGGGAGTTCGGGGCGATGATGGACGTGGCACTCGTGAATGACGGCCCGGTCACCCTGGTCCTCGAGCGTGGCGCGTGAGCGCGCCGCGCCTGACACTGGCCTCCGGGTCTCCCCGCCGCCGGCAGCTCCTCGAGATGCTCGGCTTCGAGATCGACGTACGTCCGTCAAATATCCCCGAGGCCCCGGAGCCAGGGGAGTTGCCGCGCGACTACGCCGCACGACTGGCCCGCGAGAAGGCCTCGGCCATCACGGGGCCGCTGGTTCTGGGGGCGGATACGATCGTGGTCCTGGACGGGCACCTGCTGGAGAAGCCGGCGGATGCCGAAGACGCGGTCCGCATGCTCATGACACTCCAGGGCCGCACGCACGAGGTGACCACCGCCGTCGCGCTGCGCCAGGACGGCCGCATCCGGGAGGCAGCGGATACCACGCGCGTGACCTTCCGCCGGGCGGATGAGGCCCTGATCCGGGCCTACGTTGCCACCGGTGAGCCGATGGACAAGGCGGGCGCCTATGGGATCCAGGGCTATGGCGCGGCGCTGATCGAGCGGGTGGAAGGGGATTTCTTCAGTGTGATGGGCCTGCCGCTCCGGCTGGTGCTGGACCTGCTGGGGGAAGCGGGGTTTGTGTACCGGTTTGATGGAGGGAAGAGGGTGTAGGGAGTGGCGGGTGGCGAGTGGCGGGTGGCGAGTCGAAGCAGCTGTCGGAGCTGGAACCGCTATCTTCTGGTCCGTTCACCGTTCACCGTTCACCGTTCACCGTTCACCGTTCACCGTTCACCGTTCACCGTTCACCCTGAACACCTTCACTTCCTTGGCCTTCCCCTTGAGTGCAAGTGGTGGAAGGGTTTCCACCCCCGGCTTCTCTCGCAGCTGCCCGTAGAACGACTCGCTCAGCAGGATCTCACCGGCCCCCGCCTGCGAGCAGAGCCGGCTCGCCACGTTCACCGCGTCGCCGATGACGGTGTATTCCAGCCGGCGGTGGCTGCCGATGTTGCCCGCGAAGACCTCCCCGTAGTTGATGCCGATCCCGACGCCGATCGGAGGATTGCCCCGTTCGGCCCAGCTCGCATTCAGGGCGGTCAGGACCTCCTGCATCTCGATCGCCGCCCGCATGGCCCGGTCCGCGTCGTCCTCGTGGGCCAGCGGGGCTCCCCAGAGCGCGAGTATGGCGTCGCCCATGAACTTATCGAGCGTGCCCCCGTGCTCGAAGATCACGTCCACCATCTCGGTGAAGTAGTCGCTCAACAGCTCAGCGATGGCGTCCGGCGTCATGCGCTCGGACATGGCCGTGAATCCGCGGATGTCGCTGAAGAGGACGGTGATGGGGCGCTTGTCGCCGCCGGGCCTGACTTCGCCCTGGAGCCGGGCGATTTCTGCCGCCACGTTGGGCGCGAAGTAACGCTCGAAGTTGGACCGGACCAGGGCCTGCCGCTGGATCTGCTCCGCGTAGCGGCTGTTCCGGATCGCCACGGCGGCCAGGCCGCCGAAGGCAATCAGGAACTTCAGGTCTTCGTCGCTGAAGCTGTTGATGGCCGTCATGCTGTCCACGTACAGCACGCCCAGGACTTCGTCCGCCGATGACATGAGCGGCACGCACATCGCACTCCGGACGCTCTGCAGCACGATCGACTGGCCGGTGAAGCGCTCGTCGGTGGCGGCGTTGTCACTGATGATGCCGACCCGCTCGTCCACGACCTTGTGGGCGATGGAGCGCGGCACCTGCTGGAAGATTGCCTCGCCCAGCCGGCTCCGCGCGATCTTGGGAAAGAGTTCGCCCGGCTCCTCGCGCAGCATGATGTTCACGCGGTCCACGTTCATGACCTCGAACGTCATGTCCGCCACGGTGGCCAGGATGCGGTCGAGGTCGAACTCGCCGGACAGCGCCTGGGAGATCTCCAGCAGCATGGAGAGCTTCCGGGCCTGGCGCTCGCCCTCCCCCTCGCCTTCCACCCGTAGTTGCCCGAGTGCGGTGGTTCCCCCACCGGGGGAGAGCGAGGTGAGCACCGAAGAGCCCGTGCCGGTTACGGCGATCTCGCGCACGATGGTCCCGCCGGGAGGCGACGGGGGCTGCTGGCGTGGCGTGCGGGTGAGCTCGACCTTCTTCAGCTGGAAAACGACCTTGCCGAAGCTCACCGAGTCGTTGGGACGCAGGGTTCCTTCCCCGGCGCGGGCCCCGTTGATGAACGTGCCGTTCGAGCTGTCGAGGTCCCGGACCCGTACGCCCTCCTCGACCACTTCCAGTTCGGCGTGGCGGCGGGAGATCGTCGGGTCGATGACGGCGATGTCGCTGGTGATGGCGCGGCCCAGGACGAGGGTGCGTCCTGTCGGAAGCTCGAACCGCTGGTTTCCCTGGACGTTGGCGAGGAGGTAGCTGGGCATGACGGCCGGAATATAGCGCGGGTCGCCTCCGGTCTCAGCCTGCCGCGGCGGCCATGGCCAGCGCGACCAGGACCGCCCGGGCCTTGGCCTCGGTCTCCGCCAGCTCCAGTTCCGGGACGGAATCCGCCACGATCCCGGCCCCCGCCTGCACCCAGGCCTGATCGCCGCGGATGATACAGGTCCTGATCGCGATCGCCGTATCCAGATTCCCGGCACCCCACCCGATGTACCCCACCGCCCCGGCGTACGGGCCGCGCCGGACAGGCTCCAACGTGTCGATGATCTCCATGGCGCGCACCTTGGGGGCACCGGAAACCGTTCCGGCCGGGAAGGCCGCCGCCAGGGCAGTGAGGGCATCCTCCCCCTCCCGGAGCCGGCCGCGCACTTCGGTCACGAGATGCATGACGTGTGAATACCGCTCGATTTCCATGAAGCTCGTGATCCGGACGGACCCGTACTCCGCCACGCGGCCGACATCGTTGCGTCCCAGGTCCACCAGCATGAGATGCTCGGCGCGTTCCTTGGGGTCGGACCGGAGGGAGGCCTCCATGGCGAGGTCCTCGGCCTGCGTGGCGCCGCGGGGACGGGTCCCGGCAATGGGGCGGACAGTCACTTCATCCTGCTCCACCCGCACCAGGACCTCAGGCGAACTGCCCACGACGTGGATATCGTCACAGTGAAGGTAGAACAGATACGGAGCGGGGTTGAGGGCGCGCAGGCAGCGGTAGGCCAGGAAGGGGTCCGGGGCCGGGGCATCGAGCCGTCGGGACAACACGGTCTGGAAGGTCTCACCCGCGGTGATGGCGTCCTGGATGCCGGCCACGCCGCTCCGGAATGCGGCCCCGGTCCAGGTGGACTCGGCCTTCGCCGGCAGACACTCCGCCTCGAACGGAAGCGGCCTCAGTGAGCCGGGGCCGGCAAGCCGGGCGAGCCAGTCGTCGATGCGCGAGTCCGCCTCGTGGAACAGACCCGACAGTGTCGCGGGGTCGGGCGCGCCCGCCGGGACGCGCACGCTCGCGACGATGGTGGCCCGGTTGTACAGGTTGTCGAGCACGATCAGCGTGTCGACGACCATCATCAGGGCATCGGGAAGGCCCCGGTCGTCAGGCGGGGCAGACGGAAGGTCCTCCAGGGTACGTACGACATCGTACCCGATGTACCCGACGGCACCGCCGGTGAATCTTGGCAGCCCGTCGACCGGAATCGGCGTGTACGCCCGGAGTAACCTGCCGAGGTGCTCGAACGGGGCCGCTTCGCCGGGCTCGTCCTCCCACCCGGACCCCGGCGTCCATCGCTCCACCCGCCGCCCATGATACCGGAAGACCTCGGCAGGCTCGGTGGAAAGAAAGGAGTACCGGGCCCAGCGTTCTCCGCCCTCGAGTGATTCGAGCAGGAATCCCCACGGCCCGCGGTGAAGCTTCCGGAAGGCGCCGACGGGGGTGTCGCCGTCGAGCACGACCTCACGGGTAACCGGGACCACGGTCCCCGGCCGGGCCAGGGCGAGGAACGCCTCGAGCCCCCGGCTCACCTCGGCGCGACTACCACGTACGTGCCGAGCACCGGCAGGGTGGCGGCGAGGTTGTCGCTCGCGGGCCGGAGGGACGGGAGGGTGGTGTAGCTGCCGTTGTCATTGACGTGGGCGAGCGCCAGGGCCCGCTCGAAGGCCGCGGCGGAACCGTACCGTTCCCGTGCGCCGACCGGTACGGCAAAGTGGACGGGATACTTGAAGGTGAGCGTGACCGGATTCTGGAGCGCCGCGGTGCCCGTGATGGTGACGCCGTAAAGCCCGGGACGGGGCGCGATCGTTACGTCCACGCTCCGCCCCGAGTCGGCGAAGGCGTTGCCGGGGAACAGGACTTCCGCAAACACCGTGTTGTCCGGCGGGCCGTAGCGCAGGACGGCACGCCGCGCCTGTCCCGCGGTCACGGTGAGCGAGGTGTCCATCGGCTGCGCACCCCAGCTTTCCAGCACGTACGCCCGGTCCGGGGCAAGGGTGGTGCCCGGCTTGACCGACGGACCGCGCGGGGCGGCCCCGCTCGTGGACCGTCCCCCGCACGCCGCGGCCGCCAGGATACCCAGCGTGCTTGCCGCCAACCACCACCCCCGGGATATTCCGCCTGTCATGCGCGCCCTCTTCCTCTTCCTGCTGGTGATCTTCCTGCCGGTGCCGGCCCTGGCTCAGGACTGGAACGCCGCTGCCGCCATGCGCCTGGTCGAGCGCGGCATCGCGCGGCGCCAGCGTGCGGATGCCGACACGACTCTCCGGAGCTACCGGAGCCGTGCACACGGCTTCGTCTTCTTCCTCGCGCAGGTCGGAGAGGGGCTGACGGAGCCGCCGCGGCTGGTCAAGGCGGATGAGCTCGACGTCGAAGTGTATTGGGAGGCCCCGAACAACAGCAAGCAGGTGATTCTCGGCTGGCGGGACGGCCGGTGGCTCCCGACCGATATCAACTATCACCGGGACCACCTGGGAATCGTCACGAACAACTTCGGGGACCGGATCCGGGTGGGCGAGGGGGATGAGGTCCGTGATGTCGTCCACCCGCTCTCGGCGGGGGGCCCCGGCGTGTACGACTACGCCCTCCGCGACAGCATCCGGATCCGGAGCGGCAGCTCGGCAATCCGGGTCTATGAGATCAGCGTGCGGCCGAAACGTTTCGACCAGGCCCTGGTGGTGGGGACGCTCTATCTCACCGTGGAAGACGCCGACCTCGTGCGGTTCCGCTTCAGTTTCACGCCCGCCGCCTACCTCGACCGCCAGCTCGAGGACATTACCATCGTGCTGGAGAACAGCCTCTGGGACGGGCGGTGGTGGCTGCCGTACCGGCAGGAAGTCGAGATCCGCCGACGGGCCACCTGGCTCGACTTCCCGGCCCGGGGGATCATCCGCGGGCGCTGGGAAATCCAGGACTACGATTTTAACGTGGCGCTTCCGGCAGGGTCCTTCCGGGGCCCCGCCATCGCCGGGCTCCGGAAGCCGCGTAACGCAGACACGGCCTGGACCGCACCCCTTGACGAGGCCATCGCCGGTGAAGCCTCCCCGGTGAATCGCCAGGACATGGAGGACGTCCGGGTGGAAATCGAGCGGATCGCGGGGGCGCACGCCCTTGGCGGACTCGCCTCCTCCCGCCTCGCGACCGGGTCCGTGAGCGACCTCGTCCACGTGAACCGGGTGCAGGGGCTCGCGCTCGGCGTGGGAGCCAACCTGCAGCAACCCGGAAGCCGGCTGCGGTTCCGGCCGCGCATCGAATACGGAACGTCCGACCACCATCTGCTCGGTGGCGCCAGGCTGGAGGTCGAGGCCGGTGCCACCCGGTTCGGACTCGAGTGGCGCCGGGAGGTCCGGGACTTCACCGACATCCCCGTCATCGCGCCGGTCCTGAATTCGGTGGCGGCCCAGGAGTTCGGGGAGGACTACGGCGACTATGTCCTGCGGGAGACGGCGGCAGCGTCGCTGCGGCACCGCCTGAGCGGACGGACAGCCTTCGCACTCGAGGTCGGCCGCGAGGACGACGCGTCGCTCCAGGTCCGCGCGACGCCCGCGACCGGTTCGTACCGGCCCAATCCCGGACTCGGAGCGGCTCCGAGAACCGTCCTGCGACTGGGGCTGGAGCGGGGCGGGGGCGGGATTGCGACCGAGCGCGACGTGAAGGGCCGGGTCTCGGCCGAGGGGGGAAGCGGGAGGGATGGGGAGTACGCGCGGCTGACGGTCGACGGTGAGGCCCGGATGCCTCTCGCCGGCGGCAGCCTGAGGCCCCGGCTCTACCTGGGCTGGGGGTCGGAAGCACTTCCGCCGGCCCGCCGGTTTGCCCTGGGTGGGCGTGGAACCCTCGTGGGTGAACCGTTCCGGGCGTGGGGTGGTCGCACGGCCGTGCTCCTGCGCCTGGAATGGCAGCGTGAGGTCCCGTTCCCGGCAGTACCGCTGGGCCCGTTCGTCTCGACGGGCCATTCCCTCACCGTCGCGCCGTTCGTGGCCGCGGGCTGGGCCGATCGGGCGGATCCAGCGTTCCCATGGCGGGCGAGCACAGGGCTGCGGCCTGTCGCCGGGGTAGCGCTCGAGTGGTTCCTGCGCCTGATTCGCGTGGAAGCGGGGGTTGGCCTCAGGACGGGCGACCTCGGGGTCACCATCGACATTCATCCTGACTGGTGGGACCTCCTCTGAGGCGGCCATTTGCCTCCGGCCTTGCGCGGCCTATCTTCAACTGACGGAAGGCTTGGCCTTCTCCGCGCCACTCCATTTTGAATGGATCGCCATGCAGTTTACCGACGAGTGGATCGTTCCTACCATGGAAGCGCTCCTGCCGCCGGGAACCCTTGATGAACTCCGGGGGGCCGACGGCCCGCCGGTCTCCCTCTGGGAGACCGTTGCGCGCCGCCGCCTGCTCACCGACAAGGTGATCCTGGAGTCCGCGGCCGCGCGCACGCGGCTGCCCATGGCCGACTTGACCCAGCTCGACGTCCGGGTCCGCGACTCGGTGCCGGAGACGCTCGCGCGCCGGTTCACCGTGCTGCCGCTCCGGATTTCCGATTCCCACCTCGACGTGGCCACCGCGAACCCGTTTGACCTCGACGCCGAGAAGCTCCTCGCCTTCGCGACGGGACGGGAAGTCCGGGTGCACCTCGCTCCGCCCTCGAAGATCCGCGAGAAGCTGGAAGAGGTCTATCGTCCCGAGCATGTCGTCGCCGAGCTCCTCGGCGACATGGGGAGCGATCTCCACGTCACGCAGCTGGAGGAGGAGGACGACGACCTCGAGGTCACGGCTGACGAGGCGAGCCAGCGGCCCATCGTCAGGCTGGTGGACCTGTTGCTTTCAGACGGCATCCTGAGCCGTGCCAGCGACATTCACGTCGAACCAGTCGAAGGTGGTGTGGTGGTCCGCTACCGCATCGACGGCGTGCTCCGACAGGTGATGAGGATCCCCCGTACGGCAGGCGTTCCCCTGATCAGCCGCATGAAGATCATGTCCGGCCTCGATATTGCCGACCGGCTCCGTCCGCAGGACGGACGGGCCCGCGTGGCGGTGAACGGCAATCCGGTCGACCTCCGGGTGTCCACCCTCCCCGCATCGCTCGGCGAGAAGGTTGTCATCCGGATCCTGAACGCCGCCGCCACGGTGCTCTCGCTCGAGTCCCTGGGGATGTACGAGGACGAGCGCGCGCAGATCTCGCGGCTGCTGGAGTTCAAGGAGGGCATCGTCCTGGTGACGGGCCCCACCGGCTCCGGCAAGACGACCACGCTGTATTCCGCCTTGCGCCTCGTCCAGGGCGAGGGCGTGAACATCGTGACAGTCGAGGACCCCGTCGAGTACCGCCTCGGGGCGAACATCGTCCAGGTGCAGGTCAACGAGAAGGCGGGGCTCACATTCTCGGCGGCCCTTCGCAGTATCCTGCGCCAGGATCCCGACGTCGTGCTGCTGGGCGAGATCCGCGACCAGGAGACCGCGCGCATTGCCATCCAGGCTTCGCTGACCGGCCACCTGGTGCTGTCCACCCTGCACACGAATGATGCGCCGAACGCGGTCACGCGCCTGGTGGACATGGGGCTGGAAAATTACAAGGTGGCCACGGCGCTCCGCGGCGTGGTTGCACAGCGGCTCATGCGCCGGCTCTGCCCGGTGTGCAAGGAGCCCGCCTCCGATGCGGTCCCCGATCGGATTCAGCCATTTGTCCCGGACGGGGCGACGCTGTACCGCGCCGTGGGCTGTCCCGACTGTGCCATGACCGGGTACCACGGCCGGTTCAGCGTCGTGTCCATCCTGACGATGAACCTCGCCCTCGAACGGCTCATCAGCAGCGGTGCCACAGCGGATCGGATCGCTGATGGTGCCCGAGCGAACGGGATGGGGTCGCTCTGGGAGAGCGGGCTCCGCCACGTGCTCGCCGCCGACTCGTCCTTTGAGGAGTTGCTTCGCGTCACCGGCGGTCCCGGCCTTGACCAGACCGAGCGCGAGGCGGCCGCGACACCGGCTCCGGCGGCCACTGCCGCTCCAGTCGCGGCTCCGGTCACTCAGGTTCCCGCCCCCGCGCCGCCCGCCGTCCCGACGCTGGAGCCGTCCGCGGCGTTCGAGCTGATCGATGACCACGTCGCCGAGGGGCCGGGTGGCGGGGCGCGCGTCCTGCTGGTGGATGACGAGGACCACCTCCGGAAGGTGATGCGCGATCTGCTCGAGCGCGACGGCTTCGTCGTAGTCGAGGCCCGGGACGGCGCCGAAGCGCTGGACGCCGTCGACCGGCACGCCCCGGACGTGGTCGTGCTGGACCTCAACCTTCCGGGGCTCGACGGCTACGGGGTCCTCGAACAGATCCGCTCCCGTCCCTCCACCGCCTCGACTCCGGTGATCGTGCTCACGGCCAAGGGCGATGAGGACAACGAGGTGCGGGTGTTCGAACTTGGTGCCGACGATTTCCTGACCAAGCCTTTCCGGCCCCGTGCCCTGTCTGCCCGGCTGGAGGCCATGCTGGCGCGGCGCCGCGGCTGAGCGCCGCGCCGGCCATGACCACCCTGCGGACGAGCATTGTCGACGTGTATGTCGTACGTCCCGCGGAGGGAGGCCTGGAGTTCCTGCTTCTCCGCCGTGGACCCGACGGCCGCTGCCCCGGCTCCTGGGAGGGCGTGCACGGTCACATTGACGGCGGCGAGCATCCGGTGGCCGCGGCCTTGCGTGAGCTCCGGGAGGAGACCGGGCTGGCCCCCGAGCGGCTGTACAACCTGAGCCGGGTCGAGCTCTTCTACCAGCACCTCACCGACGAAGTGGCCGTGATCCCGGTGTTCTGTGCGGTGGCGCGGGCCGGAGCCGGCGTGACCCTGGGCACCGAGCACGACGACCACTCATGGCTCGCCGCTGCCGACGCCGGGGACCGATGGACCTGGCCCCGCGAACGGCGCGCCATGGCCGATATTCTCCACCTGCTGCCCGATGGCCACGCCGGGGCAGCGGATGACGTCCTGCAGGTGGACCTCAACACCTTCGTCCAGCCGTGAACATTCCGATGCTGCCATCCCGCCTTGCCACCGTCCTGCTCGTCCTTCCGGTCTTCGGCGGCACGCCTGCCGCGCCCCCGTGCATCCGCCTGTCCCGTGCCGGCACCCAGGTGCAGGGCGACGTCAGGGTATGCCCTGGCCGTTATCGCGTGGCGGACCCGGAGGAGCGTGGTGTCATCGTGGTGGCCGGCTCCCGTGTCCGGCTCGACCTCACCGGCGTCACGCTGGAGAGCGGCGACTCGGTGCCCGGACGATACAAGGGGATCGGCGTCGTGGCCCGCAATGTTGATCGTGTGACCATCGAGGGCGGCAGGATACTCGGCTACCGCCATGGCATCGTACTGGAGGGAGGGAGTGGCCACGTCGTGCTGGGGAGCGATGTCTCGGGGTCACGGCGGCAATCCCTCCGCTCCGACCCGGGACGGTTTGACGAGGCCGACTGGCTTGACATCTTCCACCCCGACACCTTCCTGGCCTACGGTGGAGGGATTCTCCTGCGCAACACGAGCGGGGCGCGGGTGGAGGGCGTGACGGCACGGGACGCGCAGAACGGCATCGGCCTGGTGGATGTCCGGGACAGCTACATCGCGGACAACGATGTGTCCCGTAACAGTGGATGGGGCATCCATCTCTGGCACGCGGCGCGGAACGTGATCATCCGGAACCGGGCCGACCGCAATGTCCGGTGCGAGGCCCCCGCCTACAGCCGAGGGTGCGACAGCGCGGCCCTCCTGCTCCGGGAACGGAGTGACTCGAACTATATCGCCGACAACGACCTTACCCACTCCGGCGACGGCTTCTTCCTGAGCGGGCAGCGCGGGATGGTGCAGCCCTCGATCGGGAACGTCGTGCTTCGCAACGACGCGTCGTTCGCGTACCACAACGCGTTCGAGGCCACCTTCAGCCCCTGGAACTCCTTCCTGGAGAACAGGGCCGACAGTTCCGGGTACGGATTCTGGCTCGGGTACTCGACCGGGAATACCGTCCGCGGGAACACCATCATCGGCACGAGGGAGACCGGGATCGCCATTGAACACGGGAGCGACAACGAGATCACGGGAAACGTGATCATCGGGGGCGAGACCGGGATTCACCTGTTCGCCCCGCACGAGGGCGACGACCCCAGCCGGGGATACCGCGTGGACGACAATACCCTGGCGCAGGTACGCACCGGCCTCCGGCTGGAGGGGACGGCCCAGGCGAGGCTCCGTGGCAACCTCTTCGATGGGGTCACTGAGGGACTCGTGGCAGATGCGGCGGCCGCCGACGCCCAGGTGAGCGGCAACGTATTCCTCAGGTCCAGCGGCCTGTTCATCCGGGCTGACACCCTGGATGCCGGGGGAAACTTCTGGGGTACCCCCGACCTGGAGGCCACCCGGGCAAAGGTGCGGGGACGCGTGAACCTGGTGCCGTGGCGCTCGGCGAGGGAGGCGGGGTACTGAACTGCAGGGAGTAGGGAGCAGGGCGCAGGGCTTGGGCGAGAGGCACCGGCTCTGCTGGCGACGGTGCCCCCCCTGAAACACCAGTCACTAGTCACCAGTCACCAGTCAGTCCCTCCACGCCGAACACTCGTCAGGCCCGCAGGATCTGATCGGCGGCGTGCCGCAGACTCCGCATGTTGAGGGGCTTGGGAAGGATGGTGACGGGGGTGGAGCCCGGGTCGGGGGCATCGCCGACCAGCAGGAGTCGGCCGGCCTGCGCGGGCAGGCGCCGGGCGAGCAGGGCGTGGAAGGGGACCCCATCTCCCCCGCAGGCCGCGGTGTCGGCGATAATGAGGTCGTGCGGATGCTCCTGAAGGTATTCCAGGGCCGATTGTGTGTCGCTCATGCCTTCCACGCGATGGCCCTGTGCCTCGAAGAGGTCGGTCACGGCGTCCCGGATCGCGGCGTCGGTATCGAGCACCAGGATTCTTCGGGGGGAGCCGTTGCTCCTTCGGGCGCGGGGAGCCGTGTCCGGTGGCAGGGCGGGGAGGGTGATGGTGAACGAGGCGCCGCCCATCGGGGAGGGACTGAATGACAGGTGGCCGCCGTTTGCCTCGATGATCCCGTAGCTGATGGAGAGCCCGAGCCCCGTGCCCTGGCCGGGCTCCTTGGTGGTGAAGAACGGCGTGAAGAGCTTGGCCTGGAGTTCGGCGGGCACGCCGGGGCCGTTGTCCTCCACCCGCAGCCGGGCACGGTCGCCCTCGAGGGCGGCGGTCAGGCGGATCCGCCCCGACCCGGCCCGCCGTTCGTTGAGCGCATGGGCGGCGTTCGTGACGAGGTTCAGCAGGACCTGCTGCAGTTCGTAGGGGTCAGCCAGGGTGAGGGTCTCCGCGGGGCTCAGTTCGCGCTCGAGCGTGATCTGCCGCATGTGCATGTCGTTCTGGCACAACTCGCAGGTGCGGATGAGCAGCTCGTTGAGGTCGATCCGGGTTTTCTCGGTGCTGCCCTGGCGAGCGAACGTGAGGAGGTTCCGCACGATCCGGCCGGCGCGGGACGCCTGGTGGTGGATGACGTCGAGGTGCTCATGGTTCGGGTCGCCCTCCGGGACCCGCTCAAGCAGGAATTCGGCAAGGCCGATGATCGAAGTGAGCGGATTATTCAATTCGTGGGCGACGCCCGAGACGAGCTGCCCAACCGTGGCCATCTTCTCGTTGTGGATGAGCTGGCTCTCGAGCTTGCGCTGTTCAGTGACGTCCTCGATCAGGAGGACCACCGAGCTCTCCCACGTGCTGTCGGGGATCGGGGCGGCGGTGAGGCGGAGCACGAGGCGAAGATCTTCGAGCCGGGTGAGCACCGGCGCGGTGCGTTCCCCGCTGCGCGCGCTGCGGAGCAGGTCCCGGGCAGCCTCGGTGGCACCAATGGCCGTCTCGGTGAAGAGGTGGTCGATGAGGGAGCGTGTCTCCACCCGGAGCAGGCGGCCGAGGGCGTGGTTGGCCCGGCTGACCCGGCCCTCCGCGTTCACCACCACGATTCCCTCGTTCAGCGCGTCAAACGTCGTTTCCCACTCCTCCTTTGCCCGGTGCACGAGCGCGAAGAAGCGACTGTTGGCCAGGACCACCGCCGCCTGGGTCGCCACGGTGGAGAGCAGCTGGAGGTCATGGAGGGTGAATGTGCCGGTCTTCCGGTCGGTCACCGCGAGGATGCCCATGGTCTCGCCGTGGGCGCGCAGGGGGATCGCGGCCGCGGAGCGGATGGGCACTCCGGGCAGCAGCTCCACCCCGTGGCCCGTGTCCGTGGCGGACTCGATCCGGCCCCGGCGGATGGCGTCTTCCATGAGGCGGGATTCGCCGATGTCCATCGTGCGCCCGCGCAATGTCTCGAGGGGCCCCTCCGCGGACACGATCCGCAGGTCGCCGGTGTCCTCCTGGAGCAGGGCGACCAGGGCGCCTTCCGCCTGGAGGAAGCGCTGGGCGTATCGCACGACCTGGTCCAGGATGCGATCGGGCTGGAGCGATTCGGAAAGCACGTAACTGAGTTCCTGCATGGTGAACAGCTCGTGAATGCGCCGGTCGAGCTGTCGGGCAACCTCCTCGCGTTCGCGAATCAGGCCGGCCATCCCGCGCCGGGCGTCGCCGAGCAGGATTCCCATGCCGGTGAGCAGGGTGATGGCCGCGACCGCCACCAGCGGGGCCATGACCGGCTCGCCGAACCAGGCCAGCAGCGCCAGTGCCGCTACACCGGAACGCATCGCCAGCTCTGCCCCCGCAGCGCGAGTGACAAGGAGCGCCACGGTCATGAGGCCGTAGAGAAAGAGGACGCCACACGCCCAGAGGGGCAGGCCCCCCGTGAGGTAGCCCAGCACCCCGGCGGTCAAAAAGGCCAGCGGGCCCAGCAGCGTGAGAAGGGTCGTAGTGCGCCTCGCGTAGCTCAGGGCATGTCCTCCTCGCCTCGACGGCCGACGCGCTCCGTGACGAACGCCTCCGGGGGCGCGTTGGGCTTCACCCGAACGGACTTGGCCGGAATACCGACGTTCACATGGTAGGGCCGGACATCCTTGGTGGCGACGGCGACGGCGCCCACCATCCCGTTGGTCCGGACGCGCACGCCGGCCAGGACCGTGGCGTGGTAGGTGATCCGGACGTCGTCCTCGAGCACCGTGAGCGCGTTGGTAACGTCTTTCTGGTCCACGATGGAGTGCGTATGGCTGTAGATATTGGCGTAGTCGGCAATGCTCACACGGTCGCCGAGACGGATCCCGCCGCGGTCGTCGAGGAGCACATGCCGGTGGATGACGACGTCATCCCCTGCTTCGAGGTTGTAGCCGAAGGAGAACTCGACGAACTGGAAGCACTTGAGGTTGCGACCGCAGCGCCGGAAGATGTGCGGTGCCAGCAGGCGCCGGAACTGGACACCGAGGTGCACATGCTGCCCGCCCAGGGGTGAGCGGTCGAAGCTCTGCCAGAGCCAGAGCAGGGGCTTCACGCGCGCGAACCGCTCCTGGTCCACGTCCGAGTAATACTCAGGCTCCAGGGTGATGTTGCGCGGATCGAGCGCGAGGAGGGAGGCCCGGCTGGCCAGCGGCAGGCTCTCATCGGCAACCATCGCCTCCCAGTCGGTGTGCCCCGGGTGGTAGATCGCGAAGAGGATGTCGCGAGTCAGGCGGTTCCAGTCGGCATCCGTCGCAGTGAGGCGCTCCTCGACGCGTTCCAGCCAGTCCTGGTACACACGGTCGGTTCCGGCGGGAACATCGACGGAACGCAGCGGAAGCAGGGCCAATGGTGGTTCCTTGGTCGGCGGAATCCAATGTGACCGAATCCATTGCGGACGGCAACGCTCACACTCTATCACATGAGAAGAATTCTCAACTGGTAATAAATATCATCTAAGGACCCGTGATGCGCCGCAGGCCAGCTCCCGTCAGTTTCGTCCCCGCTTCCGTCATCCTGCTCCTTCTGCCCGTTGTCGCCCAGGCCCAGCAGTCCACCACGATCGGTGGTTACGGCGAGGTGCACTACCTCAATGCCACGGGGCCAGGCACCCCCGGCGAGGTAAACGTCAAACGGATGGTGCTCTATCTCGCGCACAGCTTCTCCGACCGGATCGCGTTCCGCTCCGAACTGGAGATCGAAGACGCCCGGATCGAGGGCGGGGGGGCAGGGGGCGAGGTGGCGCTGGAGCAGGCCTACCTGGACTACAGGTTCGACGACGCATTCACGCTTCGAACCGGACTCATCCTTGTACCGGTCGGGATCATTAACGAGACGCACGAGCCGCCCTCGTTCAATGGCGTCCAGCGTCCCGCGTTCGACCACGACCTCCTGCCCACCACCTGGCGCGAGATCGGCGTCGGGCGCCGTCGGTCGACTGGGGCAGGGTGGGGTGAATTATAAGGTCTACCTGATGAATGGGCTCATCGCCGAGTCTTTCTCCGCCTCGGAGGGCATCCGGGGAGGCCGCCAGGAAGGCCAGGAGGCCACGTTTGCGAATCCGTCGATCACGGGACGGCTAGAGTGGGTACGACCCGGCCTTCGAGTCGGCGGCTCGTTCTGGTACGGGGGCTCCGCCGCGCAGGACCCGGCCCTCGGCGACGGGACCTTTGACGTGCCGGTCACCGTGCTCTCTACCGACGTGCGCTTCGATCGGGGACCCTTCGCCGGGCGGGCCGTGCTCGCACGGATCAGCATCGGCGACGTGGACCGGGTCAATGCGACCTTCGGCAACGACGTGGGCCGCCGCATGCTGGGCGGCTATCGTCGAGGGAAGCTACAACGTGCTGGCGCAGCCTCGTCCCGGCCTCGGAGCAGCGGCTCGATGTCGTTCGTACGCCATGAGCGCTTCGACACCCAGCAGGACGTTCCGGCCGGCGACCATCGGCGGACGGCGGTCAACGACCGCCGCATGACCACCACCGGCCTGACCTGGCGCCCGCTCTATAACGTGGCCCTCAAGGCCGACTACCAGTGGCGGCGTAATGCGGCCGGGCACCGGCGGAGGACGAGGTCCTCGGCCTCGGCATGGGCTTCAGTTTCTGATGCGGCTAGCGCCGGTTTGGCACTGCTGCTGGCATCCTGATCTACGACCGGCGCGGCGTCGGCGCAGGAGGTACCGGCGGCTCGCCTCGAGGCCTCGGTGCAGCGCATGTTTGGCAACGGGGGCACGAACGGACACGGCGCTGGTGCACGCGACGCCCGTGCTCCGGATCTCGAGAGCCGAGATTCCCTCGCGGGGTTCGCCCTGGTGCGCGACGTGAAAGGCAAGGATCTGCCCGATCACCTTCCTCGTCGCGGTGGAAACCGCCGGGCAAGGTCCGTGAGTGTGGACGTGCTGATGACGGGGCGCGGTACGGAGGCGAGGTGGCGTACGAGCACTGGCGCCGGCAGTTCAGCGGTGCGCGACCGCGGCGGATCCGCTCCGCGTGGGCCGGGAAATGCGCGGAATCTCCGGCGCCACGATCAGCGTGCACGCCGTGACCCTCGGTGTGCGCGCTGCGCTGGACAGCCTGGCGCAGTGGCGAGCGGACGGGGCGTTGCGATGAACGACCTCTGGCGGCTGACCTGGTATCACCTGCCCCGTACGGTTCGGACGCTCGCGCGCTGGCTCACCCTGGTGCAGGTGCTCGGCTACACGGCCGCGCTCGCATTCGTCTACTACACGACCCGCATGGTGCCCGGCCTGGCGGAGCAGCGCTACCGGGGTGTCGACCCCGAGACCGTGACGGGCGCCATGCAGTTTCCCAAGCCCCTGGCCGAAATGCTGACCAGCACGCATACGCACGTGCTGTCCATGGCGGCCATCTTCGCCTTCAGCGGTCTTGGGCTGGCGCTCTGCCCGACGCCGTCGGAACGGTGGCGTCGGGTACTCATCGTGGAGCCTTTCGTGGCCATCATCGTAAGCTTCGTGGCGATCTGGCTCATGCGATACGTCGAACCGCGGGCCAGCCTCCTGCTCTTTGCCTCGAGCGGTCTCATGGCCGTGACCTTCTACGCGCAGTCCGCCATCGTGCTCGTTCACCTGCACCGGGCCGACCGGGCATGATGCACCGTCGCGGATTCGTGTCATGTCTCGGGGCTGGTATTGCCGGTGCAACCCTCGGCCGCTGGCCGGGCGGCCCCCGGCCGCGCGGGCCGGCCGCCGGCGGGATGGTGCCGGTCGAACGGTGGAGCTGGGCCATGGGCCAGCCTGTACGCATCGTCTGCTACGCGGCCTCCGAAGCGGCGGGGCTGGACGTGGCGCAGGTGGTCTTCAACGAATTGCGCGAGGTGGAGGCCCGGCTCACCCGGTTTGACGTATCAGGCGACCTGGCCGAACTGCACCACCACGCTGGAGGAAAGTTCATCCGGCCGCATCCGGGGCTCAGCGAGGCGCTCGGGCTCGCCGAGGCGTTTCGTGCCAGAACAGCCGGTGACTTCGACGCTGCCATCGCACCGCTGCTGGCGGCGTGGGGATTCTATGCTCCGCGCGGCACACCGCCGCGGGCGGCCGAGCTGGGTGAGGCGTGTGACGCGGTCCGCGCCGCCCGCATCGAATGGCGGGGGCCCCGGGTGCGGCTGGCAACGGTGGAGGCCCGGCTCGATTTCGGCGGCCTGGGCGTGGGGATCGGACTGGATCGTGGCGCGGCACTGCTGGAGTCGCGTGGCATCCATCGCGCCATGCTCGACATGAGCGGGGACCTCCGGCTCTCGGCGCGCTACCGGGGGCGCGGGTATGGCGTGACGTGGTGGACTCCCGGCCCGGCCGGTTCGTCCGTACGTTGCGGGTCAGGGATGCGGCCGTGGCCACATCAGCGAACACGGTGGAGGTGGTGCGATACGGGCGGGAAATCCGAGGCCACATCATGGCGGCGGGGGGAGCGCCGGCCACACTTGCCCAGGTCACCGTCGTTGCCGACTCCGCGACCGAGGCCGATGCGCTCTCCACCGCGATGCTGGTGCGCGGACGGGCGTGGCCCGGCGTCCGGCGGAGTGTGCGGCCGGGCTAGGGGCGGGGAGCGGTGTCCCTGGCGGCGGCCTGGGCCCGCCCCTGCACTCGCGTGCGCTCCCGCTGGAGCTGGCTGATGCGCCCGAGCCATGCGTCCGAAATCCGGCCGGCGTAGGTCACCTGGAATCCCTCGAATACCGGTATCGGCTCCTCGAAGAGGAACAGGGCGATCGCCCGCTCGCGGACACCCAGCTGGTAGGAATCGAAGCCTGTGGTGAAAGGGACGATCCCGAACGGCCGGTAGAGCTGGCTGCGGATATAGAGGTTGACCTGCTGTGGATCGTACCTGGCCCCGGGGTTCTGCCCGAAGAATGACACCATCAGGATGCCGGGAGAACTCACGCCGCTGCGGGCGGCGGCCGAGTCGATCTGGCTCCGCCGGCTCTCGACCAGCTGGTGCAGGGAGGTGTACCCGTCGGGAGCGAGCAGGCGGAGCAGCTCTTCCTCCAGCGGGATGAAACGGATCTCGAGATCGTCCGTTCGCATGGTGATCGCGATCTGGTCCTGGTTCAGCGTACCGTAGCCGGCCGGCGGCATCGTCTCGCCGTTGCCCGGGGCCTGACCCCGCGCGCCGGGCGCGCAGGCGACGAGCGCCAGGAGCCCCAGCCATCCAGTCCGGAATGTCATGCGAATCTCCCTGTGAAGGGCCGCCGGACTCAGGCGGCTTCGAGCAGGCCCAGGATACTGTCCCCGAGCTCGGGAATGCCGAGGCCGGTCGTACTGCTGGTGAGCTGGACCTGGTCGTCCGCGAGGGCGAGGGCCCGCACCAGCTCCTGGCGGCGTGAGGCACGGGCCCCATGCGGCAGCTTGTCCGCCTTCGTAATGGCCACGAGGACCGGCACGCCGCCGTCGGCCAGCAGCGCCAGCATGTCCCAGTCCTCCGGGGACGGCTCCCGCCGGATGTCCAGCAGCCAGACAATGCCCGCCAGGCTCGGGCGCCCCGAAATATACTTCCGGATGAGCGTGGACAGCCCGGCCCGCTCCACCTTGCCCGCCCGGGCATAGCCGTACCCCGGCAGGTCGACCAGGTACCAGTCGGGCAGCCGGAAAACGGTCATGTGGCGGGTCTTGCCGGGCGTACCGCTCACGTGCGCGAGCTTGCGACGGCCGACCAGCGCATTGAGAAGGCTGCTCTTGCCGACGTTGCTGCGCCCGATGAAGGCGATTTCAGGCAGGGTTGGGTCGAGCGGAGTGCGGGGGTCTGGCCAGCTGCCGACGAAAGTGACGTCGAAGGCCGCGAGCGGCGAGGCCCGCCGGCCCGGGGCGGGGGGCGGGGTCAGGCTTCCCGCTTGGTCCGGGCCCGCTCCGTCACGACGAGGGGCGGCTTGCCGTCGGTGATCGCTTCGGCGGTGATCACGACCTCACGGACATCGTCCCGGGTGGGCAGGTCGAACATGATGTCGGTCATCACGGTCTCGAGGATGGCCCGGAGCCCGCGGGCGCCGGTGCCGCGCTTGATGGCGCGGTTGGCCACGGCACGCAGCGCCTCGCCATCGAAGGTGAGGCCGACGTCCTCCATCTCGAACAGCTTCTTGTACTGCTTGGTCAGCGCGTTGCGGGGCTCGAGGAGGATTTTCACCAGCGCGTCCTCGTCCAGGGCGTCGAGCGCCACCGCGACCGGCAGGCGTCCCACCAGTTCCGGGATCAGGCCGAACCGCAGCAGGTCGTCGGGCTCCACCGAGGCGAGGCTGTTGGTGGAGGCCGTGGCTCCCGGCGTCAGGCCGCGGCTCGCGAAGCCGATCTGCTGGCGGCCAAGGCGGGCCTCGATGATCTTCTCCAGCCCGTCGAATGCACCGCCGCAGATGAACAGGATGTCCTTCGTGTCGATCTGGATGTATTCCTGCTGCGGGTGCTTCCGGCCGCCCTGGGGGGGACGGATGCCACGGTTCCCTCGAGGATCTTGAGCAGTGCCTGCTGTACACCCTCGCCCGAGACATCGCGGGTAATGCTCGGGTTCTCGGATTTCCGCGCGATCTTGTCGATTTCGTCGATGTAGACGATGCCGCGCTCGCACTCCGCGACGTTGAACTCCCCCGCCTGGAGCAGCCGGACGAGGATGTTCTCCACGTCCTCGCCCACGTACCCCGCCTCCGTCAGCGTGGTTGCGTCGGCAATGGTGAAGGGAACGTCGAGGATGCGGGCCAGGGTCTGCGCGAGGAGAGTCTTTCCCGTGCCGGTCGGGCCCAGCAGCAGGATGTTCGACTTGTCCAGTTCGACTTCACTCTCGCGGTTCCCACTGGCATTGATCCGCTTGTAATGATTGTAGACCGCCACTGACAGCGTCCGCTTGGCCCGCTCCTGCCCGATCACGTACTGGTCGAGGACGTCCTTGATCTCGGACGGGGTGGGGACCTGCGTAATCGCGTCGGTGACCTCCCGCTCTTCGTCCTCGGCCAGGATTTCGTTGCAGAGCGTGATGCACTCGTTGCAGATGTAGACCGAAGGCCCGGAAATGAATTTCCGGACCGAGTCCTTGGACTTGCCGCAGAAACTGCAGCGGAGATGTTTATCGGTCGACATGGCGTGGCCAGTTCCTTCTCAGGCGGTCATCTTCCCGAATTCTGCGCTCCCGGACCGGGAGCGTCAACCCTTCTCGGGGACGAGGTCGCGCCGGGGGGTGAACACACTGTCAATCAGCCCGTATGCCTGGGCCTCGTCGGCGCTCATGTAGCGGTCCCGGTCCATGTCCCGTTCGATGGTCTCGATGGGCTGGCCCGTGTGCAGCGCGTAGAGGTCGTTGATCTTGGAGCGGAGGTACAGAATCTCCCGCGCCTGGATTTCGACGTCCGATGCCGTGCCCTGCGCGCCACCCGACGGCTGGTGGATCATGATGCGGGCATGGGGCAGCGCGCTCCGCTTGCCGCTCGTGCCCGCCGCCAGAAGGAACGACCCCATCGAGGCGGCCATTCCCATGCAGATGGTGTTCACCGGCGCGCGGAGATGCTGCATCGTGTCGTAGATCGCCATCCCGCTCGAAACCACGCCGCCCGGGCTGTTGATGTAGAGATAGATGTCCTTCTCGGGGTTGTCCGCCTCGAGGAACAGCAACTGGGCGATGATGATGTTCGCCACGTCGTCGTTCACGGGGGAGCCGAGGAAGACGATCCGGTCCATCAGCAGGCGCGAGAAAATGTCGTACGTCCGCTCGCCACGGCTGGACCGCTCGATGATATACGGGGGATAGAGCGCAGACTGCGTCACGCTGACACCTCTTCAACGGTGGACTGTTCCGTCAGATAGCTGAATACCTTGTCTTCGGTTATCGCCCGCTCGAGCTCGGCGAGGCGATTGGACTTCTGCAGCGTCGCATAGACCTCGTTCACCGGGACCTTCCGCGCCTCCGCCAGGGCAGCCACCCGCTGGTCCACCTCGGCCTCCGTGGCGCGCAGGCCCTGCTGCTCGGCCACCGTCTCCAGGATCAGTTCCCGGCGCACCTGGGCTTCCGCCACCGGGCGGAACTCACCGGCAAACTTCTCCTGTTGCCCGGGCGGAATTTCGTAGGCCTGGGCGTAACCCTGGATCACCCGCTCCACGAGCGAGGCCGGCGCGGGAACGTTGTTGGCCTCGGCGACCTCCTGAACCAGCTGGTCACGCACCCGGGCGTCGGCCTCCCGCCCGGCATCACGCTCCAGGTCCTCGCGTACCGCCGCCCGGAGGGCCGCCAGGTCCTCGAAATCCCCGACCTCCCGCGCAAAACCATCGTCCAGGGCGGGCAGCTCCTGCCGCTTGATCTCCTGCAGCGTAACCTGGACCTTGCGGGTCTGGCCCCGGCGCGTCTCGTCCGGGTGGTCTTCCGGGAAACGTACCGAGGCGACGGACGTCTCGCCGGGCTGCATCGTGAGGATATGCTCCTCGAGGTCCGGCACGGTCTGTCCTTCGCCCAGCACCAGCGTATAGGGCCGCGTGTCGCCCGGCGCATCGTCCTCGAAGGTCGCGACCTCGACCCGGACCATCTGGCCCGGTACCGGCTTGCCCTCCGCCACGGGGAGCCAGCGACCCTTCTGTTCCTGCAGTGCCTGCAGGCGCTCCTCCACCTGGGGGTCCCCAACGACGGAAACCTGTCGTTTGACCTGAAAGCCGCCAAGCCGCTCGAGCGTCACCTCGGGGCGGACTTCCACCACGAACTCGAACTCGATCGGGCCGCCCTCGTCGAACTTCACGTTGTGAACGTGGGGCTGGGCGATGGGCTTGAGGTTTTCGGAGGTCTGGACGGTTTCCCAGCTCTCGCGGATGACCTCCTCGAGTACGCTCTGGCGGATGGCGTCGGAGTAGCGGCGCCGGATCACGGTCTCCGGCGCCTTGCCGGGCCGGAAGCCGGGCAGGCGGGCCCGGCGCGCATAGAACCGGATGGCACGCCGCTCCGCCGCCTGCACCCGGTCGGCGGGAACGGTGACCTGCAGGGACGTCGAAGCGCTGTCCGCATCGCTACGGGCAATGGTGATGTCTGTCATCGGGGGAAATCTACCCGGGGCCCCCCGGGCGGCCAAGTTGGCGGGGTGAAAGCCTTCCCTTCATGGCCTGCCGCCGCTTGCTTTACGCCATGGCACTCATCCTGGTCGTGGACGACGAACCCTCCATGCGGCGAGTCTTGCGCAAAACCCTTGAGATGGGCGGCCTGGAGGTCCTGGAGGCGGGGTCGGCCGGGGAAGCCCTGGACCTGGCGGACCATGAACCCGGGGTGAGTGCCGTCGTCACGGATGTCCTGATGCCGGACATCAGCGGCGTGGATTTCTATGACCAGCTCATCGCCCGGGCGCCCCACCTGCGCGAGCGGGTGGTATTCCTGACGGGGGCCGCGCACGACCCGGCGGTCCATACGCCCATCGAACGCCGTGGCGTGCCCCTCATTTCCAAGCTGGACGACCTGCGCCTGGTGCTGGACGCCGTCCGGCTCGCCCTCCTGCACCGCTGACTCCCTACAGCCGGCTGGGCGGCGGCAGGTCGCGCGCCGTCGCCGGATCGCGAAATCCTACGGTATTGTGCGTGCCGTCGCAGAACGGGCGGTTCTTCGACGCGCCGCAGCGACAGAGCGCGATGCGGGTCCGGCTTCCGAGCCCGTAGGCCTTCCCCTCGGAGTCCAGGAGCTCAAAGTCGCCCTCAATACGGATGGCGCCGTTGGCATTGACGGTGATCTTGCAGGCGGGCATGGTGAGCCGGGGTGTGAGAACAGGAGATGCGGACGGCGGGACTCGAACCCGCACGGGTTTCCCCACGAGCTCCTAAGGCTCGCGTGTCTGCCATTCCACCACGTCCGCCGGCGATCGGGACCAATCTACTCCCGTTCGCGGCAGGGCGCAGCAGGTCAGTCCCCGTCCCGCCAGTGCTGCCAGGCCGCCACGGCCAGGCCCACGGCGCCCGCGCCGGCGATGACAAGGGCCCCGCGGTGCCGGTCGATCCAGGCTTCACTGCTCCGCGGTCGCGCGCGCCCGTCGAACGTGCCGTGCGCACCGTGGTCCCCGGCCACGGGCGACCAGAGATTGTCCTGCCGGTCCGGATCCTCCGGCTGGTCGGTCTGCTGGGACTCGTATCCGGTCCTGGCCAGGTATCGGTCGAGCAGCCCGGGCACGACCCGGTTGCCCCAGATGGTGGCGACGGTCGGCCAGCCCACCTTGAAGTCGCGACGCGGATGACGGGAGGCGAACTCGATGGCCCGCGCGGCCACCTCGGGCTGGAAGATCGGCGGCACAGGCTGGGCCTGGTTGGGGAGCCGGCTCAGCACCCACCCGAACTGCGGGGTATTGAGGGCGGGCAGGTGGACCATGGTCACCCGCACGCCGCTCCCGTCATGCAGGAGCTCGCAGCGGAGCGACTCCGTGAAGCCGACAATGGCGTGCTTGGAGCCGCAATAGGCGGACTGCAGGGGGATGCCGCGGTAGGCAAGCGCTGATCCCACCTGGACGATGACGCCGTCGTCGCGCGGGAGCATCCGGTTGAGCGCGCTCAGGGTTCCATTCACGACACCCAGGTAGGTCACTTCGGTGACCCGGCGGTACTCCTCCGCCTTCATCATGCGGACCGGCGAGAAGACCGAAGCCATGGCGTTGTTCACCCAGACGTCGATCGGGCCGAGTTCGACCTCCACTCGTTCCGCCGCGAGCTCGACCGCTTCGGCGTCCGAAATGTCCGTTGAGATGGCCAGGACCTCGCTCCCGGCGTCCCGGATCTCCTTCGCAGTGCCCGCGAGCCCGTCTTCCCCACGCGCGAGCAGTGCCACCCGGTCGCCCCGGCGCGCGAAGCGCCTCGCCGTTGCCCGTCCCACGCCCGCCGTCGCGCCCGTGATCACCACGGTCCTCGGCCGTTGTCCGATCATCGGATCACCGCCCGTCCCGTTCCCGTTGCCTTCGCCCATCTCATCTTCCCTCCTGTGCGGGTACTCCCTCAATACCGCCCCGGAGGAGCGTGGCCCGCCATGATTGATGTCACAGGAGGGGGAAGAGCCGGATCAGTACCAGCCGGCAGGGTCGACGAGGCCGGCCGGTTCAGCTCCCGACTCAAGAGCCCCAAGGGCCTCGAGAAAACTCTGCGCCGCGCCGGTGGCAGTGGAGAGGCCACCCACATGCGGGGAGATCATGACGTCGGGCCGGCCCCAGAGCGGGGACGAGGGCGGCAACGGCTCGGTCTCGAATACATCGAGCGCGGCTCCCGCGAGGTGGCCACGGTCGAGGGCCTCGAGGAGGGCCTCCGCGTCTACGAGCGCTCCCCGTCCGACGTTGATGAGAAATGCCCCCCGGCAGGCTCGGAGGGCGTGGCGGTCGAGCAGGTGACGCGATGCGGGGGTGAGCGGTACCGCGAGAACGATGACATCCGCCCCGGACAGCGCCTCGACGAGCCGTTCCGTGGGCGTGACGCTCAGAAATGGGGCCGTGGCCTGGCCGCGACGCGAAACCCCTCGCAGGTGCGCGCCCAGCCCGGCGAATCCCCCCGCGATGGCCTGGCCGATCCGGCCTGTCCCGACCACCAGGACGGTGCGGCCGAGGAGTCGAACCGGTTCCCGGGGCTTCCAGCGGCGGTCCGCCTGGTTCACGGCGTAGGGCAGGACATGCTGCATCCAGGCGAGGGCCCTCGCCAGGCAGTATTCCCTGAGGGGCGTGCCGAAGTCTTCGAGTGATCGTGTGAGGATGGTGCCCGCGGGTATCGGCCGGTCGAGGAAGGCATCCACCCCGGCCCCCAGGGAGTGGATCCACCGGACACTGCCATAGCTGCCCGGCGGAGGCCCGAAGCCCAGATAAGCGTCCGCCTGGTCGAGAGTGTCCGGCGTCAGGGTGGAACGGTCCCGCGCGCGCACCTCCAGTTCGGGGCGCGCGCGCCGCAGTTCTGCCGCGATTTCCTCCCGCAGGCGGTCCGTGACCAGGATCCGCCGGAACGGAGCGGGCGGCATGCGTCCGCCCGCGGACTACTGGGTGAGCCCGAGGACGTCGACGCCCTGCTCGAAGACCACGTCCACCGGGATGCCCTTCTCGCCGAGCCGGGCAAGATCAGCCGTGAGCTGGGGTCCCTGCTGCGCTTCCTTGTCCATGAAGGCCACCACGCCTTCGTAGTCGCCCTGGCCCTGCAGTGTCAGGATGCGCTCGGAGAGGGCGTTCATCGCGTCCTGCATCTTCCCGAAGTCCACGCGGTACTTGCTGGTGGTGCTGTCGCGGGTGAAGGCGCCGCGGTCACGGAAGAAGTTGAAGCGCGCGAGGTTGGCCCGTCCGTGCGAGTCACCCGCGCCGAATCGGATGGAGCGGAAGATGCTTGCCAGGAACGTGACGTAGTTGTCCTGGAGCTGCTGGTCGGTGAATTCCCCATCCCTGGCGAGCGCCGTGATCATGTAGAGCCCGAGGACGTCGGCCTTGCCCTCCTCCATCGTGCCGGCCTGCTCCTTGAGTGCCGTGCGGACAGTGCCCCGGTTGTTGATGGTGTTCTTGATCCCGAGCCCGTGGGCCACCTCGTGGAACATGGTGTTCGCGAAGAACGCGTCGAAGGTGACGTGGCTCCGCTGGTCCTCCGCAATCAGCTCGTCCGCGATGGGCACGAGTATCCGGTCGAACTTGGCCCGCATGGCGTTCTTCAGCTGAAGCCGGCGGGTGCCCTTCTGGAGCTGGACGGTTTCGTCGTTCGGCAGGTTGATGGCGATCGTCTTGGCACCGGCGTTGGCCTGCCCGGCGTAGTAGACCGCATCATAGGCGTTGAGGTCGGCATCGCTGCCCGGGGTTTCCCGCTTGTACTCCGCGGGCACCGGGAGCCCGCGCTGCAGGGCGGGCAGCAGCGAGGCATACCGGGCCAGGCGACGGCTCCAGGCCTGGTCCTTGATCAGGACGTAGCCCTCATGGGCCGCCTTGTACCCGAAGAGGTTGTCCTCGTATGTCTCGATCGGGCCGATCACCACGTCGATGGTGTTGTCCTTCATGTCCATCCATGCGAGGTCGCTGGCGCGGTAGTCGTCGGTTTCCAGGGCGTTGGCCCGGAGCTCGAGATAGCGCCGCAGGCGGGCATTGTCCGCCAGCTTCGCCGCCTCCCGGAGTTTCGCGGCCGCCTCCGCCGTGCGCTCGGCGTACGCCTGATGATAGGGAATGGCGGTGAGCCGGCCGGTGGAATCCCGGCGAACCAGGGTGTAGAGGCTCCGGAGCGCGGCGGAGTCGGCCCCGGTGGCGGCAGAGTCGAACTCCGCCTTGCTCATGTCTGCCGGATAGAAGTTCGCACCCTCGGGCTTCGGACCAACGCCGGGGACAAAGGGTGCGTCATTCCGGAGCCGGTCCCAGGGGCCGTAATTGATCCGGACGAACTGCTGCATGTCGGGGTCGGTCACCGCCGCGAGGAGGCTGTCGCGGTTGCCGTAGGCCTGGTGCCAGTACACGTCATCCATCGCCTTTACGGCATCGATCAGCACCGGGAGCAGCGCCCGCTGCGGGCCGGTGAGGGAATCGACGTCCGCGGTGAGGCGAACGGTGGTGTAGCGGGCCAGCTCGCTCTGCATGTCAGGTGAGGATGACTCGGGTGATTCGCCGGTCCCGCCGCACCCGGCGGCCGCCAGGGCCAGCAGGCAGAGGGCGGCCGACGTCAGGGTCTGGCGCATGGTGTCTCCCGTAGTACGGTATGCCGGGGCGGGCCGGCGGCAGGTCACTTCTGGGGCGGCCCCGGAGGGTCGTCGCCTTCGAACGCGTCACGGTTCTTCGCGATGTACCCGGTCCACTCTGCCGGCACGGTATCGTCCGGGAAGATGGCGGTCACCGGGCACTCCGGCTCGCACGCGCCGCAGTCAATGCACTCATCCGGATGTATGTAGAGCTGGTCCTCACCTTCATAGATGCAGTCTACCGGACAGACATCCACGCAGGAGCGGTCCTTGACGCCGATGCACGGCTCGGTAATCACGTACGTCATGCCCATCCTCCACGGTGTGCTGGTGCTCCACCCTGTCGAGTGGCGGGGATTCCTATCATAGAACCATCCGGCGGGTGAGGCCAGAGGCCGCTCACGCGCCTGCGCGCCAGGTCACCCGCCCGCGGCAGACAGTAAGCACGCAGGCGTTCGGTTGGAAGTGGTAGAGCCAGTGATTCACGTCGGGAGCATCGATGACCGCGAAGTCGGCTGACTTGCCCGCTTCCAGGGAACCCACCCGGTCCGCCAGCCCGGTGGCGCGCGCGCCGGCCATCGTCCCCCCGAGCAGGGCCTCCGCCGGGGTCATGCCCTGGAGCGTGCAGGCCAGCATGAGCGCCAGGGGGAGATGGTACGTCGGGGCGGAGCCCGGGTTGAAGTCACTCGCCACCGCGACCGGGACACCGGCCTCGAGCCAGCGCCTCGCGGGGAGGGGTGCCTGGTTCAGGTACAGGGCCGCGAGGGGAAGGCTCACCGCCGTGACCCCGGCTCCGGCCATGGCCCGGATGCCCGAATCTGTCGTGTGCTCCAGATGGTCAGCCGATGTCGCGCCGACCTCGGCTGCGAGCGCGGCTCCCCCGCCGTCAGTCAGCTGGTCGGCGTGGAGCTTGGGGGCCAGCCCCGCCGCGCGTCCGGCTTCCAGGATCCGGCGCGCCTCGTCGATCGTGAAAGCTGAGTCCTCCACGAAGACGTCGCAGAAGCGGGCCAGGTTCTCGCGGCCGACGCGGGGGATCATTTCGCCGATGAGGAGTTCGACGTAATCGTCACGGCGCTCCCGGTACTCCGGCGGAACCACGTGCGCGCCGAGAAAGGTGGGGACGAGCCGCGACGGGGCATCCGGCGCGATGTCGCGGTACACCCCGAGCAGCCGGAGCTCTTCATCCGGGCTCAGGCCGTAGCCCGACTTGCACTCGACCGTCGTCACGCCAAGCGCGGCCATCCCGCCGAGGAAGGCAAGGCAGCGGGACGCGAGACTGTCCGAGGAAGCGGCGCGCGTGGCGGCGACCGTCGAGGCGATGCCGCCCCCGGCCTGCGCGATCTCGAGGTAGGTGGCGCCGCCGGCGCGGAGCGCGAATTCGTCGGCGCGCCAGCCGCCGAAGGCCAGGTGCGTGTGACTGTCCACCAGCCCTGGGATCACCAGGCGGCCGCCGGCATCCCACGTATCCTGCTCGCGGAGCGCGTCGGGCAGGTCGGCTTCCGGTCCGGCCCAGGTCAGGATGTCACCCTCCCACGCCAGGGCGCCAGCGGGAACCGCCCTGACATCCCCCCGGGTTCCCCCGGGCCTGCAGGTGGCCAGGGAGCCGATCCCCCTCAGGAGAGGCACGTCAGTCCCGTTCGGGGGCGGTATCCAGCATGGGCAGGTCGATCCCGCGTTCGCGTGCGGTCTCGATGGCCAGGTCGTAGCCGGCATCGGCATGGCGCATGACGCCGGTCCCGGGGTCAGCGGTGAGCACCCGCTCGAGGCGGGCATCGCCGGACGCGGTTCCATCGGCCACCACGACCATGCCCGCGTGGATCGAATAGCCGATGCCCACCCCGCCGCCGTGGTGCAGCGACACCCAGCTCGCACCGCACGCCGTGTTCAGCATGGCGTTGAGGAGCGGCCAGTCGGCGATGGCATCGGAGCCGTCCTTCATCGCTTCGGTTTCGCGGTTCGGGGAGGCCACCGATCCGCTGTCCAGGTGGTCCCGCCCGATGACGATCGGCGCCTGCACCTTGCCCTTCTTCACCAGCCAGTTGAACCGCAGCCCCATTTCGGCGCGCTCGCCGTACTCCAGCCAGCAGATCCGGGCGGGGAGGCCCTGGAAGTGCACTTTTTCCTGCGCCTGGCGGATCCAGCGCGCCAGGGCATCCTTTTCGGGGAAGGTCTCCAGCACGGCTTCATCGGTCGCGCGGATGTCGGCCGGATCGCCGGAGAGCGCCGCCCAGCGGAACGGGCCCGCCCCGCGGCAGAAGAGCGGGCGGATGTAGGCGGGCACGAAGCCCGGAATGTCGAACGCCTCCCGCATGTCCCGATGGTCGGCCACCTGGCCCCGGAGGTTGTTCCCGTAATCGAAGACGACCGATCCCTTCCGCTTGAGGTCCAGCATGGCGCCGACATGCTCGACCATCGAGTCGAGCACGGCTGACTCGTACCCTTCCGGGTCCGCCGCACGCTCGCGGGCCGCGTCCTCCAGGGAAAATCCGCGCGGGATGTAGCCGACCCGGAGGTCGTGGGCGGAGGTCTGGTCGGTGACCACGTCGGGCGCGACGCCGCGGCGCACCAGCTCGGGCAGCACGTCCGCGATGTTGGCGACCAGGCCCACGGACAGCGGTTGCTCGCGGTCGCGGGCCTCCTCCACCAGCCGGAGTGCCTCGTCGAGGTCGGTGCTGATCCGGTCGCAGTAGCCGGTGTCCACCCGGCGCTGGATGCGCGAGGCGTCCACGTCCACGCCAAGGAGCGCGCCGCCGTTCATGGTGGCGGCCAGGGGCTGGGCGCCGCCCATCCCCCCGAGGCCGCCCGTCACCACGAGCCGGCCGGACAGGGTGCCGCCGAAATGCTGGCGCGCCAGCTCCGCGAAGGTTTCGTAGGTACCCTGCAGGATGCCCTGCGTGCCGATGTAGATCCAGCTCCCCGCGGTCATCTGCCCATACATCGTGAGGCCGAGGGCGTCGAGGCGGCGGAACTCGTCCCAGGTGGCCCAGCGGGGGACCAGGTGCGCGTTCGCGATGAGCACGCGCGGGGCCTGGTCGTGCGTGCGGAAGACACCGACCGGCTTCCCGCTCTGCACCAGCAGCGTCTCGTCGTCCCGCAGGCGCCTGAGCGTGGACACGATCCGATCGTAGCTTGCCCAGTCGCGCGCGGCCTTGCCGCCCCCGCCGTAGACGATCAGTTCCTCCGGCCGCTCGGCGACGGCCGGATCGAGGTTGTTCATCAGCATCCGCATCGCGGCTTCCTGGTGCCAGCCTCGGCAGGAGAGCGTGGAGCCGCGGGGGGCGGTGATGACGCCGGGGGAAGAGAGGGTGCTGCTCATGAAGCCATGCTCCGCGAGGGGTGACGGATCATCTGCCGCAAGATAGTGCCGCCCGCCGGGCCGCGGCGACGGGATGGTTCAGCGCGAGGCCACCAGCAGGCCGATATATCCGGCATACGCCGCCAGCAGCAGCGCGCCTTCCGGCCGGGTGATCTTGCGGCCGGTGTACATGATCGGCGCGATGAGTACGGTGAAGCCCAGCATCCACCAGACATCGCCATGCAGGAACCCGGTCGTCACCGGCACGGGCCGGACCAGCGCGGTGGCCCCCAGGATGCCGAGCAGGTTGAAGATGTTGGAGCCCATGGCATTGGCGAGCGCGATGTCCAGCTGGTTCCGCCGGGCTGCCATCAGCGAGGCGGCGAGCTCGGGCAGGCTGGTTCCGACCGCGAGTACCGTCAGGCCGATGACCCGCTCGCTGATGCCGGCCAGCCGGGCCAGCTCGATGCCGCCTTCCACCATGAGGTGCCCGCCCAGGGCCAGCATCGCCGCGCCGCCCGCGATGAGGACCGTGATCGCGGCGCCCGGTGACACTCGCACGAACGGTGGCGCACCTCCGGCGGCTTCCTCGAACTCCTGGGCTGAGTCCGGCGTCATGCCGCGGCCGGCCCGCCGGATGATGAATCCGTGAAACGCCACCAGCGCGGCCATGAAGAGAAAGCCGTCTCCGCGTCCGATATTGCCATCCCATGCCACGCCGATCATGAGCAGGGTGGCGGCCAGCATCACGGGCCACTCGAAGAGGACCGCCGAACGGTGGACCGGCAGGGGCACGAGCAGGGCCGCCAGCCCGACCATCGCCCCGAGGTTGAAGATGTTGGAACCGATGACGTTGCCGACCGCAGCGTCGGGGCTGCCGTGCAGTGCCGCCGACAGGCTGACGGCAAGTTCCGGCAGGGAAGTGGCAAGCGCCACGATCGTAAGGCCGATGACCGCGCCGGGGACGTGCGCGATCCGCGCGAGCCAGACCGCTCCGCGTACCAGCAGCTCGCCACCCGCGACCAGGATGAGCATGCCGCTCACGAGGAGCAGCAGCGCGACGGTGGGGCTCACGAGGGGATGCAGGCCGATCGAAGCATGCTGGAAGAAACCCGGCGGAGGGATTTCCGGAAAGGGCGGGGGGAAACGGAAACGGCGCCCGCCGAAACGGACGCCGCACCCATTGCCTTCTGCCCACTGCCAGGGCCTACTGACTGGCGAGTCTCACCCTGCGGACGAAGAACTGTTTCGCTACGGGGTTGTACACCCGGAGCGTCACGATATTCCCCGGGCCGGGATGTTCGAGCGCCTTCCGAAGGTCCGCTTCGGTCCGCATGGCCTGGCCTTCCACGGACACGATGATGTCCGGGCCGCCCCGATCATCGGCTCCCTGCAGTTCATTCTCCGCGGGGCCGCCGGTGGTCACGGTCGTAACCACGAGACCGTTCCGCACCTCCGACGGCAGGCCGTAGGTCTCCCGCAGTTGCGCCGTCAGCGGAGCCACCGCGATGCCGAGCTGGGTCGCCGCCACGCCGCTGACCGCCTCGTCCGGCGCGGCGGAATCGTCATTCCGCGCCAGCTCGGGCGCCTCGTCCTGGGCCGCCGCCTCGAGCTTGACGGTCAGGGTCTTCCGTTCACCGCCGCGCCGGGCCACTTCCACCTCCACCTTCTCGCCGGGCCGACGGAAGGCGATGCGCTGCTGGAGCTGCGCCACATAGTCCACCGGCGAGCCATCCACCGCGATGATCACGTCGCCGGCCTGCAGGCCGGCCTTCTCGGCCGGGCTGCCCGGCTGGAAGCCCTCGACCGTTACCCCGCGAATCTCCTTGAGCCCGACGTACTCGGCATCCTTGCCGTTGGCCGTCTGCACCGTGATGCCGAGCTGCGCCCGGTCCACGTGGCCAGTCGCGATGAGCTGGGTCATGACCTTCCGCGCGAGGTCGATCGGGACGGCAAACCCGTAGCCGCTGTACAGGCCGGTCTCGCTCACGATGGCGGTGTTGATGCCGATGGCCTCGCCGTGCACGTTCACCAGCGGCCCGCCGGAGTTGCCCGGATTGATGGCGGCATCGGTCTGGATGAAGTCCTGGATGTCGGACTGCCGGGCGCCGAGGGCGCGGCCCTTGGCGCTCACGATGCCCGAGGTCACCGTGAAGTCGAGCCCGGCGCCGAGCGGGTTGCCGATCGCCAGGACCCACTCCCCGATCCGGGTCTGGTCACTGTGGCCGAGTGGAATCGGCGTGAGGTTCCGGGCATCGATCTTGAGCACGGCCACATCGGTGGAGGGGTCGGTTCCGATGACCCGGGCGTCAAATTCCCGGCGGTCGAGCAGCCGCACCGACACCGTGCTGGCACCCTCGACCACGTGGTTGTTTGTCAGGATGTATCCGTCAGCGCTCACGATGAACCCTGACCCGGTGCCGTGCTGGATTTCCGGGCGCCCGCGCTGGTTCCGCGGGAAGAACCGCTCCATGCCAGGCGGGATCAGCTGGCTCTGGGGAGCCTCCCGCTCGGTCGAGACGTACACGACACTCGGCCGGACCTGCTCGGACACCGTCGCGTAGGCCTCGCTCAGGCTGGCGAGGGCCGTCGTGGCTGGTGTATTCCGGGCCTGGACCGTCGTAATGGCGGCGGGCGTGGCCTGGCCGCCCTGCTGCGCGGCTCCGGGCATCGGGAAGTTGAGAACCCCGGCAAACAGGAGCCCGAGCGCGAAGGCCAGGCCGACGAGTCCGCCGAACTTGATCCAGTTTTGTGTACGTGTCGACATGCTGAGTCCTTCGGTTCCTTATGGATTGACCGGCCCCTGGCCGGGTTCGCCCGACCCCACCGGGGGCGGCGAAAGTGCCTTCTAATAATAACTGAGATGCGTCACCGCAGGTTTCAGTCGCACCCGCCCTGACGCGCCCGGCGCCGGGCGGCCACCCCGGAGGGAGGCCATCCGGCGCCGGGACACGACCGGGGGACGGATCAGGTCTTCTTGGCGTCGTCCACGATCTCGTAGTCGGCTTCGACCACGTCCTCCTGGGCCTCCCCGGCCGGCGGTTCCCCGCCTGCGGCCCCCTCGGGGCCGGCGGCACCGGGCTCACCACCCGCGCTGGCGCTGGCGTAGAGGGAGGACCCGGCCGCCGAGTAAGCAGCGGACAGCTCGTCCAGGGCGGTCTTGATGGCCGCGGAGTCGCCGCCGCGGAGGGCTTCCTTCCCGGCCTCCACCGCGGTGTTGAGCCGGGTCTTCATGTCCTCCCCAAGCCGGTCGACCCACTCCTTGCTGTCCTTCTCGACCTTGTACACCAGGCCGTCGAGCTGGTTGCGATGGTCGATCTGCTCCCGGCGCTCGCGATCCTCGCTCGCGTGCTGCTCGGCGTTCTTGACCATCTGCTCGATCTCGGACTCGTTGAGCCCGCTGGAAGCCTCGATCCGGATCTTCTGTTCCTTGCCGGTGGCCTTGTCCTTCGCCGAGACGTGGAGGATGCCGTTCGCGTCGATATCGAACGTCACCTCGACCTGCGGCACACCGCGCGGCGCGGGCGGGATGCCCGTGAGCTGGAACTTTCCGATGGTCCGGTTGTCCACCGCCATCTGCCGCTCCCCCTGCAGGACGTGGATCTCCACGGTAGTCTGGTTGTCCTCCGCGGTGGAGAACGTCTCCGACTTCTTGGTCGGGATCGTCGTGTTCCGCGGGATGAGCACCGTGGTCACGCCGCCCAGGGTCTCGATGCCGAGCGAGAGCGGGGTGACGTCGAGCAGGAGGACGTCCTTCACCTCGCCGCCCAGGACGCCGCCCTGGATCGCGGCGCCGATGGCCACGACCTCGTCCGGATTCACCGACTTGTTGGGCTCCTTGCCGAAGAAATCCTTGACAATCTGCTGGATCTTCGGGATCCGGGTCGAGCCGCCGACCAGGATGACCTCGTCGATCGACTTCGGGTCCAGTCCCGCGTCCTTCAGCGCCTGCTGCATGGGCGGGATGGTCCGCTGGATCAGGTCGTCCACCAGCTGCTCGAACTTGGCGCGCGACAGCGAGTAGTTCAGGTGCTTCGGCCCGGACTGGTCTGCCGTGATGAATGGCAGGTTGATGTCCGTCTGCTGGGTGGTCGAGAGCTCCATCTTGGCCTTCTCGGCGGCTTCCTTCAGCCGCTGCAGGGCCATCGCATCCTTCGACAGGTCGATCCCCTGATCCTTCCGGAACTCGGCCACGAGCCAGTCGATGATGCGCTGGTCGAAGTCGTCGCCACCCAGGTGCGTATCGCCGTTGGTGCTCTTCACCTCGAACACGCCTTCAGCCAGCTCAAGCACCGAGATATCGTACGTACCGCCGCCGAGGTCGAACACGGCGATCTTCTCGTCCTTCTTCTTCTCGAGGCCGTAGGCAAGGGCCGCTGCCGTCGGCTCGTTGATGATCCGCATCACCTCGAGCCCGGCAATCCGGCCAGCGTCCTTGGTAGCCTGGCGCTGCGCGTCATTGAAGTATGCCGGCACCGTGATGACGGCCTTCTCGACCTTCGTGCCGAGATAGTCCTCTGCGGTCTGCTTCATTTTCTGCAGGATCATCGCGGAGAGTTCGGGCGGCGTGTACTTCTTGCCCTGGATCTCGACCGCGGCCAGCCCGTTCGGGCCGGTTTCGACCTTGTAGGGGACGCGGCTCACTTCCTCCTTGATCTCGTCCATCCGGCGACCCATGAACCGCTTGATGGAGAAGATGGTCTGCTTGGGGTTGGTGACGGCCTGGCGCTTGGCCACCTGGCCGACGAGCCGCTCACCGTCCTTGGTGAACGCCACCACAGACGGGGTCGTGCGCCCACCCTCGGCGTTGGGAATGACGATGGGATCGCCTCCCTCCATCACAGCTACGACGGAGTTCGTGGTGCCGAGGTCAATCCCGATGATCTTGGAGGCCATGCCCTCTCCTGGTTGCGCGTGAAATGTCGTGCTGGTCGACCGGTGCTTCCCGTCGACCTGTCCACCCATGATCGAGCAATCCCCATACCCCGAAAAGCTGTCATTCTGGCAGTCTTTCGCATTTCAACGCGCGGGTGATGGCTGTCACGGCTGAAGGGAGGGCATTTTTGCATTATTGTGGCAGTCCTCGTGGCGATAGAAGCAGACGGGGGTCGAGAGGTGTGGAACAAAGCAAGGCCATCGGTGGGGGGGATCCCCCGCCTTCTACCGGAAAGGGGTATCTCATGCTGTGGACTATCTTCGTCATCCTGCTCGTGCTGTGGCTGCTGGGCGTGGTCACGTCCTACACACTGGGCGGGTTCATTCACATTCTGCTCGTTCTGGCGATCGTCGTGGTCGTGATCCGGCTGCTGCAGGGTCGCCGACCGTTGTAACGGTCTGGCCGAACCTCGGTACCTGACAGAGGCGCGGACCTGCGTAAGGTGCTGCGCCTCTGCTCTTTGCGCACACGCCGTCCGGCGGGGAGTCCCGTCCTGGATGACGTGGCGCCCGCGACAGGGTGAGCCGTGTCACCGCATCGTGTTACAGCGCGGAGTTAACCTGTTCGCGGCGGACGACAGCAAGTCTGCCTCCCCGGACCGGCACAGGAGTACCACGCTGTCCGGGGCGCGCGCGGGGAAGTGAGCAGGCGACCTGCGTGTGTGCGTTCAGCGCCTGATTGGACATAGAAGGGCAGCACGGTCGGTCCGGTTTTCGGCGTGCCAGGAAGTAGGGTGAGCGAAGCAGTTCTGTTCATTTGCCCAGGGGATGCTTTCTGGTGCGCCACCGGCTGCCGCGCCGTCCCCAGATCCTGCATGCTACGACCGCGATCCATGGGGCCGCACCGAAGTTGCCCCGGTCGCCTGGGAGGCGGATATGGTGAATAGAGTCGAGAAACAGAACGAGGAGAAGTCATCCGAAGTCGTTGACCAGCTCAACCGGCTGATCGAGACCTGTCGCGATGGCGAGAAAGGCTACCATCAGGCTGCCGAAGGGGTGGAGAACCCCGAGCTGGTGGAGCTGTTCGAGAACTATTCCCGCCAGCGGGGACGCTTTGTCGCCGAGCTCGGGGCGGAAGTCCGGCGCCTCGGCGGAGACCCCGAGAAGAGCGGGTCGGTGACCGGTGCCATGCACCGCGGCTGGCTCGGGATCAAGGCCGCCGCCACCGGCAAGAACGAGGGCGCCGTGATTTCGGAGTGCGAGCGCGGCGAGGACGTCGCGGTGAAGCACTACCGCGAGGCGCTGGAGGCCCCCCTGCCGCCGGCCCTGCAGACCGTGGTGCAGCACCAGTACACCCTCGTCAAGGATGCCCACGACCACATCAGACTCCTCGAGAAAGCCCGGGCCTGAACCACGCCGGGCGGTTCTGGAGGGAAGGACGGGGGCTCGCCTGATGGCGGCCCCCGTTCCTGCATCCGGCCGCAGGCGAAGAACAGCAAGGACACGATTGATGACGGATCATCAGACGACACCACGCGCCGGCAGCCGTCGGCGGCGGGGCCGGCGGAAGGTCCGCTATGCCGTGGTGGGGCTGGGGCACATTGCGCAGGTTGCGGTGCTCCCCGCCTTCGCGCACGCCAGGAGGAATTCCCGGCTCACCGCCCTCGTGAGCGGCGACGCCGGGAAGCGGCGCGTGCTCGGCGAGAAGTACGAAGTGGAACACCTGCCGGACTACGGCGAATATGCCGCCCTGCTGGAGAGCGGTGCGGTGGACGCCGTCTATCTCACCTTGCCCAACCACCTGCATCGCGAGTACGCGATCGCGGCGGCGGAACGGGGGATCCACGTGCTTTGCGAGAAGCCGATGGCGCCCACCGCCGCCGACTGCCGCGCCATGATCGAGGCGTGCGAGCTGCACGACGTGCGGCTCATGGTGGCCTACCGGCTCCACTTCGAGAAAGGCAACCTGTCGGCCGTCGACCTGATCGATCGCCACACGCTCGGCACGCCCCGGTACTTCAACTCGTCTTTCTCGCTCCGGGTGAAGCCCGGCGACATCCGCCTCAATCCCACGGCGCAGGGTGGCGGACCGGTCTACGACATCGGCGTCTACTGCATCAACGCGGCACGGTACCTGTTCCGGGACGAGCCGACCGAGGTGACCGCCATGATGGCGACCGGACCCGAGCCCCGGTTCCGTGAGACCCATGAGACGCTGAGCGCCGTCATGCGGTTTCCCGACGAGCGCATCGCGGCCTTCACCTGCAGCTTCGGGGCAGCCGATGTCTCGACCTATCGTGTCGTCGGGACTTCCGGTGACCTCGTGATGGAGCCGGCGTTCGAATACGCCCAGGCGCTGAAGCGACGGGTGACGGTCGACGGCGAAGTCAGGAAGAAGACCTTCCGCAAGCGGGACCAGTTCGCCCCGGAATTGATCCGGTTCTCGGAGGCTGTCCTTTCGGGCACCGAGCCCGAACCCGGGGGCTACGAGGGACTCGCAGACGTGCGGATCGTGGAGGCGCTGCTCCAGTCCGCCCGGGAAGGCCGGACCATCGGCTGAGCCCGACGGAGAACGTCCGGCCCTACCGGACCCGCAGGAACTCCATCGGCCGCCTAGAGGAGGAGATGGGAGCGAGGGCTAGGCGCCACCGGAGCGGGGCGGATGCTGTCGTCCCGGCACGCGGGGGCCTATGTTACGGACCACCCCCGGGGGGCCCGGGGTCCCAGCTACCCGCGACCCGACACATGACACTTCCCGATACCGGCGCAAGCGCCAGGTCCGCGCTCGACCTGCCATTCCACCCGAGGAATCCGGGCCTTCCGCTCGACCTCGACTGGGTGGCATCGGTGCGCGTCAACCGCTCCGCGGTGGAACGCCGGACCGCCACGCTGACGAAGCGCCGCGCGGTCAAGAAGGAATGGCAGGCTGCCTGGCTCCTCCGGGCGGTGACCCTGATGGACCTGACCACGCTCTCCGGCGACGACACGCCGGGGCGGGTGCAGCGCCTCTGCGCCAAGGCCCGCCATCCCGTGCGGAACGACGTGCTCGAGGCGCTTGGCGCCGGCGGCCTCCCGGTGCACGTGGCCGCGGTCTGCGTCTATCACGCCATGGTGCCCGTGGCCGTGACAGCGCTCGCGGGGTCAGGCATCCCCGTTGCAGCGGTGTCCACCGGCTTTCCCGCTGGCCTCTCTCCATTGCCCCAGCGCATCGCCGAAATCCGGGCGTCCGTGGAGGCCGGGGCCGACGAGATCGACATTGTCATTACGCGCGCTCATGTTCTCACCGGGAACTGGCAGGCCCTCTATGACGAGGTTCGCGCCTTCCGTGACGCCGCGGGCGATGCCCACATCAAGACCATCCTCGCTACCGGCGAGCTGGGCACGCTGCGGAATGTCGTGCGTGCGAGCCACGTCTGCATGATGGCCGGCGCCGACTTCATCAAGACGTCCACCGGCAAGGAATCCGCCAACGCCACGCTCCCCGTCGGCCTCGTCATGGCCCGCGCCATCCGCGAGTACCGGGAACGCACCGGCCATCTGGTCGGCTTCAAGCCCGCTGGCGGGATCCGGCGGGCGAAGGAGGCGCTCGAATGGCTCTTCCTGATGAAGGACGAGCTCGGCCCCCCGTGGCTCCGGCCCGACCTCTTCCGCTTCGGTGTGAGCTCGCTCCTGGGAGACATCGAGCGCCAGCTCGAGCATTTCGCCACCGGACGCTACTCGGCCGACTACCGGCATCCGCTCGCCTGAACGCGCCCCCTTCCCGGCCCGCGCCGGAGGCATGATGGCTTCGATTCCCGACATTTTCGCCACCATGGAATACGGACCGGCCCCCGAGGCTGACGCGCCCGCGCGCGCCTGGCTCGCGGCGCACGGCCGCCTCGGGCATTTCATCAACGGGGAATGGTCCGCGCCGGAGGAGGGTGAGTACTTTGCCACGGAGAACCCGGCCAACCGGGAGGCGCTGGCGGAAGTTGCGCAGGGCGGGGAAGCGGACGTGGCACGGGCGGTCGCCGCCGCCCGTCAGGCTCAGGCGGGGTGGTGGAAGCTGGGAGGGCACCGCCGGGCCCGGCATCTCTATGCGCTGGCGCGAGTGGTCCAGCGGCACAGCCGGTTGTTCGCCGTCATGGAGACGCTCGACAACGGCAAGCCGATCCGGGAATCACGGGACATCGATATCCCGCTCGTGGCCCGGCATTTCTACCATCACGCCGGCTGGGCCCAGCTCATGGACGGGGAGCTCCCCGGGATGGCCCCGGTCGGGGTGGTGGGCCAGATCATCCCCTGGAACTTCCCGCTCCTGATGCTGGCCTGGAAAGTGGCGCCCGCGCTCGCCATGGGTAACACGGTGGTGCTGAAGCCCGCCGAGTTTACCCCGCTCACCGCGCTGCTGTTCGCGTCGCTCTGCGCGGAGGCTGGCCTTCCCGAGGGCGTGTTCAACGTCGTCACGGGAGACGGGCGCACCGGGGAAGCCCTGGTCGGGCACCCGGATGTCGACAAGATCGCCTTCACGGGGTCGACCGAGGTCGGACGGCTGATTCGCGCGGCCACGGCCGGGAGCGGCAAGAAGCTGTCGCTCGAGCTGGGCGGCAAGTCGCCGTTCATCGTCTTCGACGACGCCGACCTCGACAGCGTGGTCGAGGGCGTGGTGGACGCCATCTGGTTCAACCAGGGCCAGGTCTGCTGCGCCGGCTCGCGCATCCTGGCGCAGGAGGGCATTGCCGATCGCCTGGTGGAGAAGCTCAAGGCCCGCATGGAGACGCTCCGGATCGGCAATCCACTGGACAAGGCGGTGGATATCGGGGCCATCATCGCCCCGGTCCAGCTCGACAAGATCCGCGCCCTGGTCGACCAGGGCGAGCGCGAGGGGGCCGAGCGCTGGCAACCCAGCTGGAGTTGCCCGACCGAGGGTCTCTTCTACCCGCCCACGCTGTTTACCGGCGTCTCGCCGTCGAGCACCGTGGCCCAGGTGGAGATCTTCGGGCCGGTGGTCGTGCTGATGACATTCCGGACGCCGGACGAAGCCGTCGAGCTGGCCAACAACACCCGCTACGGGCTCGCGGCGAGCGTGTGGTCGGAGAGCATCAATCTCGCCCTCGACATCGCGCCCCAGGTGAAGGCCGGGACGGTCTGGATCAACTGCACCAACCAGTTCGACGCTGCGTCGGGTTTCGGCGGCTACCGGGAGAGCGGGTTCGGGCGCGAGGGAGGCCGGGAAGGGCTCTGGGAGTACGTGCGCCCGTCCTGGGAGTCGCGCCATGCCGCCGCCCCGGAGTCGATGTCCGCCGCGCCGCCCGCCGATCCGCCGCGTCCACAGGGTGAGGGCATCGACCGTACCGCCAAGCTGTACATCGGCGGCAAGCAGGCCCGCCCGGACGGCGGGTACAGTCTGCACATCACGGGCGCCCGGGGAAAACTCGCCGGCGAGGTCGGGCTCGGTAACCGCAAGGACATCCGGAACGCCGTCGAGGCCGCGCACAAGGCGCAGCCGGCGTGGGGCAGGGCGGCGGCGCACACGCGGGCGCAGGTGCTCTACTACCTGGCCGAGAACCTCGGGGCGCGGAGTGATGAGTTCCGGCGGCGCCTCGTGGCACTCGGAGCGGGAACCTCGCGCCAGGCCGGTCGCGAGGTGGACCAGTCGCTCGACCGGCTGTT
Source organism: uncultured Gemmatimonadales bacterium (assembly GCA_963825055.1). Classification (GTDB taxonomy): domain Bacteria; phylum Gemmatimonadota; class Gemmatimonadetes; order Gemmatimonadales; family GWC2-71-9; genus CAWGSK01. Next base: position 152,208 of record CAWGSK010000007.1, read on the forward strand.
CACATGGGCGGCCTGGGCCGACAAGTGGGACGGCGCGGTGCACCATACGCCCTGGCGCAACGTGACACTCGCGATGCCCGAGCCGCTCGGAGTCGTGGGCGTGGCCTGTCCGGATGCATTCCCGCTCCTCGGTTTCGTGAGCCTGGCGGCGCCGCTCGTCGCGACCGGGAACGCGGTGGTGGCCATACCCTCACAGCGCTGGCCGCTCGTTGTCACCGACCTCTACCAGGTACTCGATACCTCCGACGTCCCGGGCGGGGTGCTCAATGTCGTGACCGGGCACCGGGCCGAACTGACCGCGGTGCTCGCGGCACATGACGACGTGGACGGGCTCTGGTACTTCGGAGCGGACGGCGGGAGCGCGGACGTCGAGCGCCTCTCGGCGGGCAACATGAAGCGCACCTGGGTCGATCATGGCGTTGCGCGCGAGTGGACCAGCGCCGAACAGGGCGAAGGCCGTGCGTTCCTGCGGCATGCCACGCAGGTGAAGAATATCTGGGTGCCGTACGGCGAGTGAGAAGTAAGAAGTGAGAAGCAGGAACGAAGGCCGGCGGCCGGCTCATCCGCGCGCCCACGTTCTACCTGGCGGTCGGCAGCCAGGCCAATGTCGGTGGCGCCGCCTCGGCGCCCGTCGTGGCATCGGCGTTCCATCCGAGCCTGGCCCCGGTGGGGGTGCTGCTGGCGGTGCTGGGCTACGCGGTGGGAACCTACGGGGCGTGGGTCTGCGGGCAGTTGATGCGGATGGTGGCGAACTGAACGGGAGGCGGCAGTCGGCAATCGGCAAATCGGCAGTCGGCAGTCGGCAATCGGCAATGGGCAATCGGCAGTTGCGATGGCTCCTCCCCTGAAACACTACTCACTACCCACTACTCACTGCTCCCTCTTCCACCACCTCGACCTCCACCCCCAGCACCTTCCCCAGCACGTCCGCCTTGCTGCCGGCGCTCCAGCATTCCAGGCCGATGTCGGCGCTCTTCCGGGCCGGGGAGGCGGTGATCACGAGGCGTTTCTGGTCCAGGGAGGTCTTGAGCCCCCGGACGGCGCCGACGTGACCCCGGTCGAGGCCGTCCGCCACGCGGAGGATGCCGGAGAGGCGCCGCACGACAGCCTGCTCGCTCCTGTCCAGCGCCGAGAACCCCTCGTGCTTCCCGCGCGGCCCCTTCTTCCGGTGGTAGCGCGCGATGAGTGCCACGAGGCTGCGGTCGGAGGGCGCGAGGTTGAGCCGCTCGGCGTGCATGATGAGCTGGTAGCTGTGCTTGTGGTGCTTGCGATAGCTCATCATCTGGCCGATGTCGTGCAGCAGGGCCGCGGTTTCGAGGAGTCGGCGCTCCTCGGGGCCCGCGCCAAGGTGGCCCTGAAGCTGGGTGAACAGTTCGACGGCCAGGGCCCGCACGTGCTCGGCGTGCTCCCGGTCCACCTGGCAGCGCTCGACGAATTCGCGTGCCTCCCGGAGCGGCTCCTCCGGCTCGCCGCGCCCGGCCAGGCCCGCCATCTCCAGCAGCAGGCCTTCGCGGAGCCCGAAGGCGCTGATGGTCACCTCGCGGGCCTCCACCCAGTCGAGCAGGGCCGACATGATGGCCAGCCCTCCCACGATGATGTCGGCACGCTGCGGGTTGAGCCCGGGCAGCTGCCTCCGCTCCTCGGGCGACATGTGGGAGAGCCGGTCCAGCAGCTGCTCCACGTCCGCCACCGCGACCGTCATCCCGTGGACCTGTCCGACTGTGGGCAGGTCGCGCTGCGCGGCCACCATGCGGCCGAGATTGGTGAAGGTGCCGCCCGACCCGATCACGCGCGACCGGGTCCATTCGCGACCAGGCAGTGACCTGCGAAGGGCCTTCCTGACTGCGTTCCGGATCTTCCGCACCTGGCGAAAGGGATTCTTCCCGCCCTGGAGGTACGTCTCGGTGACGCGGACTGCCCCGTACGGCATGGAGGCGGACTGTTCAACCAGGCCGTCCACGGCCCCGATCAGTTCCAGGCTGCCGCCGCCGATATCGGCGACGATCGTGCGACCGCCTGAAAGCTGGAAGTGGTGGTTCACCGAGCGATAGGAGAGGCTCGCCTCGATCTCCTCGTCGATGATCCGGAGCGGGATCCCGAGTTCGTCCCGGACCAGGCGGCAGAAGGCCTCGCCGTTAGCTGCGTCGCGTACCGCAGCCGTAGCCACCGCCGCCACGCGGCGCACATTGCGACGCTCGCAGACCGCGCGCATCCGGCGCAGCGTCTGGAAGGCCCGCTCCATGGCCTCCTCGCTCAGCAGGCCGGACGCCGCCAGCCCCGCCGCAAGGCGGGGCTGCTCCTTGACCTCGTCGATGATGCGAAGGCCGGTGGCGGGTTCGTAGGCCGCGACCACCAGCCGGATGGAGTTGGAGCCCACGTCGAGCGCCGCGAAGGGCTCGCCCGGGGACACGGCCTGCCGGTGGTGCGGGCCGCTCATGCGCCCCCGGTTGCGGGGCCGGCCGGGGTGGGGGATTCCCCGCCGTCCTCCGCATGGTGCTTGATGGACTTGCCCTCCACCAGGAACACGACGTCTTCCGCCACGTTGGTGGCCAGGTCGGCGACGCGCTCCAGGTTCCGGCTGACCAGGAACAGTTCCATTCCCGCCCCGATCGTGTGCGGATCTTCCATCATATGCGTGAGCATGATCCGGAAGACCGACTGGTGCAGGGCGTCCACCCGGTCGTCCCGGCGGCAGATGGCCCTGGCGGCGGTGGCATCGCCCCGGATGAAGGCCTCCAGCGCGTCGGACAGCATTTCCCGCGCGAGGCGGGCCATCTCGACGAGCTCCGGCTCCGGCATGATCGGTGGGGACTTGCTGAGCCGCTCGGCGGACTGGGCAATGTTCACCGCGTGGTCGCCGACCCGTTCCAGGTCGTTGGCGATCTTCATGGCCGAGGTCAGCATGCGGAGGTCGCGGGCCATGGGCTGCTGGAGGGCCAGGAGGTTGATGCAGGCCTCCTCCACCTCCATCTCCATGTTATCGATGACCTGGTCGCCCGCAATGACCTCGCGGGCCTGCCCGGAATCACGTTCCAGGAGGGCCTCGACGGCCTGGCTGAGCGCGGCCTCGGCTTCCCCGGACATGGTGAGGAGGCGGACCTTGACGGAGTTCAGCTCGTCATGAAAGTGGCGATGGGTCTCGAGACTCATCCGAATCTCCCGGTAATGTAGGCCTCGGTCCGTTCCTCGGACGGAGCAGTGAAGACCTGGTCGGTCTCGCCGAACTCAATCAGCTTACCGCCGTCCAGGAATGCAGTATAGTCGCTCACCCGCGCCGCCTGCTGCATGTTGTGGGTGACGATCACGATCGTGTATTGCGCCTTCAACTCGATGATCAGCTCCTCCACCCGTTGCGTCGCGACGGGGTCCAGCGCGGAGCACGGCTCATCCATGAGCAGGACTTCCGGGCGGTTGCCGAGCGCCCGTGCAATGCAGAGCCGCTGCTGCTGGCCACCCGACAGCCCCGTGGCGGGCTCTTCGAGCCGGTCCTTCACCTCGTCCCACAGCGCAGCCCGTCGCAGGCATTCCTCCACCAGGTCGGGCAGGTCACGTTTCGGCACCAGGGCGTTGAGCGCCGGGCCGTACGCCACGTTCGCGAAGATGGACTTCGGGAACGGGTTCGGCCGCTGGAAGACCATCCCCACCCTCTGACGGAGGGTCACCAGGTCGACGCCGGGCGCGTATACCGAGTCCCCGAGGAGCTTGAGGTCTCCCTGGTGGGACGTGCCGAGGATCAGGTCGTTCATCCGGTTGATGGAGCGGAGGAACGTGGACTTGCCGCAACCGGAGGGCCCGATAATGGCCGTGACCGCCTGCAGGGGAACGGACAGGGTAATGCCCTTCAGGACCTCGCCCTTCCCGTAGGAGAAGCAAAAATCCTCCGCCTGGACCGCCGGTGCGCCCGGCCCCGGGTTGTCGGGGCGCGGGGCCAGGGTGCGGCGGATGCCCGGAATGAGGCCACGCGACGCAGGGGCGCTCACCCGAACCGCCCGGTGACGTAGGCTTCGGTCTGCTCGTTGTGCGGCGTCGTGAACATCTGCTTCGTCTGTCCCGTTTCGACCATCGTGCCCAGGTAGAAGAAGGTGGTCGTGTCCGACACGCGCGCGGCCTGTTGCAGGTTGTGCGTCACGATCACGATGGTGAACTCCCGCTTGAGGTCGAACAGCAGTTCCTCGATGCGCTGGGTACTCTGCGGGTCGAGCGAGGCCGTCGGTTCGTCCAGGAGGATGACTTCGGGTCTCGGCGCGATCGTCCTGGCGATGCAGAGCCGCTGCTGCTGCCCGCCGGAGAGTGCGAGAGCGCTGCCCTTGAGGCGGTCCTTCACTTCATCCCAGAGGGCGGCCTGGCGCAGCGCCTGCTCCACGGCTTCGCCCATCCGGGCCCGGCCCAGGCCACCATTGATCCGGAGGCCCGCCGCCACGTTGTCGTAAATCGACATGGTCGGGAACGGCGTGGGGCGCTGGAACACCATCCCGATCCGGCGCCGCAGCTGCATCACGCTCACCCGGGGATGGTAGATATCCGCGCCGTCCAGCAGCACCGTCCCGGTGATCCAGCCACCCTCGACCAGCTCATGCATCCGGTTCATGGTCCGCAGGAACGTGCTCTTCCCGCACCCCGACGGTCCGATGAGCGCGTTCACGGTGTTGGCCGCGAAACCGATGCTCACGTTCTTGACGGCAGTGAACTTGCCGTACATCGCCGTGAGCTTGTCGGTGGCGAGAATCGAGTCAGCGGACACGGAACTTCCCGCGCGTGGCGAGGCGGGCCGCGATGCTCAGTACCAGGACCACCAGGATCAGGACCAGCGCTGCCGCCCACGCCATGCGGTGCCATTCCTCATAGGGGCCCGTGGCGTAGACGAACACCGCAAGCGGCAGCGCCGCCATCGGCCGGGACGGGTCGAGCGAGAAGAACTGGCTCCCGAGGGCCGTGAACAGGAGCGGCGCGGTTTCGCCCGCCACGCGCGCCACGGCGAGCAGTATCCCGGTAATGATCCCGGGCAGCGTGGCGCGGACGACCACGGTCAGGCTGGTCCGCCAGCGCGCATACCCAAGGGCCAGCGCGGCTTCCCGGAGGCTGTTGGGCACCAGCTTGATCATTTCCTCGGTGGTGCGCATGACCATCGGCACCATGAGCAGGGCGAGTGCCACACTGCCGGCGAACGCCGAAAAGTGTTTCTGGGCCGCCACGATCCACGCCCACGCAAACACTCCCACGACGATCGAGGGCGTCCCGTTCATGACGTCGGCCACGAAGCGGGTCGTGACGGCGAGGCGAGTCCCGGGGTACTCCGAGGCATAGATGCCGGCGCCGATACCGATGGGAAGGCCGAGGAGGCAGGCCAGTCCCACGATGATGAGCGTCCCCACGATGGCGTGGGCCACCCCGCCGCCAGTCTGCCCCGGCGGCGCCGGCATCTCGGTGAAGAACGCCAGGTTCAGGCTGCCCGCGCCCTTGATGACCAGGTTGAGGAGGATGAAGATCAGCGGCAGCAGCGCGAGGATGACGCACGCCGCCATGAGCCCCACCATCACCCGTCCGCGGAAGCGGCGTAAGGTCCGGCGGTTCACAGCGCCCGGCTCCCCGGGCCGGCCCCGCGCGAGACCCGCCAGATGAGCAGGCGCGCGCCGGCGTTTACCACCACCGTCACCACGAACAGCAGCAGTGCGATGTAGGCCAGCGAGGCGAGGTGGATATCCGTCACCGCCTCGGTGAACTCGTTGGCGATCGCCGCCGCCATGGTGTAGCCCGGTGCCAGCAGGGATGAGGCGATCTCGTGCCGGTTACCGATCAGCATGGTCACGGCCATCGTCTCACCCAGCGCCCGGCCGAGGCCGAGGATCACCGCGCCGATGATACCGCTCTTCGCGTAGGGCACGACCGCGGTGGTCACCGCCTCCCAGCGGGTGGCGCCCAGCGCGAGCGAGGCCTCGCGCTGGCTGTCCGGTACCGCGAGCAGCACCTCCCGGGTCACGGACATGATGTACGGCATGATCATGATCGCGAGGATGAGGCTGGCGGACAGCATCGAGGGCCCGTAGATCGGCCCCTGGAAGAACGGCAGGAAGCCGAGTGTCGCCTGCAGGAAGGGAAAGAGCGTCTTCGTCAGGACGGGAATCAGCACGAAGATGCCCCACAGGCCGTACACCACGCTGGGGATCGCCGCGAGGAGCTCGAGCATGAACGCCACCGGCTGCCGGATGGCCTGGGGCGCGAACTCTGTCAGGTAGATCGAGACGCCGAGGGACAGGGGCACGGCGATCAGCAGCGCCAGCGCGGACGAGAGCAGGGTGCCGAAGATCAGGGGAGCCGCCCCGAATCGTTCGGCCACTGGATCCCAGACGCTGGAGAAGGCGAACCCGATTCCGAAACGCTCGATGGCGGGCCAGGCCCCATGGATGAGCTGCCAGGCCAGCATGACCATGAGGATCGGGATGCCGAGCGCCGCCACCGTCAGCAGCAGGCGGAACAGGCGATCGGCATGCCCGGACCGCTTGAGCGACTCCGGGACGATCTGGGTCGATCCGGTGGACGGCTGCACGGGTGTGGTCATGGCGGGTGGAGTCTACTCGGGGCCGGCGGTGACCATGTCACGGCAATGTAACGGACGTGTCACGGGGGAGGAATGCAGGACGGCCGGCCCCGTGGGGGGCCGGCCGCCTGTGACGATGGGCCGCTCGACGTGCCGCTCAGCTGGCCGGGAGGGCCTTTCCCGCGGCCTGAAGCGTCTTGATCTTCGCCTCGACCAGGCCCTTCACGGTATCGGGGAGCGGGGCATAGCCCAGGTCGCTCGCCATCGACTGTGCCTCGGGCGAGATCATCCACTCGAGGTAGTCACGGATAACCTGGGCCTCGCCGGCGTCGGTCGCGTCCGCGTGGACCAGGAGCCAGGTGAAACTCGCAATCGGATACGCGTCTGCGCCCGGGGCGTTGGTGATGGAGACCCGGAAATCGGTGTCCGGCGTGAGGTTCGCGCTGGCGGCCGCCGCCGAGACCGCTTCCAGCGTCGGCTGGACGTAGTTCCCTGCCGCGTTCATCACCTCGGCGTAGGGCAGGTCGTTGCTCCTCGCATAGATCAGCTCGACATAGCCGACCGTGCCCTCCACCTGCTTCACCTGCTGCGTCACGCCCTCGTTGCCCTTGCCGCCGAGCCCGACTGGCCAGTTCACGCTCGTCGCGGCGCCGACCCGTGACTGCCAGTCGGACGACACCTTGGACAGGTAGTCGGTGAAGACGAACGAGGTCCCGGAGCCGTCCGACCGGTGCACCACGATCAGGTCGCGGTCGGGGAGCGGGATACCGGGATTGAGCGCCGCGAGACGGCGGTCGTTCCATTTGGTAATCCGGCCCAGGAAGATGTCCGCCAGCGCCGCGCCGTCGAGCTTGAGCTGGGCGGTCCCGAGCGAGGGCAGGTTGTAGGTCACCACCACCGCGCCCAGCACGGTGGGGATGTGCACGACGTTGCCGTTGACCTTGGCAATCTGCTCATCCGTCATCGGGCCATCGGTGGCGCCGAAGTCCACGGTGCCCTCCGTGAACTGGCGGATGCCGCCGCCGGAGCCGATGGACTGGTAGTTGATCTGTACGCCCGTCTTCTGGGCGTAGGCGCCGAACCACCGGGTGTAGATCGGGTTCGGGAAGGTCGCCCCTGCGCCGGTCAGCTGCGTGGGCAGGTCGGCCTTGGCACCGTCGCCCGAGGACCCGCAGGCGGCCACGGCGCCCGCCAGCGCGGCGGTGGCAAGGAAACTCCGGAAAGTACGGGACATCGTCACGTCCTGGTTCGAGGTCTGGTGTAACGCGCGCCGCAATACAAGCCGCCGCGGGTCACGACGGGCGCACGGTTCCGTCACGAAGCCGTAACGCCCGCCTGAAGGTCACGTTCCCGGCTAGAAATGCACCGTCATGGCGCTGCGGACACCGCTGATTGCCTGGGCGCCCGGGGCCTGGAACCCCTGCCGCTCATAGGCGACGCGGAACTGGGCGTTCTTTGACAGGTAGAAGTTCACGCCCGCGGTCACGATCGTGGTGCCGTTATCCGACACGTCCGTGTCGGGATCCGAGAAGTCGAACCGGACCGCGGGCTCCACCGCGTAGAGCCAGGCGTCGGGCCGGGTCATCCGGATGTGCCACGCGCCGACCAGCGAGAGGCCGCGCAGGCCCGCCTTTGCCGCGGTTGCGTCCTCGCCCCACATGTAGTCCCCCACCAGGTACAGGCCGGGGTCGCCGACCTTGCCCCACTGCGCGTCGATCCCGTAGGCCATGTTGGTGAAGGAGGAGTCCGGCGTTCCGCCGACGTCCACAATCCCGTCATGAGAGAAGAGCGCCCCGCCGACGTTCAGGCCGGGCACCACGTCCACCGTCGCGCGGACGCCGAAGGACTTGCTGGCATTCACGTCCGCCTTCGTCTCGCCCTCGCCGTTGTACACCCCGCCCTGGATGAACAGGCCACGGGTGTCGTCGAGCTTCGTCTGGAACCGGAGCGCGGCCCCGATGTCGTGCGAGATGAAGCCGTTCCCGCCGAACAGGTCGTTCGAGGAGGCCTTGACCAGGCCCGGGCCGGCCCCACGCTCGATGGAGGGCAGGTTGTTCGAACTCGTCAGCTCATAGCGGCCGAACGGGCGCTTCTCCTGGCCCGCCCGCAGGGTCAGGGTCGTCTTCGAACCGGGACGGCTCAGCAGCACGTCGACGAACGCATCCCGCAGCCGGAGCCGCCGGGAGCCGTCCTCGAAGGAAGGCTGCACGATGAGGTAGATCCGGTCGGTCAGCCAGCCGTCCACCTGGATCCGCGCGCGGCGGAGCAGGAACTCGCTCTTGGGGCCAGTGCCGGCGTAATCACTGTTGTCGAAGTAGTAGAACTGCTCCTGCAGCCGGCCGGCCACTTTCATCTGGGGATATGTGGCCTGGGCGGCGAGATGCGCGGCGGGTACGGCCAGGAGAACCGCCGACACCAGCATGGAGAGTCGCAGCAGACGGGGCATGTGCCTTCCGTGTCAGTGTGGAACCAGGTGTATCACGGCCGGCGTCGTCCGGTCGTGAGCGAATCGTCACAGGACAATGGAACGACCGTCCAGTCACGGAGGCCTGACGCTTCGGTCACGGAATGGTAACAGGGGGCAGGAGGTCGGGAGGTCGGGAGGTCGAGGGCCGGGAGGTCGAGGACTCGGGAGGTTGAGATGCGTCGTCAGCGTGTGCTGTCGGGCAGCCCGCGGAAGGGGTCCTGGAAGATTTCCTCGTCGGTCGCCACGAAGCGCTGGAGCGGATGGCTCCGGAGCTGGACCAGGAGATCCCCGGGCAGCGCGATGATCTCGATCGTCAGCCGCTCCCTGACCTCCGCGTCACGACAAAGGAGCCAGAGGAGTGCGGCGCCCACCGGGTCGATCCGCCGGGTGTGTGAGGCGTCCAGCGTCAGGCGGGTCAGGGCGGCCTGCCCGTCCAGGGTCGCTCGAAGCCGGCGTACCAGGCGTGGTTCGACTTCGGCAGGCAGAACGAGATGGAGATGCTCCCCGCTGTTGGCGGGTCTGGCGGCAAGGATCGCGTCGGTCATGGGCTCAACGGAAACCCCGCCCGGCCACGAAATGGCGGGCGGGGCGTAACGACCTCGCAACGACCTCAATCCGTCGGGGACGCCATCGGGAACCAGACGCTGATCCGGGTGCCTTCCCCGAGTGTGCTGGACGCGGAGACCCGGCCCCCGTGGCTCTCCATCAGGTGCCGCACGATGGCGAGCCCGAGGCCCGTGCCGCCTTCGTCCCGGGAGCGGGAGGGATCGGCGCGGTAGAAGCGCTCGAAGATGCGCGGCAGGTGCTCCCGCGGAATGCCGGGCCCGGTGTCGGCGACGGTAAGCGACAGCCCGCCCCCCTCGGATCGCGCTTCCACCGTGATGCCTGAGCCGTCCGGCGCGTACCGGAGGGCGTTCTCCAACAGGTTCCGCAGCACCTGGTCAAGCGCGCCGGAATCCGCGGTGATCTCCCGGGCATCCGGCATGAGGTCGGTCTCGAGCGTGACCCCGCGGCGCAACGCCCGCTCCGCGAGCGGGGTCCAGGCCTCGCGGATGGCCGTGCCGAGGTCAAAGCGCTCTCGCTCGGGACGCCAGGTGCCGGCCTCGATCCGGGACAGGTCCAGCAGGCTGTCCACCAGTCGCTGCATCCGCCGCGCGTTGTCCATGATCACGCCGAGGAAGCGGGCCGTGGTGGCCTGGTCGGGCTGGTCCGACATCAGCGTTTCCGCGTAACCGGAGATGGAGGTCAGCGGGGTCTTGAGCTCATGGGAGACATTCGCGACGAAATCCCGGCGGACCGTCTCCAGGCGGCGGATTTCGGTCAGGTCGTGCAGGACGACCACCGCGCCGCCGCTCGGCAGGGAACGCGCGTTGATCAGGATCGTCTTGCCGTCCATCTCCACTTCGCGCCCCATCGTCGAATCACCGGCGATGACTTCGTCCATGACGGACCGGGCGGCCTTGGCGCGGAAGAGATGGGGAAGGTCCGGGAAGGACGCGTCGGGCTCGTAGCCGAGCAGACGACGGGCGGCGGAGTTCGCGATCACGATCCGGCCTTTCGGGTCGGCCGCGAGCACGCCCTCCACCATCGATTCCACCAGCGCCGCCGTCTCGGCCTGCTCCCGGCGGATCGCCTCGAACCGGTCATCCAGCTGGACGTGCATCTGCCGGAGCGCGCGGACCAGCGTGTCAATCTCCGGGATGCCGGAACGGGGGAAGCGGGGTGGCGTGCCGGCCGCGATCGCGCGGGCCGAGCCGGCGATGGCGATGAGGGGACGGGCGACGGACCGCCCGGCGATCACCGCGATGATAATACCGATCGCGAGGGCGACCAGCGAGGCGGCGAAGACCGACTGGTGGGCCTGGCGGATCATGGCGTCGGCGAGGCCGAGCCCGGCCGCGACCCGCACCACGCCCGGTCCGCCCGGGACCGCGACGTACACGAAGTCCTGGCCTACCGTCACGCTGTGGCGGCGGGCGGACCCATGCATGCCGGCGAGGGCGCTGTCGACCTCCGGACGCCCCCGGTGGTTCTCGACCGACCCGAGCGCGGCGGCGGGAACGTCACTGTCCGCGACCACCACGCCGGCGGTATCGATCAGGGTGATGCGGCGGCGGTTCTCGTGCGCGAGGCGGGTAACGAATGACTGCCACGCCTCCGGCGCCGGGGGAAGCGCCTCGCGGGCCAGGCTCGCCTCACGCTGCAGCTCCTGGCGGAGGTCGTCGGCCAGTGCGCCGCGGAGCGACCAGCCCGACACCCAGACCAGGACCGCAGTCGTGATGACCAGGACGAGAACCGTCCCGAGGACCAGCCGGGTGGCGAACCTCACCGTCGGGTCGTCGCCCGCTCCGCCCCGCGGAAACGGTAGCCGAAGCCACGAACGGTTTCGATCAGGTCACCGTCCGCCCCAAGCTTGGACCGCAGCCGCTGGATGTGCATGTCCACCGTCCGCGTCTGGATGTCCGGTTGTGCGTCCCACACCGTCTCCAGGAGTTGCGGACGTGACTGCACACGCCCCCGGCGCTCCATGAGCGTATGGAGCAGGCGGTACTCGGTGGCGGTGAGGTCGAGTTCCTCGCCGCGCAGCGTGACACGGTGGGAACCCCGGTCCAGGGAGACGGGGCCCGCTGACAGGAGTGAACCACTCGACACGGCAGGCGAGCCGAGCCGGCGGAGCAGTGCGTTGACCCGGAGCGTCAGCTCCTGGGGAGAGAACGGCTTGACCATGTAGTCATCCGCGCCCAGGGAGAGGCCGCGGATCCGGTCCGGTTCCTCGCGCCGCGCCGTCAGCAGGATGACCCCGACCTCCCGGGTCTCGTCGATGCGGCGCAGGTCCGCCAGGACGTCGTAGCCCGAGACGCCGGGCAGCATGACATCCAGCACGACTACGTCGGGGCGCTCTTCCCGGGCGGCCTTGAGGGCTTCCGGGCCGCTGGCCGCTGTGGAGACACGGTAGCCCGCCTTCGCCAGATGGTAGGCGACCAGTGCGGTGATATCGGGTTCGTCGTCCACAACGAGCACGCGATGACTCATGCGATGCTTCTCCTCAGGTTCAACGGACCACGGCGGCGGATCCGCCGATCGCCGCCAGGCGGTTTCGGGTACTCGACCGGCTCACCGAGACCGCCTCCTCGCGGTCCCGGCGGTACTGCTCCTCGTCCGCGATGCCGTCCAGGACTGCCCGGAGCAGCCGGCCCGAGGCGTCGGCGCGGCGCTGCAGCCGGTACAGGACGAACTGGGCGATCGGCGTGTCCCGCACGATTCCCGCGGCCCGGAGCACCGCCAGGTGCCGGGAAACGGTGGGCTGGGGAATCTCCAGGATGGCCTGCAGGTCGGACACGAACAGCGGCGCGGCGGCCAGGCAGTTCAGGATCCGGAGCCGCGTGGGTTCGGCGACCGTCAGGAGGAGGGATGCAGGAGTGTCGCTCATATGCGTCTTGCCGAATATACACTGGCTCAGGCCGGTGGGAAGCCGTCGGCTCCGGTCCTCCGGTCCTTATATTCTGCCCATGCTCCTCACCCTCCTTCTGGCGGGCGCGCTGGCGCTGCCGCTCCAGGACACCACCGCACATCTCGTGGTGGTGAGCACCACGGACGTCCACGGCCACGCCACCGCGTGGGACTACCTGAACGACCGTCCCTTCCCCGGCGGGCTCACGCGTGCCGCCACCGTGGTGGACTCCCTGCGCCGTGCGTGGCCCGGCCAGGTGGTGCTGGTGGACGCCGGCGACCTGATCCAGGGCGAACCGTTTGCGGCCTACCTCGCGCAGGAGAAGCCACGCGACCCGCATCCGGTGCTGGACGTGATGGGTGCAATGGGCTACGACGCGGCGACGCCCGGGAACCACGAGTTCAACTTCGGGCTGCCCTTCATGCAGCGCGCACTTTCCGCGGCCCGCTTTCCCTATGTGAGTGCGAACGTGCGCGCGGGGGCACGGGACTCCCTGATGTTCGAGCCCTGGGTGGTGGTGCAACGCGCAGGTGTCAGGGTCGGGATTACGGGATTCACCACGCCGGGGGTCATGGTGTGGGACCGGGAGAACGTGCGGGGCCGCGCCTCGGTGGGCCGGATCCTGCCCGCCGCACGGCGCGTGCTTCCGGAGATGCGGGCCGGTGCCGACGTGGTGATCGCGCTCGTCCATTCCGGTATGGCCGAGGCCTCCTCCTACGATACGACGGGCGTGGGGCTGGAGAACACCGCGCAGGCGCTTGCCACCACGGCTTCACCGCCAGACCTGGTGATTGTCGGACATACGCACCGGGAAATGGTGGACTCCGTCGTCGGCGGGGTGCATTTCGTCCAGCCGAGGCCGTATGCGGAGAGTGTCTCGGTCGTGCACCTCGAGCTTGCGCGCCGCGACGGTCGCTGGGTCGTCACTTCGATCCGGGGCCAGGCCGTCCCGCTGGCCGGGGTCCCGCCCCTCCCGGCGCTGGTCCGTCGGCTCGCGCCGCTACAGGCGGAAGTGCGGGCCTGGGCGACGCAACCGATCGCGAGCGCCTTCGGGGACATGCCCGCCCGTTATGGGCGGGCCGGGCCCACGGGCGTGGTGAACTTCGTGAACGAAGTTCAGCGGCGGCAGGCCGGGGCACAGCTTTCCTCGACACCCGTGTTCAACACGTCAGCCGGTTTCCCGCGGGGCGAGATCCGGCTGGCCGACGTGGCCGCGATCTATCCGTACGAAAACACGCTCCGCGCCATCCGCATCTCGGGCGCCCAGCTCAGGGCGTACCTCGAGCAGAGCGCCCGCTACTTCACCGTGAGTCCGGAGGGCAGGGTCGGGCTCAATCCGGAGATCCCGGGGTACGACTTCGACATCATGAGCGGGGTGGAGTACGCCATCGACCTGCGTTATCCCCCCGGGGACCGGATCCGCGGGCTGACGGTGGGCGGCAGGCCGGTAGTACCGGGCGACAGCTTCACGCTTGCCCTCAACAGCTACCGCCAGGCCGGAGGTGGCGGCTATGCGATGCTCAAGGATGCGCCCGTCGTGTACGACAGGGGTGAGAACATCCGCGACCTGCTCATCGCCGCGGTGAAGGACCGCCAGATCCTCCGGCCGGAAGACTACGCGGCGGCCAACTGGCGCATCGTCCCGGTCGAAGCCGAGGCGCAGGTGAGGGCCCTGTTCGGGGAGGAAGCCCGCCGCGCCGTGCGTGCCCCGGCGCCGCGGGACAGCATCGAGGTGCGGCTGATCGCGCTCAACGATTTCCACGGCGCCCTCCACCCGCGGGTGGAGGAATGGTCCGGCGGGGAGCCCGTCGGCGGTGCCGCGCGGGTGCAGTCAGTGATGGACTCCGTGGCCGGGGCGTGCCGGTGCGCCACGCTCCGTCTCGACGCGGGCGACGGGATGCAGGGCTCCCTCCCGTCCAACCTGGTCCACGGCCGCTCCACCATCGAGGTGATGAACCGGCTCGGGATCAGGGCTGCCGCGGTCGGCAACCACGACTTCGACTGGTCGGTGGACACGCTGCGGCAGCGGATGGCGGAATCGCGGTACCCCTGGCTGAGCGCCAACCTGGTCGATTCCGTGACCGGCCGCTCTCCCGCCTGGGTCCAGCCCTGGGTCATGCTCGACGCGGGTGGAACCAGTGTGGGGGTCATCGGGTACAGCAGCCCGGGAACGAAGGCAATCGTGCGGCAGGGGTTGCTCGCGGGCCTCGAGTTCCGGGGGCCGGACGGCCTCGCCGGGCCGCTGGCCGCCCTCCGGGCGAGGAAGCCCGACGTCGTGGTCGTGCTCGCGCACGCCGGTGGCCGCTGCAATGCGCAGGCCTGCGCGGGCGAGGTCATCGACCTCGCCCGGGCGCTTCCCCCCGGTTCGGTCGACCTGATCCTGGGGGGTCACGTGCACGAGCCGCTCGATACGCTCGTCAACGGGATACGCATCGTGCAGGGCAGGCCCCGGGGTGGTGCCGTGACGGTGGTGGACATCCTCCGCACACCGGTCGGCGCGAGGGAAGTGCACGCCCGCCTGGTTCCCGTGACCGGAGGTGTGACTCCCGACAGCGGGATGGCGGCGCTCGTGGCGGAGTACGACAGCCGGACCGGGGCCGTGGCGGGGCGCGAAGTGGCCCGGATCCGCTTTCCACTCGAGCGGACCGGCCGGCAGCATCCGCTCGGGCTCCTCGTGGCCGAGTCGTTCCGTACGGCGCTCCGGACGGACGTGGGCCTCGTGAACAACGGCGCCCTCCAGGCCGGGCTCACCTCGGGTCCGGTGACCTGGTCGCAGGTCTATGAGGTCCAGCCGTTCCAGAACCAGCTGATGCGCGTCACGCTGAGCGGTGACCAGCTTGAGGCGCTGGTCGAGTCGCTGCTCGCGGACGGCGAGCCGAAGTCGCACCTTGCGGGGCTCGAAGTGCGGTGGGATTCCACCCGTCCTGCGGGGCAGCGCGTGCGGGAGATCCGCATCCGGAACGGCAGCAGGATCGAGCGGAAGCGGCACTATACCCTGGCCCTGCCCGACTTCCTCCTGGGGGCGCAGGACGAATTTGCCCCACTGGCCGGACTGCCCGCGGAACCGGGCGGGGTGCTCGATGTGGATGCCCTGGTGCGCTATCTTGGCGCCCTGTCCCAGCCGGTCGATCCCCCGGCGTTCACCACGTTCATCCCGTCCCGGTAGCAAGGACAATCCGGAATGCGCGTCTTCGTTAATGAACAGTCTCTCGCCCTGCCAGATGGTGCCGACGCCGGCGCCGCGGTCGAGGCGTTCGATCCCGGTCTCGCCCGGCACGTCGCCGACGGGTCCGCCTACCTCACCGACGGCCGTGGCGTCCGGCTCGAGCCGGCTGCCGCGCTCACGCCGGGCGCCATCATCCGGGTGGTCAGGTCCAGCCGGCGGGCGGGCGGGGACGGGAACGATGCTGACGCGTGACCTGATCCACCGGCTGCCCAAGGTCGAGCTGCACGTCCACCTCGACGGCTCGCTGCGGCCCGGGACGCTGGTGGACCTGGCCCGGGCCGCGAAGGTGGACCTGCCGACCTCGAATCCCGAAGCCCTCGCCCGCTACATGCTGGTGGACGACGCGCGCGACCTCGAGGACTACCTCCGCCGTTTCGACACCACCATCGCGGTACTCCAGACCCCGGAAAGCGTCGAGCGCGTGGCGTACGAAATGGTGGAGGACGCCGCGCGGGACAACATCCGGCATCTCGAGGTGCGCTACTGCCCGGAGTTGAGCACGCGCGGCGGCCTTTCCCTGGACGAGGTGCTCGAGGCCGAGCAGCGCGGGCTGTCGCGCGGACGGCACGATTTCGGGGTCAGCACGGGGATCATCAACTGTTCGCTCCGTCACTACGATCCTGCCACGTCGGTGAAGATCGCGAAACGCTCGGTGGCCTTCCGTGACCGCGGGGTGGTCGCGGTGGACCTGGCGGGTGGCGAGGCCGGCCGTCCGCCCGGCGTGCACAAGGCGGCATTCGATATTGCGGCCGAGGGTTGCCTCGGGATCACGGTGCATGCGGGAGAAGCCGCCGGGGCAGGGTCGATCGCCGACGCGCTTCACCACTGCCACGCGCAACGGATCGGCCACGGTACCCGCCTGCATGAGGACCCGGTCCTGCGCGACTTCCTGCGTGACCGCCGTATCCCGATCGAGATCAACATCACCAGCAACCTCCAGACCCGCGTGGTGCCGCACGCCTCCGCGCATCCGGTGCGCGACTATTTCGATCGCGGGCTGGTCGTCACGCTCTGTACTGACAGCTGGCTCATCAGCGGCACCTCCCTCACCCACGAGTACTGGCTGGCCCACTCCGAGCTCGGGTTTACCCGGGAGGAGATCGACCGCATGATCCTGTATGGCGCGGAGGCGGCGTTCCTGCCCTGGCCGGAGAAGCAGGACCTGGTTCGCCACATGCGGGACGAACTGGCGGCCATCGCATGACGGGCCTCTTCCTCCTCCAGTCGGCTGCCGAGCGGCTGGCCAGCGCCCAGGCGGGCCTCGACACGCCCCTCCTCCTCCGGCTGGTCGGGCTGGTCGGGCTGGTAGCGATGCTTGGCATCACCTGGCTGATTTCGTACGACCGCAGGCGCATCAACTGGCGGCTCGTGGGCAGCGGGGTGACCCTCCAGTTTGTGCTGGCCCTGCTCGTGCTCAAGACGGAACCCGGCCGAAAGTTCTTCGCCTGGCTGGGCAGCGTGATCACCGGCCTGCTCGCTTTCCAGGAAGAAGGGGCACGGTTCGTGTTCGGTGACCTGGTCCACGCCACGGTGCCGGTCGGCGTCATGCAGGCCGGGGACAAGTTCGTCCAGAGTGGGGAGCTGATCGCCCGGACCGGCGCCTACTTCGCTTTCAATGTGCTGCCGACCATCATCTTCTTCAGTGCGCTGATGTCGGTGCTGTACTACCTGAACATCATGCAGCTGATCGTGAAGGGCATTGCCTGGTTCATGCAGAAAACCCTGGGCACCTCAGGGGCGGAGACCCTGAGCGCGTCCGGAAACATCTTCATGGGGCAGACCGAGGCCCCGCTCCTGATCAAGCCTTTCGTGCGGACGATGACGCAGTCGGAACTCACTACCGTCATGGTGGGAGGGTTCGCCACGGTGGCCGGCGGCGTACTGGCGGCCTACGTCGGCATGCTGTCTGGTGTCTTCCCACTGATCGCCGGGCACCTCATCGCGGCGAGCGTCATGAATGCCCCTGCCGGACTGTACCTCTCCAAGATGCTCCGGCCGGAGACCGGCTCCCCGGTCACGAAGGGGACGCTCAAGATGGAGGTGGAGAAGACCGACAAGAGCGTGATCGAGGCCGCGGCCAGCGGGGCGGCGCAGGGCGTGCAGCTGGCCATCAACGTCGCCGCGATGCTCATGGCCTTCATCGCCCTCGTGGCCATGCTCAATTTCGGGCTGCACTGGATGGGTGGTCTCTGGGGCCAGGACAACCTGTCGCTCCAGTGGATCCTGGGAAAACTGCTCCAGCCCCTCGCCCTGGTCATGGGGGTGCCGCCCGCCGACTCGGCGTACGTCGGCAGCCTGATCGGGATCAAGACGACCATCAACGAGTTTGTCGCCTACGCCCAGTTCGCGGGTGACCTGGGGAACGGCATCGTGCTGCAGCCGCGCAGCGTCATCATCCTCACGTACGCGCTGCTCGGCTTCGCCAACTTCTCTTCCATCGCCATCCAGATTGGCGGCATCGGCGGCCTCGCCCCCGAGCGCCGGAGCGAGATCGCGGCGCTGGGCCTCCGGGCGATGATCGTGGGGAACCTGGCGGCATTTACCTCCGCATGTATTGCCGGGATGCTGGTATGACGGACATCGGAGCCGCGGCAGCGGTGGTGCGTGAGCGGCTCGACGGCTTTTCCCCCGAAGTCGCCATTGTCCTGGGCTCGGGCCTTGGCGGGCTGGCCGCCCGCCTGGAGGACGCCATCCGCATTCCCTATGGCGACATACCAGGCTTCCACGCGCCATCGGTGGAAGGCCACAGGGGAGAGCTCGTGGCCGGGACCCTCGCGGGACGGCGCGTGCTGGCCCAGGCCGGCCGGTTCCACATGTATGAGGGATACGACGCGAATACCTCGGCGCTTCCGGTCCGCGTGTTCGGCGCGCTCGGCATCGGCACCATGATCGTAACCAACGCCGCCGGCGGCATCCGCCGGACCTTTCGTGCCGGCTCGCTCATGCTCATCGCGGACCACCTGAATTTCACGGGCCGGAACCCGCTGGTCGGGCCGGTGCTCGAGGGCGAGGAACGCTTCCCGGACATGTCAGACCCCTACGACAGGGGGCTCCGGGCACTCGCGCGGGACGCAGCGACACGCGAAGGGGTCATGCTGGAGGAGGGTGTCTACGCGGGACTGCTGGGGCCGAGTTACGAAACACCCGCCGAGGTCCGCATGCTGGAGCGCGTCGGCGCCGACGCCGTCGGCATGTCCACCGTCGTGGAAGTCATTGCCGCCCGGGCCCGCGGGATCCGCTGCCTCGGTTTCTCCTCGATCACCAACCCCGCCGCCGGCATCAGCGCCGAGCCCCTGTCGCACAAGGATGTGATGGCGGCGGCGGACAGGGTGACGGGGGACCTGGTGAAGGTGGTGGAAGGGGTGCTGGAGAGTAGTGAGCAGTGATTAGTGAGTAGTGATTAGTGCTTCAGGGATGGTTCCGCCCGGGCAGACGGACAGCGTCGCAAGGAGATGGCTCCGCCAATGCACTACTCACTACTCACTACTCACTAGTCACTAGTCACTAGTCACTAGTCACTCTGTGCCCCAGCGGCCCCCTCCCGCCCCCCAGCCCCGGCGCCCCTCGAATCGCCCGCTGCACGTAGTCAACCGCCGACTCCACCGCCGATTCCAGTGAGTGCCCGAGGGCGAGCCCCGCGGTGATGGCCGCCGAGAGCGTGCAGCCGGTGCCGTGGGTCGAGGTGGTGTCGATCCGCTCGTGGGTGAAGCGACGGCTGCCGTCTGGCGTGACCAGCAGGTCCACCAGGGTGTCGCCACCCATGTGTCCGCCCTTGATCAGGGCGGCCCGCGCGCCCCGGTCGAGCAGCACCTTCCCGGCTCGCTCCATGTCCGCCTCGCTCCCCACGTCCATCGCCGCCAGGATGGCGGCCTCGTGCAGGTTGGGGGTCACGATCATCGCGAGGGGCACGAGCAGGCCGAGCAGGGCCTGTTCGGCATCCTGGTCGAGCAGGCGGTCCCCCGAGGTTGCGACCATTACCGGATCCAGCACGTAGCGCGCCCACTTCCGGTGCCGGACCTGCTCCGCGACAAGGTTGACCAGGGCGGGGGAGGCCAGCATCCCCGTCTTCACGGCATCGGGCGGGAGGTCCTCCGCCACGGCGTCGAGCTGGTCGAGGACGGTTTCCCCCGGCACGGCGTGTACCGCCCGGACACCACGCGTGTTCTGGGCGGTGACGGCGACGATCACGCTGGTGCCGTGAACACCGTACTGGTGGAAGGTCTTGAGGTCCGCCTGGATGCCCGCCCCGCCGCCCGAGTCCGAGCCGGCGATGGTGAGCGCGATTGCGCTCACTTCGGCGGGGGAGGGAGGGCGTGCACGCGCCGCTTGAACTCGGCGTAGAGGTTGTCATGCACCTTGCCCGTCCTGAGGGCGGCCTGGGCCCCTGGCGTGGTGGCAATGATCCGGTTGACGTTGCTGATCCGCTCGGCCGCCATCGGGTGGGAGCTGAACCACTGCTCCACCTTGGATGGCTGGCTCTGCTGGAGCTGCTGGAGCACCTCGAACATGTCCGTGATGCCCCGCGGGTTGACGGCCGTGCGGGTCAGGTACCCGACCGCGACGGAATCCGCTTCGCGCTCGTCGTCCCGGCTGAACTTGGCGAAAACCGCGCCCGCGGCGACATTCAGGGCCACCGATTCTCCCGCGCTGGGCTGACGGCCGAGGAGGGCATACAGGAGTCCGACGCCGGTGTTGGCCGCGCTGGCCTGGCCCATCTGCTCGGCGGAATGGCGCAGTTCCACGTGGCCCATTTCGTGGCCCAGAACGCCCATGAACTCGTCGTAGTCAGCGGCGTGCTCGATCAGGCCGCGGAAGACGTACACATGCCCGCCCGGTACGGCGAACGCATTGACCTGGTCGGAGTTCACGACCCGGAACGTCCAGGGAAGATCCTGGCGCGTCATGACCCGGCGAAGCGGCGCCGCGAGACCGTCCAGGTTGGCCTGGACGCCGGCATCCTGGACCACGGGCATGGTCTGGTTGATCTCCGCCACCGCCTGGTTGCCGATATCGACCTCCTGCTGGACCGTAGGCGCACAGGCGGCCAGGATGCCCAGGCCGAGGGTGAACGTGGCTATCCGATGGGACTGAATCATGGCAAGCTCCGTGCAGTCGACAATTCGAGATCTCCACCGCCGCCGGGGCCGCGAGCGTCGCGGCCTGGCGCTGGCGGAAGGTGTCCGCCTGGTGGAGGAGGCGCTGGCCGCCGGGGTCGAAATCACCGGCGGAGCCCTCGCTCCAGCCCTTGAAGCTACCACCCGGGGAGAGGCGCTGGCAGCGGCGCTCGTCACATCAGGGGTTCCCCTCGAACGGGTGGATGACCGGACCCTGTCGGGGCTGGCCGCCACCGAGCACCCCCAGGGCGTGGTCGTCGTATATCGCCCCCGGGTCTGGCAGTTCGCCGACCTCGACACCGCCCGCGGACCACTGCTCGTCCTGGACGCGGTGCAGGATCCGGGGAATGTCGGCACCATGGTCCGGACGGCCGATGCGCTGGGCTCGGGCGGGGTCGTGGCGCTCACTGGCACCGCCGACCTCACCAACCCGAAGGCAGTCCGGGCCGCGATGGGGTCGTCCTTCCGCCTCCCGGCACTGTCCCTGGACGTCGAGACGTTCGGCCGGTGGGCAAAGGGTGCCGGGCTCGACCTCTGGGTGGCTGCCACCGGGGGCGCGCCGGTCGGGTCGCTCAGGCCCGTCCTGCCGCTTGCCCTGGTCGTGGGAAACGAAGGCGCCGGCATCAGTGCGCCGGTGGCAGCACTGGGCGGCACGCCGGTCGGCATCCCGCTCCAGGAGGGCGTGGAGTCCCTCAACGTGGCCGTGGCCGCGGGCATTCTCCTGCATGAGGTGATGCGTGACCGATAAGGGCGTGATCGTGGCGTTTGCCGGGCTCCTCGGCCTGATCCTCGGCAGCTTCCTGAACGTCTGCATCCTCCGGCTGCCGGCCCGGCAGTCGATCGTGCATCCACCCTCACGCTGCCCGAACTGCGGCGAGGGGGTGCGGTGGTACGACAACGTGCCGGTGCTCTCCTGGCTGATCCTGCGGGGGAAATGCCGTCACTGCGGCAACCCGATCTCGATCCAGTACCCGCTGGTCGAGCTCGCCACGGCTGCCATCTGGGCCGGCATGGCACTGCTGTTCACCGCGCCGCTCGACATCCTTGCCGCCGCCCTCTTCCTGACCCTGCTGCTCGGCATCGCCATGACCGATGCGCGGGAATACATCATCCCGGACGAGTTCTCGCTGGGCGGACTCGTCATCGGGATCCTCGTCAGCCTCAGGGCCGGGCTGCCGGGCCTGCGGGACGCAGCCATCGGGGCGGCGGTGGGATTCGCGGTGCTCTGGCTCGTCGCGATCGTGGGCAAGCGGCTCTTCCGCAAGGAGGCCATGGGCGGTGGCGACATCAAGATGATGGCCATGGTCGGCGCCTTCCTTGGCTGGCAGGGCGTCTTCCTGACCATCTTCCTCGGCTCCGTGGTGGGGACGCTGGTCTTCGGACCGCTCGCGCTGGTCGGAAAGAAGAAGGAAGTGCCCTTCGGGATCTTTCTGGCGCTCGGGGGCGCAGTCACGTTCTTCTGGGGCCCGGCCCTGCTCGACTGGTACCGCAGTTACCTGGTGGCCTCGTGACGCGTTCCGGCCTCGCCCTGATTGCCGGGATCGGGCTGGCCGCGTGCCGGGGCGAACCACCCCGCCCGCCGGCGGATGAACTCGCCCACGTCGTGGACAGCCTCAAGCCTGCCATTGAAGCCGCTGCCGGGCTCCAGTTCACCCGCCCGGTGCGCTCGGCGCTCCGGAGCCGGGAGCAGGTGCGGGCCTATCTCATCCAGGAATTCGACGACCAGCTTCCACCCGAGCGGCTCGAAGGGCTGGAGAATGCCTATCACCTCTTCGGGCTTCTCCCGGACAGCCAACAGCTCCGCCCGCTGCTGATCGACGTCCTGACCGAGCAGGTGGCGGGCTACTACGATCCCGACTCTACCACGCTGTACGGGGTGGCTGACCAGAAGGGGATCCAGTTGCGTGCGGTGGTGGCGCACGAACTCGTACACGCCCTCCAGGACCAGCACTATCCACTGGACTCGCTGCTGGAACAGCAGGAGGATGGCGACCGTGCCGCGGCGGCGCAGGCCATCCTCGAGGGCCAGGCACACTACGCCTCAGTGAAGCTGCTGGTGGGAGAGGCGGCGGACGTCACGACCATGGAATTCTGGGACACGGCGCGAGAGCAGACCCGTCAGGCGCAGGAGCAGCTTCCGCGCTTCGGCAAGGCGCCCGTCGCGATCCGCGAAGAACTGCTCTTTCCGTACATCAGCGGGGCGGAGTTCATGCGCTGGTGGTTCGTGAACCACCCGGACGCGCTTCCCTTCGACGAGCGGATGCCTCTTTCCACCGAACAGATCTTCCATCCTGACCGCTACGCGGCCGGTGATGCGCCGCTCACCGTCCGGTTCACCACCTCCGACAGCACCGTCATGTTCGAGGACGACGT
This sequence comes from uncultured Gemmatimonadales bacterium, assembly GCA_963825055.1. Taxonomy (GTDB): domain Bacteria; phylum Gemmatimonadota; class Gemmatimonadetes; order Gemmatimonadales; family GWC2-71-9; genus CAWGSK01. The sequence continues at coordinate 175,374 of CAWGSK010000007.1, forward strand.
GGGCGAACTGGGCCTGGCCACCCTGGCGGCGTCGGCAGCCAATACCGTCGCCATTTCCACCACCCGGGCCTATGGCTGGGGCGGCGACCGCTACCGGGTGTACCGCACCCCCGGCGGCCCCGCCCTCGTCTGGTTCGTCCTGTTCGATGACCCCGCCTATGCCGACCGTTTCTACACCGGCCTCGCCAGCGTGATGGAACGGGACTTCAAGCGGCCCGGATATGCCTTCCATCGCGAGCGGGTGGAAGTAGAGGGAAGTGCAGGGGTGAAGGTGGTGGTGGGGCCGGAGGGGTGGGAGCCACTAGAGGTAGTGCAGGTCAAAAAAGAGCGTGAGCGGTAAGCGGTAAGCGGTGAGCCGGAAAGTGAGGACAGCCTGAACGGTGAACCGTGAACGGTATCAGACGGCGCGGCACCGTTGAACCAGGCCGAGCAGGAGGCGCTGAGAGCGTCTGTTGCGGGAGAGCAGGGGATCGATTGTTGCCCGGGGGATCGCTTCTGAGTCCTTGGCGAGTTCGAGTAGCTCCCCCGTCTCTATGGCGGAGCCGTAGGCGATCTCAAAATGGTGAGCCTGCCGTCGACCTGGGCCGTAGGCGTACCCTTCGGCAATGTTGAGTTGCACGGACAGAGCCGAACGCTGGATCTGGGAGAACAGTGCAGCGCACCATGGCTTCCAACAGGTACGGGCCAACCCGAACTCGCCAGGGACGCAGAAGCGGTTCCTGCGGCCACGATAGACACCCTGCTGCTCCCGCAATCAGCGGTGACCAGCGCCTCCTCCTCGGCATGCTCAAGCAACACCGCCCCTTCAAATCCCCTTCACCGATTCACCGTTTACCGCTCACGCTGTTTCCGTTTTGCCGTTCACCGTTCACCGCTCACCCTAATAAGACATTCACGCCAAACGCCACCAGCCCCACCACCGCCCCCAGCACATATCCGAGTCTGACGATCAGGTCCAGCTCCCGCTGGGTCACGTCCTTCACGATCTGCTCCATCCGCTGCGTACTGAAGCCCAGCACCTTCTGCTCCACCATCTCCTGCACCTTGAACTGCTCCACCACCGCGGGGATCTGTCGCTGCACCCATCCCCAGGCCGCGGTGGTGACGGCTTCCTCGATCTTCGCCGTCATCTCCGGCCCCATCCACCCGGCCGGCCGGCCGATGGGCCGGTCCAGCAGGTGGTCCGCCACGCTCCGGACGGCCTCCTCCACCCAGTGACGTCCCCGCTCGCCGCCCAGGGCGTCGGCGGCGAAGGCGGCCACCTGCGCCGGGGGGATGGCTTCGAGCAGGTCACCCCAGGTCCGCTGCTCGGCGGCGGTGAGCGCCCGGTCCACGGTCTGGCCGATGACCCGGCGGGTTCCCTCGTCCCGCGCCACCCGCATCAGCCAGTCACCCAGGGTCTCGGCGAGCCCCTCTACCCGGTCCTCGCCGAGGCGGCGGAACCGCTCGGCCAGCGGCACGCGCAGGAAGTTCACCACGGCGTCGTTGACCGCCCGCGCGACCTGGCTCTTCACGCCCGGCTCGTGGAGCCCCTCGGCCAGGCGGTCGAGTCCGCGCCGCTCGAACCCGTCCACCAGCCGCTCGATGGTGCGGTCGGTGACCATCAGCTTGGCCAGCACCCGCTCGTGGATAAGCAGGTCCCGGACTGTGTGATCGAATGCGTCGCGGAGGGAGACCTGGATCTTCCGGCGGGCATCGGGATCGGCCAGGATGCCGCTCAGCCGGTCCACCGCCACGGGCAGGTAGTCCGTGATGCCCTGCTCCACGGCCCCGATCAGACCCGGGGGGAGTCGGTCCAGCATTGCCCGGTCGTCGTGGGAGAGCTTGTCCAGCTGGTCACGCACGAAGCCCCGGAGCGTACGTTCCAGCTCCTCACCCTGCGCGAGCTGGGTGACCCAGTCCTCCACTTTCCGGCTGAGGGACTCGCGCCGTTCAGCAGTCAGCAGCTCACCCAGCGACCGGTCGCCCACCTCCTCCCGGAGCTTCGTCATCCACTCAGTCACCCGGGCCTCGAAGGCCGGCGAGCGGGCGTAGTCCGCCAGTCGCTCGGCCAGCCCGCTGCTCACCCGGGGCAGGGAAGACTCGATGGCCTCCAGCACCGGCGGACTGAGCAGGCCGCGGAGGGGGCCCCGCTCCGTTTCCATGATGTCCGTGACCGCCCGGCGGACTGCGTCGTCGAAGGCCTTCCGGAGGGCCGGGTCGGACAGGCGTCGGGCCAGGTCTTCGCTGGTGAGCAGGCGCTCACCAACGGCCTTGCCGACGCTTTTGGCGAGGCGGGGCTTGTTCTTGGGGATGGCCCCGTGGAAGCGGAAGGGGCCGAACCCGGAGGGCTCATGGGGGTGGAACAGCATCCACACCGCCACGGCGTTGGTGATCCCGCCGGAGAGGGCGCCCACCAGCACCGTGACCAGGCCCGTGATGAGGGTCGAGGAATCCATAGGCCCGACGAAGATAGCCACCCCGGTCCGCCCCCGTTGGCCCGTTGCTTCAACCCCCTCCAGCCGTTTATCTTGCAAGGCTTATGTTCGAGGAGCTTTCGACCAAACTCAACTCCGCGCTCCAGAAGCTCACGGGCCGGGGTGTACTGAGTGAAGAGGCTGTCACCGAAGGACTTCGGGAGATCCGCAGGATCCTCCTGGAGGCCGACGTCAGCTTCGATCTCACGCGCGAGTTCCTCGAACGGGTCAAGGCCAGGGCGGTAGGCCTCGAGACCATCAAGACGGTGAAGCCGGGCCAGCAGCTCGTCAAGATCGTGTACGAGGAGCTGGTCGCGCTGCTGGGCGAGAAACAGGCGCCCATCACGTACGCGACGGTCCCGCCGACGGTGATCATGCTCGTGGGCCTCCAGGGCTCCGGCAAGACGACCACCGCGGGCAAGCTGGCGCGGCGTCTCAAGCAGGAGCAGAAGGCGCCGTTCATGATTGCGGCGGACGTCTATCGTCCCGCCGCGGTGGACCAGCTGGTGACGCTGGGTGAGCAGGTGCAGGTCGGCGTCCATGCCGAGCCGGGTGTCACGGACGTCGTCGGCATCGTGAAGCGCGGGATCGAGGCGGCGAAGAGCGCCCGGGCGCGCGCCGTGCTGGTCGACACTGCCGGCCGGCTGCAGATCGACGACGCCATGATGAACGAGCTCAAGGCGCTCAAGGCGGCCGTGGGGCCGCACGAGATCCTGCTCGTGGCGGACGGGATGACCGGCCAGGACGCGGTGCGGATCGCGCAGGGCTTCCATGAAGCCCTCGGCGTGACCGGCGTGATCCTGACCAAGATGGACGGCGACGCGCGCGGTGGCGCCGCGCTCTCCATCTACGGTGTCACCCACGCGCCAATCAAGTACGTCGGCGTGGGCGAGCGGCTCGATGCGCTGGAGCCCTTCCATCCGGAGCGGATGGCCGGCCGGATCCTCCAGCAGGGCGACGTGCTCACGCTGGTGGAAAAAGCCGAGGCGGCGGTCGACAAGGCCGAAGCCGAGAAGCTGGCGAAGAAGGCCGGCAGCAAGAAAGGCCTGGATCTTCAGGACTTCCTGACGGCCATGCGCCAGATCCAGAAGATGGGCCCGCTCAAGAACGTGCTGGGCATGCTGCCGGGGGTGAACCCGTCCATGCTCCAGGCCGCCAACGTGGATGACGGCAAGATGCGCCACATCGAGGCGATCGTGCTCTCGATGACCCCGAAGGAACGGTCGAACCCGGACGTGATCAACGGGTCGCGCCGGATGCGGATCGCCAGCGGGTCGGGGCGGACGGTACAGGAAGTGAACCAGCTGCTGTCGCAGTTCAAGCAGATGAAGAAGTTCATGAAAGTGGCCGGCAAGCCCGGCATGAAGCTGCCGTTCGGGGGTCGAGGCCGGTTCGGCTGAGGTCACCGTCGGCCGGAAGGCGCCCGGGCGCGCCTGGCTCACACGGAAGCAGGAAGAGGATATGGCAACTCGGATTCGTCTACGTCGCGTCGGCCGCAAGGGCCTCTCCATGTACCGGATCGTCGTCGCGGAGAAGGAAGCCCCGCGCGATGGCCGTTTCGTGGATATCCTGGGCACCTACAATCCGCGCGCCGCGGACCAGGAGCAGGTCAAGGTGGACGCGGAGAAGGCCCGCGAGTGGATCGGCAAGGGCGCCACGCCGTCGCTGACGGTCGCGTCGCTGCTCCGCAAGGCGGGCGTCTTCAAGCAGACGCAGACGCCCGCCTCCGCCTGATCATGGCGGAGACCCGCCACCTGGTGGTGGGGCGCCTGCGTAAGCCGCACGGCCTGAAGGGTGATCTCGCGGTCTTTCCCCTGACGGACACTCCCGATCAGGTCTTCGCCCCCGGAGCGACGCTCCACCGGGCGGACCTCGAGGGGAATGTCCTGGGCGAGCCGCTCACGATCGAGCGGAGCCGGGGCTACCACCGCGAGTGGCTGGTGAAGTTCGAGGGGCTGGACACCCGTGAGCCCACGGAAGGGTGGCGGGGGCAGTTCCTGGTGGCGCCCGCGGAGGTGCTGGTGCCGCCCGACGAAGACGAGGTCTACCTGCACGAGCTGGTCGGGTTTGCCGTGCGGGACGAGGACGGCAGCGCGCTGGGGCTGGTGAGTGACGTCCTGGAGATGCCGTCCGGTCTGATGATCGAGGTACAGGGCCCGAAGCGCGAATTCCTGCTGCCGTACCGGCGGGAGTTCATCCGGGAGGTGGACCGCGAGGCCCGCCGGCTCGAGGTGACGGTTCCCGAGGGCCTGATCGACTGAGCCATGCTCGCGATCAACGTGGTGACGCTTTTTCCGGAGGTGCTGGAGCCTTTTCTCTCGGCCAGCATCCCCGGCCGGGCCCGGGAAGCGGGGCTCGCCGCCTACCGCCTGGTCCAGCTGCGCGACTTCGCGCACGACCGGCACCAGACGGTGGACGATGCCCCCTACGGGGGCGGCGCCGGCATGGTCCTGAAGCCGGAGCCGATGGTCGAGGCCGTGGAGTCGCTCATGCCCGCGGGGCCGGTGATCGTGCTCTCGGCGCGGGGGAAGCGCTTCGGCCATGACGACGCGGTCCGCTGCTCGCTGGAACGGGAGCTGACCTTCGTCTGCGGGCACTACAAGGACATCGACCAGCGGGTGGTCGAGGTCCTGGGCGCGGAGGAGTGGTCCATCGGTGACCTGGTCCTCTCCGGTGGCGAGGCGGCGGCGCTCTGCATGATCGACGCGATCGTGCGGCTCCTGCCCGGCGCCATTGGAGACCACGAGTCGGCCAGCGGCGATTCGCATTACGACGGGCTCCTGAGCCCGCCGAGCTACACGAGGCCCGCCGAGTTTCGCGGGCGGACCGTGCCCGAGGTCCTGCTGTCGGGCAACCATGCCGCCATCGAGGCATGGCGGCAGGCGGAGGCGGAACGACTGACGCGTGAGCGGCGGCCCGACCTCTGGAAACAGCACGAGCAGGCCCGGGACGCGTAACGCGTCCGGCCCATGGCGCGTACGGCGGTACGCAATGCACGCGCACGACGCGCGGAGGATGAACCAATGCAACGAGTGGCTGAGCTGAATCTGGAGAACCTGCGGACGGACCACCCTGACTTCAATCCGGGCGACACGGTCCGCGTCAAGGTTCGCGTGCGCGAGGGTGACAAGGAGCGCCTGCAGGCGTTCGAGGGCACCTGCATCGCCAAGCGGGGCGGCGGGATCAGCGAGTCGTTCACGGTCCGGAAGATCAGCGCCGGCGTCGGCGTCGAGCGAATCTTCCCCCTGCACAGCCCGTCGATCGCCACCATCGAGGTGGTCCGCAAGGGCCGCGTCCGCCGCGCCAAGCTGTACTACCTGCGGGCCGTGAGCGGCAAGAAGGCCAGGATCCGGGAGAAAAGGGACCGCTAGTCATGGCCCGCCGGCCGACCCTCGCGCGCGAGACGGCGGTTTGGGCCGAGTCCCGGTTGTTGGTTGGTGTGGATGAAGCAGGCCGCGGCCCCCTGGCAGGTCCAGTGGTGGCCGCGGCCGTCTGCTTTCCCCCGAAGTTCACCCGCCTGAACGGCCTCCGCGACAGCAAGGTGCTGCCGGAGAAACGCCGCCGCATCCTGGCCCGCCGCGTCCGCGAACGGGCGCTCTATCTCGGCATCGGCGCGGCATCCTGCCGCGAAATCGACCGGCTGAACATCCGGGTCGCCACCGCGCTGGCGATGCGCCGGGCGATCCGCGGCGTCTGCCGCATGGCGGGCGGGACCACGTGCCGCGTCCCCACGCCGCCCCTCCCGGGTGAATTCCTGGTGCTCGTCGATGGCCTGCCGATGCGGGAGATCGGCTATCCGCACGAGGCCCTGGTGGACGGGGATGCGCTCTGCGACTCGATCGCGGCGGCCGCCGTCATCGCCAAGACGGTCCGCGACACCCTGATGCGCCGCCTGGCCGCGCGGTATCCCAACTACGGCTGGGAGACCAACGTCGGCTATGGCACCCCGGAACACTGTGCCGCTCTCGGCGAGTGGGGCCCGACCTGCCACCACCGCCACAGCTTCGAACCCATCGCCCAGCTGGCGCTCCCGCTATAGTTCATGCAACAGCCTTACCACAGAGAGCACAAAGGACACAAAGAAAAAGTAAAAACTGTACTTAGTCTGTTCTTCGTGCCCTTTGTGGTGAAAGCCATGACTTTCACCCGGACCGATCCTCCAACCCGAGCCACGTGATGCCCCGCGCCATCCGCTTTCTCGTCGCCCTCTCGCTCCTCGCCTCCACCGCCGCCGCGCAGACCAACGCGGAGCGCATGCTGAATGACCGCTACACCCGGTCGCACGACTACGACCTGGTCCACCAGCGGATCGAGCTCGCCGACTTCAACTGGGACTCGACCTCCTTCACCGGGAAGGTCACGACCACCCTCGTGGCGCTCCGGCCGGGCTTCGACTCCGTCGTCATGGATGCCGGGCAGAAGCTCGTCATCCGGAACGTTGAGATGAACGGGGCGAAGCTCGCCACGGGGCGTCACGGTGACACGCTGGTGGTGAAGCTCCCGAAGGCCATCGGGTTCGGCGATTCCGTGACCTTCAGTGTCGCCTATGACGGGAAGGTCGAGAACGGCCGGGGACTGACCTTTATCGACGCCGAGAAGGGGAGGGCGCACCGGCCAAGGCAGATCTGGAGCCAGGGCGAGGATGACAACAACCACTACTGGTTCCCGACCTACGACTTCCCGAACGACAAGATGTCGTGGGACATGGTCGTGACGGTCCCGAAGGGGTTCACCGCGGTCTCCAACGGTACCCTCGAGTCGGACGAGACCGGGGCCCGCGGCCGCACCATGCACTGGCACCAGGCGAAGCCGAGCACCACGTACCTTGTCTCGCTCATCGTGGCGCCGCTGGTGAAGGTGTCCGATACATGGCGGAACACCCCGGTCGACTACTACGTCTACCCCGAGGACAGCACGCTGGCGCCGCGCCTCTTCAACGTGACGCCGGACATGATCGAGGTCTACTCGCAGCTCACCGGGGTGGACTATCCCTGGGCCAAGTACGCCCAGACCACCGTGGCCGACTTCTTCGGCGGCATGGAGAACGTCAGCGCCACCACGCTGGTGGACTGGCTGCCGGACAACATGGCCTACCAGGACCGCCCGTGGTTCCAGTACATCCTGATCCCGCACGAGCTCGCCCACCAGTGGTTCGGCGACTACATGACCACCGAGAACTGGGCCAACATGTGGCTGAATGAGGGCTTCGCCGAGTTCCTGCCCGGGCAGTACTGGGCGACGAAGCTCGGCCGGCACGCGGAAGAGGATTACTACGCCGACGAGTACCGGCAGTTCATGAACATCGACCGCCGCCGCCGGATGCCGCTCGCCAGCAGCGGGTCGAACAACATCTACCCCAAGGGCGCCCTCGTCCTGGAGATGCTCAAGCACCAGCTGGGCGAGAAGCCCTTCTGGGCCAGCATTCACTACTTCCTCGAGCGGCATGCGTACGACAATGCCGTCACCGACGACCTCCGCCAGGCCGTGCTCGAGACCACCGGCCAGAACCTCGACTGGTTCTGGGACCAGTGGATGTACCAGGCGGGGTATCCCGAATTCAAGGTCACCGCGTCGTATGACACCGCCGGGAAGGCGCTCACGCTCGCGGTGAGCCAGGTGCAGGTGGACAGCTCGAAGGCGGATTCCACCGGCCTCCGCTACACCACGCCCTCGATCTTCCGGATGCCGGTGACGGTGAAGGTGGGGACGTCGAACGGCGAGGTGACCCGCCGGTTCCAGCTCGACCAGCGTGAGCAGACCCTGCTGATCGACAGCCTCCCCGGCGCGCCGACGATGGTCATCTTCGACGATGACAACACGATTCTCAAGACACTCGACTTCCAGCAGCCGACCGCGTGGCTCGTCACCCAGCTCGCGCAGGACCCGGACCTCTGGAACCGGCAGTGGGTGATCGGCGAGCTGGCCGACCGGACCGACGATGCCGCCGCCCGTGAGGCGCTGTCGAGGGCGGCCACGTCGGCCGATTACTACCTCACCCGGGCCCAGGCTGTAGATGCCCTGACCGCGTTCGACGCCGCCGGGCTTCCCGCCATCGAGAGGGCGCTGTCCGACACCTCCGCGCAGGTCCGGGAAGCGGCGGCAGGAGCGCTGGGGCAGGTCGGGGGCGACCAGGCCATCCGCCTGGCCCACCGGGCCTTCGAGCAGGACAGCAGCTACGCCGTGAAAGCCGCGGCCCTGGGCGCCATCAGCCGGATCGACTCAACCGGCCGCCACGACGCGATGGGGAAGGGGCTCGTGATGAAGAGCTATCGCGATGTCATCCAGCAGGCGGCGCTCGGCGGGATCTTCCGGACGGGAGACAGCACCTTCGTCCCGCAGCTCGAGACCCTCATGCCCGAGCAGAACGCGGCATCGCTGGTGCTCGCGGGCCTTGCGTCCAAGGGGAGCAGCGCTGCCCGCGGGGTCCTGGCGCAGCACCTGAACGACGGGCGCCGCTGGGTGCGCCAGTGGGTGGTCCAGGCCGTACCGCGGATGATGAAGCCCGACCAGGCGAAGGCGTTCTTCCAGGAGAACCGGAAGAAGCTGAAGTTTGATGACACGAGAACGGCAGTTGATGCTGCGATGGAAAGACTGAACAAGACCGAATAGAAACGGCGTGAACGGTAAGCGGTTAGCGGTAAGCGGTGAGCGGGGTCGCAATTCGCGTCTTGTTCCCGCATTCACTGCTCACCGCTCACTGCTCACGCAGTTCTCCCCTATCTCCCGTTTACGCGTACCGTCCCATCCCCCGTCCGGATCCGGATCGTGGGGCCGCCGCCGTTCAGGTCGCCCTGTACTGCGTGGTTGCGGACCTCGCCCCTGATCTCGAGCCCGCGGATGTTCAGATCCTCACCCCGGAGGTCCAGGGTGGCGGCGATGGTGCTGGGCATGTCCAGGCTGACGTCGCCGTCCCCCGTCTGGAGGCTCACCCGGGCCGCTTTCGTAATGGAGAGGCGGAGGTCGCCGTCGCCGGTCTGGGCCTCGAGGTCGCCCGTCACCTCATCCACGTGGACATCGCCGTCGCCCGTTCCGATGCGGGCCTCGCTGGCCGAGATGGAGCGGACCTCGATGTCGCCATCACCCGTGCGCAGCCGGACCGGTCCGCCCGTGAGGCGCCCCGCGGCGATATCTCCGTCGCCCGTGCTCACCGCGATGTTGCCCTGCTGGTCGCCCATCCGGACGTCGCCGTCACCCGTGGAGATGTCCAGGTCTAGCTCCGCCGGAACGCCGATCGAGACGGTCACGTTCATACCGCGCCCGTCGTGCCACCCCCAGCGGTTGTCCCGATGCTTCGGGGTAGACACCCGGATCCCGCGGCCCACCTGCTCGACGGTAAGCTCCATGTCCCGGTAGCGATCCCGGGCCCAGTCCATGTCGTCGGGCCGGGACGAGATGACCACCTTCACGGCCCCGGCCGGGAGGCTCCGGTCCAGGTCGATATCGGCGTCGGAGACATCGACGGTCAGGGTGGATCCGCCGGCCAGCGTCATCTTCTGGTCGAGGACGGTGGCCCGGGCCCATTGCTGGGCCGGGAGCAGGGCGGGGGTCGCGGACAGGGCGGTCAGGACGGTCAGGGCGGTCAGGGCGGTCAGGCGTCGGACGGACATGGCCTTCTCCTGGTGCGTTGGGGTTTCTCCCTTGGATGGGGTGGGGGTGGAAAAGGTTGACGTCCCCTTGAATCTGGCCCCGGGAAGGGCGACCTTGTTCCGCCGGAGGGCGTAGCTCAACTGGTAGAGCAACGGACTTTTAATCCGTAGGTTCTGGGTTCGAGACCCAGCGCCCTCATCGTAGCCAAGCACTTATAATAGGAAAGGTAGAGAAGAGAGGGGGATGTTACAGAATGTCTTGTGGAGGGTAGAGGAAAGGGACAGAGACTGTAATCGTGTAGAATACGGGAATGGTAGTGGGTTCTCGGAGAAAATAGAAACTAGTCGAGAGTTAGAGAGAAAATAGAAATAAGAGAAACTAAAGACAGACTATGTATATATAGGCATGATTTCTATGAACTACGGCGGAAAGGGAAACTCTTTCACGTGAAAGAAAGAGAAAGATACGAGAGGTCGAATATTAAGGCGCTGCTGCCGTGGGGTGACAAAATTTAAGAAATTTTTTATAAGGATCCGTGAGTTACGAGTATGTATACAGGATGAGCTGTACGTGTTACAGGATCGCAGAGAGTACCGAGAACGCGAATGAAGAAATTTTATTTGCCCTTCTGCTTTTTGTTCGTACGGGAGAAATCGTTTTTTTTTTTTTTTTCATTTTTTTTTTTTTTTTGGTAGTGTTTTCTATCAACTCAGTATTAAAAAATGGTTTTTTGTTTATAATTTTAAATATATAAAATATATTATTTAAAATTATTTGTTTTAATTCTACAATTATCTCATTTTTCTTCTAGATTCTTCCACATCATCCCTATATCATAAGTTTAATTCTACTAGATTCAATAAATTTTATACGGGGTGGGAGTTAATAGGGGTAACGAAATTAATATTTTTTTTTATATATATATTTCTTTATTTCTTGTTTTTTTTCTCTATCAATAGATATCAAAAATCTATAAAAAATGTTTTTTTCTTTTTTTTTTTTATCTATTATATTTTTATTTTTTTTTCATTTATATCAAAAAAATATCTTTATACCCTATACTATATTTTTCCTATATCTTTTCTCTCATTACTTTTAATCCTTCTTCTACTCTTACCTGCCTATACAAATCTCTCTATACTCACTCTTTATATACCTTTATTTTAACCGTGAAAAAAAAAAAAAAAAAAATAAAAAAACAAAAAAAAAAAAAAAAAAAATAATAAAAAAAAAAAAAAAAAAAAAAAAAAAAAAAAAAAAAAAAAAAAAAAAAAAAAAAAAAAAAAAAAAAAAAAAAAAAAAAAAAAAATAAAAAAAAAAATTAGAAAAAAAAAAAAAAAAAAAAAAAAAAAAAAAAAAAAGAAAAAAAAAAAAAAGAAAGAGAGAAAGAGAAAAAGAGAGAGAAAGAGAAAAAAGAGACGAAAAGAGAGAAATAAAGAAAAAAAGAAAAGAGAAAAGACAAAGAAAAACTACTGCAAATCACGATGCAAAGAGAAAAAAAAAAGAAAAAAAAAAAAAAGAAGAAAAAGAAAAAGAAAAGAAGGAAAAATGAAAGAAAAAAAAAAAAAAAGTGAAAAAAGAAAAGAGAGAAAAAGAAGAAAAAAAAAGAAAGAAAAAAAGAGAAAAAAAAAGAAGAAAAGAAAAAAGAAAAGAAGAAAAAAAAGAAAAAAAAAAAAAGAAAGAAGAGAAAAAAAAGAGAGAAAAAGAAAAAAAAGAAAAAAAGAAAGAGAAAGAGAAAAAAAGAAAGAAAAAAAAAAAAAAAAAGAAAGAAGAGAGAAGAAAAAAAGAAATAGAGAAGAAGAAAGAGAAGGAAATAAAAAGAAAGAACGAGAGAAGAAGAGAGAAAAAGGAAAGGGGATAAATAGAAAAGATAAGGAGATAAATAGAGAAGTAAAAAAAGGAAGAGCTGAAAGAAAAAAGACTGATGGCGATCACCCCGGAGCACGTCGATGCCTCACCCTGAAAAAAAGAAAAGGCAAAAAAGATGAAGGAAGAGAAGAGGAGAAAGATGGAGAGAAAGATAGAAAGGCTATAAAGACTGGGAAAGTAGAGAAGGAGGATGGAAAGGAAAAAGATAAAAAAAGAAAAAAGAGAAAGAGAGGAGAAGGAGAGAAAAAGGAAAGGAAAAAGAGAGAGAGAAAAGAGAGAAGGAAGGTAACTCTCAGGAACAAGAAAAAGAAAAGGAGGAGGAGGAAGAAGAGAGGAGAAAGGCTGAAAAAGCTGAAAAAAAAGAAGAAATAAAGGAGGAAGACAGAGAGAAAAGGAGAGAGGAGCTGAAAAAACTGAGAAGGGAGGAGGAGGAGATCACACAGAGATAAGCGGAGAACAAGATAGAAAAAGAGCGGAGACGGAGACGGCGCTGCGTAAGGGACCGGGGAGAGACCTCGCAACCCAGACAGAAGAGGGAGAAAGACAGGCGGTCGAGAAGAAGGAGGAGGAGAAAGAGCTAAGAGAGAAACTGACGGAAAGAGACGAGAAATAAGGCGAGGGAAACGGAAGGCTAAAAAAAGAGAGGAAAGGAGGGAGGAAAAGGAAAAAAGAAAAGGAGGGAGGGCAACGGCTAAAAGAGAGGACGGCAGACGACTAACGCGCCGACTGCGATGACTGAGAGATAGAGTACAACGACCTCAGGCAAAAGCGAAGACGGACCTGATAGCGCGATCGGGCCATCAGGCCGCCGTGGACGTAATCTAGAACACCGCCAAGAGAAGATGAACGACGTCTACGTCCACCTGCACGAGGACCTCGGACGCCTGTACGGGCTCGTGTTCCCCGACGACTGACTGCACAACCGGTGCTGCGAAAGATGGCGTAGAACTCAGTCTGGAACCGCGATATACAATAAAACTCTACTATTATCATTCTCGCAGTGCTCCTCCTCCCGCGAGGAGTGAGGCACTTTTGTGTGTCCTGATCTTGTAGAGACTCATTCAATATCACCTGATAGAGAACGCCCGTAACTAGACCATGAAGAAGGAGTCGGAATGAGAAATAGAAGAGCTCTTTACACGTAAAATTTACTACTTCTCTATACTCTCGATTCTCTACAAACCAATTTAAAGAATGAGTGAGACATATCTCGAGCACAAAAAAAAGAGAAAAAATAAAAAAAAAAAAAGAAAGAAAAGAGAAGGAAGGAAATAAATAAAAAGAAAAGAGAGAGTCCGATAAAGCAGGAAGAAGATGAATATAAAGAAAGTAAAAAAGAAGTAAAGCTGAGAAGAAGGTAAAAGAAAAAGATAGGAGAGAAAGAAGAGACAGACACGCTGGGCTTTGCTTTGGCCACTCCGGTGAACACGAAGAGAAAGAGATGGAAGAAGAAAGAAGGAAAAAGATAGAGAGAAGAGAGATAGAAGAAAAGAAGAAGAAGGTAGAGAGAAAGAGATGGAAAACGCTAAAGAAAGAAAAAGGAAGAGAGAAAGTGAAAGAAGAAAGGAAGAGAAAGTGAGACTGCTGGTAGAGGGTGATCTCGCCTAGAAGAAATAGAAGGGAAAGAAGGAATGAAGAAGTAAATGGAGAAGGTGAAGGAGAGAGATCTGAAGATAGGGAAAAGAGAAAGAAAGAGAAAGAGAAGGAAAAAAAAAAAAAGAGAAAAAAAAAAAAAAGGAAAAGGGGAAAGAAAGGAGAAAAGAGGAAAGGGAGGAGAGAAGAAATAAAGAGGAGAAAAAAAGAGATATGTAGGAAAAAAGAAAAATGTAAAAAAGAAAGGGAAGGTATAAAACTGGGTGCAAAAGAACTAAAGAGAAAGAAATGAAAAGAGAGGAAATAGCGTGGCTGCTTAAAACCGTGAAAAAAAAAGAAGGAAAGAGGAAAGAAAAGATAAAGAGAGAAGAAGGAAGGATATAAGAAAGAGGAAAGAAGAAGGAAGAAGAAAGAGAAGGAGAAAAAGAAAGGAAAGAGAAAAAGAGAGAGAAGAAGAAGAAGGAGAGGGAAGAGGAAGAAAAAGAAGAGAGAAAAGAAAGAAGGCAAGAGGAGGAAGAAGATGAGGAGAAAGAAGAGAAAGAAGAAGAGAAAGAGAAATAAAAAAAAAGGAGGGAGATAGAGAAGAAAGGAAAGAAAAAAGAGAAGGAGAAGAAGAAGAGAGGAAGGAAAGAGAAATAAGAGAAAAAAAGGAGGAAGAGAAAATAAGAGAAAAAGAAAGAAGAAGAGAAAAAGAAGAAGGGAAAGAGAAAAGAAGAAGATAGAGGAAGAGAGGATAAAAAAAAAAAAAAGGAGGAGATAAAAAGGCGAAGAGATGGACAAACAAAAGGCGGCAAACAGAGGCGAACAGGCGAGGCAGGGAGGAGAGAAAGAGGAAAAAAAAAAAAGGAAGGGAAAAGAAAAGAAGAAGAAAAAGGAAGGGAAGAGAGAGAGATAAAAGAAGAAAGAAAGAGAGAAAGAGAGAGGGGGAGAAGAGGAAAAAAAAAAGAGGGAGAAGAAGAGGATGGGAGAAAAAGGAGAAAAGGAAGGAAAGAAAGGAGAGAAAAGGAGAGAGAGAAAAGAAGGAAAAAAGGGAAAGGGAAGAAGAAAGAAGGAGAAAAAAAGGGAAAGAAAAAAGGAGAAAAGAAAAAAGAGAAGGAGAAAAAGAAAGAAGAGAAGAAGGGAAGAGAAAAAGAGAAAAAAGAGGGGAGGCTAAAACAAAAAAAGAGAAGGGGAAAAGGGAAAGAGAAAAAAAGAAAGAGAGAGAGAGAAAGAAAAAGAAAAAGAAAGAAGAAGAAAAAAGGAGGAGAAGAAAAAAGAAGAAGAAAAAAGAGAAAGAGAAAAAAAAGAGAGAGAAGGAGAAGAAGAAAAAGGAAAGGAAAGAGAAAGAAGGGAAAGGGGAGAGAAGGAAAGAAGAGAAAGAAGAGAGAGAAAAGAAGAAGGAAGAAAGAGAGAAAAAAGGAGAGAAGAGAAAGGAAAAAGAAAGAGGAGAGAGAAAGAGAGAGAATGAAAGAAGAAAGAGAGAAAGAGGACAAGGAGGACGAGTCGCTCATCAGGCGAAAACCGGTCACAGACACTGGCGGAGCAGCAGCTCGAAAGCCACGGGGACGAGTGACACCTCGCTCTCGGACCTCTCTCCGGGGAGCACCGCCGGCCGACGCGCCCCCCCCCCCCCGGCCCGACCCACCCCGCCCCCACCCACCACCCCACCCCCGCCCGCCCCCCACGCCCCCCCCCCCCCCCCCCCCCCCCGGCGACCCAGTCGGTAGTATAAGGAGGATTGTTATTAATTGGTATTTTATATTGGAGAAGATGGGCTTAGAGAGCAAAAAAGAGAGAAAGAACAGAGAAGAACAAAGGGGAGACACTACAGAATGACTATGTACTGTTCCCTCAACCTGCGACCACGGATTCGATATCTGTGCGATGCTGGAGTGGCTCTAAGCGCGCCTAACCGGTGACTTGGCCTGATCTAAAGGCGACAAGGAGAAAGAAACTGAGCGTGACAACAGAGACACCTATCACAGTTTGAGGGCAGAACATGACCACCTGTAGGAGAAAGAGATGACCGCTACCCTCGAATAGGCCTCGGCCTGACCGAAGCCATCGAACGCGGAGTGGAAAAAGCCGTGGCCGCCAGTGGACGCGCCTCCTCGTGCTGGACGCCGGAGCGCTTCTGGTCGTGCCCACCCACCGTCAGGCTCTCGGCGGATGAGCTCGCCTCGGCGCTGGGCTGCTCGACGCGCACCGTCTACCGCTTCGTGACGGAGAAGGGGATGCCAGCCCGACGACGAGAGGACGTCTACGTGTTCATCGACGGGAGACGTCCGGTCGTGGCTGGAAGAGCGAGAAACCGTCATCAACGGCGTCAAGCGATTCCGGGGGAGGGGCGATGCCTAAGTTCGACCTGAATGAAGTTGCCGAACGTGCTGACGCCGCGGACAACTGAGCGCGTACTGGAAGACATGGCGGAAGAGAGCGGGCTTCGCGCCGCGGTGCGTGGACGGCTATGCACAGCTTGACCTACACGCGGAAATCTACGCCGTGAGAGAACCTCGCCGCGGAGATCCAGAACGGAACGCCCCGACTGGTCGTCACTCGCGGTGTCTTGATGAGGCCGAGGCCCATTTACTCCCGGACCGTAGCGATGAGTTGCTGAGCCGACCGAAGGCCATCCGGACGACATTGGCTCGATGGGGGAACGGCGAGTGAAGGACTGGCCAGAAGAGTGAATGCAGACACAATGTGTGCTCGCCCCGGAAGTACATCGAGATAGGATAGTTCTGTCACGCTAGACGGCCGGTAAAGCGACCCCGGTTGAACAGCTGACCGGGCTCGGCAGCGTCGCGGCTGGCCGAGCCACCCTCTCCCTCTCGATGGAGTACACGATGGCGAAGTCCGCACTCACGCTGGAGGCCGAACTCGGTCAACTCCAGTCGAAGCTCTATCCCCTCTACGCGGCAGCAGGAAGAGGCCAACGCGATCGGCCACGACCTACGCCTGCGCCCAACGGTCGGCGACCGGGTCGGCGCTCACGGCCATCATCCTTGAACGAGAGAAGGCCGACGCCGAAGTCCTCCGGCTCACCAAGGAGATCGAGCCGCTCAAGGACCGGGCCGAGGAGATCACCCGGACCCTCGCGGCGGAGCGCCGGGCCGTCCAACTGAAGGTGATGCACGAGCACGCCCACGCCGCCGTGAAGCACGCTCCGGTGATCGTGGACACGGCGGCAGCCTTGGCCGCAGCCGT
This sequence comes from uncultured Gemmatimonadales bacterium, assembly GCA_963825055.1. Lineage (GTDB taxonomy): Bacteria > Gemmatimonadota > Gemmatimonadetes > Gemmatimonadales > GWC2-71-9 > CAWGSK01. Next base: position 192,065 of record CAWGSK010000007.1, read on the forward strand.
AACCAAGCTGGTCGCGGACCACAACGCCGTGGTCGGCGCCGCCCGCACCGATGAACAGCACGGCCTCCGTGACGACGCGGCGAACCTCGCGGCGGTCTCGGACTTCATCCTCAGCCAGCTGGTGACCGCCGGACTCCCGGTGCGCCTCCCGCGAGGCACGGGGCTCAGTCTCGTTGACACGGCCGCAGCCGTCGTCACGATGGTCGAGACGCTGTCATGAGCGCCACGCCCAAGGTGCCCGGCACGCGACCCGGTGAGCTCCTCCGCGACCTCCGCGACCCGCGGCTCACAGCGGCCTACCCGCGGCCCGACGACATGTCGGACGAGCTGTACCTCAACCACCTCCGCGCCTCGGGGTTCGCCCTCGTGCTGCCCCGTGCCGACCTCGCCGCCGGGGAGTACGCCCGAACCAAGGCTAAGGCGATTCTCAGCGGGGCGGTGGTCGTGGTCCCCTACGAGCCCGATGAGCAGTTGCCCGACCCACCCCCTGAACCCTTCGACTACGTGGCGTGGCGGCGGCAGCACGACGCCGACCAGCGCACGCCCTACGAGCGCCTCCCATGACCATCCCCGTCCTGCCCGAGACGCCGACCGACCTGGCCTCCGCCCGAACCTATCTGGCGTGGATCGCCGACGCGTCGCTCCGGGTGCAGATACCCCGCGACGCCGCCCTCGCCGCCACGAAAGCCGTGGAAGCCTGGGTCCGCGTCGAGAACTACGACGTCGCAGCTCCGCAGCCTCGAGAAGAAGATCAAGGAGATGCAGGCCCGTGTCGCCGGTTGACGGACAGCTCGCCGCGCTCTGGGCCGACGTCGGTGACCTCGTAGAAGCGCGGGAGCGGCGAACCGCCACCGACTTCACCCGGTACCGCGACGACCCCGTGGCCTTCGCGACCGAGGTGCTCCGCGTCTCGCGGCTCTGGGACGCGCAATGCGCCCACCTCAGAGCCGTGGCAGAGCACCGCCGCGTGGTTGCCTATGGCGCCAACGGGTGCGGTAAGACCTTCGATGACGCCATTCTCGCGCTGTGGTGGGTGTACGCGCACGATGGGCTGGTGATCGCCACGAGCGCCCGTGAGGGCCAGCTCCGCGACCAGTTCATGCGCGACGTGAAGATCCTCTGGCACCAAGCTGTGGACCTCGACGGCGAGCTGCTCACCCTCGCGCTCCGGCGGCCCACGAACCCCCACAGTGGGATCCTCTCCGTGGCGGCCGGGGAGTCGTCCCGGCTCCGGGGGTTCCACGCGCGCGGCTCCTCGTGTCGCTGCAGGAGGCGCAGGGGCTGGAGGAGTGGGTGTTCCAGACGGCGGAGATGATGGCCGTCGGGGACGTTGACTGGGTGCTGGCGACGGGCAACTGCGACCTCGGAGCGACAGGCCCGTTCTACAAGGCGGCGCGGTCACCCCATTGGCGGGCCGTCCGGTTCAACGCGGAGGAGCACCAGAACGTCCGGGAGGGCGTGACGGTGATCCCCGGTGGGCCGACGCAAGCCTCCCTCGCGCAACGAGCGGGCGACTACGGCGTGGACACCCGTTCTACATCTAGTCAGTGCTGGGGGAGTTCCCGACCGACGCGATGGAGGGATTGGTCAAGGTGTAGTGGCTCGAAGCCGCCTTCGCGGCCTTCGACACACCTCGGTACAGTGAGCAGATGGGGAGCGGGCGGCTCGTCCTAGGGGTAGACGTGGCGCGGTTCGGAGCTGACAGGTCGGTGGTCGCCGTGCTGCAAGGACCGGTGGTCCGCGACTTCCACGCGTGGCAGGGCGCCGACCTGGAGGTGAGCGCCGGGCGGGTCATCGAGGTCGCCCGCCGGTACGGGATCAGACGGCGGCGCCCGCGCCGCATCATGGAGGAGCTTGGCCTCACCCGGAGCGGGTTCGGGGACTTGGTGGCCGCCCCCGGTGACCCCTTGGAGTACATGGAGCACGCCCACCGGGCAGGGCTCCGCATCGACGCCATCGGCCTCGGCGCGGGACTGCACGACCGCCTCGCCCACGACGGCTGGCCGGTCGAGGCCTTCAACGCCGCCAGCAAGGCGGTCGGCCCGCAGGCGGAGCGGTTCGCCAACCGCCGCGCCCAGGCACTGTTCGACCTCCGGCACCTCTTGGAGGCGGGCGAGCTGGCGCTCCCGCCGACGCACCGCGACGTCCTGACCCGCGAACTCACCTCCATCACCTGGTGGGTCACGGGCACCGGGAAGGTGCTGATCGAGTCGAAGGGCGATGTGCGGGCCAAGCTCGGCGCCTCACCCGACTACAGTGACGCCCTCGCGATGGCCGTGACGAGCGACGGGGCGGTCAGCTTCGACGTGGAGCACGCCGGCGCGGTGTAGTTCGAGGGGTAATGGTGATGGTGGGTATTCCCTGGCTCGATTGTATGTGCTACTAGTTGTGTTCCTCTTATGTTTGGAGAGTGTGCCGGAGTCAGTTTTGTAGTGCGCGTCGGGCTGCGCTCGATTTCGATGAAATAAGATTTGGTTTCGTGTGGGTGTTCTTGTACTTGAGCCTCGAGTACCTTTTTTGGTGGATAAAGATGTATGTTAGAGCTCGACCTCCTCTTGTGTCTGATGGCTCATCAGTTGCCGGTGTTGTACGGGCGTTCTCGGCGCTCTCCGCCGTGCGATAGGTAAGCTATGAGACGGAGTGGATGTAGGTTTTTGATTTGTTTTGACTTAGGTAGTCTATATTGTTTATCGGCGCGTTGCTGTTCCGTCGGTTGGTTTTGCAGTTACGTTTAATTTTGGTTTGTTGTTCTTAATTTGGACGGACAGGCGGACAGGACGGACAAGGCGGACAGGCACGAATCGGCCCCGGTCAGTGTGATCGGGGCCGATGTGTTTCCGTCCCACGCAGTCGCGGCTCTGGACAGAGAGAGCCCGGCGAATACACTCGCCGGAACAGCCTCCTGACCACGAACCAGGCGGAGCTCCATGAACCCATCGAAGGTCGCCATCGTCCTGACAGGGATTGCCACGCTGTTCGCCTGCACCAGGCCCGACGCTTCAACATCCGGTCATTCGACCGAACACGCGATCACTGACTCAACGGGAGCTCAGCGGCAGTGGCTCGATCCGGGGCTCGAGCTCACGGCGACTGTGGGTGGCTCGGCGGAGGATACGACTCTCCTCAATCCCTATCGCCTGGCCGCGGGGGAGGACGCGATCTACGTCTTCGACGGCAACCAGCGCCTGCTGTCATTCGCGATCGATGGATCGCTGCGCTGGGTCCGCGGGCGGGCGGGATCCGGGCCGGGGGAATTCCGGCTGGTGCGGGCCTTGAAGGCGCGGGAGGGCCTGATCTATGTGCTCGACCCCCGGAACGCCCGCCTGACGGTTTTCGATGATGCCGGCCAGATGATTCGTACCACCCCCATGCGTACCGGACATTCCGAGGAACTGGCCGTCCTTCCGGATGGCGATGTGGTCCTGTTCCCTGCGCAGTCGGAATCGGACTTCGTGGTCATTGACGACAGCGGTCATACGATCCGGTCAGGACGGATCCCCTGGCCCCCTTACCAGGAATTGGATTTCCTCGCGAAACAGTCCGTGGTTGCGCAGCCGGCCGATTCGAGTGGCCTCTGGGCGCTCGGGTTCCGGCTGGGAAACGGCTGGTTCACCTTCGATGCCCGGGCCGAACCGGTGGATTCGACCAGGCACTACTACGTGGAGCCGACGAACTTCCCCGAGGTGATCCGGGAGCGGAACGGGAACAGCTTCTCCACGCATATCCCCCGCACCCCTGCCTCGGCCAGGAGTATGATTGTGCAGAGGGATACTCTCTTCGTCCTGGTGGAAGCGGGAGACAGTGCGGGCCGCAAGATTGACTTGTACCGGATGTCGACGGGTGCCTATCTGGGGTCCTTCCTCCTTCCGCACAAGGCCATCGAGATCGCCGCAAACGGCGCAGTGTTCGCCTGGCTCGAGAACGATCCGATGCCGGCGCTGAGGATCGCGCGACGGGGAACGCTCGAGAGAAACTGACCGCGGCAGGACATCGTACACAGATCACAGCGCGCGAGGTGTGTTTCTCCCTATGTTTCGGGGTACTCAGCAAGGGAGGAAGATATGAGTGAGCGTACCGTATACTGGGTCACCCCAGGGAGCGACGGCGACTGGCGCGTGCTCCGCGAAGGCGCCGAGCGCGCCGCGAGCGTCCACGAAAACAAGGACGACGCCCTCGCCGAGGCCAAGCGGATGGCCAAATCCGCCCCGCTCGGCCAGGTGAAGGTCCAGAAGGCCGACGGGAAGATTCAGGAGGAGTTCACGTACGGGAAGGACCCGGCGAGCTCGCCCGGATAGGACGGACAGGCGGACAAGGCGGTCGGTGGAGCTCCCAGGTTCATCGACCGTTCGTCACTTGAGTGACAGATCGGCCGAGTCGCGACCTTGGTCGCGAAGAGGGCGGAAGTGAACAGGGCGGACGTGAACAGGGCGGACGTGAGCAGGGCGGACCTGAACAGGGCGGACGTGAACAGGGCGGGCGAGGCCCGTTCACGGAAGTCTTGTCATTTCGAGCGCAGCGAGAAATCTCAAGAGTCGGTTGCTGTCGAGGGCTGCTCTTGAGATCTCTCGGGCCTGGCGGCCCTCGAGATGACACGATCTTCGGAGCGACCCCTCGACCCCTCGACCCCTCGACCCCTCGACTCCTCAACTCCAGCCCTTTACCCACCCCCTCCCACCCCCTAGGTTCCGGCTCCCGGCGCTCTCGGGCCCCTGTCGCCGGGATCTGTTCGGCCCTGCTGGTCCCCCGCTGTACCTCAGGATTTTCCGACGCAGACTTGACGGTCCCATTTTCGAGGGCAATATTGGCCGCCCGTCCAAGTTCCCTCAGGCTTGGAGTCTCAGATACAATGGCGTGGAGAGTACTGAACTACGGCGACACCCAGTGGAACGTCACCGTAGCTGCCGAACGTGCCGCGCAGTCCACCTCGTGGCGCCTCGTGCTGGCCTTCCGGGCTGCGGGCTTGCAGCGGCGGGCCTTGTGGACACCCTATCCACTGGTGTCGACCTCGAAGGCGTCCCTGTTCGCCCAGGCTGATCGCCTGACGGACGAGAAACTCACCGCGGTTCTGGCCGACCACCTCGACTAGATCGCCACACCGGATCGCATGCCCCAGACCTCCCTGCAGGACCTCCGGCGGGTGGCCGAGTCGCTCGCGCTGCTCAAGGGTTGCAGCATCGAGGACACGAGCTTCCGCTCGGACTTCCGCCAGCTCCGTCTGGACCTGTCGGAAGGCCTCCTCCTGGTCGTCACCCTGGAAACGGACGAGTCCGGGAAACCCCACCTGGAAGTTGACGTAGTGAGACAACCCGAGGAAAAGGACCGCCACCAGCTGGAGGTGACCTTCGGGGAAGCGTGAGCGACCTCCGATTGCGCCGACTCGTTGAGTCGCTAAATCGTTGAGTCGCACGACTCAACCACTCAACGACTAAACCACTCAACGCCCTTGTGCCCTCCCTCCACCACCTCTCCTACTCCCCCGGCGGCACCCAGCCTCCCCATTACCACCCCGAGTCCTCCATCACCATCATCCTGGGCGGCAGCCTGACCGAGCGGGTCGGCCGCCGAACCGTCGAGGCCGGGCCCCTGTCCGTGGTGGTGAAACCTGCCGGGGTCACGCACGCCAACCGCCTGGGCAGCACGGGCGCGAGCACCGTCCAGGTCGAGCTGGGCGGCCTGGTGGATGCCGACACGCCCGAACGGCTGCTCGGCCCATGGCGCTGGTTCCACACGGGCAGCGCGGCGCGCCGCATGCTCCGGATTCTCAGGGGATGGCGCGGCGGGGTAGAGGAGCCGCTGGAGATGGAGCGCGCGGTCTGTGACTGCATCGGCGCCCTGGAGATGCCACGCGAGGCTGATGTCCCCCGATGGCTCAGCCGCGTCGCGGAGGAGCTGGATGACACCGCAGCCTCCCCTCCGCCCGTAACCGAACTGGCCGGGCGCGCCGGCCTGCATCCGGTGTCGCTTGCCCGGCTCTTCCGCCGCCATTTCGGGACCTCGATCACCGAACGCATCCGCCGCCGGCGGGTCGAGTGCGCCGCCGGACTGCTCGCCGCCGACTCGGCCGGGCTGGCGGAGATCGCCCTCACCACGGGCTTTGCCGACCAGAGCCACCTCAACCGGGTCTTCCGTCGCGAGACCGGCCTCACCCCTGGCGCCTACCGGCGGCTGGCCCGACCCGCCTGAGCCGGGCGGTTCCAATCGTTCAAGAATCTGCCCGGTGCTCCGGATACCTTCCGGGAAAGGCCGGGACCCTCCCGGTCCGTGTCATGTGCCCGGAGGAGAGATGGATGCATCACACGCGGGGCTGGTCCTGCTGCTGGCCGGGGCTGCGGCCTGCGCCGGCGGCGCCAGGGCCGGCGCCCAGTCAGCGGTCGTGAACAACGACCCGAGAATCGACGCCTGGGTGACCCGGTCGTTCGATTCGACACTGGCCCCGGGCATGTCGGTCGCCGTGGTCGTGGGCGATTCGGTGGTGTACCTCAAGGGCTTCGGCTATGCCGACCGCGAGGCACGGCGGCCCGCCACCCCGCGCTCGATCTTCTATATCGCCTCCGCCACCAAGTCGTTCACGGGAATGGCCGCGGCCATCCTCGACACCCGCGGCACGATTGACCTCGACAGCTCGCTGGCGCACTACCTCCCCGATCTCCGGCTGCAACCACCGCTCGACGCCGGCACGATCACCCTGCGTGAGCTGCTGACCCACACGCACGGCACCAACTCCAACCCCATCGTCATTCGCCTCGCCTTTACCGGCCAGCACGACCCGGCCACCCTGGAGCGGCTCCTGGCCAGGGCCGAGCCCCTCGAGAGCGGCCGGAGATTCCGGTACAGCAACTTCGGTTACAACGCGGCCACCATCGCGCTCGACCATGCCCTGCACAAACGATGGCAGGACGTGCTCCAGGACGAACTCTTCAATCCGCTCGGCATGAAGTCGACGACCGCGTACATCTCCCGGATCGACCGGGACCGCCTGGCGATGCCCTACACCACGGAGCCCGGGGGGCAGGAGCGGCTCCCCTACGGGAAGGAAGATTCGAACATGCAGTCCGCCGGGGGCCTGGTGACCACCGCGGAAGACCTGACGCACTGGATGATCGCCAACCTGAACAGTGGCCAGTGGAACGGCCGCCAGGCCCTGCCGGCGGCGGCGGTCTCGCTGGCGCAGACGCCCATGGTGGACCTCGATGCCTCCTATCAGGGGTTCGAGCGGAAGCAGTACTCGCTCGGCCTGTACCACGGGACATACGACGGCGAGAAGTTCATGCACCACTTCGGCGGTTTCTCCGGCTTCCACTCCCACATCTCCTACATGCCGGAGCGGAAGATCGGCGTTGCGGTGCTGGTCAACAACGACGGACTCGGCAGCTATCTCGCGGTGACCACCGCGAAGGGGATCTACCAGATCCTGCTCGACCGGCCTGACGTGGGGCATACCCTGGATACCCTGCTCGCCGGGCGTCAGAAGAACGTCGGCGAGGATCTGGAGGGTATCCGCGAGGATCGCGCGCGCCGTGCCGCACGCCCACAGGACCTTCCGCATCCGCTCGAAGCCTACGCCGGGACCTACCGGAATGAGGACTTCGGCACGATGGTCTGGACCGTCAGGAACGGAAAGCTCCACGCCACCTGGGGCGTCGCCGAGTCGGATGCGGAGGTGTATGACGGGGCGAAGAGCCAGCTCCGGGAGGAGCTGCTCGGCGGAGGCGGCGTGATTCAATTCGAATTTGACGGGAGCGACCGCGCGCAGCGGCTGATCAAGGTCGGCCCGAACGAGGTGTTCGAGAGGGTGGATTAGAGAGCAGGGCGGTCGAGACGGTCCAGCGAGACCCTCGTCGCCGGAAGCGACGACGTGCCGAGCAGTGACCGAAGGGAATACCATGACGCGAGCGACGCGGCCCACAGGCGCGGCAATCCCGCGCCTCGGCCGCGAGTGAACGCTTGGCGGCTTCAGCCGCGTGGAAAGGTCGGTCGTGAATAAGGCGGTGGTGCCGCTTCAAGGAAGCCGTGTCATTTCGAGCGCAGCGAGAAATCTCAAGAGTCGGATGTTATCGAAAGCGGCCCTTGAGATCTCTCGGGCCTGGCGGCCCTCGAGATGACACGATATTCGGAACGCCTCCACGCCTCCACGCCTCCACGCCTCCACGCCTCCACGCCTCCACGCCTCCACGCCTCAACGACTCAACGACCTCAACCACTCACCCACTCAACGACTCAACGACTCAACCACTCAACCCCTCAACGCCTCTCCCTCCACCCCTCCACAATCCCGGCAATCTTCGCTATCCACACCTCCCCGTCCGGCAGTTCATCGAACCCCCGGGTCAGCACCGTCAGCACCCAGGGCGACCCGTCCTGCGGATAGACGATGCCCGCGTCGTGCGCGATGCGGGTGATCGAGCCGGTCTTGTGCGCCACCCTGGTGCCCGGCGGCAGCCCGGCGGGGATTCCCTCATTGAACTCCTGGCCAGCAAGGATCGCGATCATCACGTCAGTGGACGCCGGGGACGCCGCCCGCCCGTCGGCGATGGCCGTGAACAGTGCGTCCAGGTCCCGCGCGGTGGTGGTGTTGCTCATTCCCTGCTCGTAGGCCTTGATGTCCTCCACGCCTCGCAACACGTGGATGGAGTCCGCGCCGAACTCATGCGCGGTGGAGTCCACGCGCTTCGGATCCAGCATCTCGATCAGCACGTTGGTGGCGAGATTGCTGCTCCAGCGGATCATGTGTTCCGCCATGAACCGGATCGACACCTTCCGGTCCGTAAGCGCGTACATGAGCGAGTCAGAGTCGTCGGCCGGGCTCAGGGAATAGGGGGAGCCATCCACGATGGAGGTGAACCGGTTCACCACCGGGACCGAGTCCTCCCAGTCAAAGTCCCCGGCGTCCACCCGGCGGGCCAGCTCGATCAGGACCGGTACCTTCATCGTGCTCGCCGCATGATACCGGCGGTCAGCGTCGATGTAGATTGTGTCTCCGTTGCCAAGGTCGCGGTACGCGACGCTGATCTCCGCCCCGGAGGCCGCGATGGCCTGCAGGAGGGAGTCCCGGAGGGCCGGGAGGGCAGGATTCTGCCCCCGGAGGGGGGCCGGGAGGAGGAACAGGGCGGCCACCAGGCCGAGGCACGGGATTCGCATACCGTAAGGGTAACCCCGTTCTCCCACGGACCGGCCAGGATGGCCGGCAACTGCAAAGTCGAGCATGTCAGACCGTCTCCGTTTCAGCCACTTCGAAATCGAACGCCTGGTGAACGGCCGCTGTCGGGCCGATGTCCGGCTTACCTGGCAGGACGAGAGCGAGTATCACGGGGAATCTGCTGGCCTGGCGAGCCAGGCCGGCGAACTGCGCTGTGCGGCCCAGGCCTGCGTCAACGCCCTGGCCAAGTCCGTTGAAGGAAAAGTGACATTCGAGCTCTTCGGCGTAAAGGCTGTGCGGGCCTTCGATTCCACCGTCATCATCGTATCCCTGGCCGCCCAGAACGGCGACGGGGGCCACCGTCTGGTCGGCTGCTGCCTGACGGACGAGGACCCGGCCCGCGGCGCGGCCCTGGCCGTGCTGAACGCGACAAACCGGATTCTGGGCAATACGCTGTTCATGCGGTAAGTTGTGCAACCATTGACCGATGCCCGGCATCCTCCGGAGGCCGAGGCATGGAAAAACGCCAGTAGGAAGCTCAAATCGCCACCCGCTCCGCTGCCGGCTTCCCCGCCGGGTTCCTGGTGCGGGATTCTGTTGAACCGAACAGAAGCCGAAATCAGCGCGCCCTGCGCGTAACAACTGAGTGCTCGCCGCCGTCCGGTTCCCTCACCCGGATCCCTCGCGGCTTTTGCCCGGCTTAAGGAGCCCCGCATGAAACGCTGGATCGCCCCGCTCGCGCTTGCTGCCATCGCCGCCTGTGCGGGACATTCCGCGCCTCCTCCCGCCGCGCCCGACCCGGCGCTCGGCTCGGAAGTGGCCCTGCAGGACAGTTCCGTGGCAGCCGTCGCCGCCGCTGCCGACACGCTGCTCGATGCGGAGACCGCCGCCGAGCTTCGCGCCGCTGCCGACTCCGCGGCCGATGCCGTGGCCCTTGAACAGCTCGAGAACGCCTCGCCGGACGACTCGGGTGACGAAGTTGGCGGGCCCGACGCGGCCCACGCGGACGTCACCTGGGACATTGACGTCACCACCTTTGGCGACAACGAGCGGGTACAGTTCTACCTCGACTTCTTCCAGACGAAGGGCCGCGACCGGATGGCGGTCTGGCTCTCCCGGCTCCCCTACTACGAACCGATGATCCGCGAGGAGCTCGCCGATCAGGGACTCCCTGGTGACCTGGTCTACCTGGCGCTGATCGAGAGCGGGTTCTCCAACGCCGCCGTGAGCCGTGCCCGTGCCACCGGCATGTGGCAGTTCATGGCCGGTACCGCCCGCATGTACGGCCTCAGGGTGGACAGCTGGGTGGACGAGCGGCGCGATCCGTATCTCGCCACCGACGCCGCGGCGCGCCACCTGAAGGACCTGCGCGACCGCTTCGGGTCGCTCTACCTCGCCGCCGCGGCCTACAATGCCGGGGCAGGGAAGGTGAGCCGGGGCCTCCGGCGCCTGCCGGAGGAAGACGGCGAGGACCTCACCAGCGACGAGACCTACTTCCGCCTGGCCGACACGCGCCACCTGCGCCGCGAGACGAAGGACTACGTGCCGAAGCTCATCGCCGCGGCACTGATCGCGAAGGAGCCGGCGCGCTATGGCTTCACGCCGCCGGAGCCGGTCGAGCCCGCGGTGTGGGACTCACTCATCGTGCCGGACGCCACCGGGCTCGACGTGATCGCAAAGCTGGCGGACACGTCGGTGGCCGCCATCCGCGCGATGAACCCCAAGTATCTCCGCATGGCAACGCCGCCCGGTACCAGGAGCGTCGTTCGTGTGCCCGATGGGCATGGCAACCAGGTCCGGGTCGCCTACGCCGACCTGCCGGCCTCGAAGCGGGTGTCGTTCGTGGAGCACCGCGTGACGAAGGGGCAGACTGTGGGCGGGATCGCCAAGCATTACCACGTCTCCGTCTCCGACCTCCGGCTTGCCAATCCGGGCCTTCACTCGCTCATCCGCATCGGGCAGCGGCTCATCATCCCGACCGGCGGCGTTGTCGCCGCGCGGAATGCCGTGGGCGCGCAGGATCGCCGGGCAGCGGCGCAGGTTGCCGTGCAGGGCAGCTATCACCGCGTCCGTCGGGGCGAGACTCTCTCCGAGATTGCGGATGACTACCACGTGAGCGTCAGTCAGTTGCAGTCCTGGAACAACCTGGGCCGTTCGACGCGAATCAGGGCCGGCCAGCAGCTCCGGGTCCACAGCGCCACCACCACCGCCCGCCATGCCAGCAGTGGCCGGACGGTGATCACCATCCAGCGTGGTGACACGCTGAGCGGCATCGCGGCCCGCTACGGCGTATCGGTCTCCGCCCTGCTCGAGGCCAACGGCCTCCGGCGCGATACCGTGATCAAGGCAGGGCACAAGCTCACCATCCCCGGCGCCTGAAGCGCGTGCGGAGGACAAACGAAACGCCCCGGTCCACTCGGACCGGGGCGTTTCGTTTGCGGGGAAACCGTCGGCTCAGCGCGCGAGCGTCCGGTGGTAGCCGTTGAGCACTGACTTCGCGTAGCCGTTGGCGGGATTGCCGCCTTCCGCCAGGATCTGGGCCACGCGGGCCGGGCCGCGGTTGTAGGCCAGCAGCGCCAGGGACATGTCGCCGTCGTAGTTCCGGAGCAGGTCGTTCAGGAACCGGAAGCCGAGCCGGAGGTTCGTCTCGCGCTCGTACAGCTGCTCCTCGGTAATCCCGTGCTCGTAGTACCGCGCGGTCGGCACCTGGATCTGCGTGTAGCCGATCGCGCTCTTATTGCTCCTGGCGCCACGCTTGAAGTTGCTCTCCACCTTCACCAGGCGGAAGCCGAGTGAAGGGTCGAGCCCCTCCGAGAGTGCCACGTCATAAATGGCCGCGGCCAGGTCGGCCGGGACCTGGTACTGCTCCGAGTAGCCGAGCACCGCGTTGGCGCGCTCGAGCTGGAGCCGCGCCACGCCGAGGTCGCCCCGGGCCTTCTGCAGCTGGGCCGTGACCTCGCGGAACTGCCGGGCGGCCGTCTCGACGCCGATGGTTTCGACATCGTCCGAGGCCCGCGCACGGCCGACCGACCCGCCCACCGCGCTCACCAGCAGCGCGGCGCCGAGCACCAGGGCCGCATGCATGGCTATTCGACTCGTGCGCGATCGGAGCATCGCCTTGTACGTGACATCACTCATATAGCCTCCTATTCCTCAGGGCCGCCGGTTCCGCGTGTCCAGTCGCCGCGGGTGCCGCCGGTCTTGCGCTCCAGGCGGATGTGCCTGATGTCCATCTCCCGGTCGACTGCCTTGACCATGTCGTACACCGTCAGGCAGGCCACCGAGACTGCGGTCAGCGCTTCCATCTCCACCCCGGTGCGGCCGGCGACCTTCGCCGTCGCCTCCACCCGTACACCGGGCAGGTCCGGGTCCAGCGTTGCGCTGACTTCCACCACCTCCAGCCCGAGCGGATGGCAGAGCGGGACCAGTTCCCCGGTCCGCTTGGCGGCCATCACCCCGGCCACCTCCGCCACCGTCAGGACGTCGCCCTTGGCCACGGCCTGGTCCCGGACGAGCCCGAAAGCGCGCTGGGACATTACGACCATGCCGCTCGCAACCGCCGTGCGATCCGTCACAGGCTTGCCGGAGACGTCCACCATCCGCGCGCGCCCGCTCTCATCCACATGCGACAGACTCAGCGTTCCTCCGACATTCCCGCTCCCAGTACGGCGAGCAGGAGCTGCGGGTTCACATTCTGCTGCGCCGCCTCCCGGGCCTCGGCGATGCGCTCGAGGTCGGCCAGGTGCCGGTCCGCAGGCTTGCCCGCGGCAGCCGCCCGCCGGGCCCGTTCCATCACCTGCCGCGTCAACTCATCCAGCAGGGCGGTGAAATCGCCCCGGGCCGCCCACGGCGGCTGCCGGAGTGCCTGCTCCAGGACCGCTTCGCCACCCTGCTGCACCGCGTTCAGCCACGCGTCGGCTGCCGCGGAGGCCTTCCGGTCCGGCTCGGCGACCGCCTGCCCGATGGCGCCGGCCGCCTGGTGGACCAGGGCGTCGAGCTCCCGGCCCTTCTTTTCCAGCCGCTCCTCCAGGAAGCCGCGGACAGCCGGGTCCGGCAGCCTTGAGAGCCTGAGCCGCACCGAGCGGGAGCGGATGGTGGGCAGCACCGCCTCGATCCGGTCCGTCGTCAGCAGCAGGTAACTCCCCGGCGGCGGCTCCTCCAGCAGCTTGAGCAGCGCGTTGGCCGCTTCCGGGCTCGCCTCCTGCGGGATCAGTCGATCCGCATGTCCGACCAGGAAGACCTGGGCCTTCCCGCTCGAGGGCCGCATCTGCGCGCGCTGCAGCAGCAGGCGCGCCGTCGATACGAAATGCCCCGCCAGCCCCTCCGGTGGACCGTACAGCGGTTCTTCCCGCCGTTCGGCCATCTTCTCCGCCAGGAGCTCGGCCATCTCTTCCATCTGCTTCCCGGGCTCCGACGCCTTCGGTCGGGGGACCGGGACGAACCAGTGCACGTCAGGATGCGCGAGCCCCAGCACCTGGATGCAGGCCGGGCACTTCCCGCAGGGCTCCACCTCTCCTGGATCCTGGCAGAGGAGCCGCTGGGCCACCCAGAGGCCGAGCCGCTGCTTCCCGATCCCTTCCGGCCCGGTGATCAGGATCAGTTGCGGGAGGCGATCCTTGCGGATGGCCCGCGCGAGCTGTTCCCGGGCCGTCTCATGGCCGGTCAGGGGGTGCATCTTCATGGTGGACGAAGGTAGGCAATTGCCCGGCCAAAGGATAGCCGCGACATTGTAACACATTTTTCAACAACAACTTAGCAGTTTTCTGCACCGTCATTTTGACCCACTTTTCAGCCCATGCGGAGGTGGTTTAGTGATGTGAGTATTCGCTCGCTTCTGCCAAAATGCGAGTATCTGCTCACAGGTGCTGAAGCAGAACATTGACCGATAACGACTTGGGAACTGGCAGCCCGAACGTGCACGAATATGCATCTGACTGCCCGAAAGGCAGGGCGGACAAGGCGGACAAGGCGGGACAGGGCGGACAGGGCGGAGAAGGCGGACAGGACAGACGTCCGTCGCCTTCAGGCGACGGGGTGCCGAGCAGCGGCTTCAGCCGCGTGGGACCGGACGGACACGACGGTCAGGGCGGCGAGGTGACCGAAGCCGCGACTCAACCACTCAACTCCTACTTTCTACTCCCTGCTCCCTTAACCCTTCACCCTTCACCGTTTACCGTTCACCCCACCACCGCCTCCTCTCCCCCAGACGGAGCTCCATCTCATGGGCTTCCATCCAGATATGCTGGCCAAGCGCTTCCTCAAGCGTTCCTGGGACACACTCACCCTCCGCGAGCGCTCAGTGCTGGATGCCGTCCTCCGCCACATGCCGCTCAGTCGGAATACCAATCGCGAGTTCGAGGACACTCGAACCCTCGGTGAACGCATCGCCGATCGCATGGCGACCTTCGGCGGATCCTGGGCGTTCATCCTGCTCTTCCTCGCAGTCCTCGCTGCATGGGTGGTGACCAACTCCTTTATCCTCGCCCGCCGCCATGATGCGTTCGATCCGTATCCCTACATCCTCCTCAATCTCTTTCTCTCCATGATCGCCGCGCTGCAGGCGCCGGTGATCATGATGTCGCAGAACCGCCAGGCGGCGAAGGACCGGCTCGAGGCGGCCAACGACTACGAGGTGAACCTCAAGTCGGAGATCGAAATCGGCCGGCTGCACGAGAAGCTGGACGAGCTGCGGGAGACGCAGTGGGCGGAACTGGTGACGATGCAGCAGGAGCAGATCCGGATGCTGCAGGCGATGCTGCCGGGGCACGGGTCGTCCGGGGAGGCGCAACCTTCATGAGCCGGCGGGGAAACTGGGTCCGGATCGGGCAGGTGCTGCTGGTGCTGGCGCTGCTCCTTGCGGTCCTGACCTTCCTCCACCATGAACTCCGCCACTATGACCTCCGCGACATCAGCCGCACGACCTGGGGCATGCCGCGGGGGCAGATCCTCCTGGCCCTTGGCCTCACGGTGCTCGCGTTTCTCGTCCTGCCGGGGTACGACGCGATCGCGCTGGCCTATGCCGGACACCGCCTCCCGGCCGGGCGACTCTGGTTTGGCTCCACCATTGCCTACGGGGTGAGCCAGACCCTGGGGCTGCCGCTCCTCACCGGCGGTTCCATCCGCTACCGCTTCTGGTCACTCTGGGGTCTCTCCGCGGGTGATATCGCGAAGGCGGTGAGTTTCAGCGCCGCCAGTTTCGGCATTGGCATCATTACCGTGGGCGGCGTCGTGGCCGTCCTCGAACCGGCCTCCACCGCGCACCTGCTGCACCTGCCGTTCGCGTCACTCAAGCCGGTCGGCCTGCTGCTCCTTACCGTCACCGCCCTGTATGTCTGGTGGAGCGCCCGCCGGTCTCGGCCGCTCCGGATCGGGCCGTGGGAAATCCCGGTGCCGCCGCCCAGGCTCGCCGTGGCCCAGCTCCTCGTGGCCGCCATCGACTGGTCGGTTGCCGCCGCCGTACTCTACGTGCTGCTGCCCACGGGTCACGGACTCGGGTACGTGCCGTTCCTGGGCATCTTCGTCCTGGTGCAGTTCGCCGGCCTGGTGAGCCACGTACCCGGCGGCCTCGGCGTGGTGGAGGCGCTGATGCTGCTCCTCCTGCGACCATACTTCCCCGCCGATGAGGTCCTCGCCTCGCTGCTGGCCTATCGGGCGGTCTTCTACCTGCTGCCGTTCGTGGTGGCGGTCGGCCTGCTCGCCGCGCACGAGGCCTGGCGCCAGCGCCGACGCGCGCGCACCGTCGCCACCGCGGCCGGACGGTGGTGGCCCCATCTTGTCCCCCAGCTTCTCGCCGTCTCCACACTGCTCACCGGGGCGCTGATGCTGTTCTCGGGCGCGACGCCGGCCCTCCGGGGGCGCCTGGCGCTGCTCGATCGCCTGTTTCCGCTCTGGCTGGTCGAGGCTTCGCATTTCACGGCGAGCCTCGCCGGCACGATGCTCGTGCTCCTGGGATGGGCGCTCTGGCGACGGCTCGATGCGGCTTACCCACTGACCATCAGCGTGCTGCTGATCGCCATCACGACCTCTCTCCTGAAAGGGCTCGACTGGGAGGAGGCGGTCGTGGCGGGAGCCCTGCTGCTCGCCTTCCTGCCCTCGCGCCGGCACTTCCACCGGCGCGCGGCGCTCTTCAGTGAGCCGCCCAACGCCGAATGGCTCGTGGCCGTCATCGCGGTGTTCGCGACGGCGGCCTGGCTCGGCCTGTTCGCCTACCGACACGTGGACTACACCAGTCAGTTGTGGTGGCGCTTCACGCTCCGGGGTGACGCGCCGCGCTTCATGCGTGGCATGGTTGGCGGCATGACATTGTTGTTCATGGTCGGGGTGATGCGGCTGCTGCGCGCGGCCCGACAGCCCGATCCGCAGCCTTCGCTGGATGAGCTCGACCGGGCGGCGGGCATCGTGACCACCAGCGCCGAGGCCGCCGCCGGCCTGGCCCTCCTGGGCGACAAGTCGCTCCTCTTCAATGACGCCGGCACCGGCTTCATCATGTATGATGTCGAGGGCCGCAGCTGGGTGGCGATGGGCGACCCTGTCGGCCCGGCCCGGGAGGCGGCGGAACTCGCCTGGCGCTTCCACGAGATGGCCGACCGGAACGGCGGGTGGACCGTTTTCTATGAGGCCGGCACGCACTACCTGCCGATCTATATCGACCTGGGGCTGAGCCTGCAGAAGGTGGGTGAGGAAGCGATCGTGCCGCTCCAGGGCTTTTCGCTCGAGGGCCCCTCGCGCCGGACGCTGCGCCGGGCGGTGCGCCAGGCTGAGAAGGAGGGCTGCGGCACCGAGATCATCCCCGCCGCGGGTGTGGGTGCGGTGCTGCCGGAGTTGCGACAGGTGTCCGACGCCTGGCTGCGCAGCCGGAATACGCGGGAGAAGCGCTTCTCGGTGGGCCGCTTCGATGAAGCCTACCTGAGCCGGACGCCCGTGGCCATCGTGCGGCGCGGCCACAGCATCGTGGCGTTCGCCAACCTCTGGCCCGGGGATGGACGGCACGAACTCTCGGTCGACCTGATGCGCTACGGTCCGGAAGCCCCGGAAAGTGTCATGACCTACCTGTTCGCGGAACTGCTCCTCTATGGCAGCGGCGCCGGCTACGAGCGCTTCAGCCTCGGCATGGCACCCCTCGCCGGCCTCGATCCGCGGCGCGAATCGCCGCTGTGGAACCGGATGGGGCACCTCGTGTACCGCCACGGGGAGCATTTCTACAACTTCAGGGGCCTGCGCGAGTACAAGGAAAAATTCGATCCGATCTGGGAGCCGCGGTTCCTGGCCTCGCCCGGCGGCCTGCAGCTCCCGCGGATCGTGGCAAACGTTGCCGCCCTCATCTCAGGCAGCCTGCGCGGCGCGATCGCCAAATGACACCGCGCCTGGCGCTCGTCCTCCTGCTCACACTGCCACTGGCCGGCTGCGGGGGGCACGCCGACCGCGAAGGGCTGCCGCTCGTGCACCTCCCGGCCGACAGGCCGGGTGACACTGCCGCCGTCATCATTTCGGGCGACGGCGGCTGGGCGGGGATCGACCGGGGAATCGGCAACTATCTCGCCGACCACGGCGTCAGCGTCGTCGGACTGAACGCACTGCGCTACTTCTGGGTCCCGCGCACGCCTGACGGTACCGCGCGGCACCTTGCCCGACTCATCGCAACGACGCTGCAGGAGGACGGGGCCCACCACGTGCTGCTCATCGGCTACTCGCGGGGGGCGGACGTGTTGCCCTTCGTCGTCCCCCTGCTGCCCGATTCCCTTCGCCGGTTCGTGGCCTCCGTGGCGCTCGTGGCCCCGTCACGCCACGCGAGTTTCGAATTTCACTTCATCGACCTCATCACGAGCGGAAAGGGCTCACTCGACGTCGTGCGGGCCATCACGGGTCTGCGGGGAATCCGCGTGCTCTGCATCTACGGCGTCGATGATCCTGATGCCGCCTGCCCCCACCTCCCACCGGAAGCGGCGAGGATCGTCAGGATGAAGGGTGGGCACCATCTGGACGGGGCATACCAGGAGATAGCGAAGAGGATCCTGAGGGAGACGACAGAGAAATAGCGGGGACAGGGCGGTCGTGAAGAGGGCGGTCGCAAAGAGGGCGGACGGGAACAACGGACGAAGAGGGCGGACGTGAAGAGGGCGGACGAGAAAAGGGCGGACGAGAACAGGGCGGTCAGGCGGTCGGGCGGTCGGGCGGTCAGGCGGACGGGGTCTGTCCGGGGGGTCGCGCATCGAGTCATAAAGTTTCCAGAGCAGCTTGCTCGCTCGCTCTCGCACCTCCTCAGTCCTTCGGAATTCTTCGGGACTGAGGTAGCCCAGCTCGTTAGCGAGGCGCAACAGGTAGGTCAGCTCCGACAGGGAACCCCTCGCAAGATCCAGGAATCGACGGAACTCTCGTGCGCCTCTCCTCGAAGATCCCTCGACGATGTTGGCAGCTGCCGACACAGCCGCGCGTCGTACCTGGGAGGTGAGGCCGTAGCGTTCATCCTGGGGCCACCTACCGGTCAATTCGTAGACAAGCAGCACGAGACGATGGCAGTGTTGCCAGGCGATCAGATTCTCGAAGCGCATTGTCTACCCTGGCGTCTTGCACTCAACCGAGCGACAACACACGTTTGGTCCGCCCGTCCGCCCGTCCGCCCGTCCGCCCGTCCGCCCGTCCGCCCGTCCGCCCGTCCGCCCGTCCGCCCGTCCGCCCGTCCGCCCGTCCGCCCGTCCGCCCGTCCGCCCGTCCGCCCTCCTTGTAACTCCACCAATGCCATCCACTTACCACACCCCTTGACCACCCTCCCGACGCTACTAACTTACTGACCAGTCAGTAACTAGCACGCGAGGGAGACACAGTGACCCCTGAGGACGCAAAAGAACCCAAATGGTCCCGCCGGCCGGACGATCGTCCGGAGGAACTGCTCACCGCCGCCCTGACGGAGTTCAGCGAAAAGGGCTTCGCCCGGGCCCGCCTCGAAGACGTGGCCCGCCGGGCCGGCGTCAGCAAGGGCACGGTGTACCTCTACTTCGAATCGAAGGAAGCGCTGTTCCGCGAGGCGGTCCGCGCCCGGCTGACCGAAGTATTCGCCGGGCAGGACGAATTGATCGAGAAACACCAGGGGACCACGCGTGAGCTGCTGGAACTGTTCATCCGGCGTATGTGGGCCGTGGTGCGCAGCGCGGAGATCTGCGGCATCGCGCGCCTGGTCCAGAGCGAGCTGGATCAGTTCCCCGACCTCGCCCGCTTCTGGATGGACGAGGTGGTGACGCGCACCCGGGCGCAGCTCAAGGTGGTACTCGATCGTGGCGCGGAGTCGGGGGAGTTCCGTTCGTCGGACAATCCCTTCCTGACCCGCGCCATCCCGGCCCTCGTGGTGAACACCGCGCAGTTCCAGCGCACCTTCGGCAACATCGATCCGACCGGCATGTCGGATGCCGACGTGCTCGACGGAGTGATCGACTTCATTCTCCACGGAACCCTGAGCCGCCGGGACCAGCCCGGCAGGACTGAATAGAGTGCGCCGCTTCTTCCTGGCGCTTGCCGCGCTGCTCCTGGCCACGGCCCCGCTTGCCGCGCAGGCGGACGCACATCCGATGACGCTCACGGAGGCGATCGCGATCGGACGTCTCCGCGCGGTTGACGCCACGCTGTCCCGCCTCGGCGCCGAGATCGCCGGACAGAAGACGCGCGAGCGCCGGGCGGCGCTGCTGCCGACCATCGCAGGCTCGGCCACCGTGACCCGACAGACCCTGAACCTGGATGAGTTCGGGATTCCGGTCGCGACCGGCGTGACCGACCCGTTCACGATCTACCGCTTCCAGGCCACCGTGCACCAGGCGCTGTTCGACGCGGCCGCCTTCGCCCGGCTGAAGGCCGCGCGCGATTCGGCCGTGGCGGCCGGGCTCGATGCGCAGGCCGTGGGCGATCTCAGCGGGGCCGCCGCCGGGGTCGCCTGGCTCCGGGTGCTGAGCGCCCGCGAGACCGTGAAGGCGCGCCAGGCCGACAGCACAGTGGCCGCGAGCCTGCTGGATCAATCGCGCCAGCTGGTGGACGCCGGTGTGAGCCCGGCGATCGACGCCACGCGGAGCGATGTCAGCTTCGCCGCCATCCGGAGCCGGCTCGAAATCGCCCGCAACCAGTATGACCGTGCCCGGCTCGACCTGATCCGGATGCTGGGCGTCCCGTCGGACTCGGCGTTCGCGATCGCCGACTCGGTGACTCTCGGCATGCCGGACGTGCCTGCCGATCAGGCCGGCGCCGTGACCTACGCTCGCGAGCACCGGGCCGAGCTGGCCGCGGAGCACGCGCGCACCGTGGTCGCCCAGCGGCGGCTCAAGGCCTACCGGTACGAGAACCTCCCGACGCTTGTGGGCGGAGGCGCCATCGGGGAGAGCGGCCAGCACACCGGCACGCTCGCCTCCACCTGGAGCCTCCAGCTCGGGCTCTCCATCCCGATCTTCGACGGTTTCCGCCGCCAGGCCCGGAGCGGGGAGCAGTCGATCCTGCTCGAGGCGCAGCAGGCCCGCGAGGCCGACCTCCGGAACCGGATCGACACGGAGGCCCGTGAGGCCGTGCTCGACCTGGCTTCCGCGCGGCAGCAGGTGCAGGTGGCGGAGGAGCGCCTCACCCTGGCGGAACAGGAGCTCGACCAGGCCGGCGAGCGTTTCACCGCCGGCGTCGCCGGAACGGTGGAAACGACCAACGCGCAGGCGTCGGTCATTGACGCGCGCGACGGGCTCATCCAGGCCCGCGTGAATGGCTGGACCGCACTCGTAAACCTTTACCGCGCGCTCGGCGCGCTCGACGACATTCCATGACCGCACCTAACGACACCGTGACCAATACCCCCGAAGGCAAGGGACGCCGGAAGCTGGTCCGCTACGCCATCCTCGGCGTGATCGTTCTCGCCCTCGCTCGGGTGGGGGCTCAACAAGTACCTGTACTCGCGGCACCACGTAAGCACGGACAACGCGCAGGTGGACGGGCACGTCACCATCATCGCGCCGCGCGTCTCGTCCTTCGTCGCGCGCGTGCTGGTGGACGACAACGAGCATGTGGACGAGGGGGACACCCTCCTGGTGCTCGATACCCGCGACCTGCAGGTCAGGCTCGAGCTGGCGGAGGCCGACCTCCGGACCGCCGAGGCGTCGGCGGGGAACGGTGGCAGCGCGGGGCAGGCCGCCGCGCAGTATCAGGCCAGCCGCTCGCAGGCCTCGGCCTCGACGTCTGCCGTGGAAGCGGCGGAGGCCGCCAATGCGAAGGCGCAGGCCGACCTGAACCGGTATCGCGAGCTGGCGGCCAAGAAGATCATCGCCGCGCAGCAACTCGACCAGGCCGAGGCGGCGGCGCGTTCGGCGGCGGCCAACCTGGAGTCCGCGCGCCGGCAGGCCTCGGCCGCGCAGAGCCAGGTGACCGGCATGTCGGCGGGAATGCGCGCAGCGGATGCGCGGCTTCAGGCGGCGCAGGCCGCGGTGGACAATGCGAAGCTCCAGCTGGGGTATGCCGTCATCACGGCGCCGCAGTCCGGCATCGTGGCCAGGCGGAACGTGGATCCCGGGCGCGCTGGTGCAGGTGGGGCAGGCTCTCATGGCCGTCGTGCCGGACCAGGACGTCTGGGTCACCGCCAACCTCAAGGAAACCCAGCTCAACGACCTGGCCGTGGGCGACAGCGCGCACTTCAGCGTGGATGCGTATCCCGGGCGGGACTTCCATGGCGTGGTGGAGAGCCTGAGCCCGGCCACGGGCGCCACCTTCGCGCTGCTTCCGCCGGACAACGCGACGGGCAACTTCACCAAGGTCGTCCAGCGCGTCCCGGTGCGGATCGCGGTGGCCGAATCGGAGCAGGACGGCCGTCCGCTCCGGCCCGGCATGTCGGTCGAAGTGACCATCACCACGAAGTGACCGCGTGACGAGTATCGCACTGCCTTCCCGGCGGCGGATGAGCCGGGTTGGCGGTTTACGTGCCCGGTACATGATCGCATTCGCGGTCGTGCTTGCGAGCGTGCTCGAGCTGGTGGACACCAGCATCGTGAACGTGGCCATTCCCCACATGATGGGGAACCTGGGCGCCACCCTCGAGGAAATCGCGTGGGTGAGCACCGGGTACATCGTCGCCAACGTCATCATTCTGCCGCTCACCGGCTGGCTCAGCAACCGGTTCGGGCGGCGGAACTATTACACCGGCTCCGTCATTCTGTTCACGACGGCCAGCTTCTTCTGCGGCAACGCCCACAGCCTCGAGGCGCTGGTGTTCTGGCGCGTGGTGCAGGGCATCGGCGGCGGGGCGCTCATTTCCACGGCGCAGGCCATTCTCTTCGACGTCTTCCCGAGGGAGGAGCACGGGACGGCCATGGCCATCTTCGGCATGGGCGTCATGGTGGGCCCGACGCTGGGCCCGACGCTGGGTGGCTGGCTCACCGACAACTACTCCTGGCCCTGGATCTTCTTCATCAACGTCCCGCTCGGCATCATGGCGGCGTGGATGACGTGGCAGTACGTCCCCGAGCCGGAGCACGAGCCGGAGGAGATCCCGAGGGTGGACTGGCTGGGGCTGGCGCTCCTGATCATCGGCATCGGGTCGCTCCAGATCCTGCTCGAGCGGGGCGAATCCCAGGGCTGGTTCGAGTCACGGGAAATCGTGGCGGAGACCGTGCTGGCGGTGAGCGCCATTGTCCTCTTCATCTGGCACGAGCTCCGGACCCGGTGGCCGGTGGTGGACCTCCGGATCCTCAAGAACCGCCAGCTTACCGCCGGCGTCGTCTACGGGCTGGCACTGGGCTTCGCGCTCTATGCCAGCGTCTTCGCCCTGCCGGTCTTCCTCCAGACCCTGCTGGGGTACACCGCCTGGGACACCGGCCTCGTCATCCTGCCGGGCGCCATCGCCAGTGCGGTCACCATGGCCGTCATGGGCCGGCTGGGGACCCGGGTGGATGCCCGGCTCTCCATGCTGGCGGGTGCCGGCCTGTTCTTCTGGGCCATGTGGCTGCACTCCCACTTCACCCTGGACATCGGCCTGCATGACCTCTTCTGGCCCATGGTTCTGCGCGGGGCGGGCCTCGGCCTCATCTTCGTGCCGCTGACCCAGGTCGCCGTGGCCGACCTGCCCAGCCAGCGCATGGCCCAGGGCACCGGCCTCTTCAACCTGAGCCGCCAGCTGGGCGGCAGCTTCGGCATCGCCGTCACCGCCACCCTGATCACCCGGTTCAGCGAGAAGGCCCGGGTGGCGCTCCTGCCCGAACCTGACCGCAGATGGACAGCAACACCCGGGGGTGGCTGGCGGCGGTCACCCGCCGGATGGCGCAGGAGGGGGGCAGCCTGGCCGAGGCCCACCACAAGGCCCTCGCCCTGCTGGACGGCATGCTGAGGCGCCAGGCCGGCGTCATCGCCTTCGAGAAGATCTTTCTGCTGATGGGGATTGTCTTCGTGTGCGCCCTGCCGCTCCTTCTCGTCTTCCGGGTGGGGAAGTCGACCGGCGGGGGCGGGGTGGCCCACTAGGCGGTGTTTGCCGCCTTGAATTCGGGCACGGAATTCGCTAGCCTTCTGCCCCGGCCGGGTACGCCGGCAGCAGGTCTTTCCCGAGTAGCTCAGTTGGTTAGAGCAGCTGACTGTTAATCAGCGGGTCGGGGGTTCGAGTCCCTCCTCGGGAGTTACCCAGGGCCCTAACGGGCCCTGGGTCACGCCCAATGAGGGCCTCCGCCACCGCGGCTCGCCTCTGGCTCGCCGCATTACTGGTCGAGTCCCTCCTCGGGAGTTCTCAACACTACAACGACTTAGCACTACGGGCGGCCCGTCTGGGGCCGCCCGTTCTTGCGCAAATGTGCGCCGGTTGTGCGCCGGTGCGCCCAGCACGGGAGGGGAAGGTGAAGAAAGCCCCGCGACTCGTGGTCATGGTTGTTGCTCTATTCCTGCTCCTGTTTCCACCTTTGAAGGCCACGCTCTAGTTTAGCTACGACCTATACCCCCCTCTTACCCAACAACTGCCATGGCCAGTGGCGTCTCTTACCTCCACGTGGAACCATGAGCACCCCCGGCCGTGGTACGGTGCGATAGGCGGGCCGCCTCCGGGCCGTTTCCCGGCTCTCCCGACGGGCGCCAGCGGCCGGGCGCATCGAGACTTTACCAGCAGGTGACCGGGTTACCCGCCCTGCCCTTGCGCGTCCACAGGATATCAGCAAACTGGAGATGGGCGCCTGACAGGAGGATGCGGGCTTTCGGGGTATCCCGGGGAGCGCATCGAGGCCCCTGCTGAAGCTGCTCAGGCCCGGCGCCAGAGCGTGATCGAAT
>CAWGSK010000008.1:0-117817 GCA_963825055.1 uncultured Gemmatimonadales bacterium
GCAGGTCTCGCAGTGACGCGAGAGCCGGAGGCGCTTCGTACTCGCGGGATCTACATTGGCCAACTCTCGTGAGCCCCTTACATCAGGCGAAACGGTCTAACAAGGGTTTGCTGCTGACAGGGTAGGCTGCGGGGTCCGGCAGCACTCGCCTGGCGGCTCGCGCTGCGGGTCGGCATTGTGGTCCTGCAGCAGAAACCCAGAGTCGTTAGACCGCCCCATGCAGTTCCCCTTCGGCAAGGAGCCACAAGTGCCATTCGCAACAACTTGTCATGTGCGTCGCTCATGCAGCACGGGCATCAGTTTGCTGCTACTCGGCCTCGCGCTCGCGGCGTGCCAGGTTGGCCCGCTCGGGGCTCAGGAAGCCGAGAAGGCGGCGGTCATTGCCGCCAGCCGCAGATTCAGCCGGGCCGAGCGCCTGCATGATCCGGATTCGATCCGCGCGATCCTGTGGGAGGACGCCGTGTTGCAGCCCTCCGATGGGCGCCGGATCGAAGGGCACGAGGCAATTCTCGCATTCTATGGTTTCCGAGCCGGCGGTGGAGGGGCCGCCCCAACGGCGTCCGCGTCCGCCGCCACATCCCCCACCGCCCCCGCGCCCGACCCAACACCACCGAAGTCGCCGAGTGGACTCGTGATCAGCCCGACGGGTGACATGGCGGTCGAGTGGGGCCCGGGCCAGATTCGGACGAAACGCGGGTACTACTCCTATAATTTCATGAGCATCTGGGAACGGCGTACTGGTGAATGGAAGCTCTTGGTGAACGCCTGGAACACCCGTCCGGCACCTGTGACCGCGCCCAGTGCGGATACGACCGGGCAGTCTAACTAGCGTTTGCAGCAGACCGTTAGACCGCGGGAGGCATTGCCGTGAAACGTCTTCACATCCCCACCTCAGGTCCTTGCGACTGGCGTCGGCTCCTCGCGGACCCCGAGAATCAGTGGGAACCCTCACGCTCGGCTTTCGAGCTTGCCGTCTCCTGGGAGGCCGCCAGAAAAACTGTGCGGGGGCTGCCAGCCGAGGTTGCGGCTGCCATCGATGCCACTCCAGCGCTCCAAGGAGCCGAACTGGTTATCGGCCTTCCCGAGCACCAGGTGCACTTCGTTGGGGGAGGCCACGCTTCACAGAATGACCTATGGGCCCTGCTCCGGCGAGAGCAGACACGCTTTTCAATGTCTGTTGAAGGAAAGGCCGGTGAGGCTCTTGATAAGCGAGTTCGGGACTGGCTCCTTAAAGCGGGGCAGCGAAGCAGGAAGCCCGAGCGCCTAGCAGCCCTGCAGGCAGACCTCGGCATTTCCGATAAGGACGTTAGCGACATTCGATATCAGCTATTGCACAGGGCGGCCTCAGCCCTAAAGGAGGCGGTTCGGTTCGGGACCCAATCAGCCATCTTGCTTATCCAGTCGTTCAATCGGAAGGCCGACGAGGGGAGTTGGCGCGATTGCTGTCAGTTTGGGGAGCTTCTCGGCGTTCAGCTATGCGAGGGATCCTTTGCGCTGGCGACTGTCCAGACGGTGGTACCCCTATACTGTGGCTGGGTATCGTCGCCATGTGCCGGCGAGGAGCTCCTCCGCGCTGCGGTCTAACAAGCGCTTGAAGCTGTCGGCGCCTGCGGGCACCGGCTGGCGGTGCCGCCCAAGCCGCCCAGCATGCGATAAGGAAGCATTGCATTTACCCGCTGCGACGGCTCGCGCCGCAGCTTAAGCGCAGGACGTTCGACCGCGCACACGAGGGGGCACATGTTTCGTTTTCTTCGCCCGATCGCCATTGCGCTTGGCAGTTGGTGCGCCATCGTGACATGGTCGTCGCCGTTGGCAGCACAGCGCCCCCTCAACCTGGACTTCGAGCGTCCGAGCGTGTCATACCGCGACCGGCCATGGGGGTGGACGTTTGGCTGGTCGGCCTTCGCGAGCGGCCCAGAGGCCGACTTCGTCCTCGACAACGTCACACGGCGGGGAGGGCGCCAAAGCCTGCGCATCGCCGCCACGGACTCAACCTCGGGCACTGCTCCTTACTCGATGATGCTGCAACTCCCTTCCGACTTTAGCCGAGGTCGGGACGTCGCCCTAGCTGGTTGGGTGAGGACGGGAGGGCCCCGTGCGCAGGCCATGATCACTCTTGAGGCGTGGAAGGACCGGGCGTTCGCCGCCGCCGACACGGCCCGGTCTAACGCCTCGACCGCTTCTCCCGGTGCTGAGGAGTGGACGAGGTTAGAACTCCACATACACGTCCCCAACGACTCGGCGGTGCATTCGCTGGTGATTACGGTCGCGCTTGAGGGTCGCGACACGGTATGGTTCGACGACTTATCACTTTCCTTGGACGGTGTTCCGTTGAGCGCTGTACCGACGACGGTCCAACCGGCGACCCCAGCGGAGCTTGCCTGGTTGAGGCGCCACGCGCAACCGCTTCGCACAGTCAGCGCACCCACGGATGGAGCGATCGACGACTCGGATTTACGGCTCATCAGAGACATCGTTGGTGGCGCGCGTGTTGTTGGCTTGGGTGAATCCACGCACGGTACGCGAGAGTTTTTCCAGGTCAAGCACCGTCTGCTGGAGTATTTTGTGCGCGAGCTCGGCTTCACGGTGTTCGCCATCGAAGCAAACCAGCTCGCCGTCCAGAAGATCAACGCGTACGTCAAGGGGGGGAGCGGAACGGCTCGGGACGCCATGCGCGTGATGTTCAGAGTCTGGAACACGGAGGAGATGCTGGAGCTCATTGAGTGGATGCGCGACTACAACGCGGCACATCCTAACCGGTCAGTCCGATTCGTCGGGTACGACATGCAGGACCATCGGACGCCGTCAGACACGCTCCGGGCGTTTCTCGAGCGGACCGAGCCCGCCTTCCTTGAGAACTTCGACTCCCTGACGTCCGAGTATCGGCAACAAAGGGGTTCGGCAACACCGGGCGCTTCCGATAGCGTGCGTGCTCTCTGGGCCCATCAGGCGGATACCCTCTGGAACACCGTCAGCAGGTGGCGGACCACCTGGCTCGCGCGTGCGTCGACACGGGCGGACACGCTCGAAACAGAGCAGGCCATCCAGGCGGCCAACCTGCTCCGGCAGGCCGCTCGATTCAATGTTGCACTGAGTTCTCCGGAGCGCGACAGTCTGATGGCAGCCAATCTCGATTGGGTGCTTCGTGTCTTGGCACCGGACGCACGAGCGGTGATCTGGGCGCACGATGTCCACGTCAGTCACGGAGGCGACGCAACGCTCAGTTTCAATGCCGGCGCGCAGATGGGGGCCTACGTGCGTGCCTTCGGCTACGATTATCGCGCTTTCACGCTCCTGACCTACGACGGCACGTACAGCGCCACCAGGAGCTTCAGTGACCACCGCATGATAGAGGCGGCAGCTTTTCCGGCGCCCCCTGGCAGCGTGGAGGTCGAGCTACACCGTCTAGGTCACCCCGACCTGAGCGTCGGGTGGGTTGTGGACCTACGCGCAGCTCGCGCAGGTGACACCGCGGAATGGCTCCGCCGCGCGCGTTCGATCCGGCATATCGGATACGCCGCCTACGATTACGGCTTCGAGTTCAGCGCTGTTCTTCCACTCGAGTTTGACGGCATTGTATTCGTCGATCGCACGACAGCCTCACGTCTCCTTCCATGACGGGTTCGCGAGAAGGAGGTGTGGCGTGGTATCGACGTTAGACCGCACTCGTCTACTTGATTGCCGGGCCCCATATCTGGTGGCTAATCTTCCACCTACCGTCCAGCTGCCGGCGCAGGAGCGTGAGGGTCGCACTTCTGACTCTCGACGCCTGACGAACGGTTCTCTACCTCGCGTCCATCATAGCTGTGCGCGGCGAAACGGGAGAGCCGGTGTGGCACTATCAGGTGACGCGTGGCGATAACTGGGACTACGATGCCATGCAACCGCTGATGCTGGCGGACCTCACGATCGCGGAGAGGCCGCGCAGGGTCGTGATGCAGGCGAACAAGAACGGCTTCTTCTACGTGCTCGATCGTCAGACAGGCCAGATCATCTCCGCGACTCCGTTCGTGGACGGGATCACTTGGGCGACACGCATCGATTCGATCACGGGGCGGCCGGTGGAGTCTCCCACGGCGTACGCCGGGCTGCAGGCGACGCTCGTCTCGCCCGATCCCGAGGGTGCGCACAACTGGTATCCGATGTTGTACGACGCCTCGAAGGGACTGGTGTTCCTGCCGACCCGGAGCGGGGGCGTCATGCTGCACGCGCCAGATTCCAATTGGCGGTCCGACCTGAGCGGGTGGAATCTCGGCCTCGACGCTCGCTATGATGGTCCACTCGTGGCCAGGCGCGACAAATCCCCCGTTCCGCGTGGCGAACTGCTCGCCTGGAATCCTGTCGAGCGGCGCGGAGTGGCGCGTCTCTCTTCCTCTTTCGCAGAGCGGTGGCGTGCTCGCGACGGCCGGAAATGTCGTCTTTCACGGTTGCGCCGATGGAATGCTCACAGCGTATAGCTCCAACGACGGTTCCAACCTCTGGGAGTTCGATGCCGGCACGGGGATCATGGCACCGCCTGTTACCTATCTCGCCGGGTGGCAGGCAGTACGTCACGGTGATGGTGGGCTGGGGCGGCCCCATGGGCCTGTTCAACATTCCAACCGTGGGTCCCGTGAAGCCGGGACACGGATGCATCCTGACTTTCGCGCTCGACGAGTCCGCCAGCCTTGCGCCGCGTCCATATGGGCACACTAAGCCGCCGTCGCCCGCCATCCACTTCGACACTACCGCGGCAGCGTTGCAGGAAGGGGCGCTGCTCTATCACACCTACTGCTGGTCCTGTCATGGCGCGAATGTCGTAGCGGGCCCAGTACCGGATCTGCGCTACTCCACCGCGGATGTACACGCCCAGTTCGACGCGATTGTGCGTCAAGGTGCGCGTAAGCTGCTCGGGATGCCGGCATTCTCCGATAAACTCAACCCGTCGGAGGTGCGTGCGATTCAGGCTAACGTCCTTTCCCGCGGAGCAGCCAAGTGATTTTTCGCTGATGCCCCTCTATTCCGAGGCTTCTCCCGATTCCCGCTTTCATGCCTGGAGTGCCCCCAATGCGACTACGCTCATCCATGCGGGTCATGTTCATCGCCAACCTCGCCATGTTCCTGACGCTCGTGACTCTCGGGACCGTCGGGTACGCGAGGCACCAGTCGGACATCCTCACTGTCGAGCGCATCAACATCGTCGATTCGACTGGGCATCTTGCGCTGGTACTGTCCAACGGAGCCAGGCTGCCGGGCGCGACCTTCGCCGGCCGGGAGTACCCGCAGTCGTTCGTCGGGCGCGGCCGCAGCGCTGGGATGATCTTCTTCAACGAGGTCGGCGATGAGGTGGGCGGCCTCATCTACGAGGGTGCGCCCATGGATTCCGGCTACCGCGCCTTTGGGCACCTCTCGTTCGATCAGTGGAGGCAGAACCAGGTAGTGGCCGTGCAGTATCAAGATGACGGCCGGTCGCGCTCAGCGGGCGTGAGAGTCTGGGATCGCCCACCGAATGCCCCCTTGGAGGACCAGTTCTCCCTTGCGGCTCGCATGCAGGCCGCGTCCGGCGCCACCCGTGACTCCCTCAATCAAGAGCGACTTCGGGTTCGGGCTCGCGTGGCGGGGGCACCACGGCTGTTCCTTGGGAGCGAAGACCGGGTCGCCAAGCTCGAGCTTCGGGATGTCGCAGGGCGCGTGAGGGCACAGTTGTTCGTTGATGCGACGGGTGTGGCACGCCTGGCCTTCTTGGACAGCCTCGGCCGCACAACCGCTGAGTATCCTGGCCACTGACCGCCTTGGGGTGGCCGTTGCTGCCCAACCCGCGCATGAAGCCGCCAGGGCGCAGGGCATTCGGTTTGGCTGGAAGAGCGGTTGTCAGGGGGTGTGGCTGGACGGCTTACGGCCGCGCCCTGCAGCTTATGCGCAAATCCGTTAGGTAGCTCTCTAACAGTTGGAGGACGGATGCGGCCCCTGGCAGCGTGCATGGCGTTGGGACTGGGTTGGCTCACGGCGCCAGCGTCGACATCGGCGCAACACACAGGTGCGATGGCAGTACTCGATACCCTGGGGCTCCAGTCAGGACGGGTGGGCCGTGTCGAGTACTACTTTGACGCGCCGGACCAGGCGCGGGCGCAGGTGCTCGCTTCCTTGGTGAACGATGCCGCAGCTGAATTCGAGCGTGAACTCGATCTCCGATTTGAGCTGTCCCTGGCAGCGCTCGGACCAGACCACTGGTTCTCTGAGTTCCCGGGGGTCCCCTACGCTGTGCCCTGGGCATCGATTCCTGAGCGACTCCTACTGCTTCCCTCATCGCTGTCGCAAGGTGTGCTCATCACGGGGCCGAATGCGCTTGCGGATCGGCGACGGGTAGACTTCGTGGCGCTTCATGAGTACGGGCACATTGCGGCAAAGGAATATTTCCGGCCCACAGCGGCCGAGGCCTACACGCCGGTGAGCTGGTTCGAGGAACTCATCGCAACGTATTTCGCATACTCCTACGTGGCGGGAGCGGAGCCCGAGTGGGCCTCAGCGGTACGGGCAGAATGGTCGTCACAGATAGAAGCCTTCACACCTCCGGTCCTCTCCCTGGACTGGCGCTTCATGAACTCGTTGCCGGGGCCAGAGCTGTCGCGTACGTACGGGTGGTATCAGTTCGTGCTGAACCAGCGGGCCGCTGAGCTCTATGACCGACACGGTGTCGCCCTGCTCCCGCGCCTCAAAGCTGCCCTGTCGTGGAGGGACGCGTCCGGTTGGACACCAGCTGGGCTGTTGAAGGCTCTGGACGGGGTGACGCCGGAACTCGCCAGCTGGGCACGCGATTTCGGTCGCCGGTAGGGATCTGGACCTGAGAGCTACCTAACAAGGGTTTGCTGCTGACAGGGTAAGCTGCGAGGTCCGAGAGCACTCGCCTGGCGGCTCGCGCTCCGGGTCGGCATTGTGGTCCTGCAGCAGAAACCCAGAGTCGTTAGGTGGCCACACAGCTAGCGCTATGGCTGCCCGTTTGTGAGGCGGCGGCGAAGCTATGCCTGTCGCAATTGCCCCTAGTGCAGGTTCTATAACTTGACGGCACACTTACCCTCCGATCCTCCCGTGGACGACTCCGGCTCCAGCCATGTCTTACAAGACTGTGATTGGTCTACTAATTATCCTCTTCCTCGGCGTCGCGATCGCCATGCTAAGTACGAAGTATGGTGACACGGAGGATTCGGTCCTATGCCAGGCTCTTTACCGCAACGCTGAGACCCACCAGGACACGCTTCTCGTCGATGCCCGGCCTCCGCACAAGGAGCGCGCCGGTGACGAGCGACAACGGGGTCCAACTTGTGGCGACCTGAGGCGCTTGCAATCACAGCCCTGACTGGCGCGGCCACCTAACAAGCGCTTAAAGCCGCCCAGCGCCCCCGGGCCTCGGCCTCCTTGCGGCGGGCCCCTGGCGGTGCATACTCAGAGGAAGTCAGACAGTTCGCTGCGGGCGAGGAGTCGCTGGCAGCTTAAGCGCAGGACGTTAGGTGCACAGCAACAAGGAGCCGATGTCACACCTCGCCTTGGTCGCGCTACTCGTGCGCGAATACGACGCCGCCATCACCTTCTTCGTAGACAGCCTTCAGTTTGAGCTTGTGGAAGATGTGCCGTCATGGACGAACGATGGACGCCCTAAGCGCTGGGTCGTCGTCCGTCCGGTTGGTGGTGAGACCGGTATCCTCTTGGCGCGTGTCGATGGTGAGCATCAAGTGGCGGCGGTCGGGGAACAGTTCGCTGGCCGGGTGGGGATGTTCTTGCGGGTCGACGACTTCGATACAGCACATGCGCGGATGACTGCGGCCGGTGTTGTATTCGTGTCACCTCCGCGTGCGGAACCGTACGGCATGGTGGCAGTCTTCCTCGATTGTGAAGGCAATCGATGGGACCTTCTCGGACCAGTTGCTGGCACCTAACAAGCGCTTGAAGCTGTCGGCGCCACGGGCGCCAGCTGGCGGTGCCGCCTCGGCCGCCGTGCATGCCATAAGGAAGTCGTTGATTGTCATCCCCTGCGGCACGTCGCGCCGCAGCTCAAGCGCAGGACGTTGGGCAGCACCATCGACATTCATTCCATCACCCCGACCCTTCCATACGGAATATTCCGTGGCATCTCCTTCGCATCCGGCTGACAAGACCAAGGAGGAGCTCCTTGCAGAGGTGCGAGGCATGGCGCCACAGAGTGTCGCCCCGAGAGCCGGCTGCCCCTGAAGGAGCAGACCGGCTGTCGCCCTAATC
Source organism: uncultured Gemmatimonadales bacterium (assembly GCA_963825055.1). Taxonomy (GTDB): domain Bacteria; phylum Gemmatimonadota; class Gemmatimonadetes; order Gemmatimonadales; family GWC2-71-9; genus CAWGSK01. The sequence goes on from CAWGSK010000008.1 coordinate 8,230, forward strand.
CCCTACATCCAAGTTCACATGCGACGGGTATCCCCGCGAGCGATACACCCGGTGCGTCTGCGCCTGGTAATCGCCGGCAGTCGCCTTGAAGATATTGGGCACCCACGTCTGGGGATTCCGGTCGATGATCGGGAACCACGAGCTCTGCACTTGCACCATGATCCGGTGGCCCTTCAGGAACCGGTAGTCCTGGGTGTGCATGTCCACCGTGAAGGCGACCACGCTGTCCGACGGAATGGGGGTGGGATGCTCCCAGCTGTCGCGATAGCGCCCCCGCAGGACGTCGTTGGCCACCATAAGCTGATAGCCGCCCAGCTTCGGGTCGGGCGCGTACTCCTCGGGGTAGACGTCGATGAGCTTGACCACCCAGTCGGCGTCCTGACCGGTGGTGCTGGCAAAGAGTCGGGCGGCAATGTTGCCGCGCACCACGACGTCCTCGGTGAGCGGGTCGGTCTCCCAGACCAGCACGTCGGGCCGGGACGAGGCCAGGCGCTGGTCCTGCAGCAGCCAGGTGTACCAGCCGGATCCGCCCGGGTAGTAGGTCGGCTCGATGGGCCGGTGACGGTACGGCACCGGGTCGGCCGGGTCGGAGAGGTAGCTGTCGACGCTGTCGGGTGACGCCGCTGGGGCATCGAACGAGAGCTTGCCCCCGGCCCGGAAGTAGAGCCGCTTTTCCCGCGCGCCTTTCGCAGGCCACGCGTCGTTCCGTACCCACCTGTTGGCGCCGGATTCCCAGGTGAGCGCTTCGGGCAGGGTCATCTCGCCCTGGTCCTTCAGGTAATAGGCGAAGAACGGCGCCTGCACGCTGTCGCGGAAGAATTCGCCGGTGGGGCTGCCGAAATCGATGTTCCCCAGCTTCTGCCCCGGGCCGCCGGCCCAGCCGCCGTGATTCCAGGGGCCGACCACCAGCCGGCTCAGGTGCTTCGTGTCGTGCGGCTCCATCGCTTCGTAAATGCGGATCGGCCCGTAGAAATCCTCCTGGTCCCACCACCCGGCAACGTTGAGCGTCGGCACGGTGACCTTCGTCAGATAGGGCGCGATGGTCTGCCGCTGCCAGAAGGCGTCGTAGTCCGGGTGCGCCACGTAATCGTTCCAGGTGGGGAGCGAGCCGTGGAGGATGCTGTCGTTCACGTTCGAGAGCGGGCCCAGCTCGCGGTACCAGTCATAGGTGTCGTAGCGGTCGAACGTGAAATTGCTGTTGGTGTCGGACGCCTCGGTGAGCACCGCATACTCGAAACCGTAGCTCAGCCGGAACGCGCCCTGGTGGTGAAAGTCGTCGCCCATCCACATGTCGGCCGGGGAGGCCTGGGGCGACGCAGCCTTGAGCGCGGGGTGCGGATCGATCAGCGCCATGGCCGTGGTCCAGCCCGGATAGGAAATGCCCAGCATTCCCACCCGTCCGGAGTTGCCGGGCACATGCTTGACCAGCCAGTCGATCGTGTCCCAGGCGTCGGTGCTTTCGTCCACAGCCTTCCTGTCGGTCAGGTGGAGGGGTGGCCGCTGCATGACGAAGGTGCCTTCGCTGCCGTATCGACCGCGGATGTCCTGAAAGGCGAAGATGTAGCCGTCCCGGGCCAGCGCGGCGTAGTAGCCGCGGAGGTTGCCGGCCAGCCGATGGTCGATGCCGTATGGGGTGCGGGTCAGGATGATGGGCAGCTTGCCGGTCGCGTTCTTCGGCACGTAGAAAGTGGTATGCAGCTTCACCCCGTCCCGCATGGGGACCATGACCTCCGTCCCGGTGTACGCGGTGGTGTCCTGCTGTGCGGCGAGGGGTACCGCGAACAGCCCTAGGATGAGCAGGTGGCGCAGCAGGAGTCGGCGCATGGAATTCTCGTGTTCCGGGTCAGGGGGGTGGTACGGAATACGATAACACGAAAAGATACTTCCCGCGCACCGCCCCTCCGTGTCCTCCGTGCCTCCGTGGTAAACGACTGACGACTCAACGACCAACGACTCAACGATCCGCCCCCTCTTGCGCCCCCTGCTCCAGTCAGCATACTGGGGAAATCACCTCTCATCCGGTGCCGCATGCCTCTCAAAGTCATCCTCCCGGCGGCCCTTCTTCTCCTCCTGCCCGTGACCTCCCACGCGCAGAAGGACAAGCGGGATCCAAAGGTCCTCCTGGCCATCGTCCAGGCAGACTCCAATGACCCCGTAGCCCACTACGACCTGGCCCGGGCCTATCTCGAAAAGAAGAAATGGGACGAAGCCGAGTCGGAGCTCCGGGAAGCCGTGGCGCTGGCGCCGCAATACGGCGACGCCTACCTGGCCCTGGGCCTCATCCCGGAGTACCGGGGCGAGAAGTACTTCAAGAACCTGATCAAGAAGCAGGGGGAGCACGCTGCGGACTCGGTGGCCCTGGAAAGCATGGCCTACCAGCGCCGGGCCTACCTGCTGAACCCGCTGCTGGATCTGTCGGTGCTGCCGCGGGCACCCGAGGTTCCCACCCTGACGATCAACGGCCGGGGATACGTGGTGTCCTGGGCCTGGCAGATGTCCAAGGGGATCAATGCCCTCCGGATGGAGAAATACCCGGAGGCGCTCCGGCGCTTTGGCGAAGTCGTCGGGGACAGCGGTACGATCTACCGGTTCATTGCGCCGGACGCCGCCTTCTTCTATCACGCCATGGCCGCTGCCCGGATGCAGCGGTACGACGTCGCGGTGGAAGACCTCTGGCTGCTGGTGCAGCGGCGCGTGGAACGGGAGGAGCAGCGCCTCGGCTTCTCGATGGACACCAACGACTACCGCTACATGCTGGCCACGATGCTCTTCCTGGACGGCCGGTTCGACCAGGCCATCCCCGTGTTCAGGCGGACCCTGGAGTTCGACGTCGGTCTCTACCAGTCCCATGTGCAGCTGGCCCGCATGCACGAGGCCCGGAAGGAGTGGGACGAGGCCGTGGCCGAGCGAGAGGCCGCCATCATGGCCAATCCCGATGACGCCACCCTGCTGGTGGACCTGGCCGCCACGCTCATCCAGGTGGGACGGATCCCCGATGCCATCACCCCACTCGAGCAGGCCACCCGCCAGGCGCCGCGCGACCCGCGCGGGTTCTACCTGCTGGGCATCGCCCGCATGCGCGCGGGTGACGTGGAGGCATCGCATGAGGCGTTCCGGCAGTTCCTGGCCATCGCGCCATCCAGATACGCGACGCAGATTACGGAGGTGAAAGAGGAACTGCGTGAACGGTGAACGGTGAACGGTGAACGGTGATCGGTGAAAAGGCGGTCCGCCCTGTCCGCCCTGACCGCCCTGACCCTCCCGTCCGCCCTTCCCTCCCCCCTTGACATTTCCATGTTATAACACATATTTTGTCCATGTGCCCTGACTTGAAGGTCGAGATCGGCCAGACGGCCCCCTTCACCAGCCTCGAGCAGGAGGTCTTCCTGAACCTGGTGAGGACCTCCGCCGTCCTGGAGCACAAGGTCGCGGATGCGCTGAAGCCGTATGGACTTACGCTCACGCAGTACAACGTCCTGCGGATCCTCCGCGGGGCCGGGCCGGAGGGGCTCTGCCGTCACGAGGTGCTGGCCCGGATGCTGACTCCGGTGCCGGACGCCAGCCGCCTGCTGGACCGGCTGGAGGGGTGCGGACTGGTGACCCGGACCCGGAGCACGGAGGACCGCCGCCTGGTGGCGTCCAGGCTCACCGACCGGGGCAGGGAACTCCTCGCGGAGATGGATGAGCCGGTCGCGGAGCTGCACCGCCGGCACCTGGGGCACATGAACCGGAAAGACCTGAAAGAACTCGCGGCCCTGCTCAGGTCCGCACGCGAGGGAACCTGATCTCTTGTTGGCTTGTTATATGTTACAACACTGAATGTTTCAACATGCAAGGAGCGAAACCATGACCAGCACGACGAGCACCCCGGCCACCGGCACCACGACCTGGCAGATCGACCCGGCCCACACGCAGGTGGGGTTCGAGGTGAAGCACATGATGTTCGCGAAGGTTCGCGGACGGTTCGAGAAGGTCGAGGGAGCCATCCTCCTCGGCGAGGACGGGAGCCTGGCCGGCTCGGAGGTGGAGGCCATCATCGAGAGCGCCAGCATCAACACCGGCGTGGCGCAGCGGGACGAGCACCTCCGCTCACCGGACTTCTTCAACGTCGCGACGTACCCGACGCTCTCGTTCCGGAGCCGCTCGGTGGTGCAGGGCGATGACGGCACGCTGAAGGTGACCGGCGACCTCACCATCCGCGACGTGACCCGCGAGGTGGAGCTCGAGGCATCCGAGACCGGACGTGGTACCGATCCCTGGGGCAACGAGCGCATCGGGTTCTCGGCCAGCACGACGATCGACCGCAGGGAATTTGGGCTGGAGTGGAATCAGGCCCTGGAAACCGGTGGGATCCTGGTCGGTAACGAGGTGAAGATCACGCTGGAGGTGCAGGCGGTGCAGCGGCAGGCGTAGGGGCGCGGTGCGGGGCAGAAGGGAGTAGGGAGTAGGGAGTAGGGAGTAGGCAGTAGGCAGAAGGGAGTAGGGAGGGAGTATGGGCGTTGAGTCGTTCATGCCGGGCGGCGGAATGCCCTTTTCACGACCTCCCTCCCTGCGACCGCCCTGTTCTCGACCGCCTGTCCGCCTGTCCGCCTGCCCGCCTGTCCGCCACCTACTTCCGATACCCCGCCACCATCTCCTCCAGGCTCTCCCCAGCCCGAAGGCGCTCGTACCAGCCCGCCGTGATCAGCCAGTCCCTGAACAGTGGGGCCAGCTCCGGTTCCACTCGACGCCCTCCATGGCGTCCACGAACTGACGCGACGTGCTGCCGCGTGGATCGGTACTTCCGGAACCAGGCGGACAGGGCCCGGTCGAAACTCTCCTCTCCGAGGGTGCGGTAGAGGGCGTAGAACATGAGCGCACCGGTGCGGTAGGATAGTCCTGTCATCCCCGCGCGCCCGTAGTCCAGCATGGGAACGCCGGGGTGTCCGGCGCTCTCGACGCGCTGTCACCTGCCCGGCCGCGATGTCGGCAAAGGTCTTCTCGAGCGGCCCGATCTCCCCCCGGTCCGCCGCCATGCGATAGGAGAGGAAGGTGGCCAGCCCTTCATTCCACCGCGGCGGGGCGCTGTCAACGTCGGCCGGGTGCCAGAGATGGGCCAGTTCGTGGTACAGCTGGACGAGTTCAGTGGTATCCCGGAAGGCGTCGGCGGTCTGGATGATGCCCGCGTTCAGGTCCGCCTGCGAACCCCAGCCCTCCGGAATCTCGATCACATGCAGCCGCAGCCTGGATCCCACCGGACCGAACCAGCGGCCGTAGGTCCTCACGGCATCCTGCATGGCTCCCATGACGGTCCGCGCGCCCGACGAGTCCTCCGGGAAGTAGAAGACCCGGAGATCGCCCTCGGTCAGCGTTTCATACGGGGCGATCGCGACAAGAAGGAAGGGGACAGGCGTATCGGACGCGAATGTCCAGGTGGACAGGCTGTCCGACTCGACCCTCGCCGTCGCGGCCGTTCCCGTTGCGACCACCAGGTCCGCCGGCACGGTCACGCGGAGGGCATAGGTGAACCCTCCTGCCGGCATCGCTCTCGACTGCTCGAACGACGGCACCCGGATCTGGGGGAACCCGAAGGACTCCGCGCGCAGGATCGTGAAGGAGCGCTCCACGTGGTCCCGCACGTAACGCATCCCCGTCTCGGTGTAGGGGACGAGAAAACCGGACCAGGCGATCGTGACGTCGGTCCGGGCGCCGGGGCTCGAGTGGAGTATCGAGGCGGACCCGGAGCTGGGTGACCTGGCGATTCGGCCAGTCCTCATAGACAACCACGTCCTGGGTGAAGTCGAGGCTCCTCCCGGCTCGTGTGACGGCGCCGGCCTGCATGAGCCGGCCGATCTGCACCGGGATGACACCAATCGGCGTCGTGCCCGTATTCTCCAGGGTCCAGATTGCCTCGCCGTCGATCGAAGCATCTGCATAGTTCACCCTGACCTGGAGGTCGAGGTGGACGGGAAGGATCGCAAGGCTGTCGGGTGGCGCAGCCGGTGACCGGGTCGATCCGGCGGTGCGGGTTCCGGGGGCGGCGGCGACGATGGACGCTCAGGAGGACGAGCCAACCCGTCACCCTGAGGCTGCTGCGGTGCATGGATCACTCCTCTCGCCGGGGGATCTCGGGGGCGGCTGTGGAACGATCAGGTGCAATCATGACGCTCCGGGAATCTATCGGGTTTCCGACCGCCCCGACCGCCCCTTCCGCCCTGTCGTCGTCCGCCCTGTCGTCGTCCGCCCCGTCTTGCCCTCCTCCGCCCCCATCCCTACACTGCGAACATCCCCAATCCCACGGAGCGGCCGTGCCGGTTGAAGTCCGCCTGAGCCGCGAGATGCGGTTGATTGACGTCACCATGATCGGTGTCGGCGCCATGATCGGTGCCGGCATTTTCGTGTTGACCGGCATCGCGGCCGGTGTGGCGGGCCCGGCACTCCTGCTCGTCTTCCTGCTGAACGGTTTCGTCGCCCTGCTCACCGCCATGGCCTACGCCGAGCTGGGCGGCGCCATCCACGGCGCCGGCGGCGGCTACCTCTGGATCAAGCAGTCCCTGCCGGACCCGAGCGGCTTCCTGGCCGGCTGGATGGACTGGTTCGCCCACGCCGTGGCCTGTTCCCTCTACGCCCTGGGCTTCGGCGCCTATTTCCGGGAGCTGCTCACCGTGCTCGGCATCCGCGAGGTGCACATGCCGGTGGCCCCGCTCGAGATCTGGGCGGCGGTGGGTGCCTGCGCCATCTTCGCCTTCATCAATTACCGGGGCGCCTCGGAGGCGGGGAAGGCCGGCAACGTGGTGACGCTGGGCAAGGTCGCCATCATCGGCGCGTTCATCGCGGTGGGGCTCTATGCGATGGCCCAGAAGACCAACTGGCAGGCCGCTTTCAGCCCGTTCATGAGCGAGGGATGGGGCGGGATCTTCGCCGCCATGGGCCTCACGTTCATCGCCTTCGAGGGCTACGAGATCATCGCCCAGACCAGCGAGGAAGTGGAGAACCCCAAGCGCAACATCCCCCGCGCGGTGTTCCTGTCGCTCATCATCGTGATCCCGATCTACCTCCTGGTGGCACTCGTGGCGATCGGCGCGGTGACCCCGCCGGCCGGCATTTCGGTGACGCAGTACCTGGGAGAGGAGAAGGAGGTCGCCCTGGTCTCCGCCGCCAACCAGTTCGTGGTGGGCGGCGGGATCGTCATCCTGGTAGGCGGGCTCCTCTCCACGCTCTCAGCGTTGAACGCGACGATCTACTCCTCCTCGCGGGTGGCCTTCGCCATGGCGCGCGACGCCAGCCTCCCCCAGGCCGTCGCGAAGGTGCATCCGACCAGGGGCACGCCGCACGTGGCGATCCTGGTGTCCACCCTGCTCATCATTGCGATGGCGATCGCGCTGCCGATCGAGGACGTGGCCGCCGCAGCCAGCGTGATGTTCCTGCTGCTCTTCGGCGGGGTGAACGTCGCGCTCGTCCGGCTCCGGAAGCTGCAGCCGCACCTGGACCGCGGTTTCAAGGTCCCGTTCCTTCCCCTCACCCCGATCCTCGCGATCGCGGCGATGCTGTTCGTGGCCGTGTTCATGTTCGTGGGCTACCCGCTCGCCTGGGCGGCGGCCGGCGGCTGGATCGTCCTGGGCTGGTTCTTCTACATGGGCTACAGCCGCAAGCGGGAGACGGCCTTCCAGGCCCGCACGTCGTGGATGGAGCGGATCGAGCGGGACGAGTATCGCGTGATGGTGGCACTCGCCGACCGTGAGAGCCTGCCGACGCTCATGGAGACCGCGCTGGCCATCGCCCGGACCCACAAGGGCGAAGTCGTCGCGGTCACGGTCCTGGAGATTCCCGATGGTGAGCCGATCACCTCCGGATTGAACCTGCCGCTCCGCGTCGAGGCACGGCTGGAGGAGGCGGTCCGTTACGGCCGCGAGCGCGGCATGGAAGTGCGCCCGGTGGTGGAGGTCGGCCGCCGGATGAGCCACGCGCTGGTGCAGGCCGCCCGCGAGGCCGGCTGCAACTTCCTCGTCCTGGGCCAACCCAGGCTGCAGTCATTCCTGGAGCGGCTGCTGCCGACGGCGGTGGATCGCGTGCTGGAGCAGGCGCCCTGCCAGGTCGCGGTGGTGTATGGCCGGATCGTGCCCGGGGCGGTGAAGCGGATCGCACTGCCCGTGACCACGGGCGCGAACGCGGCGCTGGCCGCCCGGCTCGCCCCCGCCTTCAGCGAGTGGTTCAATGCCGACATCCGGGCGCTGACCGTGATCGATCGTTCCCTGAACGACACCGAAGTGGGCCAGCGGGCCGCCGAGGCACAGACCGTACTGGAAGGGGCGGAGCTGAACCGGGAACTCGAGGTGCTCCGGCGGCGCGACCCGGCCATCGGGCTCTACCGCGCCATCAAGGATGGGGAGCTGGTGCTGATCGGCGCTCCGTCCAGCGGTCCGCTGGTGCCTCTCGTGGGCCAGACCATGCCGGGCATCATCGCCGGCCGCCACCGGAATCCCGTCATCGTCATCCGCGCCGTGGAGGAACAGCGCTCCGGCGGGAAGGCGGACGTCTTCTTCTCGAGGAAGCAGGCAGCCCAATGACCCAGATCCCCACGTCCGGCACGCTCGCCGAGTTCCAGCAGCGGCTGTCGACCTATCTCCCGACGCTCGCCGCCGGCCTGGTGCTGCTGCTGGTTGGCCTGGGCGTCGGCTGGCTCGCCAAGCGGGCCGTCATCCGTGCGCTCGTCTGGCTCCGGCTCGACCGGCTCGGCGCCAGCCGGTCCTGGCGCGCAGCCTTCGCGAAGGGTGACTGGCGCGAGGCGCTGTACAACGTCGTGGGTACCGTGGTCATGGTGCTGATCGTGCTCGTGTTCCTCGACAACGCCCTCCAGATCTGGGGGCTCGTGGTCCTGTCCCGCCTGGTGGACCAGGTGCTGTTCTACCTGCCCAATCTCGGCATGGTGCTGGCCATCAGCGCCTTCGGCATCCTGCTGGCCAACGCCCTGGCAGGCCGGGTGGAGGAAGCACTGGAGGAGGAAGGAATCGCGCGGGCGCGGCTGGTGGCGAAGGTCTTCAAGGGAGCCCTGCTGGCCGTCGTGGGCGCGCTCGCCCTGTGGGAACTCAACTTCGCCCGGCAGATCGTGCTCGGCGCGTTCCTGATCGGGTTCGGCGCGATCGGCGTGGCCTTCGCTCTGGGCGTGGGGGTCGGGTCCTCCCGCGTGTTTCAGCGCGCCTGGGATGCGATGCTGGACAAGACGAAGGACCGGTAGCGTCCCGGGTGGGTCAGGACGGCGCGTCGGCCCGGGACGCTCCCTCGTCTTCTCCCCGTGGCTGCGCGACGTGTTCCCGTGTCGCTGACATGATCTTCGTGTCGGGAAAATGGCGGAAATACTCGGCGAGGGTTTCGTTGGTACCGCTCAGGTAGACCACGTCCTCCGCCTGCACCGTAAATCCCTCCGGGAAATCCACCACGACATCCTCGCCGCGCTCCACCGCCACCACCGAGCAGCCGGTGCGGTCGCGGATCCGGCTCGTGACCAGCGGCTGGCCGGCATGGCTCCCTGCCGCCGTTGCCATGATCTTGATCTCCGCCTCCAGCGAGACCGACTGCTGGCCCAGCAGGTGGAAGGCGAGCAGCTGTCCCGCAACCTGTCCGACGGAGAGTGCGAAATCCGCCCCGGCCCGGTGGATACGGGACACGTTCTCCACGCGATTCGCCGCGGCGATGATCACCGCGTCCGGGGCGAGGTCACGCACCACCGCGGCGGCGAACAGGTTGGCGCTGTCCCCATCCAGCGCGAGAATCACCGCCTGGGCCTGCTGCGTACCTGCCCGCTCCAGCACCTGGATGTCCAGCGGATCGCCCACCACGTCCACCCCGGAGCGGTTTTCCGGATCCACCACCGTCACCGCCTCGCCGGCGTCCAGGAGGAATTCGGCAACCTTGTTGCCGACGTCTCCATATCCCAGCACCAGGAACGGGCCCTGGCGTGGTACCGGCGTGGCCAGCTCGCCGAGCCGGCCGATGGCCGACTGGCTGCCCACCGCCACCATGATGGTGCCTGCGTTGAGTCGAGTCGTCTTGGGTGGCTGCCGGATGAGGCGGTCGCCCACCCAGAGGCCTACTACCGTCGCGCCGGTGCGCGCGCGGAGCGACGACTGGGCGAGCGTCCGTCCCGCCAGGGGGCTGCCACCGGTGACGCGGAGCTCCGCCACTTCGAGGTGCTGACCGAGTCGCCGTGCGCCGGCCACGCGGGGCTTGATCCGCACGCTGGCACGGGAAGCGAGCGCGGCCGCCAGGACGTGAGTGGGAGTGAACACCGTGGTGGCCCCGGCCCGGAGCATGGGGGGCCGGCGGCTCGGGTTGGTCACCAGCGCCACGATCGGGCCCTGGTAGCCGTGGTAGCGCGCGCTCAGCGCCATCGCCGCGTTGTCGTCATCGTCACCGTTCAGCACCAGCCCGCGCGCGCCCACCAGCTCGGTCAGGTCGACCTCTTCCTCCTCCACGTTGGCGAGGACGACCTTGCGGTCCCGGTCCATCAGCCGCCGGGCGGTGGCCTCATCCTCCTCGAGGATCACGGCCGGCACCTGGGCCTGGTCCAGCTCGGCCAGCAGGGACGTCACCGCGGGTCCGTAGCGGTAGACGAGCACGTGGTCCGCCAGCTTCGGCAGCCGGGCCGGAACCCGTCCCTGGAAGCGCTCCTCGAAGAACGGCAGCACGAACACGGGGAACACCATGAACACCATGAGCAGGCCGGTGAACTGCGCCGCGACGACGTAGACCTCCATCACCGGATGTTGCCAATGCGAGTCCCGCCCGTAGCCCGTGGTCGTGAGGGTCTCCGCCGCCCACTCGATGCTGGCGCCGAGGGTGCGTGGCGAGCCCTCGAGATGGGCCATGCCGAACTGGTAGAGCAGGGCCATCACCAGGAGCACCACGGGGAGTGCCAGGAACAGTGTGATCAGGCGCCGGTACGGGCGGGGGATGGACATGCTTCAAGATGGGCCCCGTGCGCCGGGATGGCCAGCAGGGGCAGGTGTCGGGTATCGGGTATCGGGGATCGGGACCGCTCACGGCGTGCTGTGCACGCTTCTTCATGAACGACTCAACGCCTGCCCGCTCCCTACTCCCTACTCCCTACTCCCTACTGCCTAAAGAAGCGCCACCCCGATCCCCGCAATCCCCACCAGTGCTGCGATCAGCACCCCACCGATCGCGAACCTGATCCACCGGCCGTAGGGCACCTTCGCCGCGAGCAGCACCGCCATCAGGGCTCCGTTCGTCGGCGTCAGGAGGTCGGTGAGGCCGGCGCCGGTCTGGTAGGCGAGAACGGGGACCTGGCGGGACATCTGGAGCAGGTCGGCCAGCGGCACCACGACCGGCATGGTAAGGGCGGCCTGCCCCGAGACGCTCGGCACGGGGATGTGAAGCAGGGCATGGAACGGGATCATGAGCAGCGCGCTGGCCAGGGCGGGGACATGGCCCAGCGGCTCGGCCAGGCCGTGAAGGATCGTGTCTATGACGCGACCGTCGGCCAGCACGAGCGAGATGCTCCGCGCGACGCCGATGATCACCGCCGCGGGCAGCATCGCCTGCATGCCCTCCACGAAGCCATTGGTGGTGCCGCCCGTGCCGAGCCGGCCGAGGAAGCCTACGACGATGCCGCTGACAACGAACCCCGCCGACAGCTCGTTGAAACCCCAGTCGAGGCGGAGAGCGCCGTACACGTACGCCGCCATGGGGGCGATGGCGATGAAGAGGATCAGCCAGTCGCGGCCCGTCATCGCCTGGTCCGCCGCGACCGGGGCGTGATCCACTGTCGAACGGTTCCGGCTGGCGTATCGGACGGTCCAGAGAATCCAGAGGCCGACACCCGCGCCCCACATGGTGATCCGCAGCCCGCCAGCGGAGAGTGGCGGCAGCTCCGCCAGCTTGAGGGCAATCCCGGCCTGGAACGGATTGATCGGGCTGAACGCGCTGCCCACCGCGGCCGCCCCGACGCTCACCGCGACCATGGTCACCGCGTCCACCCCGAGTCCCGCGCCCAGCACGAGCAGCACGGGCACCAGCGCGACGATCTCCTCCTGCATGTTTTCGAGCCCGCCCATGACGGCGAAGAGCACCGCGACAACGGGTAACGCCCAGAGCCCCCGCCCACGGAAGAGCGCCACCAGCCACCGTACCGCCCGGCCGAGCGTGCCCACCCGTTCGACGATCACCCACGCCGCCCCCACCAGCAGCACCAGCGCGATCACGTCGGCGCCCTCGATCAGCCCGCGCGGGATCGCCACCACCGCGGCGAACGGTCCGACCGGCGCCGCTTCGACGCGATGGTAGGTGCCGGGTTCGACCACATTGCGGCCGGTGGCGGTGTCCACGTGCCGGTCGTACTCGCCGGCGGGAAGGACCCACGTGAGCGCCGCCGCGAGCGCGACGCAGCCGACCAGCAGGACGAGCGGGTGGGGAAGGCGCATGAGAGAAAGGGAGTAGGGAATAGGGAAGGGGCGGCCGGCCGGCCGCCCGCGTAGAATCGTTAACTCGTTGAGTGGCCCGCCGTCCGCCCTTGTTTCATCCCTGCCTGCTACGGCCTCACTTGATAGCTCCCCGTCCACATGCCGCCGCCGGATCCGTCCTGGCTGTCGTCGGTCGCGGTCCAGGTGCCGCCGCCGCTGATGCCCTTGAGCTTGCCTCGGCCGTCGATGTAGCGCCATTCCCCGCAGGCCCATTCACAGGCGCCGACGCCGAAGGACGTCATCCGGAACGCGTACGAGTAGAGATTGCCGTCCTTGTCCATGGCGGTGCAGGCGCCTGTGTTCATGACCGGCTTGCCATCGGCGGAGACCAGCAGCGTGGCCGTACAGTAGGGCTCCGTGTCCTTCATGGGCGACATGCCCTCGGTGACCACCAGGTCTTGCCGGAACTGCGACTGGATCATCGTGGTGCCGTCCTCCATCGCCATCGTATCCGCCCACGTCGTCGAAACGGTATAGTCGCCCTTCGAGGCCATTTCCTGGGCCTGGAGTGGCACGGCGATGGCGAGTAACACGGGGCAATACGGTTGCGTGACATGGAGACCTCCAGGGGAGAGGCCGGGGAGACTTCCCCGTCGCATGAAGAAGGGATTGGATCGATACAGTGGGGCGCGGGGCGGGGAAAGTCAATTTTGGCGGACAGGCGGACAGGCGGACAGGCGGACAGGCGGACAGGCGGACAGGTGGACAGGCGGACAGGCGGACAGGGCGGACAGGGCGGACAGGTGGACAGGCGGACAAGGCGGACAGGCGGACAGGCGGACAAGGCGGACAAGGCGGACAGGCGGACAGGCGGACAGGCGGACAAGGCGATCGGTGTTGGTGTCATTCCGAGCGTCCAGCGAGGAATCTTCTGTCCCGGGATCGAGTGCCTTCCATGATCCCGCGACTCAACCACTCAACCACTCAACCACTCAACCCCCTCGCCCATCTCACTTCAGGTCAACCACCTCAATCCCACCCCATCGCTGCTGCAGATATTCCGCCACCATGGTCCGATGGCAGTCCGCCGGGTCGTGTTCAGAGCAGAGCAGGCACGCATCCTCGAATTCCGATGGATCCAGCATCTTTTCCACCTTCCGCTGGCGCAGCAGTGCGGTGAAGCGGTCATGGAACTCGCCCTGATTCCGGGCCTTGTCCCTCCGGTACTTCTTCAGGATCTCGTCCGTCGGCGCCAGCAACGGCTCATGCCGGTAGCCGATGCCGCCAATGGTCTCGAGGAACCAGGGCAGGTCCTGCGCCCGGGTGAAACCGGCCAGCTGGGAGGTGTTGTTGAGGCGGACATCGACGACGCGCTTCACGCCTGCGTCCACGAGCAGCCCGAAGAACTGCTCAGCGCTTTTCTGCGTGAAGCCGATGGTGAAGAGGCGCATGTCGCAATCTCGATCGTGGAGTGGAGGAACAGGGGGAGTGATTGGTGAGTAGTGAGTAGTGCATGGTCGGCAAGACCGGGGCGCGCTGATTGCACTCCGAGTCACCTTGAAGCACTACTCACTAATCACTAATCACTGACCTTCTTCGGCCAATCCTCCTTGAGCAACCTCGACAACCCCCGATCCGCCAGCAGGCGCCCGCCCGTCTGGCATCTCGCGCAGTAGTTGGTCTCGTTGTCTGCCCAGCGGATGCGCTGGATCGGAGTGCCGCAGTCGGGACACGGCTGGCCAAAACGGCCGTGCACCGCCATGCCCTCGCGAAACGCCGTGACCTTCTCGGGAAAGGCCTCCCCGTTCGCCTCCCGGAGCCGGGCGGTCCACTCGTCGAGCACCGACCGCGTTGCCTCGTAGAGCTGTTCGATCTCCCCGTCGTCCAGGTTGGTGGAGAGCTGCACCGGTGACAACCGGGCCCGGTGCATGATTTCATCGGCGTAGGCATTCCCGATGCCGTCCAGCAGGCGCGGGTCCGTCAGGGCCCGCCGGAGGGTATGTCGCTCGCGACGGATCGCGGTCTGGAATTCCTCGAGCGACGCCGCCTGCACATCGAGCCCGCCGCGGTGGAACGCGACGAGTGACTCCCGGCCCCGCACCAGATGGAGTGAGGCCCGTTTCTTCGTGCCGGCCTCGGTGAGCCACAGGGAGCCGTGGGGAAACGCGAACTCAGCCTGGGCGAGCTTCCCCGGCGGTTTCTTTCCCGGCTCCCTCCACCGGAGCCGCCCGGCAATCATGAGATGCAGGATAATGAAGTGGTCGCCCTCGAGGTCCAGGACGAGGCGCTTCCCGATCCGCTCGATCCCGGTCACCCGCCGGCCCGCGGCGTCCGCCAGCGGCGGATCCACGGTCTTGAGCAGTGAGGGACTCCGCACCCGCACGTCTTCGAGCACATGTCCGGTCACGAACCGGTCGAGTGCGTCCAGGTAGAGGAGGATGTCGGGGAGTTCGGGCATCGTGTCAGGGTGGTCAGGGCGGACAAGGCGGACAGGACGGTCGACCAACGACTCAACGATTCAACCACTCAACGACCACTTGCCACTTGCTACTTGCCACCTGCCACCTGCCACTCGCCACTCGCCACTCGCCACTCGCTACTCGCTGCTCTCCCATATCTGCCTCCCCACGTAGTCCTCCGGCTGTGCCAGGTCCTCGTTCAGCCACTCGATCACGGCGGCCCATCCCAGGCTCGCGGGGTCGTTCCGCAGGTAGTCACCGACCACGGCAAGGACGTGGAAGTCCTGGCGCAACTGGAAAGAGAGCGTGGGGTCCGAGAGCTCGCCTGTGACGACCTTCCGGACGTAGCCCTCCGCGCTCATCTGCCCGGCGCAGCGGCTGTACCCCCGCAGGCGTGCACCCGCCCGGATCCGGAGCAGGTCCAGCCGCCGGACCAGGTCGCGACGCCACTGATAGAGCTTCTTCCCGATGCCCAGCCCCTGATACAACGGGTGAACCATGACCTCGGCGCCGTACAGGGTGCGGCCTTCCGAATCGTGGTTGGCGAAGGTCCCGTGCTCGGTGAAGTCGCGCCAGTTGGTGTCCATGTCGTAGTCGTCCCAGAGGACGACCAGGCTGGCGGCCATGCCGACGACTGTCTTCCCACCCTCGACGGCGACGGCCTGGCCGTCGGCAAAGAGGGCATGATGGCTTTCGAGCTGCGCCAGGCTCCAGGAGGGGGAATGAGGGTACACGGCGCAGCAGAGGTCGATGATGCCGGGGAAATCCCCCGGCACCGTCGTGCGGACGCTGACCTCGTCCACCCCGCCTCTCACAGACGCACGGTCTCCACGTCGGCCACGATACTCGCCGTGCGCTCACTGTCGAGCAGCGGGATGACCGTGCCGCTCGAGCGGGTGTCGAGGATGGTGTTGAGGTTCATCTCGCCGATGACCATGCTTTCCTGGTTGGGCTGTCCTTCGGCAAGGATGCCGTCCCGGGAGAAGGGGAAGTCGCTCGGGGTGAGAATGGACGCCTGGCCATAATTGAGCGAAACCGCCGGCACGTTCGGCAATGAGCCGACGGTGCTGGACTGGATCACGTACATCTGATTCTCGATGGCCCGTGCCTGGGCACAGTAGCGTACCCGCAGGAACCCCTGCCGCTCGTCCGTGCAGCTCGGGACGATGAGTACGTGCGCCCCGCGCCGGGCCGCCGCCCGCGCGATCTCGGGAAACTCGACGTCGTAGCAGACCGCGATGGCCACAGGCCCGAAGCTCGTTTCGAAGATGCGCAGGCCATGCCGGGGCGAGACGTGCCATTCCTCGGTCTCGAACCGGGTCATGTGGAGCTTGCCCTGGATGCCGTAGTCGCCCGATGGGCCGAAGAAGAAGCACTCGTTGTGGATCTTGTCGGTCTCCGGGTCACGCACCGGGATCGTCCCTCCCACGATGTACATCTTCCGCCGCCTCGCCATCTCGCTCATGACCGAGACGTAGGCCTCCTGCTGGCCGGCCAGGTCCCGGATCTGCTCATTGATGGGGCGGCGGATGTCGCCCAGCGTCAGGAGCTGGACCGTGAAATATTCGGGGAACACGAGCAGACTGCACTTGTAGTCCGCCGCGGTGTCCACGAGGCCCTCGACCTGGTCCCTGAACTGGTCGAAGGTCCGTACCGGCCGGATGAAGTACTGGAGCGAGGCGGCGCGTAGGCGGTCCAATGGTCCTCTCAGGCTGGGGGACGGGGGGCTCATGGATGATAATGGGTCCCGGCCGCGCCCCGGGTGTCCCGCTTGTTTACTTTCCTGTCATGCCACCCAAAGCCGCCTTGTTTGAGACAGCCCTTGGGACCTGTGCCGTGGCGTGGTCCCCCCGCGGCCTCGTCCGCCTGATGCTCCCCGAAGGACGGCGCGGGCAGGTCGAGGCACGCCTCCGGGACCTGCATCCCGATGCCGAGTTCGCCGACCCTCCCGGCTGGGTTTCCCGCGAGATTACCCGGGTCCGCCGGCACCTGGACGGGCGGCCACAGTCGTTCCGCGCGGCCAGGCTGGATCTCAACGGGGCCGGCGGTGGTTTCACGGAAAGGGTCTACGCCGCCCTCCGGGAGGTCGAGGCGGGACGGACGGTGACGTACGGTGAACTGGCGGGCCTGGCCGGTAGCCCCGGCGCCTCGCGCGCCGTGGGACGCGCGATGGCGACCAACCCGCTGCCGCTCATTATCCCCTGCCACCGGGTCCTGGCCGCGGGCGGGAAGCCCGGCGGATTCAGTGCCGCTGGCGGGGTCGCGACGAAGCGGCGGATTCTGTCACTGGAGGGCGTCGAGCTGGCGGATGCCCCCGATGGAGAGCTGCCGTACGACGGCGACGAGGCGGTTCGGCACCTGGTCGAGGCCGATCCGCTGCTCGGGAAGGTGATCGAGCGCGCCGGACCGCTCCGGCTCCGGCTGGACGTGATGCAGAGTCCGTTCGAGTCACTGGCGGAATCCATCGTGTACCAGCAGCTGACCGGGAAGGCCGCCGCGACCATTCACGGCCGCCTGCTCGGCCTGTACAAGCCGAGGAAGCGGCTCAGGCCCGTCGACATCGCCGCGTCAACGGATGAGGAGCTTCGCGGCGTGGGGCTCTCCCGCGCCAAGGTTGCCGCACTCCGGGACCTGGCGGCGAAGACGGAATCCGGCGTGGTGCCGACCCGGGCCAGGCTGCTTCGCATGGAGAACTCGGAGATCATCGAGCGACTCACGGCCATTCGGGGGATCGGGCCGTGGACAGTGGAGATGATGCTGATCTTCCGGCTGGGCCGGCCCGATGTCCTGCCGGTGACGGATTACGGTGTACGGAAGGGATTCATGAAGGCGTTCCGGAAGCGGAAGCTGCCGAACGCGGCTGAACTCACCCGCCGGGGTGAGCGGTGGCGGCCCTATCGGTCGGTGGCGGCATGGTATCTCTGGCGGGCGTGCGAGGCATGAATCGCGCCCCTGATGACATAAGGTTGAGGCATGTCTGACGAAGCGAAGAAGAAGAGAAAACTCGAGGCCGCGGTCGTCTGGCGCGAGGCCCGGACCCTGGTCTGGGCCCACCGGCGCAAGCTTTCGATCGGTTTTGGGCTGTTGCTGATCAACCGGCTGGCCGGCTTCGTGATGCCTGCCAGCTCCAAGTACCTGATCGACCACGTCATCGGTGAACGTCGCGGACAACTGCTCCTGCCCCTGGCGGCGGCGGTGGGCGTGGCGACCCTGATCCAGGCGGTCACGTCGTTCGGCCTGTCCCAGGTGCTGAGCCTGACCGCACAGCGGGCCATCGCGGACATGCGGAAGCGGGTCGAGGCGCACGTCCTCCGGCTCAATGTCGCGTTCTTCGACTCCACCAAGACCGGCGTGCTGATCTCCCGGATCATGACCGACGCCGAGGGCGTCCGGAACCTGGTCGGGACCGGCCTGGTGCAGCTCGTGGGCGGGCTCATCACCGCGACCATCGCCCTCTCATGGCTGTTCTACCTCAACTGGAAGCTGACGTCCGTAACCCTGCTGCTGCTGCTCGTCTTCGGGGGCGGGATGGCCTACGCCTTCAAGCGGCTGAGGCCCGTCTTCCGTGAGCGCAGCGTCATCAACGCCGAGGTGACGGGACGGCTGGCTGAATCGGTCGCGGGCATCCGGCTGGTCAAGACCTACACTGCCGAGCGGCGCGAGGAACTGGTCTTTGCGAAGGGCGTGCATCGGCTGTACCGGAACATCGCGAAGACGATTACCGGCATCTCGGCAGTCTCGGCGCTGACTACGGTCATTGTGGGGGCGGTGGGCGTCCTCATGATCATCGGGGGCGGGCGATCCATCCTGGCCGGCACCATGACCATGGGCGGGTTCGTGATGTACCTGTTCCTGATCGGCCTTGTGGCCGCACCGATGGTCCAGATCGCCTCGATCGGGACACAGATCAGCGAGGCATTCGCCGGGCTTGACCGGATCCGGGAGCTGCTCCGCAAGCCGACCGAGGAAGCGGATGACAGCGGACTGGCGCCGGTACCCTCGGTGGACGGGGAAGTCGAGTTCAAGGATGTGACCTTTTCCTACGTCGAGGGCACGCCGGTGCTGCGCAACGTCTCGTTCCGCGCGCCGTCGGGTTCCACCACGGCGCTGGTTGGCTCGAGCGGGTCCGGCAAGAGCACGCTGATCAGCCTGGTCATGGCCTTCAACCGTCCCGACAGTGGGGAGATCCTGGTGGACAGCCGGCCCCTCCGGGACCTGCGGCTTCGCGAATACCGCAGCCACCTGGGGGTCGTGCTCCAGGACAACTTCCTCTTCGACGGCACGATCGCGGAGAACATTGCCTTCTCCAGGCCCGGCGCAAGCCGGGGCCAGATCGTGTCGGCCGCGCAGGCAGCGCACTGCGAGGAATTCATCGAGGGGTTCGAGGACGGGTACGACACGATCGTAGGCGAGCGCGGCGTCAAGCTTTCCGGCGGCCAGCGCCAGCGGGTGGCCATCGCACGGGCGATCCTGGCCGACCCACGGATCCTCATCCTGGACGAGGCCACCAGCTCGCTCGACAGCGAGAGCGAGGGCATGATCCGCGACGGCCTCCGCCGCCTCCGGAGCGGCCGGACCACCTTCGTCATCGCCCACCGGCTCTCCACCATCGCCAGTGCCGACCAGATCCTGGTGCTGGAGCACGGCGAGATCGTCGAACGCGGAACCCAGGATGAGCTGCTCGAACTGGACGGCCGGTACCGGCAGCTGTACGACAAGCAGTATGGCCTGGAGCGGGACCGGTTCATCAATCCGGGGGAAGACTTTACGCCGGAGCTGGATCTGGGCGTGACGGGGGGACAGTCAGGGCGGTCGTGAACAGGGCGGACGAGAAACAGGGCGGACAGGCGGACGGCGTTATTGTCATTCCGAGCGTCCAGCGAGGAATCTTCCCACCCGGTATCGAACGCCTTTGCAAGCTCGACGAAGGTCGATTGCAGGCTGACAAGATCCTTCGGGCCTTGACGGCCCTCAGGATGACAATACACCCGACACCCGACACCCGGTTGTTACCATGCGCATCCGCACACTGCACAAATGGATCGGCGTCGGCGTCGGCCTCATCCTCGTCATGTGGCTGGTGACCGGCATCGTGATGGGCTTGCCCAATTCCTCCGGTGTCGGGCCGGGACGCACCAGTCCCGACGTCGCCTGGATGGACGCGACGCTCTCACCGGCCGATGCGGTCCGCCTGGTGCAGGAACAGGACACGACCGGTGCGGAACTCAACTCCGTCACGCTGCACACGGTACTGGAGCAGCCGGTCTACCGGGTGGCGCTCAAGCGGCAGCGTGGGACCCTGATCTCCGCCGTGACCGGCGACCGGATCGAGATCGACCGGGACATGGCGGTCCAGATCGCGAACGCCACCTTCACGACCCCACCCAGGGTCACCTCCGTCGAGCGCCTGACGGCCCACTCGATGACCTACCCCAACGGCAGGCTCCCGGTCTTCCGGATCGCCTACAACGACGAGCCCTCGACCGTTCTCTTCATTATCCAGGATGAAGGCACCGTGGTGAGCACCGACCGCCGCCGCCGCACGCGCGCCACGCTCGCGAGCCTGCACGATTTCCACGCGCTTCGGGTCACGCTGGGGCGTGCGTCGATTCAGGAGGTAGTGCTGGTCGGGAGCGGCCTGATCTGCCTGGTCACGACGCTGATGGGCTACTGGCTGGCGCTGCCGGGGAGGTGGAGAAGGAGGGCGGCAAAGCGGTGAACGGAAAGGCGGTGAGCGGTAAGCGGTAAGCGGTAAACGGTGAACGGGAACTGCACGCGGGGCGAGATGGTACCGTACGAGGTTGGCACCGTTCACCGCTCACCGTTCACCGTTCACCGCTCACGCAGTTACTGTCACCGCCTCCCTCCCCTCCAGAACCTCCTTCAAATACCGCCCCGTGTGCGATTCCCGCACCCGGGCTACCTCTTCAGGCGTCCCCGCCGCCACCACCCGGCCGCCGCCCGCACCGGCTTCCGGCCCCATGTCGATCACCCAGTCGGCCCGCTTGATGACATCGAGGTGGTGCTCGATGACCACCACGGTGTGTCCCGCGTCCACCAGCCGGTCCAGCACGTGGTTCAGGGTGCGGACGTCGTCCAGATGGAGCCCGGTGGTCGGCTCGTCCAGGATGTAGAGTTTCCGGCCCTTTCTCTTCCGCGCCGAGATGAGCTCCCGTGCGATCTTGAGCCGCTGCGCCTCGCCGCCGGAGAGCGTCGTGGCGGGCTGGCCCAGCCTGAGATAGCCGAGGCCTACCTGCTGGAGGTGCCAGAGGGCGAGCCCGAGCTTCGGCTGGTGGCGGAACTGGCGGACGGCCTCGTCCACGGTCCACTGGAGCACGTCGTGGATGGAGCGGCCGTTAACCCGGACTTCCAGGACCTCGGGCTTGAACCGGGTGCCATCGCAGGACTCGCACGGGACGAAGACGTCCGCCAGGAAGACCATCTCCACCTGCACATGCCCCGCGCCCTGGCAGGCCTCGCAGCGCCCGCCCGGCATGTTGAACGAGAAGGTGGAGGGAGTGTACTTGCGCCGCCGCGACTCGGGCTGGTCGGCGAACAGTTCCCGGATCTCGTCGAAGCCCTTGATGTAGGTGATCGGGTTGGACCGGGGCGAACGCCCGATCGGGGACTGGTCGATCAGGACGACGTCCTCGATTCCGCCGTATCCGTCGACCGAGTCGACCTCGCCGATCTCCTCGCCCAGGTGTGACTTGGCACTGTGCTCCCCGTGGATCAGCCGCTCGAGCTGCCGGTACAGCACGTCATGCACCAGGGTGCTCTTGCCGCTGCCGGACACGCCGGTCACCACGGTGAGTGTGCCCAGCGGAATCGAGACGTCCACCCCCTCGAGGTTGTGAAGCCGGGCTCCCTTGACCCTGATCCATCGGGGGCCCGCCACCCGCCGGCCGCTCGGTACGGCGATGCGCTTCGTGCCGTTGATGTACTGGCCGGTCAGCGAGGCGGTGCTGTCCCCGGGCGGCCCCGCGTAGACGATCTCCCCGCCGTGCTCCCCGGCTCCAGGCCCCAGCTCCAGCATCCAGTCGGCGCGCTCGATGGCGGAGAGGTCATGCTCAACCACCACGACGGTATTGCCGGTGTCCCTGAGGCGCTGGAGGAGGCCGAGCAGCCGGTCAATGTCCCGCGGATGGAGACCGATGGACGGCTCGTCCAGGACATAGAGCGTGTCCACCAGCCGGGAGCCCATGGCGTTGGCCAGCGCGATGCGCTGGGCCTCGCCGCCGGAGAGCGTCCGCATCTGCCGGTCCACCGTGAGGTATCCCAGTCCGACCGCGCAGAGGAAATCGAGGCGATCGTCCAGCTGCTCCAGGATCGGGCCGGCGACGGCGCGCTCCTGCTCCGACAGGGTCAGGCCGTCCATCCACTCACCCATGCGCTCGATGGTGCGTGCCGAGACATCCGCGATACTGTCCGGCCCGATGCGGACGGCGAGCGCGTGCTCGTTCAGCCGCGCGCCGCCACACTCGGGGCACGGATGGGCCAGCTGGTACTGGCGGAGGAAGACCCGGATGTACTGCTTGTACCGCTTGCGCTCCAGGTCCTTCAGGAACGGGAAGATCCCCACATAGCGACCCATGGTCCCGTACAGCAGCTGTCGGCGGTGGTCAGCCTTGAGCTTCCGCCACGGGGTGTGGGCATCCGCGCCGAGCTTCCGGGCGGCGTCCCGCAGCATGCGGCGCCGCGTCTCGTACCTCGGCTTGGTCCAGGGATCGATTGCCCCCTCGGCGATGGTGCGGTCCTGGTCGGGCACCACGAGCGATTCGTCGTACTCCAGTACGGCCCCGAAACCGTTACAGCCGCCGCACGCTCCGCGCGGGTTATTGAAGCTGAAGAGCGACGGGGTGAGGGGCAGCGTGGCGGTGTCGCAGGCGCTGCAGGCCGGCGACTCGCTGAAGCGGAGGCCATCGGTCTCGCTCACCGCCATCGCGACACCCTCGCCCTCCTGGAAGGCAGTGGCCACCGCGTCTGCCACACGCCCGGCCGGGGCGGAGCCGGTCAACCGGTCCACCACCACCAGTACCTCGCCCGCTCTCGCGAGGTCCAGCGTCGCCGGCAGTTCGTCGAGGTGCAGCCCGGCTCCGTCCACCTGGAGCCGCACGAACCCCATGGCCCGGAGGTTTTCCACCACCGTGATGTGGTCGTTCCTGGCTGATGCCGGGAGCGGGAAGGCGACCTGGAAGCGGTCGGGAAAGCGGGCGAGGATGGCGTCTGCGGCGGACTGGGGTGTGTCCCGCCGGACGCGGCCGCCGCAGATCCGGCAGTAAGGGATGCCGGCGCGGGCAAAGAGGAGCCGGAGGTAGTCATAGACCTCCGTGGCGGTGCCCACGGTCGAGCGGCTGCTGGTGACCGGGTTCCGCTGCTCGATGGCGATGCTGGGGGCGATTCCCTCGATCCGGTCCACCAGCGGCTTGGGCATCCGGTCGAGGAACTGCTTGGCGTAGGTCGAGAGCGACTCGATGTAGCGCCGCTGCCCCTCGGCGTAGAGGGTCTCGAACGCGAGCGAACTTTTCCCGCTGCCGGACGGTCCCGTCACCACCGTGAGCGACCGGTGGGGCACCTCGACCGTGATTCCACGAAGGTTGTTCTGCCGCGCATTGACGACGCGGATGGACCGGCTGGACATGACCGAAGAATAGCCGTACTGGGAAGGGGCGGTCGGGGTGGTCCGGAGGGAAGATACGGCCGGGTGGCGGGCGGTCAGGGCGGTCCAAAGGGAATACCCGGTCTGGAATCGGGCGGTCGAGGCGGTCGACCGACCTGTCCGCCGCGTCCGTCTCGTCCGCCCGCCGCCGGACCCCTGCTCCCCTGTACACCGTCCCGACCGCCCGCTTCCAGGACGTGTCTCTCCGCCAGACCGCCCCGACCGCCCGATTCCAGGACGCATCTCTCTCCTCCCGACCGCCACGACCGCCCTGTTCACGACCGCCCTCTTTGCGTTTACGTTTCTCCCCTTCATGGCCAAAGCCCTCTCCCCAAAGCTCCTGCTTCGCGGCTTCGAGGTCTTCCTCCTCATTTCCCTCGTGGGGTACGGGGCGGTCCTGGCCTATGGCAACAACCTGCCGCTGTTCCTCGAGTCCCTGAAGAACATCCACTTCATATGGCTGGTGGTCGGCCTGGGCCTGGCCTCGATGGACTGGCTGGGCGGGGGGCTGCGGCTCTGGATCGTGGCCCGGCAGATCCACCCGGACCCGCCGCTCAAGGGGATGATCCTGGCGGGGGGCATGAGCGCCTGGGCCGCCTACCTGACGCCGCTCCAGTCCGGCGCCGGGCCGATGATGATCTACACGATGAAGCGCTATGGCGTGAGCGTCCCGGTGGCGATGACCTCCACCCTGATGACCTTCATTGCCACGGTGGCCTTCTTCGCTATCGCCGGCCCGCTGGCGATCATCTTCGGGGCCGGGCGTTCGCTGGGGGAGAAGGGCAACGTCCTCGGGCTGTCCCTGTACGACCTCTTCCTCGGCAGCCTGACCATCTTCGCCGGCCTCGGTGTGCTGCTGGTGATCGTGATCGTGTTCCCCCGGCTGGTGCGGGACCTCCTCACGAAACTGACCGAAAAGATCGGTGGCCGGAGTCGGCGGGTGGCCCGGCGGGTCGAGCGACTCCGGGCCGGGCTGGACGAGGCCCACCACAGCGTCGTCGCCTTCAATACGCCGAAGGGCTGGCTCTCGCTCGTCCTGGCAACGATTCTCTCCGCGCCCTCCCATGCCAACAAGTTGCTGGCCGGAT
This sequence comes from uncultured Gemmatimonadales bacterium, assembly GCA_963825055.1. GTDB lineage: Bacteria > Gemmatimonadota > Gemmatimonadetes > Gemmatimonadales > GWC2-71-9 > CAWGSK01. The sequence continues at coordinate 32,834 of CAWGSK010000008.1, forward strand.
ACGTCGCCCTGCGGGCCGTCGGGGTGCACGCCAACTTCGTGGACGTGCTCCTCGTGCAGACCCTGATCACCTTCCTGCTCTACTTCGCCCCGACGCCGGGCGCCTCCGGCATCGCCGAGCTGCTCTCCGCGACGGTCATGACCGTGTACCTGCCGAGGGCCCTGACACCGCTGTACACGATCATCTGGCGGATGATCCTGAGCTACTACACCCTCGCCTTCGGGTTCTTCGTATTCAGCTGGTGGGTCCGCAAGGGCCTCAAGGACCTGGGCGAGACCACCGCCGGGGTCGGCGAACACCCGATGGCCCTCCCGACAGGGCCCGAAGGCCCGTGACGGCGCCGGGCCATCCGGAAGAGGAGGTCGCCGGGTACGACGCGGACCTGCTGCGGCGCCTGTTGCGCTACCTTCGCCCCTACCGGCTGAACGTGGCGGTGGCGGTGGTCCTCCTCCTGGCCAGCGCCGGGCTCACCCTCGTGGGACCGATTCTCACCCAGAAGGCGCTCGACGTGGCCGTGCCGGCCCGTGACGCGGGGCTCCTCACCGTCCTCGCGCTGTTTTTCCTGGGCTCGCTCGCCCTGGACCTCTTCGTCAGCTATGGCAGCAACCTGCTGACGACGTTCATTGGCCAGCGCGTCATGTACGACCTCCGGCTGGAGGTCTTCGGGCACCTGCAGCGGCTGAGTATCCCGTACTTTGACCGCAACCCGGTCGGCCGGCTGATGACACGGGTCACCAGTGATATCGAGACCCTGAACGAGCTGTTCAGCAGCGGGGTGGTCACCGTGTTCGGCGACGTATTTACCCTCGCTGCCATCATGGCGATGATGCTCCTGGCCGAGTGGCGGCTGGCCCTGGTTGCCTTCGCGGTGATACCACTGGTCGCGCTCTCGGCGGCGATCTTCAGGAAAAAGGTCCGGACCGCCTTCCAGGACATCCGGATCCGGCTCGCCCGGCTCAACAGCTACCTGCAGGAGCACCTGGGCGGAGTGCGGGTCGTCCAGCTCTTCAATCGAGAGAAGGCCGCGGCCCGGGACTTCGAGTCGGTCAACCGGAGCTACCTCGAGGCCCACCTCCGGGGGATCCGGCTCTATGCCGTGTTCTTCCCGGTCATCGAGGTGCTGACGTCGGTTGCGGTCGCCCTGCTCCTCTTCTACGGCGGCCTCAAGAGCCTGGGGGGAGGGTTGACGGTCGGAATCCTGGCAGCCTTCATCCAGTTGACGCGCCGCTTCTTCCAGCCCCTCCAGGACCTCTCGGAGAAGTACAACCTGCTCCAGAGCGCGATGGCCAGCTCCGAGCGGGTCTTCCGGCTGCTGGACACGCCGGTGACGGTGGCCGAGCCCGTCGGGCCGCGTCCCCTGGCCGAGCCGGTCCGGGGCGAAGTCGTCTTCGAGCACGTCTGGTTCCGCTACAGCCCCGACGGCCCCTGGGTCCTGAAGGACGTATCCTTCACCGCGACGCCCGGGCGGACTGTCGCACTTGTCGGGCACACCGGGGCGGGGAAGACCACCGTCATCAATCTGCTGCTCCGGTTCTACGACCCGGAGCGGGGCCGTATCCTGGTGGACGGGGTGGATCTCCGCGAGATCTCGACCCACGACCTGCGCGGCCTGATCGGCTTCGTGCAGCAGGATCTCTTCCTCTTCACGGGTGACATCCTGCACAACCTTACGCTTGATGCGCCGGTGACCCGGGATGTTGCCGAGCTGGCCGCGGGCCGGGTGGGAGCGGACCGGTTCATCCGGAGGCTGCCGGCGGGGTATGGACATGTGCTGGGGGAGCGGGGGCGGAGCCTGAGCGTCGGGGAGCGCCAGCTCCTGAGCTTTGCCCGCGCGCTGGCGCTCGATCCCCGGATCCTCGTGCTGGACGAGGCGACCAGCTCGGTGGACACCGAATCCGAGGCCCAGATCCAGGATGCGATCGGTGAACTGATGCGGGGGCGGACGAACATCGTCGTCGCCCACCGCCTGAGCACGATCCTCCACGCCGACGAGATCCTCGTCATGCACCACGGGGAGATCCGGGAACGGGGGCCGCACCGCGCCCTGCTGGACCAGGGTGGGCTCTACTGGAAACTGTACCAGTTGCAGTTGAGCGGGCCGGAATCGGTGCGGAGCGCGTAAGGTGCGTTCCCTTGTCCGGTTACAGCGCCCCGGGTACGTTATTCCGTTACACTGGATTCGCGGGATTGAGCCATGATGCAGCTCGAAATCGGCGGAGAACGCCACGTCGTCCCCGACGGCGAGACGACCATCGGGTCAGATCCTGCCTCGAGCATCATGCTCGAAGGTGGGGATGTCGAGCCGCGCCACGCCGTCGTGGCCAGCCGGCCCGGGGTGGTGGCTATCCGCCGCGCCTCACCCATCGCCCATGTAACGGTGAACGGGATCCAGCTGGGGCAGGAGCCGACGCCGGTGCTCCACGGCGACCGGATCCGGGTAGGGGGCCATGAGATCCGGGTTGTGGATACCAGCAGGGTCGGCAGTACCCAGTTTGCCCGGGCTGTGACGCCGCGCGGGCCCGACGGTCCGCCCCTGGACGGGACGGACCCCCCGGTGGACGGACTCACCGCGGGGCGGCTGGTCTCCCTGACCGACGGCCGCGAATACTCCGTCACCAGGGGCCTGGTTCTGGGCCGTGATGCCGACTGTGACGTGGTCATCGAGCATAACCAGGTCTCCCGGCGTCATGCCGAGGTGCGCCGCACCGCCTCCGGATACGAGATCGTTGACCTCAGCACCAACGGGACGTTTGTTAACGATGAACGGGTGAGCGGCCGCCGGCCGCTGGCCCGGGCGGACCTGATCCGCCTCGGCACCCATGAATTCCGCTTTTACGCCGACGAGAAGGACGAGGCGGACAGGACGGACAGGACGGACGAGGCGGCCCAGGCGGAAAAGGCGGACGAGGCGGTCGAGGTGGCCCCTCCGCCCCCACCCCCGCCCCCGCCCGTACATCCGCCGCTCCCATCCCCGCCGCCGGGTGCCAGCGAGCGGCTGAACGACACGCTCTTCGGTGCGCCGGTCACGCCGGGGCGGGTGCCCCGGGCGGTCGCCCCCGCCGCGCCCCAGGCGCCCCCCGTGATCGCCTCGTTTCTCGTGCGGAGCGGCCCCCTCCGGGGGACCCGGCTGGCCGTGCGGGCCCCGGTGGTCAACATCGGCCGGAACGACTATAACGACCTCGTCGTGTCGGATGAGAGCGTGAGTGGCAACCACGCCAAACTGCAGCGACGTGAGGGGATCTGGATCCTGACGGACCTCGGCAGCACCAATGGGACGTACGTCGACGAGGAGAAGGTGATCGGCGAATACCCGCTCGCGCCGGGGGCCGGCGTCCGCTTCGGCCGGGTACAGACCCTGTTCGAACCGAGCGATGACGCCCTGGGAGTCGCTCCGGCGGGTGGCGGTACGCGGATCATGCCCCAGATGGCGCAGGGTCAACCGGCCGCGGCGGTCGAGCCCGCTGCCGCTCCCGTGGATGCCTCCGAGGCCAGACCCGCCCCGGCGCGTAAGGGCCCTGTGGTGGTGACAGGGGGGCCGTCCGCCCCGACGTCCCGCTGGCTGGCCCCACTCCTCATCCTGGCGGCCGCGCTGGCCCTCGCCAGTTACTGCTTCCTCATCTAGCGAGCGATTCCACGTGCGTTTCTCCTGTGCGGCCCGCACCGACGTCGGGATCGTCCGGTCCGGGAATGAGGACAGCTACCTGATGCAGGCAGACCGCGGCCTGTTCATCGTGGCGGATGGCATGGGAGGGCACGCGGCGGGGGAGGTCGCGAGCGAGATGGCAGTCCAGACGGTTGCGGACACCCTGGGGACGCTCCGGGGGGTGGCGGACGAGGAAATGTCCGAGCGGCTCCGGAATGCGATCCGCTCCGCCAACGAGGCCATTTTCGGCCGGACGCTCACCGAACAGGACAAGCGGGGAATGGGGACCACGGTCACGGCCCTGGTGCTCCGCCCCAGGCGCTACCTCATCGGGCAGGTGGGCGACAGCCGGGCCTACCTGCTTCGTGACGGGAGGATGCTACAGCTCACCAAGGACCATTCCTACGTGCAGGAACAGGTCGATGCGGGCCTGCTCACCCAGGAGCAGGCCCGTGTGCATCCGTACAGCAACGTGATCACGCGGTGTGTCGGGGCAGGCGAGGACGTCATCCCCGATGTGTACTATGGGTCGCTCCGGAAGGGCGACCTGCTGTTGCTCGCCTCCGATGGACTCACCGGCATGCTGGAGGACGAGCAGCTGACCAAGATCCTGGAGGGTGCCGGCGAGCCGCAGCAGTGGGTGGACCGGATGATCACCGAGGCCAACCGTCGCGGCGGCCTCGACAACATCACGGCGATCGTCATCCGGATCGACGCCGTGGACTCACCGTCCGGCGAGCACCCCGCCGTTCCCGTCGGCGCCCGCCGCGGGGAGTGAACTCCCGCCGCCGGCCGCCGCCAGCGCGCGGCCGGCCGGCACCAGGACCGTCCGCAAGCGCTCCACCTGGTCGAAGAACGCCTCGCGGTCCACCGTCGCGACGGGATCGCCCGCGCCGGTCTCCACCTGTCTCGGATTCCTTGCCACGCCGTTGACCCGGATCTCGAAGTGCAGATGCGGTCCGGTGGCGAGGCCCGTCTGCCCGACGAGGCCGATGCGCTGCCCCTGGGTGACGTGGCTTCCCTTGCGGATGCCCGGCGCGTAGGCACGCAGGTGCGCATACCGCGTGACCATGCCGTTCTCGTGCCGGATCTCGATCATATTGCCATAGCCCCCCGCCCGGCCGATCCGCTGGATGACACCGTCGCCTGCCGCCATGACCGGCGTGCCTGAGGCGGCGGCGTAGTCGATGCCCTCATGCCGGCGCATGAGGCCGAGGATCGGGTGGTAACGGCCGGAACTGAAGGGTGAGCTGACGCGGCGGAACTGGAGCGGGACCCGGAGGAATGCCCGGCGCATGGAGACGCCGTCCTCGTCGTAGTAGGCCGTCCGGCCCTGCGAGTCGTCGAATTCGTAAGCGACGAAGGTCTTGTTCCCCAGCCGGATTTCGGCCGCGAGGAGGCGGCCATAGCGCACCTCCCCAAAGGGCAGCAGCAACCGCTCGAACACGATCCGGTAGGTTCCGCCGAGCTGCAGGTCGTGCGTAAAGTCCGTTTCCCACCGGAAGACGTCGGCCAGCTCCCACGCCATGTATTCGCGTTCCCGGCCGTTCAGGATGCTGTCGGGAATGGCCCGGGCCAGGGTGGCGTAGAGCGTGGGCTCGAACGCGCCCTGGATGCGAAGGGTCTGCGGGACCCAGTTCGCATCCGAGGCCCGTGCCTGTGGGGCCCACGGCCCCAGCAGGCACGGCAGCAGCACGAGCAACAGGCGGACCGACTTCCATATGCGGAGCATGGCGCTTCCCCGGAGACACGTTGGGCGGTCCGGGTGCCGGTACCGGCACCCGAAAACTGCGATTCCGGGTACTATAAGGAGGCAGGAGGCGTGCCAGCAGAGACGCAATTCCATGCATAGCGCAATAATTTGCACGCATGGTGCAAATTATTGCTGCTTAATGAATTACAATTGTTGATGACGTGGTGAAATGTGCAAAAGTGGATGTTCTAGTTACAGGCCACTGATGGGCTCATGGAGGGTGCAGGGAACAGGCAATTTCCGGCTATGCCTCAGCCTCCGTAGATCCAGCCGGTGATCCCGCCATAGACCAGGTGGGCCAGCAGACTGCCGGCGAGCAGTTCGACGTTACCGCGGGAGAAGGGGCCTCCGCCCGTCAGGGGAAGGAAAGTCACCTGGGCGACGACGAACACCATCCCGCCGTAGACCAGTCCGCGCACCAGTGCAGCACCGGGCAGGCGCCGCACAAACCACCGGGCGTAGATCAGGGCCAGCAGGGCGCCGGTCGTAAAGTGAATGATCCAGCCGGCCGTGGGGCCGACCGGAAGGTGGGCGGAGGCGCTGCCCAGGGAGGTGCTCAGGATCTGCCCGATGGCGATGCGGGGGAGCCCGACCGACGGTTCCACCAGCAGCAGGGCGGTCATGGCCGCGGTCCCGATCAGGCCCGCCGCGACGGCGCGGGCGGGGTTCATGCCGCTTCCAGCGCGCCCGGGGCCCCGGGGGTCCGTCATGGCCTGGCCTGCCCGTGGCTCACCGCGTACACGTACGCGGCGACGATGAAGACCTGCGACTCATTGATCCCCCCGGGGTGGGCCACCATGATCGTGCCGGGATTGCCGTGATCGATGCGCCCGAGGATGGCGGCGAAGGTGCCGTCGATGTGCTTCCAGTGCGGGCCGTCCAACCCGGGCGCGACCGGGCCGCCCTGCAGGTTGTTCCCGTGACAGGCGTAACACGTACCCTTGCCATGGAAAAGTTTCCGGCCCGCTTCGATGATTGCAGGGGACATGAGCGCTGAATCCGGGGCTTCCCCGCGCCGTGTGGTATCCACGGCCTGGGCCCGGGCCTCGGCGGCACCGGCGGCCATCATACCTGCCAGGAGGAACGCGACCCGCACTCCACGCATCAGATGCACCATACACAGGGAATGCCAAAGGATACCCTGCCGAACCCGAGCGCACAATCACGGCCCCTCAGGAATCTTTCACACTGCATTCACGCCCGCTTCACGTAGCTCGCATATGTAGAAGCATCCCTGACCTCGGAGGCACCCCGTGCCCCGGTTCCATCGGCTGGTTCCCTTCCTCTGCCTGCTGCTCATCGCCCAACCGGCATCGGCCACTGACCGACTGCACGACCTCGCGCGCGCCTATGTCGCCGCCTTCACCGGGACGGCTCATGCGGTCCCGAGCTACGCCCGGCAGACGGGGCTCGCCTGCAGTGCCTGCCACTACCAGTTCCTGACCCTGACACCCTTCGGGCGCCAGTTCAAGCTCGGCGGGTACACGTTCACGAACCAGGTTGTGCTGGGCGAACCGGACTCCACGAACGGGGGGCGCCTGGGCCTCAATCCGTTCTCCATGCTGTCCGCCATGGCCACGGCGTCGGTGACGCACACCAGCGATGACCTCCCGGATACGCAGAACGACGCGGCCGAATTGCCCCAGGAACTCAGCGGATTCCTCGCCGGCCGGATCTCGCCCAAGATCGGGCTGTTCTCCCAGTTTACGTACGCGGGGCCCGACGGCGCCTTCGGCATCGACAATGTCGAGATCCGCTTCGCCGACATGGCCTCCCTGGGTGGGCGCGAAATGGCCTACGGCTTCACGCTCAACAACAATCCGGGCGTCCAGGACCCCTGGAATACGCTGCCGGCATGGGGCTTCCCCTTCATTGGCTCCGAAATCGCCCCCGGTGGTGCGGCCGCCCCGATGATCGACGGCGGGCTTTCCCAGAATGTGCTGGGACTCGGCACCTACGCCCTCCTGGGGAACCTGGTCTACGGCGAGGTGACGGTCTATCGCTCAGCCTTCCAGGGCGAAGCCGCCCCGTCATCGGCTACCGGTGCCATCAATGGGGTGGCGCCCTACTGGCGACTGGCCCTGCAGAAGCAGTGGGACCACAAGTACCTGATGGTCGGCACCGTCGGCCTCCATACCAGTCTCTTCCCGGGGACGCTGAGTGGCCCGCGTGACACCTACTCCGATGTGGGCGTTGATGCCCAGTTCGAGTCCGGTGTGGGGAGTGGCAATCTGGTGGTGCGGGGAAGCTGGATTCACGAGAACCAGACGCTCGACGCCACCTTTGCCGACGGTGGGTCGGCCAACCGCAAGAACACGCTGAAGAGCCTGCGGATCAATGCCAGCTACTACCCCCGCCAGTGGCTGGGCCTGACCGGAGGGTACTTCGACACGCGCGGGTCTGTGGATCCCGGGCTGTACGCGCCGGGGGACGTGGAAGGAAGCGCGAACGGTGATCCCCGGACGAGCGGGCTGATGGGGGAAGTGGACCTCAACCCGTGGGAAAACACGCGTATCGGCGTGCAGTATACCAGCTACTCCAGGTTCAACGGCGGGAAGAGCGACTATGACGGATTCGGCCGGAGTGCCTCCGGCAACAACACACTCTACGGATTCGTGTGGCTCGTGTTCTGACGTCCATCGGGTGAGTGGCGGGTCCGGGCGCATCCCGGACCCGCCTCCCCTCACCCTCCCAGCGTGGCCCTGACCTCCACCTCCGTCATCAGGCCCCACTCCAGCAACGGCTCCACCGGCCGCTGCGGGGGTCTCGCCACGAAGATCCGGAGCCGCCGTGCACTCCGGTACAGCTCGTCGGCGATACGCGGCAGGCCGAGCCGTCCCGCGCGACCTGCCTCGGTCAGGCGCTCGACGGTGCCGTTCCGGGTGCGGAGCGGGAGGTTGACCGACAGCATGTTGCTCCGCTCGGGATAGTCGATGAGCAGCTCGCCGGGCTCGAGCCCCACAGCCCGGGCGCAGGCGTCCTCCACCGCTTCCAGCAGGTCCGGGTCACTGGTCACCCAGGGCTGGATCCCCTCGGGCAGGTCGGCGGCGGGCAGGTCCAGCGCCCGTTTGTAGAGGGCCCGACGGGCAAGGGCATGGGCGAGTCCTGACGGGTCGTCCGACGCGAGCCGCTCGACCAGGCCGCCATCGGTGTATCCTGCGATCGCGCGCGTGTCCAGCGAGCCCGCCCGCACGGCACTCCGCACCGCCCGCTTGAACATGCAGGTGGCCGACCGTACGGCATGGTGCCAGTACACGTTCCGGTACATCTGATACTTGGCGAACAGCAGGGATTCCAGCGCGCTCAATCCCTTCTCGTGAACGCCCACCTCGATCCGCCCGTCCAGCTCCACCAGCGTGAGCGCGGCCAGCAGCCGGTTCACGTCCACGGTCCCGTAGGGCACGCCGCACATCCTGGCGTCCCGGCTCAGGTATTCGATCTTGTCCAGATCCAGCGAACCGGAGATGAGCCCGGCCAGCGGGTTGTCACTCGTGCCCTTGATGAGGGTGCCCACCTGCGTCGCCAGCCCTGCAATCCCCGTCGCCTCGAGGGCGGCCGCGAGGTCCGGTTCGGCCAGCTTGGCCACGCCCAGGCCTTCATGGTTGGGGAACCCGGCCTCCTCCAGCGAGTGGGAGAAGGGGTAGTGCCCGATGTCGTGCAGCAGGGCGGCGAGCCGGACGGCGGTGCAGTCTTCCCCGCCGACGCGCGCCAGTTCCCCCCGCTCCCCCAGCGCACCGAGGGCGAGCCGGGTCAGGTGGTACGCGCCGAGTGCATGCTCGAAGCGGGTATGGGTGGCGCCGGGGTAGACCAGGAAGGCGTGGCCGAGCTGGCGGATGTAGCGGAGGCGCTGGACGGTCGGGGTGTCGAGCACGCCCATGGCAAGGCGGTCGACGTGAATGTTGTCCCAGAGGGGATCGCGGATGACCTTGAAATCAACCATGACGGTGAACGGTAAGCGGTGAACGGTGAACGGTGAACGGGTGGACGGGCCGTTCACCGCTCACCGTTGACGTTCACGCTGTCCCGGCTGGCCCGGCCTTCCGCACGCTGTCCGGTACTTCGCCTTCAAACTTCTTGAAGTTGTCCCGGAACATGCCCGCCAGCTTCTGCGCCTGGGCATCGTACGCTGCCGGCTCGGCCCACGTGCTGCGTGGGTCAAGCAGTTGCGGGGGGACACCCGGCACCGCAGTCGGCACTTTCACCCCGAAGATGGGATCGGTGCGGTGTTCCGCGTCCTCCAGCGCGCCGGAGAGGGCCGCGGCGACCATGGCCCGCGTGAACGGGAGCTTGATCCGGCTCCCGGTGCCGTAGGGACCGCCCGTCCAGCCGGTGTTCACCAGCCAGACGTGGACGCCGTGCTGCTTGATTTTCTCGCCAAGCATCGTGGCATAGACGCCGGGATTGAGCGGGAGGAACGGCGCGCCGAAGCAGGCGCTGAAGGTTGCGGCCGGTTCGGTAACGCCCCGCTCGGTGCCGGCCACCTTGGCGGTGTAACCCGAGAGGAAGTGATACATCGCCTGGTCCGGCGTGAGCCGCGCGATTGGCGGCATCACCCCGAAGGCATCGGCGGTCAGGAACACGATGTTCCTCGGGTGCCCGCCCACGCCGTTCTCGACATGGTTCGGGATGGCATCAATGGGGTAGCTCGCCCGGGTGTTCTCCGTGATGGCCTGGCTGTCGAAATCCACCGTCCGGCGGGTCTCGTCCAGGTCGATGTTCTCGAGGATGGTCCCGAACTGCTGGGTCGCGGCGTAGATCTGGGGCTCGGTCTCCGGACTGAGTCTGATGACCTTGGCGTAGCAGCCACCCTCGAAGTTGAACACCCCGTGGTCGCTCCAGCCGTGCTCGTCATCACCGATAAGACGGCGCGTCGGGTCGGCGGAGAGCGTGGTCTTGCCGGTGCCGGAGAGCCCGAAGAAGACGGCGGTGTCCCCGTCCCCGCCGATGTTCGCGCTGCAGTGCATGGCCAGGACGCCGCGCTTCGGGAGCAGGTAGTTGAGGACGGTGAAGATCGCCTTCTTCATCTCGCCGGCATAGCGCGTGCCGCCGATCAGCACCATGCGGCGCCCGAAGTGCAGCACGATGAACGTGCCGGTCTTCGTCCCGTGCACGGCCGGGTCGGCCTGGCACTCGGGGGCATGCAGCACGGTGAAGCCGGGCGCAAAACCGGGGAGGTCCTCTGCCGGTGGACGGATGAACATGTTCCGGACGAAGAGGGCCTGCCAGGCATTGGGCGTCACGAAACGCACCGGCAGCCGGTAGTCGGGGTCCGCGCCCCCGTAGAGATCCTGCAGGAAGACCTCCTGGCCGTCCAGGTGCTCCTGCACGAGCGCGAGGAGGGCGTCGAACTTCTCCTCCGGCAGCGCCGCGTTCTTCTCCCACCATATGTCCGCCTCGGACGACGCGTCCCGGACGACGAACTTGTCGTTGGGTGAGCGGCCGGTATGCGGCGTGGTCTCGACCGAAAGGGCGCCGCCCGTCACCAGGCGTCCCTCGTCGCGCCGGAGGGCGTGCTCGTAGAGGCGGGCCGCGTTCAGGTTCGGATGCACCTGGGCCGGCGTGAAGCCGAGTCCCGTGAGATTCGGGGCCGGCGGGGTGGCCGTGCGAGCGCTCATGGAGTCCTTCCGGTCGTGGGGCGGGCCGACCGCTCGCTGGGGGCCGCGGGCGCGCGCCGTGCGCGTTCCTGGGCGTCCACCGCGGCGATCACCGCCATGTTGACGATGTCATCGACGCTCGATCCCCGCTGCAGCACGTGGATCGGCGCGGCCATGCCGACGAGGATCGGCCCGATGGCCACGGCCCCGCCGAGGTCCCTCAGCAGCTTGTAGCTGATGTTCGCTGCATTGAGGTCGGGAAAGATCAATACGTTGGGCGCCTCCCGCAACCGCGTGAAGGGGTGGTGCCCCTTGAGGAGGTCCTTCACGACGGCGGTGTCGGCCTGCATTTCGCCATCAACGGACAGCTCGGGATGCCGCTCGTGCAGGATGCCGACCGCGGTGGAGACCCGGCGCGCGGCGTCGTTGCTGACCGAACCGAAGTTGGAGAAGCTGAGCAGCGCCACCTGCGGGTCCACGCCGAGCTTGCGGACGAACGCGGCCGTTGCGCGGGCGATCTCGGCCAGTTCCTCGGCGGTCGGGTCGATATGGACGGTACAGTCCGCGAAGAACAGCGTGCGATCAGGGAAGATCATCATGTAGATGCCGGCCACCGTGAGGTTCCGGCTGGCGCCGGCGGCCTCGAGGGCCGGCCGGATGGCGTGGGGGTAGTGCTGTGCCTGTCCCACGACCAGCGCATCGGCATCGCCCCGGACCACCATCATGGCCCCGAAGTAGGCGGCGTCCGCCATGCGCCTCAGCGCTTCGGCGCGGGTGACACCCTTCCGCTGGCGGCTGGTCCAGAGCGCCTCCGCGTACTCCGCCCGCAACGGGCTGGTTCGCGGATCAACGATCTCCAGGTCATCGAGCGGGACGTCCGCCTGCGCCGCCGAGGCCCGGATTCCCTCCACCGGCCCGAGAAGGACCGGCCGTACGATCTTCTCATCCGCGAGGATACGGGCGGCGCGCAGGACGCGGGCGTCGGCGGCGTCGCCCAGGGCCACGCGCTGGGGCAGGGCCGCGGCCCGGTTGCTCAGGCCGCGCATGATCTCGCGGCCCCGTCCCAGCCGGCTCTCCAGCGTGGTCCGGTACTCGGTCATGTCCAGCTCGATCCGCGCAACCCCGCTCGAGATGGCGGCCTGCGCCACCGCGGGGGCCACGTAGAGCAGCACGCGGGAATCGAACGGCTTCGGGATGAGGTAGTCCCGCCCGAAGCGCATGCTCTCGACCCCGTAGGCGTGCAGCACAGAATCGGGCACGTCCTCCCGCGCCAGTTCGGCGAGGGCGCGGGTGGCGGCCATCTTCATCTCCTCGTTGATCCCGCGGGCCCGTACGTCGAGCGCGCCGCGGAAGATGAACGGGAAGCCGAGGACGTTGTTGATCTGGTTCGGGTAGTCGCTCCGCCCGGTGGCGATGATGGCATCGGGCCGGACCGCGAGCGCGTCCTCCGGGAGTACCTCGGGGTCCGGATTCGCCAGGGCGAAGACGAGCGGGTCGCGCGCCATCTTCTTCAGGAGGTCCGCCCCGATGGCCCCGGCGACGGACAGTCCCACGAACACGTCCGCGCCGTCAAACGCCTCCTCAAGGGTCTTCGGGCCACCCTCGCGGGCGAACCGCGCCTTGAAGGCATCGAGGTCATCGCGGCCCGCGTGGATGGCGCCCTTGCGGTCGCACATGGTGACGTGTTCCCGCTTCACGCCGAGCCGCACATAGTGCTCGGCGGTGGCGATGGCCGCGGCACCCGCGCCCATGAAGACCACCCGCACCTCGTCCAGCTTCTTGTCGATCAGTTCGAGTGCATTGAGCAGCGCCGCGCCAGAGATGATGGCCGTCCCGTGCTGGTCGTCATGGAAAACGGGGATCTCCAGCTCCTCCCTGAGCCGGCGCTCGATCTCGAAGCAGGCAGGGGCGCTGATGTCCTCCAGGTTGATCCCGCCGACTGTCGGCTCCAGCATGCGGCAGAAGCGGATCACGTCCTCGGGGTCGGCGGCGTTGATCTCGAGGTCGAACACGTCGATGTCGGCGAATTTCTTGAAGAGAAGCCCCTTGCCCTCCATGACCGGCTTCCCCGCCAGCGGCCCGATGTTGCCGAGGCCGAGGACGGCGGTGCCGTTGCTCACCACGGCGACCAGGTTGCCCCGCGCCGTGTAGCGGTAGGCGAGTTCCGGGTCGTCCCTGATGGCCAGGCACGGCACGGCCACGCCCGGGCTGTAGGCCAGGGAAAGGTCCCGCTGGTTCTCGGTCGGTTTGGTGGGGACGACCTGGATCTTCCCCGGGCGCCCCTCCTCGTGGTAGCGCAGCGCCTCGTGGCGTTTGTCGGCGGCGCTCATTATGGCCTGACCGCGACGATGTCGGGGTCGAGATGGTAGATGGCTTCCGCTGTGCGGATGTCGCGGGCGCTCAGCCGGTCCGTGACCGGGTTGGAGTACATCACGTCCGCGGGATCCCCGGTGTGCTGGATCAGGCCGATGGTGTGCCCGAGCTCGTGCGTGGCGGTCACGTCGAGGCAGGTGTCGAGGTCGCCCTGGCCGATGAAGCGGGGGCTCAGGTAGACCCGCATCGGCAGGGCGAGCTGGTTGCGCGTCGCCAGTGTGTCGATATCCGTGGCGCCCTGGCATTCCGGCAGGAGGGCGTGGTAGCGCATCGCGGGCGACGGTTTGACCGGCGGGGTCATGAGTCGCACGATCACGTCGGCCTGCGTCGAGTCCCCGACCACCGCCCCGTCCCACTCGCCGTAGAGGAAGGCGCCCCGCCAGGTCTCAATGGCGCTCTCCACGTGCGCCGGCAGGCCGAGCGAGTCCTCCACCCAGTAGCGCACCGGAAGCTGCTCCCGGGTCCAGCGGAAGGTCAGCGAGTCGATCCCGCTCGCCGAGGGGATGAAGAGGCGCCACTCGTACGGGTTCACCCGGGACGGGCTGGAGAGCTCGCTGCAGGCGAGCCCCGCACCGGCCGCGAGGACCGCCATCAGGGTCGCTCGCCGGAAGAAGGTCGTGGCGGTCATCGCGCCACCCCCACGCCGATCATCAGGCGGTGCACGTCCTGTGTGCGGGAGAACCCGCGTGCCTCGAGCTGGTCGGTCGTGAACCGGTGGTAGCTGTACCGGGCCGAGACTGTAAAATCGAGCCCCGCCCGCCACGGGCGGCGATACTCCGCCCCCACGCTGCCGAGCAGTCGGGCCGGCCCGCCCTGGAGGAACAGCCCCTGCTTTTCCGACGGCCAGTATTTCAGCATGCCGAGGCCGGCTTTCCAGTAGACATTGCGCACCATGGCCGGGCCGCTGGCGAAGAGCAGGATCTCGCCTGTTCGCAGGCTGCCCAGGTCAGTGTCATTGCCGGTCTCCTTGGCACTCAGGGAACTGCTGGTGAGCGAGCCCTGGAGCCCGACCCGGATCCGCTCGCCGAAGGGAAGGGAGCCGCTTGCGGTAAGGGTGGGTGCGATGGCCGCCTTGACGTCGATGGGATTGATAATGTCGTCGCTCACCAGCGTGGAGGACCAGGTGGCCCCGATGCCGCCCGCCAGCCGGACCTGGGCCATCGCGGGGGACGCTGCCAGCGCGAGGGCTGAAAAACAGAGGAGTAGGCGCATCCCCGGAAGATGGCCGGGTGCGCCAAGGTGGTCAACGCGATGTCCTGGCGCGTCCGAACGCACGGAGGCGACGCAGCATCCTCCGGTCACTGGTGACCGGGTCGTCCCCCTTGGGGGTTTCGAGGAGCTTCGGGATGGCGGCGAAGGCGGGGTCCCGCATGAGGCGCCGGAAGGGCTCGCGCCCCAGGCTGCCCTCGCCGATCAGTTCATGCCGGTCCCGGTGGGAGCCGTACGGGGTCCTGCTGTCGTTCAGGTGCATGCACCGGAGCAGGTCCCGTCCGATGATCCGGTCCCAGGCGGCCCACACGCCGTCCCAGTCGCCCCGCAGGTCGTAGCCGGCGGCGTAGAGGTGGCAGGTATCCGCACAGAACGCGACCCGGTGGCGGACGTCGTCGCCCACCTGACGGCGCAATTCGGCCAGTTCTTCGAACGTGTGGCCCAGGGCTGTCCCGCACCCCGCCGTCGTCTCCAGGTATACCATGACCGGCCCGGGCACGGCCCGGAGGCACCGGGTGAGGGCTTCGGCGTTTCTTCCGAGACCCGCGTCCCGGTCGTCAATGTAGTTGCCGGGGTGCGACACCACGGCCTCGATTCCGAGGTCGGTACAGCGGTGCAGTTCTGCCTCGAAAGCGCTTACGGAGCGCGCACTTAGCACCCGGTCGGGGGAGGCCAGGTTTATCAGGTACGAATCGTGCGAAACCACCCCCTGCAGACCGCTGCGTTCATACGCTCTCTGGAAATCTTCACAGAGGGCTGGACTCACTTGAGGCTCACGCCACTGGCTGGGGGTCTTGGTGAATACCTGGATCGCGGTGGCGCCGATGGCCACCCCCCGCTCCGGAGCGTGGTGCACACCCCCCTGCGTGGAGACGTGCGCGCCGAGTCGTTCCGGGGCGGGGGGTGGCTGTCGCACGCCCTTGGTGTCTGCTGGTGGAATGAGTAGCTTCTCCCGACTTTTGCCCATTGTGAGTCCGTGACCGATACCGCGCATCCCCTCGTGCTGCTGCTCGGCGATCCGTCGGTGCGACCCGACGGTCTCGAGCGCGCACTCGTGCGCGCGGGATTCCAGCTCCTCGAGGCCGACCAGCCACCCGATCCTTCACATGGCGACCCGGTCCCGGACCTGCTCCTGGTGAGCTGGCCCGACCACGGGGAGGCCCTCCGGGGCTTGCTCGCGTCCCTCCGCACCCCCGCCCTCGCGGCAGTTCCGAGCCTCGTGCTCCTCGGTACCCCGGAACGCGAGGGCCCGGCCCGCGCCCTCGAGTACGGTGCCAGCGATGCCATGAGCGCCCCGGTCAACCTTGCCGAAGTCACGTCGCGGCTTCGCGCCCGGCTCGGCGGGGTGGGCCACATGGAGGACATCCGGCAGGCCACCGAGTACCAGGCCATCCTGCTCGACATCTTCCAGGAGGCTTCGTCGGCGCTGCGCCCGGAGGAGATGGTAAATACGGTGGTCAGGCGGGCAGGGGAAGCGCTGCGGCTCGCGAGCTGCTCCTTCGTGCTGACGCCGGCGGGCGAGCCGACCGGTCGTGTCATGGCCGTGTACGAGAATCCCACGGTCCGGGACCTGCAGGTCGAGCTGGCGCGGTATCCGGAGATCCGCGAAGCACTCAGGCGGGACCAGCCGGTGGTTATCGCCGATGTGCGTACCGACCCGCTGTTCGAGGAGGAACGGCGCCACTGGGAGGAACACGGGACCGCCGTGGGCTTCCGCGGAGTGGCCGCGTTCCCGGTGCATCTCCAGGGCCGCATCCTCGGCGTGCTGCTGTGCCGGACGGGCCGTGCCGACGCCCCACTCTCCGAAGCCCAGCTGTCCTTCGCGCGATCACTCGCCACGGCCACCAGCAAGCTGCTGGAGACCGAAGAGCGGCGGGCCGGCATCCAGCGCCGCCAGGTCGCCGCCGGTGCGACCGACCCACTGACCGGCTGCGGCAGCCTGGACGCGCTCGACCGCCGCATTCGCGAGGAGTTCGCCCGGGCCCGGCGTTACGCCCTCAGCTTCAGCCTCATCCTGCTGGACGTCGACGAACTGCGGAACTTCAACGAACGGCTTGGTGCGAGCGTGGGGGACCGCGTCCTGACCGAACTCGGGACCATCCTCCAGCACGAACTCCGGGCGCCGGACTTCGTCTCGCGCTACGGAGGGGACGAATTTGCCCTCATTCTCCCCGAGACCGACCTCGAAGGCGCCCGCCGCTCGATCACCCGCGTCCGGCAGAAGATCTCCAGCCATCCATTCCCGGACGTTGCTCCCGAAGACCGCCCCCGGCTCTCCGCCGGCATTGTCGCCTTCCCCCATCCCGCAGCCATGCAGGCAGAGGATCTGTTCGCGCTGGTCGAGGCGGCGCTGCTTCGGGGCAAGTCGCAGTCGGAGGAACGGATCGGGACGGCGGAGTCGGTGGCGGCGTGAGGGGGCGTTGAGCCGCCTAGTCGTTGAGTCGTTGAGTCGTTACTTCAGGCTACTCAACCACTCAACTACCCAACTACTCAACGCCGTTTCCGGAGCCACTCCGCCGGATCCAGTGCGATCGAAATATCGCCCTGCGTCCCGCGGATCTCGAAGTGCAGGTGGGGGCCCTCGTCGGAATTCACGCCGCCCACCGTCCCGATGACCTGGCCGCGGGTGACCTTGTCACCCACCTTCACGGCTGCCGCCGATAGCTGCATGTAGAGTGAGCGGTACCCGTTGCCGTGCAGCACGAAGACGCTCAGGCCGTACGTGCCCAGGACCTGCACCACTTCCACCGTCCCGCCTTCCACCGCGCGCACCGGGGTGCCCGCCGGCGCGCCGATGCCGATGCCGTTGTGGCGGATGACGGCGCCGCTCGCCAGCGTCTCGCGCCCGAAGTTGTAGAGGATGGCCCCTTCCACGGGCCAGTCGAGCCTGCCGATGTCCGCCGTGGTGATGGTGGCGGCCTCGGCGGCGCCGCCCGTCCGGGCGTTCCGCGCCGCTTCGGCGCGGGCCGCCCGGGCGAGGGACTCGAGCAGGTCGTTGACGCGGGCCTCGTCGCGATCGAGCTGGGTGAGTTTCTGGTCGGTCGTGCGGGCGCTCCGCCGGACGGCCTGGAGGCGCTTGCTCCGTTCTTCGGTGAGCACGCCGTAGCGGCGGAGCTCATCGTCGCGTTCGTCCCGCCGGCGGTTGAATTCCGAGCGCACCATCAGGATTTCGTCACGCTGGCGCTGCACGCGGTTCCGGAGGTCTTCCACCTCGCGCTCGAGTGCGCGGTCCTGCCGGCTGGTCAGGAAGAGGTACTTGTACCGGCTCAGGAGGTCACCGAAAGATTCCGCCGTCAGCAGCACTTCCACCGCGTGCAGCGGGCCGCGCTTGTAGATATCCACCAGCCGGCGCTGCAGCACGGCGCGCTTTTCAGCAAGGTTGTCCTGTGCCAGGAGCAGGTTCATGCTGGCCGAGTCGATCTGCGTATTGAGCGTCCCGATCTGGCCGTCCAGTTCCCGGACGATCCGGGCCGTGGTTTCCTTCTGGCGTTCGAGGTTGGTGACTTCTTCGTCCAGCGTATGCGCCTGCCCGCGAAGCCGCTCCTGTTCCGACTGCAGGCGTGCCCGCTCCTGGCGGATTTCGTCCAGGCGCCGGCGGCTCTCGTTCATCTGTCGGGTGATGTTGCCCTGCGCCGCGGCGGGAAGCGCGTTGAGGGTGAGCAGCGCCGCGACGACGATGGCCGGGAAGAAACGCCGCACGGTCACACCCTCCGGAGGTGCCGCCCGACGCTCACCAGGCTCCCGCCAAGGCCCATCACCACCCCGAAGAGGACCAGCAGGGCGAGCTGGGGCGCACTGAAGAACACCAGGCCCGTGAGACCGCCCACGTCCTGACCCTGGAACAGGACGAACCCCAGCCAGCACAGCAGTACCGAGAGCAGCCCGCCGAGCAGCCCCTTGAGGGCTCCCTCCAGGAGGAAGGGGCCGCGGATGAACCAGTCGCTCGCGCCGACCAGGCGCATGATGCCGATCTCGCCGGCGCGCTGGAGCACGGTCATGCGGATGGTCGTCCCGATGATCACGATGGCGACACCGGCGAAGGCGAGCCCGATCATGAGCACCACGATCCCCGCCACGTTCCTGAGCCGGTCCAGACGCTCGATCCAGTCCCGGCCGAAGCGGACGTCCTCCACGAAATCGAACGACTTGACCCGGTCCGCGACCGCCTGGGCGTGCACCGCGTCCCGGTATCCCTGGCGCAGCCGGATTTCCAGCGACGGCGGCAGCGGATTCACCTCCAGGTCCCGGTAGGCATCGCGGAACTCCACCAGCTCCGTGCGGGCCCGTTCCAGCGCTTCCTCGGAGGAGACATAGGACACGCTCAGGACCTCAGGAAAGGCGCCGATGTCCTGCGACGCCCCCGCGATCGTCTCCGGCGGGGTTCCCCGAAGCATGAACGCGACCACCTCCACCCGCTCCTCCACCCCGCGGAGCGCCTGCCGGAGGTTCAGGGCCACCAGGCCGAAGAGGCCGACCACGAACAGGCTGAAGGCAATGGTGGTCACCGAGAGCAGCGACAGGAGCGGCGCGCGCCGGAAGGAGAGCAGGGCCTCGCGGGCAACGAGCCTCATGGCAGGTCTTCCGCCGGCTGGTCCATCTTGCTGTCGAACACGATGGCGCCGTCCCGGAGCTCGATGGTACGGTAGTTCGTCTGGCGGATGACCTCGAGGTCGTGCGTGGCCATGACCACGCACGTGCCCCCCGTGTTGATGTCCCGCAGCAGCTGAGTGATCCCCCGGGTGGCCCGCAGGTCCAGGTTGCCGGTCGGCTCATCGGCAATCAGGATGGGCGGGTCATTCACCAGCGCGCGCGCGATGGCGACCCGCTGCTGCTCGCCCCCGGAGAGCTCGTGCGGATAGGCCTGGGCCTTGGCCGCGAGCCCGACCTGGGTGAGTACCCGGCCGACACGGGCCGGGATGGTGCTCGCCCGGGCGCCAGTCACCTCGAGCGCGAAGGCCACGTTCTCCCTCGCCGTCCGGTCCGGCAACAGGCGGAAGTCCTGGAACACCACCCCGAGGCGCCGTCGAAGCCGTGCCACCTCACGGGAACGGAGGTCATTGACCGGGAATCCGGACACTTTCACTTCCCCGCTGGTCGGCCGCTGGTCGGCGTAGATCATCTTGAGCACGGTGCTCTTGCCCGCGCCCGAGTGGCCGGTCAGGAAGACGAATTCGCCTTTGGGGATGTGGAGGGTGACGTCCTTCAGGGCGAAGCCGCCCTTGGGATACGACTTGAAGACACTGCTGAAGCGGATCACGGACTCAACTGCCTCCCAGCGCCTGCGCGAGGTCGGCGATGAGGTCGTCCGCGTCCTCCAGGCCGCAACTCAGGCGGACGAACCCGTCGGGGAACCCCAGTCGGGCGCGTTCGGCGGGCGTGTATGCGGCGTGCGAGGTCAGGCGGGGCTCGGAGATGAGGCTCTCCACCCCGCCGAGGCTGGTTGCGTGCGTGATCACGCGCAGGCGCCGCAGGAATCGCTCGGCACCCGCCGCACCGCCACGGATCTGGAGTCCCATCATGCCCCCGAAGCCGTCCAGGCACTCGGCAGCGACGGCGTGGTCCTGGTGATCCGGGAGGCCGGGATAATGCACGGCCTCGATCTCCGTCTGTGTTGCCGCCCAGGTGGCCACGGCCATGCCGTTGGCGTTGTGCCGCTCCATCCGGACCGGGAGCGTGCGGAGCCCCCGGTCGATCAGCCATGCGCTGTGCGGATCGAGGGACTGCCCCCAGAGCCGCATGAGGCGCGTCACCTCTTCGATGAACGTGCCCTCGCCGGCCACGGCGCCCGCGATCACGTCGCTGTGGCCGTTCAGGTATTTCGTGGCGCTGGTGATGACCACGTCAGCCCCGTGCTCCAGTGGCCTGAAGTTGATCGGGCTTGCGAACGTGCTGTCCACCAGGAGAGCCAGCCCCGTCTCCTTCGCCACCTGCGCCACCTTGGCCAGGTCCAGGACGCGGACCAGCGGATTGTTGGGCGTCTCCACGAAAATCGCCCGGGTGGACTTCCGGAGCGCCTTTCGCCACTGGCGCGGCTCGTCGGGGCTGCAGTAGGTGATATCGATGCCCCAGCGGCTGAGTTCGTCGTCGAAAAGCCGTCGGGTTCCGCCGTAAATCCAGCTGCTGCTGATCAGGTGGTCGCCGGGACGGAGCACCGCCAGGTGGGCGAGGGCCGTCGCGCCCATGCCGCTCGAGAGGAAGATCGCGCTCTCGGCGCCCTCGAGCAGCGCATACCGTTCGGCGATCCTGACCTGGTTCGGATTGTTCCCATACCGGGTATAGAGAACTTCCTCGCTGCTGCCGACGGGGTTGGTGAACGTGCTGCTCTGCACCAGCGCGGGCACCACCGGGCTCCAGTCGGGCTTCCGGTGCGGGGTGCCGTGGATGGCGGTGGTGGAGAGTCCGTGGGTCCGTCGGCTCATTGGACCGGGAGAGGGTGGTACACGCCGCTCCGCTCGCGCACGAGGCGGCGGGCCGAGAGGTCCTGGAGGGCGCCTGCCGCCGTCTCGAACGGCCAGGCCTTGGATCCCGCCAGGCTGCTCAGGGTACAGGGGCCATCGCGGTGAATGTGCTGGAAGGCTTCCCGGGGCTCCCCGGCGATCGCCCCGAGGAGAAACGGCGGCTCGTCGGGCTCCGCCAGCGCCGCCATCACCAGGTTGTGGTTCCGGAGCACGTGGTCGATTGCCTCGCGATGGTCTTCGGACAGTCCTATCAGGAGGACGTAATGCTCGCGCTCCGGCGCCCAGTCCAGCAGGAGCTTGGCGACGATTTCGTCGGCGCAGCTGAAGTCGAGAAGGCCCACCGCGGAGAAGTCGAGCAGGGCGGTGAGGCACCGCGCGCGATCCATCGCGTTCTGTACTCCGTTACGAACCGCCACACCCGTCGGCCGGGTCACGAGGTCCCGGTACGGAGTGGCAACGGCGTCCTGCAGAATCCGGTCAAGCCGGATGGTGTGGATCATCGCGTGATGGAACCCTGGCGCGGGGGGTGGACGGAACGGGGACGATTGAAGATAGGGAGAGGAGCGGACGGAGTCGAGGGTGGGGTGTCGGGTATGGGGTATCGGGGATCGGGGATCGGGGATCGTTGGTTGTTGAATGGTTGAGTCGTTGAGTTGGCAGTCGGCAATCGGCAGTCGGCAATCGTCCGTCCCGACCGCCTTGACCGTCCTGACCGCCCTGTCCTATTCCTCCTGCGCCGGTATCACAATCTGCAGCTGCGAGCCCGGGAAGAAAGGCAGGTGCTCCGACAGCGGCACGTCGTCGTCCCAGGAGGGCACGATCGACAGGCGCGCGGTGCCGCTTCGGATGGAGATCTTGCCGTCCCACCGGGCGAGGTATCGCTTGATGCCGGCCAGGCCCTGGCCGCGGCCGGGATCGCGGAAGCGGCTGATGCCCTGGATGAGGGCGCTCTCGAGCGCCGCGCCATCGCCCCAGCGGTCGCCATAGCGCCGGGCCTGGACGCCCTCGAGCGAACGGCGGAATCCGATGCCGGCGTCGCTCACGGCGATCACCACCACCCGCCGGCCGAGCTTCCGGCGAAATGTGTACGCATGGACGGACACCCAGCCGCTCGTCCCGGCGTGCTCGACGATGTTCTGGCAGGCCTCGGAGAGGGCCATGGCGAAGCCCATGGTCGCCTTGGCCTCCAGGCGGAGCTCGCCGGCCAGGATCCGCGCCGCACCCTCCTGGATCTTTCCCACCACGTGATGCACGTCTTCCGCGGCGCGCACCGGCGTCACGTCCAGCAGGACGTCGGACTGTTCCTGGGGGGCCATCTTCGGCACGCGTCCGTGGATCTCACAGAGTTCGGCGGCATACCGGAAAAAGCCGGCCTTGGCCCAGTAGCGCCGGACGTCCTCGCTTTTCGGCACGGTGAACAGGGGTTTTTCACCCTGGTGCTCACCCAGCCACTGCGCGGCGGAGAGCATGCCGATCATGCCATAGGGCGATGCCCACTGGGCGGCGTGCGCGTCAATGAGGACGCGTCCTCCCGCCTCCACCGCCTTCGAGAAGGACTGGGCGAACGTGTCGAAGCTGCGGTCATCAAAGCTGGAGGGTACCTCCACGACGCGGGTCATGCGGTCACCAGTTCGCCGCGGAGATGCCGGTTGAGCCCGGTTGCGCCGCGGTAGGCGGCGTTCCTGGCCCCGAAAGCATTGGCGTGACGCACGGCGGTCTCGACCGGGTCCCCCGCCAGCAGCCGGCCGAACAGGGCGGCGCCGAAGACATCGCCGCAACCGGTGGGATCCAGGGCCTCGGCAACCGGCGCCTCGATCCGCGCGGTGCGCACCGGGTCGCCGCTCCGGCGCACTCGGTCAGCGAGGGTATCGAACCCCGGCGCGGCCACGTAGGCCGTCCCCCGCGGGCCCAGGGTGACCGCGAGCAGGGAGACTCCGGCGCCCAGCGCCTCCGCGCTCAGTGCCAGCGGGTCGGGCGACAGCTGATGCATCTCGTCCTCGTTCACCTGGACCACGTCGAAGCAGCCGAACCAGTCGGCCGCGCGAGGGAGGGGTTGCAACCGCCGGATGCCGTCACCCTGCATGGCCAGGAGCAGGCTGTGCAGGTCGGCGTAGATCGGGCCGGCAAAGCCGTGACGCAGCGCCTGCGCCGTCCCGAGGCACATCTCGAAACCGGAAATGAAGTTCACGTACACCGCGTCGAGGCCCTGGACCATCGGGCCGAGTTCAGCCCAGTTCCAGCCGGGGACACCGCCTTCCATCCGTTCGCACCGGCGTTCGGTGCGGTCATAGCGGAGCGTGACGCGGTTGTTGGGCACCGGCACCTCGACGCAACGGGCTCCCGGCGCCAGTCGGCGGAGGCCGCCCAGGAACTCACGGGCACGGTCGGCCAGGTCGCGTCCAACCTTGATGAGGGGGACGATGTTCCAGTCCGGCGGCAGGGCGGCATCCATCCCCGACAGGGCATAGGCGATGCCCCCCCATTCTTCCACCGGGGGAGTGGCAGGGTCGCGGCCGTAGATGCGATCCCAGACCAGCGACCCGACGATACCGACCTCAGGCATGCAGGGCCTCGCGCCCGACGGCGGCACGGTGGTTCAGGAAGGCCCGCGCGGCGCCATAGACCCCGGCCGACTCGACCAGCTCGCCCGGCACGACCCGACAGACCTCGACGGCTGGCTTGAAGGCGCGCCGGGAGATCTCGCGGCGCAGTGGCACGAAGAGTCGATCGCCCGCCTGGGTGACGCCGCCGCAGATCACGACGACCTCTGGATTGAGCACGTTCATAAGGTTTGCCAGCCCGGCGCCGAGGAACTTGGCGGTGTCGCTTACCACCTCCTGGGCCAGTTCGTCGCCGTCGTTGGCGGCGGCGTACACTGTCTGGGCGGTGATGCGCGAGAGGTTGCCGTCCACGTAGGAAGGAATGGCTGTCTCGTAGCCGGACTCGATGGCCTCCACCGCGCGCTGCGCGATCGCCGGGCCGCTCGCGTACGCCTCGAGGCAGCCGTAGTTGCCGCACTTGCACAGGCGGCCGGTGGGGTCGATGGTCGTGTGCCCGATTTCCCCGGCGCAATCGGACGCGCCGTGGAAGAGCCGGCCGTCGATGACGATCCCGCCACCGATGCCAGTACCAATGGTGATTCCGACGACGATCTGCGCATCGCGCGCGGCGCCGAGCCAGCACTCGCCGAGGACGGCGCAGTTCGCGTCATTGTCAAGCCGGGCCGGCAGCTGGAGGCCGGCCCGGATACGGTCGCGGAGCGGCATGTTGACCCAGCCGAGGTTCGGGGTCAGCAGGACCACTCCGGTCTTCGTGTCGAGAGGCCCCGGCGCCCCGATGCCGACACCGAGGAAGGTGGCTTCCGGGTCCTCGAAGGCGGCCTGCTCCATGGCGCCCCGCGCGAGCGTGATCAGCCGGTGAATGACCGCGTCCGCCCCCTCCTCCGGGCGGGTGGGTTCGCTCCGCAGGCCGAGCAGCGCCGAGCCGTCCTCGGCGACGCAGCCGACGACCAGGTTCGTGCCTCCGATATCCATTCCGACGACGTAGCGCACGACGGCAAACCTCCTATGGTCCCGTGACCTGCTGCTCGAGCGCATCGCGTATTGCGGCGGCCACCGTGGTGGCGTCGAGATCCCGCATGCAGCGATGATGGCCGAGCGGGCACACCTCCGGGCCGTGCCGGGAGCAGGGGCGGCAGGACAGCGTGTCAATGCCGAGCATCTGGTCGCCGGGTCCGCGGGGTCCGAAGCCGAAGGCCGGAACCGTGGGGCCGAACAGCGCCACCACCGGCGTGCCAGCGGCCGTTGCCAGGTGCAGCGGTGCCGAATCGTTGGTGACCAGCAGCGCGGCCCGGCCGATCAGCGCCGTCGACGCCCGGAGCGACAGGGCGCCGGCGGCGTTGTGAATGTGGTCCGGTGCCCGGGCAGCGACCCGTTCGCCCAGGTCCCGGTCGGCCGGCCCCCCGACAACGACGATGTCCCGTTCGAGTGTTGCGGCCAGTCCTTCATAATAGGGCCATCGCTTGGTTCCCCAAATGGAGCCGGGGGCGATCGCGACGAACCCCGGGGAGACGCCATGCTGGCGGAGCCAGGTATCCGCGGCCTCCCTGTCCTGGTCGGTGGTCACGATGGTGACCGGCGGGGCCGGGTCGTCGTGCCCTGCGAGGGCGAGCAGGCGTTCCACCTCGTGGCCGGCCTTCGGGCGGGGGATGCTCCGGGTGTACAGCGCCCGGGCGCCGTCGGCAAAGCCGATGCGCTCCGGGATCCGGGCCAGGAGCGCGACTCCTCCCGTACGCCAGGAGCGGTGGGGAAGCCAGGCCCGCTCGTAGCGGGCGTCCCGGAGCCGGGCGGCGAGACGGTGGAACCCCCTCCACCCGCGGTCCTCCCCCTGCTTGTCCCACGGGATCACCTGCCGGACGGCAGGATGTGTCTCGAGGAGCGGCGCCGCGGCCGGCGTCGTGACGACGTCGAGCGGTCCCTCACGCTCCGCCAGCACCGTGAGCAGCGGCGTGGTGAGGACCACGTCGCCGAGGAAGGCCGTCTGGATGAGGAGGGAGGACATGTGAGAGTGACTAGTGACTAGTGACTGGTGACTGGTGACTGGTGACTGGTGATTGGTGATTGGTGATTGGTGACTGGTGATTGGTGATTGAAATCGGTTACAGGGGTGGTGGATCGCCGCTGGACTTCGCCCCTCTATCCCTAGTCACTAATCACTAGTCACTAGTCACTGTCTCAATCCACCTGCAGCACCGCCAGGAAGGCTTCCTGGGGGATCTCGACGGAGCCTACCTGTTTCATCCGCTTCTTCCCTTCCTTCTGCTTCTCCAGGAGCTTGCGCTTGCGGGTGATGTCGCCGCCGTAGCACTTGGCGAGGACGTCCTTCCGGAGGGCGGAGATGGTCTCCCGGGCGATGACCTTCTGGCCGATGGCGGCCTGGATGGCCACGGCGAAGAGCTGTCGCGGGATCAGTTCCTTCAGCTTCTCGGCGATCTTCCTCCCGTATTCGTTCGCCTTGTCCTTGTGGATGATCACGCTGAAGGCGTCGACCTGCTCGCCGTTGATCAGCATGTCCAGCTTGACCAGGTCACTCGCGCGGTAGTCGGCGAGTTCGTAATCGAACGAGGCGTAGCCACGGGTCTGGCTCTTCAGCCGGTCGTAGAAATCCAGCACGATCTCGCCCAGCGGGAACTCCCAGTCGAACTCGACCCGGGCCTGGTCCAGGTACTTCATCCCCAGGTAGATCCCGCGACGTTCCTGGCCCAGGGCCATGATCCCGCCGATGTAATCGCTCGGCGCCATGATCCGCGCCTTCACGTACGGCTCCTCGATCCGCTCGATGCTGGCGCGGTCGGGCAGGAGCGTCGGGTTCTCCACGATCACCTTCTCCCCGTCGGTGCGGAACACGTGGTATTCCACCGTCGGGACGGTGTTGATCAGGCTCAGGTCGAACTCGCGCTCGAGGCGTTCCTGCACGATCTCCATGTGCAGCAGGCCCAGGAAGCCGCAGCGGAACCCGAAGCCGAGCGCGGTGGAGGATTCGGGCTCGTAGTGCAGGCTCGCGTCATTCAGCGTCAGCTTCTCCAGCGCGTCGCGCAGGCCCTCGTACTGCTCCGAGTCCGTCGGGTACAGCCCGGCGAACACCATCGAGTTGATGTGGCGATACCCGGGCAGGAGCTTGCCCGCGCGGTTGTCCGCGTCCAGCATGGTATCACCCACGCGGGAGTCGCTCACCGAGCGCAGGCTCGCGACCACGTAGCCCACCTCGCCGGCTTCCAGGACCGCCACCGGACGCTGGCCGAGCTGCAGGTAGCCGACCTCGTCCACCTCGTACACATCGTCAGGGTGGGAGCCGAAGGCGATTTCCATGCCCTTGCGGATGGAGCCGTCCACCACGCGCACGCTCGGGATGGCACCCCGGTAGCGGTCGAAGTAACTGTCGAAAATCAGGGCGCGCAGGGGCGCGTTGTCGTCACCCCGCGGCGAGGGGACCCGCGCCACGATCGCCTCGAGCAGCTCCGGGACGCCGGTCCCCTCCTTGGCGGAGACGGCGAGGATCTCTTCAGGCGTGGAGCCGATCAGGTCCTGAATCTCGACGCTCCGACGCTCGGGCTCGGCGCCGGGGAGATCAATCTTGTTCAGCACCGGGATGATCTCGAGCCCGGCGTCCATTGCCAGGAACAGGTTCGAGAGCGTCTGGGCCTGGATACCCTGCGAGGCGTCCACCACGAGGATCGCGCCTTCGCACGCGGCGAGCGAACGGGAGACCTCGTAGGTGAAGTCCACGTGTCCCGGGGTGTCGATCAGGTTGAGTTCGTACGACTGCCCGTCCCTGGCGACGTGCGTCATCCGGACCGCGTTGAGCTTGATCGTGATCCCGCGCTCGCGTTCCAGGTCCATCGTATCGAGCAGCTGCTCCCGCATGAGGCGCTTTTCCACCGCCCCGGTCGCCTCGATCAGGCGGTCGGCGAGTGTGCTCTTGCCGTGGTCGATGTGGGCCACGATGCAGAAGTTGCGAATGTGCGACTGTGACATGGGGGAGAATATAGTGGGGAGAGGGTGGCGCGGAGGGGGTGGCAGGCGGCTTGTGGCAAGTGGCGAGTGGCAAGTGGTAGGCGGCCAGCAACAGGCGCTCCGATTTCTTCAGTCCTCCTCCACTTGCCACTTGCTACTTCCCACTTGCCGCCTCCCTCACCCGCACTTCACCTCCCCTTCCTCCCATCCCGGCGGAGTCAGGGCACCGACCCCCATGGCGCAGGTCAGCCTGAGGTCCGGGTGGGTGGCGACGGCTACCCAGGAGAAACCGGAGTGGAGGTAGATACCCAGGGTGGCGCCGGAGGTCGGCGAGAGCGCCAGGCTGTCGGCGGTCGAGGCGTACGCCCCGTGGTTGGAGAAATACATCTCCTGCGCCATGAGGATGCTGCGGAGGTCCGCCGCGATCGACTCCACCAGTTCCGGGTGGGCGGCAGCCTCGGCCACCGGGTTGTAGGGCGGTGGCGCAACGGTACGGTCCGGTGCAGCCGGCGTGGGGGTTCCCTGAAGGGCATAGAGGGCGATCCGCTCGACGTCGTCCCGGTCCCGCTCGAGGCCCAGCACCCAGTCCGGTCCGAAGTCCTGGACCTCGAAGCCGGCCGGCAGCCGGGCGCTCGCGATCGGGTGGCCGTCCACGTGCACGGTCCAGGCGCTGTCGCCGGGGTTCCTCGTCCACAGGCTTCCGCTCGACGTCCACCGCGCCTCGCGCACCCGGCCAGCCGGTATGTCATCGTCCAGCGCGTCCAGCGCTGTCCGGACCGTCTCCGCGCTCACCGTCGCGGGAGGAAGAGTGGCCCAGGTCTGGCGGTAGACGAGCACGTTCCCCGGAAACTCCGTCGCGTTACCCGGGAGGAGTGGGGCCGTCCGGATGCCGTCGTTGCTGCGGTCAATCAGGGTCAGACGGCGGTTGCCGCTGTCGAGCACCTTGAGGGTGTCCTCGTTGCCGGCCAGGAAGAGCCTTCCGGTGTACTCCCCAGGCCCCTTTCCCTGTCGTCCCATGGTCTTGAGAAAATGTCCGGCGCTGTCGAACCAGCGGAGTTCGTGTGTTCCGGAGTTGGCGAGAAGGATCGTGCCGTCGTCCAGCCGGACAGACGAGGTCACCTGGTCCAGCTCGGTTGGGCCAGTACCTTCCGCGCCGCCGATGACAAGGGATGGTTCTGAAGCGGTGGACCAGGTCGGCAGTGGGGGAGCGGAAGCGGGCTCGCTGCCACAGGCGGAGAGGAGGATGATCACGACAGCAGCGAGGTTGCGCATGTTTGCGAGGCCGAGGGTCGAGAGTCGGATGCGTGAAAGTACCGCACTCCGCGCATCGGATGGCACTGGATGACTGATAAGTCTATTCATGTCCGGCGGATCGGCCAGGGCGCCACCCGTGTCAGTGAACGGCGTACACCACCGCCCGACCCAGCACTTCCCGCAGCGCCGCGGCAAACTCCGCCAGCGTCGCGGGCTTCTTGAGCGTCTTCACGATGCCGGCTCCCTCCAGTCGCTGTTCCGGCAGCTGGGCCAGGTGGCCGGTCAGCAGGATGACCGGCGCCGTATTGCCGAGGGCGCGGAGCCGCTCGGCAAGCTCGACGCCGGTGGTGCCGGGCATCGAGTAGTCGGTGATGATGGCGGAGAAGCTGTTGGGAGATTCGGTGAACCGGGCGAGGGCCTCGTCCGGTCCGTTCGCCGTGGTGACGAGGTAACCGAGGGTCTCCACCCGGCGGCGCCCGACCCGCACGAGGGAGGGCTCGTCGTCCACGTACAGCAGGCGCTCGCCCTGGCCGGTGGGGAGCGCGTTCGAGAGCGGCGGTGCCTCGTCCTCGCTGTGCTCCAGCGCGGGGAAGTAGCACCGGACCATGGTGCCTTCCCCCGGTTCACTTTCCACGGACACGGCGCCCTCGTGATCCCGCAGGATCCCGTGGACCATGGACAGTCCCAGGCCGCTGCCTTCGCCCGGCCCTTTCGTGGTGAAGAAGGGCTCGAAGGCCCGCTGCCGGGTCCGCTCGTCCATGCCGGCGCCGGTATCCTGGACCGTCATCACCAGGTACGGGCCCTCGTGGAGCGAGGGGTTGGCCCGGACCGCGCTGTCAGTCATGTAAGCCGGCGTGAGGCCGATGGCCAGGGTTCCGCCGTCCGCCATGGCGTGGGCGGCGTTCGTGGCGAGGTTCATCAGGACCTGCTCGACCGCGGTGGTGTCCGCCATGACCCGGCTGGCCCCTGAGGCCAGGTTGACCTCGATGCTGATTTCGGCGGGGAGCGTGGCGCGCAGGAGGCCGGCGGTATCCCGCAGGACCGCCGCCAGGTCGGTGGGAAGCTGGCGGCTGACCTGGCGCCGGCTGAACCGGAGGATCCGGTCTACCAGCGTCCGCCCGCGGGTGGCCGCGTTGAGGACCTGCTGCAGGTCAGAAACGGCCTGCGGGTTGTCATCCAGACCGCGTACCACGAGTTCGGTGTATCCGATGATGCCCGCGAGGAGGTTGTTGAAGTCGTGCGCGATGCCACCCGCCAGGGTGCCGATGGCCTCCATCTTCTGGGCCTGCCGCAGCATTTCCTGCAGGCGGTCCCGCTCCTCCTCCGCAGCCTTCCGCGCGCTGATGTCGACGATGGAGCTGAGGACAAAGAGGCCCTCATCGGTCCTGACCGGCGTGAGCCCGATCTCGATGGGTACCTCGGTGCCGTCCTTGCGGCGACCATGGAGTTCGCGCCCCACCCCGAGCTTGAGCGGCTGGGGATCCTGGAGGTAGGCCTCCAGCTGACCGGGGTGCTTGCCATGCATGTTGAGGGGAACGAGCAGGTTTACCGGCTGTCCAATCAGCTCTTGACGATCGTAACCGAACAGCCGTTCGACTTCCCGGTTGACGAGAACGATGGTCCCGGAGGCGTCCACCATGACGAGGCCGCTGGGTGAGTGCTCAACCGCAGCCCGAAGGCGTTCCACTGTATCAGGGAAGATTCAGGAGTGAGGCGCCCCGGAGCCGGGGCGCAGGGACCGCTGGCATCGGAGAAATGTGGGGCAGGGAACGGGTGCGGGATGTGACGGGGGTCACGGGGGGAGGGAGTAGGGAGTAGGGAGTAGGGGGACGAGGTCACGGAGGGACGCCTATTCCCTATTCCCTATTCCCTACTCCCTGCTCCCCGTTCCCTGCAGTTCCTCCAGCCGCTCCATCGCCCGCCTCAAATGCGGGACCACGATACTCCCACCCACGATCAGCGACACGCTGAAGATCTCCATGAGCTGGTCCATGGTGACCCCTTCCTCGTGGCAGCGGATGACGTGGTACGTGATGCAGTCGTCGCAGCGGAGGACCATGCTGGCCGCGAGGCCCAGCATTTCCTTGGTGCGGGTATCGAGCGCGCCGTTTTCGTAGGTCCGCCCGTCCAGGGCAAAGAAACGGTTCACCGTGAGGTTGCCCGCGGCGAAGATGCGCTCGTTCATGCGCTCGCGGAAGGCGTTGAAGTCGGCGATGGACTCGGACATGCGGGGCCCGTGGAGAGGGGGATCTGGAAAGCGTGAAAGGTAAAAGGTAAAAGACCTCACCCCCCAGCCCCCTCTCCAAGTCGTGTGTGGAGAGGGCGAGGGCACTTCAGTCACGGATCTCTGACCGTCCTGACCGCCCTGTCCGTCCTGACCGCGCTGTTTGACCTCACCCCCCGGCCCCCTCTCCATGAATGGAGAGGGGGGAGGAGAATCTGGCTATTTCTGATCGGCCTCCTCACGTCGCATTCCATCCGCGTGCTGACCGCACCCCCCGGCCCCTGACCTCACCCCCCAGCCCCCTCTCCATGAATGGAGAGGGGGAGAGGAGAATCTGGCTATTTCTGATCGGCCTCCTCACGTCGCATTCCATCCGCGGTGCTGACCGCACCCCCCGGCCCCTGACCTCACCCCCCAGCCCCCTCTCCATGAATGGAGAGGGGGAGCCGCTCTCTGCAGGAGCAGGGCTCGGATTGCGGATTCCTGGTCCTGCAATGCTGGATGGCGATCGTACCTTGGCCGTGTGCGGATCACCGGACATCAACGGCTCCGAGCGATGAAGGCGGCACTGGCAAAGTGCTTCCGCCGTCAGCAGACGGAGTCAGAGCGAAAGGCGTGGGGGTTGCTCAGGAACCGCCGGATGTTGGGACTCAAGTTCCGACGGCAGCAGGTAATCGGCGGGTTCGTGGTCGACTTCTATTGCCCGGCCTTGAGGTTGGTACTGGAAATCGACGGCGAGGTTCACGGCACCATTGAACAGCAGACGTACGACTTGACCAGAACGGAATACCTCCAGTCGCGGGATGTGAAGGTGTTCAGGATTTCGAACTCGGAAGTCACCCATGAATTGCTACGACAACGCCTCCTGAGCGAGTTCCCCCTCTCCATTCATGGAGAGGGGGACAGGGGGTGAGGTCTGGCGTCTGGTAGTTGCTGCGCGGCGAACTGGCCTGCGCGTTCCCCCTCTCCATTCATGGAGAGGGGGACAGGGGGTGAGGTCGAGAATGGCGTGTGCGATGAAGCTCCCCTCTCCAGGCATGGAGAGGGGGACAGGGGGTGAGGTCGCGGCAGGCGGTCAGACGGTCAGGCGGGCAGGCGGTCGGTTTCGGACTTGCAAAGGCGCTCGATCCCGGGTGAGAAGATCCCTCGCTGGATGCTCGGGATGACACTCGGGACATTGCGTTCCCCCTCTCCAGACATGGAGAGGGGGACAGGGGGTGAGGTCTGGCGTCTGGTAGCTACTGCGCGGCGAACTAGCCTGTGCGTTCCCCCTCTCCATACATGGAGAGGGGGACAGGGGGTGAGGTCAGGCCAGGGCGGCCAGGGCGGGAGCTCGAGTGACGTTCCCCCTCTCCAGACATGGAGAGGGGGACAGGGGGTGAGGTCTATCTTCCTGCCCCCTCCACGATCGTCTTGTAACTCTCCGGATTCCACTTCGGCCGGGCAGCGGCGTTCGCCACGTCCTGGCCCAGGTAGAACAGCAGCTGCACGATCCGGGATTCCTTCTCCGCGTCGATCTTGTCCGGGCTGTCGCTGACGCGATGGTAGTCCTCGTGCACCCCGTTGAAGAAGAAGAGGATGGGGATGCCCTTCCGCGCGAAGTTGTAGTGGTCGCTCCGGAAGTAGAATCGCTCCTCGGGCCACTTGTCGTCGATGGCGGTCATGTGGAGCTCCGGGTGCTGCGCGTTGACCCGGTTCAGGGTCGCGCCCAGGTCCGAGTGCTCCTTGCCGATGGCGACGATGGTGTCCTTCCAGTTGCGCCCGATCATGTCGAGGTTGATGTCGGCCACGATCTGGCCCACCGGCACGGTCGGGTGCTCGCTGAACCATGAGCTGCCCCAGAGCCCCTTCTCCTCGCCGCTCACCGTAATGAAGATGAGCGACCGCTTCGGCCGTGCGCCGGGCCGGCTGAAGGCCTCGGCCAACTCGATCACGCCGACCGTACCGGAGGCGTCATCATCTGCGCCGTTGTTGATGCTGTCCGCCTGGCCGGCAACGCTCCGGATCCCG
The DNA here is from genome assembly GCA_963825055.1 of uncultured Gemmatimonadales bacterium. Classification (GTDB taxonomy): domain Bacteria; phylum Gemmatimonadota; class Gemmatimonadetes; order Gemmatimonadales; family GWC2-71-9; genus CAWGSK01. Next base: position 65,864 of record CAWGSK010000008.1, read on the forward strand.
ATGTGATCCATGTGCGCGGAAAAGACGACGTATTCGTTCCGGAGCCTGGGATCGGTGCCCTCGAGAATGCCGATCGTGTTCGGGGCGGACATCGCCTCCTGCGATTCGCGGATGTCCATCGCGACGGTCACGCCGGGAAGCGACTTCGCGATGCCGGTGCCCGAGGCACGTACTCCCGCCAGGTCGACCGTGCTCCCAAGGGCGGGGGCCAGGGTGGCGTCATGTACCTCGACTGCCGGGATCTGCGGGCGGCCGCTCTCCCGGCCAACACGCGAGATGATCGCCGGCGCCGCACTGATCATGTCCTGCCACTCCTTCTGATTCGCGTTCGACGCGGCCACAACGCCGAGCGGCGTGGCACCGCTCTCCCGCAGGACGGCGAGGGCGCGGTTGTACTGGCCCCGCGCCTGCCGCCCGCCCTCCGAGTAATCCAGCACAACGAGGACCACGTGACCTTCGACGTCCTTCGCCCCGACCTGGACCTTCGACAGGTCGCCCGCGAGGAGGAGGATGGGACCCTGGATCCTGCCTTCGGTACCAACGGCTCCCATCAACCGGGCATTGCTGCGGAAGGAGAGCCGCGCCGGCTTGGCGCCCTGGATGCTGATGGAGGAGGCCCCGAGATCGATCCGCCGCATCTGCAGCGGATAGCGCTGGAACCAGGTGCCGCTCTCTCCGCCCGGCTTGAGGCCGAAGCTCTTGAACTGGTCGGCCACGTACTGCGCGGTCAGGTCGAGGCCACGGCTCGGCGTGTCCCGCCCACCCATGGAATCATCGGCGATGACACGGATGCGACTGTCGATGTCGGCCGCGGTAATGGTGGCCGCCGCCTCGGCCAGCGCGCTGGCTTTGGCCGGTGTGGGCGCCTGGGCAGCCAGCCCGGTGGAGACAGTGAACAGCAACAGCAGCGATACGCTGGATTTCATGAAGCGGCGTCCTGTGGAATGGATGGATGACGAAACTGGAGGGCGATACGGCAGGGAAGGGTGGATCGTTTCAAAAGGAGTGACTAGTGACTAGTGACTAGTGACTAGTGACTAGTGCTTCAAGGTGAATCTCAGCCCGATGCCTGCCGACCGCGCGATGAAACCGTCCCTGAAGCACTACTCACTACTCACTACTCACTACTCACTGCAGTTCATGGCTTCCTCCGCCTCAACTGCGGATCGCCGGTTGCCCGTCCGCTGCTCGGTTCCGCTCGCCTGGGCTCCGCCCGCTGGGGTTCGGCCCGTCGTGGCTCGGCCCTCTGGGGCTCGGCGCGGCGGGGCTCCGCCCTCTGGGGTTCTGCCCGCCGTGGTTCCGCTCGCTGCGGCTCGGCGCGACGCGGCTCAGCACGTTGCGGCTCGGCCCGTCGAGGCTCGGCCTGACTGGGGTCGGCGCGCTGGGGCTCGGCACGTCTCGGCTCAGCACTCTGCGGCTCCGCCCGCTGGGGCTCGGCGCGTCTCGGTTCGGCACTCTGCGGCTCCGCCCGCTGGGGCTCGGCGCGTCTCGGCTCGGCACTCCGGGGCTCCGCCCGCTGGGGTTCGGCCCGGCGCGGCTCGGCCTGTCCAGGCGCCGCGCGGCGATCCGGCGCGGCCCTGTTGTCTGGCGCCGTGCGCCGGTTACCACCGGCCGCGGCTCCCGGGTTTTCACCCACCCGACGGCGCACGTCGGTCGGAAGCGGCACGCTGCCCCGTCCGCCGAGGTCCCGGCTGGTGCGTGAGCGGTCACGCTCGGTGATGCGGTCGTCCGCCGGACGGTTCTTCACTCGCGAGATGTATGGCGTGTTCTTCCGCTCATAATCCCGGAAGATGTACCGCGGACGGAGCCGGGCAGGCCGGTTCACGACCACGCGGCGGGGGCCCCAGTACCGGTATGGGTAGTAGTAGTAATCGTCATAGATGACGATCCGGAACTTCGAGCACGAATACCGGTACGGGTCCCAATAGGGGTAGCTCGCGTACGTGTGGCAGTCGTAGCACAGGAAGCGCGGATAGTCGTAGTGCTTCTCGACGTAGTACGGGACGATGTCGTAGTCGTACTCGCCCGGCCCCACGATGCGCGAAGCAAAATCGGTGAGTGCTTCGTAGGGGTCGCCGCGGACCCGGCCGTCGGCGATGAGGCGATAGTCCCAATGGTCGCCCCGGACGAAATCATCGTATCGGAACGGGTCGGGCGACGTGATGGCGAAGACGTAGCCGACACCGGGGTAGTCGTCGATGCTGAAGGCGCGGTTGTCACGGTCCAGCACCTCGAAGGTGCGGCCGCCCCGGGCGAAGTTGTCTTCCCAGGGATCGCGGGGGAATACCATGCGGATCCGGCCGTCCGTATCCACCCGCATCACGGTGATGTACCCGTCTTCCTGCGGCTCGACATACACCCTGGCACGGTCACCGCGCTGGTAGGCATCCGACTCGCGATCGGTCCAGATGGAAACGCGCGGACGCTCCGCAGAACCCATCCAGGCGGCAATGCTGGATTCCACCGCCGAGGCGGGGATTGCTGGGGGTGTCGAGGGTCCGGCAAGCAGGGCCAGGCCGAGAATGGGAGCGAACATGGGGAATCCTCCGGGGATGGCCTTCATTAATCGTGCAGAGAGAGGGAGCAGGTGATGTGCCATGCCGGGAGATCTATTTAACATGTTGATACGCAAAGACTTGAGATTGCAAGCCAGGCCGGTGTCCTCTCTGAAGTGTCCAACGCCGGTGACGGTGACCTTGAGGAGGTCAGGAGGACGGAGGCAGGAGTCTGGAGGTCCGGGGCGCGTCGACTTCCCGACCTCCCTTCCCGGCCTCTCGACCTCTCGACCACTCGACCACTCGACCTCCACCCTTCCCGACCTGATTAACTTGCCCCCCGCATGAGCGTGACCCCCATTTCTGGCTCCCGGCAACGGATCGACCTGCTCGATCCGAAGGACGCCGCACGCCTGGGAGGGCTGGAACTGGTCGCCGAGGGAGTCGTCGAGGGCTTCCTGACCGGGATACACCGCTCCCCCCGCCGCGGGTTTTCCGTCGAATTCGCCGAACATCGGATGTACCAGCCCGGCGACGAGCTGCGCTACGTCGACTGGAAGATCCTGGGCCGGAACGACCGGCTCTACGTCAAGCAGTTCGAGGAGGAGACCAACCTCCGCGCCATGCTGGTGCTGGACGCGAGCCGCTCCATGGCCTGGTCGGGTGATCCGGACCGGCTGCTCACCAAGCTGGAGTACGCCAAGCGGCTGGTCGCGGCGCTTGCCCTCATCCTGATGCGCCAGCGGGACGCGACCGGACTCATCACGTTTGACGAGGAAGTGCGGTCGGTCATTCCCGCGCGGGCCCGCCTCTCCCACTGGCGCGTGCTTCTCAAGGCCCTGCACGATCTCGAGCCCGGCCACGGGACGGCAGCCGAGCCCGCGCTTCGACGAGTCACCGACCGGTTGCGCCGTCGCGGGCTGGTGGTCCTGATCTCGGACCTCCTGCTCGAGCGCGATCTCGCCATGCGGGCGCTCCGCTTTCTCAGGCATCGCGGCCACCAGGTGATGGTGTTCCACCTGATGGATCCCGCGGAACTGCACCTGACCGGCCCTGCCGAGGCCCGGTTCGAGGATCCCGAGTCCAACCGTGCCGTCATCCTCCGTCCTCGTGACTGGGCGGAGCGATATGCCGAGACGGTCGCCGGGGCTGTCGAGTGGTGGTACCGCTCCTGCCGGAGTAACGGCATTCATTACCACCGGTTCACCACCGACATGCCGTTCGGGCTCGCGCTGCGCCAGGCCCTGACCCGCGCGACAGGCATCACGTGATCGGGTTCCTGCATCCCTGGCTGCTGGCCGGCCTGGCCGCCGCCGCCATCCCGATCCTCATTCACCTCATCGCCCGCCGCGAGCCGCCCACGGTGGTGTTTCCCGCCGTGCGCTACCTGATCGACACCACCCGCGAGCACGAGCGCCGGCTCAAGCTCCGGAACCTGCTGCTGCTCATCGTCAGGACACTTCTCATCATCCTGCTCGTCCTGGCCGCGGCCGGCCCGACACTTCCCCTGGGCGGGTCGGCGACCCACGCGCCGGCCGCCATGGTGATGGTGTTCGACAACAGCCTGAGCAGCGGCATCGTGATCGGCGGGACCCCGCGGATCGAGGTGCTGCGCGACGCGGCCCGGGAGGTTGCGCGCAACGCGGGCCCGGAGGATGACCTCTGGCTCATTCCCGCGGACGGGATACCCCGGAAACTCACCTCCGCCGGCCTTGCTGCGTCGGCGGACAGCCTCGAGCCTGCAGACCGTCGCCTGGACCTCGGGGCTGCGCTCCGGACCGCGGCCGGTGTTCTGGCGGCGCAACAGCGGCCGGGCGAGGTCGTCATGTTGACTGATCTCCAGGCCAGCGCGGTGTCGGCGGCCGATGTGAATGTTCCGGTGCTGGTGGTCCGTCCCGGGGGGGACGTGCCTGGCAACGCCGGGATCGACAGTGTGCGGATCGGGGCCCAGCCCTGGGGGCCCGACGGTGGTCAGGTGGTGGTCCATGCGACCACGCCGGACCGCGCCGTCCCGGTAACGATGCGGCTCGGCGGCCGCCCGCCCCGACAGGCCCTGGTGTCCACCGCGACCCCGGCCACGATGACGCTTGCCGGCGCGCAGCCCGGATGGTGGATCCTCCGGGCCGAACTCGATCCGGATGAGCTGCTGGCTGACAACACCTGGGTCGAAGCCGTGCGCATCGCGCCTCCGGCGGCCGTAGTCGTGGAGCGGTGAGGACCGGTTCATCGCGACCGCGAGCGAGGTGCTGCTGGCCAACAACCGGATCAGCCGGGGGCGAGACATCACCGTCGGCACGCTCGCGCCGGGTGCCTCGGTCGTGCAGCCTCCCACCGACCCTGCCCGGCTTGGCGCGTTGAACCGCGCCCTGGCGGCGCGGAACGTGGGCTGGCAGTACGGCGACCTCATCGAGGCCCCGGCGACGGTCGACAGCGGCGGCCCGGCCGGCGGCGAGTCCATACGCCGCCGTTACGAACTCCGCCCTGCCGCCAGCGGTCGGACCGGCGTGGTCGCGACCGCTGGCGGCGCACCGTGGGTGGTGCGTGGCGGGGATGTGGTGCTGCTGGGCAGCAGGCTGGAGCCCGAGTGGACTTCGCTACCGGTCTCAGCGCGCTTCGTGCCCTTCCTTGACGCGCTCGTGAACCGGATCGCGCGCGGGCAGGTGGCGCAGGTCAACGGCGCGGTGGGTGACCCGGTGCGACTCCCCGACATCGTCAGCGAGGTGCACTCCGGGGATCGCACCTGGCGCGTGGAGGGCGGCGCTCCGTTTACCCCGCTCGAGACCGGCATCTACTATCTGACCGATGGGGTCGATACGGTTGGGGTGCTGGCCGCCAACCACGATCCCCGGGAAGGCCGGCTCGAGCCGGCGCGCGACCGCGCGGTACGCTCACTCTGGCGCACGGCTTCCGTGGTGGATCCGGCCGACGCCGGCAGGCGGGTGTTCGCGCTGGGCGCGCGCGCGGACCTTCGGGGGCCTCTGCTGTGGGCGGCGCTGGTGCTGGGGCTGATCGAGGTCGTCCTGGCCAGTGGCAGGCGGAGGGCGTCATGAGCCTTCGCTCCGTCCTCGAGGCTTTCGACCGGGCGCCGGTAGCCCGCCAGGTCGCCGGGGCGTTGCCGTCCCAGGGTACCTCCCTCCGCCTGGGAGGGTTGCCCGGTTCGGCGGGAGCGATGGTGGTCGCGTGGCTTGCCATGCGTTTCCCGCAGCGGCTGTTCGCCGTCATCGCGCCGACACCCGCGGAGGCCGAGCGCTGGCTCAGCGACCTCCAGTCGCTGAGCGACGAGCCGGTGGCCCTCTATCCGCAGCGGGAAAGCCTGGGCGAGGAAGAGCCACACTACGAGATCGCAGGCGAGCGCGCCGAGACCCTGGAGGCGTTGCTCACCGGCCGCCTGCGGCTGCTGGTCACCACCGCCCGTGCCACGGCGGAGCGCACCAGGGTGCCGGGGACGCTGCTCGACCTGCGACTCACCCTGCAACAGGGCTCGCGCCGCCCCCTCTCCGAGGTAGTGACACGCCTCGAGGCGATGGGCTACCACCGGGTGCCGTCGGTAACCGAGGTGGCCGAGTTCAGCGTGCGCGGCGGTATCGTGGACGTCTACGGCTTCGGCATGGCGGATCCGGCGCGTTGCGAGTGGTGGGGTGACGACCTTCACAGCCTCCGCTCCTTCGACCTCACCACCCAGCGCTCCGGCGAGGCGCTGGCCGAGGTCACCATATTGCCCCTTGCCACGCCGGCGGCGGAAAGCCAGGGCCGGGGTTCCGGCCCGGCGGCAGACCCTTCTCGACCTCCTCCCGGCCGACACGATGGTCGTGGAGGAATCACGCGGGCCGGATGACGACGAAGTCGGGCGCGCGTGGGATGAGGCGGAGCATCACCTGGAGGTCGCGCGCCGGCTGGGAGAGGACGTGCCGAACCGCGAGGCGCTGTTCCAGCCACCCGCGGAATGGCGCTCCGCGATGGACCGCTTCGGCCGGCTGCTCATGCAGGAGGGCGCGGGCGACCTCCAGGTCGGGCTCCTGCCGCCGGAGAAGATCGACCGGAACCTGAACCGGCTCCGGAGCGTGCTGGCCGGCACGCTGCCGACGATGATTCTCTGCGACAACGAGGGCCAGCGCGAGCGGCTGGACGAACTGCTGCACGAGGACGCGCGGGTGCCCGTCAATGCCGCGCTCATGGTCGGATCGCTGGACGGCGGGTTCGTCATGCCGACGCTCCGGGTACTCACCGACCACGAGATCTTCCGCCGGGCGCGGCGGCTCCGCCGTCCGCGCCGGTACCGTCAGGCAGCCCCGTCCTCCGCGACCGGCGCACTCACGCCGGGTGACTACGTCGTGCACCTCGACCATGGCATCGGGCTCTATCGCGGGATCGACACCATCACCGTCGGTGGGGGCGCGTTCGAGGTGGCGGTGGTCGAGTACGAAGGCGGCGACCGGCTGAACGTGCCGCTCTACCGTCTGGACCAGCTCGAGCGCTATCGCGCGGCCGGCGAGGACGGGGACCAGCTGCCGCCACGCCTGCACCGCCTCGGCGGCACCACCTGGACGAAGACACGCGAGAAGGTCCGCGCGGCGATCCGCATGATGGCGAGCGAGCTGCTCGACCTCTACGCCCGCCGGACGGTGTCGGCCGGCTTCGCCTTCCCGCCGGACACGCGCTGGCAGCGCGAACTGGAGTCCAGCTTCCTCTATGAGGACACGGTGGACCAGGTCAAGGCGACGGTCGAGGTGAAGCAGGACATGGAGCAGCCGAAGCCGATGGACCGCCTCCTGGTGGGCGACGTGGGCTACGGCAAGACGGAGATCGCCGTGCGCGCGGCGTTCAAGGCAGTGCAGGGCGGGAAACAGGTGGCGGTGCTGGTCCCGACCACGATTCTGGCGGAGCAGCACGGCCGGACGTTCGTCGAGCGGCTCGCCGACTACCCCGTGAAGGTGGAGGTGCTGAGCCGATTCCGGACCGGGAAGGAACAGAAGGAGGCCATCGGGCGGCTGGTGACGGGCCAGACCGATATCGTCATCGGGACCCACCGGCTCCTGTCGAAAGACGTCACCTTCCACGACCTGGGGCTGCTCATCGTTGACGAGGAGCACCGGTTCGGGGTGCGACACAAGGAGCGGCTCAAGGCGCTCAAGCTCGCGGTGGACGTGCTGACACTGACCGCGACACCGATTCCGCGCACGCTCCACCTCTCCCTGGCCGGCCTGCGCGACCTCACCCTGATCGAGACCGCGCCCCGGGACCGTTCGCCCATCATCACGTTCGTCGAGCCATGGGATGACGGGCTCCTGGAGGAGGCCTTCGCCAGGGAGCTGGACCGGGGCGGGCAGGTCTTCGTGGTGCACAACCGGATCGAGACGATCGCGACGATCGCGGAGCGGGTGCGGAAGCTGGCCCCGCGGGCGCGAATCGGCGTGGCGCACGGACAGATGCCGGCCGACGAGCTCGAGCGGGTGATGCGCGGGTTCGTGTCGGGGGAGGTCGACATCCTCGTCTCCACCATGATCGTGGAATCCGGACTGGACGTACCCAACGCGAACACGATGATCGTGCACGATGCCCACCGCTTCGGCCTGGCGCAGCTCTATCAGCTCCGGGGCCGGGTAGGCCGGAGCCACCGCCGCGCCTACTGCTACCTGCTCGTGCCCGACGGCGTGACGCCCGAGGGAGAGGATCGGCTCAAGGTGCTCGAGCATCATTCCGAACTCGGGGCCGGGTACCGTATCGCCCTCAAGGACCTGGAGTTGCGGGGTGCCGGAAACCTCCTGGGGTCGGAGCAGTCGGGGCATGCGCACGCCATCGGGTTCGACCTGTACCTGCGCTGGCTGGAGGAGACCGTCCGGGCGATGCAGGGGAACGGGGCAGTGGAGAACCCCGCCCCGCCGGACGTGGTTCTGGACCGGCCAGCCCAGCTTCCCGACACCTACGTGCCCGACGATGACGCCAAGCTCGATCTGTACCGCCGACTGGCGCGGGCCACGTCATCTGGCGAGATTCATGAGTTGCGCGCGGAGATCCGCGAGCGATTCGGGCCTCTCCCCCCGGAAGCCGAGACCCTCCTCCACATGACCCGACTGCGGGTCGTCGGTGCGGAACTCGGGCTCCAGCACGTCCTCGTGCGGGGGGACGAGGCTCGCCTGACCTTCCGGCAGGGGGCGGCTCCCCGGCTGGCCCATCTCACGATGGCCCTGGACGATGTCCAGCTGGCCGCGGAGGTGCGCCGGACGGTGCCGCTGTCGCTCCGGCTTACCCGGCTGGGTGGCGAGGCCATGCTGCCTGCGCTGGTGCGCGCGCTGTCGGGCGAGGGCGGTCCGGGCGGAGAGAACGAAACACAGGCGGGTTGAGTGCGGTGGCCGGGAGTGTCCCGGTGCCGGCGCCCGCGTCCACAGCACAGGAGAAGGCATGCGCCGAGTGTGGTTGCTGGCAGGTCTGGTGTTCCTCGCAGGGTGTGACAATTCGCTGTTCAAGGCCCACGCAGACGTGGCGGCCGAGGCGGCGGGACAGGACCTCACGAGCGAGCGGCTGGCCGCCATCATGGGCGACACGAAGGGAATCCGGATCACCCGGGATGCCGCGGAAATGGTGAGCAATATCTGGATCGACTATACGCTGTTCTCCCAGGCCGTGGCCAGGGGGACGATCCCGACCGACTCGGCGTCGATCGCCGAGGCGATGTGGGCCAGGATCGCCGAGATCCGCGGATCCCGCTGGTTCGACACGCTGGTGGCGCGGCAGGCCACGGCCAGGCCGGCCGATGCCGACCGGTTCTATGCGGCCGACTCGGCGCGCGTGCTGCAGCACATCCTCTTCCGGGTCGAGCCGAGCGCGGAGCCGCCGGCCAAGGCGAAGGCCAGGCGCGCCGCTGAGGCGACCCTGGCCCGTATCCGGGCGGGTGCCGACTTCGGCTCCCTCGCCACGGAACTTTCCGGCGATCCCGGCAGTGCCCGTGACAGCGGCTACTACCCGCCGACGCCGCGAGGCACGTTCGTCACCGCGTTCGACAGCGCCGGCTGGGCGCTCGGGCCGGGAGAAGTGAGCGGCGTGGTGGAAACGCCGTTCGGGTACCACATCATCAAGCGGCCGACGCAGCAGCAGGCACAGGCGCGGATCCTGAACTACCTGCAGACCGCCGCGGGCGCGCAGGTGGACTCGCTCTACCGGGACAGCCTCGCCAGGGTACGGGACCTCAAGGTGTCGGGTGACGCGCCGGCGCTGATCCGCGGCGCCGTCACCGATCCGCAGGGTGCCGCGAACTCCTCCAAGACCGTCGCGAGCTGGAAGGGCGGGAAGTTCACCCAGGGCGACCTGATGCGCTGGATCTACGCGCTGCCGCCGCAGGCGGTATCACAGGCCAACCAGGCGCCGGATGAGCAGCTGGCCCAGTTCGCCCGGCTGCTGGCCGAGAACGAGTTGCTGCTCCGCGAGGCAGCGGAGCAGGGAATCGGCCTGACCCCGGATGAATGGCAGACGATGCAGCAGGAGTATCGTGCCGAGGTCGACACGCTGGAGGTCGTGCTCGGCCTGGGCCAGGACGTGACCGACTCCAGCGTGGCGAAAGATGAGCGCTCGAAGGTTGCCGCGCTCAAGATGGAGCAGTATTTCGACGGCCTGGTGAAGGGTACCAGCCGGGTCCGCCGGCTGCCGGCGCCGCTCAGCACCATCCTGCGCAAGCAGGGGAAATGGAAAATTAATGAAGCGGGACTGACCCATGCCGTGGAGATCGCCGAGGCCGCCAAGGGCCCGGATTCGACCGCCGCGCCGGCGCCGGGCGGGATGCAGCCCGCCCCGGGCGCGCCGCCCCTGGCGCCGGACTCCGGCGCCGGGAAGTAGTCGCAGCAGCGGAGGAGCAGGAATCATGAACACACGCACACTCGTCCTGGCACTCGCACTGGGCTGGGCGGCCCCCGCGGCCGCCCAGGCCCCGGTGATTCCCGACAGCGCTGCGGTGGACTACATCGTAGCGGTGGTCGGGAATTCCGCCATCCTGAACTCGCAGGTGGCGGAGGAGATGTTCCAGCAGCAGAGCGGCGGCCGGACCATCCCGACGGACCCGGAAGGCCAGGCCGCGGTCCGGCGCGAGATCATCAACGACCTGATCGACGTCGAGCTGGCCGTCCAGCAGGCACAGCGGGACACCACCATTCGCGTCACGCCCGAAGAAGTGGCGACTGCCGTGGAGCAGCAGGTCCAGAATCTCCGCAAGCGCATCCCATCGGAACTGGACTACCGGAATGAACTCAAGAAGGCGGGCTTCGCGACGCCGGAGGAATACCGCCGCTGGCTGACGGACCAGCAGCGGCGGGTGCTCCTGCACAACAAGCTGATCGACCATCTGCGCCAGAGCGGGAAGCTGGAACCGGTCTCGCCCACCGAGCAGGAGATGCGGGACTACTTCGACCAGGCGAAGGGGAACCTCGGCAAGCGCCCCGCCACCATCAGCTTCCGGCAGATCGTCGTGGCGCCGCAGCCGTCTCCCGCGGCGAAGCAGGCGGCGAAGCAGCTCGCGGATTCCATCGCCACGGCGCTCCGGGAGAATGGCGGCGACTTCGCCACCGCGGCACGCCGCTTCAGCGACGATCCCGGCTCACGGGACAAGGGTGGCGACCTCGGCTGGTTCCGCCGCGAGGCCATGATCCCCGAGTTCAGCCGGGTGGCCTTCCTCCTCAAGCCCGGTGTCATCAGCCAGCCCGTGGAGAGCCCGTTCGGCTATCACATCATCCAGGTGGAGCGGTCGCAGCCGACCGAAGTGCAGGCCCGGCACATCCTGATCACCCCGAAGGTGACCGATGTCGAGGTGGACAGCGCCAAGGCGCGCGCGGAGCGGATCCTGGCCCAGGTGAAGGCCGGCGCGTCATTCGACTCACTACAGCGCCTCTACCACGATGGTGCCGAGGAAAAGGGAGTCGATGACGTGCCCGTCGGCCAGTTGCCCGACCCGTACCCGTCGGTCCTGGCCACCGCCGACAGCGGGGCCGTGGTGCCGCTCGAGTTGGCGGGGCAGGGTGACGCGCACGGCAAGTACGCCGTCATCCAGGTGACCGGGCGGAAGACCGAGGGTGACGTGCGGTTCGAGGACGTGCGGGACGTCATCCGCCAGCGCCTCAGCCGTGACCTGTCGCTGCGCCGGTATTATGACCGCCTTCGCGAACACGCCTACATCGACATCCGGATTTGAGCCCCAGGATCGCTGTCACGCTGGGCGATCCGCGGGGGATCGGCCCGGAGATCACCGCAAAGGCGCTGGCCGAGCCGCTGGACGCCGAGGTGACGGTGATCGGCGCGGAAGACCAGGTGGCCGCCGTTCCGGCGGACCATCGCATGGCGGTCGGTGCCTGGGGCCAGGGGTCGGGTGACGGGCCGCCGGGTCCGCCCCAGCGCCCCCGCGCCATCCGGGCCGGCGCCCTCACCGGCCATGCCATCGAAGCCGCCGCCCGTCTCGCCAACGAAGGCCGGGCAGACGCCATCGTCACCGCTCCCGCCAACAAGCAGGCACTCCACCTCGCCGGATTCCCCTGGCCGGGCCATACCGAGTGGCTCGCGCACCTCGCCGGGGACGTCGATGTCGCCATGATGCTCGCGGCCGACCGGCTGCGCGTCGTCCTGGTGACCACGCATGTGGCGCTCCGCGACGTTCCTGCGCTGATTACGGTGGACCGCGTGGTCCGCACCGGTACGGTCACGCGCCGCGCCCTGACGGAGTGGTTCGGGATCGCTGACCCCCGGCTGGCCGTGTGCGCGCTCAACCCGCATGGGGGGGAGGGTGGCCTCTTCGGCGACGAGGACGAGCGGGTGCTGGCGCCCGCCGCAGCCCGGCTGGGTGCGGCGGGCCCGCTGCCGGCCGACACGGTGTTCGTGCGGGCCATGCGGGGGGAGTTCGACGCGGTGCTGGCACCGTATCATGACGTCGGCATGACCGCCATCAAGGTCGCGGCGTTCGGGCGGGGCGTGAACGTGACGCTGGGCCTGCCATGGCCCCGGACGTCTCCGGACCACGGCACGGCGTTCGACATCGCGGGGCAGGGGGTGGCCGATGCCACGAGCATGCGGCAGGCGCTGGAACTTGCGGTGAAACTCGCGCAGGGACGAGCCGTCGCCGCCCATCGGAACGACTGAACCACTCGTCGCGCGTTTGCGCCTCGTAAACAACCTTACCACAAAGGGCACAAAGTACACGAAGGGGGCCGCGTACCGGCCCTCCCGTTTCGTCTTTTTCTGTTTCTTGTGTTCTTAGCGTCCTTTGTGGTGAAGCTGTTGCCTGCTGGCGCTCAGGCCTGGGGGGTGCCCGCGGCCTGGTCTTCCCGCCGGATCATGCGGACCTTCCTGACGCGCCGGTTGTCCATCCCTGTAATCTCGAACACCAGTCCATCCGTCCGGACCCGGTCGCCCACGCGGGGAAGCCGGCCGAGGCATCCGAAGAGATAGCCGCCGAGGGTGGTGTAGCTGGTGTCGTCCAGCTCGGCGTCGTACTCGTTGTTGAAGTCCCCGATGGTCATCGCCCCGTCGATTTCCGCAGTGTCTCCGTCCTCCGGCGTCTCCGAATCCATCCGGTCGTATTCGTCGTAGATCTCGCCGACGATCTCCTCCAGCAGGTCCTCCATGGTGACGAGCCCCGCCGTTCCGCCGTACTCGTCGAGTACGATGGCCAGGTGGACCTTGAGCCGCTTCATGTCGGCGAGGACGTCCTCCACTTCGCGCGTGCCCGGCACGAACAGCGGGGGCCGCGCGATCGTCGAGACCCGGGCCTCCGGATTGGTGCGCAGCGTGATCAGAATGTCCTTCGTGTGGACGACCCCGGTGATTTCGTCGATCGACTCGGTGTAAACCGGATAGCGCGACCGTCTCGCGGCGGCCACCTCGTCCGCCGCCTCTGCCACCGTGAGACCGCTGGCCAGTGCCACCACCTGGGTGCGGGGCGTCATCACGTCCTCGGCGGTCTTCTCGGTGAACTCGAAGACCCCTTCCAGCAGGCGCGCGTCCTCGCCCTCGAGTCGTCCGCTCTCCTCGCTCTGCTCCACCAGCATGCGGATCTCCTCCGGCGAGTGCACGCGCTCGTGCTCGCTGGGCGGCTTGATCCGGAAGAGGCGCAGCAGGGCGCTGGCGGTCCCGTTGAGCCCGGCGATCGGAACAGCCATGACCCACGAGAACCCGATCAGCGGGAGCGAGACCCATGCGCTCAGCTTCTCCGGGAACAGGAGGGCCAGGGCCTTGGGTACCAGCTCACCGATGATGATGTGCAGTACGGTGATAATGCTGAACGCGATAACCGCGGCGACGGTGTGGGTTGCAATGGCAGCGGCCGTGGCCGGCAGCCAGGCGAAGCCGCGCTCGATCAGGTGCGCAAGGGCGGGTTCGCCGATCCACCCCAGGCCGAGCGACGCGAGAGTGATGCCGAGCTGGGTGGAACTGATGTAGCGGTCGAGGTGTTTGACGGCCCGGGCCGCCGCGCGCGCGCCGGGCCCCCCCGTCCGGGCCTGTTCGTCGAGCCGGGTATGGCGCGCGCCGACCAGCGAGAACTCGGCGGCCACAAAGAAGGCATTGGCGAGCACCAGCAGTACGACGGAGACCAGCCCGAAAACGATGGACCCCGTACTTGAAGGATCGTCCATGCCCTAACGGTAATACGGTCGGGGCTGCCGGACAGCGCCGGCGGGCAAACTGCAAGCGGCCAAACGGGTTAGGGACGGCGAGGACGTGACGGTCGTCCTTGATGGCCCGGTCGGGCCTCCTAGATTGCGGGGCATGGCAGCGATACCGCAGGACTGCGTGACTCCCCCCGTGGCGGGGAATACCCGGCGGCTGTGGCTCGTACTCGGGATCACCGGGCTGGTATTCCTGGTGGAGGCGATCGGCGGCTGGCTGGCCGGGTCCCTCGCACTCCTGGCCGACGCGGGTCACATGCTGACCGACCTTGGCGCCATCGCCCTTTCCCTTTTCTCCGTGTACATGGCCCGGCGGCCCGCCGACGTCGACAAGACCTACGGGTACCTCCGCTGGGAGATCCTGGCGGCCCTCATCAACGGCGCCGCCCTGTTCGGGATCGCGGTGTGGGTGGTGGTGGAGGCCATCGGCCGCCTGAGCGAACCGACACCCATCCGGACCGGCCTCTTCCTCATGGTCGCGTCCATCGGCCTGGTCGCCAACCTCGTCTCCCTGGGGCTCCTGCACCGGCACAGCTCGGGCAGCCTCAACGCCCGCGGGGTCTATCTGCACGTCATGAGTGACGCCCTGGGGTCGGTCTCAGCGCTGGGGGCGGCCGGGATCATTGCCTTGACCGGGTGGATGGCGGCGGACCCGATCGTCTCCATCCTGCTGTCGCTGCTGATCCTGCGGGGGGCGTGGCGGCTGGTGAGGGAGAGCACGGACGTCCTCCTGGAGGCCGTCCCGCGGGGGATGGACATGTCCGAGGTCCGGGGGCGGATGCTCGAGGTTCCCGGCGTGTCGGCGGTGCACGATGTTCATGTATGGACAGTGGGGAGCGGGATGGTCGCCATGAGCGGGCACGCCGTTGTGCCTGACCTGGAGCGTCATCCAGGCGTCCTGGAGGAGTTGCGGGTGGGGCTGCTCGACCTTGGTATCTGTCATGTCACGGTGCAGGTGGAAGTGACCAATACCTGTGCCGCCGCCGGGGGGTGACCGGGCCGCGGCCCCGACCACCTTGCCCCCTGCCATACCCCGCACTATATATGGCCGCCGCAGGTGGGCGCCCGGCGGATGCCGGTGCGTCCAGCGGCGAGTTTTCAGGGTAAGCAGGGCATTGTGATCAGGAATCTGGCAATCATCGCGCACGTTGACCACGGCAAGACCACCCTGGTGGATCAAATGCTGCGGCAGGCGGGCGCGTTTCGCGCAAACCAGCACGTGGAAGAGCGGGTGATGGACTCCAACCCGCTCGAGCGGGAGCGGGGGATCACCATCCTCTCGAAGAACACTGCCATTCGCTGGGGCGGGCACAAGATCAACATCGTGGATACGCCCGGCCACGCCGATTTCGGCGGTGAGGTCGAGCGGATTCTCCGCATGGTGGACGGGGTCCTGATCCTGGTGGATGCCGCCGAAGGCCCGATGCCGCAGACCCGGTTCGTCACGCGGAAGGCGCTGGAACTTGGCCTCCTGCCGATCGTGGCGATCAACAAGATCGACCGGGCGGACGCCGAGCCCCTCCGGGTGCATGACGAGGTCCTGGACCTCTTCATCGAGCTCGAGGCCAGCCCGGCCCAGCTCGACGCGCCGTTCCTGTACACCTCGAGCCGGGCGGGCACCGCCACGCACGAGCTGGAGGAACCGGGCACGACACTGGAACCGCTGTTTCAGACCATCCTGGACCACATCCCGGGCCCCTCCGGCGACCCGGACGGCCCGTTCCAGATGCTGGTCTCGACGCTCGACTATTCCACCTTCCTGGGCCGGATGGCCATCGGGCGGGTCGAGCGGGGCCGGGTGCACGTTGGCGACCAGGTGGCCCTGCTCCCGTACGGCGAGCCCGGGCTCGTGACGGACGCCACAGTCCCGAAGGGGCGGATCACCAAGCTTTCGACCTTCGAGGGCCTGGCCCGGGTGGATATCGAGGAAGCCGTGGCCGGCGACATCGTGGTGGTCTCGGGCATCGCAGAGATCGAGATCGGCAAGACCCTGACCGCCGTGGACACACCAGAGCGGCTGGCCGGGATCGCGGTGGAGGAGCCGACCATCTCGGTGGACGTGCTGGTCAACACCAGCCCATTCGCGGGACGCGAGGGGAAGTACGTCACCAGCCGGCAGGTTCGCGAGCGTCTCTTCAAGGAGCTCGAGCGGAACGTGGCCCTGCGGGTGGAGGAGACCGACTCCCCCGACACGCACACCGTGTCCGGTCGGGGGGAATTGCACCTCTCGATTCTGATGGAAACGATGCGCCGGGAGGGCTATGAGTTCCAGGTCTCCCGGCCGCGGGTGATCACCCGGACGGGTCCGGACGGCACGAGGCTGGAACCGTACGAGGAGCTGATGATCGACGTTCCCGAGGACCACGTCGGGACGGTGATCGAGAAGCTCGGCCCCCGCCGCTCGGAACTGCTGGAGATGAAGAATCCCGGGCAGAGCATGGTGCGTATGATGTTCCGCATCCCGGCGCGCGGGCTCTTCGGATACCGGTCGGAGTTTCTGACCGACACACGCGGCACCGGGATCATGCATCATCGGTTCCTGGATTACGGGCCGTGGGCCGGGTCCCTGGCGGGGCGCAAGAACGGCGTCCTGGTGGCCGACCGCGAGGGCTCGGCGGTTGCGTACGCCCTCGGGGGCCTGCAGGAGCGGGCCCAGATGTTCGTGGCCCCGGGGGACCACGTCTACGGGGGCATGATCGCGGGCGAGAGCAGCCGCCCGGGCGACCTGGACGTGAACGTCACGAAGGAAAAGAAACTGACGAACATGCGCACGACGGCCAGCGACGAAAACGTCATCCTCGAGCCGCCGCGCCAGATCACCCTGGAGTACGCGCTGGAGTACATCGAGGAGGACGAGCTGATCGAGATTACGCCACAGTCCATCCGCCTGCGCAAGCGGGCGCTGGATGTGCATGACCGTAAACGCGCTGCCCGGGCCGCCCGGGCTGATGCATCATGATGGTGAGGATCCCTGCATGACCGACACAACACTGCTTCTGGAGGAAACCATGCCGGCCTGGGATGCGTCGATGGAAGCCCTCGAGCTGCGTCGCAAGTTTGATGACGACGAGGATCTCGAGGAGGACAGCATCGACCTCGAGGACGATGAGGAGGACGAAGACCTGGACGACGAGGACGACGACTTCGACGACGACGATGATTTCGATGACGACGAGGAAGAGGACTACAGCCTCGGCGACTACGACGATGACGACGACGACGATTCCCCCCGCCGCCGGCACTAGCACGCGGACCAGGCCCTCACCCCCGAGGGTTGCGCCCCCGGGGGTGAGGCGGTAAAATCCCGTCCCCGAAGCCCGGGCCTGTAGCTCAGGTGGTTAGAGCGCACGCCTGATAAGCGTGAGGTCGGTAGTTCAACTCTACCCAGGCCCATGGAACTGCAGTGAGTAGCGAGTAGTGGCACACGAGCAAGCCCCCGGTGACCTGAGGTCTTCCCGGGGGCTTTTCACTGTCCGCTATTCGCTACTCGCTGCCGAACTGGCTCCCCTCAGTCATCATCCCGCTCTCCCCTTACCATCTCGGCCCCGGCCGTATGCACCGACGCGGCGCCGTAACGATACACCAGTTCGCCGCCGGAGTGGCCGACGCTGGCGCCGACTGCGACAAGGCCCAGGGCGCCGACGACGGCCGTCATCCGGACAACCGACCCGATCCTTCCCCTGACCAGCCCGGCACCGGTCAGGAGCATCAGGCCGGCCGACAGCGTGAGGAACAGCTCCGCCCGTTCTTCATGGCTTTCGACCGGTGCCTCCGCCACGGTTTCTTCCACCGCTTCCCCCTGTGACTCACCGGTCTCGACCGCGAGCCAGGCACTTCCCGCGAGCGCGGCGGCCGTGACCAGGGGAATCGCCCACGCACGGAGCGGATCAGCACCACGTCGGATCCGCCAGAGGGCAAACAGTCCGGCAAGGGGCAGCAGGAACATGAGGACGATCGGAAAATGGACGACGGCCGGGTGCAGCGGATCGGGTAGCATGTATGGCTCCGGTAAGGGGTTCGAGCAGAGGATGCCACTTTCCGGCGGGCCATGCTATCCGACATTCGACGCGATTCCGCTGATTTCCGGGTATTTTGGTAGCATATCCGGCAGATGACGGAGTCATCAATGGCTGAATCCGCTCCAAACCACGTCAGGGTGCCACTGACCGTCCTCCTCCTGGCCATCGCGGCCGGGGGCATGGTCGACCTCATCCTGGACCAGCCGGAATCCTGGCTGTCGCTCCACGTGCTCTATGAGGTGGGCCTGGTTCTCGCCGGCCTGGTCACCACCGCATGGCTCTGGCGCGGGTGGGGAAGGGCGGAGGAGTCGGCAGGCCGGCTCCGCCGGAGCCTGGAGGAACGCCAGGCCGAGCGTGATGCCTGGCGCGTACGGGCGGAGCGGGCCCTGGAAGGACTCGGCCGCGCGGTCGATGAGCAATTCGAACTCTGGCAGCTCACTCCCGCCGAACGCGGGGTCGCGCTGCTGCTGCTCAAGGGGCACGGCCTGAAGCAGATCGCGGGGCTCACTCGACGCAGTGAGCGCACCGCGCGCCAGCATGCCGTCGCGGTGTACCAGAAGTCCGGCCTTCAGGGACGGGCGGAGCTGGCGGCGTTCTTCCTGGAGGGGATACCGGATGTGCACGGGACAGGGAACAGGCAACAGCGAAAGGGAACAGTGGCGCAGATAGCGAGTAGCGAGTAGCGAGTAGTGAGTAGCGAGTAGTGAAAAGCCCCCGGATGACCTGTCTGGTCGCGGGGCTTCCTGCGGCACGATTCGCCACTTGCTAACTCGCTATTCGCTGTGCGCCCCTTCCTCCCACGTTCCACATTGTGCCACTCTTCGGCGTCAACCCTCCGTGGCTGCTGTCCATCCAACCCCATATCCGTTCTTCGTCTCCCGCACTCCCGGAGTTCGCACCATGCCGCGTACGCGCGCCTTCCTCCTGACGGCCCTGGCCCTCGGCCTGCCCTGCAGCTCACGGCGCAGCATGGCGACGGCAGTGCTCCCCCACCAGCGCGCAATTACTCGACTGCTCCGCTTGCCTCCACCGAGGTTGCGGAATGGCGCGGCGACCTCCAGGCCCTCGTGGCGGGAATCGAGCGCATCCATCCGGATCCGTACCACCGGACGGACAAGGCAGCCTTCGACCGGGCCGTCTCGGCGTTCAATGATTCCATTCCCAGCCTCCCGGCTCACCGGATCGTCGTGGGATTCGCCCGGCTGGTGGCGATGGTCGGTGACGGCCACACCAGCCTCCCCCTCTATTTCAGCCGGGGGGTGGGCTTTCATATCCTCCCCTACAGGCTCGGTATCTACGAGGACGGGGTCTACGTGGAGGCCGCCGACCGGGAGCTGGCGGACCTGGTGGGGGGGCGCGTGGTGTCGATTGGCGGCGTGCCCACGGCTGAGGCGATGGCGCGGGTGACTCCGCTCATCTCGCGCGACAATGACAACTGGATTCCCGCCGTCGCTCCGAACCTGCTGAACCGTATCGAGGTACTTCACGCGCTGGGGCTCGCGCCCGGCCTGGCGGGCACCCAACTCACCGTGACGAGGGATGGGCGCACGATCCGGCACCTGGTGGAACCGCTCGAACATCCGCAGCCGTCCGTCTTCGGGTTGCCGTTCCTTGCCCGGCTCACTCCCGACTGGGTGGACGTTCGGGATGCGGCGCCCGCTCCGGTGCCGCTCTATCAGCAGCGATACGACGACATCTACTGGTGGACCTACCTGCCCGACCGGGACCTGCTCTACATCAAGTGGGACCAGGTGCAGAACAGGCCGGCCGGTCCCTCCGCGCTCGCGACCTTCCGGGAGGCGCTCCAGTTCGCCCGGGAGCACCGGCCCGCGCGCACCGTGATCGATATCCGGAACAACACAGGGGGTAACGGTGGGCTCGTTCCGCCGGTCGTGCGCGAGATCGTCCGGACGCGCGAGGTGGACGAGCCGGGCCGTCTCTTTCTCATCATCGGACGCCGGACCTTCTCCGCGGGCCAGATGATGACCGGGATGCTCCAGCGGTTCACGAACGCCGTACTGGTGGGAGAGCCGTCCTCGGCGTTCTACAACGGCTATGCCGGCCACGAACTCCTGCAGCTCCCGAACAGCGGGATCGGGGTCATGGTATCGCCGGACTACTACCAGATGGGAGACTACCCCCGGGATCCCAGGCAGCAGGCAACGCCCGACCTTGCCGCCGTTCCCTCCTTCGCTGACTACGCGGCGAACCGCGATCCCGCCCTCGAAACGATCCTCGCCTGGAAGCCCGGCGAACTCGGGCGGGACGTGCTCGAGGCCCTGGCCCGGGGAGACACCACCGCGGCGGCAGCGCTCGTCGACGAGTACGATGCCCGACCGGTGAACCGCTTTCGGGATGCCTCGCCGGAACTGAACGCCGTGGCCTACGGGCTGCTGCGCGGGGACCGGGTTTCCGAGGCGGTGTCGGTTTTCGAACTGAACGTGCGGACCCATCCCCGGTATGCCAATGGGTGGGACAGCCTGGGCGAGGCCTACGTGAAGGCCGGGCGCCGGGAGGACGCGATCCGGGCCTTCCGGCAGGCGCTGGCGATCCAGCCGGGGCTGGCGCCGTCAGTCCAGTGGCTGCAGCAGCTGGAAGTGCGAAGTGAGAAGTAAGAAGGAGGCTATGGCGTTCCGGGGAGGGCAGGGGGCGTGTCGGCGGGCTCCGTGAAGAACCGCTGCGCCCACAATGAGACGTAGACCAGCCCCACGAGCACCGGGACCTCGATCAGTGGCCCTACGACCGCCGCCAGTGCCTCGCCTGAGGCCAGGCCGAACGTTCCGATAGCCACCGCGATGGCCAGTTCGAAGTTGTTTCCCGCCGCTGTGAAGGCCACGGAGGCACTGGTCGCGTAGTCAAAGCCCAGTCGCTTCGAGAGCACCAGGGCCAGCCCGAACATCACCAGGAAATACACGGCCAGCGGCGCGGCAATCCGCAGCACGTCGAGCGGAAGCTCGAGGATCCGGTCGCCCTGCATGGCGAACATCAGGACGATGGTGTACAGCAGGCCCACCAGCGCCGTAGGCCCGAACTTCGGCATGAACTCCTTCTCATACCACGTCTCTCCCCGCCGCCGCACCAGGAGGCGCCGGGTGAGGTAGCCCGCCAGGAGGGGCAGGCCGAGGAAAAGCAGGACGCTCCGGGCGATCTCCCACATCGAGACGTCGAGCGTGGCGCCGGAGAAGCCGAACCAGCCCGGGACGACGGTCAGGAAGAGCCAGCCGAGCAGCGAGTAGGTCAGGATCTGGAAGACGGAGTTGAGCGCCACCAGGACGGCGGCGAGCTCGTTCGAGCCGCGTGCCAGCGAGTTCCAGATCAGCACCATCGCGATGCAGCGGGCCAGGCCGATGAGGATCACGCCGTTGCGGTAGGCGGGCAGGTCCGGAAGGAACAGCCACGCGAGCAGGAACATGACCAGCGGCCCGATGATCCAGTTGAGGGCGAGCGAAGTCCCGAGCAGGCGCGTGTTGCGCGCGTGGGCGCCTACGCTCTCGTACCGGACCCGGGCAAGCACGGGGTACATCATCCAGAAGAGGCCGATCGCGATGGGTACGGAGACGCCGGCCACCTGGACCCGGTCGAGCAGGGCGCCGAGGCCGGGCCACAGCCGCCCAAGCCCGAGGCCACCCACCATCGCCAGCAGGATCCAGAGCGGTAGCAGGCGGTCGAGGCGGGAGAGGCGGCCCCCAGGCCGGGCCGCGATGGCAGCTGTGGTGTTCGGCGTCATGTCCGGCCGTTTCCTCACGTGGGTTGCCCGGGGCTCCAGCGGAAACAACGGGGTCCGGGTGTGGTGGCAAACCTGTCCGGAACGTGAGGTCTTGACAATAAGTGTTATAACACCTATTTATGATCCATGACACCCCTGCAGCAAGAGATCCGACAGGCGAAGCCGTTCCGGGGCCCGGAGCACGAAGCGGTGCTCAGCGTTGCCCGGACCGCGGCACTGCTCGAGCACAACACCGCGGAGGAGCTCAAGCCGCATGGCCTGACCCCCACGCAGTACAACGTGCTCCGGATCCTTCGCGGCGCCGAGCCCGAGGGCCTCGGACGCAATGCCGTCCGGGACCGCCTGGTCTCCCCGGTGGCGGATGCCACGCGCCTGCTGGACCGCCTGGTGGACATGGGCCTTGTCGTGCGGGCCCGGGGCGGGGAGGACCGCCGCGTAGTTCGTTCCCGGATCAATGCGCGGGGGCTGGCGCTTCTCGCGGAGCTGGATGGCGTCATGGACGCCCTTCACCTCCGTCAGGTCGGCCATCTGGGGGCTGAAAAATTGCGGCAGCTCAGTGCACTGCTCGCGGAAGCACGGGAGGCCCTGTGACTGGCATCATGTCCGGGGCTCGTGACGCAGCACAACGTGAGGTTTCCACCGGGACGACTGACCGTCCCGTTCACCATAGCAGGAGAGTACCCATGACTGCTTCCACCACGCGCGAACCGCCGCACATCGGCGGCCTGACCTCATGACTACTCAGGGGAGCCACCGCCTGCCGGATACGACGCATGTCGGCACCGTGCGCCTCCAGGTTTCCGACCTGGAGCGCTCGCTGGCGTACTACGAGCAGGTTCTCGGCCTGGCGGTGGTCTCGCGCGGGTATGGCGAGGCCGGACTAGCCGGCCAGGGCGGCGTGGAACCAATCGTCGTGCTTCACGAGAAGCCCGGCGTGGCCCCGGCGCCGCGGCGCGGCCGGCTGGGCCTGTATCACTTTGCCATCCTCGTCCCGGACCGCGCCGCGCTGGGCGGGTTCCTGGCGCACCTCGCCGCTCACGGGATCCATCCCGGCATGGCCGACCACCTCGTGAGCGAGGCGCTCTATCTGTACGATCCCGACGGCCTTGGCATCGAGGTCTACGCCGACCGCCCCCGCGAGCAGTGGCCGTACCGCGACGGGCGGCTCATGATGGCGTCGGACCCGCTGGACATCGAGGGCCTGCTCGTGGACGCGACGGCCCCGTGGACAGGCATGCCGGCCGGCACCGGCATGGGTCACGTACACCTGTCGGTGGACGACCTCGGGTCGGCCGAGCGCTTCTACCAGCGCGACCTCGGGCTTGCCGTCACGACGCGGGACTATCCGGGGGCGCTGTTCCTTTCGGCCGGCGGCTACCACCACCACCTGGGCACGAATACATGGTCCCGTGGGGTGCAGGCGGCGGGGCCCGGGGATGCGAGGTTGATGGAATGGGAACTCCGGCTGCCGGATTCAGCCGGGGTGGACGCGGCCGCGGCCGTGCTTGCCGCGGCGGGCCATGCTGTGACGGAGCACGATGGCGCGGTGGTCGTCACCGACCCCTGGGGCGTGGACGTCAGGCTCAGGAGCCCTGCTGGGTAGGTGACGGTGGCCAGCAGGCCTGATGGAACCCGGCAGGAACCGATTCCGTAACGGGGAGTGTCGGCCTGACTCCTCCCTCTCCTCGTGAGCCTCCCATGCGCCTCCTCAGGACCATCGTCTGTCTTGGCATTCTGCTTCCAGCCCCTCTCCACGCCCAGGACAGCGTCCGCGTCGCGGCCGGCAGTTCCCTGGTGGACGGCTCGACCCTGCTCGCCGGTGTTGACACGTTTCAACTGCTGGTCCGGCAGCCGGACGGTGGCGAGCGCTCCATTTCCAGATTGATCCGCTCCGTGGAACGCACCGGGACCGGCCACTGGCGCATCGTACAGCGGTACACCTCGGACGGCGGCGAGAACGTGGATACGTCCGTGGTCAGGGCCGGTGACCTTGCGCCGGTGTCCTATGTCGCGGTCCTGCAGGATGCCGAACAACGTTTCCAGTTCGATGGAACGGTGGTGCAGGGGACGGTCTCTCCGAAGGACAGTGCCAGCCGGGACGTCCACTTCACGTTCGACGTCCCCGTATTCAACTCGGTAGTGGACGAGGAAGTGATACGCGCCCTGCCGCTGACTCCCGGGCTGGTGGCGATCATCGAGGGGTACAATCCGCCGTGGCCTCCCGCGCCGCGGCCGACGGTCATCCGGGTCACCGGCACGACAACGGTGCAAACCGCCGCGGGGCTGGTGGACGCCTGGGAAATTTCCTATGCCGGCGGCGGGGCGCCGACCACACTGTGGCTGTCCCGCCGGGATGGCAGGCTTCTCCGGCTCCGATCGGTACTGCGCCAGGGCGCGGTCTTCTGGAAGATCCCGGTTCGCGATCTCGACGCCTGGCGGGCCGGGCAGTAAGCCATCCGGCGCTGTCCTTTCCGGCAGGTCGGCAGGCCGTCGCGGAATTGATCACGGGAAGGAAGTCGAACTGGGGAGCGGATGTTGACCCCGCCGGCCGGTGTCAGGCCGGCTCTACCTTGACCGAAATATCGAGTCCCTTCCTGAGACTTCCCGTCACGATGCAGTAGTCCTCGAACACCTCCAGGCACCGGTTGATCCGCTGCCGGTCTTCCAGCGCGATGTCGGGCGCGAGCCGGACCCGGACGGGTCCGACGCGGAGGCGTCCGGCCTCGTTGCGGACAAGTGTACTCTCCACCCGGATGGTCATGCCGGCGACCGGCACGCGCGACTTGGCCAGGCAGAAAAGCAGGCTCGCACCGAGGCAGTGACCGATGGAAGACACGAGGAGGCGTGCGGGATTGGGCCCGCGCTCCTCGCCGATGGGTGGAAGCTCATCCACCAGGATCGGGGGCAGGTCGGTCGCGGGGTATTCGACCGTGAAGGCGTAGCCCTCGTCGAGAGTGAGCTCCACGACGAAGGGCTCGGGGGCGTTCGGGGCAGTGGGGGTCATGGCTGTTCTTTCGGAACTGGCCTCAGGTCGAGGTCCTGGAAATCGAAACTGAAGTCCACCGAGGGTGAGGCGGGAACGATGCGCACGCGGTCTATCGTTCCCTCCGGCGTGAGCGCGAAGGTCACGAAGGCATCCGCGCGGAGTTCGCGGTCATCCCAGTGGGCGAGGAACGTGTCGTACTGCCAGTGACGGAGGTCTCCGACGAGCGAAGGCGTATGCGCGAAGCGGATCCGGAGTCCGTCGCCTTCCTTCGTCACGACCACGTCGCCATACCACGGGTCGCGGTACGTGCCGGCGTAGCCGTCGAGCGGCAGGGCGGGGGTGGACATGCTGTCGCGGGTGGCTGCGGCTTCGGCGTCACCGGCAGCCGTGGCGGAATCGGCCCGCGCGATCACCGTCCGGAATCCAGTCCTCCAGTCCCACTTCTCGCCGAGATAGTAGTCCAGGATCCGGAGGTAGACCGGCTCCATGGCCACGGATTCCATGTTCGTGAGCACGGCGATACCGAGCTTCTGCTCCGGCAGCATGGCCACCCGGGAGATGTAGCCCGGCAGGCCACCCGTATGGGCCACGAGCTTGTGCCCCCGGTAGTCCCGTACCTCGAACCCGAGCGCGTAGCCGCGGAAGTTGGTGGCCAGCGGGGCCAGCTCGGGTGCGGGCCGCCCGATCGGCTGCGGCGTCACGATGGTCCAGAGCTGGCGGGTGAGGCTCGCGGGGAAGAGGCGCCCGCCTGCCACCCGCCCTGAATCGAGCTGGACCATGAGCCACTTCGCCATGTCGGTCGCGCTGGCATTGATGCCGCCGGCCGGATTGGTGTTGTCGCTGTCGAACGGCTTGATCGGCCGGACCGTCCCTTCCACGCGTGCGTGAGGCGTGGCGATGTTCCCCCCGCCGGCGGCATCACTGTGGCGGACCTTGCTGTCGGTCATCCCCAGAGAGTCCAGGATCCGCTGCTGAACGAACTGCTCCCACGTCTGTCCGCTGACCGACTCGATGAGTTCCCCCGCAATCAGGTAGAGCACGTTGTCGTAGGCATAGGAGCTCCGGAAACTCGTCGCGAGCGGGATGTACCGGAGGCGCCGTGCGATCTCCTTCCGGTCATAGGTGGACGACGGCCACCAGAGCAGGTCGCCGGCACCGAGTCCGAGGCCGCTCCGGTGGACCAGGAGGTCACGGACCGTGAGCTGGCTGGTGACGTAGGGGTCGGACAGGCGGAACCAGGGGAGGTAATCGATGACCGGCTTGTCCCAGGCCAGCTTGCCTTCGTTGACCAGGAGGCCAAGCGCCGTGGCGGTGAAGGCCTTCGTGTTCGACGCGATCCCGAAGAGCGTGTGGGCGTCGACCGGCTGCGGCTCGCCCAGGGTGCGGACACCGTATCCCCGCGCCACCACGACCTGGCCGTCCTTGACGACGGTGAGCGCGAGACCGGGCACGTCGTAGTCTGCCATGATCTGCTGGACGTAGCGGTCGAGATCGGGTGGCGGTGCCGGGCGCTGGGCGACTGCGGTGCCGGCCACGATGGCCAGCAGGGGGAATGCCAGGAGGGCAGAGCGATTCACGTCTAGGCTCCCATGGGGTGAGGAGATCCGGACCCGGAAGCTAGGCGCCACCCGGTCCGGCACAAAGTTCCTCCGCCGTTCTTCGACGCCGGCCAGCTCCAGGTCATCTAGCCCGCGCGGCCGCTGAGACGCGGCCTCCCGGCGAGTTCCTGCCGCCGTGCTTCCAGTTGGCGTTCCAGCCGGCCGCACACCAGGTCGCACAGCTGCAGCACATCCTGGTCCGCCAGGCGGTACCAGGCGTGCAGCCCTTCCTTGCGTCGCTCCACGAATCCCATCCCCAGCAGGACACGCAGATGGCGTGAAAGGTTTGCCTGGGACAACCCGGTCTGCTTCACCAGTGACGTGACCGTCGCCTCGCCCTGCCGCAGGGTCTGCAGGATCTGAAGGCGGCTCGGCTCGGCCAGGGCCTTGAACCGGTCAGCCACCTGGTGCAGTAGCCTGGGGGTCAGAAGCGTGTGTGCCATCGATTTCCTCACAGGAGTGAGCGGTCGCGCGGCCGCGGGTCTCCGCGCTTGCATATATAAGTACTTAATTATATACTGATGCGCAACCCGTCTCCCTGGAGCGGATCGGATCATGAACGTTCGGATACTGCTTTTCCTGCTGTTCACTTCGCTGGTTCCCGGCGCGTTACCGGCGCAGACACTCACCCTGGGCGAGGCGATGGCCAGGGCCGATGACCATGCCTGGGCCAACCGCATGGCAGCCGGCGAGGTCACCGCCCGCGCGGGGGTGGCCGACGGCGCCTTCCGTGGGATCCTGCCAACCCTGCGGGTCGAGGGTGGATGGATGAAGACGACGGATCCCCTCTCCGCGTTCGGGATCCTCCTGCGACAGCGCACCGTCACCCAGGCCGCGTTCGATCCTGCCCGGCTGAACGATCCAGCGGCGATCGCAAACGTCTCCGGGGCCATCGTGGTCGAACAGCCGCTCTTCAATGCCGATGCGTGGCTGGGCCGGAAGGCAGCCTCAAGGGCCACGGCCGCTGCACGTGCGTCGGAATCCTGGACCCGCACCGGCACGAGCCTGGACGTGGTACGGGCCTACTACGGGGCAATCCTCGCCGGCGAGCAGGTCGCGGCCCTGGGGGACGGTTACCGGGCGGCGGCCGCCCATCAACGTCTCGCGGAAGCAATGCACCGCAATGAGCTCGTCACGCGCGCGGACATGCTGCTGGCCTCCGTCAGGGCCGGGAGTGTCGAGGCCGACCTCGCGGGTGCCCGGGGCGACCATCGCCTGGCGCGAAGCAGGCTCGCCCTCGTGATGGGCGCGCCTGCTGATACCGCATTCACCCTGCCGGACGCGCTTCCGGATACCGCAGCCATCCTCCGCCTCGCCGCCCGGACCCTTCCCGGCGAAGACCCAGGTATGCGGGCGGATGTTCAGGCGGCGGCCAGCGCGCTGGAGGCTGCCCGCTCCGACGTGGCGCGCGCCTGGTCGCTCTACCTCCCGCGAGTGAACGGTTTCGGCCGACTGGAGTGGAATGCGCCCGACAGCCCGTTTGCGGGCCACGAATCCTGGACCATCGGCGTGATGGTGAGCTGGTCCCCGTTCGCGGGAGGTTCCGAACTGGCCGAACGTCGCATGGCGGAGGGACGGCGGGAAAGCGCCCAGGCGGGGTACGAGGCCGCGCAGGCCCAGGCGGATCTCGAGCGACAGCAGACGGCCAGCGACCTGGAGGTTGCCCTGACCCGCATGAGCATCGCGGCCCGCTCCGTCGCCCAGGCTGAGGAGGCACACCGGATCGTCACCCGTCGGTACGAGGGCGGCCTTGCGACGGCGGTCGAACTCTTTGATGCAGCGGCACAGGAGACCCGGGCCCGGCTGGAATCCGCGGGAGCCCGCTATGCCGCCATCCTCGCGGTGGCCCGGGGGGTCCGGGCGGCCGGCGAGGATCTTTCACCACTGGCTGCACTCGATGTGTCGGGGGAATAGATGCGACGCCCGCTCGGTTATCTGGCATTGATCGTCGGCCTGGCAGTCCCGGCCTGCGGAGGGGATCCTGCCCCGGAGTCGCCGCCTGCCGGCCCGGCAGTCACCGGGGCCCCCTATGTGGTGCGCGATACAGTGCTCACCGCCTCGCTCGAGGCCACGGGAGTGGCGGAGCCCATGCGGCAGGCGACCCTCAGCACACGCCTGATGGGCAGCGTCGTGTCCGTGGGGGTGCAGGAGGGAGAACAGGTCTCGGCCGGCCAGGAGCTCGCCCGGATCGATGCCCGCGACCTCGAGGCGAAGCGATTGCAGGTGGAGGCTTCCATTGCCGAAGCCGAGGCCGTGCGGGAGGATGCCCTCAGGCAGGCACAGCGGTTCCGTGCCCTCTACGCCGACAGTGCCGTGACGAAGTCCCAGCTCGACCAGGTGGAGACCGGGCTGGCGAGGGCAGAGGCCGGTCTCCGCGCAGCGCGGGCCGGGGCGCAGGAACTGGCGGCGACCACCGCGTACTCTCGTATCACGGCGCCGTTCGCCGGAGTCGTCACCCGCCGTTTCGTCGATCCCGGGGCATTCGTGGCCCCGGGGGCCCCGCTCCTGACGGTCGAGGACCAGTCCCGTCTCCGGATCCGCGCCACGGCGCCTCCCGAGGCCGCGCGCGGGCTCCACGCGGGCTCCACCGTCGAGGCCGCAATCGAGCAGGCCAGGGTACGCGCGACCGTCGAGGGTGTCGTGCCCGCCGGCACGGGGCAGCTCTACACCGTCAATGCGATCGTTCAGAACCCCGGACGCGTGTATCCCGCGGGCGCGGCGGCGACGCTCAGCCTCCCGACGGGAGAGCGTACGGCGATCCTCGTACCGGAGGGTGCCATGGTGCGCGAGGGAGACCTGACGGGCGTCAGGGTGCGCGCCGCAGAGGGGTGGGACCTGCGCTGGGTGAGGACGGGACCGTCCCACGGCGATTTCGTGGAGGTGCTGAGCGGGCTGGTCGCCGGCGAGACCGTCCTGGTGCCGGGCACCGGCGGGGAGCGCTGAGATGGGCATCGCCGGACGCATTGCCAGCCGGTTCCTGCGTTCGAAGCTGACGCCTCTCGTCACGGGGGCGTCACTGGTCGTGGGGCTCATGGCCATCCTCGCCACGCCACGTGAGGAGGAGCCGCAGATCTCGGTCCCGATGATCGATGTGATTCTCGCGATGCCCGGGGCGACGCCGGCGGAGACCGAAAACCTGCTGGTGCGCCCCGTCGAGCGGCGGATGTACGAAATCCCCGGTGTCGAGCACGTGTATTCCATGGCGACGGAGGGCATGGCCATGGTCACGGTGCGTTTCCGGGTAGGAGAGGACCAGGAGCGCAGCGTCGTCAACGTGCACGCGAAACTCTTCTCCGCCATGGACCAGGTGCCTCCTGGCGCGCTCCCGCCGCTGGTGAAGCCGCACTCCATCGACGACGTTCCCATCCTGACCCTCACGCTCAATGCCGATCGCTACGGCTCGAACGCCCTGCGCGAGATGGCGGTGCACCTCGAGGGTGAGATCCGCACCGTGCCGGAGGTGGCCGAGACCTTCGTCACCGGTGGACAGCCGCGCCAGATCCGGGTCACCCTTGACCCGGCGCGACTTGCCGCGGCGGGGGTAAGTCCCGCCCAGGTTACCGGTGCGCTGAGTCCCGGGGCAGCACGGGTGGACGCGGGTGCGTTCCCCGCGGGGGACCGGATGTACCTGGTGCGGGCCGAGGCGCCGCTGGCGACGGCGGCGGATGTGGGACTCGTCGTCGTCGGGGTGGGGGCCGGCGCGCCCGTCTATGTGCGGGACATCGCCACGGTGACGGAAGATTTCGGCGAGCCGGTGGACTATGTGCAGCACGCCGATCATGCCGGGAGCCGGAGTGCGGTGACGATCAGCGTGGCCAAGCGCAAGGGGGCCAACGCGACGCGGGTGGCCGAAGCGGTGCTCGACCGGGTTGACGCGGCACGGGGCCGGGTCCTTCCGGGTGACGTGGCGATGGCGGTCACACGCAACTATGGCGAGACGGCGAGCGAGAAGGCCAGCGAGCTGATCCTGCACCTGGCGATCGCGACCCTGTCCGTCACGGTACTGATCGGGATTTTCCTGGGGTGGCGGGAGGCCGTGGTGGTGCTGGTGGCGGTGCCGGTGACGCTGGGCCTCACGCTCTTCGTCTATTACGCGCTGGGGTATTCCCTCAACCGCATCACGCTGTTCGCCCTGATCTTCTCCATCGGCATCCTGGTGGACGACGCCATCGTGGTCGTCGAGAACATCTACCGTCACCTCGTCATGGGCGACCGCGACCCGGAAACGGCCGCGGTGGAGGGGGTGGACGAGGTGGGCAATCCCACCATCCTCGCCACCTTCACGGTGATCGCGGCCATCCTCCCGATGGCGTTCGTGAGCGGCCTGATGGGGCCCTACATGCGGCCCATCCCGGTGGGGGCGTCCGTCGCCATGCTCGCCTCCTTGGCGGTCGCGTTCATCATTACGCCCTGGCTCGCCCTCCGGCTCCTGCGGGGCCACGTGTCCCATCCCGCCCCGGCCGGGGACGCGGGACATGCGACGCGGGACAGCCGGTTTGCCGTGCACTATGGCCGGTTGATGCGCGGGCTCATGTCGAACCGGCGGCGGCGCACCGGCTTCTATGTCACCATTGCGGCACTGCTCGTGCTCTCGATGGGCCTGGTCGCGCTCCGGGTCGTGAGCGTGAAGATGCTCCCGTTCGACAACAAGAGCGAGTTCCAGGTCATTGTGGACCTGCCGGAGGGGACGACGCTGGAGACATCGGCCCTGCTGGGATCGGAGATCGCGACCTACTTGCGTGGCGTGCCCGAGGTGTCCTCCACCGAGGTGTATGCCGGCACGGCGGCACCGTTCAACTTCAACGGCCTCGTGCGGCACTACTTCATGCGCCGCGGTCCCAATGTGGTGGACGTGCAGGTCAACCTGCTGCCGAAGGGTGACCGTTCCCGGCAGAGCCATGCGATCGCCATGGCGGTCCGACCTGCCATCGATTCCATCGCCCGGCCCTACCAGGCGAGCGTGAAAGTCGCCGAGATTCCGCCGGGCCCGCCCGTGCTGTCGACCCTCGTCGCCGAGGTCTACGCCGGGAACGATTCGACGCGGATGGAAGCCGCCCGGCGGGTACGGGAGGTCTTCGATTCGACCAGCGGCGTGGTGGACGTGGACTGGACTCCCGAGGCCCCGCAGACCGAGTGGCGTTTCCGTCTCGACCGCGTCCGGGCTGCGGCGTCCGGTGTGGACCTTGCCCAACTCACGCACACGCTCCGGCTGGCCGAGTCAGGCATGGTGACCGGACTTGCCAGCGAGTCGAGTGCCCGGGAAGGGCTCGCCATCGTGCCGAGACTGGCGCTTGAGGACAGAGCAGGGGTCAACGCGCTGCTCGCGCTGCCGGTAGCCACCCCCTCCGGGCCACAGCCGCTGGGCCGCTTCGTAAGCGTGGATTCCGGCAGCCGTCCCGTCTCGCGTTATCGCAAGGACCTGCGCCCGGTGGTGTACGTAACCGGCGACGTGGCGGGAGACATCGAGTCGCCCGTCTACGCCATCCTGGCCATGAACGCCGTGCTGGACACGGTGCGCGTCAACGGCGAGCGGGTCGGGCGGTACAATGCCGTGCAGCCGGAGCGGCTGGACGAGACGGCCATCAAGTGGGACGGGGAGTGGCAGATCACGATCGAGGTCTTCCGGGACCTGGGTATCGCGTTCGCGGCGGTCCTGATCCTGATCTACGTGCTGGTGGTGGGCTGGTTCCAGTCCTTTACGGTGCCGCTCGTTATCATGGCGCCCATCCCACTCACCCTGATCGGGATCCTGCCCGGCCACGCGATGACCGGGGCATTCTTCACGGCCACATCCATGATCGGCATGATCGCGCTGGCGGGAATCATCGTCCGCAATTCCATCCTGCTGGTCGATTTCATCCAGCTGGAGGAGGCGCGCGGGGCCGGGGTGGACGAGGCCGTGGTGGCGGCGGGTACCGTACGGTTTCGCCCCATCGCGCTCACTGCCGCCGCCGTGGTGGTGGGCGGACTGGTGATGGTGCTCGACCCGATCTTTCAGGGCCTCGCGGTCGCGCTCATCAGCGGGGCGGTCGTGGCCACGGCGCTCACGATGGTGATGGTGCCGCTGCTCTACTGGGAGCTTCGGCGTCGGGAAGGAGGTTCTCCGGCATGAAGTTGCTGCTCGTGCTGTACAGTGGCCCGCGGCCTGACGTGGTGCCTGCCCTGCTGGAGCGTCACTGCGCTGGCGGATGGACGGAACTGCCGAAAGCCCATGGCGCCGGGCGGTCCGGGCGCCACACGGAAAGCCGGGCGTGGCCCGGTGGATCCACCGTGTTCTTCACGGTCGTGGATGACGGAGTCGGGGACGAACTTGCGCAGGCCCTCAAGGAGGCCGGAGGCCAGGCCATGCCCGGGGAACGGCTCCATGTAGCGGAACTGCCGGTCGAACGATTCTTTTAGGAGGTAATCCGCATGTGCAACGAGAAGATCATCCGGCGCTTCGCCGGGGCGTTCGTGCTGCTCTCGCTGGCTCTGGGGTATTTCGTGAGCCCGCTATGGTTCCTGTTCACGGCCTTTGTCGGGGTGAATCTGGTGCAGTCGACCTTCACCGATT
The DNA here is from genome assembly GCA_963825055.1 of uncultured Gemmatimonadales bacterium. Classification (GTDB taxonomy): domain Bacteria; phylum Gemmatimonadota; class Gemmatimonadetes; order Gemmatimonadales; family GWC2-71-9; genus CAWGSK01. The sequence goes on from CAWGSK010000008.1 coordinate 98,878, forward strand.
TCTGCCCGCTGGAGCGGATCCTCGGCGCCCTGGGGCTGTTCGGCTGTCGCCCAACCCGCGATCATGCCTGACAAGGCTGTGCCGAGAGCTGCTGCTCCCGCGGATCGACAATGAAGAACCGGCGGTAATTCCCCGGGGATAAAACGGCCCGGGGCTGGCGACCCACCCCGCTCGCTTGTCGGCTGTCAGGGCCCGCAGGCGGCCATCGGCCCGGGATCACCGTCTCCAGGAAATGTCCCGCCAGGGCCGTCCCGGCCGGCTGACCCACCCGCGCCAGGCGCAATCGTTCCCGCCAGATCACGGCCTGCCTCCTCTCGGCACCGATACTGTGTGCCCGGCCGGCCATGGGCCCGTCTCCCATGGGTATCATTATGGTGACGGCCGGCTTCGTGTGGTCACCCGCCGCCGGCGTTTCCCCGGGCCCCATGGAGGATCGAATGCGTCGTCCCGCCCAGCGCCCCATCGCGACAGCCCTGACCGTCGCCCTGCTTCTCGCGCCCACAGGTGTTGCTGCGCAGGTCGTGGAGCCATCGGTACTGGTCAACACGCCCGCGGCCTGGCTTCCGGTGGTGGCCCGTGCCCGGGCGATGCTCCAGGACAGCATCAGTGCGAGCGGGGTTCCCGGGGCCTCCGTCACGGTCATGATGGACGGCAAGGTGATCTGGAGCGAGGGCTTCGGATGGGCGGACCTCGAGCAGCGCGTGCCGGTAACGCCGCTGACACGGTTCCGAATCGGGAGCGTGTCCAAGAGCCTCACGGCGGCCGCGATCGGCCTGCTCTGGCAGCAGGGTCGCCTGGACCTGGACGTGCCGGTCCAGCGTTACGTCCCCTCCTTCCCCCGGAAGCGGTGGCCGATCACGACACGTCAGGTGGCGGGACACCAGGCCGGCATCCGCCATTACCGCGGGACAGAGTTTCTCTCGACCCGGCACTATGACAGTGTGACCGAGGGACTCTCCATCTTCTCGGCCGACAGCCTGCTGTTTGAGCCCGGGACACAGTTCTCGTACTCGTCGTACGGGTTCAACCTCGTGAGCGCCGTGGTGGAAGGCGCGTCCAGGCAGCCGTTCCTGGACTACATGCAGGAGCACGTGTTCCTCCCGCTGGGCATGCGGTCGACCGTTCCGGAATTTCCGGACAGCCTGATTCCGTGGCGCGCCCGCTTCTACACGGATGCCGACAGCGGCCGGGGCCTGGTCAACGTTCCGATGGTGGACAACAGCTACAAGTGGGCGGGAGGTGGATTCCTCTCCACGACTGAAGACCTGGTCCGGTACGCCGCCGCGTACCTGCAGCCCGGCTTCCTCGAGCCACGCACCCGTTCGCTCCTGTTCACCGCCCAGCCTACGCGCGACGGCGAGGACACGCATTACAGCCTCGGCTGGTTCATCGCGCACGACTCGGCGGGACGGCTTGCCGTGTCCCACGGTGGCGGGTCGGTGGGGGGAACGGCCTACCTGGTCATGTATCCGGAGCAGGGTCTCGTGGTGGCGCTGCTGGCCAACGGCGACATGCCGTTCGTGACGACGGCCCGGGACCTGGCGAAGGTCTTCCTCGAGCGCCCGTGAGGCTCATCCCATCTTCTTCAGCATTGCCGGGCCGCCCGTCCGGACGAACCGGGTTACCATGGCGACGGCCAGCGCCAGGAACAGGACATTCAGGATGGTGGTGTAGTTGAGGCGAATCGAGGCTTCGGCGATGGTTGCCCTGCCGCGCTCCGGCACCAGACCCAGAGCCGCGAACCCGAACTCGACCGCGATCGCCGCGGCCACCATGGCGACGTAGAAAATGGCGAGGAGCATGCCGGCCATCCGGAGCCCGTAGTATTTCCGGTAGATGTCCAGGATAGGCAGCACAATGAGGTCGGCAAAAATGAAGGCGAGGACGCCGCCGAAGCTGATGCCCCCCTGCCAGAGAACGACGGCCAGCGGCACGTTGCCGATGGAGCATACGAAGGAGAGCACCGCCACGAGGGGGCCGACCACCGGGCCCCAGAACTTCGTCAGGGTCGGGTGCGTCTCGAGGAAGAACCCCTGCCAGAACTCCCTGGGTACCCATGCCGCCAGCATGCCCGCCACCACGATGCCGACGGCAATGTCCACCCAGATGCTCGCCCAGTCCATCACGAAATAGTGGCTGACCGCAGTGCGGCCCCTGTCCGAGCGGAGCCGCGACCAGATCGACCCCTCGGTGACCGACATGTCCATGTCGGCGTGTCCCTCCATCCTGCCCTGCAGGCCCTTCTCCGCCTGTACCCTTGCGGCCTCGACCATGCGGGGCGAGACGAATGCCCGGAAGAGCAGGACCATGATCACGATCATGAGCGGGCCGCCCACGAACTCCGCGAGGGTGAACTGCCACCCCATCAGGACGGCCAGCAGGATACCGAGCTCGATGACGAGGTTGGTGGAGGCGAACTGGAATGCCATCGCGGCGGTGAAACTCGCGCCTTTCCGGAAGATCGACCTGGTCATCGCGACGGCAGCGTAGGAACAGGAGCTGGAGGCCGCGCCAAGCCCGCAGGCGATCCCGATCGAGCGGGGGGAATCGTCCGGCAGGAGGCGGCCCATCTCCCCCTTTCGGACGACGGCCTGCACCACTGCGGAGAGCGTGAAGCCCAGGATCAGGCCCCAGAGAATCTCCCAGAACATGGTGAATGCCATCCCGAGCGCCTGCGCTGCGGCGTGAGGCAGATCCACGAGCATCAGGGACAGGCCGAGTGAGGCGGTCATGCGTCCGTCCTGTGGCGATGTTGGGAAGGTGCATCCCGGCGCGTGGGCCGAGCCGTGCGCGCTGTCACGGGTGGCCGCCCGCCGGGCGGAGTCGCAGGTAGACGGCGGCGCCCACCGGCGTCCGTGACCCGTACGCGCCGTGCAGCGCTTCGGGCAGCAACCCGACCGAGCCGCGTATGCCCGCGCCGAGTTCGAGCCCCCGCGCCCGTCCGAGGGTGGCGAGGTAGCCGGCCGTAATCGCGCCGATATCATGGGTGGCATCAGGACCGGGCAGCACGAGTTCGCCGGTGCCCTTCTGGATCCACTCGAGCCGGCTGAACACCTGGTGTCCCGGGCTGATCCCGACCGTTGCTTCCGCCGTCACGCTGTGCTCGAAGCCGTCCTCCCCTTCATGCTGGTTGCCCCCGTAGATGAGCGCAGCGGACACCGGTCTTGCGCCCTGGGGTGACACATAGAGAATCGCCGCGCCGAGCCGGTCCACGGACTCATCCGGTGCCAGTGACTCGGGGCTCTTCAGGTGGGCCCATGACACGCTCAGGCTCCAGCGCCGCGCCGGGTTGACCGCAAGCCGGGTGGACCAGGAATCCAGCGAGCGTCCGGCGTAGTCGAAATTGTAGCGATCCTCGTCCGGCTCCCGGCCATTGAAGACCGAGCCTTCGAGCTTCACGGATTTCGTGAACACCCCTGCCGTCAGCACCCCGAAGCTGATGTGGGTGGCGTCCTGCCAGTGATGCGCCAGCGGGGCGAGCGGGTCCGCGGCGGCGGACGGCCTGTGGGGAAAGGCGACGGGGCCTGCTGAAGGCTCACCGACCGGGGCCACAAACAGGGAAATCCCGACTCCCGGCGAGAGGGCTCGCTCGTACAGCGCCGAGAGCTCCATGAACAGGTCGTGTGGGTGCTGGCGGTCGTGCAGCGGCGCGCCGTTCACCGTCTCGCCCGTCTGGAGCAGGAGGGGATAGCCGGCCCTGCCCAGGGTGAGCGGCTCGAGACTGAGCATGGTTCGCAGGCGGAGGACACCGCCGGCAGCCGGCCGGGAAGCCATCAGCATGCCCCAGTTGACGATGCCGAACTCGGTGTCACCGCGCCGACTCCCCTGGGCGTCCAGCATCGGAAAGACGGCGCCGTGCAGCATGAAACTCCAGGCGCCCGCGCTTGCATGGAGCGCGTGCATCGGGGTCGCATCGGGCAGCCAGGATGTGCCCGACCCCAGCCGGGCGGTGGGGATGCCGAGCGGGCTGGCGTCGGGAGCCATGGCCATGTGCTCCGGCATCCCCTGGGCGTGGAGGGGGGCGGCGAGGAGCAGGCCGATCATGGCAGACCGCAGTGCCGGCCGGGTGCCGTATCCCGTCCTGTGTCCGCTCAGGCCGGAAACCAGGCGATCGAAGGAATCTGGAGGAATCCCCGTGGAGGTGGCGTGGGAAGCGGCCCGGCGGAGCAGGGGGAGGGTGCGGGCGGACATGGTGTACAAGGATAGTTCGTTGGCCGCGGGTGGCGAACCTTTTAGGTTCCGGGGAGAACACTTCTCTGGACCCGAGCAGGAGGTATCCATGTCAGACATTGCCAAGGTCGTCGAGATCATCGCCGAGTCTCCCAAGAGCTGGGAGGATGCGGCGGCCGTCGCCCTCGCGGAGGCTTCACGGACCGTGGACAACATCAAGGAAGTCTGGGTGAGCGGGATGAAGGCGCTGGTGGAGAAGAACAAGATTACCGGCTACCGGCTCACCGCGAAGGTGACCTTTGTAGTGAAGCGGGGGAAGAAGTAGCGATCAGTGACTAGTGACTAGTGACTAGTGGCTAGTGACTGGTGGTTCTATGCCGCGCTCCGGTGACCCAACGGGTACCAGCCCTGGCCCGCGAACTCACCACTCCGCACCAGTCACCAGTCACTAGTCACCAGTCACCAGTCACTAGTCACTGTTCATCCGCCAGAACCCTATCCCTCCCGCCTGATACTGTACCTGGACCGAGGCCACGCGCCGGCGGCGGGCGAGGTCGAATACGTCAACGGTGCTCCGGGTGGCGCCGACCGCCTCATTCGAGACGAATGCGTAGCGTGAGTCCGGGCTGATGACCACGCCGTGGGTCACGGGCTGGGTCGTGGGCAGCCGGACCTCCCTGCCTGACCCGAGGTCAAGGATGGAGATCGCCTGTGCGCCCTTGAGCGTCGTCACCAGCCAGCGCCCGTCGGTGCTCACGTCCGCGTTGTAGGGGGCCTTGCCCGTCGGGAACCGGCGGGTGATGGCGAGCGTGCCGCGATCGATCTCGAGGATTTCGGCGTGTCCGTTGCAGGGCACATAGACATGCTGGTCGTCCGGGGCGACGGCGACCCACGTCGGCTTGCACCGCGGTCCGTCCATCGTCCCCGGCGTCATTTCTCCTGACAGGGCTCCCTCGTGTCCGGGCGTGAGCCCGAGGCGGCGGGTGACGCCCAGGCTGTCGGTGGCAATCTCCACCAGTTCGTCATCCATCATGCACACGGAGTACTGGAAGCGGCCGTCATGGGTCAGGCGGCTGCCATGCGGCATGGTGCACGTGGTGACCTGCCGGGTCTCAGTCATGAACGGCGTGAACACCGCCGACACGGAGCTGGGCACCATGTAGCCATGGAGATTGAAGTTCGCCACGAAGAGGCCCGACCCGTCCGGGGTCAGGCCGATGGTGGCCGGGAAGAGGCCGACCGTGACGGAGTCGACCAGGGTGTCCGGGCCAGCCGCCATCCGCCAGACCTGGCCATAGGGGAGGCCATGGGCGAGCGAGACATACCAGTACCGTCCATCCGGGGCGACTGCGATCCCGTGCGCGCCGTCGATATCAACGGGAAGGCGTCCGACCGGGATCTGCTTCTCCTCGGCGATGCCGTCCGGGCCGAACCGCACCCGGCTCACGATATCCGAGGATTCGTTAGCGACGTACACCCGGTACGTCGCGGTGGGTGCCGGGTCTGGTGCCTGCGCGGCGAGGGGGGCTGCCGCCGCCAGGGCGGCAATCCAACCACACAGATGCTTCACGTCGTTGACTCCTGTGGAGACCGGGTCCGGAGTATACATCGGCCGGCTGCGGGGCAGGAAACGCAGAACGGCGCGGCACCCCGGGGCGCCGCGCCGTTCCGGTCCGGACTTCCCGTACTACATGTGGGTGGTGTCCGGCATGGTCTCCATGTTGTTGCCGTCGTACTGGTTGCCGGTCAGGGCGACGCAGGCCACGATCGCGCCGGGGTTGTCCCCGCCGTTCTCATGAACCGCGATGACGTGCTGGCCGTCCATCAGCGTGGTCGTGTTGATATCCACGGATGTCGTGCTGCTGCCATTCTCCCCGCCGGTGTTCCTGACCGGGTCGAGGGTGGCCACGACGGCGCCGACGTTGTCACAGGTCCCGCTGTGTACCATCGCCGCGTGCTCGTGGGTGGTGCCGGACTTCTCGTCCGACGCGTTCAGGTTGATCGTAATCACCGAGCCATTGCCGCTCGGTGCGGGTGCGACGGCGACGTCGCCGCCGATTCCCGACTCGTTCAGGCCATTCAGTTCGAAGCTGGCGGGTGCGTTCATCGTCATGTCGGCCGCGGCCGGCGCCGAGTCGGCCGCAATGTCCTCGTGCTGGGCTTCGCGGCCTTCGCAGGCCAGGACGCCGATGGCGACTGGCAGCAGGGCCAGCGTCAGGTAGTTCCTTGTCTTCATTCATTCCTCCTGTCATTTCGTTGGTGCACCGCGGATCGACCTCACTCACTGGGCAGGAAAGCGACGATACAGCTCCGGGACTGGTGCGGGTTCGGGGTGCGGGGTGCTCCTGTCATGGGTCCGCTCGAGCGCATCGCAAGGCGTCAGTATAGTGACCAGAGTCGGCCTGCTGCTGTGCGCTGCATCACCATACGAGCGTCTCCGCTGAGGGACAGTCCGGGGGTATGAACCTTGCGAAACCATGCGCCTGGCGCCGTTCCTCTTCGGCCTTGCTGGGCCGTGCCCGCGCATACTGCAACCCGCCCAGCGGAAGTCTGTGAAGCCATGCGGAGTCTCTGAGACGATGAAGCCAAGCCGGGTGCCTTCTGCGATCCTGATGGTCCTGACGCTGATGACCCTCTCCTGTGGAGGAGGGGAGCAAGCGACCGGGCCCGCCATCGCCACGACGGGGAGCCTTGCCCTCACGGTGACGGGGCTGCCCGTGGGAACCGCAGCCAGCATCGTACTGAGCGGCCCTGATGGATATGCCTCCCAGGCCACCGTCTCAGCCACAATTGCCGGGCTTGCCCCAGGCAGCTATACCCTTACATCTCAGAGCGTTACCGGCGGGCTCGACCGGTACGCGCCGAACCTCACCACCGCTACGGCCACTGTGACCGCGGGAGTGTCGACCCCGGTCTCGGTGACGTACGGTCTTGCCAGCGGTCGCCTCGGTGTCACGATCACCGGGCTCCCGGGCGGGACTGCCGCCGGCATCGTGGTGAGCGGACCTTCCGGATTCAGCCAGGCCCTGACGGCCCCGGATACGCTCACCGGTCTCGTGACCGGCGACTACACCGTGACGGCGTCCCCGGTTACCTCCGAAGGGGACACGTGGACGCCGACACCGTCCACGAAGAACTACGCCGTCGGGATCGGCACCGTCCCGGTGGCTGCCTCGGTGACCTACGCCAGGACCACGGCGAACCTGACGGTGAGCATTTCCGGCCTGCCGTCCGGCACCAACGCCGACGTCACGCTTACGGGGCCCGCTGGTTTCTCGCAGGCCCTCGCCGCTACACAGACCGTTACACAGCTGGTTCCCGGGTCGTATACCGTCGTCGCCGCCCCGGTGACGGCGGCGGCAGGCACGTACACCCCCTCGCCTGGCTCGAAGACCGTGGACCTCGCTGCCGGCCAGGATGCCGCGACCTCCGTGGCGTACATCCCGCCTGGAGGCACGAGCCTCAACCTCGCGATCCCGACCGCGTATCTCGTCCAGAGCGTGCAGCGCCCCGACGGGTCCGTTCCACTGGTGGCCGGGCGTGATGCCTACCTGCGCGTCTTTGCAACGGCCAATGAGACCAACAGTGCCGCGCCGGCGGTGCGGGTCCGGTTCTATCAGGCCGGGTCGCTGGTCCGGACCGATACGCTCCCGGCGACCCAGGCATCCACGTCGCTGGCGGTGCAGGAGGGAACCCTGGTGTCGAGCTGGAACCTCCTCGTGCCCGGGGCGCTGGTGCAGCCCGGCCTCTCCGTGCTGGCGGACGTCGATCCCGCGGACCTGGTGGATGAGTCGGACCCCAACGACAATGCCTGGCCCGCCAACGGCCAGCCACAGGCGCTGGACGTCCGGACGATGCCTGCGCTCAACATCACGTTCGTGAAGGTCGTCCAGAACGACGGCTCGAGCGGCAACATCACGTCCGGGAACGCGTCGCAATTCATCGCGGACATCCGGCGGATGTGGCCGGTCCAGACCATCAACACCACCATCGGCCCGGCCTACAGTTTCACCGATTCGCTCCTGCAGTCGAACGATGCAAACGGAAGCTGGGGCAAGCTGCTCAGCGAGCTGCAGGCATATCGCGCCAGCCTGACCAACCCCGCCTACGTGTATGGCGTGGTGCATACCAGCTATACCTCGGGCATCGCGGGCCTTGGGTACGTGCCGAGCTCGCCTGGGAGTTCGTACAAGACGGCAGTCGGCTGGGATTACCTGCCCTCAGGTACAGGCGTGTTCGCGCATGAGATCGGGCACAATTTCGGACGGCAGCATGCTCCGTGCGGCGGGGTGGCCAGTCCGGATCCATCCTACCCGTACGCCGGCGGCTCCATCGGCATGTACGGCATGGACGTCGCTGCGGGCACAGTGAAGTCGCCCAGCACGCACAAGGACCTGATGGGCTACTGCAATCCCGCCTGGGTCAGTGACTACAACTACATGGCCGTCATGAACTACCGGCTCGCCAGCTCGCTCGGCGCACCGCCGGCTGCGGGCACCGCCGTGGATGGGGTGCTGGTCTGGGGCCGAATGATGGATGATTCCCTGGTCCTCGAGCCGGCTTTTGCGGTTCGCGCGCCCATCCAGCTTCCCGGTGGCAGCGGTCCCTACCGGATCGAGGGCATCGGCGGGTCGGGCCAGACGGCATTCAGCTACGCCTTCGACGCGCCGGAAGTGGCCGACCTGCCCGGCAGCCAGCGCCATTTTGCCTTCGTGATTCCCGCGTCGCAGGCTGCGAACCTTTCGGCGTTGCGCCTGAGCACGCCGTGGGGTTCTGTCCAGCGCACCCGTCCTACCGGAGCCCGGGCGACGGTCGCCGGGACTCCCCCGGCGGCCCAGGCCGCCCGCGCGACCGGCGGGCGTGCCCGCCTCAAGTGGGATGCGCAGCGGTCGCCGGTCGTGCTCGTGCGCGACGCCACCACGGGTGCCATTCTCTCCTTCGCCCGCGGCGGCGACGCGGTGATCGAGACTGGCGCCAGCCGGCTGACCGTCCAGTTCTCCGACGGGCTATCCTCCGAGGAGACCGAGATTCCAGTGCGCTAGGGCCGTCGCGCACCTCCGGCGGCCGTTGTACCATTCCTCCGGATCCCCTTCCCCCGGAGGAACTGATGCGCTGGCGCTCCCTCGTCGCAACGCTCCTGCTCTCCAGCCTGGCCGCCGCGTGCGCGGGCGGCCCGTCGCGCACGACGACACCGGGGCCTGCACCGGCCTTCCCGTCCATTGCCACCCACACTGCGGGCATGGCCCCGCTGGACGGGTTTGTTCCCATGTACTGGGACAGTGTCGCCGGTAAGCTGTGGCTGGAGCTGCCCGCGCCAGGGCAGGACTTCCTCTATATGAGCGCGCTGGTCACCGGCCTTGGCTCCAACGACATCGGGCTGGACCGGAGTCAGGTCGGCGACGCCCGCGTCGTACACGTCGAGCGCGCGGGACCCCGCGTCCTCCTGGTGCAGGCGAACCAGGAGTACCGGGCAGTGAGTGACAATCCCGACGAGCGCCGGGCCGTGGAGGAGTCGTTCGCCCGCTCGGTGCTGTGGGGATTTCCGGTCGCCGCCGAGTCTGCCGGCCGTGTGCTGGTGGACGGAACCGACTTCCTCCTGCGCGATGTCCATGACGTCAGCGGCACACTGAAGCGCGCGCGGCAGGGGGAGTACCGCCTCGATGCGTCCCGCAGTGCCTTCTACCTGCCCCGAACGAAGGGGTTTCCCCTGAATTCGGAAGTGGAGGTGACCCTGACCTTCACCGGAAACCAGCCAGGCCGATGGGTGCGGGACGTGGCCCCCGATCCCGAGGCGCTGACGGTCCGGGAGCGGCATTCGTTCATCGCGTTGCCCGACACCGGATACATGACGCGACGGAGCCTTCCTGGCGCCGGTTACTTCGCCATCAGTTACGCGGACTACGCCGCCCCGCTCGGGGCGCCCATGCAGCAGCGCTTCATCGCCCGGCACCGTCTCCAGAAGCAGGACCCGACCGCGCCGATGAGCGACCCGGTAAAACCCATCATCTACTATCTCGACCGCGGCGTGCCCGAACCGATGCGGTCCGCTCTGCTGGACGGCGCGCGCTGGTGGAACGAGGCGTTCACCGCCCTTGGCTACCGCAACGCGTTCCGGGTGGAACTCCTTCCCGAGGGCGCGGACCCCATGGACGTCCGGTACAACGTCATCCAGTGGGTCCATCGCGCCACCCGGGGGTGGAGCTACGGCAGTTCCGTGATCGACCCGCGCACCGGCGAGATTCTCAAGGGGCACGTCCTGCTGGGATCGTTGCGGGTTCGCCAGGACTACCTCCTGGCGGAAGGCCTCCTGAGCCCATACGAGACGGGGAGTGAAACGTCCGTCGAGGCGCGGCAACTGGCCCTTGCCCGGCTCCGCCAACTCGCGGCGCACGAGGTGGGGCATACGCTTGGCCTGGCGCACAACTACGTCGCCAGCACCGAAGGTCGCGCTTCGGTGATGGATTACCCCCAACCCCTGGTGACACTCGCCCCCGACGGAAGCATTGACGTCTCGAACGCCTACGCGACCGGGCTCGGCGGATGGGACTCGGTGGCGATCGCGTACGGATACGACGATTTTCCGCCCGGCACCGACCGCGACTCCGCATTGTCCGCCCTCCTCGCAACGGCGCGTGACCGCGGCCTCACCTTCCTGACCGACCAGGACGCCCGGCCGACCGGCAGCGTGCACCCGCGCGCACACCTCTGGGACAACGGCACCGACCCGGTGGCCGAGCTCAGGCGCGTGATGGCGGTGCGACAGCGCGCACTGGCCCGCCTGGGGGAGCGGAGCCTCCGGGCCGGGACCCCGCTCGCCGAGCTCGAGGAAGTGCTGGTACCGGTCTACCTGTACCACCGGTACCAGGTGGAAGCGGCGGCCAAGGTGGTGGGCGGTGAGTACTACACGTATGCCGCTCGCGGAGATGGGCAGGTGCCGGTACTGGCCGTGCCGCGCGGCCAGCAGGAGGGGGCGGTCGAGGCGCTGCTCGAAACGCTCGATCCGGTCGCCCTGGCACTGCCGGACACGCTGCTCCGGCTGATCCCTCCTCGGCCGTATACCTACCCGCTGCATCGCGAGCTGTTCGACCGGTGGAGTGGCCTCGCCTTCGACCCGCTGGCGCCGGCCGTGAGCGCCGCCGATCTCACGGTCGGGCTGCTGCTGGATCCGGTCCGTGCGGCACGTCTCGTGGAACAGCACGCCCTGGATGCGGACCTGCCCGGACTCGCCGAAGTCACGGACCAGCTCGTGACTGCCACGTTCGACCGGGCGGTGCGCGGCTCTTACGAGTCGGCCATCGCGCGGGGAGTGGAGCGGGTCGTCGTGGACCACCTGCTCGACCTGGCCGGTACGGCGGCCATGCCTGATGTTCGCGCCGTGGCGCGCTGGCAGCTCGAGCGGCTGAGCGCGCGGCTGGCCACCGGGCGTGGTGACACCTCGCCCGAGGCGCGGGCACACCGGGCGCTGCTGGCCGCGGACATCATCGCCTTCCTCGACCGGCCCTGGCCCCGGACGGACGAGCCGACTGCGCCCGAACTGCCCCCTGGCAGCCCCATCGGTGCCGCCGAGCGCTGAGCGATGCCGGAGGACGGGCGTCCGGCCGTGCTCCGGGTCATCTCTGGCGGCCAGACCGGCGTGGACCGCGCGGCGCTGGACGTGGCGCTGGCGCTGGGCATCCCGGCCGGCGGGTGGTGCCCGGCCGGTCGCGAGGCGGAGGACGGCCCCATTCCCGATCGCTATCCGCTCCGCGAGACGACGAGTGCGGATCCGGCCGTCCGCACCGCCAGGAACGTGCTCGAGGCCGATCTCACCCTGATCATCGCCCCACATCCCCTGTTCGGGGGAACTGCCCTGGCGGCCAGGATTGCCGGGGATGAGGGCCGACATCTCGTGCTGCTCGATCCGGGAATACCGGACGTGGTCGCCGCGCGCCGGATCCTCTCCGCGGCCGGCCCGGTGACCGTGAACGTCGCCGGCCCGCGCGAGAGCGAGCGCCCCGGCATCGGGCGGCGGGCCGCCCGCCTTCTGCTTGTCCTCCTCACCGGGGGAACCTGACCCTCTCCCGAGCCGGTTACCTTGCAGGAACCAGCGTTGTGGAACGACACCGGGAGGGGAGGGGCGTGGAACCGGCGATCGGAGATTACGGAATCATCGGCGACTGTCGCAGCGCCGCCCTCATTTCCCGGGACGGGTCGCTGGACTGGTTGTGCTGGCCGCGGTTCGACAGCCCATCCCTCTTCGCCGCGCTGCTTGACCGGGAGCGCGGGGGTGCCTTCGTGGTCCGGCCCTCGGCTCCAGCGGAAACCACCCGGCGCTATCTCGGTCCCACCAACGTCCTCGAGACCATCCACCGCACCGCCGACGGCGTGCTTCGCGTGCGTGACCTCATGCCGGCGACGAGCGAGCGCGAGAAGGCCCGCGACCTGTGGCCTGACCACCAGGTCATGCGGGCGATCGAGTGCGTCGAAGGGGAAGTCCTGGTGGAGGTGCATTGTGACCCGCGCCCGGATTACGGCCGTGAGGTGCCCGCGTGGCGACCCCGGGGCCAGTACGGCTTCGCCAGCGCCAACCACGCGGGAACGATCTTCGTCGCGGGCGACGTCCCGTTCCTTCCCGGGGAGGCGCCCGGCCTCCACGCCAGCATCACCCTCCGCCAGGGCGAATGCCGCTACGCCTCCATCCTCTACAGCCAGGGTGAGGCCGCGACGATGCCCGCCATCGGTGAGGGGGCGGAGCGCCGGATCACACTCACGCTGGACTGGTGGACGCGCTGGGCTGAACGGTGCAAGTATGAGGGCCCCTGGCGGGACGAGGTGGTTCGGAGCGCGCTTGTGCTCAAGCTGCTCACCTTCGCGCCGTCCGGCGCGGTGATTGCCGCCCCCACGACCTCGCTGCCCGAGCACATCGGCGGCTCGCGCAACTGGGATTACCGTTACTGCTGGCTCCGTGACGCGTCCCTTACGCTCCAGGCCCTGTTCGACCTGGGGTACGACCGCGAGGCCAGCGCCTACATGAGCTGGCTGCTGCACAGTACGCGCCTGACGCGACCGGAGCTGGGAATCCTGTACGATGTCTACGGTGGGGAGCCGCCCTCGGAGGCCACGCTCGACCACCTGCGCGGGTATGCCGGTTCCCGCCCGGTGCGGGTGGGCAACAGTGCCAAGGACCAGTTGCAGCTGGATGTGTACGGGGAAGTGGTGGATGCCCTGTACGAATACGTCCAGCGCGGGGGCACGTTCGACCGCAGCACGGCGAAGATGGTGACGGGCTTCGGGGATGTGGCGTGCGCGAAGTGGTGCGAGGCGGACAACGGCATCTGGGAAATCCGGAGCGACCTCCGGCACCACACGCATTCGCGCGTCATGTGCTGGGTCGCGCTGGACCGCCTGATCCGGATGCACGAGGAAGGGCACGTGGACATTCCGCTGGAGAAATTCCGGCGCAACCGCGACGCCATCGTCCAGGAGGTGGAAGAGCGCGGCTGGAACGCGGAACTGGGCAGCTACGTGAGTGCCCTGGACGGCAGCGACCTGGATGCTGTCCTCCTGCGCCTCGGACGGTTCGGGTATGCCGATCCCTGCTCCGAACGCATGCGCGGCACGTGCCGTGTCATTCACGAGAAGCTCGGCACCGGGCCGCTGCTGTATCGATACCGGGGCCAGGAGGACGGCCTGCCACCGGGTGAGGGAGCATTCGGCATCTGCAGCTTCTGGGGTGTCACGGCGCAGGCGCTCGAGGGCGACGTGGATGGCGCAGGCGAGCGGCTCGACCGCCTGCTGGCCTATGGGAATGACCTGGGGCTCTTTTCGGAGGAAGTCGATCCCGAGAGCGGCATGGCGCTGGGCAACTTCCCCCAGGCCTTCACGCATGTCGGCCTCATCGACGCGGTTCTCTCCATCCAGCAGGCCAGGGAAGGCCGGGAGAAGCGGCGCAAGGAAGGCCGGGCCCGGACCGAAAAGGAGGAACTGTGAACATCCCGAGCATCCTGCTGTGGGGATTCCTGGCCACGCTGGTGCTGTCCACGATCATGTCCGGCGCCCAGGGGCTCGGTCTCTCGCGCATGAGCGAGCCGTACATGATCGGCACGATGTTCACCACCAACCGCCGGCGGGCCTGGATGGCCGGGTTCGGGCTCCATCTCCTGAACGGCTGGTTGTTCGCGTGTATCTACGCGCTCGTCTTCGAGACGCTCCACCGGGCCACCTGGTGGGGCGGGCTGCTCCTGGGGGTCCTCCACGGGACGGTGGTGCTCGTCGTCTTCATGCCGATGATGCCCCATTTCCATCCGCGCATGGCGGATGACCGGCAGGGGCCGGAGCCGACGTGGGAACTCGAGCCACCCGGCTTTCTGGCACTCAACTATGGCCGGAGGACCCCCCTTATCGCGATGCTGGCGCACTCCCTGTACGGGCTGGTGCTGGGCGCCTTCTACCAGGTCCGGCCCTGAACCGGACAGATCGAGGAACCATGGACCACGTCATCAAGGCCGAACGCGCGGGCATCCGCAGTGATGTTCGGCCCGACCCCTGCATCGTCGTCATCTTCGGCGCGTCGGGCGACCTGACCCGGCGCGAGTTGATTCCCGCGCTCTACGAACTGGCCCGGCAGGGGCTGCTGCCGGCGCCGTTCGCGGTGGTCGGCGCCGCCCGGACCGCGTTCAGTGACGACGAGTTCCGGGCCAGCATGCGCGCCGCGGTCGACGAAGAATGCACGTTCGACGAGGACACCTGGACCGCCTTCGCAGCGTCCCTCTCCTACTGCACGCTGGACTTCACAAGCCCCCCGGAGAGGGACTACGCCGCCCTGCGGAGCCACCTCGCCCGGCTGCGGGAATCCCGAGCCATCCCGGACAACGTGCTCTACCACCTGGCCGTTCCCCCGTCCTTCTTCGGCCAGATTGTCGCCAGCCTCGATACCGTGGGACTCGCCAGAAGCACGGAGGGGTGGCGCCGGGTGGTGGTGGAGAAACCCTTCGGGACCAACCGGGAGAGCGCCCGCCGCCTGGACGCGGACATCCGGAAGGCCTTCGACGAGGAGCAGGTGTACCGGATTGACCATTTCCTGGGGAAGGAAACGGTGCAGAACATGCTGGTCACGCGCTTCGCGAACGCCAGCCTCGAACCGGTCTGGAACCGGAACTACATCGACCACGTGCAGGTCACCGTCGCCGAGGACATCGGCATCGGCACCCGGGCCGGCTTCTACGAGAAGACCGGTGTGGTGCGCGACATGCTGCAGAACCACCTGCTGCAGTTGCTCTGCATGGTGGCGATCGAACCGCCCGGGCGCTTCGATGCGCCGTCGCTGCGGAACGAGACCGTGAAGGTGCTGCAGGCCTCGGAGCCCATCGCCTTGCCGGACGGCGCGGTCCAGGGGCAGTACGGGCCCGGTACCATAGAGGGCTCGTCGGTGCCCGGTTACCGCCAGGAGGCAGGCGTGGCGCCCGACTCGATGACGGCGACCTTCGCGGCACTCACCGTCATGATCAACAACTGGCGGTGGGCCGGTGTGCCGTTTTACCTGCGGAGCGGCAAGCGCCTCGCGCGGAAGCTCACCGAGGTGGTCATCCAGTTCAAGCCGACACCCCACATGATGTTTCCCCTCCCGAAGGGAAAGCGCCTCGCCAACGTGCTGGCGTTCCGCCTCCAGCCCGAGGAGGGAATCCTCCAGACCTTCCATGCCAAGCAGCCCGGGCCCACCCTGACGCTCACGCCGGTCACGATGGGCTTCAACTACGCCCAGGCTTTCGGCATCGACGAACCTCCGCGGGCCTATGCCTGGCTCCTGCTCGACGCGATGGAGGGAGACCAGACCCTCTTCGCACGTGCCGACTGGATTGACGAGGCCTGGCGGCTCATGGATCCGGTGATCGAGCACTTCGCGTCACATCCACCCGCGGAGCTGCCCGACTACGCCGCGGGGTCATGGGGGCCCGCGGCGGCCGATGCCCTCCTGGCGCGCAGCGGACGGCAGTGGCTGACGCTGTGAGCGACCTGGTCCTGGCGGCGGACATCGGCGGAACTCATGCGCGCCTCGGGTTGGTGGACCTGAGCGGCGGCCGGCCGGAGGTGCAGCGGGAGCACACGTACAACAGCGACGCCTGGGCCGGCCTCGAGCCGCTGGTGGCTGATTTTCTCTCGGCGGGCGGGGAGGAGCCGGCGCGAGCCTGCTTCGCGGTCGCGGGTCCGGTGCAGGGCGGGCAGGTGCGCCTGTCCAACCTCGACTGGGTCATCCGGGTGGCGGGGCTCGACGAGCGCACCGGCATCAGCCGCGTCCGGGTGATCAATGACTTCAGTGCGGTCGGGTACGCCATCCGGCGGCTCGGTCCCGACGACTACGCCGAGCTGCGCGCCGGCGAGCCGGAAGCCGGGGGGGCCATTGCGCTCGTCGGCGCGGGGACCGGACTGGGGCAGGGGATCGTCGTGACCGTCGACGGAGAGGATCACGTACTGGCCTCCGAGGGAGGCCACGCGGACTTCGCGCCAGACACGCCGGAGGAGTGGGCACTCCTCCGTCACCTGGCCGGGCGCTTCGGCCATGTGTCCTGGGAGCGGGTGGTTTCCGGGCCGGGACTGATGAACGTGTACCGTTTCCTGGCCGGGGAATCGAACAGCGACGGACGGCTGCTGGAGGATCCCGATCCCGCGAAGGCCATTTCCACCGCCGCCCTGGCAGGATCGGATGCGCTCGCCAGCCGCGCTTTGGACATCTTCGTCCATGCCCTGGGCCGCCAGGCGGGGAACCTGGCCCTGACGGTGGTGGCCACCGGCGGGATCTACTTTGCCGGCGGGATCGCGCCGCGCATCCTCGAGCGGCTGCGCAGGCCTGACTTCCTCGAAGCCATCACCGCCAAGGGGAGGCTGTCCCACCTGGTCGAATCCATGCGGGTCCGGGTCATTACCAACCCCGATGTGGGGCTGCTGGGGGCGGCGGTGGCCGCATGAGTCCGGGCGTGGTTGCGCTAGCCCTCGCGGATCGGGATGACCGTACCCGCGGCCAGGTCGGCAAGCCGGGCCTGCCCCTGTGCCGCGCGTCCGGTTACTTCCATCCTGAGTCGGTCGATGTCCCGGAGCAGCGCGGCCACGTCCACGCGGTCAATCGAATCCGGGAGCGCCTCGAACTCGCGCCGGGCCTTGGCAAGCTGCGCCAGGACGCCGTGTGCGTTGTCGCGAAGCAGGTGGACGTACGCGCTGGCGTAAAGAATGAGCCCGTGCCGGAGTGGGTTGGGATCCTCGCGCCAGGATGCCTCGAGCCATTCGTGGCTTTCCCAGTACCGGCCGCCCTCGAAGACCGCGCGGAACCGGGACAATTCCTCCGGCAGGATCAGCATCTCAGGAGGGTGCCGTCGCGCGTGGAGGTGTCGCCATGAATACCGTGCTCCTCGTTGTCGTCGCGGTGTCGGGGCTGCTTGGCCTGATCTTCACCGTAGCAGGGATCGGTGCGTTGCGCCGGCGCCGCGCGCTCGGCGGCATTGCCGGTGTCCTCCTCGGCTTCGTGTTCCTGGCGCTCGGCGGGGCCTGTCTCACCATGAGTGTGGCGATGCAGGGCTACCGCGCCTTTACGAGGGAAGAGACGGCCGCCACGATCACCACGCGACCCACCGGCCCGAGGGAGTTCGAGGCACTCTTCCGCTTTGCGGACGGTGAAACCCGCGCCTTCGAGATCCGGGGTGACCAGCTGTATGTCGATGCGCATATCGTGAAATGGCACTCCATTGCCAACCTTATCGGCATCCACACCGGGTACGAACTCGACCGGGTGGGAGGACGCTACGAGAGCATCGAGGATGAACGCAACCTGCCGCGGTCGCTTTTCTCGCTCAAGGCGCGGAAGCCGGTTGACGCCTTCGCCCTGGCCCGCAAGTATACCTTTCTTGCCCCGCTGGTCGATGCCGAGTACGGCTCGGCGACGTTCACCGATGCGAGCCGCCCTGCCCAGTATGAGCTGAACGTCAGTACCACCGGCCTGCTGGTGCGGCGGATCGGGGGGACGGACAGGTAGGGACAGGACGGACAGGGCGGACAGGACGGACAGGGCGGACAGCGGACGGACAAGACGGACAAGACGGACAAGACGGACGCGACTAACACCAACGACTAACGTTTCCAGGTACCCATGACCGACACCGTCAGCCCCATCGCATCCCGCGGCTACGCGCATCCGGAGGTGCTGGTTTCCACCGACTGGGTTGCGGATCACCTCAAGGACCCCGATATCCGGATCATGGAATCGGACGAGGACCTGCTCCTCTACGAAACCGGACACATCCCGGGTGCCGCCAAGATCGACTGGGTCAACGACCTCAATGACCCGGTGCGCCGGGATTACGTGGACAGTGACCGCCTTCAGGCGCTTCTCCGCTCACGCGGGATCGACCGGGACACGACCATCGTGCTCTACGGCGACCGGAACAACTGGTGGGCTGCCTATGCCTTCTGGGTCTTCCGGCTGTTCGGCCTCGAGAACATGAAGCTGATGGATGGCGGGCGCCAGCGCTGGCAGGAGGAAGGCCGGCCGCTCGTCCGGGAGGAGCCCGCGTTCTCCGAGGGCGACATCGTGGTGGGCGCGCGGAACGATGCCGCGATCCGCGCCTTCCGTGACGAGGTGCTGGAGCACGTGAAGCAGGATCTCCCGCTGGTCGACGTCCGGAGTCCTGAAGAGTTCCGCGGCGAGCGGATGCACATGCCGGACTACCCGAACGAGGGGGCACTCCGGGGCGGACACATTCCCGGGGCGCGGAACATCCCGTGGGCCAGGGCAGTCTCGCCGGAA
>CAWGSK010000009.1:0-318976 GCA_963825055.1 uncultured Gemmatimonadales bacterium
TCTCCATCACGCGAGCGTGAAAAGATCCAGTGCTTCCGCGTGCGCGTCCGCGAAGCCCCGTGAATCAAGTGCCAACCCCGCTTCCCCGGGGGAAAACGCCGCATCCTCGAGAAAGGTGCGCAGCGGTCCGTTGCGATCGGTCGGCGCGAAGGCAAACCGCAGGTCCCCACCTCCCTGCTGCGCCAGCCACACGAGGAACGCGTACTCCACCCGCCGCTGGAAGACCCGGCAGGACATGACGAGCGACTCGACCACGCCCTCCGCCGAGAGAAGGCAGGAGAGGATCTCACCATGCTGGCCGTGCCGGTCCTCGAGGCTCGCGGTGTAGAGGCGCCCACCCGACGCCAGGATCGCCCCGACCTCCTCGTCACTCACCCGGCGGCCGTTCAGGTTGAACTGGTTGGTCTTGTTGATGAGCTGCACGGCCCGCGCCCGGTCCCCCGTGGAACGGTCATGAATCGTAAGCCGCATGCGCAAGTCCTTCAGGAACGCCGTCAGGTCGGCACCCGCAACGTCGCTCGGGACCATGCCGGCGAGGCGGCGGCGATACATCTCCGTGCGCTCCCGGTCTTCCGCGGTCACCGACCGCCGCGGGAAGAAGGCGGTGATCCGCTGGAGCAGCGCCGGCAGGCCCTCGTCCCGCCCGGGAAACTCGATCGCATGCACCTCCGGGAGCTGCGCCGCCACCTCGGCGAGCTCCACGGGGTTGTCATCCACGAACACGAAGGCGTCGAGGCCCAGGTTGAGCTGGCTCGCCAGTTCCCGGATCTGGGCCGACTTCGCATGGTAGCTCGCCACGATCGCGACGAACTGCTCCTCCCGGAGCCGCATCCCCCCGCCCCGGAACGGCTGGAGGGCCACCTCAGGGTCGTTGCGGCTCACCGCCGCCAGCAGCACGCCCTCCGCCTCGAGGCGCGCGAGGAGGGTCTGGTAAATGAAGTGCCGGTACCCCGCCCCCTCGGCGCCGAAGGCGATGCCCTCCATCCCGTCCTCCCCAATGACACCCGACCACATCACGTTGTCGAGATCGGTCACCAGCACCTTGGCCGGCACCGGCTCGCTCCCCGTCGCCATCGCCACGATGGCCCCCGCCACAGCGCCCAGCGACGCACCGGCCACCGGACACCCGCTCGCGAGGTAGGTGCCCAGCGCAAAGGCGGAGGGGTCCAGCAGGCGCGCCCCGAGTCCGAGTGCCAGATGCTCGAGCCAGAGATCGAGGGCACGGTTGTCGTCGGGATGGCCCAGCAGGGGAGGCAACGGCGCAGGAAGGTAGAGCAGGCGCGCCCCCCGGCGCCCGAGCCGGGCGGCAACTTCCGACGCCCGCTCCCGCAGGCCGTCCAGGTCCGAGGCCCCCGAGGGCAGCCCGCTCCGCCAGTCGGCCTCGGGCAGCAAGTCCCAGGGCAGGAGCAGGAACACCTCGACGCCATCGCCCGCGGGAGTCAGCAACGCCTGGCCCAGTGTCCCGAACGGGAGGGTCCTGACCTCCACGCTCCGATTCCGGAGCGCGCCCGCCGCCTTCAGGAAGAGCTGCAGCGGGTCGGGCGTCCCGGACATCGCCAGGAGGAACGGGAGCGGCTCCCCGCCCCCGAAGCCGGACACGATGCGGCGCGCCTCGAGGAAGTTCATGCCCCCGGGGCCCCCTGCTCCGCCAGCAGTTTCTCGGTGTCGGCGTAGCTGGTCATGCGCAGCGACTGCGCCGCGTCGATGTTCACGCCGAACTCGCTCTCGATGGCGGCGATGAGCGAGACGTGCGCGAGCGAGTCCCACGCCTCGGACTGCCCCTGCCTGAGGCCGGTGACGTCGGCCCCGTCCGGGAGCTCGAAGACGGCGCGGAAAATGTCCTGCAGCAGGTTGGTACGTTCGGTCATGCGGTCTTCCGGTCAGGTGTCGGGAGTCGGGAGTCGGGAGTTCGGGTATCGGGTATCGGGTATCGGGTATCGGGTATCGGGTATCGGGTATCGGGTATCGGGTATCGGGTATCGGGTATCGGGTATCGGGTATCGGGTATCGCGAAGGTACTACCCACCCATGCACTAATCACTAATCACTAATCACTAGTCACTAGTCACTAATCACCAATCTCTTCACGCGCCTCGCCTCCCGCTTGCGACGGACCAGGTCCACCGCCCACTGGTACTGCATCCGCCGCCACTCGGCCCGGGGCAGGCGCTCGGCGGTACGCCGGTCGCGGAGCCAGTCGAGCAACTCCCCCACGGTGGGGAACCAGCCAGGACGGCGCCCCAGCATTTCCAAGCGCTCGCGGGTCAGGGGATGCACCCCCCCAGGCCCGGCGAAGCCCTTGCCCAGGTGCGTCGCGACGATGCAGAGCCCGCCCTCGGCCTCGAGCCGCTCCTGATTCTCCGGACGGAGCAACTCGTTGAACTCGTGCACGCCCTCGGCGTCGCTCCCGCTGAACCACCACTCGACGAGCGGCCGCCGCGGATCACGGTAGGGCATGGACGGGTTGATCCGGAGCAGGTTGATCTCGTTGAAGGTGAGGTTCCGCCCGTAGGTGATGTGCTCCCGGGCGAGGTCGCCCCACCACCACGGCGAGCCCTCAACGTGGCCCTGGAAATGATCCGGGCCCAGCCCCGCCAGCCGCCCGAACAATACGCGCAGCAGGGGAAAATCGAAGCGGTTGCCGCCCCAGTACAGGTTCTCGCGGTTGTAGCTGTGGTTGACGTGAATCCGGGGGTGGTGCCCGAAGAGACCGTGGAAGCGCTCCAGCGCCGCCTCGGTCCGCTCCCGCCGGCTCGACTCCATGGTGGCGCCGTGCCAGGTGATCTCGAACCCCCGGCGCGCGAGATCCACCACGAACTCGCGGTATGCCGGGTCCTCCAGCGTCTCGGACAAGGAGAAGTTCTTGCTCCCTTCGGGGCACGCCACGGGCCAGACGGTCTTGGTGGTCCGCATCCCCAGCTCCTCGAAGAGCCGGTAGATGGGCCGGACGTTCTCCAGCGTGGCGACGTCGGTGTCGTCAATGACCGTAAAGGCGAAGCGCTTTCCATCGGGCCACGGATGAGTCGGTGGGGTCACAGGGCCTCGTCGGCGTCGCCGTCACCCCGGGTCACCAGCCAGTCCGACAGCGCGTCGGGCAGGCCGCAGGACCCATCGGGGTCACGCTGAAGAAGATGGATATTGCCCGGGAGCTTCACCCAGCCCCGCCGCACCATCTGGCGGAGCATGTCGCCATGGGACATGGTGCCGAGAATCGCATCGGCGCCATCCCGCCGGGCCTCCCGGTCCACTCGCCGCAGAAGTGCCTGCAGGACGTCGGCCCGGGCAGGGTCGGCCACCAGTTCGGAAAGTACGGCAAGGCGTATGCCCTTGAGCCGCGGGTCGCCCGCGTCACGCGGACGGCGGAGGACGGCGATGCCGGCAAGCCGGGCGCCCTCGCGGGCCGTCACCAGGCGGTATCCCCCGTCCACGCTCCAGTCGTACCGCCAGCCAAGGTACCGGGCATCCCGCACGGCCGCGGCGCGGAAGGAGTCCCTCACCTCTTCCCAGAGCCGGTCCAGCTCGGCGGCCTCCGCCAGCGTCCCGGTCTCGATACGCCGCCCGGCAATGGCTACGGGAGTGCGGGCGACCGCCATGGCCGCCTTGCCCGTCAGCCCGACGAGCGGAGCGAGCCGGGCCCGCCTCCCGGCCGCGACGGCTCGCGGCAACCATGATGGCAGCCCGCCGAGGCCCAGGGCATCCAGGTCCAGCCGGGCGAAGAGCCGCCCGGGTTCGAGTACGCGGAGGCGATTGGGAATTGCGCCGAGGTCGGCAAACTTGAGTGCCCCGAAGAGGCGGCGGGCCGGTGACGCGGCCGCAATGGAGAACGCAGGGCCGAGGTGCTTCATCGCTTCCTTCAGCACCATGAACCCGATGGGCCCGTTCCGGTGTTCGGGGAGCACCATGAGCCCCTTCATCCAGTGCACCCGCCGTTCCGCGCCATGGCTCCACAGCCGTCCGGCGATGGTGCTGACGTAGCCCAGGACCTTTCCGTCAGACAGCCAGAGAAACGTCGGCGGTTCCTCTCCGCCGGACGCGGGGTTCGTCTCCGCCTCGCGCGCGCGGGACTCGCGGACGCGCTGCTCCGTGGATCCCGGGCTCCAGGTGGCCCGGAAGAACTCGGCCATGGCGGCGGCATGCTCCGGCCCGGCGCGCACGACCTCCACCTCCGGCTTGCGGGCCGTCCCGCTCATGCCGCCATCCTGCCACGCTTCGCGAGCCAGCTCCGCAACGCGTCGAGATCGCGCGGTTCAAGTTTCCCGTGCACCGGCAGGGTGAACAGGCGGGCACAGATCTCCTCAGCGCCATGCCACGGGCCGCCGTCCTCCAGCCGCATGAATCCGGGCAGGCGGTGCAGCGGGAGGGGATAGCCCGGCATGACACCGAGGCGCTCGCCGTCGGGGTCGAGCTGGAACCGTGCGCCCTTGGGGGCGAGCACGGGCAGCCGGAGCCAGCCGGGTTCCGCGCGCTGCAACGGACGGACGGCTGTGAAGCCGCTCTGCTCGATTGCCGGCATGAGCGCCCGCACGTTGGAACGCCGTCGCGTGGCCTCGGCTTCCATTTCGGGCCAGGTCTCCCGGAGAATGCCGGCCTGCGCCGGGGCCATCGTCTCCACCGGATGCGGGTGGTGGTACGGGGTCTCGCCAAGCTTCAGGAAGGGCAGCGAGGCGGGAATGCCGTATACGCGCGGCCGGGCGAGCATCCACTGGGCGGCCGCACGGGCGAGCGCGTTGCTGCCCTTCCCCGAGGGCGCGACGAGACGCCGCACCCGGTCCAGCCTCGCTGCCCCCTTCGCATCGCCGGCCAGGAGCGCGCCGCCTCCGCTGCCGGTCAGCCCCTTGCCCCGCCCGAAGCTCAGCACGGCGAGGGAGCCGAACACGCCGAGCGGCTGCCCCGCCAGCGACCCACCGACCGCCTGGGCGGCATCCTCGATCAGCAGGACGTCACGCGCGGCGGCCTGTTCGCGGATGTTGAGGATGTCCGCCGCCATGCCGAAGTAATGCACCACGACCACCCCATCCACGCCCTCGTCCAGCACTCCTGCGAGTGACGACTGGTCGGGGCCGAGGGTGGCAGGATCCAGGTCGTACAGGCGCACGCGCGCCCCCGCCATGTCGGCGGCCGTGGCGAGGTCGTAACACCCCCAGGCGGGAAGCGCGATCCGCGCGGGTACTTCGCCGCACCAGTCGCGATCGGACCCGATGGACGGCGCGCTCTTACCGGCGGCGCACATGGCAAGGGCCAGCGCCGAGGTGCCGCTGTCCACCAGCAGCGCATCCTCCGGATGGTAGCGCGCATCGATCAGGCGGCGGACGTCGCGGAGTGGCTCGCCCGCGCCGAGCAGGGCCCCCGCCCCGGCCACGAGGGCGCGGCGGGGGAGCGGTGACCAGACGGGCAGCTGGCGGCGGAGCTTCACGGGATGTAGCGGACGATCCGTCCGCCGAGGGCGGTGGCCAGCGGCACGGGGAGCTTCTTCCAGAGCCGGGGGCCCCAGGCCCATGCGCCCTGGTCCGGCGACGGCGTGGCTGCTTCGGCCTCCGCGGCGGACTGGTACCAGTGCAGCTGTTCATCGCGCGAGCCCCACTGCCGCTTGAACCGGTGGGTACCGCCTCCGGGCGTGCACCGCCCGAAGTTGAAGACCGTTGCGCCGGCCTCCGACGCGCGCTCCATGAATGACCAGTAGAGCAGCATGTTGGGCGCGATCCGGTTGTACTCCGAGAGCGCGGAGGCCCAGGTCATCTCGAACTCGTCATGCCACCGGAATCCGGCGCCGCAGGCGACGGGCCTGCCTTCGTACCAGGCACAGCCGAACCATGCGTCGTCCGGGAAGGCAGCGGCGATCGCCTCGAAGAGCGCCCTGGGCTGGGCGGGTGTGCCAAGGTCGCGCATGTGGCGGCTGAAGACCTCGTAGAACGGCGCCACCTGATCCGGACCGAAGCGCACCTCCGCCCCCTCCTTCATGGGCCGCCGGACCTGGCTCCTGACCTTGGCGGGAAGGGCTTTCCAGAGTGCTTCGCTGCCCCCGGCCATGTCGAGCAGGACGGTGATCTTGCGGTGGGAGACCGGCAGGTCGAGCGGGAGTGGTATCCTGCTCCGGAGCTCCAGGAGTTTCACGCCGTCCCGGGTCGCCATGTCCGTCGCGTACGCGGCGAGCGCGCGCACGGCCTCGTCCCCGCCGAGTGGACCGCCGTAATTCAGGAAAGGCATCGAGACGATGTAATGGCCGAAGACAAGGCTCTTCACCCGCACCAGCGGGAGCACTCCCGCCAGCCGGCCGTCGGAGCGCGCGGCGAGGTAGATACACTCGTGCCCGTGCACTTCCTCGAGCACCTGCCTCCAGCCATAACGATGAAAGTGGGTAAAGCCGGGCTGCGCGGCGGCGAAGGAATCCCACTCGTGCGCCGGGCCCCGGAAGGGCTCGATCTCAGCCATCAGGCCGGGAGCGCGGCGGGGATGGTGGTATCGAAACCGCCGCCATGGCCGAAACAGCGCGCGACGGAGGTGAAGCGGAAGTCGGAGAGCAGCCGCTCGAGCCGGGGAACGGTCCGGTCGAGGCCGCGGTAATGCCGGACCCGCGTGAGGGGGCCCACCGGGAGCCGCGGCTGGTCGGGATCGAGTTCCCAGGGGTGGATGTAGAACATGCCGGACTGCCCGGCCCGCTCGATCTGGCGGAAGGCGCGACGGGTGACGGCATACGGGAACTGCCGGAAGTACCCGCCCCCCGCCGCGGGGAGCCGGAAGCCGGGGAGCTGGAGCACCGCGGGGGGCAGTTCCAGAAGCTTGCCCGCGGGCCGGGTAATGGTGTGCGGGACGGTCGGTGCCGAAGGGTAGCCGTAGCCCGGGCGCCGGATCGGGAAGAGGCTCGAGTCGTACCGGAAGCCCTCCTCCACCAGCACGTCGAGCGCCCACTCCCGTCCGGGCACGATGGAAAAGCTGGGCGCGCGGAATCCGACCACGGGCTGTCCGGAGACGTCCTCGAGAGCCGCCTTGCTGCGCCGGAGGTCGTCCCGGAAGCTTTCGGGGTCCAGCGTGGTGATCCGGCGGTGCCAGTAGCTGTGCGAAGCGACTTCATGCCCGGCGGCCACGATCCGACGGACCACGTCCGGGTGCCGGTGCGCCACCCAGCCCAGCGTGAAGAACGTGCCCAGCGCGTCATGCCGCGCGAGCAGGTCCAGCAGGAGGTCCAGCCCGATGTCGATGCGCGGGGCGTACTCGCCCCACGCTTCGCGACGGACCACGCCCTCGAATGCATTGACGTGGAAGTAGTCCTCGACATCGACCGTAAAACAGTGGTGGGGCATGGAGATAAAGATAATGGCGGTCGGGCGGTCGGGCGGTCGGGCGGTCGGGCGGTCGGGCGGTCGGGCGGTCGGGCGGTCGGGCGGTCGGGCGGTCGGGCGGTCGGGCGGTCGGGCGGTCGGGCGGTCCGAAGCTGTGTTGCCGGTGCGTTGAGAGCAATGGCCCACGTTGGCAAATGCGCTACGAGAACCTCGCCGCCTGGCAGAACTGCCACCGACTGGTCCTGTCCGTCTATGAAGCCTCACGCACATGGCCGACAGACGAGCGTTACGGCCTGACTTCCCAGGTCCGCCGGGCTGCGGTATCTGCGGCGGCCAACATCGTCGAAGGCGCATCGCGGCGTGGTTCTCGTGAATTCCGGCGTTTCCTGGACATTTCCCGAGGCTCCCTCGCCGAACTGACCTACCTTCTTTGTCTGGCGAAGGAACTAGGCTACCTCACGCCGGGTGAAGCCGCGAAGATTGAACCACTGCGAGAGCAGGCAAGCAAGCTGACATGGGGACTTTATGATTCGATGAAAGAAGGCAAATGAAAATGTGCGCGTCAGATCTCTTCTGTCCGCCTGCCCGCCTGCCCGCCTGTCCGCCTGTCCGCCTGCCCGCCTGTCCGCCCTGTCCGCCCTGCTTACGTCCGCCCTGCCACGTGCGCGCCGATGGCGCGCTCGTGGCGAACGGGCGACACGGGGCAGTGGGGAGCGTCGGTGGAGCCGGTCTGGAGAGTACCCGGCCGTCAGCGGCTCACTACAGTACCCCGTGCGCACCGTTCATGACTCAGGCGGTCGGGCGGTCAGGCGGTCGGGCGGTCGGCATGAATGGGGCTACTGACCGCCGGTCCGCCGGTCCGCCCGTCCGACTGCCCTGCGGCGCATCATCCCTGCCCCACCCATCCCTGCCAGTCCCGTCGCGAGCAGCGTCATCGTAATCGGCTCCGGGGTCGCGTAGGTGCTGCAGCGGCCCTCCTGGAGGCAGGTACCCGTCCAGAACTCGGTGTACTGCCCGGTATCGTCGGTCGCACGGACGATGATCTCGCTCCGCGCCGGGTCCCAGCCGCCTCCGTTGACCTTGAACTGGAAGGTCACCCAGCCGGGGCCGCCGAGGTTGTTGCACGGGGACTGGTAGAGAGTAGGGTCGCCGCCCCAGGCGGAGATCTGACCGCAGCCGCTCGAGATGCCGGCGCTCTGGCTGGATCCGTCGGGGGCCGCGTAGTCCAGCGCGAAGGCGTTCGGCCCGATGTTCTTCACGTACCAGCTGCCGGGTGTGTGTCCGGAGGCGGCGGGGCCGGATCCGCCGGTCCAGCCGGCGACGGCGGTTACGCCTGCTGGCACGTTGTAGAACCCGATGCCGCGCAGGAGGGAGAACGCGGGCGTCTGCTGCCCGGTGACGCCGGCATTGCCCGAAAGGTTCCAGACCCGCACGGTGACGTCGGGTCCGGCGACGGTGATCTCGACGGCCGCGCAGGTGATGAACGAGTCACCCCCGCACAGGCGGTAGGAGCGGAACCCATCCGCCCTCGCCACCGATGGCAGGAGCGGCACGAGGGCCGTCGCGAGGATGAGGACTGCTGCTGTGCGCTTCATCGTTCGACTCCCGGGGAAGGGACTCGGGGGCGGCCCGGAGTGCCGGCCACGCCATACGGAGAAGCATGTTGCGGGCCAGAATGGCGCTGGAGCCAGGCCTGTAAGTCGTTGTCCAGTTGAAACTTAGTTCGTGCAGATTACTGCGCTGGCTGTGATGATCTCAGTCTTGTTGCAGGGTTGCCGCAGCGGGGGTCCTGAAGCGTTGTCACTCGACACCAGACGGCGGCCGGCGGCCCCCGCGAAAACAGAAAGCTCCCTGGCAGCCCATGGCTGCCAGGGAGCTTTTCCCCTGAGCGACAGATCCGCTCAGACGACCGTGTTGCGATTCCGGCGGCGACGGATGAGGCCGGCACCACCCATACTGGCCAGTCCGGTGGCCAGCAGCGTCATGGTGATCGGTTCCGGGACGGCGGACGAGGCCGGGAAGCAGTTGGCCGGATACCCGCCCGGCGAATCCGCGGTCAGGCACTCGGTGCGCTGACCCGTCAGGGCGTTCTCGCCCCGGAACACGATGTCGCTCGTGTTCGGATCCCAGCTGCCACCGGTGACCTGGAAGTTGAACGTCACCCAGCCCGAGCCCGGATCGCTGGCCGGATCGGCACAGGGATTCAGGTAGAGGTTGGGCGGCGAGCCACCAAGCGAGGCGGCCGAGGCGCACCCACTGGCAATACCGTTCTGAAGGCTGTTGCCGTTGGTCGTCTGGAAGTCGACGTCGAACGCGACCT
This sequence comes from uncultured Gemmatimonadales bacterium, assembly GCA_963825055.1. GTDB lineage: Bacteria > Gemmatimonadota > Gemmatimonadetes > Gemmatimonadales > GWC2-71-9 > CAWGSK01. The sequence continues at coordinate 9,598 of CAWGSK010000009.1, forward strand.
TGCCGGTGTTGACCAGGTTCCAATTCCCCGGCGTGTCGCCAGGCCGGGCAGGACCGGAGGTTGCCAGCGACCCGGTCACGGCGGAGACACCCGACGGGACATTATAGAAGCCGATCGAGTTGAGCACCGTGTTCGCCGGCGAGCTGACGCCAGTCACCGCGGAGTTGCCGGACAGGTTCCACACCCGCATTGTCACGTTGGAACCCACCACGGTGATCTCGATGGAGGCACAGGTAGTGAACTGGTCACCGCCGCAGACCTGATAGCTCCGGAAGCCGTCAGCGTGGGCGGTAGCGGCCCCGGCGATTACCAGCCCGGCCGCGATGAGTGTCGAACGCTTGATGAGTGCCATGGTTCGCTCGGAAGACATAGGATTTGGTCCGGCCGTGATCACCAGCGATGCCGCCGTACCGAGGGGAACCCGACGTCGGTCACCTGCACACGCCAATGGCCGCATAAACTGCGCCTCGATATGGGCCGACTGGCAGTTGCCGCAAGTGGTTCACCGCAAGGAGCTTGGGAGGCGAAACGCGACGATCGGGTGAGCCGCCTGCGGCGCGGGTGTTGCGCACACTCTGCGGCAACACAGCATCATCATGCACAAGAACCGATGCCCCCCGGCAGCCATGTGGCTGCCGGGGGGCATCCCCGAGTCAGGCGAAGATCGCTCTAGACGACCGTGTTGCGATTCCGACGGCGGCGGATCAGGCCGGCGCCACCCATGCTGGCAAGTCCGGTCGCCAGGAGCGTCATGGTGATCGGCTCCGGTGTGGCGGTGGCGAGGCAGTTGGCCGGACGGCCGCCCGGGGTGGAAGCTGTGTAGCACTCGACAGCCTGCCCGGTCAGACCATTCTGTCCGCGGAAGACGATGTCGGTCTGGCTCGGATCCCAGCTTCCACCAGAGATCTGGAAGTTGAAGGTCACCCAGTTGGCAGGGTTACTCAGGTCGGTGGTGCAAGGATTCTGGTACAACTGGGGGGCGTCCCCGGCAGGTCGGCCGGCGAGGCGCACCCGCTGGCAATCCCGTTCTTGATACCGGACGACGGGAGCACCGAATAGTCGACCGCGAACGCCACCTTGTTCAGGTTCTTGAGCTGCCAGTCGCCCGGGGTGTTGCCAGGCCGGGCGGGGCCGCTCATGGACAGGGACCCGCTCACCGCGGACACACCAGCGGGCACGTTGTAGAACCCGATGCCGTTGAAGACCGTGTTCGCCGGGGTGGCGACGCCGGTAACGGCGGTGTTGCCGGACAGGTTCCACACCCGCATGGTGACATTGGAACCGACCACGCTGATCTGGATGGCCGCGCAGGTGACGAACGTGTCACCACCGCAGACCTGGTAGCTGCGGAAACCGTCGGCCCATGCTGGCGTTGCGCTGACGAGCGCCAGTGCACCGGCCAGGGACAGGACTGTCACGATCTTTTTCATAGCCATCTCGGGGAAAACAGTGGAGTCGGTATCCCGGAGTGGGATCGCCGATCGCGCAGTCATTATTGCATTTGCCGGGCCAGACCATGTACAGCCGTCAAGTATTTACATGGCAAGGAGTTGAACAATCTTGCACCCCGGCCTGCCGGGCCCTCTTTCTGTGGGCTGTAGCGGAGGAGCCGCATCAGGTAGTGAGTGAGCAGGGGAGTAGGGAGTAGGGAGATAGGGAGTAGGCAGTAGGCAGCGGGGGTGGGGAGTGGGGGGGCGGTGGGCAGCAGACGATGGAAAAGACATCGGCCACCACCAACGGAGTTCCTCTCCCCTACTCCCTGCTCCCTGTTCCCCTCTCACATAACAAACGTCCCCCGGGGAAAGCCCGGGGGACGCTCGTCTGGAGAAGACTACCGCGACCGGTTTCAGGTCACGACGTTACGGTTCCTGCGACGGCGGAACAGGCCCGCGCCGCCCATGCTCGCCAGGCCGGTGGCCAGAAGCGTCATGGTGACTGGCTCCGGCACGGCCGAAGCGGCCGGGAAGCAGTTCGCCGGATATCCGGTCGGCGAATCCGCGGTCAGGCACTCGGTGCGCTGACCGGTCTGGGGGTTCTGGCCCCGCAGCACGATATCGCTCGTGTTCGGATCCCAGCTGCCACCGGTGACCTGGAAGTTGAACGTCACCCAGCCCGAGCCCGGATCGCTAGCGGGATCGGAGCACGGATTCATATAGAGATTCGGGCGGCGAGCATCCAAGCGGATCCAGCAGCGGCACAACCGCTCGCGATGCCGTTGGCAAGAGTTGTTCCCGCTCGTCACCTTGTAATCGACGTTAAAGGCCACCTTGCCGGTGTTCGAGAGGTTCCAGTTCCCCGGGGTGTCACCAGGCCGGGCCGGACCGCAGTCGCCAGTGATCCGGTCACTGCGGAAACCCCCGAGGGGACGTTATAGAACCCGATGGAGTTGAAAACCGTGTTGGCCGGCGAAGACTACGCCAGTGACCGCAGCGTTCCCGGAGAGGTTCCAGACTCGCATCGTTACGTTGGAGCCCACCACGTTGATCTCGATGGCGGCACAGGTTATGAACTAGTCACCCCCGCAGACCTGGTAACTGCGGAAGCCGTCGGCCCAGGCCGGCGTGGTGGCGACGAGCGCCAAACCCCCCGCCAGGGCGAGTATTGCACCGAATCGTTTCATGTGTTCTCCAGCGTTACTGTTGAATGAATCTATTCGTTCCCCGAATAGCGCCAGGCAGCCCACCCGATCCACCCGAACATCACTATGTACATCGCTGCCTGAGCAAGCGTCTTCACGATCGACCGCGTGAGTCCGAGACGGGCCACAGGGTCCGTCACCGCCTCGCGAGCCGCACCGAGGGTCGGGAGATACAACAATAGGCAGCCGACCAGGATGATCGCCATGAGCCAGATCACAACCGCGACGACCCGGACCTGCATCCTCCGTCCCCTGACCACCGCCGCTGCCATCAGCAGGACGAGCCCCAGGGCGAGAAGGGGAATGTTGTTCAGGGTGGCCGTAACCGTCCCGAACTTCCATTCCACGTCATTGAAGAATGCCGGATACCAGACCACGAGGTTGTCCACGCCCGAGATCAGGGCGAAAACGAGCCCCATGGCCCCCAGAAGGTACCAGGCCGCCTCCGGCCGCGGCGCCATCGCCCGCTTGCTGCGTGCCTCGCGGACCAGAATCTTCGCCGGCGTCACCGGGAAACCTCGACACAAAGTGCCATGGCTTCAGGACTTAACATTGCAAGCCTCGCGCCAAGGTGAGTGATGAGGGCGGACAGTCATAAGCTCTTGCCGCCCAATTAGTTAACACCACAAAAACAATACACTTGATCCCGAACGCCTTCCGACTGTTGTGGGAGGGCCGCACCAGACGGCACGAAAGCAACCAGTTTTCGGAAGACTGCTCGAAGTTGCATGCCATCTATTGCACTGCTGTCGGGCGCCTGCCCGTAAACCGGAAGGCACCTATGCCCACCCACAGGAAACCGATGGGATACACCGCGGCCTGAACCGCGGCCTTGGTCGCCGCCTTCTTGACCCCGGTCAGGATCTCGGGCCGCGCGTAATTCTGCGGCCGCAGCGCCTGGGGCAGCACGGTTGCATAGAGCAGTGCCGCCGCCAGCACGATGAGCGCGAGCAGGATCAGGCACAGGCCCGCCAATCGGGCCAGCCACGGCCGGCCCCGTGCCACCCCCGCCGCGACGAGGAGTGACAATCCGATCACGACGAGCGGAAGGCTGTCCAGAAAGGCGTTGACCGTCCCGAATTCCCACTCGGGATTCCCGATCCGAAAGGGGAGGAGAATCGTACCGAGAGTGACGAAGCCCACCACGGTAAATGCCACCCCGAGGAAGGTGAGCATGCCCCAGGACAGGGGGTGGGCGGCGATGTCCTCGAACGGCGCGACTTCGGCCGCGGTGGCTCTCATGGGCGTTCCGGGTTCGAGTGGGATCCGGCGCTATCATAACGCCAACCGGCACCGTATGAAACTCTCATGTGACGTTGACCTCCCCGACCGACCTCGGCTGGAGGTACCAGACTCCGCCGCCGGCGGGGACCAGCAGCCCGGTCGCCGACACGGAGGCGCCGGGCACAAACTGCGACCGCGTGGGCGCGAGCGCCGTGTCGAAGAACACGGACAGCAGACCGCTGCTGTCATTCACCCGCACCCGGAAACGGCCGTTCACGGTGGCGGTGTCCTGGATGATCGCGCCAGTGATGTGCACCAGCCGCGCATCGGCCGCACCACCCGCCGCGTTCAATGCAACGCCAGTCGCCACGGTGTCCGGCGGGGGCGGCTGCCCCGGCTTGAAGACGTAGATCCGTGCCTCCGAGAGGATCCCCTGCCCCAGCGCGGCGCCGGTGGTTCCCACGACGCGGACGCTGTCGCCCGGGATGGTGGCAGGGCCGCCATTGCGTGACCCCGGCATCCGGATCGCCGCCTGGGGATCCCCGATGAACGACGCGGAGTCGGAGAAGGTGGAGGGCGTCGCGTAGATGAGGCCGGTCACGAGTACGCGTTCACCGGCGACCAGCGCCTTTGCCTCCGTGATGCTGTAGCGCGGGTAGCCCACCCGCCATGTCGCCACGCCGAAAGGCGCCTCGCTCCGGAGCGTGACGATGGGGTGGTCCAGGCTCTCCACCCGGACCGAATCGCCCACGGAGGCGCTGTCGATCAACAGCCGGTAGCTCCCCAGCGGCAGGTCGGGGAAGACCACGAGACCCAGCGTGTCGGTGACCCCGGGTCCGACGGTGTCCGTGCCGCCGAGGGCCACCAGCCGCACGCGCACGGACTTGAGGGCGGTGTCGAGCGGGTTCGGCGTGGTGGAGCCGTCGCGGTCCAGGTAGACGAAGGCGGTGACCTGCCCGGTGCCGCTCGACCCGAAGCCGAGATCCTCACCCGCATTGCCGCAGGCCCAGGCCCCGGAGAGGGCGAGCCCCCACAGGACGACCCGCTGGAAGACGCCACGATGTCCCATCATTCCCCCACTCGCAGTCCGATGCGGATCAGTCTGTCCCCGCCCCGGCGGCTCTGGATCGTGCCGAAGGCGGGATTCCCCATGAAGGGGATGACCAGGTTGCCGTTGCCGTCGCTCACGATCGGCTGGCCCGGGTCCACCAGCAGGGCCGCATGGTCCCGGAGGCCGGAGGCGGTCGCCACCACGTTGAAGGCGTCCACCGTGAGGTAGAGCGGCGCACCGAGGCTCCGGACGCCGAGCCCGACGACGACGCGCAGGTCCAGGGCGTGGCGCGCCGGATCGCGACAGCTGTTCCGCCCGACGAACTGCCCGGCCTGGTCACCCAGGCAGGCGTTGGCGGACACCAGCTCGGGCACACCCGGGAGTGTCGGATCCACGAAGACGGGATCGTTCCGGCCCGAGCCGTCGCCGTTGACGTCCACACCGTCCCGGAACCCGGGCGTGAACGGCAGGCCGCTCCGGAACCGGTAACGCGCGCCCAGCGTGACGTCGAGCGAGGAAGGCACCCGGTACTCGAGCGCGACGGTGGCGCGATGGGGGATGTCCAGGTCCGAACGCCCATCCTGCCAGTCCTGGCTCGAGGGCTGCCCGGGGAACGGCGAGAGCAGGTCGGCCGGGTCTCCGCTCACGGCGAGCGGGGTGTTGTCGGTGGTGCGGGAGAACGTGTAGGCCGCTTCCAGCGACAGGCCCTCGGCCATCGGGCGGCTCAGCGAGAGCGTGACACCGTAGTAGTCGGCAAACCCCGTGGGAGCGACCCCCAGCACCATGTCGTAGCCGGACACCAGGCGGTTGCTGCCGGGCTGGACGACGATGCCCCCGCCCTGCTTCACCAGCGTGCCGTAGACCGCGCGGCCTTCCTGCGTCGCGCCGGTGACGCCGGCGGCGAGGTTCAGGTCGGTACGACGCGGCAGGTAGTCGGTGTGGAAGTAGTGCCCCGTCACACCGATGGTCGCTCCCCCGAGCAGACGCGAAATCCCCAGCGAGAGCTTGGCGGTACGCGGGTCCTGGTAGCTGTCCTTGAAGAGCGTGAGGCGTCGCTCGGCGAAGGGGACGGCGGTCGTGTCCACCGCCGGCCACGCCGCGAGGCTGCCCACCGCACGGCGGACCCGGACTCCCCCGTCGTACTGAATGGCCTCGCTGAAGAGCGCGAGGTCCATCCCGTGATAGAACCACCCACCACCCCCCTCGACCCGCCAGTCACCCCTGGCGCTGGTCCAGGCGAAGCTGCCGACCGGCGCCAGGTTGTTCCGGTCCCGAACCTGGAGCAGCGGCACGAAGCCGGTCGCGTTGGTCCATCCCTGATCCAGGCCGATCGCCGTCTTCGGCAGAGCCTGCACCTCGAAGCGCACCCCGGCGCGTACCTCCAGCCGGTCGGTGGGGCGCCAGGTGTCTTCGCAAAGGCCGCCGCGTTCTTGCTGGAGAACGAGACCGCGCCCGCGGTATCCCGCGCCTGGTAGAACGCGCCGATGCCCTGGGCGAAACGGTCCAGGTCGCCGAAGGTGAAGACGCCGGCGCCGGCATAGAGATAGTCCTGTTCCCACCGGACGAACTCGCCGAGCACGCCGAGCTTCACGCGGTGGCGGTCGCCGAGCGGGACCTGAACCGCATCGGAAAGGTGAAACACCCGGGTGGTGAAGTCAGCCGGCAGCGTCGCGGCGATGCCGATGGCGGCGCCTTCCGCGGCAAAGCGCGTCTCCGGCAGCGGGCTCGCGATCCAGTCGCGATGGGCCCGGCGGAGGCCGGCGCGGAACTCGTTGGTGAGCTGCCCCGGCGTGGAGGTGAGCGCCACCATGGCGGAAGCGTCGGAGGCCTCGAGCCTGCTGCCGACGCCGGACACGAGCGATGCGCCGAGGAGGGGGTTCTGCTCCTTCCAGCTGGCGTACGCCATCCGGGCCATCAGGGTGTGCCCCGGCGCCAGGCGATAGTCCAGGCGCCCGAATCCGTTGCCACCCCTCCAGCTCCTCAGGGTCGGGACGGTATACACGCCGACATTGACCCCGAAACTGTCGGCAGCCAGCGCCGTCAGCGTCGAGGCGAGCGGCACGGGCCCGCCGTTGAACGTGGCGTCATCTCCCCACGGAGCGGCGCCGGGAGTCTCGAGGCTCTGGTATTCCCCGCCCGCGAGATACCGGCCCGCTCCGCCCGCGAGCCGGCCCCGGACCACGGCGCCACCCTGCAGGGAAGTCGCGGAGCTGTCGGCGGGGTTGTCCTCGCTTCGGCCGCCCAGCCCGCTGCTTCCGAAGCTCACCCAGGGCGAGAAGCGCGCCCCTTCACTCCCGCGCCGCGACGTGACCGAAAGCAGCCCTCCACCCGTGCCCATCCATTCGGCGTCGCTCGCGTCATCGAGGGCCAGCGCCGCCCCCAGGCTCGAGCGGGAGAAGACCGGCGCGGAAGCCGGCTCGCCGGGGAGACCGGGATGGCGGATCAGGAACTCCTCGACCCCGTCCACATAGAGTCGGCTGAACCCGGCGGGAAGCCCCCCCGACATGACGGCAAGGCCCTCGCGGCCGTCACCGGATTGCGCGAAGGTGTTCAGGTCGCGGCCCAGGTCCGTGACGGCGCGGCGGCGGTCGAAACGACGAACCCAGGCCGGCGCGTCCTCACCCTGGCCCAGGATGGAAGACACCATTCCGGGCTCGACCGTACGATCCTCCACGGTCTCCACCGGCGGCGGCCGCCGCTCGAGCGTGATGGTGACATGGACCCGCTCCCCCGCCCGCACGACGAGGCCGTGCTGCCGTACCGGCTGGTACCCCGCCGCCTCGGCCAGGACGGTGTACGTGCCCGGCGCAACCACGGCAAAGCCGAATTCTCCGTCGCGCCTGGTGTAGAAGACCTCTGTACCGAGGGCCTCCGGTCCGGCGAGTTCGAGCCTCGCCTCCGGAAGCGGCTCGCCCTCCGCGACGGTCACCCGGCCTGAGATGGATCCCGACACGACGCTCTGGGCGTGAAGGACGGCCGGCAGGAACAGGACCGGGGCAAGCAAGGCGAGACGGCGAATCGTGCGCTGGAAAGGGAGCATGAAGGCTTTGGGAAAAGGGATAACCAAATCTACGAGGCGAAGGGGGGGCTGGATAGGGGGAGGAAGGAAACAGCGTCAACGATAAAAAAACGGTGAACGGTGAACGGTGGATGGTGAACGGCAAACAACGGTGAACGGTGAGCGGTGAGCGGTAAGCGGGAACTGCCTCGCAAGGGTGGATTCGAGTTTGAGGTGCAATTCCGTTCAGCGTTCACCGCTTCGACGCTTACCGCTCACCGCTTACTGCTTACCGCTCACCCTTTACCAGTTTCCCCGCGCCGGGTCTAGTTTTGTCCCGTGCCCCGCTCCTCCCTGGCCGGCCTCGCCTTCGTGGCCGCCGGCATCGCGTTCATCGCCGCCATGACCCTCGTGCCCCGACCCTCTGACCAGGAGGTGGTCGTGCTGACGGGGCTGGCCTGTCTGGTCTGCGGGCAGCTCGGCCTGGTGGACGTGATCCTCAATGTGCTGCTGTTCATCCCGTTCGGCATCGGGCTGGGGCTGCTCGACTGGCGGGGCCGCCGGACGCTCCTGCTCGTGGCAGCCACGACCCTCCTGATCGAGACCCTGCAACTCGGCATCATCGCGGGTCGCGATTCGAGCCTGAGCGACCTGCTGACCAACACGGCCGGCGGCATGCTTGGCTGGTGGATGGCGCGCCACTGGCGCGACTTCATTCTGCCCGCACCGGGGCGCGCGCGCCGGCTGGCCACCGCATGGGGGATCGGCTGGGTGCTGCTGGAGGCGCTCACGGCCGCCGCACTGCAACCGGCACCACCCCCGGCCACCTGGTACGGTCAGCGCGCGCCGGAGCTGGCGCAGTTCGACCAGTTCCGGGGCACGCTCCTGGAAGCCCACCTGAACGGTGACTCCCTGCCGAGCGCGCCGCTGCCGAACACCGCGGCGGCGCGGGCCCTGCTCGCGGCCGGACAGTTGACGCTGACGGCCCGGGTGGTTCCCGGCGCGCCGACGGCCTCCTTCGCGCCGATCGCGAGCGTCTATGATGGCGGCCAGCGGGAGGCTGCACTCCTGGGACGGGATGGCGACGATCTCATTTTCCGGGTGCGCCTCCGCGCGTCGGACTTCCGCCTCCGCGGCCCGACGCTTCGACTGCCGGATGCCTTCGGGGGCCATGCCCGGGATACGCTGCTGGTCGAGGGCATGTACGGTGGCGGCCACCTGGAGGCGATGGTGGAGGGCGACCACGGGATCATGGACCGCCGGGCGGTGCCCCTCTCCCCGAGCTGGGGCTGGAGCATGGTGATGCCGTACCGCTATGCGTTCGGTAACTCACTCCGCTTCCTGACCATGCTCTGGATCGCCGGCCTTCTGGCACCGATTGGCTGGTGGGCGGCACGCGCCGGGGCCGGGATACGGGCGGAGTGGCGCTTCGCCCCCGTGCTCGCCGTGCCCGTCCTGGGACTTGGCGTGGTGCCCGTCCTCTGGGGACTTCCGCCGGTCCATCCCACCGAGTGGCTGGCCGCCGCCCTCGGGCTTGCACTCGGGCTGGCCCCGGTGGCGCTCGGACGCCAGCGAATGCAGTAGGTTTCTCCAATGGTCCTGACATTCCGGCAGCGCATCCTGGTCATCCTGATCGCGCTGGGGACGATCCCCGCGGCCCTCGCCCTGCTGGGCTGGGCGCTGACGCTGCGCGGCACCGATTCGGCGGCGGTCGGGCGGGTTGCCGTGCAGGGCGTAGCGGAGACGGGACGGGGGCTGGTGGAGACCCTGGACACGCTGCGGATGCGGCCGGCGGAACGCGCCGCGCTCCGGTCGCACGTCTCCGAACTCAACGAGGCCCTGACCCGCGTCCGGCAGGCGTCGGTCTACAACCGCCTGCTGTCAGGCGGCCTCGCGCTCATGATCCTCGCCTTCGGCGCCCTCATCCTCTACGCATCGGTTCGCCTCGGCGGCCATCTCTCGCGCCAGTTGAGCCGGCCCATGGAGGAACTCATCGGCTGGACAGACCACATCCGCCGGCACGAGCCGCTCCCGGCCGACCGTCCGAGGAAGGGCGCGCCGGAGTTCGAGGACCTGCGCCATGCCCTCCGCGAGATGGCGACCAATCTCGAGCAGGGTCGCGCGCGGGAACTCGAGGCCGAGCGGCTCCGGATGTTCCGCGAGGTGGCACGGCGGGTCGCCCACGAGATGAGGAACCCCCTGACGCCGATCCGGTTTGCGGTGGCGCACCTGCAGCGCGACGCGACGCCGGAGCAGGCGGAGGTGCTCGAGATCCTGCGCACGGAGGCCGCGCGGCTGGAACAGATGGCCAGGGAATTCACCGAGTTCGGCCGGCTGCCGGAAGGCCCGCCATCGGAGATCGATCTCCGGGAACTGGTGGACGATGTCCTGCGTTCCTCGCTCCCCGAACGCATGCGGGGCCGGGTGGATGCACGCCAGGGCGCGCCGACGATCACCGGGCACTACGAACCGCTCCGGCGCGCGTTCGATAACCTGGTGCGAAACGCGGTCGAGGCGTGCGATGGCGAGGGAACGGTGGACGTCCGCATCGCGCCCTCGGGCGATGCCGCCGTCACCGTCTCGGTCTCGGACCATGGCCCCGGCGTCACGGAGGACAAGGCCGGCCGGATCTTCGAGCCCTACTACACCGAGAAGCGCGACGGCACCGGGCTCGGGCTGGCGCTCGTTCGCCAGGCGGTGGAGGCGCACGGCGGCCGGATCAGCGTGAGCAGCACTCCAGGTGGGGGCGCAACCTTCACCATGGAACTGCCCCGCCAGCCGTCGGTACGGATGGTTACGGCGTGAGCGCGCGCATCCTGGTGGTGGATGACGAGACCAACATCCGCCGGATGCTCGGCGCGCTTCTCCGCGCCGAGGGTTTCGAAGTCGAGGAGGCCGCCGGCGGCCACGCGGCCATCGAGGAGCTCGAGGACGACGGGTTCGACGCCGTCTTCCTTGACCTCATGATGCCCCCCGGGCCGGATGGCCTCGCGACCCTCTCCATGCTCCGCGAACGCGGCCTCGATGTCCCGGTCATCATGATGAGCGGCAAGGCACAGCTCTCCGACGCGGTCCAGGCTACCCGGCTCGGCGCATTCCAGTTCCTGGAGAAGCCGCTGGGTCCCGAGAGCGTGCTGGTGACGCTGCGGAGCGCACTGGACCTCGGCCGCGCGCGGGCCGAGAACCGCGCCCTCCGGGCCGCCCTGGCCCCGACCGACGAACTGGTCGGAAAGAGCCGGGCGATGGCGGAGGTGCGGTCGGCAATCGCCCGGGTGGGACCGACCGACACACGGGTGCTGGTGACGGGCGAGTCGGGGACCGGGAAGGAACTGGTGGCCGCGGCGATCCATCGCGTCAGCAGGCGGGCGGGTCAGGCATTCATCCCGGTCAACAGCGCGGCGGTGCCGCGCGACCTGGTCGAGTCGGAGATGTTCGGCCACGAACGGGGCGCCTTCACCGGCGCCACGTCACGGCGTGTCGGCCGTTTCGAGCTGGCCGATCAGGGGACGCTCTTCCTGGACGAGGTGGCGGACCTGGGGCCGGAAGCGCAGGCGAAGCTCCTCCGCGTGCTGGAGAGCGGGGAGTTCACCCGGGTGGGTGGCGAGCGGACGACCCGGGTGAACGTGCGGGTGATCGCCGCGACCAACCGCGACCTCGAGACGGCCGTCGGGCAGGGTGCCTTCCGGGAGGACCTCTTCTTCCGGCTCAATGTCTTTCCCATCGCGATGCCGCCGCTCCGGGAGCGACTGGAGGACCTGCCGCTCCTGACGGAACACATCGCCGCCCGGCTGCGCCCGCGCGATCCGCTCGTCTTCACCCCGGATGCAGTGGGCGAACTTGCGTCGCACACATGGCCCGGCAACGTTCGCGAACTCATCAATATCATCGAACGTCTCGGCATCCTGGGGGACAGCCCGGTTGACGCCGATGCCGTGCGCGCCGTACTGCCTGACTCCGCGGCCGTTCCCCGTGCGTCCGGCGGGAATGTCCCCGCACTTTCAGCGGCGCTCGAGGACTTCGAGCGCGGCCTGATCGCACGCGCCCTGGCCACTGCGGAAGGGAACGTGACGGAGGCCGCCCGCCTGCTGGACACCGACCGGGCAAACCTGTACCGGCGGATGCGGCGGCTGGGGCTTGATAGGTAGGGCGGACAGGCGGACAGGCGGACAGGCGGACAGGCGGACAGGCGGACAAGGCGGACAGGCGGACAAGGCGGACAGCAGGCGGACCGGAATATGAACCGTCGCCGGCAGGCGACGATGTGCCGAGCAGCGGCTTCAGCCGCGTGGACAGGGCGGACAGGCGGACGGTAACGACTCAACGACTTAACGACTCAACGACACCGATACCCGATACCCGAGTATCTCATGCGTAACACGCTGGTCATACTGATTCTCGCCGTCATGGCGGCCCCTCTGGCGGCCCAGGACACCGTCTTCATCTACACCCCTGACGCCCCGCGGGCGGACTCGGTGGATACTGGCGGCATTCCCGCGGATCTCGTCCGGGAAATGCTGGCGCGGTTCAACGACTCCTCCACCACCAGGCTGTGGGGCGACGTGGACCTGACCCCGGGCGCGCGCCTCGCCGGAACGGTCGGGGTATTCCGCGGGTCGGTGGCGGTCTCCGGCACCATCGACGGCGACCTCCTGGTGATCAACGGGAGCGTTACGGTACGGAGGGGAGGGCGTGTCACCGGCAACATCACGGTGGTGGGTGGCCGGCTCACCGTCCAGCCCGGTGCCGAGGTCGCGGGGGACCCGCGGGTGTTCTGGGAAGCAGCGCCGGTCGTACGGGCGCCGGACGGCATGCTGGTGCTCAGGAGCCGTCGGAGCCTGCCGGATCTTTCCGGGGCCAGGACCACGTTCCGTACCGGCTCGGTACGCACGACGCTCGTAATCGGGACCGACCGCACCTACAACCGGATCGAGGGGCTCCCGATTGTGTTCGGCCCCACGTTCGAGCTGGTGGCGGGGCCCGCCACGTCGCTCCGGCTTGATCTCCGCGGGATCCTGCGCACCACAATCGACGAAGCCGGGCTGCGTGACGACTTCGGCTGGCGCGGCCGCCTCGAGTTCCGCCAGGGGAATTCCCAGCCGGTGGGAATCGGGCTTCGGGGCTACAGCCAGGTGGTGCCGATCCAGGAGCACCCCCTGGCCCTGAGCGAGAACGGCTGGTCGGCCTTCCTGCTCCAGCGTGACTACCGCGACTGGTACCTGGCCCAGGGCGTCGGCGCCAACATCTACGGCTACCCCTCCCGCTCGCTGCGCCTGGAAGCCCGCGCGCGCTACGACCGGGAGACCTCCGTGCGCGCGAACGACCCGTGGAGCCTCCTCCGCAACACCGACCGGTGGCGGGCCAACCCGCTGATCGACGACGGTCACTTTCTCACGGCGACCGTGGGTGCCGAGCTCGACACCCGGAACTCCACCGAGCTGCCGGTCACCGGCTGGTGGCTCCGGGGCAGCTTCGAGCGGAGCTGGAGCGAGGACGTGGCGCCGGTGACGCTGCCGCCGGAGGTGCGGAGCGGGCTTCCCACCGCGGGGGACTACGTGTTCAACGTCGCCACGCTGGACCTCCGCCGTTACAGCCGGATCAGCTCCGCGACGCGGGTCAGCGCCCGCCTGTTCGCGCGCGGCTACGCCGGCGGTGACCCGCTGCCGGTGCAGCGGAGGGTGGGGCTCGGCGGTCCGGACCCGATGCCAGGCTTCCGGTTCCGTTCCACCACCTGCGCGCCATCACAGGGGAGCGACCCGGCGTTCAGCGCGCTGTGCGACCGGGTGATGGTGGCGCAGGTGGAGGTCCGGCGACGCCTGTCGCTGGACCTGGGCTACCACTACCACGACAGCGAATGGAGGAACCTCGACCGCTTCATCGGGATCAACGACGCCGACCTGGTGTTCTTCGCCGATGCGGGGAAGGCCTGGCTGTCGGGCGACGGACCGGGGCGCGTGCCGAACAACCGGATCCCGAACCTCGGCGAGTGGGACGCGGACGTGGGGGTGGGCATTGATGCCGGGGGCATCGGCGCCTATCTCGCCAAGGCGCTCACCGGCGACGAACCCGTTCGCGTGATTCTCAGGCTGCAACGGCGCTTCTAGTGCACCACCGGTTGTACGCGCTGCTCGTCGCGCTGGCGGTGGTCCTCACCGCCGTGCCCGCGGCCCGGGCCCAGGCGCCCGACAGCGGCCAGGTCGCCCTCGACCTGGCCCTGAGCCCCGACGCGCGCCCCGACGGCTCACGCGACCCGATCGTCCAGATCCGCCATCTACTGAGCGATTCGCGCTGGATGGACATGCTGCGCTCGGGGTTCCCCGTCCGACTCCGGTACCGGCTGGAGGTCTGGCGATCGCGCGGAATCTGGTTTGATGCGTTCGAACGGGAAATCGAGTGGAATGTGGTGGTGCGCCACGAGCCGCTGCTCGACCAGTATTCGGTCACCACCATCACGCCGAGCGGGACACGGGAAAAGCGGTACGCGGGGCTCGATCCCCTCGCCGCGGCGCTCGGCGTGCCGTATCGGATCCCGGTGCAGCCGAAGGGCGATGGGGAGTTCTACTACAAAGTCACGCTGCAGGTGACGACGCTCTCCGACTCGGACCTCGACGAGCTGGAGCAGTTTCTCCGGGGGGAACCGCCGCCGGCCGCCGGCTCCAGCCGCGACTTCGGGGACGCGGTGGGCCGCGGAGTGACACGGATGCTGCTCAAGCTGTCGGGGTTGCCGAGCCTGCGGCTGGAGGAGAGGAGCGGGAAGTACAGGAAAAGCAGTGACTAGTGACTGGTGACTGGTGACTGGTGACTGGTGACTGGTGATTAGTGGTTGGTGCCTGGTGGCCGGGATCGATGCTTGTCCGCGCGCACCGTACCGAACCTGAAGCACTAGTCACTAGTCACTAGTCACTAGTCACTATCGCAGCGCCGCCAGCGCGCTCTCCCCATAGAACAAGCTGATGTACTTCGCCTGGGTCTCCGTCAGGCGGCGCACCGCCCACGAGAGGTGCACGAAGTGCGGCTCGACCGGGGGGTTGAGCGGCAGCATGCCGCATTCCTCCGGCAGCCGGTTGCCCTTGCGGGTGTTGCAGGTGCTGCAGGCCGTGACGACGTTGGTCCACTCGTTGGTGCCGCCGCGCGAGATGGGCACGAGGTGATCGCGCGTCAGGCATTCCCGCGTCCGCAACTCCGGCGTCGTCCGGTGACAGAACTGGCACCGGTAATGATCCCGCGCGAAGAGGAAGGTGTTGGTGACCTGGCGGCGAAAACGGCGGGGAACGTGGACGAAACGGACAAGGCGGATGATGGCGGGCTTCGGGAGGGCGAGGCGCGCACTTCGTATGAGGTCGCCGTCGGCCTCGACGATCTCCGCCTTGCCGTCGATGACAAGGCGAAGCGCCCGGCGAACCGGCACCATGGTCAGTGGCTCAAATGAGGCATTGAGGGCGAGGCAACGCACAGCTTCTCTCCCGGGGAGTCGATTCAATGCTATATGGGGACGGGCGAGGGGGGCAAGGGGGAACAGCGTGAGCCGTGAGCGGTGAGCGGGAACGGGGCTCCTGCCTGCTTACCGCTCACTGCTTACCGCTTTCGCTTTTCTCGCTCCATCTTCGCCATCACGCTCCGTCTCCCCTCCTCGCCCCGGGCCACCACCAGCACGGTATCACTTCCGGCGATGGTGCCCAGGACCTCCGGCCAGGCCGCCGCGTCGAGCGCGGACGCGACGGCCGCGGCCCCGCCCCCGGTGGTCCGGAGCACCAGCACCCCATCGTGGCCGTCCATCGAGAGGACGAATGATCCCAGGAGCCGGCCGAGGTCCGGCCCGGACGGCCCTTCGGCGGGGGTGACGTAGAACGCGCCGCCACCGGGGTCCGCCTGCTTGGCGAGGCCGAGTTCGCGCAGGTCCCGGGAAAGTGTCGCCTGCGTCACGTCAATGCCGAGGGCCGCGAGGGCGTCGCGCAACTCGTGCTGGCTGCCAATCCGGCGTTCGCGGACAACGCGCAGGATGGCGGCATGGCGTTCCAGTTTCATGCAACCTCCGGCCAGACCTGCCGGCCACCCACCCAGGTCCCCAGCAGGTCATCCCCCCCGGCGTCCAGGACCATCTCGACGGGATCATCACCCGGCCGGAGGCGGAACGCGGCAAGGTCGCCATGATAGCCCGCTTCGAGCCGGCCGGCCTCGTCGCCGAGCCCCAGGGCCCGGGCAGCGCCGGTGGTGACCAGTGCCAGCGCGTCTTCGGCACGGAGTCCCGCCAGGGCCCGAGCCGCACGCACTTCGGCCAGGAGGTCGAGCGGCGAGACGCTCGCGACCGAGTCCGTCCCGGCCCCGACCGGGATGCCGGCGTCGAGCAGGCGCCGGAGCGGCGCGGCGCCGTGGCCGTGGGCCTGGTTGGAGCGCGGGCAGTGCGCCACCGCGGCGCCGCGCGCCGCGATGGTGGCAATGTCGTCGTTGCTCACGTGCACGCTGTGGATGCAGAGCGTCCGTTCGCCCATGACGCCGTGACGGTCGAGCCACGCGATCGGCGTGGTCGCGGGACCGGGAAGTGGAATCCCCCGGCTCGCGAGCATCCGGGCAAAGCCGCCGCTGCCCCCGGCCAGCAGGGCTGACTCCGCGGCCGACTCGGCGATGTGCACCGCCAGCGGCAGCGCGCGGGCCCGGGCGAAGTCGGCGGCGAGGGCGTACAGCGGCCCGCTCACGCTGTAAGGCGCATGGGGCGAGACGCCGATCCGGGCACGCGCTGTGGCGCGGGCGGCGAGGCTGTCGAACCGTTCCCGCCAGGCGGACCATGCGGCGTCCGCGCCCGCCGGGTCAGGACCGAACACCTCCAGGTATGCAATCCCTCCGGCTCCCGCCTCCACCATGGCCTCGAGCGCCGCGCCGGTATCGCCGGTGTCGGCGACGGTCGTCACGCCGCCGGCGAAGCAGTCACGGAGTCCCTGGCGCGCGGCGGCCAGGTATGCCCCGGCGTCCCGGTCCGCCTTACGCCGGACGAGCGCCCGGATCCAGTCCACGAACGGGTCGCCCCACGCGGGTTCCGGCGTCAGGTCCGCCGCGTCGTCGAAGCCGGTCAGTTCGAGATGCGTGTGCGTGTTGATCAGGCCGGGGAGCAGGACGGCATCGGGAAGATCGACCGGCATGGCGCCGGCGTCTGGCATTCCGGACGCAGGTCCCACGGCCGCGATGCGCCCGTCGCTCCCGACGAGCACCGCCCCGTCCCGGATGGGCGGGCCGGCCATGGGCAGGACCCAGGCCGCGCGGAACCGGCGCGGCGTCCTGGTCAGGGGTTGCGGGGGCCGGGCGGGAACGTGACGGGGCCGCTGGCGCCTGGCGCGGGCGCGAACGGCGAGTGAATGGGGCAGTACTCGCGCGGCTCGGTGCCCGGGATGTAGGACTCGACGTACCGGTTCTCGGGCGGACAGAACGGCGTGTACTTGTAGCCGGTCTCGCTGTCCACTACCTCCACCGTCAGCCCGTCCGGCCGGCGCCATTCCGGCGGGGTGGGCCGGCGGTCGTAGATCTCCTTCATCATGGAGGTCCAGACCGGCGCGGCCAGCCGCCCGCCCTGTGCGTTGTTCATGATGCGCTGGCGCTGGTCGAAGCCGAGCCACACGCTTCCGACCAGTTCGGGAGTGAACCCGATGAACCAGACGTCGGCGTAGTCGTTGGTCGTTCCCGTCTTGCCGCCGGCCGGCACGGTGAATCCCTGCGCGGTGACGGAGGAATACGCCGTCCCGTGCCGGACGACGTCACGCAGGGCATCCGTCATGAGCCAGCCCTGGTCCTCGTCCATCACCCGCTCCGCCCGCGCGGTCGGCCGCCAGATGATATGGCCGTCCTTGTCCTCTACGCGGTCGATCGCCACGGGGGTCCGCTTGATTCCGAGGGTTGCAAAGGGGATGTACGCGGAGGTGATGTCGAGCGGCACGACCTCCGCCGAGCCGATGAAGATCGAGGGATAGGGCGGGATGCGCGTGCTGGTGATGCCGAAGTTGGTGGCCTCCGCGATCACGTTCCGCACTCCCACCTCCAACCCCACCCGGACGGCAATGGCGTTCCGTGAGAGGTAGAGCCCCCGGCGCATCGTCATGGGACCCTGGAAAGTGAGGTCGAAGTTCTGCGGCTCCCAGGGCGCGGCGGTCGAGTCGTCGCCCGGCAGGCTGATCGGCTCGTCCGCCAGGATCTGGCTCAGCGGGAAGCCGGCGCGGAGGGCGGCGGAGTACACGAACGGCTTGAACGTGGAGCCGGGCTGGCGCTGGGCCTGGGTCGCGCGGTTGAACTTGCTGTCGTCGAAATCACGGCCGCCCACCATGGCCCGGATCTGGCCGGTCCTGGCATCCAGGATGATCGCCATCCCCTGCAGGTATGGCGACGTCCCGGGACCGGTGCCGTTGCCTTCCTTCTTCTCGATGTACTCGCGGTACGTCTCGTGACTGAACTTCCCGTACTGGCCGCCCTCGATGGCGTCCAGCTGGGCGTTCAGCGCGCGCTCGGCGCTCTGCTGCATGTCGAGGTCGAGCGTGGTGTAGATGCGGAGCCCCTCGCGGTAGAGCCGCGATCCGAACTGGGCATCCAGCATCTGGCGCACGTACTCCACGAAGTAGGGGGCGACCTCGCTGAAGTCGGACCGGGAGGAGAGCAGGACCGGGTAGGCCTTCCACTTCTCGGCCTGCCGCGAGGTGAGGTAGCCCTCGTCGCGCATCAGGTTGATGACGGTGTTCCGGCGCTGCACCGCGCGGCGGGGATAGCGCCGCGGGTTATAGCGGGTGGGCGCCTTCGGCAGCGCGGCAAGCATGGCCGCTTCGGCCACGTTCAGGTTCCGGACCGACTTGCCGAAGTACCGCTGCGCCGCGGCCTCCGCCCCGAAGGCCCGGTTGCCCAGCTCGATCTGGTTCAGGTAGAGCTCGAGAATCTTGTCCTTCGGGTACCGGCGTTCGATCTCCAGCGCCACCTTCATCTCGCGGAGCTTCCGGGAGAGCGAGCGGTCGCGGAAGTTGATGTCTTCCGGCCAGAGGTTCCGGGCGAGCTGCATGGTGATGGTGCTGAACCCCCCGGCAATCCGCCGCTCGAGGATGTTGTCCTTGGCCGCGCCGAACACGCGCCAGAAGTCGATTCCATCATGGCTGTAGAACCGCTTGTCCTCGGTGGCGATGAACGCCGCCTTGACCGCGGGCGCCATCTGGTCGAGCGGGACCACGGTCCGCCGCTCCGTGCCGAGGTCGGTGATCAGGCGGCCGTCGCCGGCATACACCTTGGCGGCCTGTTCCGGGTTGTACACCTCGATGCCGGCAATGGACGGGCACGCGTTGCCCGCGCACACCCGCGACCACGCGCCGATCCCGATCCCGAGGACCAGGACGGCGAGGATGGCGACGGCGATGGCGATGTTCCGGAGTGTCCGGCCCCGTGGGAACCAGGAGAACCGGCCTTGAGTGGTCCTGCGCTTCATGACGGGGGAAAGTAGCGGTGCCACCGGAGGCGGAAAAGGGAGGGACGCGTTAACTTCTTCCGCCAATGACCACCCTCCTCGAGGTTCTCACCCGGCGCGGCAGCGTCCAGGACGCCACGCCGGGCCTCGCGGACCGCCTCGCCCGCGGCCCGATCACGGGGTACGTCGGCTTTGACCCCACCTCGGATTCGCTCCACGTCGGGAACCTGATCCCGGTCCAGGGCCTGGCGTGGCTCCAGCGTACGGGCGGCATGCCGCTGGCGGTGGTGGGCGGGGGCACCGGCATGGTGGGCGATCCCAGCGGCAAGCGGGCCGAGCGCCCGATACTCTCCCGGGATGACATCGACCGTAACGTCGACGGCCTGCGCCGCCAGCTCGCCCGCTTCCTGGATTTCGAGGGGGCGAACGCCGCGCGGATGCTCAACAACGCCGACTGGCTCCGCGGCCTCCCGCTGATGGACTTCCTGCGCGATACGGGCAAGCACTTCACCCTGGGCTACATGCTGCAGAAGGAATCGGTGCGGTCCCGGATGGACGTGGGGATCAGCTTCACCGAGTTCAGCTACATGCTGGTGCAGGCCTACGACTTCGCGCACCTGTACCGCACAACGGGCTGCGAGCTCCAGATGGGTGGCAGTGACCAGTGGGGCAACATCACCGCCGGGATCGAGCTGGTGCACCGGGCCGACCAGGCGACGGTGCACGGCCTCGTGTTCCCGCTCCTCACCACCGCCACGGGCGCCAAGTTCGGCAAGAGCGAGGGCGACAACATCTGGCTCGACCCGGCGCGCACCAGCCCGTACCAGTTCTACCAGTTCTGGCTCAACGCCGATGACCGCGACGTCGAGCGCTACCTCCGCTTTTTCACGTTCCTGCCGCTCGACACCATCGAGGAGATCTCGGCCGTGCACGCGGGAAACCCGGCGGAGCGCCACGGGCAGCGCATCCTGGCGCAGGATGTGACGACCCGGGTCCATGGGGAGGACACCGCTCGCCGGGTGATGCACGCCAGCGCCCTGCTCTTCGGGTCGGAGGACCTGAAGGCCGCCGATGAAGGTGTGTTCGAGGTGCTGGCCGGGGAGTTGCCCGTGACCGACATGGCGGGTGATGCGCTCGGTGACGGCGTGCTGCTGGTGGACGCGCTGCTCAGCGCCGGCCTCGCCAGTTCGAAGGGCGACGCCCGCCGCGTGCTCCAGGGGAACGGCTATGCGGTGAACGGCGCCCGGGAGAGCAACGCCGAGCGCCGGCTCACCGCCGACGACCTGCTGGCCGGCGGGTATGTCCTGCTCCAGAAGGGCAAGAAGAACTACGCGCTCCTGCGGGCGCACTGAGGCAGCCAGTCCGGTCAGAGCGCCGCGTCAAGCATTCCCACCACACGTTCCATCTCCTCCACAGTGTTGAAGCAGTGCGGCGCGAGCCGGATGGCTCCCTCGCGAAGGCTGGTGAGGACCCCGCCGGCCACGAGCTGCTCGAGCGCGCGCGCGGGATCGGGCGGCGCGACGCACAGCATTCCCGAGCGATGGGCGTCACGCGGCGAGGCGACCCGGATGCCGCGCCGGTCGGCCCAGGCGAGCACCGGCTGCTGGATGCGCTCGATGTGGGCGGCTATGTCGGCGATGCCGAGCCCGAGGAGGAGGTCGATCGAGGGCGTCATGCCCGCCATGTCCTGGAACGGCAGGGTGACCAGCTCGAAGCGGCGGGCATCGTCGTGCAGGCGCGGGTCGTAGTTCGTGAGCCGGGTGTAGTCGTCATTGCCCCGGTAGGCGAGCCAGCCCGTCCAGGGTGGCTGCAGGATGTCCAGCAGCTCGCGGCGGACATAGACAAAGCCGGCGCCCCAGGGCGAGAGCAGCCACTTCTGCGCCCCACAGGCCAGCACGTCCACCGGTGTCCGCCGCACATCCAGGGGCATGTGGCCAAGGCCCTGGATGGCGTCCACCACGAGTCGCGTGTCCGTCTCCCGCGCACGCGCGCCGAGCCGGTCCAGGTCAGCGCGGTATCCGGTCGCGAACTGCACGAAGGAGATGGCCAGCACGCGAACGCGGGAATCGGCCATCCTCTCGATGATCCGCTCCTCATCCGGCCACCCGTCGCCCGTGCACGGGACGACCTCGAGCCGGGCCCCGTGGCGTCCGAGCTGCATCCAGGGATAGACGTTGGCGGGGAATTCGCCGTCGCTCACCAGGACGATGTCGCCATCCTCGAGTGGCAGGCCCGCGGCGGCGAGGTTGATGCCGTAGCTCGTGTTGGTCGCAAGGGCGATCTCCGCAACGTCCGCATTGACCAGGCGGGCCGCGGCTCGCCGCGCCTCCACCAGCGAGGCGGTGAGGCGGTCATCCGGCAGCCCGAAGACGGTGACCCGGTCCCGGTTGAACGAGGCCACCTCCCGGTGGGTCCGGGCCGGCAGCGGGCCGGTGCTCGCGCTGTTCAGGTAGATCCGTTCGCCGGCCCACGGAAACTCCTCGCGGCGCAGGGCATTGACGTCGTAACCGGTCAGGGTCGTCCTCCCGTGAAATTCACGCCGGCTGCCGGAGCACCGCGCGCGCCTTGTTGCCGATGGGAACCCGCCGGTAGAGCCAGCCCCGGACGGGCCGGACCGAGTAGGTCTCCCAGTGCTCAAGTGTGAGCGGCGTGCGGTCCACCAGTGCGCCGAAGCTCCGCCGGTTGAACTCCTGGACGTGCCCGGGCCGGTATTGGGCCGCATAGCGGTGACGGTGGAGCCCGGTGCGGTGCATCCAGCGGCGGAATCGCTGGTCCCAGCCGTCGATATTGGGAAACTCGAGCAGGGCCAGGCCTCCGGGCGCGAGACGTCCCGCGATGCCGGCCAGGGTGCCGAGCGGGTCAGGCACGTGCTCCAGCACGTGGCGCATCACGATCACATCGAACCTCGCATTCGCGGGTACATCGGCGAGGGTGCCGGTGTACACATCGAGCCCCAGCCGGTCGCGGAGCAGCGCGGCATGGCCGGGCTCCAGTTCCGTGCCTGCCACCTCCCATCCCTCCCGCCGCGCCAGCTGCAGGATGGCACCGTTTCCGCAACCGATGTCGAGCAGCCGGCCCGGCTCCGGGTGCCGGCGGCGGATCGCGGCCCAGCTCTGCCGCAGCCCGGCGGAGGGGGGCCGTTCCTCGATCGACCGGATGTCGGGCAGCGCGTACTTCTCCTGGGACGTGTCCGCGGGACTGCCGTTGACGACGAGGTCGCAGCCGCCGCAGCGCCAGAAGGCGAACTGGTCGCGGTCGCCCTGCCGGTACGCCGGGCGCCACGCGCGCGCGCCGCACACCTTGCATTGCAGGTCCGGGGTCATCGCCGGAGCCTCGGGTCCCAGCCCTCGCGCACGGCGTCCCCCACTAGATTGAAACCGAGCACGGCGATGCCGATGGCAATGCCGGGCGCGAACGACACCCAGGGAGCCACGCGGAGCAGGTCGCGGCCGTCGGCCACCATCGCCCCCCATGAGGGCGTGGGCGGCTGCGCGCCCAGGCCGACGAACGACAGGGCCGCCTCCGCCATGATGGCGGCGGCCATGCCCAGCGTCGCCGCAACAATCACCTGCGCCCGTACGTTGGGCAGCAGGTGGCGCCGGAGGATGACGCGGTCGGGCTGCCCCAGCGCACGGGCGGCCAGGACATACTCCGCGTCGCGCAGCACCAGGACCTGTGCCCGGACGAGCCGGGCCATGGCGGCCCAGCCCACCGCGCCGATGATCAGGAACACCACCGGCAGCGAGGGGCGGACCGCGGCGGCGACGGCGATCAGCAGGAGCAGCGTCGGGAAGGCGAGGGTGATGTCGGCGAACCGCATCACCACCATATCCACCCAGCGTCCGTAGTAGCCCGCGATGAGGCCGAGCGTGACGCCCAGCGTGACGGCGACGGTCTGGGAGATGAGCCCCACGGCCAGCGAAATCCGGGCACCGTAGAGCACCCGGCTCAGGACGTCGCGTCCCTGGCTGTCGGCGCCGAGGAGGTAGCCGCCGCCGGGCGGGTGGAGGTACGCGTTGCCGAGGTCACCCGAGTACGGGTCGTGCGGGGCGATCCAGGGCGCGAGCACCGCGGCGAGCACCACCAGCATGACGAGCACCACCCCGAGCTGGTAGAGCCAGTTGCCGCGGATGACGCGAAGGATCGGGTGGACCCGCCGGCGCGGCTCTGGCGCGGTCGGCGGCTGGTCAGCGGTCAGGAAGCGGCTCCTCATCATCGCTCAGGTTGAACCCCGCGGGCGACGTGACGTAGAGTATCGCAGGCGACAGACGGAGAGCAAGCGTGCCAATCACTCCCCCCTTTGCGCTGGTCCTGAGCGGCGGCGGCCTCAAGGGCCTCGCCCATATCGGGACGTTCCGCGCCCTCGAGGAATTCGGCCTGACCCCGGACGTCGTGGTCGGCACGAGCATGGGCGCGCTGATCGCCGCGGCGTGGGCCTCTGGCGTGAGCGTGGAGGAGATGGACGACCGCGCGCGGGGGGTGCGCCGGCGCGACGTGTTCCGGGTCGCCCATACCGACATGGCCTTCCGCCGCATGAAGGCGCCGGCCATCTACCGCCGGGAGCCGCTGGCGGAACTGATCCACAGCCTGGTGGGCGACCGCACGTTCAAGGACCTCGAGCGCAAGCTCATCGTCAACACCGTGGACCTGAACGCCGGGATGCAGGTGTTCTGGGGCTCGCCCGGGCTCCAGGACGTGCGCGTGGCCGACGCGGTCTTCGGGGCCTGCGCCCTCCCTGGCGTCTTCCCGCCGCAGGAGATCGGCGGCCGGCATTTCGTGGACGGCGCCGTGGTGGACAACCTGCCCCTCCGGGCCGCCGCGGCCCTCAATCCCAATGCGATCGTGGCAGTCGACCTCGGCTCGTCGGGCGTTCTCCGCTCGGACGTGGAGGAAGCGGGGTTCGCGGCGACCTACGTGCGCGGGCTGGAGATCGTCATGCAGACCCTGGTCTCCAGCACGCTCGCGACCTGGACCACCCCGCCCGTGCTGCTTGTCCGGCCCCGGGTGGAGCGGATCCCGATGTTCGCGTTCGACCAGACCGCCGACCTGCTGGATGAGGGGTATCGCGCGACCCGCGACCTGCTGAGCCGCTACGGCGAGGGCTTCGAGTTCCGGACCGGCGGCGTCTATCCGAAACGGACCGTGCACATCACCGTGGACGAGTCCCGCTGTATCGGCTGCCGGAGCTGCGTGGCGCTGGCGCCGGACATCTTCCACATGGGCGCGGACGGCAAGGCGAAGGTCATCTCGCCCACCCAGACCTGGTCTCCCGTTGACGGCCGCTACATCTGGAACTGCCCCACCTACGCCATCAGCGCCCGCGGCGAGGACGGCGAGGCAGACCCGGGAGGGTGAGGCCTCATCCTGCTGCGGGCTGCCCGACGGCGAACTCATGGGCGATCGCGGCGACATCGCGCGCCACGCGCTCCCAGTTGTAGAACTCCTCGACCGCGCGACGCCCACCCTGCCCCAGGTCGCGTGCCCGCCCCGGATCGGCAAGGAGGTCGCGGACGGCCGCCGCCACGGCAGCCGGCCGTTCCGGATCCACCAGCAGGCCGGTCTCGTCCTGGCGCACGGCGTCGGGAATCCCGCCACTCAGCCCCCCGATGACCGGGACGCCGGAGGCAGACGCCTCCACCAGCGAAATACCGAAGCCTTCGACCATCGGCCCCACCCGGCGGGAAACCCCGAGATACAGTGAGGCAGTGTTGTAGAGGGCCGGCAGGTCGCCGTCCGGGACCGCCCCGAGGAACCGCACCCGGTCTCCGACTCCCGCGTTCCGCGCCAGCTGCTCCAGCGCTCCGCGTCGCGGGCCTCCTCCGGCGACGGCATAGGCCAGGCCGGGCAGCTCGTCCTTCAGGATGGCGAGCGCCTCGATCACCGTGTCCACGCCCTTGTGGTCAACCAGCCGGGCAACGGTCAGCATCCAGCGGAGCCCCGGGTCGAGCCCGTAGCGTGCCCTGACCTCGTCCGTCGGCAATCCGGGCCGGAAGAGCGCCGGGCTGGTCCCGAGTGGCACGACGCGAACCGCCACCGGCCACGCCCGACTGGCGAAGTACCTCCCGGGTCAGTTCACCGGTGAAAGTGCTGTTGGCAAGGACGACCGACGCGCCGCCGAACAGGGACCTGGCCACCCGCCGCTTCCTGGCGGAGCGGCGCACCTGCTCCAGCACACGGTACATGTCGAGCCCGTGCACGATGATGCCGTAGGGGACCCCGTAGCGGAGCTCGACCCAGCGGGCAGGATACGCGGCCGGCTTGAAGTTCCCACACCACACGAACCCGACCCCCAGGCTGCGGACCAGGGTGCCGGCCTGCCGTGACCACCGGACGAGCCCCGGAAGTGTGCGGAGGCGTTTCGCTCCCGTCGCAAGACGGTGGACACGCCCCGGCAGCGTCTCGTCGAACGCCTCACTCCCCTGCTGCGTCCCCGTGGAGACGTGCAGCCCGTTCGCCGGGTACGCCCGCGCCAGCTCCGCCATGTAGCGGGCCAGGCCGCCGCCGATGGGCGGGAAGTCGTAGGTGAGGAGGAGGTGGGGCATGGGGCCGTGAACGGTGAACGGTGAACGGTGAACGGTGAACGGTGAACGGTGAACGGTGAACGGTGAACGGTGAACGGTGAACGGTGTCGCGAAGTTACTTCCCCAAGCACCTGATCACTAATCACCAGTGATCACTCACCACTCACCACTCACCACTCGCTACTCGCTCTCGCTACTCACCACTCGCTACTCGCTACTCGCTACTCGCTATTCGCTATTCGCTCATCACTCCCTCATACACCCCCATCGTCCCCTCCACCGTCTTCTCCAGCGAAAAATCGTCCCGCGCCGTGTGCCGGGCCACCTCGCCGAGGCGCCGGGCGACATCGGGGTCGTCAAGCAGGTCCGTGATGGCGCTGGCCCACGCGGCCGGATCCCCGTGGCGGACGAGGCGCCCGTTCTCACCGTCCCGGATCACCTCGGGGTTGCTGGTCGTGTCCGAGGCGATCACCGGCAGGCCCAGGGCCATGGCTTCGAGCAACGCCTGGCTCAGGCCTTCCATCCGGGTGGGAAGCAGCGCGAGATCCAGCAGGTCGTAGAGCGGCCTGACGTCGGGATCGAACGGAAGGAAGACCACGTCGTGTCCAGGAATACGCCCGGCCAGTTCCCGGAGTCCGTCGTTTCCGCCCACTCCTGCCAGCACCAGCCGGACAGGTTGCTGCACCAGTGCCAGGGCCCGCAGCACGACCGCGTGGTCCTTCGGGCGGCTGACGATTCCGAGCGTCGGGCGATCCGCGCTCCAGCCGATGCGCTGGCGCCATTCCTCGCGCTCGACTTCCGACACGGGCCGGTCTATCCGGGCTGCCACCAGGCCGTTGTGCACGACCGCCAGCTTCCGTGCCGGCGTCCCCTTGCGGTGCAGCGCCCGGGCGACCGCGTGGCTCACGGCAATCATGCGCACGGCGGCGCGGCTTGCCAGCCAGTTCTCCAGCCAGAAGGTGAGGGGCATCTGGCGACGGGTGAACACCGCCGGACAGGGGAGCCGCCCGGTCAGCCCCAGCAGCGTCAGGGCCTGGCGGTCGCGTGCACTCTGGCTGTTGACCAGGTCGACCGGGGCGCGCTCCAGCAGCTCGCGGAGCAGGCCGGCATTCCGGCGGCGCTCGTGAGGCAGCAGGGGCAGCGCATGGACCTCGAGCCCCGCCTGCCGCGCCTCCGCCTCGACCGGGCTGGCGGGCGGACAGACGAACCTGACGTGCACCCCCCGCTTCGCGAGGCCGATGGAGAGGTGCAGGGTGGACGTTACCGAGCCGGCCCCGCCACCCTGGTGCAGCACCTGCATCACGGAGAGCGTCATCGTCCGGTCACCGTTTCCAGCACGGCGTCCCAGGCTGTGATGAGACGTTCCGGTGAAAACCGGTCGAGCGCGCGCGCGCGCGCGCGAGCACCAAGTTCCGCGCGCCGGGCGGGGGCCGCGAGGAGTGCGCGGATACTGCCCGCCAGTGCGGCGGGGTCGCGCGGCGGCACCAGCACCCCCGCGTCACCCACCACTTCGGGGACTCCCCCGCCCCGGGCCGCCACAATCGCCGCGCCACAGCACATCGCTTCGGCAACGCTCAGGCCGAACGTCTCGACATCGCAGGCATGCACCATGAGGGTGGCAGCGGACCAGGCGCCCCGGAGCGCGCGCGGCGGCAGGAAGCCCGGCCACCGCACGTCCACGCCGAGTGCGGCGGCGCGCTCCACGAGCGCGCGGCGCTCGAGCCCGTCGCCACAGACGACGAGCGGTGGAGCCTCACCGCGGTTCGAGAGCGCGTCCAGCATCACGTCGTAACGTTTCTCGGGCATGAGCGCCCCGACGGCGAGCAGGAACGGCCCGTCGCCCAGCCCATGCGCCGACCGGAACGCCGCCGCGGCGGCGGGATCGGGATGGAACATCTCCGTATCCACCGCACTGCCGATGACACGCCACGGGACCCGGCGCATGAATGGGGCGCGCTCCAGCACCCGTCGCGCAACGTGCTCCGTCGTAAAGACGGTCATTCCCGTACGGCGGTAGGCGATGCGCACGGACGGATCGGACGGTGGACGGCGGCGGCTCACGTTATAGCGATAGACCAGCCGCAGTGGACTGGAGGAGCGACACGTACCCCGCCAGGCGCAGGTCACGCGGGCGGTCCACCACCAGCACCTCCGTACGATGCCGCCGGACCGCGCGGAGGCAGCGCCCACCACTCCCGCAGCCCCGTGTCGCGCATGGGCAGCACGTCCGCCTCCGCGCCCTGCGCGCGCATCGACTCCGCCACGTCGTCCTCGCCGACGAAGAGGCGCGCCTCGTGCCCGCGTTCACGGAGTCCCAGCGCGATATGGGTCAGGCTGACAGTGGAGCCGCGCCAGGTGCGGGCAGAGGATACGAAGGCCACCCGGATGCCGTCGGGCATCAGTCGCGGCGGCCGAGGGCCCACAGATGCGCGTACTTGAGGAATGTCCCGTAGGCACCGAGGGACGAGGTTACGAGTCCGAAGGTCCCGTCGAGAATGTGGCCCTGGAGGAGCCAGGCGCGGAGGAACCGGCCGGTCGGGCGGCCGGCCAGGTCCCACAGGGACGCCCTGCGCCCCGCGTCATGAAGGTCGAGCGCGCCCCACCGGGCGTAGCGCTCCATTTTCTCCAGTTGATGGGCAAGATCGCGATAGGGCGAATGGAGCAGCGGCTGCTCGAGCCGGCCGGCGTTCTCCACGCGTTCCAGCCCCTCGTGTACCCGGCGCTCGACATAGCGCCGCTCGCGCGTGAAGAGCCGGGTGACCCAGTCGTGGCCCCAGCGGCCGCGAGTGAGTTCCCGTCCCAGGTAGAAATTCCGCCGGCGGACGCGGTACACCGGGTGTTGCGGGGCGGCGACCGTGCGGGCCAGTTCCGCCGCGAGTTCCGGTGTGATCCGCTCGTCGGCGTCGAGGGCAAAGACCCACTCGGTCGGCGCGATCGCAATCGCGGCGTTCCGCTGCGCGGCGATGGTCGGCCCGACGTCTTCCAGCACCCGCGCTCCCGCCGAGCGCGCGAGCGCGGCCGTATCGTCGGCACTGCCCCGATCAACCACCACCACCGCGTCGGCCCAGGCGCAATGGTGGACCGCCTCGGTGATCTGGTCGGCCTCATTCCAGGTCGGGATGACGATGGTGAGGGGAATAGAGCGTTGCGCCGTCATTGCCGGTGTCCGCCGCCCGGTCCGGATCTCGCCCATGACGGAGTGCCAGGCGTTGATGACGGCCTCCAGGGAAAGAAGTTCCGCAGCCCGGTGTGGCCCGGCGACGGACAACCGCTTCCTCCGGTCCGGATCGGCAATCAGGGCCCGCAGCGCGCTCGCGAGGGCCGCGGCATCACCCGGGGGTACCAGGACACCCGCATCCCCCACGACCTCCGGAATCCCGCCACTGCCCACCGCGGCCACGGGTGTACCGCAACAGAGCGCCTCGGCCAAGCTCATGCCGTAGGTCTCGATGGCACAGGCATGCACGAGGAGCATAGCGGCATTATAGGCGCCGCGCAGCGACTCGGCATCCACCAGGCCAAGCCACCGGACCTGGACCCCAAGGCTCTGCGCGAGCCTCCGGAGCTCTTTCCTCCTGCATGCCGTTGCCGCAGACCACCAGAACGGGAACGTCCTTCCCGAGCGCGACCATGGCCTGGAGAATGAGGTCGTAACGCTTCTCCCGGCACCAGGGCACCCACCGCCAGGACGAAGGGCTGGTCGCCGAGGCTGTACCTGGTGCGGAAGGCACGGCCCGCCGCGTCGTCCCGGAAGAAGGCCTTCGTGTCCACTGCGGGACCGATGATGCGCCACGGCACTGCGGACATGAAGGGAGCCTTGGCGAACACCTGGCGGGCAAATCGGCGGGTAGTAAAGATCGTGAATTGCGAACGGCGGCAGGCCAGCCGGGTGGAAAGGTCCCGGGGCGGGTCCTTGCGACTCAGATTGAACTGATTGACCAGGTGGACCCGGGAAAACAGGCAGGCATAACCCGCGACCCGGAGGTCGCGGGGGCGGTCGGTCACGAGCACCTCAATCGCCGTGGAGTGCAGCAGCCGGCGGAGAGTCAGCACTTCCCTGGGGCCCGTGTTGCGGACCGGCACGAGGTCAACCGCGATCCCTCGATCCCTCGCACGGGATGCCACGTCCGGCTCACTGACGAACATGCGTGCCTGGTGGCCCCGGGCATTCAGGCCGAGCACGACATGCGCCGTACTGACGGCGGAGCCGCGCCACGTGCCCGCCGAGGTCAGGAACGCGATGCGGAGCGGCGTGCTCCCATCCGCCACAGGAGCTCCTGGTCAGACAAGCCGGTAGTTGCGGAACTCGAAGACACGGGCGCCGGTCAATTTCTCGATCACGTCCGACGCGTAGAACCGCAAGTGCTCCCACTGGAACTTCGGCGGCTCCACGTTGCGCTCCGGGTCATGCCGGCGCTCCTCCACCCAGCGCGTGGCGGCGGCAGGATGAGCGCCCGTGAAGCGGGTGAGCCCCGGAAACCACGGCAGCAGGGGTCGGCGGGCCTCGCTCTCCCGTGACCATGGATACAGCGTCCGGTTCACCTCCCGCTTCGCGCGGAGGGCGCGTGCAGGCCGGGCCCACCCATAGTGGAACATGGTCGCCTTCGTCAGCCGGGCCCGGATCTTCCGATGCTCCGGCCCGACGCGGAAACCCTGCGCCCCCTGGTAGGGCCGGATATCGAGCGCGGGATCGAGCCGGACTGCCCGGACCTCGCGACGGTACCAGCGGCGGTTCACCGCAATGGTGTCGAGGTCGCCGTAGAAGTGCAGGTAGCGGACCAGCAGTCCCTCCACTTGCGCGTCAGTATCACTGGCCCGGATCGCGGCCATCAGCTCCACCGCGCCGTCTTCATGCAACACCTCATCCGCCTGAATGTAGATCCCCCACGGATGACGGCAGGCCCGCATGGCGCGGAGCGTTTCATCGCCCAGCACCTTGTTCTTGATCGTCATGTCCCACTCGGTCTCGATGATCCGGATCTTCGGGTCATCGATCGAGCGGACGAGTTCCAGGGTATCGTCCTCCGACTTTCCCACGTTCACCACCACCTCGTCGCACACCGGCAGGATCGACCGGATGCTCGCTTCCAGCGGGAAGTCGAGCTTGATCGCGTTCCGGACGATGGTGAAGCCAGATATGGGGAGCGGGGCGGTCACGTGGTTGAGTCGTTGAGTGGTTGAGTGGTTGAGTGGTTGAGTGGTGCTGGAGATTAGGGCCCTGCCGCCCGATTCTCAACTGGCCCCCTGGGCTGGTGACTCAACGATTCAACGACTCAACGTCCCCACTACCTTCCCCGCATGCACATCACCCTCTTCTGGCACGACCGGCTGCCCGTGAAGGGCTACGGCGGAACGCAGCGGGTCGTGGTATGGCTGGCGCGCGGGCTGGCCGAGCTGGGGCATGAGGTCTCGCTGATCGCCGGACCTGGCAGCCGGGTACCCGAAGCGAGACTGGTGCCGGTGGAGGTGAAGACCATGCGGTCGGCGGGGTTCAACCCTGCCACGCACCTGCCGGCAGGCACCGACATCCTCCACTCGTTCGTGCCGATCTACGAGCGGCTCGACCTGCCCTACGTCTGGACCCAGGAGGGCAACTTCCGGCCGGGCCGGACTCCCCCGCCCCGCACCATCTTCGTGAGCGCCAACCACGCGGAGCGGAATGGCAGCAGGGCGTTCGTCTACAACGGCATTGATCCCGACGAATTCACCTTCCGGGCCGGCAAGGACGACTACGACCTCTTCATCGGCCGCCTGCATCGGGAGAAGGGATACCAGCTCGCGATCGAGGCGGCGCGCCGGGCCGGCCGGCAGCTGGTGCTCGCGGGAGGCTGGCGCCCGACACTCAGGCGGGGAGCCCGATTCCTCGGCTCGGTGGACGGCGCGGAAAAGGCCGCGTGGCTGGCCGGCGCCCGCTGCCTATGGATGCCGGCCCAGTGGGACGAGCCCTTCGGCCTGACGCTGGCGGAGGCACTGATGAGCGGCACGCCGGTGCTCGGTACCCACCATGGCTCGCTGCCGGAGATCATCTCGCCGGACGTCGGCATCCTGGCAGACACGGTGGATGGCCTCGTCGAGGCGGCGGGAGTGATCGATGCGCGTCGTAACCCGGAGGCCTGCCGGGCGCGGGCGGAACGCTGGTTCACCCATCGCGCGATGGCGGAAGAGTACGTCAGGTTCTACCGGGAGATGCTGGCGAGCGGAGGGCTGGCGGAGGGGAGGAGAGCGGAGTAGGGTGGGGAGTCGGGAGTCGGGAGTCGGGAGTCGGGAGTCGGGAAGGTACTTTCCGCCCAGGCACTAATCACTATTCACTAATCACTATTCGCCGGAAAATCGGACGCTGAATCGTCAAGTCGTTAAATCGTTGAGTCGCCTCTTTCACCGTTCACCGCTCACCGTTCACCGCTCCGTTCACGCTGTTCCTGTCGCAACCACCGCCTTCATCCTGTGCATATACGTATGGTTGCCCAGTGCGCGGCGCCTGGCGGCCTGGGCCATGGCATCCCGCTCCGCGTGATGATACAGCGCGTGTTTTACCGCGGCGCGAAGGGCGGCCGGATCCTCCACTGCCAGCACTTCCTCTCCCGGCGCAAAGTGCCCGGACAGGTCATCTGTCGCATCCACGACCTGGGGGACGCCCATTGCCGCCGTCTCGAAGAGCCGCGCGGTGACCGTTCGGGGCGGGCCGTCCGGACCCGGCGCCTCACGCTGGAGCGTGACGGCTACCGTGCTCCCGGCGATGGCCCGGTTGGCGTCGTCGTCACTCAGCCGCTCGTCCAGGCAGTAATCCCGCAGCCCGGTACTCCGCCAACCGGCGCCCCACACGGTCAGCCCGAAGTCCCGCAGCTCCGCCAGCATCGACTCCCGCCACGGCGTGGCCTCGCCGACGAACGTCACGTTCGAGCGGAGCGGTGTCTCCCGCACGCGCATGGGCCGGTGCACTGACGGGTCGCACCCGGGCGCCAGGGCGTCGAAGGCGCGGGATGCGTGCCCGCCGTACCACGCCGCAGCGGCGGTGCCCGGAAGCAGGACGTGATCGTAGCCGAGTACCGCCTCCGCCATCGCCTCGGGGTCGCCGGGAATGTCGGGGTACCAGTGGGTCCATCGGAGCGCGGCGGCGCCGGGAACGGCAGTAATCACGTCCCCGAGTACCGGCGCCCCACCCACCGTCAGCACGAGATCCGGGCCCCACCCCTCCAGCGCCCGGGCCAGGCGGTCCGCCGCCTTGCCACCCGTGAGCCGGGACCAGAGCCCGCCGCCATCCAGCCGGACCGCCCTCACGGTGCACCCCAGCCGCTCGAGCGCGCGCTGGAGCAGCGCGGCGTGCGGGTGCGAGCGCCTGGCATCGGCGTCGAGATACAGAACCTGCGGCTGGTGCGTGTCAGGCATGGCGTCCGGCATCAGGGACAGGGCGGCGGCCGTCAGCCGGCGCTGACGGCCTCGTCGCGGAACTGAAGGTCGTGAAGGCGCCGGTAGAGACCGTTCCCGGCGTACAGCGCGTCGTGCGAGCCGGTCTCGACCACGCGGCCATCCCGCAGCACCACGATCAGGTCGGCGTGGCGGACAGTCGCAAGGCGGTGGGCGATGACAAGGACGGTGCGATCCTGCATGAGCCGGTCGATGGCTTCCTGCACCAGGCGCTCCGACTCCGCGTCGAGCGCGCTGGTGGCCTCGTCCAGGATCAGGATCGGGGGATCGCGCAGGAGTGCCCGGGCAATGGCGATGCGCTGGCGCTGGCCACCCGAGAGCCGGGTGCCTCGCTCGCCCAGCAGCGTTCCGTACCCGGCCGGCAGTTGCATGATGAACTCGTGCGCATTGGCCGCCCGCGCCGCCGCCTCCACCTGTTCCGCCGTCGCCTCGGGGCGGCCATAGCCGATGTTGGCGTGCACCGTGTCGTTCAGCAGCACGGTATCCTGGCTGACCACCCCCATCAGGCGCCGCAGCGACGAGCGATCGAGCCCGGTCGTGGGCGTCCCGTCCACCAGGACCGCTCCGGCGGTCGGATCATGAAACCGGGGGACCAGGTCCACCAGGGTGGTTTTCCCGGCGCCGCTCGGCCCCACGATGGCCACCACCGCTCCCTTCGGCACGCGGAAGCTCACATCCTGCAGCACGGGAGGGTCGGTACCGTAGGCGAAGGTGACGCCGTCGAACGCGATCTCCCGGCTGAATGCTGCCTCCGCCTCGCCCGGGCGCGGAGCTTCGTCCGCCGGCAGGTCGAGCAGCGCGAACACCCGCTCCGCGCTGGCCAGGGCCACCGCCATGACCGCCGGGAACTGCGTGAGGCTCTTGAGGGGGGACATCATCTTGAGCGCCGCCACCAGGAACACGATCAGGGCGCTGGCGCCGATGGCCTGGCCCCCCGTCCCGAAGGCGGGGCTGGTGCCGGCATAGATGATCAGGATCAGCATGAGCCCGCCGAATACCTCGCTCACGGGGCTCGTGAGGGAGCTGTACCGCTGGGTGCGGATCACCTTCTTCCGGTAGTTCTCCGACTGGATGAGGAAGCGGGACGCCTCGGTCGTCTCGCCGCCGTAGGCCCGGATCAGCTTGATCGCGCCGAGCCGCTCGGTGACGGTCGCGACGATCTCGCCGCGCTCGTGCGCCCGGTCGCGGCTGTGGCGCCGCAGCCGGCGGAGGAGGCCGCGGATCCCGACGATGAGCACCGGCGCCATGGCGAGCGTGAGCACGGTGAGCTTCCAGCTCGTCAGCCACATCACCACCAGGGTGACGCTGATCATGATGAAGTTCTGGAAGAAGGAGGCGAGCGCCGCCGTCACCGCCGTCTTGGTGGTGTCCACGTCGCTCACGATGCCGGCAATGAGCTGGCCGCTCCGGGTGCGCTGGAAGAAGTCGAGGTCCAGCTTGAGCAGGTGCACGAAGAGACGCTGGCGCAGGTCACGCACCAGGCTTTCCTGCATGGCGACGTTGATCTGGCTCGACGCGTAGCTCATCGCATTCTTGAAGAGCAGCCCGAGCAGCAGGATGAAGACGACCCGTGCGGTGGCTTCCCCCGCCGTCGCCCCCTGGAGGACGGGCGCCATGAGCCATTCGGTCACCTGCTCGAGGCGCGTCCCCCCGCCCAGCGCGCCCGCGGTGCCGAACAGGGTCTTGAGCAGCGGGATGAGCACAATGACCGTGAAGCCGTCGAGCACCGAGGCGAGGAACGCCGTCAGGAGCCCGAGGGCAAAGAGCCCCCAGTAGGGGCGCATGTAGCCGAGGAGTCGGCGCTCCGGCGACACTAGCGGCTGGCGCGCGGGGTCAGCAGCGCGAGGGGCAGGATCACTTCCTCCGGCGACACGCCGCCGTGAAGAAACGCGCCGCGGTACCGCGCCTGGTATTCCCGGAGCTTCGTCGGGTACACGAAGAACCGGTCACCCGTCGCCATCGCGAGACGGACGCCCGCCCCGCGCGCGGGGAGGCCCCACGCCGGCAGGTCGTCCACCAGCAACGCCGCGTCGGGATCCTGGGTGCGCAGGTTCTCCCCGAACTTGTAGCGGAGGTTCGCCGTCGCATCCCGTTTCGCGTAGATCGTCGCGGGCGTATGGCAGTGGATGGAACCGTGGTCCGTGGTGAGCACGACGGGCACGCCCCGCCGGGCGGCCTCGCGCAGCGCCTCGAGCAGGGCCGAGCGTTCGAACCACGTGCGGGTGAGGCTCCGGAGCGCCGGCGTGTCCCGGGCAACCTCGAACAGCGTGGAGTTCTCGGTCCGGCCGTGCGTCAGCTGGTCGATGAAGTTGAAGACCAGCGCCGTCACCCCCGGCTGGGAGAGATGGCCCGGCAGCCGTTTCAACAGGCTCTCGCCGTCCGCCGCGGTGAAGACCTTCTCGTACCGCACCGGCACCGGGCCGCCGGTCAGGTCCTTCATGTGCTCGCTGAGGAGTTCGGCCTCGTGCGCGTTCAGGCTGTTCTCGTCCTGGTTCTTCCAGAGCGTCGGGAACCGGCTCGCCAGTTCCACCGGGAACAGGCCCGAGAAGATCGCGTTGCGCGAATAGGGCGTCGCCGTCGGGAGGATCGAGAAGTAGCTCGCGGTCTCCACGTCGAAGATGGTCCCGATCAGCGGCCGCAGGACCTCCCACTGGTCCATCCGCAGGCAATCCACCACCACGAGCATGGCGCGCCCCCGCTCGCGGAACACCGGCAGGAGGAACTCCGCGCCGATATCCACCGACAACGGGGGGCGGTCGCTCTCCTCATCGTTGAGCCAGGTGGCGTAGTGCCGCTCGAGGTAACGGGCGAAGTCCTGCCGGAGGCTGGCCTGGAGCGTGCCGAGCGCTTCCTGCAGCCCGGGCTCGTCCACGTCGCCGAGGCGCACTTCCCATTCCGCCAGCTCGGTGACCAGGTCGATCCACTCGCGCCAGGAGAGCCGGTCGCCGCGACGGGCTTCGAGGTCGCGGAACCTGGTCGCAAAATCACGGCTCAGCCGCTGCTGGCGGATCCGGTCGCCATCCAGCAGGCGGGTCACCACCGTGAGGATCTGCCGCGGGTTGACCGGCTTCACGAGATAGTCGGACACCTCGGCGCCGATGGCGTCCTTCAGGGTCTCGCTCTCCTCGCTTTTCGTCACCATCACGACCGGCATCGAGCGATCGATCAGGCGGATCTCACGGAAGAGGTCAAGCCCCCGGCGTCCCGGCATGTGTTCGTCGAGCAGGACGATGCCGTACGACTGCCGCTGGAGCAGGACGAGCGCGTCGTCACCGTGGGCGGTCTTCTCGACCACGAAGCCGTGCTCCTCCAGGAAGAGGATCTGCGAGGTCAGGCTCTCGACCTCGTCATCGACCCAGAGGATGCTTTTGGGGCGTACCATGGAGCCAAAGCTACACGGAACCGTGAGCGGCGAGCAACGCGCTGGCGCGGGACCGTGCGGGGCCCGTACATTCCCGCGCCGTGCCCAGTGCCCTGACCACCCCGCGCGTCCTGCTGATCCGGTTCAGCTCCATCGGCGACGTCCTGCTGACGACGCCGCTGGTCCGCGCCCTGCGGGCCCAGCTGCCCGGGGCCCGTCTCGCGTTCCTGACGAAACGGGCCTTCGTCCCGCTCGTCTCGGAACATCCGGCACTGGACGACGTCATCGCGCTCGACCCGGGCACCGCGCTCAGCCGCCTTGCCCGGCGCCTGCGGGAGGAGCACTTCACCCACGTGCTCGATCTCCACGGCAGCCTGCGGACGCGCGCCCTCCGCCTGCTCCTCCCCGCCCGCTGGCGCGGCTACCGGCACCACCGCGCCGCGCGGGAGATCCTGATCCGCACTCACCGCGACGTCTATCCGCACCACCTGCCGGTCCCGGAGCGATACTTCCACGCCGCCCGGGATTTCGGCATCGCGCCGGACGGCGGTCCGCCGGAGTTCCACCTGGACGAGACGGCTGAGGCCACCGCGCTGGGCTGGCTCGCCGACCGCGGCCTGGGCAGGTCCCGGCCGCTTGCCGCCCTGGCGCCCGGGGCGGCGCACGGTACCAAGCGGTGGCCCCGCGCGCACTGGGCGGCCGTCATCCCCATGCTCGTGGCGCGCGGCTGGGACTGCGTGCTGCTGGGCGGCCCGGCTGACCGTGCGCTGGCCGAGGGACTGGCAGTGGAGGCCGGGGAGCATGTGGCCAGCGCGGCAGGGCGGTTCGCCCTTCAGGAAACGGGCGCGGCCATCAGGGAGGCACGCTTTCTCGTCTCGGGAGACACCGGTGTGATGCACATGGCCACCGCCGTCGGCACGCCAGTGGTGGCGCTCTTCGGCCCGACCGTACGCCAGTTCGGCTTCTACCCCTATCAGGCACCGCATGAGGTGCTGGAACAGTCCCTCGCCTGCCGTCCCTGCACCGCGTGGGGAGGCGAACGATGCCCGCTGGGGCACCATCGCTGCCTGGTGGACACGACGCCGGCCGCGGTGCTGGCCGCGGCGGGACGGCTGGCGGGATGAGCGAGATGACGGGCTGGCACCCGGCGGAGGTCGCGCTGGTGGAGCAGATGGCGGCCGCGGCCCGGGGGCCGAGGCGGGAGGGGCACTTCGCGCTCTGGCTGACCGTGCGGATCGCGCGGGAGATGCTGTCCGAGCCGAGGCCACCTGACCGTGCCCTGCGCCGGCGGCTGCACGAGCTGGAGCGACGCCTCGCGACCCTCACGCTGCCCGCGCCGCTTCGACGGGGGATGACCGCCGCGATGCTGCACCTGAAACCGGGTACGCCGGACGCAGCCCGGGAAGCGCTCAGACTTCTGGCCGCCCCGGCCCGCGAGAGCCTGGGGGAGGCGGCGGCGGAAGCGTTGATGGGGGTGGTGTGAATTCAAGGTCAAGGTCAAAGGTCGAAGGAGTACTTGAACGACCTTCGACCTTCGTCCCTCGACCCTACTTCACATCCACCGTGTCCGGCGGGGCTCGGGGCGGGGCCTTGAGGGTGTCCTGCGGCTTCGTCGCGACCGCCCCGGCCATCCGGATGATCGAGCCACCGGTGGCGCTGTCGGGCCGGATGGTGATCCAGATCGGCGGGCCGTTTCGCTCGGCGTAGATGGAGATCTCGCCGTCACGAGCGGTCTGGTCACTGATGAGGTTCCAGCCGCTCCCTGGAAGCGAGAGGCGGTAGTACTGCGCCACCACCGAGGCCGAGTCTGAACTCTGGAAGGTGAACTGCAGGGCTTCCTCGCCCCCCTCGCGCGAGAGTACCGCGGCGTTCGGCGGGAGGGGCATGTTCGGCAGCACGTCCTGGATGCGCGGCGTCTTCGGCGCATCGCTGCCGCACGCGGCGAGGGTCGTGCCGGCCATGACCAGGCTTCCTAAGAGCAAGTATCGCAGAGATATACGCATAGCGGAGCAGAGTACTTCCGGCCAGCCCCCGGGGTCAAGGTGTCGCGTTGCCCGGGGCATGGCCACCGGCTATGTTTTCCCCTCATCAAGGGGCGGCGCGTGCATCCTGGCCGCCGTCGCGACATCTTCGCCGGGGGCAAGGAGTTGGGCCATGGCGGGCCATAGCAAGTGGAAGCAGATCAAGCGCAAGAAGGCCATCACCGACGCCAAGCGCGCGTCCTCCTGGACCAAGGTCATCCGCGAAATCACCATCGCCGCCAAGAGCGGCGGAGGCGATCCCGCGGGCAACCCGCGGCTGCGCACCGCCATCGATGCGGCGAAGGCCGTGAACATGCCCAACGAGAACATCGACCGTGCCGTCAAGAAGGGCACCGGCGAGCTCGAGGGCAGTTCATATGAGGAGGTGACGTACGAGGGCTATGGCCCCGGCGGGGCCGCCATCTTCATCGAAGGCAGCACGGACAACGCGAACCGCACGGTCGCCGACATCCGGCACGCGCTCTCCCGCAACGGGGGCAACCTCGGCGCCTCGGGCTCGGTCGCCTGGATGTTCGACAAGCGCGGCCAGATCTACCTGGACGCCGCGGGACATCCCGACGAGGACGCGGTGCTGGAGGCAGCGCTCGAGGCGGGGGCGGACGACTTCGTCCGCGAGGACGATCAGTACCTCGTGAGCACGTCACCCACCAGCTTCCACGCGGTGCAGGACCAGCTCCGGGAACGCGGCTTTGCCATTGCCTCGGCCGAACTGGCCATGGTTCCGAAGAACGAAGTGAAGGTCGAGGGCGCCGACCTCGAGACGCTGCTCCGCCTGATCGAGGCGCTGGAGGAGCTGGACGATGTCGCGCAGGTGTTCTCCAACTTCGATGCGGACGCCGCCCAGATGGCCGAGGCGTCCCGCTGACCCGGCCCCGGCCATGAAGGTGCTGGGGATCGACCCCGGCACCCATGTCATCGGGTACGGCGTACTCGAACCGACCCGGACCCGTACGCCCCGGCTGCTCGAGTGCGGCGTCCTCCGCACCGACGGCACCGCCCCGCTGGCCAACCGGCTCAAGACCATCCACGACGGCATCAGTGAACTGCTCGTGCGGCACCGGCCCGACGTCATGGCGGTGGAAGGCATCTTCTACGCCCGGAATGCGCGGACCACGATGGTCCTGGGCCACGCCCGCGGGGTCATCCTGCTCTGCGCCGAGCAGGCGGGCGTCACAGTGGCGGAATACTCGCCCGCGATGGTCAAGAAGACCGTGGTCGGGCGGGGAGCCGCCATGAAGGACCAGGTCGGCTACATGGTGCAGCAGCTGCTGCGGCTCCAGCACCCGCCCGAGCCGGCCGACGCCGCCGATGGCGTGGCGATCGCGCTGACCCACCTGCTGCGCCTCGTCCCGCGCGCAGGCGCCCTGGCATGATCGCGACCGTCACGGGCACTCTCACCGAACGCGTTGCCGACTCGATCGTCATCGAGACCGAGGGCGGCGTCGGGTATGCGATCACGGTTCCGCTGGGCGTGTTCGAGCGACTGCCCGCGCCGGGAGCCAGGGTGCGGCTGTTCACCGAACTGGTGGTGCGCGAGGACGGATGGTTCCTTTTCGGATTCGACCGGCCGGCCGAGCGGGCCATCTTCCGGCGGCTGCTGACGGCGAGCGGGTTCGGCCCCCGGCTGGCCATGGCACTCCTCAGTACCCTCGGCCCGGAGCGGGCGGTGCGGAGCATCCAGGAGCGCGACATCGCGGCCCTCGCGACCGTGAGCGGTATCGGAAAGAAGAAGGCGGAGAAGCTGGTGGTGGAGCTGCAGGACCGGTTCAAGGACTTCACCGTGGAAAGCGCCACGGGGCGCTCCGCCACGGCCGGCGACGCGGTGCAGGCCCTGGTGGCCCTCGGCTATTCGGTCGCGGCGGCCGAGGAAGCCGTCCGCCATTCCCTCGCGACGGACGGGGCGGAAGAACCCGCTCTGGTGGTGCGCCGCGCCCTGCAGTGGATCACGACCTCACGGGGAGGCAAGGCATGACTGTCGCGGCCCGGACGGCTGAGTGGATCTGCACCAACTGCGGCTCGACCAACCGCAAGCTGGTGCCATTCGGCGTGGAGGAGATCGAGGACCGGTGCGTCTCGTGCGGGAAGAAGCACGACGTCCGGATCAATGAGCGCCCGGTTCGCTGGGACGCCAGCCAGGCCCGCTGATGACCGATCGCGCCCGGCTCCAGGTCACCACCCCCGACGTGATCCCCGAGGAATCCGGTGCCGAGATGGCGCTGCGCCCCTCGCGGCTCGATGAGTTCGTGGGGCAGGAGCAGGTGCGCGCGTCGCTGCAGATCGCCATCGACGCCGCGCGTGGCCGTGGCGAGACGCTCGACCATCTCCTCTTCTTCGGCCCGCCCGGCCTTGGCAAGACGACCCTCGCCATGCTGGTCGCGCGGGAGATGGGGGTGGAGATCCGGACGACCTCCGGCCCCGTCCTGGAGAAGGCCGGTGACCTGGTCGGGCTGCTCACGAGCCTGGGAACGGGCGACGTGCTGTTCATCGACGAGATCCACCGGCTCCGCCCCGCCCTGGAGGAGTTTCTGTACCCCGCCATGGAAGACTACCGGGTGGACGTCCGCATCTCCGACGGGCCGCGGGCGCAGACCATCCCGATGAACATCGAGCGCTTCACCCTGATCGGCGCGACTACCCGCTTCGGCCTGCTCACACCGCCGATGCGGGCCCGATTCGGCATGGTGGAACGGCTCAACTTCTACCCGCCGGAAGACCTCCAGCGCATCGTCACGCGCAGCGCGTCCATCCTGGACGTCCCGACTGACACCGACGGCGCCGTCGAGATCGCCCGGAGGAGCCGGGGCACGCCGCGCGTCGCCAACCGGCTCCTCCGGCGGGTGCGGGACTACGCCCAGGTCCGGGCCGACGGCCGGATCACCGGCGATGTCGCGCGCGAAGCCCTCGCCCGGCTCAATGTGGACGAGTTCGGCCTCGACGACATGGACGCACGGATCCTCACCACGATCATCGAGAAGTTCGGCGGCGGCCCGGTGGGGCTCGGCACGGTCGCGGTTGCGGTGGGCGAGGACCCGGGCACCCTCGAGGAAGTGTACGAGCCCTACATGATCCAGCAGGGGTTCCTCGAGCGCACCCCGCGCGGCCGTTGCGCCACCGCGCTCGCGTACCAGCGGTTCGGCTACCGCCCTCCCGACCGGCAGGCATCGATCTTTGACGGCTGAACGCCGGTTCCGCACGGCCGACTTCGACTACGAGCTCCCGGAAGAACTGATCGCCCAGCGCCCCGCGTCACGGCGGGAGGCGAGCCGCCTGCTCGTCGTCCGGCCCGGTGGCGAGCCCGGGCTCGAGGACCGGCACTTCCCCGACCTTGCCGCCCTGGTGGCGCCGGGCGACTGTCTGGTGATCAACACCACTCGCGTGCGGCATGCCCGACTCCTCGGTACCCGGCCGTCGGGCCGGCCGGCCGAGCTGTTGCTCATCCACCCCGGGGCTGCCGGCGACTGGGTCGCCATGGGAAAACCGGGCAGCGCGCTCCAGCCCGGGAAGCGCATCGCCTTCGGCAGCGAGGCATCGGCCGAAACACTCGAGGTGCTGCCGGACGGCAACCGCCGTGTGCGCTTTCACGGGATGCCGGTCGAGGAAATCATGGCCCGGTTCGGCCGCCTTCCGCTGCCGCCTTACATCCGGCACGACCCGGACATCGATGACGAGGAACGCTACCAGACCGTCTACGCCGAGCGCGAGGGAAGCGTCGCGGCGCCGACGGCGGGACTGCATTTCACGCCTGCCCTGCTGGATACGCTCGCTGGACGGGGTGTGGCCATCGCGCGCATCGACCTCGAGGTCGGGCCCGGCACGTTCCGGCCGGTCGAGGAGGAAGACCCCGCGGCGCACCCGATGCATCCCGAGCGCTTCGAGATTCCGGAAGAGGCCGCCGTCGTCGTCGCCGCGACCCGGACCGGTGGAGGACGCGTGTGGGCCGTCGGCACCACGGTCGTCCGCGCGCTGGAGAGTGCCGCGGCAGGCGATGGCGTCCGCCCGGGGCCAGCCACGACAAGCCTCATGATCACGCCGGGCTACCGGTTCCGCGTGGTGGATGCCCTGGTTACGAACTTCCACCTGCCGCGGAGCACCCTGCTCATGCTGGTCTCGGCGTTCGCGGGGTACGATACGACCATGCAGGCCTATGCCCACGCCGTCCAGGAGCGCTACCGGTTCTATTCGTACGGGGATGCGATGGCGGTGGTGGGGAAAGGGCGGTCGTGAGAAGGGCGGTCGTGAACAGGGCGGGCAGGCGGGCAGGCGGACAGGCGGACAGGCGGACAGGCGGACAGGCGGACAGGCGGACAGGCGGAGCGAAGTTACGACGCAACCACTCAACCACTAACGACACCCGATACCCGAATGTTCGACTTCACCCTGAACGCCACCCACGGTACCGCCCGCGCCGGCCTGCTGACCCTGCCCCACGGCACGGTCGAGACCCCGGCGTTCATGCCGGTGGGGACGCTCGGGGCGGTCCGGGGGCTCCATCCCGACGAAGTCCGGCGCGCGGGCGCCCAGATCATCCTCGGCAACACCTACCACCTGCACCTCCGTCCCGGCGAGGACGTGGTGGCGGCGCTCGGCGGTATCCAGCGCTTCACCCACTGGAACGGCCCGATGCTCACCGACTCAGGCGGGTTCCAGGTCTTCTCCCTCGAGGCGATGCGGAAGATCAGTGAAGACGGGGTGGAGTTCGTCAGCCACGTGGACGGGACCACCCGGTTCTTCACCCCCGAAAAGGCAATGGAGATCCAGTGGACCCTGGGTGCCGACATCGCGATGGCGTTCGACCACGTGGTGCCGGGACAGGCCCCCCACGCGCTGGCTGAGGAGGGCATGGAGCGTACGCTCCGGTGGCTGGACCGCTGCCGGGACCGTCATCGCGAGCTGGCCGGGGAGGGGCCGCCGAGGCAGGCACTCTGGCCCATCATCCAGGGCGGCGTGCATGACGACCTCCGTCAGCGCTCCCTGGCGGGCATCGTCGAGCGGGGGCCCTGGAGCGGAATCGCCATCGGCGGCCTCTCCGTGGGAGAATCCAAGCCGGTGATGCACCGTATCCTGGACGGGCTGGCCCCGGTCCTGCCC
Organism: uncultured Gemmatimonadales bacterium; assembly: GCA_963825055.1. GTDB lineage: Bacteria > Gemmatimonadota > Gemmatimonadetes > Gemmatimonadales > GWC2-71-9 > CAWGSK01. Next base: position 53,365 of record CAWGSK010000009.1, read on the forward strand.
GCGGAGACCCCCCGTTATCTTATGGGCGTTGGTTTCCCGCCAGACCTCATCGAGGGGATCGCGCGGGGAGTGGACATGTTCGACTGCGTGGCGGCCACCAGGAACGGCCGCCACGGCAGCGCGTGGACCAGCGCGGGCCGGGTCAACATCCGTGGCGCGAAGTATCGCACGGATGACGCCCCGCTCGATGCGGCCTGCGACTGCGAGACCTGCACGACGTTCTCCCGCGGGTACCTTCGCCACCTGTTCGTGGCGGGCGAGATCCTTGGGCTCAGGCTGGTTTCGATTCACAACATCCGGTTCCTGGTCCGCCTCGCCGCGCAGGCGCGGCGGGCGGTCCTGGATGGCACCTTCAGCACCTGGAGCCGCGACTGGCTCGCGCGCTACCACACACGAGGAGAGACGTGACGCATCCCCTGCTGTCCCTGCTGCCCACCTCCGGCTCCGCCGGCGGCGGCATGTCCATCCTGCTCTTCCAGATCCTCGCCATCGGCGTGGTCTTCTACTTCCTGATCATCCGCCCGCAGTCCCGCGCGCGGAAGAAGCACCAGGAACTGCTCGCCAACCTCAAGACCGGCGACGAAGTCGTCACGAGCGGCGGCGTGGTCGGGAAGGTCAAGAGCATCAAGGAAGAGCGCGTGACCATCGAAAGCGGGACGAGCACGCTCGTCGTCCGCCGCGAACGCATCATCCAGGTGGGCGACGTCGCGGCCCCGGGCGGGGGCGCGGGATGAGCCTGCTCCGCCTCCACCTGTACGGCTCGCCGGTCCTGCGCCAGCAGGGCGAGCCCGTCGGTGGGGTCACTGACGAAATCCGGGCCTTCGTGGAAGACCTTTTCGAGACCATGCACGCCGCCAAGGGCGTCGGCCTGGCCGCGAACCAGGTGGGGGTGGCGCGGAAAGTGGCCGTCGTCGAGGTGGACGGCGAGCGGGTGGTGCTGATCGACCCGGAAATCATCGAGGCGGAAGGCCGCGACCGCGGCGAGGAAGGCTGCCTCAGCATTCCCGAGATCTTCGGCGAGGTGACCCGGCCCGGGAAGATCGTGCTCGAAGCCACCGACGAACACGGCACCCGGCGCCGCCGTGAAGCCACCGGCCTGCTCGCGCGCGCGATTCAGCACGAGATGGACCATCTGGACGGCATCCTGTTCATCGACCACCTGAGCCCGATGAAGCGCCGCATGCTGATGAATCGCTACCGGCGTGAACACAAGGATGACGCGGGGTATATCCTGGAGATCGATGCCGCCCAGGCACGCTCAGGATAATGCGGATCGCTTTCTTCGGGACGCCCGAGTTCGCGGTGCCGTCCCTGCACGCCCTCCTCACCGCAGGTCTCGACGTCGCCTGCGTCGTCACCCAGCCCGACCGACCCCGCGGCCGCTCCCGCTCCACCCTCTCCGCTTCCCCCGTCAAGGACGCCGCGACCGACCTCGACCTGCCGCTGCTGCAGCCCGAGCGCCCGGCGGGCGACGTGTTCCTGGAGACGCTGCGGCGCTACAACACCGACCTCGGGGTGGTGGTGGCCTACGGACACATCCTCCGGCCGGAAGCGCTCGAGGTGCCCCGGATGGGGATGATCAACGTCCACGCCTCCCTCCTGCCGAAGCTGCGCGGCGCGGCGCCGATCGAATGGGCCATCCTGAACGGCGACCACGAAACCGGCATCTCCATCATGCGGATGACGGCCGGCATGGACAGCGGGCCGGTCATCCGCCGCGAGCACACGCCGATCGGCAAGACGGAGACCAAGGGCGAACTGCGCTCCCGCCTCGCTCACATGGGCGCGCTCACCCTGGTGGCCAGTCTCACCGATGGCGACGACCTGGCCGGCGCGCCGCAGGACGACGGCCAGGCGACCCTCGCGCCCAAGATCCACCGGGAACTCTGCCGGCTCGACTGGACCGCCAGCGCCGAGGCCTGCGTCCGGCGCATTCGCGCGTTCGACCCGGAGCCGGGTGCGTGGGCGGTGCTGGACGGGGAGACGGTGAAGCTGTTTGATGCGCGCGTCTCCAGCAGCGCCGCCGACGCCGCTGCCCCCGGGACCATCGTGCGCGCCACCGATCGACTGCTCCTCGCGACCGGCGACGGAGCGGTGATCGTGCGCGAGATCCAGCCCGCGGGCCGCCGACGCATGCCGGTGCCGGACTGGGTCCACGGCCGCGCCTCCCCGGAGGGGCAGCAGTTCACGTGAGGCCGCTCCCCCGGGTCCACGCCGTGACGGACCGGGCGGTGCTGGCGCTCGAGGACCTCGGCGTGCGGGTTGCCGCCATTGCCGCCGCCGGACCGGTTGTCGCCCTGCACGTGCGGGACCATGAGGCGGGCGGAGCCGTGCTGGCCGCGGCCGCGAGGCGCTTCCTTGCGCTCGCCCGTCCGCCGGAGGCCGCCGTCATCGTGAACGGGCACCCCGACATCGCCGCCGCACTGGGAGCGCAGGGCGCGCAGCTCGGCGCGACGGACCTGAGCCCCGATGACGCCCGCCGGGTCATGCCGCACGGCTGGCTCGGCGCCTCCGTGCACTCGCTGGAGGAAGCCGAGCGGGTCCGGGATGGAGTGGATTTCTTCGTGGCAGGTTCTCTCTATGAAACCCCCACGCATCCCGGGCGGCCCGGCCAGGGGCCGGCGCTGGTGGAATCGATCGCCCGGCTCGGGCGTCCGGTGATTGCCATTGGTGGCGTGACGATCGAACGGCTGCCCGAACTCCGCGATGCCGGCGCATGGGGCGCCGCGGCAATCCGCGCCCTGTGGCTCGCACCCGACCCGGCCGCGGCCGCCCTCGCCTTTGCCGAGCCCTGGATGGCGGACGATGCCTGAAATCACCCTCACCGTAAACGGCGACCGCCGGACCATCCCTGGCCCCGCCACCCTGGCGGACCTGCTCCGCCGCCTCGACCTCGACCCGCGCATGGTGGTGGTGGAGCGCAACCGGAGCATCGTGCGGAAAGACGCCCTGCCGGACACTCCGGTGGCGGACGGGGACGTCATCGAGATCGTGCATTTCGTGGGCGGGGGGTAGTGGTGAGCGGTGAGCCAGTAAGGGATCACCGCCCGCATGGAGTCAAGCCCTGCAACCCGTTCACCGTTTACCGTTTACCGCTCACGCTTTGTTTTTCCCCTTATCTTTCCCTCATGGCTACGACACTCCACACCCGCACCGACTCCCCGCTGGAAATCGGGGGCCGTACCTTCACTTCCCGGCTGCTCGCAGGTACCGGCAAGTACCCGGACAACGCCAGCATGGTGGCCGCCCTGGAGGCATCCGGCACCGAGGTGGTCACCGTCGCCGTGCGCAGGGTGGACCTTGACCGCTCGAAGGAAGAGGGGATGCTGTATCACCTCGACCCCAGGCGGTGGTTCCTGCTGGCCAACACGGCCGGCTGCTACACCGCCGACGAGGCGATGCGCTATGCGCGGCTCGCACGCGAGGCCGGGTTCAACGAGTTCATCAAGCTCGAAGTCATCGGCGACCAGGAGACCCTCCTGCCCGATACCGCCGGCCTCCTGGAGGCGACCCGGACGCTGGCCGGCGAGGGATTCAAGGTCATGGCGTACACCAATGACGACCTCGTCACGGCCCTCCGGCTGGAGGACGCCGGCGCCGCGGCCGTCATGCCCCTCGCCTCACCCATCGGCAGCGGACTCGGCCTGCTCAACCCGTTCAGCATCCGCACCATCAAGCACCGGCTCGGCGTGCCCGTGATCGTGGACGCCGGTGTCGGCAGCGCTTCCGACGCGTGCATTACGATGGAGCAGGGCGTGGACGGAATCCTGATGAACACCGCACTGGCCCAGGCTGCCGATCCGGTCGCCATGGCCACCGCGATGCGGCTCGCGGTGCAGGCGGGCCGGCTGTCGTGGATGGCGGGGCGCATGCCACGCCGCGAGGTCGCGGTGCCGTCCTCCCCGACCGGGGGCATGCTGGACTGACGGCCCCGGAAACCGGCGGGGCCACCCGGTCGCGCGCCGCCGCCCTCGCGATCCTGGGCGATGTCCGCTCGGGGACCCCGCTCGACCTGGCACTGGACCGCCGGGCTGCCGGGCTCGACGACGCCGACCGGCGGCTCGCCCAGGAACTCTCCGCCGGTGTCATCCGGCACCGGTCCCTCCTCGACCACGAACTCGCCCCGCTTGCCACCCAGGGCTGGGACAGCGTCGACCCCGGCATTGCTGACGTGCTCCGGCTCGGACTCTACCAGCTTCGCTATCTGGACCGCATCCCCCCGCACGCCGCGGTCAGCACCAGCGTGGAACTGGCGCGCAGCGTGGCGCCAAGGGCCGCCGGTTTCACCAACGCCGTCCTCCGCCGCCTCATCCGGCAACGCCCCACGTCCCCGCCCGGCGATCTCGCGACCCTCCATTCCCACCCGGCCTGGCTGGTGGAACGCTGGGTGGCCCGCTTCGGCGAAGAGGCGACGCGCGAGCTGCTCGAATGGAACAACCGGCGACCCTCGCTCGTGCTCCAGCCGGCCCGGGTCGACATGACCGAACTGGGCCGCCGGCTCCGGGCGGGCGGCATCGAGGTGACGGAGGCACCCTTCGGCGCGGGTTGGGTGGTGGAAGGAGGGTCGCCGCGCGACATGCCGGGCTATGCCTCCGGTGACTTTTACGTGCAGGACCCGGCCCATGCCCTGGTGGCACGCATGGCGGACGTGCCGCCGGGGACCCTGGTGTACGACGCGGCCGCCGCTCCCGGCGGCAAGGCCCTCGCACTGGACTCGACCGGGGCGCGCGTGCTGGCGGGAGACGTGAGCCGGTCGAGGGCACGCCGGGTGGCGGAGAATCTCGCGCGGGCAGGCAGCGGGCACTCATGGCCCGTCGTCGCTGATGCCATGCATCCCCCACTCCGGGAGACCGGCGCGGTGCTGCTGGACGCGCCCTGCCTCGGCACCGGCACGCTGGCCCGCCATCCAGATGCCCGGTGGCGGGTGACCCCCGAAGCGCTGGAGGCACTGGCCCGCCGCCAGGCACGCCTGCTTGACGCCCTCGCCGGTCTCATCCCGAGCGGAGGGTGGTTAACTTACGCCACCTGTTCACTGGAGCCAGAGGAGAACGCGTGCCAGGTCAAGAGTTTCCTGGACGGCCACCCGTCGTTCAGGAGGGATCCGCCGGCGAACCTGCCGCCGGAACTGCTGAGCCCGGACGGCGACCTGGAGATCCTGCCGCAGATCCACGGGATGGACGGAGCCTGGGCCACGAGGCTGCGCCGCGTGGCATGAGGGTGCGGCGCCACACGGCGTCGCCGGCCCTCGCGGGCCCCAGGGGCAGGCGCATCCTGCTGATTGCGGGTGTCATCGTGGGCACGTTCGTGGCCGGGTACCTCATCGCGGCGCTGTTCATCTTTCCCGCGCCCATGTTCACCGGCGGTACCCCGCTGCCTCGCGTGCTCGACCTCGAGCGCGCGGAGGCACAGCAGAAACTCACGGATGCCGGGTTCCGGGTCCGCTTTACGGCGGAAATTCCCGACCCGCGCCGTTCCGCCGGACGGATCGTCTGGCAGGATCCCGCGCCGGGCACCATCCTGCCGGAGGGAAGCGCCGTGCGCCTGACGCCGAGCGCCGGCCCGTCGCAGATCACCCTGCCGGACCTCGCAGGGCTCGACGTCACCGAGGCGAGCCGCATCCTGAACGTGCTCGGGCTCGAGGCCGCCATCGAGGACTCGGTCACCTCGGGCACCGATGCCGGCACCGTCCTCGCCACCCGGCCGGGCCCGGGCGCGGCCCGTGCGAGCGGCTCGCGCATCGGGCTGGTGGTGAGCAGCGGCGAGGCCCCACGCGCCGTGCCGGACGTGATGGGGCGCTCGCTGGAACAGGCGCGCGCCGCGCTCGAAACCGCCGGGCTGCGTGTCGGCCGGGTTACCTCTGGTTTCCTGCCGCAGTCCGAGGGCCGCGTGGTGCAGCAGGTGCCGGCGGCGGGCACGCGCCTCGCGCCGGACGGCACCGTGGACCTGGTCATTGACCGTGAGGGTAGCCTGTGAGCGCCCGTATCGCCCCGAGCATCCTGAGTGCCGACCTCTCCCGCCTCGCGGAGGAGGTGGAGACCGTCGTGGACGGGGGAGCCGACTGGCTGCACGTCGACGTGATGGACGGTGCGTTCGTTCCGAACCTGACGTTCGGCGCCCCCGTGATCCGCGCCCTCCGCAAGCTGACCGACCTGCCGCTGGACGTGCACCTGATGGTGGAGCACCCCGAGCGCTACATCGACGCGTTCGCGGATGCCGGCGCCTCGACCTTCACCTTCCACCCGGAGGCGACCATCCACGTGCAGCGGCACCTGGCGCGCGTCAGGGAGCACGGGATGCTCGCCGGACTGGCGCTCAATCCCGCGACCCCGCTCGCGGCAGTGGAGGAGGTCGTGGGCGACCTGGACCTGTTGCTCGTGATGTCGGTGAACCCCGGGTACGGTGGCCAGCGGTACCTGCCCGCCGCCACCGGGAAGATCGCGCGGGCCCGCGCGCTGCTCGATGCGCGCGGCTCCGGAGCCATCCTCGAAGTGGACGGTGGCATCACCACCGATACGATCGGCGACGCGTGGGGGGCCGGCGCCCGCATGTTCGTGGCCGGAACCGCGGTCTTCGGGGCGGATGACCCCGCCGCGGCAGTGGGACACCTGAAACGCCAGTGTGGAATGAAGGTCTGACGCATGAGGCAATGGATCATCGTGGCGCTGCTGGTCGCCGCGCTCGGCGCGGCGGGATACGCCCTGGTACACTTCAGCCCCGACAGCACGCCCGTAGGGGTGGGATCGACGGTGCCGGACTTCGATGTCGTGAACGTCCGGACCGGGGACACGCTCTCGCTCCACGACGAGTACGGCGGCTCGGTCACCCTGATCAACATCTGGGCGACCTGGTGCGTGCCCTGCCGGGTCGAGATGCCCGCCATGCAGGCAGTGTACGACTCGCTCCGGGGATCGGGATTCCGGATCGCGGCGGTGAGCATTGACCAGACCAGCCCGACCGGCGTCATGGAGTTCGCCGACGACCTCGGGCTCACCTTCGACATCCTGCAGGACCGCACCACCGAGATCCAGCAGTCCTACCGGACCACGGGCGTACCTGAGAGCTTCCTGGTGAATCGCAACGGCATCATCGTCAAGCGGATCATCGGCGCCCAGGACTGGAACTCCCCGCTCAACCGATCGCTCATCCGCCGCCTGCTGGAGGATGGCCATGGGGGCGGCGGGTCCGTGCCCGCCATCCCGGGCGGGGACACCGCGCAGGCCGTGCCGCTCCACGGATCGTGACCACGCTACTCGCCCTCGAAACGTCGTGTGACGAGACGTCCGCGGCCGTGCTGCGGGCCAACGGGGGCCGCCCGAGCCTCGACGGACTCGTGATCCTCTCCCAGGACGTGCACCGCGTGTTCGGTGGCGTCGTGCCCGAGCTCGCCAGCCGGGCCCACCTCAAGACCATCGGTGCCGTGGTGGACCATGCCCTGCGCGAGGCCGACACCACCCTGGATGATCTCGACGCGATCGTCGTGACGGCCGGACCCGGCCTCGTCGGCGCGCTGCTGGTCGGCGTGATGTACGGCAAGGGCCTCGCATTCGCGCGCGGCCTCCCGCTCCTCGGGGTGCATCACCTGGAAGGCCATCTCTTCGCGCCCACCCTGGAAGGCGAGGTTCACCCGCCGTTCGTGGGGCTCCTTGTGAGTGGCGGCCATACCCTGCTGCTGGACGTCCGCGACTGGGGCGACTACCGGCTGCTCGGCCAGACCCGCGATGACGCGGCCGGCGAGGCGTTCGACAAGGTCGCGAAGCTTCTGGGGCTCCCCTATCCAGGCGGGCCCGCGATCGAGCGCCTCGCCGCCCAGGGCCGCCCGGGCCGGTTCAACCTTCCGCGCCCGATGCTGCAGGAACTCCGGGAACCGGGGCCGGCGCAGTACGAGTTCTCCTTCAGCGGCCTCAAGACAGCAGTGCTCCGCGCAGTCCAGGCCGGCGCGCCGGACGAGGCCGCCCGGGCCGACCTCGCACGCGCTTTCCAGGACGCCGTCATCGAGGTGCTGGTGGAAAAGACCGCGCACGCCGCCGAGGCACTCGGGTATCCGACGGTCATGGCCGGCGGCGGTGTCGCCTGCAACCGGACGCTGGTCAGCCGCCTCCAGGAGCGACTGCCCGGGCACCAGGTCGCCGTGGCTTCCCCGCGGCTCAACACCGACAACGCCGCGATGATCGGCGCCGCCGGGGCCTGGCGGCTCTCGCGGGGCGAGCGAAGCGACTGGTCGCTCGAGCCCCGTTCGGACCTCCCCTTCCCCGGCCTCACCCTCCAGGACGCGAGCACCTGATGCACGATGCCGTCACGATCTACCCGTTCATCATTCACCTCGGCCCGCTCGAGGTGACCGGATACGGCATCATGATGATGGTGGGCTTCCTGATGGGCGGCTGGCTCATCGCGCGGGAACTGCGGCGGCGCGGCCTGCGGGAGGACTACGCCGCGGATATCACCGTCGCGGCCGTGATCGGCGGGGTGGTGGGCGCCAAGCTCTGGTTCGTCGCCATCAGCGGCGACCCGGGTGCCCTGCTCTCCCGCGGCGGGCTGGTGTGGTACGGCGGGTTTGTCGGCGGCGCGGCGGCGGTCGCAATCAACGGCTGGCGCCACCGGGTGCCGCTGCGCTGGACGGCCCACCTTGTGGCGCCGGCGCTCGCGGCAGCGTACGCGCTGGGACGGGTAGGCTGCTTCCTGGTGAATGACGACTACGGCCGGCCAACGACGCTGCCCTGGGCAGTGAAGTTCCCCGCGGGCCTTCCGCCGTCCACCGCGGCCAACATGCAGTCGCTCTTCGGCATCCCCGTGCCCACGGGCACCGCACCGAACACCGTCCTGGCGGTGCACCCGACCCAGATCTACGAAGTCCTCGCCATGCTCGTCGTGTTCGCCATCCTCTGGAAGTGGCGGCTCCGGAGCTGGGGGATCGGGGCGCTCTTCGGCGCCTACCTCGTGTTCGCCGGGCTGGAGCGTTTCCTGGTGGAGTTCGTGCGCGCCAAGGACGACCGGCTCCTCGGACCGTTCACCGTGGCCCAGGCCACCAGCGTGCTGCTGGTCCTGATCGGGCTGGCGCTCTGGCTCCGCCTCAAGGACGCCGCCGATCCGGACCCGGGGCAGTACCTTTCCAGCCGCCCGGAGACGTCCGGCTGACCCCTCTGGTCATCTGCGACAATCCCTGAAATTTGTCCGTGCCCGATCCGCCCCCACCCGGGGGCGGATTTCACATGTACTTTTATTACAATGACTTACGGGCTTGGTTTCTGCTGGCACCATACCTGCGACAGGGATGGGCAGACGTCCGGCTGTCCGCCGGACAGGAAAAGTGGCAGGTCGAAGAAGAGTGGAGCGGGCGCTCGGCCCGTTTCCAGTGACTCAGGGGGCGACCTGTCACCTCTCTACGCCAGCGGCCCGTGCATCGCACGGGCCGCTGGCATTTTCACCTGCGGGGGCCGGGGGGTCAGTGGCGGATGGTCTCGTGTTTCACGAGCAGGGTCTTGAGTCGCTCCACCTCCGAGCGCAGCTCCGCGAGGTCGGCGTCCATCCGTTCGAGCGAGCGGATCATGTCACGCACCTCAACCGGGGATCCGGCCACGGACTCCGGTGCGGGAACCGCGGCATCGGGACGGGCCGCATCCACGCCGCGACGCCGCGGCTCGATCAGGAACGTCCACACCAGCGCCGCCACAAGCAGGACCACGAGCATGCCCTGCACTGTGAGCGATTCGACGGTGGGGTAGATCCCGAGCGCCGGCACCCTGGGGCCACGGGGAACGATCGTAAGCGGGACAAGGCCGCCTTCCTGGAGCTCGGCGATGCCCTGCCCCGCAAACACGAAGGCCATGTAGTAGAGGAACCCGCCCGTCAGGCCGAAGAAGGGCTTGAGCGGCAGGCGCACACCGAACCGGTTGATCGCGACATAGACCACGGCAAGCACGGCACCACCCGCCAGCATGCCGGAGACGACCGGAACCGCCGCCGAGCCCGGGCCGCCGGCCACGAAGAGCGCCTTGTAGAACAGCACCGTCTCGAACCCCTCGCGATACACCGCCAGGAAGGCGACCGAGGCAAGGGCAAGCGCCGAACCGCTGGTCAGCGCGTCCTGCACCTTCCCCTTCACGAACCGGTTCCACTTGGCCACTTCCATCTTGGACAGCAGCCAGTAGCTCACGTAGAAGAGGACGACCGTCGCCACGACCATCGTCAGGCCCTCCAGGGCCTCCCGGCGGGCGGGCGTGATCTCGATCAGGGTTTCGAGGACCGCGGCGGTGAGGAGGCTGGCCAGGATGGCGGCCCCCACGCCGATGTGCACGTCTCGCCGCCGGTGGCCTGCGCCCATCTTCACCAGCATCGCCACCAGCGCGCCGATGATGAGGATCGCCTCGAGCCCCTCGCGCAGCATGATCACGAATGACTGCGACATCAGGTTGAACCCCGAGAGGGGCTCCCCGATCGTGCGCTCCGCCTTTTCGAGGTCCGCCGCGAGCTGGAGGTTGATCGCGTGCAGTTCGCCCGCCGTCGCACCGCCCACGGCACGTGTGCGGAAGGAGGCGAAGCCGGTTTCCAGGTCGCCCACGAGGCCGGCATTTTTCGCCCGGACCCGCGGCTCCACCGCCTCGAACGTCATATAGGCATCGAACGCCATGCTGCTGGCCAGTTCGCCCCGGCCTGCCCGTGCCAGCGCGAACGCGCTGTCGAGTTGGGTGCGCACCGTGGCGAAGACCGCCTCGACCTCCCCGGTCTGTTCCGGAACTGCCTGGACGCTCCGTACCGCGGCCACAACCGCCAGGGCGCTGTCCGTTCCCTGCATGCCCAGGGCTTCCACGAGCTGGCTGTCGGTCATGCGGGCCGTGGTGCTGAACGGCATCAGCGCAACCGGCACGCGACCCCGCGGAGCGGGGAGCCGCAGCAGCGATGCGTAGAGCGCCGCCGCCCAGCGGTCGTCCGCCGGCAGGCGCGTCTCGAACGCCGGCATGGCCGTCCCGGCGACACCGATGGTCACGCGGTGGTAATAGTCGAGGGGAGAGACGCCGGTCAGGCTGGCGGCGCTGGTCAGGTCGGCGGGGGGCGGGTCAAGAGTGGCGGCCTGGGGTCCGTCGCCCGCGCCAAGCGTGCCGTGGCAACTGGCGCAGTTCGCCTGGTAGACCTCACTGCCCCGGGCCAGGCTCGGCGTCTGCGCCGGAATCTCGTTCATCGCCACGCCGAAGCGGTCAGCCAGATCGTTGGAAAGTGCGGCGGCTCGCATCGCCACCGAGTCCGCGGGTGCGATCCGGTCCACCATGGCGAGCAGGGTATCCAGCCCGGCCGTGACCTCGTGCGCCGCCCCGCCGGGCAGCAGCCCTGCGGTCCGGCGGGCTTCGTTCAGGAAGAGCGAGGCTTCCTCCACTTCGGCCCGGGCGATGACTTTCCCATCACGGACCCCCAGGCCGTACTCCTGGGCGGCAAGCCCCGCCATGGCCGCCAGGCGGCGCACGACCGGGGCCTGATCCTGCGCGACGGCCGACGCGGCGCCGATGGTCAGCGCCGCGCCAACGAAAATGGAGTGGACCACGAACTTGAGATTCATTCTCAACCAGTTTTTGCCAAGTTGAGTAGAACCTAGGCGAAAGCTGCGGACATGGGAAGGGACCGGGTCAGGATTCGTCGCGGAGCGACTGGATCGCTACCACCGCACCGGCCGTCCGGGCGGAGTGGCTGAGGGAGACCTGCACGTGAAAGGGGCCATGCTCCCGGGCAAGGCGGGAGGCGAGTCCGTGGAGGACCATTGCCGGCCGACCCTCGCTGTTGCGGACCACCTCGAGATCCTGCCAGCCGACTGCCCGCGCGTCGGGCAGCGTCTGCAGCGCCTTATAGGTCGCCTCCTTGGCGGCGATCCGCACGGCCACATGCCCGGCGGGCGACTCGCGGGTGGACACGAAGGCCAGCTCGTCAGGCGTCAGCAGCTTGTTGAGCGCGAGATCTCCCTTCCGCTCGAGCATGCGCTCCACCCGCTCAATGTCCACCAGGTCGATGCCGATGCCAACCAGTCGCATCAGCCGCCTCCCGCCAGGCGCCAGAACCCGTCCACAACCGGGGCGAACCACCCGGGATACGGCAGCAACCCGCCGAGGACGAGGCCAAGCCATCCCGCAAGCAGGAAGACCGCCCCCGTGATGAGCCAGAGCGGGAGGCGGGGTCGCCGCCACTGCCGGGCCGCCTCCACCTCCGGTGCCCAGATGGACCACTCGCGCTCCGTGGCGGCCTCCAGGGCAATCCACGCGGCCTCGAGCCTGCGCGCCACCCGGAGCAGCGCATCACCCCAGCGTGCGGCGGCCGCCACCGGCGCCTTCTTCACGGCCGCACCCGCCAGGTCGAGCTCATCCAGCGCCTCGATGAATTCCGCCCCCGCGCTCCCGAACCGGGTCGCGGTGACGTGGACCTCCTCGGCGGTCGGCAGAATGCCTTCCACCATACGATCGGGCATCCGGCTCTCCAGCACCGCCAGCCGGATACGCCGCGCGACCTCGTCGGTGGCCCGTTCGGCGGCGGCATGCGCCGCCCGGTCCCAGGCGGCAACCCACATCTCACGCCCGAGCGCGTCAACCGCAGCCGCCGGATCACCGGTGTCGCTCCAGCTGCGGGCCTCCGCCTCGGCCTCGAAGATCCGGTGTACCATCGCCACCCGCAGGTCGGCGAGGGCGAACCAGCGCGCGACCTCCCGCCGCCCGGGAGACCGCCCCGTCACCACCCGGCCCAGTGACGGGCCGAGCTGCGGAACGGGAAGAACCGCCGTCTCCCCTACCACAGGATCGCTTCCAGCACGGCCTGCGTGTCGGCCATGTCCTCGAACACCGCATAGGCCCCGGCCTCGCGCAGGGCCCCGGCGGGGTACGAGCCCGTGGCCACAGCCACCGCGCGCGCGCCGATTCCCGCGCCGCACGTCACGTCCGCCGGCGTATCCCCGATGATCACGACCTCCTCCCCGGAAGGAACGCGACCGAAGTGGGGTCGCGCGCGCTCCGCGGCAATTCGTGGGAGTTCCGGACGGTGACGGGAGTCCGACCCGTATGCGCCCACCACGAACCGCGCCGGCGCAATACCGCCGGAGCGAAGCTTGAGGACCGCCCCCTCGCGGAGGTTCCCCGTGAGGAGTCCCAGCACCACGCCGGACTCCGCCTCCAGCCGGTCGAGCAGGGCGGGGATGCCAGGCATGACGGTGGTGCGGTGATCGGCGCGCTGGAGTTCCGCCTCGAGGTGCGCGAGGTAGCGGAGACAGAGCTCGTGCAGGATCGCCTGCTCCGGTTCGCCGCTGCGGCCGGTGGCCGCGAGCAGCTCGCAGAGAATCTGGGGGTCGGTCTTCCCGTCGAAGCGAACGGTATCCACCGCATCACAGCCGGCGATCTCGCCCGCGAGCGCGGTCAGAATCGCCCTCCGGCCGGCGCCCGCCGAGAGCAGGAGCGTCCCGTCGATATCGAAGAGCACGAGGCGGGTCTTCACGCGACCCTCCGGACGGCGACCAGGCGTTCGCGGAGCGCCGCGGCCCTGGTTCCCGGCAGCCATGATTCCTGCACACAGCCCCCGCAGGAGATCGTCGAATGGACGAGGGTGCCGTCGAGGCCGGCAAACGCGACATGCGTGATCCGGCCGGCATCGCCATTGAAGAAGAGCAGGTCGCCCGGCCTTATCGCCTCCATCGGGACCGGTTCACCCGCCGTCACCTGCTGTGAGGAATCACGTGGCATGGCGATCCCGCGCGCGGCATAGGTGGACTGGACCAGTCCGGAACAGTCCACCCCCCATGGTGTGAGGCCGCCCCATTGATATGGCGAGCCGAGGAAGTGCCGGGCGGCCCACGACTCGGGTGTGAGGCCACGCGCCCGCGTCCGCGCTTCCTCCATGGTCACGACACTGCCATCGACGCATCGGCCGGTCCTGCCGTCCGGCAGTTCCCAGCCATCACCCGTGGGCGCCAGCCGCGCGCGCAAGGGGACGGGCTGGCGGAGGCCGTCGACCTCCAGTCCTGCTCCCTCGCTCCATCCGGTGGCCCGGGCATCCCAGCCATCGGGGGTCGGGATCAGGTATCCACCGTGGATCCAGCCCGGGTAGTGGTCGAAGGCCGTCTCGATCCGGCACCACTCCTCGCGCCGCTCCATGACGACGGCCGACTCGCCGAGCACGAGCTGGCTCACCTGTTCCGTGCGGACGGAAGGCTCCCGGAAAATCGGGCTGACGGGCGCGCGGCCTGTGACGGCATCCATGCGTGATCCTGGGGGCGAAGCGGAAGGAGCCGGGTCAGCCGGCGGGCGGCGGGGCGGTCTGTCGCTTTTGGCAGGCCTGGCAGCGGACGATACCACGCAGCGTACAGATGAGGCAGATGAAGGTACCGCAGTCCGCGCACGGGTAGCCCTCCGACGCGCGCTCCTCCCGCTCGCAGGAGCGGCAGACCATGGCATCGTGTTCATGCGGCTTGTTCATCAGCGCCTCCACTGTCAGACCGGTATGTTGTACCGCTTGATCTTGTTGATCAGCGTGGCCCGCGAGATGCCAAGTTCGAGAGCAGACCGCGTGCGGTTGCCGTTGTGATGGCGCAGGGTGCGCTCGATGTGCTGGTGCTCCAGCTCGTCGAGCGTGAGCGGCATGTGGCGGCGGTCGCCCGGCCCGCTCCGCGCCCGGAACTCACCCGGCAGGTGCTCGATCTGGATCTCGGGCTTTCCGTGGGCCAGGATGAGCGCCCGCTCCAGGACGTTCCTGACTTCCCGGATGTTGCCCGGCCAGTTGTAGGCCAGCAGGCGCTCCAGCGCCTCCGGCGCGATGGTGACAGGCCCGCCCGACACCTGTGTCCGGAGATCCTGCATGAGCCGGGTGACCAGCCCGATCCGGTCCTCCTCGCTCCGGTCCCGGAGGGGCGGCAGGTGGAGGGGCATGACACTGAGCCGGTAGTAGAGGTCTTCCCGGAACCGGCCCGCCTCCACCTCCGCGGCCATGTCGCGCGGGGTCGCGGCGATGATCCGGACATCCACGTTCACTTCGCGGCTTCCGCCCATCCGGCGGAACGAACGCGTCTCCAGCACCTTGAGCAGCCTGGGCTGGATCTCAAGGGCCAGCCCGGCAACATCCTCCAGAAAGACCGTTCCGCCGTCGGCCAGTTCGAACAGGCCCTGGCGACGGTCGGTGGCTTCGGGCACCGCCCCCTGCTCGTGCCCGAAGAGCTCGCTCTCGAGGCTCGCCGGGTTGACCCCCGAGACACTCACCTCGATGAACGGGGCCGCGGCGCGGGGGCTCAGGTTGTGGATCATCCGCGCGACCCAGCCCTTGCCGGTGCCGCTTTCGCCCACGAGCAGCACCGCCGTGCGGTCACTCTGCGCCAGCAGCGTGATCTGCCGGGCCAGCTCCAGCATGGCAGGCGACGAGCCCAGTGACTCGAGCACGTGGCCCGCGGACCCGTGCGAGAGGAGCAGCTCGTTCACCCGCCGGAGCCGGACCTTGTCGGATGCACGCGCCACCGCGGCGCCAAGGTGCTCGAGGTCCACGGGCTTGGTGAGGAAATTCTCCGCGCCGAGCTGCATGGCGCGCACGGCCGTCGCGATGTCCGCCTTGCCCGTCAGCAGCACCACGGCGGCGCCGCGATCCCGGAGCCGCTCCAGCACCTCCATGCCATCCATGCCCGGGAGGCCCAGGTCCAGCACTACGACCTCGGGCCGGAGCCGGTCGTACGTCTCCAGCCCCGCCTCGCCGGTCAGTTCCCGCGCGACCTCCAGGCCCTTGCGCTCGAACCAGGTGCCGATGGTGCGGAGGACGTCGGCATCGTCATCGATCAGCAGGACGGCATCAGACATGTTGCGCTCTCGGTTCCGCCGTAATGCGTCGCGGAAGTTCGAAGGTGAAACTGGCTCCGCCCTCGGGACGGTTGCGGACCAGCACCTGGCCCCCGTGGGCCCGCACGATCCCGTGGACGATGGCGAGCCCGAGGCCGGTGCCGTCGCCGGCGGGCTTCGTGGTGAAGAATGGCTCCAGTATCCGGCCCAGCAGTTCCGGGGGAACCCCGGGGCCGGTGTCCATGACCTCGCACCGGACGATGTCACCATCGTACACCGTAGAGATCCGGCAGGATCCGTCCTGCCGCCCCCGTATGCTGTACTCCGCGTTCTGTACCAGGTTGACCAGCACCTGACGCACCTGCTCACCGTCTGCCTGGATGAGCGGCAGGTCCGGCGCCAGGTCGAGTTCCCACGGGGCGGTTCCCATCTCGCGGGCCGTGGTGATCACGTCGCGCACCAGCCCGTTCAGGTCGAGATCGGTCAGGACGAGCGGCCGTTGCCGGCTGAACGTGAGCAGGTCATTCACGATCCGGGCTGCCCGGCCCGCCTCCGTCCGGATGCCCTCGAGCACCCGCCGGGCCCCGCGGTCAGTGCCGGTTTCCGGCATCATGGCCTGGGCCAGGGCCATGATCCCCGCCAGCGGGTTGTTGAGTTCATGCGCCACCCCGCTCACCAGCTGGCCAAGGGCGGCCATTTTCTCCGACTGCATGAGCCGCTCGCGCAGCGACATCTCGTAGGTCAGGTCGCGCGCAATCACCAGCCGCGTCCCCGCCACATCCCCCACCAGCGGGACCCAGAGGATCGCCGCATTCCGGACGGAACCGTCCGGCCGGTTGAAATGTAAGATGAAATCCCGTCCGGAGCCCTCCAGGTCCCGGGCCAGCTGCCGGATGGCGTAATCACGGTCCGATGGCACCACCACATCCTCCAGCCGGATACCCTCCGGGGGTTCCCGGCCCAGGAGGTCCACCGCCGCCCGGTTCAGCGACTGGAACGTCCGGTCGGGCCCCAGGGTGAACATGGAGACGGGGGCGCTCTCGAACAGGGTCCGGAAACTCGCCTCCGATCGCTTGAGCGCCTCCTCTGCCAGCCGCTCGTCCGTCACGTCGTCCAGCGAAACGATCCATCCGCCCGACTCGATCGGTCCTCCGGTAACCGCTACGATACGCCCCTGGGGGGAACGGGCGAGGAGGCTCCGGCTGCCGCCGCCGCGAAGGAGTTCCGTGAGGGTCTCCGCGGCGGTGTCGACGGGCGTGAGCCGGGCATCCAGGTCCAGGCCCGGCAATCCGGTCACGTCCACGCCGGCGATCTCCGCCGCCGCGCGATTCGCACGTATCACCCGGCCGGCCCCGTCCAGGATGGCCAGGCCGGAAGTGGCGTCGAAGGCCGACTCCCACTCCTCCTTGGCCCGTCCGACCTGCTCCAGGAGCCGGCTCTTGCCGATGGCAAGCGCGGCCTGGTCGGCAAAGGCCAGGGCCAGGCGCCGCTCGTCCTCGGTGTAGCTCCGCCGCTCGTCGTGATAGAAGACCAGCGCCCCGATCACATCACCCATGAAATTGAGCGGGAGGGCCGCCTGGGACACGATGCCTTCATGCTCCACGGCCGCCGCCATCCGGGGATTGCGCATCTCGCGCGCATCCGCGAGGAAAGCGGGGCTGCTCTCGAGGAGACGTTCGACGACGTGGAGCCCGCTGGACTGGTCCATCGCCTCGCGCACGTACTCCGGCGACAGCCCGATCGTGACCGGGGTGCCGACGATGCCCTGCCCCGGCCTCAGGAAGTACACCCCCGCGCGCTGGGCGCCGAAGACCCGCATCCCTTCCTCGGCCAGGCGGCGCATGGTGCGCCCCAGCTCGCCCACCCGGGCGAGGTCGTGTGCCACGCGGCCCAGCGCCTCGATCTGCTGCAGGCGCCGCCGCAGCTCCGCACGCCCGCGCATGGCCAGCACCGCGGCCGCCGTCTGGTCGCCGATGGCGCAGAGGACCCGGCGCTGCTGCTCGGTCGGCTGGCGCCAGCTCCCGCTTGGCGAAGATACCGTCATGGTACCGACCGGCGTGGACCCCGCCCGGATCGCCACCGTGTAGTTCGTCCGAGCTTCCTCGATACCGGCCACGACGGTGGATTCGGTCTCCAGTTCACCATGACTGCTCCCACCCCCGAGCAGCTCGGCGATGGTGGACTCGCCGCTCCACCGGTCTCCCGCTTCGTGGTGGCGGGTTTCGGCGCCGGCCACGCCGAGCGTGATCACGGTCGCCGGCCGGTGGTCCACCTTCCAGGCGAGAAAGGCACCGTCCGCCCCCAGCAGCGCCATCGCCGCCGCGAGCCCACGCTGCACCGCCGCATCCACCGTCTCCACGGCAGCAAGGTCACGGGACAGGTCGAGCAGGATTTCGCTCGCCGCCAGCGCATCCCGCACGGTTGCCTCGGCCTGGTGGGTGGCGCGCGAAATCCGGGCGGTCTCGAGGGCGATGGCAGCGTGGGTCGCGATCGTCTCCATGATCCGGAGGTCGTCCGGCGAGTACGCGCCCGCGCGATAGGACTGGGTGGAAATGACGCCGAGGAGCCGGTCGCCGAGCAGCATCGGTACGTGGATCGCAGCGCCGGAGCGGGCCTGGCTGCCGAAGGTCTCGCCGTGCGGGGCGGGGCCCTCGCCCGGTGCGTTCACCATCAGGGGTGCCCGCTCCCGGACTACCCAGCTGGTGGGGCCGGCCGCGAGGGGGTGGGTGGCCGCGGGGAGGTCCTGCCCCTGGTCGTGATGGGCGACAAAGTGCAGCTGCTCGCGTTGCGGGTCGTACAGGGCGAGGTAAAAGGCGTCGGTTTCCACCAGCCGCGCCGTCTCTTCGTACAGCACGGCATAGAGCGCCTTCGGGTCGAGCGAGCTGCCGGTCGCAAGCGCGATCCGAGCCAGCGCCTCCGCAGGCAGAGTGACGCGACCCTGGCCCATGCTCAAAGCTCCCCGGGCATCATGACGCTTACCGCGCCCGGAACGATCGAGGCGGTGAAGGGCGTCTCGCCGCCGGGCTCGCCGTCCAGCTGGGCGGGCTGCGCGGGAAAGCCCTCGACCCGCACTTCCTTCCCCCGGGCAAACCCCACCAGGCGCTCGGACACTTCCGCCCCGCGGCTCCGGAGCAGGTCCCACACGGCCTGCACGCCCTGGCCGAAGCTGTTGGCCTGCACGGCCACGACATCGAGCAGGCCGTCGTCCGGGCGAATCCCGGGACCCAGGCGGATGAAGGGAGGGATCACTTCCCCGCAGTTTGCCACCAGCACCATCGCCGCGTGCGCATCGTACTCCTGGCCGTCCACCGTCACCAGGTAGTCGACGCTCCGCATCTCCGGGATCAGCCGGAGGGTGGTCGAGACATAGGCCATCATGCCCCAGCGCCGTTTCTGCTCGGAGCGGGTCTCCACCATGACGCGCGCGTCGATTCCAGCGCCACAGGCAACGGCGAAGTAGTGGATGCCGTCGGGCCGCTCGATCCGGCCCAGGTCGATCCGGCGGGGGTGGGAGCGGAGGAGGGCCTGCGCGGCACGAACCGGCGCGCCCGGGATCCGGAGGTTGCCCGCGAGCAGGTTCCCGGTGCCGCCCGGAATGAGTCCCAGCGCGACGTCGGTTCCCACCAGCGCGGCGGCAGCCTGCATGGTCGTGCCGTCACCCCCGAATACCGCGACCACGTCGACGGCATCCGCCGTCGCGTCCTCCGCGATGCGGCGCGCATCGCCGGGGCCGCACGTCGCGACCACGTCCGCCTCCCAGCCTCCGGCCGTCAACGTGTGGACCACGTCGGTGACGACGCCGGGGCGGGTGCGGGCGGCGGCAGGATTGGTGATGATGATGGCGCGGGTCACGCCCTAATATTCCTTCTCCCAGAGCAAATCGAAACCCAGCTGGTGCTCCTTCTCCGTTGCGATCGACTGCGAGGTGACACCGGTGGTGCAGATCTGGAGCGGCTCGATGCTGGTCCGGGCCCGCCAGACTCGGCTGAAGCGGTGTTCGAGGCCGGCGCCGAGGCTCTGGCTGCCGAGGGAGCCGAACTCGCTGCCACAGACCCCGGCACTCACCGTCAGGAAGTTCTTCCCGCCGAGCTGCCAGCCGAACGTGGCCTGGGTGAGCCCGGTGGTCAGGCCGATCGAGCTGTACCCCGTACGAATCTCGACGTAGTCGATGGGAATCCCGAAATCCGAAACCAGCGAGCGCTGGAACTCCGATGACAGGGCGCTGGAGAGCAGCGCCACCGCGGCATTGACGAATGCGCGCTCCTGGCCGCCCGAGCCCGATGTCAGCTCGGGGTTGGGGCGCCCGAACATCAGGTAGCTCACGAGTTCCGTCTCCGTGGGCTGCGGGCGGATCGTACTGGTGAGTTGGAGCTGGGGGCGCTGGAGGGTCCCGGTGATGTTCGCGATGATGGGCACGTCCTCGGACTGCGTCTGCACGACGTGCGTGGCCTGGATGTCGAGTTCCGCGTTCAGGTCGGGGGTTCCGAAGTAGCGCACCTGCCCGCGCTCGACCTGGAAGTCCCGCGTGACGAACCCGATCTTGAGGCTGTAGGTGCCGCGGATGGCATTCAGCGTCCCGTCGACCGAATACCGGTCCGCCTCCTTGCTCACCGCAATGGATCCCTCCAGCTGGATGTTGGCGTCCGAGGACCGGAGCCAGAACTCGTCACCGACCTCAAGCTGGAAATTGCGGATGCGGAGGGAGTCGAGGAAGACGTTCTGGAAGGCCGCCCCCAGGTTCTCCTTCCGGATCAGCGTGGTGTCGACCAGGTCGCGGGCGAGGGGATCGGTCAGGTCCACGACCTGCTTGTTGAGCAGGTCGGCAAAGTGCAGCTCACCGCTGTTGGCCATCCCGGAGCCGTCAAGCACCGCGCCGTAGAGCGGGCCCTTGATGGTGGCGTTACCCGTGACCACAAGCGACAGGAACGCGCGGTCGTCGATCGCACGGAAGCGATTGGCCTCGAGCGTGAGGTTAAGGCTCGGGTCGGTCAGGCGGTTCAGCCTGATGGAGCCCGCCAGCTTGAGGTCGCCCGGTCCGCTGGTGGTGCGCAGGCGCTCGATCACGATACTGTCGCCGGCGAAATGCGCCCGGCCGGTCATGTAGCCGTAACGCACGCCCAGGCTGGGAAGCGTTGCCGCCCCGTCCTGCACCTCCAGGAACCCGTCGAGCTGCGGCGCATCCCACGTGCCGCTCACCTCGACATCGGCCTTCAGCAGCCCCTGGACCCGCCGCACGGTCGGTGTGAAGGCCTCCATCAGGGCCAGGTCCACGCTGTCGGCCACCGCGCGCACCGACAGCGGGCCGTCGAGTTGCCGCTTCGGGACCGAGGTGAAGGCGAGGTCGAGCGGGAGGCGCGCCTCGACGGTCAGGACCTGCACGCCCGTCCGCCAGAGCAGGAGGTTGGCCTCCAGCTGCTGGTTCTCGTAATTCACCACTCCCTGCACGAACGGCGCCTGGAAGTCTCCGAAGCGCGCATCGCCCAGCGTAACGGTGCCGGTGATGGTCGGCGTGCGCGCGGTCCCCCCGATGTCCAGCTCGACCCCGACCGACCCGCTGACATCGGCGGTATCCCGCTGCAGGATACCGTAGACGTCCTTCAGGTCTATGCCATAGCCGGTGATGGCCAGCTGCCCGGGCTGGGACCGCGGGATCTCGCCGTTGACCCGGATCTGCGCGCCGCCAACCGACGGCCGGAGCTCGAGGCTGTCGATGACCATCGACCCGGCGGTCCGCTCGATCCGGGTCGGGTGAACGAGCTGCCACGTGTGCTCGGGCAGCACTGCCGTGAGCGAATCCAGGGCCAGGATGAAGCTCGCGGAATCCGGCTGGTACCACGTGCCGCCGCCGGAGAGGTCGGCGAGGCTTCCCGCCCTCATGCTGCCGCGCCAGTCGAGTGAATCGGGGCGGCCGCCAATACGGACGTCCACGTCATGGAATTCCTGGTCGCCATACTGCACCAGCGGGGACACCACGGTCGCGGCCACGTTCCGCCGGTCGGAGTTGCGCCACTCGAATGTCGCGTCGATCTCGCGGGAGGCGATCTGGCGGTACGCCAGGTCGTTGAGGGTGGCGGAGCCGGTCACGACGATGGAGTCCAGGGCCCCTTCCAGCTGTATCGACCCCAGCCCGATGCCCGCCAGGCGCTGCGGGGCCAGGCTGTCGGGCTCCATGCCGGTCATGGACGTCACAAGGGAGTCGAACGGGCTCAGCGTCGCGGCGGTCACGTCGAACGTCATCCGGCCGCTGTGAGGAGCCGCCCATCCGAGGGTTCCGGCACCGGCCGCGCTGCCGTTGGCCCACGCGAAGTGCAGCGTATCCACCGTGATCAGGCTGTCGCGCACTTCCACCAGGGCAAAGGCACTGTCGATTTCCGCCTCGCGAATTCCGCTCGGGCCGAGGCTCAGGCGAAGGCTTCCCTCGGGCGCCTGGAGCGTATCGACCACGCCCGTGGCGAGGAGGCGCCCCTGCAGGCGGGTGTGCAGCCCCCGGCCGGTCAGCATCGCCAGGTCGAGCCTGTTGAAGGTGGCCTGGAAACTGTCGGCGCCGAACCGGGGCGGCAGCAACATGAGCGTCCCGCGGGCCTGCACCTGCCCCAGCCCTCCCTGGAGGTCGGCGACCACGTCGAGGTGCTCGAGCGTGCCGCTGGTCTGGACGGTACCGGTCACGGAGCCCTGGGCGCGGAGCGCGGGGAGGCCGGCCCGGATTCCGTCGAACGAGAGCGGGTCCAGCCGCAGTTCGCTGTCCAGCCCGAGGGAGGTTCCCAGGGTATTGAAATGCACCCGGCCCCGGGCGACGCTGACCGGCCGGTCGCCGTCATGATGCCGGATGGTGCCCTCGTATACCGCGTCCTGCCAGGGACCGTTGATGGTGCCCGCCAGGTCCAGGCGGCCCTCCAGCAGCGCCGCGGGAACCACCTCGCGAATCGTGGTCATCGCGATGTCGCTCGACTCGAGCACGAAATCGGTGAACACCACGCCCTGGGGGCCGCCGTACGCGATCCGGCCGTGCCCCTCGAGGAGCGAGACGGGGTGCTCGGGTACCACGGAATCGGTGAAGGCGATGTTGAACCGGATCGGGAAGCTGGTCCGGGCTCCCCCGCCCGAGAGGGCGCCCGTGATCGTGCCGTCGAACGGGATCGTGTCGATGTAGGGCCGCATCAGGTCGAGGTCGGCCGCCCGCACGTCCACGTTGAAGGCCTCGAGGGTGAACCCGGTCCGCTGGTCGATGACCGCGGTGGCGCTCCCGTCCACCTCGGTTGGCCCCGCGCCCAGGTGCATGTCCTTCAGGATGTAGGAGGTCCGGGTCTCGGAGGACGACTTCGCCTCGAAGTGCGTGCTGCCGGTGAAGGCCGGCAGCGTCGGCACGAAGCCGCGGACGTCCCGCAGGTCCACGCGGGGGGCGTCGAAGGTCAGGTCGAGCAGGAGGGCGCCACCTGGGAAGGCGACGTCGCCGCTGCCCTGGAACGTGGTGTTGGGCAGTTCCCCGTGTCGCGCAATGATGCGCGCGGTATCACCGACGATCGTGACCCGGCCCGCGAAATCGCGGAGATCCACCGCGGGATCGCTCACCCTCGTGGCAAGCGAGTCGATGTCGGCCATGATGGGAGCGCGGGCCGGCGTGCTGATGCGGAGTTCCGGCAGCCTCGCGTTGAGACTGTCGAGCACGATCACCTTCCGGAGCCCCTCTGGCGAATCCTCGATGACCCGGCCCGGTACGTCGCGCTGCGCGGCGAGGGCGGCCTCACGCATCTGCGGCGTGCGCGCCGAGTCCGGCGGGTTCCAGGGCGTGGCAATCCGCACGGTGCCGTCCCGGATGGTGAGCCCGCGGATATCGAACAGCGGCGGCCGTCCTCCCCCGGCTCCCTCGCCGAGGCGGAGAATCTCGGCGTAGTTCATCCGCCCGCCGGGGTGCTTGATGAGCTGGATGAAGGGGCGCTCCAGCACGACATCCGACAGGATGAAGCGGCCCGACAGCAGGTTGGGCACCTGGTAGCCCACCTCCATCCGCGGGATCCGGGCGAAGGTCACTCCCGAGGTGTCCTTGAGCACCACGTCCCGGAGTTCAATGCCGAAGAGAAAGGAACCGCTCAGCTCGCCGATCTCGAGGTCGCCCCTGAACACGCCGTCCAGCATCTTCGAGGCATTCCGCGCCAGCAGGTCGTGGCCGGAATCGGTCCAGATGAGCGCGGCGACCACCCCCAGCACCAGTGGCACGGTGCCGAGCACCAGGACGAGGATGGCGTGGAGGACGCGGCGGCGCATCGTTAGAACGGCTGCCCGATGGCGAAATGCAGGGTGTAGCCGTGGGGCCGCGGCTGGGTAAAACCGTTGTCGATCTGGATCAGGCGGCCGTCCTTGGTCTGCTGGTACAGTGCCCCGGGGGAGCGATCATACGGGTTGATGCCGAGATCGAACCGCGCCGGCCCGAGCGGCGTGGCCACGCGAATGCCGAAGCCCGGCGTCACCCGGATGAGCACCGGCGACTGGTCGGTCGAGCCGCGCTGCCAGAGGCCGCCGGCATCAGCGAAGATGGCCAGCCGCATGCGCTCGGAAAAAATCGGCGACGGGAAACGCAACTCCACGTTCCCGATGGTGAGGGTGTTACCGCCTGTGGCCGAGAACCGTGCGTCGAGCGTTCCGGCCCTGACCATCGCCAGCACCGTGTCGGCCGGCAGGTCCGTCGCCTCCGTCACGTAGACCACGGGACCCAGCTCGGCACGGTCGTAGCCGCGGACATCCTGCGAGCCGCCAGCGTAGAAGCGCTGCTCGATCGGGATGAAGTTGACCTGCTGGCTCCCGATGTCCGTGGAGGGGGCGAAGATCAGGCCACCCCGGACACGCCAGCTCAGGACTACGCCGCGAGTCAGCGTTCGATACCACGCCATGTCAGCGCGCACGCGGGTAAACCGCTCCAGCGGGGAGGATCCGAGATACTGCGCACTGTGCGTGACCTCCGCTGCGGCCTGGTAGCCCCGCGTCGGGTTGAGCGGGTTGTTCACGCGGGGCCAGGTCACTGACGCGCTCAGCGCGGCCAGCCGCTGGTTCTGCTGGAGGAAGCTGCGGTCCTCGGCGGTACAGACGTTGAAGAAGGCGCAGAAGTTCGCCGCGCTCGCCCGGGTGCGACCATAGCTCAGCTGGTAGGTCAGCTGGATCGGGTTCCGCCGGCTCGTCTGCCGCAGCACGCCGATCGAGGCGCCGATCTCCTCCCGCTCGTAGACCTTGAACTCGCTCGACCGCTCGGCGTAGAGTGAGGCGGTGATGGTGTTCTGCGGCGAGAAGAAATTCGGACGGCGGACGGAGGCGGTGAGGTTGTAGTTCACCCGCCGGGACCCGATACTGTCCTCCTTGAGGACCGAACAGAGGTTGTCCTTGAAACCGGCGTCCGCCGGCGGCGCGGCGCCGAGCTTCGACAGCTTGCCGCTCAGGGTGAACACACGTCCCCCGCCCAGGAAGTTGCGGGCCGTCCAGCTCGAACCAAGCCGGAAGCAGTCGGTAGTGCCGTACCCCACGCTGCCGGTGGTCCGGTGGAGTTTCGCGGTGCTGACCTGGACCGTCAGGGGAACCGAGGTGTCGCCCACGGCGTAGCGCGCCGAGTCGATCCCGACGCTCGCGGTGCGGAAGAGTTCGGTGCGGTAGAGGTTGCGCTGGCTCTCGAAGAGCGCCTCCTGCGAGAAGGGCCTTCCCGGCTTCGTCGCGAGCTGGCGGCGCACGAAGCTCGTGTCCACCGGGGAGGTCCCCTCCACGCGGATCTCCCCGATGCTGGCCGGCGTCCCGGGTACGAACTCGAGGGTCACGTTCGCGGTCCGTGCGTCACGGTCGACGTCGAAGCTCCGGAAAAACGCGGCGGCCGGGTATCCCGCGTTCCGCAGGCGCGCGACAATCGTGTCGCCCGTCGCGGTCATGAGGTACCGGTTGAACGGGTCGCCCTCGCGCAGCGGCAGGTCAACCAGGAGGTTCGACCGGTTCGAGACCGAGTCGAGCCCCTCGAAGGCGAGCGACTGCACCCGTACCGGCTCGCCCTCGGCGATCTTGAACGTGATGCTGACCGACTCCGGCTTCCGTTCGACGACCGTGTCGACCTGGACCTCCAGGAACCCGCTGGCGCGATAGAACGTCTGGAGGCGCAGCACGTCACGCCGGAACTCCCGTTCGTCGAACACGCGGGTTTCCCCGAGACCAAGCCACTTGAACGGGGGCGTCCGCGCAAACCAGCTGGAATTCGTCGTGCCGATGGCCGCGGCCAGGACGTCCTTGCTGATCGAGCTGTTGCCCTGGAAATTGAGGCCGAGGACAACCGGAGGCCCCACGTCGGCTTGCTGCTGTGCCGTGAGCCCGGCCGGCAGGAAGAGGGCAACCGCCCCGAGCAGGACGATTGCCCACCGCCCACCGTGCCGGCGGCGCGGGGTCAACGGCATGCCTTCATGAAAATGCCTGTCGGGGAACAGGCCGGGGAGCGCTCCAAGATATGAACCTTTCCAGGCGAGCCGAGGGTGCCCGAATGATTGACGATGCGCCCTAAGCCCTGTATTTTCGCCATCTTACGTCACCCTGTCAACGCGGATTCGCCGCGGCGCCGATCCGGTTGTTCGAGTACGATGCGGTGGTCCAGGGCGCCCTCATGCATTTTCCCACCCCCGGTTCGCGAATGAAACGATTTCTGGTCATTCTATGCTTCGCCGCCGCTGCCTGCAGCGACGGAGGTCACGACGCGACGCTGAAGTACTATTTCACCTATGATCCGCGCTCCCTTGACCCCGCCCTCTCCACCGACGTTCCAACCGGCGAAGTCTCCGCCCTGCTGTTCGACAACGTGACACAATTTGATGTGGACGGGAACCTGGAGCCCGGCCTTGCCACCCGCTGGGAGGTCGATTCCGCCGGCCGCCGGTACACGTTCCATCTCCGCACCGACGCCCGCTTCCACGACGACCAGCCGGTAACGGCGACCGACGTCCGTGATTCCTGGCTCCGAACCCTTCGCTCGGGCGGACGGACCTGGCCGCTCGTGCCGATCCAGGGTGCCCGGGCCTACGCCGCCGGCTCGGCCGATGCGGTGAGCGGCATCGCCATCCCGGACGACAGCACCGTGGTGGTGACCCTGGAGGAGCCGCTCAACGTCTTCCCCAAGCTCGTCGCAATGCCCTCGACCGCGATCGTCCCCACCCCGACCCCCACGGACTTCGACCAGCATCCGGTCGGGAGCGGACCGTGGCGCTTCGTCTCCTGGTCCCATGACGACCAGATCGTGCTCGCCAGGAACGACGCCTACTGGGGCAAGGCGCCCGAGAGCGATACACTCGTCATCCGCATCATCCCGGAGCCGCTGACCCAGGCAGCCGAGTACGAGTCCGGACAGTTGAGCGTAGTGGAGATTCCGTTCAGCGAGACCACGCGCTGGGAAACGGAACATGGCGACGAGCTGCAGCGGCGCCCCGCGCTCCGTGACCTGTATATCGCCATCAACACCACCCGCGGCCCGCTCCGGGACGTGCGGGTGCGGCACGCGCTCAACCTCGCGGTGGACGTGCCGACCATCCTGCGGACAGTGATGGGCGGCCGGGGTGAACTCGCCGCCGGCGCCCTGCCACCGGGCGTCATGGGCTACGACTCGACCCGGGCCCCTTACCCCTACGATCCCGACTCCGCCCGGGCACTGCTGACCGCGGCAGGCTACCCGAAGGGATTCTCCCTCCAGCTCTGGCGCACGCAGCGCGCCGAACTGGCCCGGGTCGCCCAGGCGGTCCAGCAGGACCTGGCGAAGGTCGGCATCACGGCTGAGATCGTGGAGCGGGACGCCTCCAGCGCCCGGGCAGCGAGCGCCAAGGGCGAGGCCGACCTCTTCCTGACCGACTGGTACGCGGACTACCCGGACCCGGAGAGCTTCAACTACGCCACCTTCCACGGCCGGAACAGCGGCACCGGCGGGAACCGCGCCTTCTACAGCGACCCGGTGACCGACTCGCTCATCGTGCTCGCCCGCACCACCATCGACGAGGCCCGGAAGGCGGAGGTCTCGCGACAGATCGACGCGCGGATTTTCCAGGCGGCACCGTGGATCTTCCTGTGGTTCCCGGTGGACGTGTGGGCCGAGCGACCCGACGTCACCGGGTGGCGCATTCCCGCCATCTTCACCGGCCAGCGCTGGGTGGACGCGAAGCACACGCCGTGACCCGCTATCTCGCCGTCCGGCTCGCGCTTCTCGTCCCCACGCTCTTCGGGGTGCTGGTCGCCGCGTTCCTCCTGCTCTACGTCGCCCCGGGCGACCCGGTGCAGGCCATGGTCGGCGAGCGGGCGGATGCCGAAACGATCGCGCGCCTCCGCGCTGAACTTCACCTGGACGACCCGCTCCCGAAACAGTTCGTCGTCTACGTCGGCGGAGTCCTCCAGGGCGACCTCGGCCGGTCCTACATCACGCGCCGCCCCATCCTGCGGGACCTGATCGAGCGCTTCCCGGCCACCCTGCGCCTGGCCGGCGCGGCCATGCTCT
Source organism: uncultured Gemmatimonadales bacterium (assembly GCA_963825055.1). GTDB lineage: Bacteria > Gemmatimonadota > Gemmatimonadetes > Gemmatimonadales > GWC2-71-9 > CAWGSK01. The sequence goes on from CAWGSK010000009.1 coordinate 81,628, forward strand.
TCGCCGTGCTCACCGGCGTCAGCATCGGCGTGTACGGCGCCTGGCGCCCGGGTACGTGGGCCGACCGCCTGACCACGGTGGGCGCCTACCTCGGCATCTCCTTCCCGGTCTACTGGGTCGGGCTGCTGCTCATCCTGGTCTTCGCGGTGCAGCTGCGCTGGCTCCCCGCGTCAGGGTCGGGAGGCCTGAAGTACCTCATCCTCCCCGCGATCACGCTCGGCATGCGGTCGGTCGCCTTCCTGGCCCGCATGACCCGCGCGGCAACGCAGGAGATGCTGCAGAGCGACTTCATCCGGACCGCGCGCGCAAAGGGACTCGGCGAGGCCAGGGTCCTGGTCCACGCGATCCGGAACGCGATGCTCCCCGTCCTCACCGTCATCGGACTTGATTTCGGCAGCTACCTGACCGGCTCCATCCTGACCGAGACCATCTTCAGCTGGCCCGGTGTGGGCCGGTACGTCCTGACCGCCATCGACAAGCGCGACCTCCCGGCCATCCAGGGAAGTATCCTGTTCCTGAGCCTGGTGTTCGTGATCGTCAACCTCCTTACCGACCTGCTCTATGCAAAGGCCGATCCCCGTGTCGCCTACGACTGACCGATTCATCCATCATGTCCGCACCGCCGTCCTCTTCCTCCTGCCGGCGCTGTTCGTCGCGCAGCCGGCGGCGGGCCAGTCCCTGTCCCGCCGCATGGATCGCCGGCTCGACGCCGTCCCGTTCAACCACCAGCTCTGGGGTGTCGCCCTGGTGGATGCGTCCGGGAAGCTGCTCTACAGCCGGAACGCGGATCGCCTGTTCATCCCGGCCAGCAACACCAAGCTGGTGGTCAGCGCGGTGGCCTCGGCGCTCTTCCCGCCCGACTGGACGGTGCGCACCAGCGTCTACGCCGACGGCCCGGTGGTGGACGGGGTCCTCGAGGGCGACCTGGTCCTCTACGGGCGTGGCGACCCGACCTTCAGCCGGCGCTGCTACGCCATCGACACGACGGCCGCCGGCGCCTGCGACGCCGCGCCCGACCGGCGGCTCGCCGGCCTCGTCGCGGCGCTCAAGTCGCGCGGGCTCCGGGTGGTGAATGGTGACGTGGTCGGCGACGGGAGCTACTTCGAGCCCGAACTGGTCAACCCCGGCTGGGAGGTCTATGACCTCAACTGGTGGTATGCCGCGCCGGTGAGTGCGCTGGGCTACAATGACAACAGCATCGATATCAGCTGGAAACCGGGGGCGACGGTCGGCGCGCCGGCCGTGATCACCTTCACCCCGGACTTCGGCAGCATTGCGCTGGTCAACCAGACCCGTACGGTGCCCCCCGACCAGCCGACAACAATCGACTTCTTCCGCGATCCCGGCACCATGACGGTGCGGGCGATCGGGGACGTCGCCGTGGACGCACGGGGCCGCGAGGAATACCTCGCCCTCCCGGACCCGAACCGGTTCGCCGCCGAGGCACTCCGCCAGGAGCTGGCGGACAGCGGCATCGCCGTCCTTGGCGGCGTGGCATCAACCACCGACTCCACGCGCTATGCCCATGTCCGCTCCGGCGCGGCCATGGCGGAAGTCGAGAGCCGGCCGCTCAAGGACTGGATCTTCCCGATCCTCAACACCAGCCAGAACTGGTTCGCGGAGATGACCCTCAAGCAGCTTGGCCGGCAGTTCGGCGGGGCCGGCTCGTGGAAGGAGGGCATCAGCGTCGAGCGCCGGTTCCTGATCGACTCGGTGGGGATCGATTCGACCCGCTTCAGCCTGAGCGACGGCAGCGGCCTCTCCAGCACCAACCTGGTCACCCCACTCGCTTTCACCAGCCTGCTTCGCTTCATTCGTGGGCATCCGCACTGGCCGACATTCTCCGCCGGCCTCCCGCTGGCCGGGCAGCGCGGGTCACTGCGGTTCCGCTTCGCGGAGACGCCGCTGGCCGGGCACGTTCGAGCGAAGACCGGGAGCATCTCGCAGGTCAACACCCTCTCCGGTTTCATCGAGCGCGCCGACGGGAAATTCCGCGTCTTCTCGGTGCAGGCCAACCACCACACCCAGCGCGGACGCGACATGATCGCGGCGATCGACAGCCTGGTGGTGGAGATGGGGAGGTGACAGTGATTAGTGCTTCAGGGGGAGTGCAGTGCACGGCATCTCGCCTGCGGTTCCGTAGCCTGCCTCCCAGGCACTACTCACTCCTCACTACTCACCGGTCACGGCAGGAACTCACAACAGCAGGGAGATCACCCCATGCTCATCATGCTCGTGCGTCACGCCCAGGCGGCGGATCAGGATGCCGAGAAATATCCGGATGACACGCGCCGGCCCTTGACCCGGAAGGGCAAGGCCTCGCACGCGCGGCTCACCCGTGCCCTGGTCAAGCGGGACATCCGCCCTGACGTCATCCTGTCGAGCCCCTGGAAGCGGGCGTGGCAGACCGCGGAGATCATGGCCCAGAGCTATGCCGACGCGGGACACAACGTACCGGTGCGTCCGGCGGAGAGCCTGGCGGACGCCCCGGACCTGGCCCGCATCGCCGAAGAGGTCTCGCTTGGACGGGCGAAGGGCATCGCCCTGGTGGGGCACGAGCCGTGGATGAGTGAGCTGGCCGGCCTGCTGCTGACCGGCAGCCCGGAGGGACTGGCGATTGACTATCCGAAGGGCGGCGTGGTGGGAATCGAGGCGGAGGACCTGGCCCCGGCCAGCGGGTCTCTCAGGTTCTTCCTCAGGCCGAAGATGTTCTGAAGGCAGTGAGTAGTGAGTAGTGCATTATTGCAAGTGCCTTATCCGGACGTTGCCCGCGGTTCCGAGGCCTGCCCTCCAAGCACTACTCACTACTCACTACTCACTGCCCTCCTCCTTCTGCCCGAAAATCGCCAGGTTCGACGAGTGCCCCGGGTTCACCTTCCGGTCGGGGTAGATGTAATGCACCGCGTTGTTCACCGCGATGCACGCCTCGCCGACGCCGGTGGCGATGAGCTTGAGCTTCCCGGGATAGCTGGTGATGTCGCCCGCCGCGAAGATGCCGGGGACGTTGGTGGACATGACCTGGTCCACCTTGATGTCGGCGCGTTCCGACTCGAGCCCCCATTCCCTGATGGCGCCGAGGTCGGAGTGAAAGCCCAGGAGGGGAATGACCGCGTCCATCTCCAGGGTCTCCTCCTCCTTCGTCTGGTTCTGCACCAGCGTCACGCGCTCGACCCGGTCCCTGCCCTCCACGGCCTTCACCTCCCAGAACGTCCGCAGGGAGCAGTGGCCTTCCCCCGACAGGTTACGGACCTGCTGGATGGTCGCCTCGTGCGCCCGGAAGCCGTCCCGGCGGTGGATCAGCATCACCGACCGCGCAATCCCCTGGAGGTTCACGGCCCAGTCGAAGGCGGAATCGCCACCGCCCACGATGAGCACCCGCTGGCCCACAAACAGCTTCGGGTCAATGACGCTGTGGTAGAGACCGCATCCCTCGAAACGCTCGACGTCCTTCACCCGAAGGCGACGCGGCTCGAACGCCCCGATTCCGCCGGCGATGATGATCGTCCGGCTGGCGTACACGCCACCACTCGTCTCCAGGAGGAAGCGCCCGATGCCTCCCTCCTCTTCCGCACGCGAGAGGCCCGTGACCACTTCGTTGAGCCGTGTCTCGGCCCCGAACTGGAGCCCCTGTTCCGTCATGTTGCGGACCAGGTCCTTCGCCAGGATCTTCGGGAAGCCGGCCACGTCGAAGATGTATTTTTCCGGATAGAGGGCCATGAGCTGGCCGCCGAGCGCCGGCAGGGCATCGATGATCCGGCAACTCGCACCCCGCATCCCGGCATAGAAAGCCGCGAAGAGGCCGGTCGGTCCACCTCCGATGATGGAAATGTCCTTCGTGTCGCCGTCGGTCGTCACGCGTCGTCCTTCCCGGTGGTCGGATGAGATGGCCCGGGATGCCCGGACGGGGTAAATATAGACGGGCGGTGGCAGCCGGCAGCGGTGGCGCGGTGCGCAGGGAAGCAGAGGCACGGACTCACGCATGGAGGCTGGATGAACGGGCGACACCGACCGGCGGTCAGGCGGATCTGGATGCTGGGCATCATCGCGGCCGCTGCTGTCATCGGTGGCTGCCACGCGACCGGCAACATCATCCGCACACTGCTGGAGGAGCGCCCGCCACTCCCCATCAGAAGCTTCGGCGTCGCGAGCGACGCCCGGCTCGACAGCCTCGGCCGCCTGCGCGGCAGCCTGGTGGGCGAGGGCACCGGGCGGGCAGTCCACCTGCTCTCCAGCGACACCGCGCTTATCGCCGATCTCGTCCGCACCCACCGGCCCGACATCATCCGCCGCGGGGACCTGTGGGGCTCGCTCGCTCGCGCCGGGCTGGTCACCATCGATCCCGGCGTGGTGCAACCGGGCCCAGGACGCCGTGAGCGGATCCTGGCCGGCTCACCCGCCGGACACACCGAAGTGCGCCTGGCCTCCGTGCTGGTGCGCGGGAGTCGCTGCGGCTGGCGCGGCGCGCAGGCCGAGTTGATCGTGGAACCGCCCCCCACCGACCGGGACGGCCCGCCCCTGCTGGGTCCGGTGGTGGGTTCCTTCCAGGGTGGAATCGCCTACAGCCGCCCGGTGTTCCGTCCCGTCGCCTCCCCTCCCGGCGAGGCGCTGCTGGATACGCTGATCGCCCGGACGAGCACGGAGCTGATGGCGTCGACCGACAGCCTCCTGCCGGGCCTCGACCGGCCGGTTACGCCGCTGGGCAACCCGGGTCTCGCCGTCAACACCCTGCTCGACGTCAATGCGGTGGATATCGTCCCGATCCAGGCTGGCCGGGGACGCACCCGGTACGTGGTATCCCTTCGACGGCAGGCGCTCACCGCCCGGGGCGACACGGTCCTGGCTGCCATGGTCATGGTCTGGGACAGCGCCGGCGCATGGCGCCAGGTGATCCTCCGCCCGACCGTTTTTGACGACCAGTTCGGCGGGCTTCGCCCGCGCCGGGGCCTGGCCCCGGTGTACTGGCGCCGGCTTCAGGCGATGTCGGGGTTCGGTTATGACCGGGACTACGTGTGGATGGAACAGTTCGACCCGCGGGACGGCACCGTGCTCTGGGGCGTCATCGAGCCGTGGGCAAACGTCGTCGTGGCTGCGGCCGAGGTGGCCGGGCCGTGCCAGTGAGGGGAAGGCCATGAAGATCTATACCCGGACGGGCGACACGGGCGACACCGCGCTCTTCGGCGGCGGGCGCGTTCCCAAGGATCACGTCCGCGTCACGGCGTACGGTGAGGTGGATGAACTCAACTCGGTCCTCGGGCTCGCGCGGGCTGCTGACCCGCGGGACTTCTGCGACGAGTTGCTCGAGACCATCCAGCAGGACCTCTTCTCGATCGGGGGCCATCTCGCGACGCCCGACCCGGCACGGGTGCGCGCGGCACTCGAGAAAGCGGAACTCGACCCCTCGCGGATCGAGCGGTTCGAACAGGAGATGGATCGCGCCACCGATGAGCTTCCCCCGCTCCGCGCATTCATCCTCCCGGCCGGCAGCGAGAAGGCCGCCCGGCTCCATGTCGCGCGCACGGTGTGCCGCCGCGCCGAGCGCGCGGTGGTCCGGCTGGCGCATGACGCGGAGGTGCCGGGGCTCTTCCTGACGTATCTGAACCGGCTCTCCGACCTGCTCTTCACCCTCGCCCGGCTCGCGAACCATCGGGCCGGCACGCCCGATACCACCTGGTGAACGCCCCGCTCGCCATCCGCCACGCCGGGGGTTCGTACCAGGTACACGTGACCTCGGGCGCCCTGCTCGAGCTGGACCGGCTCGTCCGCCACGCGGTGGGTCCCCGGCCGGTGGTCCTGCTGTCCGACGAGAACGTCCTGCGGTGCTACGACGAATGGACGAGCGGTACGCCGGAAGCGCGTCGCCTGGGCGCGCGCGCCAGTGATGCGGGGCTGCGGCTTCGCGTCCACCTGCGCCTCCCGTTCCCTCCCGGCGAAGTGAGCAAGACCCGCGGAATGTGGGCGGACCTGACCGATCGCATGCTCGACGCAGGCATCGGACGGGACGCGGTGCTGGTGGCGATGGGCGGGGGTGTCGCGGGCGACCTCGGCGGGTTCGTCGCGGCCACCTACCTCCGCGGGATTCCCTGCGTACAGGTGCCCACGAGCCTTGTCGCGATGGTGGACGCATCCGTCGGCGGGAAAGTCGGCGTCGACACACCGGCCGGGAAGAACCTGGTCGGCGCCTTTCATCAGCCGGCCCTCGTGGTGGCAGACCCGCTCACCCTGGTGAGCCTTCCGGAACGGGAGTATCGCGGTGGACTGGCCGAGGCGGTGAAACACGGGCTGGTGGCGGATGCGGGGTACTTCGAGTGGATGGAGTCCAGCATCCGGCCGCTCCGCCAGCGCCAGTCGGCGTCGCTGGAAACGCTGGTCCGCGGAAGCGTCGCCATCAAGGCCGCCGTCGTGAGCGCGGACGAGCGCGAAGCGGGCGAGCGCGCGATCCTGAACGCCGGACACACGGTGGCGCACGCACTCGAACACGCAAGCGGGTGGGCGCTGCCGCATGGAGATGCGGTGGCGATCGGGCTTGTCACCGAGGCGACACTCGCGGCCCGCATGGGCCTGGCCGACCCCTCGCTGGTGGCACGCCTCCGGAACCTGCTCCAGCGGTTTGGCCTGCCGGTGGCCCCTCCGGCGGGGCTCGACCCGGCGGGGCTCGGCACGGCGCTCGGCCGCGACAAGAAGAACCGCCCTGGGGAGGTGCGCTGCGCCCTTCCCGAGGCCATCGGCAGCACCCACCGCCCGGACAGCGGCTGGACCACTGTCGTGGACGTGGATGCCCTGCTCTCGGTCCTCACCAGCCCACCGCCTGAGTAGCTCCTCGCCCCCCCCGACCTCCTGACCTTCTTCACATTTCCCCACGAGTACTCCCCATCCACCCACACGCCCCACAATAGCGCACAATTTCTCCACCAGGCCTCCGCCGACGGTCACCTATCATCCTTGATAGGATTGGCAGAACATTCCGCAAGTAGTATCTATGTAGTGGTTTGGGTGGATTTGTCAGTGCAGATTTTCGCAGGCAAGTTTGTGATGTGGGAAAAATACATTCATTGACCTTGTACAGGGTTGATCGTATATTGACCCGATCATCGGTGCCCTTCCTCGACGGCTCTTCATACTCTTCGACAGGCACAATCCGGGGTTCGTCATGACTCACGCAAGGGACAACGCCCGCCTGCGTCCTTCCGCCTCCGGTGCGTTCGATCAATACCTGCGAGACATCCAGCGGCTGCCCATGATCACCGACCCCGCCGAGGAGCGTCGTCTCGCGCATCTTGCCAGGGCCGGGGATGCCGAGGCCGCCGACAGGCTCGTCACGGCCAACCTGCGATTCGTCATCTCGTATGTGAAGCGCTACCAGGGGCATGGGCTCGAGCTGGGCGAGCTGGTGGCCATCGGGAACGCGGGCCTCCTCAAGGCGGTCGGCAAGTTCGACCCCGCCCACGGAGTGAAGTTCATTTCCTACGCTGTGTGGTGGGTACGCCAGGCGGTGCTCAAGGCGCTGGCCGAGCAAACCCGGAGTGTCCGGATTCCGCTCAACCAGAATGCGGCCCTCATCCGCCTCTCGCGCACGGAGGCTTTCCTCGAACAGGAGCTGGGTCGCGGGCCCACCGACGAGGAAATCGCTCTCGCCCTGAACGACACCGTCGCGAACGTACGCCTTGCCCGGAGGATGTCGGCCGGGGAACTCTCCCTGGACGCCCCCATCGAACGGGGGGAGCGGCAGGGCTCCACATATGGTGATCGCGTCGCCGATCCCGCCGTCGGCGACGTCGAGACCACGACCGACGCAAATCTCCTGCGCGAGAGCCTCGAGCGTATTCTCGAGACCTACCTCACGCCGCGGGAACGCCGCATCATCTCACTGTACTACGGGCTCGACCACGGCTCGGAGGCGATGACGCTCGAACACATCGGCGGCCTCCTCGGCGTCACGCGCGAACGGATCCGGCAGATCCGCGAGCGCGCGTTCGAGAAGATCCGCGAGTCCCCCGACCTCGGCGCCCTCAGGAGTTTCTGGATCGCGGCCTGAACGGCGCGCCGGGCACGGCCGCCACAAGCGCGGCTAGATTCCGGCATGGCCTATCGTCTGCCGCTGTTTCCCCTGGAGCTTGCCCTCTTCCCCGGCATGCCCCAGCCCCTCCATATCTTCGAACCGCGCTACCGGCGGATGCTGCAGGACTGCCTCGATGGCGGCGGACAGTTCGGCATCATCCCGATGCCGGGCGGCGAAGTGCCTGCCACCGGAGCCGTGGGTTGTACCGCGGAAATCCGCGCGACGCAGGCCCTGGATGACGGCCGCTCGAACATCCTGGTCCAGGGACGGGAACGGTTCACGCTGGAGGAACTGCTCGAGGCTGACACACCATATCTCCAGGGCATGGTCACCGCGCTGCACGACACCGACGTGGCCACAGTCCCCCCCGAACGCATCGCGGAACTGACCCGCCTCGGCCGCGACTACCTGGAGGCCCTGCAGGGACTGACCGATGCCGCCCTGGGCGACCTGACCTGGTCCGACGATCCGGAGGAAGCCAGCCTCCAGGCCGCCGCGCTTCTGGAAACCGACCTCGACGTCAAGCGCGAGCTCCTCGCCATGCAGTCCGCGCGGCGACGCATCGGCATCGTGCAGCGGCTGCTGCAGCGCCAGGCCACGGTGGCGGTGGGTCGCGCCGCTATCCACCGCCACGCCCGCACCAATGGACGGGGACACCCCGACGGGCTCCCCGACACCCCGGGATGAACGGCCTCCCTGCCGCGCTGGCCACGATCGTCGGACCACGCTGGGTAAAGGGCCTGGACGCCGACCTCGCCACCTACCGCTCCGACGGACTTCCCACCCACGAGTCCACTCCGCGGCTCGTCGTTCTCCCAGGCTCCCGCGAGGAACTGATTGCGATCGTGCGCTGTCTTCACGCGCACGCGACCCCCTTCGTGCCCAGGGGCGCCGGGACCGGACTCTCGGGAGGGGCGCTCGCCGGAGGAGATGCGGTCGTCGTCGCGCTCACCCGGCTCAACCGCGTGCTGTCCCTCGACCCGGTCGCACGACGGGCGGTGGTGGAGCCCGGGGTGGTCAACGCCAGGCTCTCCGCGCTCGCCCGCCCGCACGGCCTCCAGTACGCGCCGGATCCGTCGAGCCAGACGGCCTGTACCATCGGCGGGAACGTCGCCGAGAACGCCGGCGGTCCGCACTGCCTCAAGTACGGCGTCACGACCAACCACATCTGCGCGCTGGAGGTCGTCCTGCCGGACGGGACGATCACCCGTCTCGGCAGCCCCGCCGGCGAGCCCTGGGGGCCGGACCTCGTGGGCCTGTTCGTGGGCAGCGAGGGCATGTTCGGCATCGCGACCGAGATCACCGTCCGCCTCGTGCCACTGCCGCCGGACGTGCGAACGCTGCTGGCTGACTTCACCGCGCTCCGTGACGCAAGTGAGGCTGTAAGCGCGATCATCGCGGCGGGGATCCTGCCCGCCGCCCTCGAGATGATGGACCGCTCGTGCGTGGCCGCGGTCGAGTCCTCCATCTACGCCGCCGGCTACCCGACTGATGCTGCGGCCGTCCTGCTGGTCGAGCTCGACGGTCGCCCCGGCGCGGTGGAAGAGGAAACCGACCGGGTGGTGGAACTCCTTACCGGGCACGGCGCGCGCGCCGTGGTGCAGGCCGCCACTGAGGCGGACCGGACCCGCCTCTGGCAGGGCCGCAAGAAAGCGTTCGGGGCGATGGGAAGGATTGCGCCCGACCTCGTCGTGCAGGACGCCGTCGTCCCGCGCTCCCGACTGCCGGACATCATGGATACCATCGAGGGGATCGGCCGCCGGCACGGGCTCACGATCAGCAACGTCTTCCATGCAGGAGACGGCAACCTGCACCCGAACATCAGTTTCGACCGGCGCGAGCCGGCCCTCACCGCCCGGGTACAGGAAGCCAGCCGGGAGATCATGGAAGCCTGCCTCGGCGCCGGCGGCTCCATCACTGGTGAGCACGGTATCGGCATGGACAAGCTCGACTATATGCCGCTGATGTTCGATACCGAGGCGCTGGAAGCCATGTGCCAGGTCCGGCAGGTGTTCGACCCCGACGGACGGGCCAATCCCGGCAAGGTGGTGCCGGTGCACGCATGCCGGGAATGGCGCGCCGCGCCCGGCATGGGCCACGGGTCATGAGCGACGCGATCTACGAGCAGCTCCGCGCGGCGCTCGGCGAGTCGGCCGTGACTCGCGAGGGCGACGGCTGCCCGGCCGCGCAACCGGACACCACCGAGGGCGTGGCGCGCGCCTGCCGGATGGCGCACGAAGAGGGATGGCGGATCCGCATCGAAGGACGCGGCACCTGGCTGCCGCTCGATGCGCCGTGCGACATGGTCCTGCGGCTCCGGGCCCTGAGTCGCGTCGTGAGCGTCAGCCCCGAGGACCTGGTCACTACGGTGGAAGCGGGCGCGCCGCTCGACGCCGTCGGACACCGGCTCGCGGACCGCGGGATGTGGCTCGCCCTCGATCCCCCCGGCCGGCCCGACCGCTCCCTCGGGTCGATCGTCGCGACGGCCACGGCGGGTCCCTCGCGCCTTGGCTTCGGCTCCATCCGCGATCACGTCCTCGGCTGCACGGTCGTCACCGGGGACGGTCGGATCATCCGCGCCGGGGGACGCGTCGTGAAGAATGTGGCGGGCTACGATCTCACCCGGCTCCAGGTGGGCGCCTTCGGCGGGTTCGGCGTCATTACCGAACTGCACTGCCGGCTCCGCGCCCTGCCCCGGGCCGACCGCACGCTCCTGGCGCGCGGCCGGCGGGACACGCTCCTGGCACTGGCGCGCGATGTGATCGAGGCGGGGCTGAGTCCTGCCGCCCTGGAGTTGCTCTCGCCCGCCATCGCCGCCGAGGCCGACTGGGTACTCGCGGCCCGCTTCCAGGGAGGCGCTGGGGCCGTGGGTGATGACGTCCGCGCCATCCCCGGCGCCGCGGATATCGCCTGGGACGCTCTGGCGCCCGAGCGCAGCAGCGCATTCTGGGCGCTCGTGGCCCGTGCCATGGCGGGCGGCACGGTCACCATCCGCCTGGCCGCTCTTGCCGACGGCCTATACGACCTGCTCGACCTCATCGCACACGACCTGGACGAAGACCTGGTCTCCGCCGGGTGTGGCGATGGCACGGTTCGCTGGACCGGCGCCGCGCCCCCGGAACGCATCATCGCGCTGCGCCATGCGGCGGCAGCGCGTGAGGTTCCCCTTACCCTCGAGCGCGCCGACTGGGACGTACGGTCGGCGGTGGGGCACTTCGGGGCCTACCGCGAACACGTCGGCGGCATTGTCGAGCGCCTCCGTGCCAGCTTCGACCCCGGCGGCCGCTTCAGCGTCGCCCTAAGCGCAGGGGAGTCGTGAGCGCATTCGCGGGCCTGGACCCCTGTGTCCACTGTGGATTCTGCCTCAGCGCATGCCCCACTTATCTCGCCACGGGGGACGAGGCGGACAGCCCGCGTGGCAGGATCGTGCTGATGCGTGCGCTCGAGCGCGGCGAAATTCCCGCCATCGATCCTGCCCTCAACGCCCACCTCGACGCCTGCCTGGGCTGCCGCGGCTGTGAGCCGGCCTGCCCCTCGGGCGTGGCCTACGGACAGGGCCTGGAGGCGGCGAGAGCGCTGCTCATGACCCGCCGCGGGCTGCCCACCCGGGCGCGCGTGATGCTCGCCGTCTTCGCCCATGCCTGGCTCCATCGTCCGCTCCTCGCAATGGCACGATGGATCCGAGGTGCGGGCCGGCGTCTGGCGTCGAAGCCTGGAAGCCCGGGGTTCGCACTCGGCATGCTGGCCGCCACCCGGCCCGTCACGGCGGCCTCCGACGAGGCCGACACCGGACTGGAGTTGAACCGGGGCACGGTTGCGCTCTTCCGGGGCTGCGTCATGGACGGCCTGTTCGGGCACGTGCACGCTGCCACCCGTCGTGTGCTGGAGGCCAACGGCTATTCCGTGGTGGAGGTCGAGGGGCAGGTCTGCTGTGGGGCGCTCCATCTTCACGCCGGCGATACCGGCTCCGCCCGCCGGCTCGCCGAAACGAACATGGCCGCCTTCCTGCCGGAAACCGACTGGATCGTCGTGAACAGCGCCGGCTGCGGAGCCATGCTTCGCGAACTCCCCCGCCTGCTGGACGCCCCGGCTGCAGCGCGTTTCTCCGCGCGCGTGCGGGACGTCAGCGAACTCCTCGCGGCGGCAGGGCCCCGTCGCGGTGCAGCACTTCCGTTCCGGGTTCTCTACGACGCCCCGTGCCACCTCCAGCACGCCCAGGGCGTCCATGCCGAGGTCCTTCAGGTCCTGGGCGCCGTTCCAGGTCTCCAGCTGGTTACGCACGAAGGGGCCGACCAGTGCTGCGGCGCCGCGGGGATCTACTCCATCCTGCAGCCTGGAATGTCGGAGGCCGTCCTCGAGCGGAAGATCGACGCGATCCGGGCGGTGGACCCCGCGCCGGACCTTGTCCTCACCGGCAATCCGGGGTGCCTGATGCAGATCGGGGCGGGCCTTCTGTCCGCCGACCTGCCGACCCGCGTGGCGCACCCGGTCGAGGCCCTGGACTGGTCCTACCGGGCCGCAGGGTATTACGGTACGCCGAAACGCCACGCGCAACCGGGAGCGGAAGCAGGGAATGCCTGAGGCAATTCTGTTCGACTTCAACGGCGTCATCGTTGACGATGAGCGCCAGCACTGCGAGGCACTCGTGACTGCACTCGCTGAGGTGGGTATCCCGCTCGACAGTGCGGTGTACTGGCAGGACCACGTGGGCCTCCCGGACGAGGCCTGCGTTCGGCTCGCGTCCGAGGCCGCGCGTCACCGCCTGGAGGAAGACGCGCTGGAGCGCCTGCTCCAGCGCAAGCATGAGCTCTATGGTGCGGCCGTCGCAGCGGGCGTCGACCTGGTGCCTGGCCTGAAGGGGTTCCTCGAACGCGCCCGGAAGGCGGGAATGCGCCTGGCAGTGGTCTCGGGTTCGCGCCGTGAGGAGATTGACCAGTTGCTGGCGGCGCATGGCCTCGGCGATTTCTTCGAGGTGGTGATAGCGGCAGGTGATACGCGCGAGGGCAAACCCGACCCCACCTGCTTTCTTCTCGCTTCCCACCGCCTGGGTGTGGCGCCCGGAGAATGTGTCGTGATCGAGGACTCCCTTCCCGGTATCGTGGCCGCGCGGGACGCCGGCATGGCCGTTGTCGCGCTCACGACGTCGCACGACCCGGCCCGGCTCTCCGCTGCCGACGTGGTCTGGGATGGCTATGCCGGCCAGGGTCCGGAGGACCTTCCCGCCCATGGCTGACGCGCCACTTGCCCTCGACGAGTTACGCCTGCGCCGGCTCCGCCAGCACGCGGTCGCAGTGCCCGGCGGACACGCGATCTTCGAAGTGGCAGGGGGCGGCGCGCTCGATTGCCTTCAGGGCCTGCTGACCAATGACCTCGTCCGTCCCGGCCCCGGCACGATGGTGCATGGCGCGCTGCTGACGCCGAAAGGCATGATCGTGGTGGATGCCTGGGTCCTGCGCATGGCCGAGCGGATCGTGCTGGTTATACCGGCGCACGGGCGGGAAGCCGCGCTCGGCATCTTTCGCCGGAGCCTTCCACCACGGCTTGCCACCGTGACTGACCGTACTGATTCGTGGGCTCCCATCCACCTCTATGGTGACGAGTCCTGGCTCGTGCTCGAGCAGGCCGGCCTCCCCATCCCTTCCGCGGCCGGCCATCTGGTCGAGGCGTCCGGTGAGGACGGGGAATCGGTATACGTAACCGCGTGCCCCCCGGCACTGGCTCCCTTCCGGGCCATGCTGTTGTCCCCGGCAGCCGGGCTCGATGACTTCATGGCGACGCTCAAGTCCGCCGGGGCCGAGCCGGGCTCCGGAACCGACGCCGAAGCGGCACGGATCATGGCCGGCTGGCCGGGACTTGGAGCGGAGATCGGCGAGAAGACACTCCCTCAGGAGGTCCGGTTCGACGAGATGGGCAGTGTGTCCTACACGAAGGGATGCTACACCGGACAGGAGACCGTGGCCCGGGTCCACTTCCGCGGACATCCCAACCGGGAACTGCGGGGGCTGGTCTGGGATGACCCTGATCCACTCGTGGGCGACACGGTGGAAACGGGCGACCGGGTGGTCGGAACCATCGGGTCGACACTCGCCCTCCCCCGGCGGAGGCTGGGACTTTCCTCCATCCGGCGTGAGGTCGAAACGGGACAGACGGTGAGCGCCGGAGGGCGGCAGGCCCTGGTGGTGCCTCTCCCGTTCCCTGAGGCACTCATCGACGACTGACCGGAAAACAACAGGCCCCGCCACAAGGCGGGGCCCTTCTTCCTGCGGATGGCCCCCTCGGGCCGGCGGCCGCTCAGTTGGGCGCCATCGCTCCCGAATCGTGCGCCATGGTGGTGTCCATCATCGTGGTATCCATCATGGGGGTGTTGTTCATCGGGGTCGTTTCCATCATCGCCGATGAATCAGCCATCGGGGCCTCTTCAGCCTTTTTCTCGCAGCCTACGAGCACCAGTACAGCCGCCAGAGCCAGAACCTTCCGCATACATACTCCTCGCCAGGGGATTGGATGAGCGCCGCATCCCGCCACAGAACGCGGGCGCTACAACCTACGGTCGCGCCGGGGATTGTCAAGCAAGAGGGGTCCCCGCCTGCCGCGGCGTGCGGACGGGACTAGCTTCCAGACAGGCATCATCATATGGGAGTGACGCACCGAACGGCTGAAGAAATTCCGAAGGAGCAGGAAATGACGTATCCCGTTACGCTGGGTGAACTTAAGCAATCTCCGTGGGGCCATGCCCCCCTTCGCGGCCGGTCGGTCAGGCAGGAGCTCCGCAGCAACCTGATTCGCATGATGCAGTCGGGAGAGGAGCTGTTTCCGGGCATCGTCGGGTACGACGATACGATCCTCCCACAGTTGATCCATGCGATGCTCTCGCGGCACCATTTCATCCTCCTGGGGCTCCGCGGTCAGGCCAAGAGCCGGATTCTCCGGTCCCTGGTCCGCTTCCTGGACGATGCCATCCCGGTAGTCGCGGGAAGCGAGGTCAACGACGATCCGTTCGCACCGATCTCGCGCTTCGCCCGCGACCGCATCGACGAATGCGGCGACGCGACAAGCATCGACTGGCTGCCGCGCGACGCGCGCTATGTCGAGAAGCTCGCCACGCCGGACGTCACCATCGCCGATATCATTGGCGACGTCGACCCCATCAAGGCCGCCCGGGGCGGCCATCTGCTCTCCGATGAACTCAGCATGCACTTCGGCCTGCTGCCCCGCGCCAACCGCGGCATCTTCGCCATCAATGAGCTGCCGGACCTGAGCGGCAAGATCCAGGTCGGCCTGTTCAACATCATGCAGGAAGGCGACGTCCAGATCAAAGGCTACCCGGTGCGGCTCGCGCTCGATGTCCTGCTCGCCTTCACGGCCAACCCGGAGGACTACACGGCCCGCGGCAAGATCATCACGCCGTTGAAGGACCGGATCGGGAGCGAGATCATGACGCACTATCCGCGGTCCGTGGACCTCGGCATGGCGATCACCCGGCAGGAGTCCTGGACGGACCGCGCCGCCAACGGCGGGCCGGCGGTACGTATTCCACCGTTCATCGCCGAGGCCGTGGAACGGATCGCATTCGAGGGACGGGAGGACCCGCGCATCGACCGCCGGAGCGGTGTGAGCCAGCGGCTGCCGATCGCCGTGCTCGAAAACGCCGTAAGCAGCGCCGAGCGGCGCGCCCTCTCCTGCGACGAAGCGGAGGCCGTGCCCCGGATCAGCGACGTATACGCGGCGATCCCGGCCATCACCGGGAAGCTCGAGCTGGAATACGAGGGCGAACTGCAGGGCGGAGACACCATCGCCCGCGAGCTGATCCGGCGGGCGGCGGGCGGTGTCATGCAGCAGCATTTTCCCGAAGCTGACTTCGACCCCGTCGTGCGGTGGTTCGACGAGGGCGGCGCACTCAGGATCGAATCCGACTCCGGGAGCCGGGTCTGCCTCCAGGCGTTCGACCAGGTACCGGCGCTGGTGGACCTCGTGAAGGCCTCGGGTATCGCGAAGCCGGAGGACCCGGGAGCGATGGTGGGAGCGTGCGAGCTGGTGCTGGAAGGGCTCGCCTTCCAGAAGCGAATCACCCGGAGTGAAGAACTCGGCTACACCCGCGCCCGTCCCCAGCGCCGGGAGCCACCGGGCTACGGGTTCGACAAGGCCTGACCAGCCTCCTCACCGAAAGGTGCCGGGACTCACCTCATACACACGGTGGTATTGACCGGCGGCCTCCTCCGGCGCCCAGAAGCCGAGTTGTTCCGTCCACCGGTGCGTCTGCAGGCGACGGCCGTTCAGCGTCAGGAATCCGGCGGCACGCCCGGTAACTACCCCCATGCGGCCGAGATCACGCAAGCCGCGGAACGCCGTCTGGCGCCGGGTGTCCACAATGCGCCGGGCGCTCCCCGGCCCGATCCCCGGCACGCGCAGCAGCTCCTCGTACGAGGCTGTCCTGACCTCCACCGGGAACCGCTCGGGGTTGGCGAGTGCCCACGTGGCCTTGGGGTCGGCGGACAGCGGCAGGTTTCCCTCGTCGTCGTAGACCACTTCCTCCGCGCCGAATCCATAGTCCCGCATGAGGTGATCCGCCTGGTAGAGCCGGTGCTCCCGGAGCGCCGGGGCCGCCGGTTTCTCTTCCATGGGCGTCCGGCTGATCGGCCGAAAGGCACTGAACTGCGAATGGTGCATCCCGCCGCCATCGTAGAATCCCCGCACGGTGTTCAGGATGGTGCGATCTGTGTCTCCCGTGGCGCCCACCACGAACTGCATCGTCATGCCCGCCACGCCCCCGGGGTGGAACGGGTCACGCGGCCGGCCGTGCCGCTCTTCCGCACGGTTCCGGTTGACCAGTGCCCGGGCGGATTCCAGCGCGGAGACGGCCGTCGCCAGCCTCTTCTCCGGTGCGATCTGCGTGAGTGTGGCCCCGCACGGCGTCTCCAGGTTGATGGAAACGCGGGAGGCCAGTGCGGTGATCCGCTCGATCTGCGCGGGCTCGGCGCCGGGCACGATCTTCACGTGGATGTACCCGCGGAAATGGTGGCGCTCGCGGATCAGCTCCAGGGCCGTGATCAGGTCATCCATCACCTTCACCGGCCGGCCTGGAATGCCGGTGGTCAGAAAGAGCCCGTCACACCACCCGCGGGCCAGCGCTCCCATGAAAATCCGGACCAGCTCCTCGGGCTTGAGCAGGGTCCTCGGCATGTCCCGGTCCCGCCGCATGGGGCAGTAATGACAATTGAAGCTGCATGCGTTGGTCATGAGGATGCGGAGGAGACGCCGCTTGCCGCTGCCCACCCGGAGGTTCCGGATGTTCAGGGGCCCGAGGGAGCCGGATTTGCCGGCATGCCGGAGCCTGGGAGGCAGAGGACGGTCAGAAGCCGACTCCCGATCGTCCTGCGCCAGGGTCATGAGGAGGTGGAGACGGGATTCGAGGCTGGGAGAACGCACGGCAAGCTCCGGCTGGTCGGTGGATCAGTATACCGAACAAACGCCGAAGATGCAAGTCGAGGACAGGGCGGACAGGCGGACAGGCGGACAGGCAGACAGAGCGGACAGGCGGACAGGCGGACAGGCGGACAGGCGGACAGGCGGACAGGCGGACAGGCGGACAGGCGGACAGGCGGACAGGCGGACAGGCGGACAGGCGGACAGGCGGACAGGCGGACAGGCGGACCGAAGCTAGTGACTCAACCACTCAACCACTCAACCACTCAACGACCCGATTCCCGACACCCGATTCCCGGCACTAACACCACCCCAACTGCCTCGCCCGCTCCACGATCACCCCTGCTGCCCCATCCCATCCGAGCGCACCGGTGTTGATCACGAGGTGGTACACGGCGGGATCCGCCCAGTCCCGGTCGTAGTACTCCCGGTGGTAACGCCGCCGGTTTTCGTCCATCTCGTCCACCTTCTTCCCCGCTGCTTCCTCATCGCAGGAGAGGCGCCGTACGACTTCGTGAATCCGGTGCTGCCGCGGAGCCACCACCCGCACATGAATCGCATCGATCTCGCTCGAGAGCACCGCCGGCGTCGCCCGCCCGACCATCACCACCTTCCCCTGCCTCGCGATCTCCTGCACCACAGTCTCCGTGATCCGCACCAGCTTCGGCTCGTCAATTTCCTCCACCGGTGTCCGTGCCAGGTACACGTATTCCGGCGAGGCCACCAGCGCGCGGGCCAGGCGCTGGATGAAGGTCGGGCCCTTCTCTTCCCGCTCGGCCACTTCCTGGGCAGACACGCCTGCCCGCGCCGCCACCGCCTCGATCAGTTCATTGTCCACGACCGACCAGCCCAGGGCCTCAGCTACGCGCTGCGCCACCTGGGAGCCGCCGGCGCCGAATTCGCGGGAAATAGTTATGAGCATGAGGGCCAGGGAAGAGGGAATAGAGAGAAGGGACTAGATGACCTTTGCGGCCTTTGTGGTGAGGCTGTTGCCGGCACTCACCGTTCCCGCCGGAGCCGATGCCGCATCCGGATGGTCAGCACCACCGCCACCAGCAGGCAGATCGCCCCGCCGATCCCGAACGCGCGGTCTACGCCCAGCAGCTCCGCAAGCCAGCCACCCTGCAATGACCCGAACGGGGCCATCCCGAGAATGATGAATGCATACACCCCCATCACCCGCCCGCGCAGGTGGTCCGGCGCCTCCGACTGGAGCAGCGTGTTGGTCAGCACGTTGCTGAGCACCATGGCCGTCCCCGCCAGGGTGAACAGGACCAGCGCCAGCCAGTAACTGGTCATGACCGACGCCGCCATCAGGAAGGCCCCGAACAGCATCCCGCTCACGAGCACCACCGTCCGCTTCCGGAACCGGTGCCCGAAGGCCGCCACGATGAGGGCCGCGCCCGAGGCACCCACCCCCACCGCCGAGACGAGGGTGCCATACCCCGTTGCCCCGGTCTTGAGGACCTGCTCGGCGAATACGGGAAGCAGCGGCAGGAACGCCCCGCCGAAGATGCTGAAGGTCGCCGTGAGAATGGCCAGCGTCCGGGGCCATGGCTCACCCAGTACGTACGAAAGCCCGTCCAGGAACCGTGGGCGGCCCGGGGGCGGGGGCGGGCTCGGCGGCAGTCGCATGACCAGGAGGCTGCCGATCACCGCCAGGTAACTCCCCGCGTTCGCCAGGAAGCAGGCCGCGATGCCCGCCGTAGCGATGATGATGCCCGCCACCGCGGGGCCGATGATCCGGGTCAGGTTGAAGACCGAGGAGTTGAGCGCGATGGCGTTCATCAGGTCGTCCCGCCCCGCCATCTCGATCACGAACGCCTGCCGGGTGGGTACCTCGAACGCCGCCAGCAGGCCGAAGATCGCAGCCAGCACCATCACCCAGCCGACGGTCACCGCGCCCGTGAGCGTGAGCACGCCGAGGACCGCGGCGTCCACCAGCATGAGGCTCTGGAGCATCAGGATGAAGCGCCGCTTGTTCACCCGGTCTGCCACGACGCCGCCGTAGAGCGTGAACAGCAGAATCGGCAGGGTGCCCAGCGTGCTCACCAGCCCCACCATGAACGCGGACTGCGTGAGCTGCAGAACCAGCCACCCCTGCGCCACGTTCTGGAGCCACGTCCCGGTGAGCGACACCATCTGTCCGCCCAGGAAGAGGCGGAAGTTCCGGTGCCGGAGCGCGCGGAATGGCGTCGGCCTGCCCGGAGGCCCGGCAGGCGCGGCTGAGGTAGAGGCCGGAAGGGGCGCGGTCACGGGAGAATGGTAAGCAGGTCAGGGCGGTCAGGGCGGCCCGAAACTACTGACCGCCTTGTCCGTCCCGTCCGTCCTGTCCGCCTTGCCCGTCCTGTAGCTATCATCCATCATGCGGGCGGATGCGCCGCCCTCGGGAGTACGCAATGCGATACACCACCTGGTCCCGCTACATCCCGGGCTTTGCCGACGCGGTCAACCTGCAGGGCCTGCTCGACAGCCTCGGCGACTTCCTGCTCCAGTCCGGTTTCGACGGCTGGGACGACGGCGATGGCCGCTCGATGGACGACCTGCGCGCGGCTATCCTGGATGCGCTCATGTCCTCCGGCGAGCTCACGCCCGAGATGCTGGAGTTCCTGAACAGTGGTCCCTCGGGAGACCCGGAACAGGACCGCCGGCACCAGAAGGACATCGCCGACATGATCGACCGGATCATCCAGCGCCTCATGGAAGAGGGTTATCTCCGCACGGAGGCTCCCCCGCAGGCCCCTGGCGGGTATCAGGCCATGACCGGCCCGGGAGGCCAGGCCCGGGAAGCGGCGCGTGACGTGAAGTTCGACCTCACCGACAAGGCGGTGGATTTCCTCGGCTACCGCGCCCTTCGCCACCTGCTCGGCTCGATCGGCCACGCCAGCCTGGGCGCGCACGAGACCACCCGCCAGAGCACGACCATCGAGGCCGAGTCCGCCAGCCGGCCCTACGAGTTCGGCGACGTCATGAACCTCGACGTGCCCGGCACGCTTGCCCGCGCCCTCGCCCGCGAGGGACTCCGGTTCCCGCTTCCGCTCCAGTACGGTGACCTGATGGTCCACCAGAGCGACTTCCGCTCCTCCGCCGCCACGGTGCTGATGCTGGACTGCAGTCACTCCATGATCCTCTATGGAGAGGACCGGTTCACTCCTGCCAAGAAGGTGGCGCTGGCACTCACCCACCTGATCCGGACGCAGTACCCGGGAGACACGCTTCGCGTCGTCCTGTTCCATGATTCCGCTGAGGAGATCCCGCTTCCCGCGCTCGCACGGGCGAAGGTCGGCCCCTGGCACACGAACACTGCGGAAGGCCTCCGGCTGGCGCGGCGGATCCTCCTGGGCCAGGCGATGGACATGCGGCAGATCATCATGATCACCGACGGCAAGCCCTCCGCACTGACCCTTCCCGACGGGCGGATCTACGTGAACTCGATGGGGCTCGACCCGACGATCACGCGGGCGACGTTCCGTGAAGTCGCCGAGTGCCGCCGCAGCGGGATCATGATCAACACCTTCATGCTGGCGCGGGAGCGAAGCCTGGTGGAGTTCGTGAAGCAGGTGTCCACCATCTGCCGGGGCAAGGCGTACTTCACGACCACCATGACCCTGGGCCAATTCATCCTGATGGACTTCCTCAAGCACAAGACCCGGCGGGTGAGCTGAGCGCCCGGCAGGTCGCCGCCGTCACACGCGGCGTGATCGCCTGTACCCGCTGCCCCCGGCTCCGCGCCTGGTGCCGTGCAGTGGCGACCGCGAAGAAGCGGGCTTTTCGTGATCAGGAGTACTGGGGCCTGCCAGTGCCGGGCTTCGGCGACCCCGGCGCGCGGCTGCTCATCGTCGGCCTGGCGCCGGCGGCCCACGGCGCCAACCGCACCGGTCGCATGTTCACCGGCGACTCCAGCGGCGACTGGCTCTATGCCGCCCTGCACCGGTACGGGTTCGCGAACCAGGCCACGTCCGAATCGCGGGATGACGGCCTCCGCCTCACCGACTGCTACATCACGGCCGTAGTACGTTGCGCTCCGCCGGCCAACAAGCCAACCCGCGACGAACGGGACGCCTGTCGCTCATGGCTCGAGGCAGAACTGCAGGCCCTGGAGAAGGCCCGTGTGGTGATTGTGCTGGGAAGAATCGCGTGGGAGGGCTGGCTCAAGGCCGCGGGCTGGTGGGAGCGGCTGTCACCGCGGGAGCGGCCCCCGTTCCGTCACGGCGCGCGGCATCGCCTGCCGGACGGGACGGTGCTGGTCACGTCGTACCATCCCAGCCGGCAGAACACCAACACCGGCCGGCTCACGCGAACGATGTGGAACCGCGTGTTCCGCGATGCGAGGGCCGCCCTCGATCGAGGCTGATCAACCCGAAAAGCCCGCCCCCCGGGTGGACTGTGGGAAGCGGGCGATCACCTGGAGCTGGCCAACATCAGTGTGGGGGAACTCCAGGCAGGCGGCACCGTCCAGTTCCAGCCAGGCATGCGCCGCGAAGGTTCCCCCCTGACGAGTTACCCCGATGCACCATTCCACCGGATATCCTTCCCGCCGGAGCACCAGGTACAGCACCGCCGTCCGGGTGAGGCAGGTCAGCCGCCATGGGCGGGGCAGGCGGCGAAGCAGCCGGTCTACCCACCGCGCGATGACCGCGGGCGGCGGGTCCCTCCGGCGGTCACCGTCACGCGCCCGGGCGGCCACCGCCTCGAGGCTGTCCAGCCGCAACTGAATCGGAACCGTGAGCGCGGCGCGGGTTGCCCGCCACCGCCACGACCCCATCAGGAGCCGGTGTGCCCGCCGGTCACCCGCTTCACCTCACGGCCGGCCGGAAGGGTCGTGGAGGCATCTACCTCGTTGATGATCGCCAGCATCTCGATCGGGATCGTCGAGGGGTACCGCTGGTTGAACTGCGCCAGCGTCATGGCGCGGTCGAGCCGGACGACATCCACCCGCTTCGGTTCCACGTTGATCTTCGACTGGTCCGTGAGCGGCCGGAAGCTCTGGACCGACTGGAGGAACGCGTTCTGGTAGGCCCCGATCCGGCCAGGGGCCGTATAGGCCAGCAACCGGTAGGTCGCGTTGTTGTACGAGAGGAACGTGACCACGCCGCGGAGGGCCTGCCCGTCGCTCGTCTGGGCGTCGAAGCTCGCCGTCACCGCAGGCAGCCCGTTGATCGTGTTCCGGGATACCTGGCCCGCCTGCACACCCTGCTGGGACAGAAACTGCTGGGCGGCAGCGTCCGGCGCCCCCTCGCCGATGCCGAGGGTCACCACCGCGTCGTTCTCCGGGCTGACCGCGACCACGGCCTGGGCCTGGTTCTGGTACTGCCAGCCATCGGGGAACTGGAGCACGAACTTGAGGTCCGGATGGTAGAAGGTGCCGCCCTCGAAGTAACCCAGGCGCGGGTTCTCGCCGTAGATGACGTTCTCGATCTGCTTCAGGTAGGGGTCCCGGCCCACCGTCGCCTTCGACAGATCGGCATGCAGGGTATCGAGACGCGCCTGAGTCGCCTGGATCCGGGCCTCCGGATACGGGTGGGTGGAGAGCCACTCGGGCAAACGGCCTTCGTTGCCGCCCTGGGCGCTCACCCGCTGCAGCGTCTGGAATACGTTGTCCATCTCGCGGACGTCGTATCCGTGATTCAGCGCGTACTTGAAGCCCAGCTGGTCGGCCTGGCGCTCGTCGTCCCGGCCGTACTTGAGGAACAGCAGGCTCAGGCCGGCGCCGGCCAGGTTGCCGAAGCGCGCGATGTCCTCGGACAGGATCATGCCGACCCCGAGCCCGAGTTGCGCCACCTGGGCCCGGCTGATCTGCTGGACGGAATGCTTGGCGGTCACGTGCCCGATCTCATGCCCCAGCACGGTAGCGAGCTCGGCCTCGTTGTTCATGGTCGTCAGGATCCCGCGGGTGACGAAGATGAATCCGCCGGGGAGCGCGAAGGCGTTCACTGCTGGGTCATCGGCCACCTGGAAGGACCAGGGCAGGTCCGGCCGCTCGGAGTTTGCCGCCAGCTTCTGGCCCACCGAATTGACGTAGTTCTGGAGCGCGGCGTCGTCGTAGAGCCCGATGGACTGGGCCACATCCTGTGCCCCCTGGCGCCCCATCTGGATTTCCTGCGACTCCGATACGAGCGAGAGTTCACTCTTGCCGGTCACCGGGTTGGTGGCACAGGAAGCAAGGACACTGCCTGCGAGAAGCGGCACGAGGAAAGGCTTCAGCATCTGTAACGACATGGGTCCGTCCAGTCTGGGGTCGATGGCCCAACATCAAGCAATGGAGCAGTATATGCGACGGCGGCCGGGGCCGCTGTGCGGCCGCGCACACCCCCCCGATCCGGCACGGAGGGCCCCGGGTTGCCCCGCGGGCGGGGTGGAGGTTTTCTTCAACGCTCAAGAAGGAGGTCTGATGAAGCACGGAATCGGGCCGTCCTGGGGCGTCTTCGCCCTGGCGGCCCTCGCTGCCTGCGGCACCGCCGCAACCACTCCCACGACGACACCAGCCCCAACCACCGCTGCCCCGGCCGCCTCGGCTGCCCAGGGCGCCACGATGGACAGCGTGCGCAACTCGGCCACGCAGGCGGACGTCGATTTCATGACCGGCATGATCCACCACCATGCCCAGGCCATCGTGATGTCACGCTGGGCACCGACGCACGGGGCCAGCCCCGGGGTTCAGACGCTGGCGAGCCGGATCATCAACGCCCAGCGCGACGAAATCCTGACGATGCAGAACTGGCTTCGCGACCACGGCAGGCCGGTGCCCGACGTCAGCGATGAGGCTGCCGGAAAGTCCATGAGCCACAACATGCACATGGAGGGCATGCTGACGAAGGAGCAGCTCGATGCGCTCGATGCCGCGCGCGGCGAACAGTTCGACCAGCTATTCCTCCGCGGCATGATCCAGCATCATTCCGGCGCCGTCACCATGGTGGACGACCTCTTCGGCTCCTACGGTGCCGCCCAGAACGACCTCGTCTACAAGATCGCCTCCGACATCAGTGCCGACCAGACCACGGAGATCGAGCGCATGCGCAAGATGCTCGGCGCCATCGTCACCGAGTCCTGGAGCCGCAAGTGAACCCTGACCGCGCACCACTTCTGTCCCCCTTCTCCACGGAATTGCCCATGACACGCCTTTCGTCCTCGCTGCGCCCCCTGGGATTGCTGTTCGGGATCGCGGCACTTGCCTCCTGTGCGGGATCCTCCGGCACATCGTCGCCCGCGCCGTCCCGGATGGGTCCGGCGCCCGCGCCCCTGTCCTCGGTTTCGGCCCCCACGCCTGATCCGCGCGTCGGGCTGAGCGCCGGCAAGATGGACGCCGGGGTGGCCTCCTGGAACATGCGCCTGCTGGCCAATCGCCTGGCTCCCGAGCCGTTCTCCGACGCGACGCACTCGGACCTGGCATTCCGGGGCCAGTACGCGATCCAGGGCAATTACAACGGCATCCTGTTCTGGGACCTCACGAATCCCTCGGCCCCGGTCCTGGCGAACTCCCTCTTCTGCCCGGCCTCCCAGAACGACGTGTCCGTCTACCAGAACCTGCTCTTCGTGTCAGCCGAGGGCATGAATGGCCGGGTCGACTGCGGCGGGCAGGGCGTGCCGGACACGGTGAGCGCCGAGCGCATGCGCGGCGTCCGCATCTTTGACATCACCGACATCCATAACCCGCGCAACGTCGCCAACGTGCAGACCTGCCGGGGATCCCATACGCACACGGTGCTGGTGGATCCGAACGACAAGGAGAACGTGTACGTGTACGTCTCCGGCCAGGCCGGCGTCCGCTCGCCGAACGAACTGGCGGGCTGCTCGCACATGGCGCCGGATGAGGACCCGAATTCGGCCCTGTTCCGGATCGAGGTCATCAAGGTGCCCCTGGCACACCCGAACCAGGCCGCGATCGTCAGCCACCCGCGGATCTTCAACGAACTGGCCGCCCCGCCGACCCACGGGTTGAGCCCCGAGGACCGGGCCGCGCTCGAGCAGCAGCGGGCCCGCGGCGCCTTCATCGTGACGGTGAATGACCAGGAACTGGCGCTGCCCGACGGCTTCGCCCGCATGCTGCTGGACAGCACGGTGAAGGCCCGGGGCGGTACCGGCGCCCCGACCGCGGCCGACAGCTCGGCCCTCCGCGACGGGCTGCCGGCCCTCGTGGCCCTGCTCACCGGCGGCAACGCCAACAAGCCGACCGGCCCGAACCAGTGCCATGACATCACGGTCTATCCGCAGATCGGGCTGGCGGGCGGCGCCTGCGCCGGCTACGGACTGCTCCTCGACATCAGCAACCCGACCCAGCCACGCCGGCTCGATGCCGTCTCTGATTCGAACTTCAGCTACTGGCATTCCGCGACGTTCAACAACGACGGCACCAAGCTCCTCTTCTCGGACGAATGGGGCGGCGGCGGCCAGCCGAAGTGCCGCGCCACGGACCCGAAGGAGTGGGGCGCGGACGCCATCTTCACCCTGAAGGACCGGCACCTCACCTTCGCGAGCTATTACAAGATGCCGGCGGCCCAGACGGCGGAGGAGAATTGCGTGGCCCACAACGGGTCGCTCATCCCCGTCCCCGGGCGCGACGTAATGGTGCAGGCGTGGTACCAGGGCGGCGTGTCGGTGTTCGACTGGACCGACGCGGCGCACCCGACCGAGATCGCGTTCTATGACCGCGGCCCGATCGATTCCACCAAGATGGCAAGCGGCGGATCCTGGTCGATCTACTGGTACAACGGCGTCATGGTCAGCTCCGAGATCTCCCGTGGCCTCGACGTCTTCGAGCTCACGCCGAGCCCGGCGCTGACCCGGAACGAGATCGACGCCGCGAAGACGGCACACCTCGCATACCTGAACGTGCAGGGGCAGCCCGGCTACACCTGGCCGCCCAGTTTCGCGCTGGCCCGGGCCTACCTCGACCAGCTGCAGCGGTCGAACGGGCTCGCCATGGAGCGGATCAACGAGGTGCGGAAGGCCCTCGCGAGCGCCGAGTCGAAGTCAGGCTCCGCCCGCCGGGACGCCCTCTCCTCCCTCGGGGCCGAACTCCAGAACGACGCCCGTGGCAGCGACCAGGCCCGGGTCCGGAAGCTCGCGGACGCAGTCACGGCCCTGGCGGGCCAGGGCTGACCGACCACATACCGGTATCTTCGAGCCGCCCGGGGCACCTGCCCCGGGCGGTTCGTCGTATCGTGGCGCGGCACCTAGATTGGAGACGTCAGGCCCGGGACTTGCCGACGTTCCGCGCTGTCGCATGACCTCCAAGGCATTGCTGTTCTCTTCTCCGGAGCCGCTATGAGCTGGGAAGCCTGGGCAACGCTGGCTGTCGCAGGAGGCACCGTGGCCCTGCTCGTCCGGGACGTCGTGGCCCCCGCTTCCGCCATGATGGGGGCGACCGTGCTGCTGCTCCTGCTCGGGATCATCTCTCCCGGCCAGGCGTTCGCCGGCTTCGGCAATCCGGCGCCGATGACCGTCGCGGCCCTGTATATCCTGGCCCGGGCGGTGGAGAAGACCGGCCTGATGCAGCCGCTCCTCCATGGCATCCTGCGTTCGGGAGGCAGCCAGCGCAGCACGCTCGCGCGGCTGCTCCTTCCCTCAGCCGCGGGCTCGGCCTTCCTCAACAACACCCCGATTGTCGCGATGCTCATGCCGGTGCTCTCCGACTGGGCCGAGCGGCACCAGCAGTCCCCCTCACGCTACCTGATGCCACTGTCCTTCGCGGTCATCCTGGCCGGCGTGGTGACCGCGATCGGCACCAGCACGAACCTCGTGGTCTCGGGCCTGCTGGAGCAGGAGGGCCTGGCGCCGATGGGCATGTTCGAGATCACGCCGGTCGGCCTGCCCGTGGCGGTGGCGGGGCTGGCGCTGCTCCTTGTCATCACGCCGTGGCTGCTTGCCGAACGGAAGCCGGCCCACAAGCACCTGAACGAGGACGTGCGCGAATTCGTGGTGGGGATGGAGGTGGTGGATGGAGGACCGCTGGACGGGGTCGACGTGGAGAAGGCAGGCCTCCGGAACCTGCAGGGGGTGTACCTGGCCGAACTCGAGCGCGAGGGCAAACGCATCGTGCCCGTGGCGCCGGACACAATCCTGAACGGCGGCGACCGGCTCTGTTTCGTCGGTCGGGCCGACCAGGTGGTGGACCTCCAGAGCACACGGGGCCTCCGCTCAACCGAGCAGGACCACCTGAACCCCTTCGACACGACGCGTCACGGGTTCTACGAGGCCGTCGTCGGTGCCGCCTCTCCCCTGATCGGTCGGACCATCAAGGAGATGGCCTTCCGCAGCCGGTACCAGGCGGCCGTGCTCGCCATCCACCGGTCCGGACACCGCGTCAACGCGAAGCTCGGCGACGTGCGCATCCGCCTGGGTGACTCACTCGTCCTCCTGAGCGACGGCGGCTTCCGCGACCGCTGGCGCGACCGGGGCGACTTCCTCCTGGTCAGTCCGCTCGGCGGCACCCCGCCCGGCGTCACGAAGAAGGCGTGGATCGTCGCGCTCATCACCTTCGGGATCGTGGGCATGGCCGGGGCGGGTATCCTGCCCATCCTGCAGGCGGCGCTCATCGGGGCCATCGCGCTGGTCGGCCTCGGCGTCCTCACCGCCGCCGAGGCCCGGAATGCCGTGGACCTGGACGTGATCATCGTGATCGCGGCCAGCTTCGGGATCGGCGCGGCAATCGAGGCATCGGGCCTGGCGGCGCACATGGCCCACGGGATCGTGTCCCTGGCGAGCGGAACCGGGTACTACGGGGTACTGGCGGGAGTAGTGCTGGCGACGGTGTGCCTGACCGAGCTGGTCACGAACAATGCCGCGGCAGCCCTGATGTTTCCCATCGGCTTCGCGGCGGCAGGGCAGGTCGGCGCCGACCCGCGCGGGTTTGCCATCGCGGTGGCGATCACGGCCTCCGCCTCCTTCCTGACCCCCATCGGCTACCAGACCAACACCATGGTCTACGGCCCGGGCGGCTACCGCTTCGGCGACTACGCCCGGCTGGGCCTGCCGCTCACGGTGCTGGTCGTGGTCATCACCATCCTCATGGTGCCCCGGGTGTGGCCGATGTAGCCCGCCCGAGTTCCAGCAACTGCACGTCGAACACCAGTGTCGCATTCGGCGGAATCATCCCCTGGCCCCCGGCACCATAGGCCAGCCCCGGTGGCAGGACGAGCAGCCTCCGGCTCCCCTGCTGCATGCCAACCAGCCCCTCCTCCCACCCGTCGATCACCATGCCACGCCCCAGGATGAACCGGAATGGCGAGCCGGCCGGGCTCCGGTCGAACAGGCGCCCGTCGGGCAGCCATCCGGAATACATGACGGTCACCGTGTCTCCCGGGCGGGCCGCCGGACCTGAGCCGGCGCCGCGGGAAGCCCAGTAGAGTCCGGATGGCTCGTGGTGCATCGTCGCGAGGTCCACGCGAAGGTCCGGGGCGAACGTGAGCTCCCCACCGTCCGCCGGAGACCGGCGCTGGTCGGGGCTGCGGAAATCATCGAGGGTGCAGGCGCCGGCGGAAAGCGCGACGGCGAGCAGGAGCGTGAAGAGTGAGGCGCGTGACATGGCCGGCGTGTGGTGAAGGGACTGGAGGAATTCCGGGAACGGACAGAATATATTGGGCCGACCATTGACGGGCGAGACGATGAGCCAGGACGATCCGACCTCCACGCGCCAGTCCCACGAGGTGGATCCCGCCGCAGCGGGGTTCATCCTGCGGCTCGGCCGGGCCCTGCACCGTTACGGCTACGACGCCCACATGCTCGAGGACATGCTGGCCTCGGTCTCGACCCGCCTTCGACTCGAGGGGCAGTTCTTCACGACCCCGACTGCGGTCTTTGCCGCATTCGGCCCCCAGGACGACCAGCAGACCTTCCTGATCCGGGTCGAGCCGGGCGACCAGGATCTGGGCAGGCTGGCACAACTCCATGCGGTAACCAGCGCGGTGGTGGACGGAACCCGCCCGCCCGCCGAAGGCTCGCAGGAGATCGAACGGATTCTGGCGGCGGCGCCCCCCTATGGCACCGGCATCACCCTGGCGGCGTATGCCCTCGTCTCGGGCGCTGCCTCGCGCTTCCTGGGCGGCGGCTGGCGCGAAATCGTCGTCGCAACCGCCATCGGCCTCCTTACCGGACTCCTTGCGCTTGCCGCCACACGGCTCCGCGCGCTCGCCCGGGTATTCGAACCCGTCGCCGCCGTCCTCGCCTCCGCCACCGCCGCGGCGCTTGCGCTCTGGATCGGGCCCTACAGCGTATACAATGCCACCCTCGCCGGGCTCATCGTTCTGATTCCCGGGCTCACACTCACCATCGCGATGACGGAGCTCAATTCCCGGCACCTGGTGAGCGGTACCGCGCGACTCACCGGCGCCTTCATCATGTTCCTGGGAATCGGGTTCGGCGTCGCCCTCGGCGCCCGGATCGTGGGCCTGCTGGCCGGTGGCGCGCTGCCGCCCTTCGTGCAGGCCGTGAAGCTGCCGGGCTGGACGGAGGCCGTCGCCCTGGTCATCGCGCCGCTCGCGTTCGTCGTCCTGCTCCGGGCAGAGCGACGGGATGCGCCGTGGATCGTGCTGAGCGGCATCCTCGCGGTCATGGGAGGCCGGCTCGGTGCCCACGTGCTCGGGCTGGAGCTTGGCGTGTTCGCCGGCGCGCTGGTCGTGGGCGTGGCAAGCAACGTTTACGCGAGAACTCTCCATCGGCCGGCGGCCGTGACGCTCGTGCCGGGAATCCTGCTGCTGGTCCCGGGCAGCATCGGCTTCCGCAGCCTCAGTTCACTGCTGGATCGCGAGGTGGTCCTGGGGATGGATACGGCGTTCCGGATGGTACTGATGGCGATGGCACTGGTGGCGGGAATGCTGATCTCGAATATGGTGGCCCCGGAACGAAGGGAATACTGAGGCATCTTGAAATCGGGTATCGGGGGTCGGGAATCGGGAGTGAGGACGAATACTCCCCGATACCCGATACCCCATACCCCATCTACCTGACCACCGCCCCGCTGTCGGTGCGGGATTCCACCATCGCGAACAGGTCCCTCTGTGTGGCGCCGCGCTTCAGCAGGTTGATCGCGGTGCGGAGCTGGGCGTCTTCCTTCACCGCCCGCCGCTTGGCGGCGCTGTCGCCATAGGCCAGCAGGCTCACCCGGTTCTCGATCAGGTAATCCACCAGAGGGCGTCCCGCGTCGTACTCCTGCCGGTCCAGTTGGACCCCCCGCTCCTGCAGGTGCGTCCAGAGCTGTTCCCGCCACGCGGGAATAACCGTGAAATCCGCCGAGGCCGACTTGCGCAGTTCGCGGGCAAGGTCGTTCAGGGCCAGGTTCACATCCTGGCCCTTCGGGGCAAAGGCACGGGAGAGCGCCTGTTCCGCCGTGGTCAGCGTGTCCGACTCGACCAGCAGGTCGGGCGTGATGGCGCCGCCACCGTACACGATGCGGCCCCCGTCCGACTTGTACTTCGGCCGCTCCGACAGGGGCACCGAATCCAGTTCCGCCACCCGGTGTGAGCCGACGTCCCGGTCGGGACGCTGGATGCTCCGACCGCTGGGAGTGTACCACTTGCCGGTGGTGAGCTTGAGCGCCCAGCCGTTGTCCAGCGGGAAGACCGACTGGACGAGGCCCTTGCCGAAGCTGGTGTTGCCCACCAGCAGCGCCCGGTCGTGGTCCTGCAGCGCGCCGGCGATGATCTCCGACGCGGACGCCGAGTAGGCATCCGTCAGGACGATGAGGGGAAGGTCGGGGAGAATCGGGTCTCGCGGGGCCAGGAAACGCTCGGGGTCCGGATCCCGGGACTGGACGCTGTAAACCTCCGTGCCCCGGGGAAGGAAGAAGTTCGTGATCTGGAGCGCCTGGTCGGTGTACCCTCCACCGTTCCCGCGCAGGTCCAGCACCAGCCCCGCCATGCCCTGTCGTGCCAGTTCCTGAATCGCCGAGCGGACTTCCGTGGCGGAAGTCTCGGTGATCTGCTGCAGCGGGAGGTAGCCGACACGGCCGTCCAGCATGATCGCGTACGGCACCGACGGGATGTGGATGACCGCGCGGGTGAGCTTCACCTCCAGCGGCGCCCCGACACCGGCCCGGACGAACCGGACACCCACGTCCGTCCCCGGCTCACCCTTCAGCCGGTCGGTCACGTCCGAGAGCGGCCAGCCCTTCACCACCTCTCCTTCCACGGCCACGATCCGGTCGCCACGCTCCACCCCCGCTTCCGCGCCCGGCGTGTGCGGGAAGACCCGCGTCACAGTGATCTGTCCCTCCTGGTCCTCCAGGAGCAGCCCGATCCCGCCGTAGCGGCCTGCCGTGCGGACCGTGAAGCCCGCCATGTCTTCCGGCGAGATCAGGGCAGCGTAGGGGTCACCCAGCTGGCTCACCAGGCCCCGCGCCGCCTGTTCGTAGATCCGCGAGGTCTGGAGCGTATCCACGAAACGGTTGGAGACCAGGCTGAAGACCTGGTCGAACAGGACCTGGCTGTTGCGCGTGCTGTGCTGCTGCAGCACGAAGCCGCCGATCAGCACCGGAACCAGGACGAGGGAGAGGAGCGCGATTTTTCGGGATCGGGACATGGACATCTCTTCGGACTCGGGGGACTGGAACACCGCCCTACGGCTCGCCGTCTCCAGCGGTTCCAGCAAACGACGTTGCAGCTTGCACGGATCGGGCCACGGAAGATCTACGGGATTTCCGCCCGACCGTCACGGCCCTTTCCCGGGAGACGTGCGAACGGGCGCCGTCTCCACGCTGGGCGGAGCCTGTACAGTCGCGATACATTGCAGCCATGCCGCCACAGTTCCGGTCATTCCGGCCTCCCGGGAGGGGCAGCACCCCCTGGGTCCTCCTGGCCCTCTGGCTCTGCGCCCTGCCGCACCCGGCCGTTGCCCAGCGCAACGGCAGGCTCGATCAGGCGATGGACCGGTACTGGCAGGCCACGCGGGAAACTGACGTGGACGCCGCCATCGCGCGACTGGCTGCGCTCCGGTTGCCGTTCGACAGCATCGCGAACCGGCTTGCCGCGGGTCGCCCTTACGCGGGCGGGGTCCCGCGCGGGCTCCAGAACTCGCGCCACCGGACCTCGGACGGGTTCGAGAATCATTATACCATCGTCGTTCCCGACAGCTATGACCCGGCTCACGCCTACCCGGTGCGGTTCTACCTCCACGGCGGCACCGACACTCCCGACCGGCGCAGCGGCCAGAACTGGGACGCGGAGCGGTTCGCCGATTCGACCCGCATCGCCGTCTTCCCGTCGGCGTGGCGCGGCAGCCGGTGGTGGCAGGCTTCACAGGTGGAGAACCTGAACGGCATCCTGACCGACCTCAAGCAGACGTACAACGTGGACGAGAACCGGGTGTACGTCATCGGAGTCTCCGACGGGGGCATTGGCGCGTGGTTCCTGGGTTTCCGCGACCCGACCCCCTGGGCGGCGCTGCTGCCATTCATCTCCAGCCCGGAGGCCCTGGTCAACCCGAGAATCCGCGCCGACGGTCCGGTCTACGTGCCCAGCCTGCGCAACGTGCCGCTGTACGTGGTCAACGGCTCCCTGGACCCGTTCTATCCCGCGCGAAGCGTCGCCGCCGATATCGCGCTGTTCCGGGAGGCGGGGGTGGACGTGACCTTCCGGCCCCAGCCTGAATCCGGCCACGACCTCCGCTGGTGGCTGGCCGAGCGGCCCGCGATCGATTCCTTCATGGCGGCGCATCCCCGCAACCCGCTCCCGGACAGCGTCTCGTGGGAGACCGAGCGCACCGACCGGTACAACCGGGCCTTCTGGGTGGTGGTCGACACCATCGGGCCGGTGCGGGGCGACCATCCGTTCCCATCATTCGACACCATCCGGCCGCTGCCACCCGTCCCGTCCCTCGGCGTCCGGGCCGACCCGACCAGCACGGATGGTGTCCGGATCATCGCCGTCGAACTCGGCTCGCTGGGCGCGCGGGCGGGTTTCGTCCCCGGAGACATGATCACGGCGGTCAACGGCCTGGCGACCCCGACCATGCGGGCGCTCCTGGAGACGACGGGCGGCGCGCGGTGGGGCGATACGCTGCACGTGACCGTCAGGCGACCCGGGCTGGTGCGTGACCTCGTCGTGCCGATTCCAGACGAGCCGGACAGTGCGCCGGGCGCGCGGGTGGTGTTTGACCGGCCGAAGCCGACGGGGCGCATCGAGGTACGGCGGGAAGGCAACACGGTGGAGGTCCTGACCCGGAACGTCCGCAACTACACGCTGCTGCTGAGCCCGGACCAGTTCGACTTCTCCCGGCCGGTGCGGGTCGTCACCAACGGGCAGGTCACCTTCGACGGGCCCGTCCGGCCGGACGTCGCCACCCTGCTCAAGTGGCATCGCGTGGACCAGGACCGGCGCATGCTGTTCGGCGCCGAGCTGGAGATCACGGTGCCGTCCCTCGGGAGCTTCGCCGGGGACTCAGCTCCCGGCGGCTGATCCCGTCCGGCGCACGGCCCCCACCACCAGCGCGATCTCCACATCATCGCCGAGCAGGACCCCGCCACCCTCGACCGCACGGTTCCACGTCACGCCATAGTCAAGCCGGTTGATCGTCGTCGTGGCCTCGAATGCGACCCGGTCCCGGCCATCGGGTGACGAGAGCGTCCCGAGCAGCGCGCCCCGCAGCGTGACCGGCCTTGCCACCCCGTGCATCGTGAGATCCCCCGTGACGAAGATCGAATCGCCCTGCATGGCCACGGAGGTGCTGTGGAATTCGATCGTCGGGTAATTCGCCACGTCGAAGAAGTTGTCCGAGCGCAGGTCGCGATCACGCCGGTCGTTGCCGGTGTCGATGCTCGAGGCGTCAATGACGACGTCCACCCTGCCGGCCGCCCACTCCCCGGACTCGGCGAGGATGGTACCCTCCCACTTCGTGAACGTGCCACGCACCCGGCTCACCATGTGGCGAATGCGGAACGAGAGTTCCGAGTGGTTATGGTCGATCGTCCAGGCGGTCGTGTCAGCGCGAACGGGAGGAGAGGCCAGCAGCGTGAGGGCGGTGAGGGCGTGAATCAGCATGGGCCAGGGGTTTGGGGGTGGAGAAACGAAGGGCCCGACCCCTGTGGCCGGGCCCCTCGAATCATACGCGGGAAGCCGTCGGTTTGTTGCGACGGCCTCTAGGGCGTCACCGTGCGCGTGACCGTGTACTGCCCGCAGCCGGTGTGCTCGACCACGACCGTCGTGGTGACGTCATTGCGGGTAACCAGGTGGGTGACCGTCCCGCTGTCGAATTTCGGCGCGATGAGGCAGGCGGCGGCGTAGTGCAGGTTCTCGGTGGCCGTGGTGATGGACCAGGTGCGGCCGCCTTCTCCTGTCCAGGTGGCCGTGCCGTTCACGGCCAGGATACCGCCGGGCAGGCGCTGGTGCTGCATGATGGAGCCGGGAACGTCGGCAGTGAACGTCGCATTCCAGTCCTTGACGAGCGACGCCGTAAAGCCCGAGGCAAACGAATGGTCAGCCCGGAAATCCACCAGGGTATGGGTGATGGCGTCGTGGTTGCCGGTGACCTGGCGCAGGCCGTTCCGGACGACGGAATGGCTGCGCGGGGGCTGTACCCCGGTATTCGTGCGGGATACCGCGTAGTCATGGAAAATGAACGTCACGCCGAAATCGTCGCTGGCGCCGGTCGGGTCCAGGACATCGATGATCCCGGAGATCTCCAGGGTAAAGTTGCCGCGGGAGAAACTGCAGTCCGTGAACTCGAACCGGACCGAGTCGGGCACGGCGTCGCCGTCGGTGTTCGCCGGCGGGTTGGGCGAGATCGTCGGGAAGCAGGGCGGCGGAGCCGGGAATACCGGACCATTCACTCCCGACGGCGGAGCCAGCTGCACGGCCGTCGACAGGTCGAGCGTGGAAGCGTCGAGCAACTCGTCCACGTCCAGGGCCGCCGCGTCGGCGACTTCCTGCGCCTCGCTCGCCGTCATTTCACCCGACCCCGGGCTGGAAGAGTCACTGCAGGCCACCAGGCCCAGGACCATCAGGCCCACGCCGGCCAGGAAAGAATGTCGCATCCGCATGTCGGTAACTCCTCGCAAGAGTGCGTCCAGCCGCTGGGGGGCGCGGCAACTGCTGAGACGCACCCGACAGGATGAGGTTAAGCACTCCCGGGGAAATGTGACCCGCGTCACACGTGCAGCGGGCTGCACGGGACAAGGTCCGCTGGTTGCGCCAGTGACGTTGCCGCCGCGAGTTCCCGCCGCGTGACATTCGACGATCGCATCGTGCCGAACTGGTAGCCCCGCGGCCCGGCCACTATCCTTCCGGCCATGCAGCCGGTCCTTCCCGTCTCGGAAATCCAGGCAGCGCTCCTCCAGGCCACCATCACCCTTGGCCTCGTGATCCTCTGTGCCTGGCTCTACCGGCAGTACCGGAAACCGTATTTTCTGTGGTGGGCCATCGCCTGGGGGACCTACCTCCTGCGCATCGGGGCCATCGTCAGCTTCGTCTTCACCAACAACCGCGACTGGCTCTACTGGCACCAGGTCGTCACCGGCTGGACCGCCCTGGCCCTCCTCTGGGCCGCCCTGATCTTTTCCCGGGCCATCCGCTGGCGCCTGTGGTACATCGGGCTCATACTGTTCCCGCCGCTCTGGTCGTACGTGGCGATCTACCGGCTGGAAAACTTCCTGCTGGCCGCCGGCCCCGCCGTGCTGTTCCTCTCCCTCGCCACGCTCTGGACCGGCCTGGTGTTCCTCCGGTACTGGCGACGGGTCCGCTCGCCCGGCGCGGCGGTGCTCGCCTTCTCCCTCCTGCTGTGGAGCCTGCACCACCTGGACTACCCGCTGCTCCGGGCCCGCGGAGCGTGGTCGCCGTGGGGCTATTACCTCGATATCCTGTTCATCCTGGCGGTCGGCGCCGGCATCCTGATGCTGGTCCTGGAGGATGAACACCGCGGCCTCACGGCGCTCGCGGCCCTCTCGGGCGACCTCCAGCGCGCCGGCCGGGAGGAGTCCGACGCGCTCGACGGCCTCCTGGCACGGCCCCTGAGCCTGGCGGGAGTCCGGGGCAGCGCACTCTACGAGCTCGATGAGGGAGACGGCCACATCGTGCGGGGCGCGGGGGCATGCGAGTCCTGGGACCGGCCCGGAATGCCTCACCCGACGCTGGCCGAGCTCGCCGTCCTGGTGCGCCAGGGGCGTCCGGCCCTGCTGCGCGAGTGGTCGGGCCAGCAGGACGTGCATGCCTATGCGGCGGTACTTCCGCTGTTCCGCGGCGCCGCGGTGCACGGCGCGCTCGTCATCGTGGGAGATTCGCGCGACCCGTTCACCGCGCTGGACGAGAAGTTCCTTCGCGCGCTGGGCCAGCAGGTCGGCGCGGCCCTGGAGAACGCCGACCTCGACCGCCGGCTCCGGCTCCGGACCCGCGAACTCGAGCTCCTGAGCGCCCGGATGGTGGAGCAGCACGAGGAGCAGCGGCGACGCCTGAGTCTCGAGCTCCATGACGAAACCGCCCAGGTATTCTCCGCGGTGAAGATGCAGCTCGGGGTGCTGCGGGAATCCGCCGAGCCGGCCGTGGCGGCCCGGCTCGAGCATGTGCTGGACCTGGTGGACGACGGCATCACCAGCATACGCAACGTCACGCACGACCTCCGGCCTCCCCTGCTCGATGACCTCGGGCTCGTCCCGGCCCTCCGCGCCCTGGTCACCGAGTTCAGCGAACGATCGGGCCTGGACGTCGCATTCGAGGCGCCGGCCACCATGCCCCGGCTGTCACCCGAGGCGGACCTGGCGCTCTTCCGCGCCCTCCAGGAGGGACTCTCGAATGTCGCCCGCCACGCGGACGCCGGAAGTGCCCGTGCTGCGCTCGCCCTCGAGGACGGGGTCGTGGAGCTGATACTCCTTGACGATGGCTGTGGACTGGACCCCGGTGATACCATTGAGACACTCGCCGACGGCCGCATGGGGCTGGCCGGCATGCGCGAGCGGATCGCCCTGCTGGGAGGGAGCGTGCTGCTGGACAATCGCAGTGACGGGGGCGCCCACCTCGAAATCCGGGTGCCCCTCTCGTGACCGGGGAGGTCATCCGCGTCCTGGTCGCCGACGACCACGCCGTCGTCCGGGAAGGGATCCGTCACGTCCTGACCGGCGCCCCCGGTTACGACGTGGTGGCAGAGGCGTCCTCCGGGGACGAGGCCGTCCGCCTTGCGGAAGAACACCGGCCGGATGTCGTGGTGCTGGATATCTCAATGCCGGGCGGCTCCGGCCTCGACGCCACGGCCGAGCTCCGCAAGCGGGTGCCCACGGCTCGGATCCTGATTCTGAGCATCCATGACCATAGCGAGTACGTCGTGGGCAGTGTCCAGGCCGGCGCCCATGGCTACCTGCGGAAGGACGCCGCGCCCGCAGAGCTGCGCGAGGCGATCCGCACCGTCTTCCGGGGCGAGGCGTTCTTCAGCCCCGCCGTCGCGCAACGATTGAGCGATGGTGTCCGCAGCGCGACGCGCCGCGCCGCCCGGCGGGAGAAACTGCACACCCTCACCGGCCGCGAGCGCGAGGTGCTCGAGGGTATCGCCAGCGGGCTCACCAACAAAGAGATCGCCGGCCGGCTGGGCATCAGCCCGCGCACGGTCGAGACCCACCGCGAGAGCGTCATGCGGAAACTCGGCATTCGTACGGTGGCCGGACTCACCCGGCTCGCACTGGACTCGGGCCTGCTGCGCGGCGAGTAGGAACTCCGTACAACTACCGATCCACCTCTCCGTACCATTCCGAATACCTCACCCACCCGGGGCTTGGTAGTGTGATATCACGGCCCCTGAACCGGGCCGGACGCTCCTCCAACCACCGGAATGACTCGTGTTGAACCGACTGCGTATCCCGCTCACGGCCACGGCACTCGCCGCGGGGTGCCTGGTACCCATGACGGCCCGCGCCCAGGAGCAGGGCACCGATACCACCCGCGTCGTGCAACTCGACCCCGTCACCGTAACCGCCACCCGCACCCCGAAGAAGCTGTTCAACGCCCCCGCCCCTGTTTCCGTCCTCGACACCGCTGAAGTCCGCCGTCAGCAGCCGAACACCGCGGCCGACATGTTCCGCCAGGTACCGGGGCTCGACATCACGGGCGTCGGAACCAACCAGACCCGGCCGGCCATCCGTGGCCAGCGCGGCCAGCGGATTCTGCTCCTCGAGGACGGGCTCCGGCTCAACAATTCCCGGCGGCAGCAGGACTTCGGGGAGCTGCCGGCCCTCGTGGACGTCTCTGGTCTTGACCGGGTCGAAATCGTCAGGGGCCCCGCATCGGTGCTCTACGGCACCGATGCCATCGGCGGCGTCGTCAACCTGATCACCGCCGGCCTCCCGGGGCGGGAGGCGCCCCCGCTCAGGGGCGGCATCTCCTACCGGTACAGCACCGACGACCGCCAGCAGCACCCCGCAGGGGAGCTCGTGGGCCGCTTCGGCCGCTGGTCGTTCCGTGGAGGCGCCTCCTACCGGGAGACCGGTTCATATGACGCGCCGGCCGGGACGTTCGGCAACGTGACATTCGATGAGAAGACCCGCGTGCATGACACGGGCGTCCAGGACGAGTCATACCGCGCGATGCTCGGCTTCGATCTGGCCCCGAACCAGCAGGTGTTCGCGCGCGGCGAGTGGTACACCGCGCACGATGCCGGCTTCGGCTATGTCGACCCGGGCCCCAACGAGCCGTTCATCCAGCTCCGCTACCCCAACCAGGACGTCCAGCGCTACTCCATCGGGTACCACGGCACCGGCCTCGGCACCGGGCTTGCCGACCGGATCGAGGTCACGACATACACCCAGGACAACAAGCGGACCTTCACCCAGAATATCTTCATACCCTTCGGGCCCCCTGGCGCGGGCCTGGCGTACGACGCCCACAATTTCACCGACCTCTCCACATGGGGCGGACGCGCCGAGGCCACCAAGGCGATCGGCGGCACGACGCTCCTGACCTGGGGCTTCGATTTCTTCCGCGACCGCTCTGACAACACCGACTCCAGCACACAGACCGTGGTCGGGTTCGGGCCGCCGCAGTCCTCCACCAGCACCACACCGCAGGTGCCGAATGCCACGTACCTGAGCGGTGGTGGCTTCGCGCAGGCCGACATCGGCCTGACCAGCCGCCTGTCGGTGGTGCTCGGCGCGCGGCTCCAGTCCGTGCACACGGAAACCCGTGCCACGCCGGGCCTGCCGGATTCATCGTTCTCCAGCACCGACCGCACCGTGGTCGGCGCGGCCAACGTCCTGTACGGCCTGACCGGGAACCTGAACCTCGTCGGGGCCGTTGGCCGCGGCTTCCGTTCACCCAACATCATCGAGCGGTACTTCAACGGGCCCACCCCCGAAGGCAACGGCTTCCAGGTCCGGAACCCCGACCTCAAGCCCGAAACGAGCGTCAACGTCGACCTCGGCCTCAAGTTCCGGCGGGGCAATGTCTATCTCGAAGGGTTCGTCTTCCGCAACGAGATCCATGACGGCGTCCGTATCGAGGCCACCGGCGACAGCGTAGGCCCCTTTCCAGCCTTCCAGAATGTCAACGTTGACCGGCTCCGGTTCACCGGCGCGGAGGTGTATGGGGAGTTCGCCTTCCTGAACGGCTTCGCGCTGAGCACGAACTTCTCCCACATTCGCTCGAAGGACGTGAAGAACCCGGGGAATCCGGTGGGCGACACCTACGCGGACCGGCTGGGGGGGGAGTTGCGCTACCGGGATCCCGATGGCCGCTTCTGGCTGGGCGGCGCCGTGCGGCACAACTGGGAGCAGAAGGAAATCGTCCTCGGGACCAGTCCCGTGGGCCCGGTCCTGCCGGCGTTCACGGTGCTGTCGGCCCGCGCCGGTGGCCGGCTCTTCAACGTGGGGGGCGTATCGAACAACCTGACCGTGGCGGTGGAAAACCTGACCAACGAACTCTACGCCGAGTCCGCCAATGCCAGCTTCTTCCGGCCGGAGCCGGGTCGCCGGCTGATCGTGGGCCTCACGTCAACCTTCTGAGTCGCCCATGCGCTCCTTCGTCTCGTTCATTCCTCTCGCCACCACGGCGTTTGCCCTCTGGTTCGCGGTCGTGCTCTTCCGCCGGTACGCGGAAACCGGGCACCGGCCCCACCTGCTCTGGTGGGGCATCGGCGCGGCGCTCTACGCGGCGGGCACGATTACCGAATCGGCCACCACCCTTTTCGGCTGGCACGAGCCGATCTTCCGCGCGTGGTACATCAGCGGCGCGCTGCTCGGGGGCGCGCCGCTCGCGCAGGGCACGGTCTACCTGCTCATGCCCCGCCGCGTGGCCGACCGCCTGACCGCCGTCCTCGTCACGGTGGTGGCGATCGCGGCGACCTGCGTCCTCCTCACACCCCTGCACTACGAACTGGTGGAGCCCTACCGGCTCTCGGGGAAGGTGATCGCCTGGACCTGGGTCCGGTTCTTCAGCCCGTTCATCAACCTCTACGCCGCCAGCTTCCTCATCGGGGGCGCGGCATACTCCGCCTGGCGCTACCGACGCTATCCGGAGACCCGCCACCGTATGATCGGCAACATCCTGATCGCGGTCGGGGCCCTCCTCCCCGGCATCGGGGGCACCTTCACCCGCTTCGGGCATACCGAGGTGCTGTACGTGACCGAGTTCATCGGAATCGTGCTGATCTACTTCGGCTACCGGTTCAACGTCATGCCGGTTGGCATCCGGTCCACCCTCTCCCCGGCCGCCAGGCCGGCAGCCCACCCGGGGTGACCTGAGTCACGCGCCGGGGGCCCCGGCCCGGCTATGTTTCCACCATGCCTGACGACCGCCAGCAGGACCCGGGAACGAACCCGGCCGCGCCCTCCCCCCAGGGGGGGCGGCGGCGCGTCCGGCACTTGGACGACGCGGTGCTCGACCAGCTTCTGGAGACGGAGCCGGAGCAGGCGCTGGTGGGTGATGTCACGCTGCACGTGACCGAGTGCGGGGCATGCCGGACCACGCTGGAGGAGTGGACCACGCTCTTTCCGCAACTGGACGTCGTCCTGCCCCGGATCCCGCGGGCCCAGGCCGGGGCAGGCCTGCATCCACCCGCTCCCAGAGTCGTCATCCCCGACAACGAGCCGCCCCGCCGGCCGCGCCAGACCCACCGGCTGGCCTGGGGCATGGTCGTGGTGCTGCTGGCCGCGGTCGTCGTGCTGGCCTGGCAGCTGTTCCTGCGGCCCGAACCAGCCCCGAAAACAGCCGTGGCGGTCACGCCTGTCGCGCCCACACCCATTGCAGCCACCGTCCCGCCACCAGCCGATTCCTCTTCGGATTCTGCCCTGGGCACCGTGATCCTGACGAGCC
The DNA here is from genome assembly GCA_963825055.1 of uncultured Gemmatimonadales bacterium. Classification (GTDB taxonomy): domain Bacteria; phylum Gemmatimonadota; class Gemmatimonadetes; order Gemmatimonadales; family GWC2-71-9; genus CAWGSK01. The sequence goes on from CAWGSK010000009.1 coordinate 123,319, forward strand.
CGGCCGTAGTGGTGAATACTGCGGCGGCGCCGACGGACACCGCCGGCCCGCAGGCCTCGCCCGGCCGTGAGGATGGCCTCGCGGCGGGGGTCACCGAGGCCCGCGAACCCCGCCCCACGCCCCCACGCGCTGCCCCGGTCAAGCCCGAACCGGAACCGGAGGCACCCCCGGCGCGGCAGCCCGCCTCGTTTCCGCGGAAGGCGCCGGTCGAAACCCGGCCCGTGCAGAGCGGCGCGCGCGAGTCATCGCCCACGGACATGGCGAACCTGGCACCCACCTTCCGGCGGATCGAGCTCGGCGATGGCATCGAGGCCCTCGGCGGCACCATCCGCACCCTGTCGGGCCTGACGCCGGAAGAGGTCTACATCGCGCCCGGACGGATCGTCCCGGGCGCCCGGGAGGACAGGCCGCTGGTGCGCCTGGCCTATCGGACGTCCTCGGGCGACCGGCTCATCCTCGACCAGCAGCGCCTTGACGCGTCGTCCGACTCCCCGGAGGCGTCAATTGCCGTGAGCACGTCGGCGAGCGGCGTTACCGTAGCGCAGTGGATCGATCGGGAGGGCTTCTCGATTTCCCTCGCCGGCCACATGGACCAGGACGAGCTGCTCAGGTACGCAAACCAGCTTCAGTAGGCGCCGGCTCCCGTCCCATCCCCTCCCACATCCGCTCCACCAGCCAGCGCGCCTCCCGCTTGTCTCGGATAGCGCCACCGGCCTTCACCTTTCCGCCGCCGACGAAGTGCACCTCGATATCGTAGTAGGGCGTCGATCCACTCTGCATCCCGATGGAAAGTGTGATGTCCGCGACGTCGGCTGGCCGGAACTCGCGCGTCCGGCCGAGGCCCAGGATCGTGTTCCGGATACGCAGGTGATCAGGCCCGGCCACGATGGTGACCCGCTGGAACCAGAGCGTGAGCAGGCCCAGGAACAGCAGCACGTCGAAGAAGCCGAAGACGATCACGAAGAGAAGGCCCGCGTCCGCCCGGGCGAGGAACCAGGTGACGCCGCTCCAGATGAGGAAGAAGAACGTGAGGAAGATGCCCGGCCCGGGGTTCCGTGCCGGCGGGAAGACGATCTTCGTGCCCCGGCGGTTGCTGCTGACGAGAATCGGGGAGGACGGGTCGTGCCGGGCTTCCGGCTCGGCATCCACGGCCGGCGCCTCATCCACCACACGCGCGCCGGCCACCGGGAACACGGGCACCTCGAAGCTGCTGGCGTAGTCCACGCCGGGGACTTCCGCCGAGACTGCCAGGCGCCAGACCACCCGGTTGGACATGTCGGAGTCGTCCGAGGAGAGCGCGTCGCGTGGGATGGTGAAGGCGATGGGAAGGCTGGCACCGGCCCAGTCGATCCGGTGCTCGACGGTGCGCACCGTCCGCTCTTCCTGCCAGAGAACCTTCTCGGTTGTCTTTCGATCGTCGCCACTCCCCCTCACCTCGATACGCAGGCATGACAGCGTGACGTGAAATCCCCCGGCGGGATCCATGTCAACTGGCGCGCGGAGCGTTGCCTCCAGCCGCCCCCCGATGGGAGCGGGGAGCGAGTCCAGCTCGAGGATGGAGGTCCCGTACCGGCGATAACGGAGGGCCGCATGGAGCGCCCATGCCGCGAGACCGACCCCGATGAGGGGGAAAAGGAGCAGCACCAGCGCCATCCACTCCCGCTGCGCCAGCAGTTCCGGCAGCAGCACCACGGCCACCGGCCAGCTCACCGCATTCCAGAAGAAGGCGAATGCGATCGCGGCGATCATTCCCCCGCGATTGGAGTCGGCCACGCGGCCGGCACGCCAGTCCGGACGCCAGAGCCAGGGAGATTCCGGCGCTTCCTCACGTGCCGCCTCGAGCACCCGCAGCTGCTTCCCCGCTGCCCTGCCGACCAGAAGCACGGCGGTCCCGGCACCCGCGAACACCACACCGAAGCCAAGCAGGCCCAGGCCACCCTCGAGCGATCCCCCGGCCAGCTGCACTGCGCCGCCGACCATCGCACCGACCCCGAACAGGATGAACGGCAGGGAGAACAGCATGAGGCAGCCCGCTCCCATGTTCTTCGAGCCCGTGACAGTGACGTTCAAGCCGCGGGTCCCGTCGCCACGGGCGTCTCGATGCGGGAGCCCCACTCGGTCCAGCTGCCGTCGTATACGGGATGTCCGGGGAATCCGGCCAGGTCCAGCGCCAGGGTGAGGGCGCACGCACTCACCCCGGAGCCGCACAGCGTGACCACCGGTTCGGCGGGGTCGAGGCCGGCCCCCTCAAAAAGGGCCCGCAGTTCCGCCGGCGGGCGAAGGGTCCCGTCATCGCGTACCAGTTCGGTATAGGGCAGGTTGCGACTGCCGGGGATGTGGCCGGAACGCACGCCGGAGCGCGGCTCGGGTGCGGCGCCCTCAAACCGCTCCCGGCTCCGCGCGTCGAGCACCTGCGCGCCCGGCGGCAGGGACCGCATGGCGGCCAGGTCGCGCACCATCGCGTCGTTCCGGCGTGCCTCGAATGCCGCCGGTTGATGCCTGACCGGGCCGGATTCCAGCGGATACCCCAGGGCCTTCCAGCGTACCAGGCCCCCGTCGAGCACCCTGACCCGTGAATGCCCGAACACGCGGAACGTCCACCAGAGACGGGGCGCACTCAGGTTGACACCTGAGCCGTCATACACGACGATCTCATGACGGTTGCCGAGGCCGAGGGCTCCTGCGGTGCGCGCGAACGCTGAAGGGGCCGGCAGCATGTGCGGCAGGCCCGATGCGGGGTCGCTGACGGCATCGAGGTCCAGGAACACTGCCCCGGGGATGTGCCCGGCGAGGTACTCGGCATGCGCATTCCGTCCCGCTGAGGGGAGGTACCATGATCCATCGACGATGCGCAGCGCGTCGTCCTGGAGCCGGGCACGAAGTTCTTCGGCCCGGCAGAGTGGCGAGGGAAGCATGGCCCCACTATCGAACCGGATGGTGGCCGGCGCAAGGGTGGCGGCGGATCCTGCCGGCGATGCTTGCGGCCCTGGGGATGCTGCCGGCGATCATCGGTGGAACCCTCCATGCGCAGGAGGGGACGCTCGAAGCGGAGATCATGCGGGCAATGAACCGCGTCCGGCAGGACCCGCCAGCGTACGCCCGTGATCTCGAGGCGCTGCTGGCGCGCTTCGACGGCAAGGTGCTCCGGCGGGATGGCCGCCCCCGTCTGGAAACCACGGAGGGCCCTTCCGCGGTGCGGGAAGCCATCTCGGCGCTCCGCCACCTGTCGCCGCGACCTGCACTGCGTCCCGCCGGGGGGCTTGCACACGCAGCCCGGGACCACGTCCGGGATCAGGGGCCCCGGGGTGGTGTCGGCCACACCGGCTCCGACGGAAGCACCACGGCCGGGCGGGTTTCGCGCTACGGAACATGGGAGGTGGTGGTGAGCGAGAACATCGCATACGGGCCGCTGACGGCACGCGAGGTCGTGATGCAGCTGGTGGTGGACGACGGGGTGCCCGGGCGGGGACACCGCCGGAATCTGCTCGACCCCGACGTCCGCGTGGCGGGAGTGGCGTGCGGCCCCCATGTCACGTGGGGGCAGGTGTGTGTGATCGACTACGCCGGCGGCTACACCACCTCCCCGGCGCGATAGAGGTCCGCGGCGGCGATGAATGCGCGGAACAGTGCCCGCGTGTGTACGTCGGACGGCTCGAAGATTTCAGGGTGCCATTGTACCCCGACCAGGAACTGCCCGCCGTCCAGCTCGACCGCCTCGATGAGCCCGTCGGGGGCCACTGCCGAAGGCGTCAGGAACGGGGCCAGGTTGCGGATGCCCTGATGGTGCATGCTGTTCACCAGGGCGGTGTCCCGTCCCATGGCGTCCTGGAGCCGGGTGCCCGGCGTCAGCGCCACCTCGTGGGCGAGGTGGCCACGGTCGTACCCCTGGGTCGGGAAGTAATCGTGCTTGATCGCTCCCGGGTATTCGGATTCCAGGTCCTGGTACAGGGTCCCGCCCAGTGCGACGTTGATGACCTGCACCCCGCGGCAGAGGCCGAGCAATGGTTTGTGGTCCTCGATGGCCCAGCGAGTCAGTTGCAGCTCCACCCGGTCACGCGCCGGGTCCACCCGCCCAAGGCTCGGGTGGGGGGGCTCGCCGTAGGTGTCTGGACTGAGGTCCACCCCGCCCGGGATCAGGATCCCGTCGAGCCGCTCGTAGATCTCCCGGAGCGTGGCCGAGTCCTTGTCCAGCAGCGGCACCATCCAGGGCACGGCCCCGACTTCCGCCGCCACGTGAAAATACCGCTGGTTCATGACCCAGGAGTCCGGCAGCCCCTCGGGGATGCCGTCGATGGAATGCAGGGTCTGGGTGGTGAGTCCGATCACCGGTCGCTGCGTCACGCCTGCTCCTGTGCTGCTGGTTGAGTGCCCGGACCGGTCAGTCCAGGCCTTCGCCCGTCTCCCGTATCAACTGGTCCACTACTGCCGTAAGTTCCCCGGTCTTTTCGTACGTGGCCAGTTGCCGGTCGGCGCTGGACCCTTCATCCAGGATCCGGTACGCATACTCGATTTCCTTCCGGCTCCCCAGTTCGTCAGCCATGTCGCCGATGAACCACTCGATCAACTCCCGTATCAAATGCCGTGCCGGGAGCTCTTCCTGCTTCCCGAAGTCGATCAGCTTCCCGTCGAGGCCATATCGCACGGCCCGCCACTTGTTTTCCTCGATCAGGTCCGAGGGATAGACCCGAAAGGTGATATTGTCCCGCCGCATCTGCCAGAGCCTGGCCACCACGGCCTGGACAATGGCGGCAATGCAGACGGCCTCGTCCACCCGGGTGCACACATCGCAGATCCGGAATTCCAGGGTCGGATAGTTGTGGTTGGGCCGGACATCCCACCAGATCTTGCCCCCGTGAGGAACACATCCCGTCTTGATCAGCGTCTCCAGGTAATAGGAATAGTCCCCCCAGCTCGGGACAATCCGGGGCACGCCCGTCCTGGGAAAGCTGCGGAAGACCACGCTCCGGTAGCTCTTCAGTTCCGTCTTCCGCCCCATCCAGAAGGGCGAACTCGTGCTCAGGCAGAGGATGTGGGGCAGGATGTAGCGGGCAACGTTCATCGCGTCCACCAGGAACTCGCGATCCTCGATGCCGATATGCACGTGGGTACCGAAAATCAGGAGCTGCTGGGCCAGGTCGCCCATCTGCTCCCGGAGGCCGAGGTAGTGGTCCATCTGGGTGATCGGCTGGGTTGTCCATGAGCTGAACGGATGCGTGCCCGCCGCCGCGATCGCGCATCCATGCCTGCCCGCCAGCTCGCTCACACCCCGCCGGAGCCGGACCAGTTCAGCACGCACCTCAGCGGGTGTCTGGCACACTGTCGTGCCCACCTCGACGATCGACTGGTGCAGTTCGGGCTTCACCTGTTCCAGGAGAATGTGGTCGTCCGCCAGGATCTGGGAGATGTACGACTGCAGTTCCCGGCTCCCCGGATCGATGATCTGGTATTCCTCCTCGACGCCGATCGTGAGTGACGGGGCCTTCATGGATCCACCTCAGGTTGGGGAACTACCGCGGCTCCACGATAAACGTCGGAACGGTGCTGCCTCCGCCGGCGGTGACGTTGAGCAGCGGATCGGTCGAAAGACGGGTGAGGCAGCCCTGGGCGTAGGCCCCGTGACTCACGAAGGGGGCGGTGTCGATCATCCGGTCGGTAATGCTCAGCCGACCGTCCACCAGGGAGGGATACGGCTCGGTGGGGACCTGGACGCGGCGCTGCACGATATACGGGATGGAAAGGGCGCGGGCGATGGCCGCCTCCCACGCGATATCATCCACCATCCAGCCCAGCACGATCCCGGCGCCTCCGTAATCGTCATTGGGCTTGAGCACCAGCCATTCGCGGTGCTTCTGCATGAAAGCGACGAGATCGACCTCCTCGCCGTGATACATCGTGCGGCGTTCCTCCACGATCCGCGTCCAGGGAATGAACGCCCGTATGGCCTCGCGCTCATCCAGGGAAAAGAGGTGGGCGTTCCGTTCGTCGTCCAGCACGCCCAGGCTGGCCTTCTTGTGGAGAACCTTGCAGCGGAACGGGTTCACCATGCAGGCCTTGCCGTCCCGCACCGCACGGACCAGGGGCTGGTCGAGCCCGCCGTGGGCCACCAGCTCACTCAGCAGGACCCGCTTGTACACCAGGTCCACTATTTCGCCACCGGCCACCAGCCGGCCCTGCCGGTACTCGAGGGCCTCCGGCGTGGTGATGATGCAGGGAAAGCCGAGGTCGTGGAAATACTGGCGGAAGAGCTCGAACTCTCCCCGCGTGGGCACGTCGTCCCAGTCCACGATGGCGATGCGCGGCCGGCTCCGGGTGCCGGAGAACTGCTCCCACGCGTCGAGGAGGACGTGGAGGACCCCGTGTCGCGCCCCGAGGGGGCGGAGTTCGAAGTCCCGCTCGAAGGCCCGCATGACCGGCAGGGTTTCGAAGGCCGCGGCCAGGGCGTCGTGGAAGCCCGGTCCGGCCGGGGTCTCGGCGTTGTACTCGGTCAGTCCCATCTCCCCGGTCGCGTCCACCAGGAAGAAGTCAGGCCGGGAGGTGGGGCACGGGTGCCGGAAGCCGGGGTCGGGCTCGAGCATCGATTCCTCCCAGTCCAGCAGTCCGAACTGCGCACGGAATCCGCGGTCGGCCAGGGCTGCCGCATAGGCCTTCCCGAAGGCGCTTCCCAGCAGCCCCACCCGGCCCTGCAGCCGCCGGTGGTGGAGCGGGCTCATGAGCCGGGGGCGGAGCACGGTACAGAGCGGCCGGTCGCCGAAGTAGAGATGCCGGCGCTGAAGCTGCCCGTCGAGCATCTCTTGTGACGCCTCGGCAACCTCGTCGGTAAGGAGCTCGTGGTACCGCTGGATCGCGTCAATCACCCCGAGTGCCCTGTCCGGTGCGGGCCGCGGTGAAAAGCGTGCTCCACTTGAGGGAGCGGGACTGACGGCGCGGGTGCTTCGCGAGGCGGATCGCGAGGTCCGCCATGTGGCTCACGACCCACTCGAAGTAGTGCGGGGTGAGGCTGTTGACGTCCATGTCCGGGGCGGGGTTCATGAAGTCGATGGCATACGGAACGCCGTCACGGACGGCAAATTCCAGCGAGTCCATGTCGTAACCGAGCGCGCCGCAGAGCGTGCGGCAGTCCCGCACGATGCGCTCGCCGAGGGCGGGCGACAGGTGCTCATGCTCGACCAGGTAGCGCCGCTCCCCCGGATCCCACTTCATGGGCAGCACGTCCTCCTGCCCGAGGCAGATGCAGCGGACGAAGTGCTCGAACTCGATGAACTCCTGCACGATCATGGTCAGGAGGCCCGAGTTGTTGTAATGGTGGAGCAGTTCCTCCCTGGTCCGGCAGACGTAGACCTCCTTCCATCCACCGCCATGCGCATCCTTCAGGATGCACGGCATGCCCACGTACTCGATGACCGCGTCCCAGTCGAGCGGATACTCGAGGTTCCGCAGGCTCTCGTCATGCACGATGCCGGGGATGTAGGACTTGTTCGGCAGGGCCATCGTCTTCGGGCTGGCGACCCCCAGTCGAGTGGCAAGGGCCGCCCCGAAGAACTTGTCGTCCGCCGACCACATGAACGGGTTGTTGATCACGGTGGCACCCTGTACCAGGGCCTGCTTCAGGTACGTCCGGTAATACGGCACCTCGTGCGAGATCCGGTCGATAATCACGTCATAGCCGCGCGGCGCCTCCATGGAGGTCGCGCCGATCTTGACGTACTCCGCCGTGACCCCGGCATCCCTCCGGTGCACCTCTTCAATGAAGGCCGGCGGAAACGACCACTCCCTTCCCACCATGAGCCCTACGCGCCTGGTCATCCCTCGCTCCTGTCGTATCAGTCATGCCCGCCGATGTACTGCAGGATCATCCGCTCCCAGAAGGGCCAGTCATGGGCCCAGCCGTCCCACACGCGCAGCGCGTTCCCGATACCCTTGTCCCACAGGATTCCGGAAAATGCGCGGTTGTTGCCGCAGGCCGGGTCATCCTCCCCGATGGCCAGGATGATATCCACGCGCCGCATGGCCTCGAGCCGGCCGGGATCGTGTTCCCCCGGGACAAAAGCGGCTGGATTGCACGCGTACACGTTCTCGTCGGAAAACCCGCCCGTAAGACGGGTGATGTCGTACAGGCCGCTCAGGCCGATAATCCGCTGCACCATGTCGGGATGGCGGAGCCCGAAGCACGCGGCCTGGTAGGCCCCCAGGCTGGCGCCGGTCGTCATCAGGAACGGGTTGTCGTTCCGCTGCCGGGTAAGTGGGACGACTTCCTCGGCGAGATAACGGTCGTACTCGAGGTGCCGCCATGCACGCGCGCCGGGGTGCTTCCACTCGGCATTCCAGGTTTCAGCATTCACCTGATCCACACACCACAGCTGGATCCAGCCGCGGTGCAGGTGTTCACCCAGCACCTCGTGCATCCGGCGGTCCGGCCACTCGTGGCAGGTGCCCATTGAGGTGGGGAAAACAAGGACCCTGGCTCCGGCGTGGCCGAAGACCAGGAGGTCCATCTCCCGGCCGAGGGCCGGGCTGTGCCAGCGATGGTGCTCGGTGTGCACGGCGCCTCGTGGTTGCGGTAACGGGCCACGGCCGGTTTTCCAAGATAGCACGGTCCCCAATGCCACCGACACAACGCGCCCCGGGGGGTGAACCCCCGGGGCGCTCGTGCAGCGGTGGTGCGGGCCTTCAGCTACCGTGGCGGAGTTGCACCGACCCGTTGGTGGTCACCACCCGGACCGGGGGTCCACCCTGGCCCAGATCCAGGGTGAGCCGGTCACGGTTCACCCTGCCCTGCACGGTGACGGGAAAATCCACCTGCAGCGAACCGTTGACCGTACCGGTCTCGAGACTGGCGGAATAGCCCTCGGGGATCGTCAGGCGCACGCCGCCGTTGGTGGTCTGGAGATTGAGGCCGGTGCCGTCCCAGTGGTCGCCGGCGAGGTCGGCATGGATGCCGCCGTTGGTGGTGCGGCCCTCAACGTCACCCGCGGCCCCGGACAGCGTGATGCCCCCGTTCACGGTCCGCATCCGGATCGTGCCGTGGACGTCGTTGATGGCGATGCCCCCGTTGGTGCTCCGCAGGTCGAGGTCCGCCGCGCGGGGCGCCTGTACCCGGTAGCTCGCCGACCACCACTCGCGCCGGCCCGTGTGGGGGCCATCCGCCTCCAGCCGGTTGCCGTCCGTACGCACCCGCACCTCCCGCAGCATTGCGGTGGCAGCGGCATCGTCCTCCGCATGGGCCGTGAGGCGGACGCGCACCACATAGCCGGATCCCCCGGATCCCTCGACACGGATGGAGCCGTTGGGCGTCGCATCCACGCGAAGCGGCTGGCGGCCGGAAAGCTCGATCTCCCGGACCTCGCAGGCCGTTACGCCCCGATCGGAATTACCCGCATCCCGGCACCAGTCCATGTCCGTGACCACATGGCCCTGGGCCGCCACGGGAAGGGCCACCAGGACCGTCAGGGCCAGGCCTGCGGCCCCCCGGCCCAGCCATGTCTCTACCATCGTGTCTCCTTGCTGGGGTATACCATGTTGGACGGGTCGAGCCGTCAAAAGGTTGCTGGACGCGCCCGCGGTGCGATTCGGCGCAAGTCGCGGTGTTGCAACGAACTGGGGTGTTCCGCACCTGTGACAGCGCTCACTGCCTCGCCCCCGGGGATCCGGTATGTTGGCATTGTGCCGGCGACGGCACCTCTCACATTCCGAATACTGAGGAGACGGTCATGAATGAGAATACGCTGGAAGGCAACTGGAAACAGGCCAAGGGAAAAGTTCGCGAACAGTGGGGCAAGCTCACCAACGACGATCTCGACGTGATCAACGGGAAGCGCGAGCAGCTCGTGGGGAAGATCCAGGAGCGCTACGGCAAGGCCCGTGACGAAGTCGAGCGCGAGGTGAAGGAGTGGGAGCGCACCAACAACTTCGGCTCGGAACCACGCGCCTGATTCGGCTCACCGGGGGAGGTGCGTGCGCGTCCCCCGGCACCCCGGCCGGGCCCCGGCCGGACGATCAACCTGAATAGAGGAGGCAGGCTCGATGCTCCGGATGGCCCTGATTTTCTTCATCGTCGCGATCGTGGCGGCACTCCTCGGCTTCGGCGGCATTGCCGGCGCCGCAGCAGGCATCGCCAAGATCCTGTTCTACATCTTCCTCGCCGTGTTCGTCGTGGCGCTCATTCTCGGCCTGACAGCGGCGAAACGGATCACCTGACGATCCGGGAAGCGTGACAGCACATCGCGCCCGACCCCCTGCGGGGGGCCGGGCGCGAGTGCATGTGCGGTAGCGCGAAGCCTACTCGCGGTCGCGGATCGCCCTGATCAGCTCCTGCTTGTCCATGGAACTGCGGCCTTCGATGTTCAGGTCCGCCGCGCGGTTCTGAAGCTCGTCGACGGTCCGGTCCTCGAGCCCGGTGTGGGGGTTACCGGTCCCCTGTGAGGCCTTGTTCGGCGTCCGGCCCTCTTCCCGCCGCTGCTTGTTCACGGTTCGCGCGGCGATTTCCTCCGCACGACTGGTGGACTTGCCACCCTCCTTCGCGCTGTCCCTGATGTGCTCGTATTGCCGCTCATCCTTCCTGCTCCAGGCCGATGGCATGGGATCCTCCTGTGCAATATGGTTTCATGGGTGGCGTACCACCCAATACCAGCATAGCATCCGTATCTGCGGGCTGCCGCGACGCATGTCACAACGGACCCGTCCCTTCGGCTCCCGCAGTCACCACTGACACCGAGGATCATGTACTTCCTGGACTACACCTTCTACCACAACACCGTCCGAACCTGGCTGGTCTCCGCCGGCATCGGCCTGCTCACGTTCCTTGTCCTGACCGTCCTGGTCTCCCTCCTGGGCTCCCGGCTCCAGAAACTCGCGGACCGCACCACGAATCACTGGGACAACCTGGTGGCGCACGTGGTCTCGCACACCCGGAAGCTCTTCCTGCTGTTCGTCGCGCTGCATGCCGGCTCCCTCGCGCTGGAGTTGCCGCCACGAATCCGGGGGATCATCGCCAGCCTTACCGTCCTCGCCCTGCTGGTTCAGGGCGGCATCTGGGCCACCGCGGCCCTCGCGTTCGCGCTGGACGACTACCGCGAGCGGAACTACTCGGAGGACCGGGCTGCCGTGACGACGGTGAGCGCCCTGGGGTTCGTTGCCAGGGTGCTCGTCTGGTCCATTGCGCTGCTGCTCGCCCTCGACAACTTCGGGATCGACGTCACCGCGCTGATCGCGGGGCTGGGCATTGGCGGGATTGCCCTCGCGCTGGCCACGCAGAACATCCTGGGCGACCTGTTCGCCTCCCTCTCCATCGTGCTCGACAAGCCCTTCGTCCTGGGCGACTTCCTGAGCGTGGGGGACTTCCTGGGGAGCGTCGAGCACATCGGCCTCAAGACCACGCGGCTGCGGAGCCTCACGGGGGAACAGCTCGTCTTCTCCAACAGCGACCTGCTGGACTCGCGCATCCGGAACTACGGCCGGATGGCGGAGCGACGAGTGCTGTTCCAGGTGGGAGTGACCTACCAGACGCCGCGGGAACAGCTCGAGGCCATTCCCGGAATTATGAAGCGGGCGGTGGAGGACCACGACAATACCCGCTTCGACCGGGCGCATCTCGCCAGCTATGGGGATTTCTCGATTGTCTTCGAGATCGTGTATTACGTCCTGAGCCCGGACTACAACGCCTACATGGACGTGCAGCAGGACATCAACCTGTTCATCCACCGGGAATTCGAGGAGCAGGACATCAAGTTCGCCTACCCGACCCAGACGCTCTATCTGTCCCGCGCCTCCGGCTGAACCGGGGGAGCGGGTGGGCGTCCGCCGGTAACCAGGAAGAGCACGGTCCCGCCGGCCATTCCCGCCAGACCGTCGATCACGGGGCCGAAAATGAGCGCCGGCCAGCGGTACTCGTGCAGCAGCACCGCCAGGGCAATGGCCAGGAATGCCGAGCCACTGGCCGCCACCAGGCCGCCGGCGGCGGCATGGCCCACGCGCCGGACTGCGGTTGCACCGAACCAGCCACCGACAGCACACGCGATGCCGATGCCCAGCAGGGCGGAACTCGCGCTGACCACCCCACTGTAGTGCGCGGCCACCACCCGGGCCAGCTGGATGAGGGTCCCCACAACGACGTATCGCGCCATCGGAATCCGCTCGCCACGTGGATCCATCCGGCCTCCTCTCAGGGAAAGATGCCGAGTTCCTCGTAAGAGGCCGCGACCTTGTCGATCGCGTGAATGAACGCCGCCGTCCGGAGGTCGATCCGGTCGGCATGGCGGGCACGCACGCCCCTCACGCTCCGGTAGGACTGGACCATCGTCTCCTCCAGCCCGGAATTGACCAGGTCTTCTTCATCCGCCCCCCGGATGATGGCGCGCGTCTCCTCTTCCGTAAACGGCGTTGCCGTGCGCCGCTCGATCGCCTCCACCAGGCGGCGATAGGCGCCCTCCTCGAAGCGCTTCTGCAGGCGGCCGAACCGGACGTGCGAGAGGTTCTTCAACCATTCAAAGTACGAGACCGTGACGCCGCCGGCGTTGAGGTACAGGTCCGGCAGCACCAGGATACCGCGTTCCCGCAGGATCGCGTCGGCCTCGGTGGTGGTCGGCCCGTTCGCGGCCTCCGCAACGATGCGCGCCTGGATCCGCGGGGCGTTCTCCCCGGTGATCTGGCCCTCCAGGGCGGCCGGCACTACGATATCGCAGGGAAGTTCCAGCGCCTCGATCGAGTTCGGGATGTCCGTGGCCCCGGGGAAGCCGAGGATCGAGCCGGTCTCCTTCCGGTGCGCCATCACGGCGGCGAGGTCGAGGCCCCCCGGCGCCTGGATGGCACCTTCGTACTCGGCCAGCCCTACCAGGACCGCTCCACCTTCCTGAAGGTAGAGCGCTGCGTGGTATCCGACGTTGCCCAGACCCTGCACCACCACGCGCTTGCCGGCGAGTCCGGTCGCCAGGCCCAGCGCCTTCATGTCCTCGGCTACGTCGCACGCCTCGCGCACCCCGAAGTAGACCCCACGCCCCGTCGCCTCGGTCCGTCCGCGAATCCCGCCCTGACTCACGGGCTTGGCGGTCACGCACGCCAGGGCATCGATTTCCCCCTGGGAAAGTGACGTGTACGTATCGGCAATCCAGGCCATCTCGCGGGGGCCGGTCCCGAAGTCGGGCGCCGGCACGTCGAGCCCCGGGCCGATGAAGTTCTTGCGGACGAGCTCGAACGTGTAGCGGCGCGTGACCCGCTCGAGCTCACTCTCGGAGTACTGGCGCCGGTCGATCCGCACGCCACCTTTCGCACCGCCGAACGGCACGTCCACGACGGCGCACTTGTAGGTCATGAGGGCTGCGAGGGCCATGACCTCGTCCTCCCCCACGTTGGGGCTGTAGCGGATGCCGCCCTTCGTGGGGAGCTTGTGCTGGCTGTGCTCCGCGCGCCAGGCATGCATCGTCTCGATCGCGCCGTCGTCGCGCCGGAGCGGGAACGTCGTGTAGTAGACGCTGTTGCATTCACGGATGAGGCTCAGCAGGGTCGGGTCGTACGGGGTGTAGGCCGCGGCGTTGTTGAAGCTGCGGTTCACCTGCTCCAGGAAGCTTTCGTGCGGAGTCATCCGGGCCTCGGGACAGCGGCAGGTACGGGAGTGGTGGCGGGAAGCGGATCGGGCAGCCGCCCCGCGAGGAGGTCGGCCACGGGACGCGTGGTCTCGAACTGGGACAGCACGATCCGCAGCACGGCGGTCATCGGGGCCGCGAGCAGCATGCCGACCACGCCCCAGATCAGGCCCCAGAACAGCAGGGCCAGCAGGATCGTGACCGGGTGCAGGTCGAGCCGGCGTCCCATGAGGATCGGCTCCAGGCCATTCCCGACCGTGACCTGCACCAGCGCCGGGAGGAGCACCACGCCGACCAGCGGCCACGCCGTCTCGTACTGGATGATGGCCACGGGAATCGGAAGCAGTGTTGCCACGATAGAGCCGAGGGACGGGATGAAATTGAGGAAGAAGGCGAGAATCCCGAATACCAGCGCCAGGTCAAGCCCGAAGAGACTCAGGATCAGGCCCACCAGGACGCCGGTGAGCGCCGACGTTGAGACTTTCGTCACCAGGTACCGCTGGATGGCGCGGTCCATGTCACGGTAGATCCCCTGCCGCAGGGCCGGCGGCCGCCGGGTGCCGAGCAGGTAGGCCAGGAAAATCAGGACCAGGACGCCGTTGGTGACCAGGCCCAGGACCGTGCCCGCCGCCTGCTGCACCAGCCGCCCGATCGGAAGCCGGCGCAGCGTGTCGAACAGCGGCTGCTGGTCAAGCGGTATCCCCCACCCCGCCACCGCCACCTGCACCCGCTCGGTGAGGATCGCCAGCCGTTCGCGGTAGATATCGGCCGACTGCAGCAGGCCGGACGTCGACACGGTGATGAGCAGGCCGAGCAGGGTCAGCAGGCCGACACCGATCACGATCGCCAGTGCGACGGCAACGGCACGCGGGAAGCGGAGCCGGTCCTGCAGCGCATCCACGAGGGGCGCGAGCAGGTAGGTGAACATGATGGCGAGGACGAACGGCACCATGACGACCCGGGTGAAGACCAGCGCCGTCGCGATCGCAGTCGCCGCGAGGATCACGAGCGAACCGGTAACGAGACGGGACTGTTCGGCCGAAAGGCGTTGCATGCGAAGACCGGGTGTCGGGAGGCGAGGGACCGCCGTCGAGATTGGCGAGGGCGGGAGGGAAAGTCAAATCACGGGTGCGCAAGCCACATAACGGCGCCGGCAGCCCGCGCATGCCACCATGAGGGGGGCCGGCCCGTGCCGGACCCTGGCACGGAACGGACCATCAATGAGCGATACGAAGCGCACGCCGGAGAATCACGCCCGGCAGTCCGCCCGCATGCAGCAGGACGAGATCGGGAACGGGAGGGGATTCCGGAGCACGAGGTCACCGTGGATTCATTCGGCGAGCTCGCGGGAAACCCGCGCAAGGCCAGCCGGATGGGCGGCAACCGGGGAGATCGGATTGATCAGCCGGCGGCCGTGCCGGGGTCGGGCTCGTAGTACGGGTTAGTCCCGGAGGCATGGTCAGTGATGTCACGAATGCCCCGCAGCTGCGGAATACGGCGGCGGAGTGAAGCCTCGATCCCCTGACGCAAAGTGACGCTGGCCATGCCACACCCCTGGCAGCCGCCCATCATCCGCAGGTAGACCGTCCCATCCTGGACATCGATGAGCTCGACCTTGCCACCGTGCGATGCGACGCCCGGGTTGATCTGGTGCTCGAAAATGTCCGAGACCATGTCAAAGATGGCGTCGTCGGACAAGGTGGTTTCCGTAGTCATGGGGGTAAGGTGGAGGGGGGACGGGGCGGGGGCAACCTCGTGATGGGTAACGGGTATCAGGAGTCGTTGAGTGGTTGAGTCCCTGACTTCTGTCTACCTGTCATCCCGACCGCCCTGACCACCTGACCGCCCTTGTCCGTCCAGCCGCCCGGTCTCCCGTCCGCCCGACTCACAACCGACCTGACTGCAATTTATTGCACTTCGCCGTGTACAGGCATATTTGTTGCCTGATTCATAATGGAAGTGACGATATGTCATTATTTTAGACGGAGCAACAACTTGTCTCAGCCGGTTGCAAGCCAGAGGGCCCTGCTCTCCCGTGAGGCTGCGGATTTCCTCCTCGCGCTGGGCGGGACGCTCCATCGATGGACCATGTATCCCGATGGCCACCCGGCGCGCATCAGCGCTGTCGACGATCTCCACGAGCGGGTGACTCTCCTCCTCCTCGAGCAGCCCGCGATTACCCTCGGTGTCACGCCCACCCAGCTCCTGGTGGACGGTCAGCCCACGGACGTGGGCAACAGCTTCCTCCGCGACTTCGCGGCACGACTCCATCGCCGCGAGATCGCCGGACTCCGGCTCGACCGCGGTATCACTCCCGAAGAACTGAACACGGTCCTGACCCGGCTGTCGGAGGGCGAGCGGGCGGAGGGCGAATGGGCCCATGCCGCGATACATGGGATCCACTACGAGCACCTCCGCCTCATGGATGACGCCGACACCGGCGGGGCGCTACCGGGCTGGGACGCGCAGGTCTGGCAGGGGCTGGCACGGGCCGCCACCGGCGACGTCCCGGGCAGGGAGGCCCCCCCCGAGCCGGAAGAGCTGGCCCGGGCCTTCAACGACGGCGACGCCGACCCTGACCGGGACCGCGCGCTCATGAGCAGCGTCGAGGCGGCGATCGACACCTGCACCCGGACCGGTGACAGCGAAACCCTCGCGCTCCAGCGCCGGGTATCCCGCATGATCCTGGCCCTCGCGCCCGAAACGCTCGACCGGCTGCTCTCCATGGACAAGCCGGACGGGAGCCGGCACCGGCGGATCCTGCTCAAGGCCTCCCAGGTCATGGCACTGGAGAGTGTGGTGGATCTGGCCCAGGCGGCGGCACGGGCGCGCGGCCGGAGCATGTCACCCGCCCTGCTTCAGCTCCTGCACAAGATGGCCGTCCACGGTGACAGCGGCAGCGGGGAGTGTCACGCCATCGCCAGGTCAGCCCTGCGCGACCAGCTCCGGGAACTGCTGGATGAATGGGACGCCGGCGATGGGTCGGCGCTGCCGGAACTCTACCAGGAGACGCTCGGGAAGATCGAGACGGGAGATGACCGCGAGCCGGACAGCGCGTACGCATGTGAGCCGCTCCGCATCCTCCGCCTCAGTCTCGCCATGGACTGCGTCGAGCCTGCCACCGTCCGCGCCATCGCCGGGACGATCCGCCAGGGACAGGCCGGCGACCTCCTGGACCTCCTTGACGCATCGCCGGAAATCGGGGAGGCGTCACTGGAGATCGAACGGCAGGTCATGAGCATGGAGACCCTCGGCATACTGCTGAGACACGATCCCCCCGACTGGGAAACCATTACCCGGCTGGTCCCCCGGATAGGCGCGCGCGCCATCGAGCCCCTGCTGGACGGGCTTGCGGTCGCCAGCGAGCGCGCCGACCGCCGCCGCCTGCTCGACCTGCTCGCCGGGTTCGGTGACGAGGTGGGGCCTTTCATCGCTCCCCGGTTTGCCGGCGCCGAGTGGTACGTGCAGCGGAACCTGCTCACGTTGCTCAACATGCTTCCAGACATTCCCGAGACGGTGCGCCTCCGGATCCAGCTTCCTGAGGTGCACCCCCGTGTACGCCAGGAGGCGTTCAAGCTGCTCCTGCGAAACCCCGGCCACCGGGACCGCGCCATCGCGGGCGCCATCGTTTCCGACGACGTGCAGACATGCCACCTCGGCCTGCTTGCGGCCGCGGAGGGATGTTCCCCTGCCGTCCTGCACCTCATCCTCGGCCGCCTCCGTTCCGGCGCCTTCGACCCCGATCTCCGGGTGGTCGCCATCCGGGCCGTGAGTGCACGGCCCGAACCGGCGGTCTGCGATTGCCTCCTCGACCTTGCCACCTCGCGGACCCGGATCCTTCGGCGACTCCGGCTGCGGTCCCGCACGCCCGAATGCGTCGCCGCCCTGTCAGCGCTCGCTGAACACTGGTACTGGCATCCAGCCGCCTCACCCGCCCTCGCGCTCGCCGGGAAGACCCGTGATCCGTCCGTCCGCCAGGCGATCGAGCGACCGAGCATCGAGACGCAGCTCGGCATCAATCCCGCGGACCGCGTCCTGTTGCCCGGCATGGAGGGACCATGAACACGGCCCCGGTCGGCACCCCGGCCCGCTTCCTTCACTCGTTCGCCCAGGCGCTCTCCGCCATGCTCCTGTACACGCCGGGACATCCGGCACGGGAGCATGTGGTGGATGCCGCGTTCGAGTCTCTGGCGACGCTGCAGCGCAGCCTGCCCACCGTCCGGATCTCCTTCCTCGAAGGCGACGTCATCATGGACGAGGCCGTGCTCCACGGGTTCCACAACTGGATCTGGGGGCGTCGGCTCACCCGGATAGGGATCCAGCGGATCGAGCTCTCGGTTGCCGCTCAGCGCGAAGGCTTCGGCGCCTTCCTGGATACCCTGCTCGCACGCCTGACTGCCCACGAGCCGATCGAAGCCACCCTCTCCTGGCCAGGTATCGCCTGCGGGGCGGTTCGCCTGCGGAATGAAGACGTCACGGTGACCCGGCGCCAGTCAGGTACCGTCTCCCTGCCCTACCGCCTTGGCGACGAGGCGGAAACCGTCCAGTGGATCATTGCCGAGGCCGCCGCCGGACGGGCCCTCCCTCGGCCGGAGGTCGAGGGTGTGGTGCGGTCCCTGACCGTCGCCATGCACGCCGAGGGGCAGCTGATGGCACCGCTGCTCCAGTTGCAGCGGATGGACCAGTACGTCGTCATGCACGCGGTGAATGTTTCCGTCCTCGCCATGACGCTGGCTGAAACCCTGGGCCTGAGTGGTGCGGATATCCGCGCCTTCGGGCGTGCAGGCCTCCTCCACGACATCGGCATGACCCAGGTGCCGCCGGAGCTCCTCACGGCGGGGGCGCTGACCCGGGAGGAGCGGCAGCGGATCGAGCGCCATCCCGAAGATGGAGCCCGGATGCTGATGCGGGGCGGGGAAGACTTCGACCTCGTCGCGGCCGCCGCCTACGAGCACCATGTGCGGCCGGACGGCTCCGGCTACCCCGTGCTTCGGCCGGGCCATGAAGCACACTACGTGAGCCGGGTCGTGGCCGTGTGCGACGCCTACGACGCGCTCCGCTCCCCGCGCAGCTATCGGCCGGCGTGGTCACCGGAACAGGCGGTGCAGCACATCGAGGATGGCGCCGGCGGGGTGTTCGATCGTGGTGTCGCGAAGAGCTTCTCGGCCATGATCCGGCGACTGGAGGACCGGATTGTCCTTGTCAGGCCGGATCCCGACCCGGGCGGGGAAGCGGTGGCCGACCCGGAATCGCACGCGGCGACCGGGACTGCCTGAGCGGGAATTTCCGGAGCGGGCCTGGTGTCAGGAACGCTGCTCGGCCGGGCGGCCGAGCAGGGGAACGGCTGGACGCTCCAGGAGTGGCAGCTCGCGTACCTGCGCCTCGAGGTGCTCATGCGCCAGCGCCGCCTGCGCCCGCTGCGAGACACCGGCCGCCGTCGCCATCGGAAGGGTGAACTCCCGTACATAGTGGTCGATGGCCTGCTCCACCGGCCAGCTCCCTCCCAGCAGCCGCGCAAAGTGGAGCGCGTTGTGGACGTGGGTGTCGGTGACCGCCTGCGACGCCCGCGCCCCGACGAGCCGGGCCAGTTGCATGGTGCGATCGTGATAGTCCCGGCGGTACCGCGCCGTCCGGAGCACCAGGTCGAGCCGCAGCAGCTTCCACCCCGTCACCTCAGGCAGCGCTGTGGTCGGGGGAAGGCTGTCCAGGTCGAGATGAACCAGCGCTCGTGTCCGTATGGACTCGCGCATCGCCTCGGGAACGGCCACCGCCCGGAAGTAGAGATCCAGCGCGTCCAGTACCGGGACACGTGCGGCGAATTCCTCCACGAAATCCACGAGCTGGAGGCTGTGCGTCTCCACCAGCGCCTCCCATGCGCCGGCATAGGCAACGCGAAGGCGCGGCTGCAGGGCGGGTGGAATCCGCCGCAGGGACATCTGGCTGGGTACGGGCATCATGGGAAACACCGGGTATCATCCGGGCTGGGGGTGCCCGGCACACCAATATGCGGCCCCAACCGCCGCAAGGCTATTCACAAGTATTGAACACGTCCCCTCGGAGGTGGGAGATTCGCGGACAGGCGCTTTCATGCTATTCGACGGAAGTGGTTGCTGCATCAAATCTTGAATCCCGGCCTGCCGGCGTTCGACCTGCCGGGCGGCCGTACGGTTCTTCGACACCCCCTCCCCCTGTCCACCAGCTCCGTTCGCCCCCCATTATTCTCTTATCCATGCAGGGTGAACCCGCGATACTCGTCCATCTGTCCGAGCTCTGGCCCTATATCGCGGGCACGCTCACCCTCCTGCTGTCCATCATCACCTCGAGTCATATCGTCCTGACGAAGAGTGACAGCCGCTCCGCGGTGGGCTGGGTCGGCCTGGTGTGGCTGGCGCCGGTCATTGGTGCAATCCTCTACGTAATGTTCGGGATCAACCGGATCCGCCGCAGGGGCCACGAGCGTACGGCCCAGCGGCTGGTGGCACCCACCGCCATCACCCGCCCGCAGGAATTCCGGCTCCCCGCCGAGCGCGCCCACCTCCTTCCCCTGACGCACCTCGTGGATCGCGTGTCGGGCCGCGCGCTCACCAGCGGCAATGCCATCCGGCCACTGGAGGGCGGGGACATTGCCTATCCGGACATGGTCGCCGCCATTGACGAGGCCGAACACACCGTGGGGCTGGCGACCTACATCTTCGACAGCCGGACCGCCGGGACGATGTTCCTGGATGCCCTCGAGCGCGCGGTCGCCCGCGGGGTGGAGGTGCGCGTCCTGGTGGACGCGGTGGGGGCCCGCTACAGCTGGCCGCCAATCATCCGCGCGTTGCGTCGCCGGAAGATCCCCGTGGCCCGATTCGAGCGCACGTTCCTCCCCTGGCGGATGCCATACATGAACCTCCGCAACCATCGCAAGATCCTGGTGGTGGACGGCCGGATCGGGTTTGCGGGCGGGATGAACATCCGCGAAGGGAGCCTCTTTTCGACGCACCCGCGCAAGCCAGTGCGCGACCTCCACTTCAGGGTCGAAGGGCCGGTAGTGGCGCAACTGGTCGCAACATTCCTCGACGACTGGGAGTTTACCACCCGCGAGACACTGGAGGGACCGGGGTGGTATCCGCGCCTGGAAAAAGTCGGCGAGGTGATCGCCCGCGGCATCTCCGATGGCCCGGATCTCAACTTCGACAAGGCGCGCTACTGCCTGCTCGGGGCGCTGGCTTGCGCCCAGTCGAGCGTCCGGATCGTCACACCGTACTTCGTGCCGGACGCCCGCCTGATCACGGCAATGAACGTGACCGCGATGCGCGGCGTCCAGGTCGAGATCATCCTGCCCGAAAAGAGCAACCTGGTGCTCGTCCAGTGGGCCAGCACCGCCCAGTTGTGGCAGCTGCTGCGGCGGGGCTGCCGGGTCCTCTATTCGCCAGCCCCGTTCGACCACACCAAGCTGATGCTCGTGGACGGAGCATGGGCGTTCATCGGCTCAACCAACTGGGACGCCAGGAGCCTCCGGCTGAACTATGAGTTCGACATCGAGTGCTACGGCGAGGAGCTCCTGGCCGATCTCACCAGGCTGGTGGACGAGCGGCGCGACGCTGCCCGCGAAGTCACCCTCGCCGATGTCGACGGCCGGAGCCTGCCGGTCAAGCTGCGCGACGGAGTCGCGCGCCTCGCGGCCCCCTACCTCTGACGCCCTTCAGTCCCCGACGATTTCCGCAAGGATCTTCTGGGCGAAGTCCTTGTCCCACTCGGCGGCGTTCTTCCGGGCGGTCACTTCGACCTTGGTGGTGGAGGGGCTTTTCCGCTCGAGCTTGACCGCCACGTCCAGGTCACCCGTCTTCCCGTCGAATTGCCGTATGTCCCCGCCCCGCTCCTCGGTCGTCTTTGTCGTCGTGATGTCGAAATGGTCGAACGCGTCCCGCGTACGGCCCGCCGCGTCCTCCACACTGGCATTGACGAGGGACTCCGCGCCGCGGGTAGTCAGGTAGACCCCCGTCGCCGCCCCGGCGCCGGCGGCCGCGGCCACACAACCGCCGGACACCAGTGCTGCGGCGAGGAGCAGGAGCCTCGACGTCAGGCGCTTCATCGTTACACCTCCCTCAACAAGTGAATTCCCAAGCTCCCCGGGATGCGCCCGGAGCGCCGTAGGCCAGGTCACGGCGGGACGTACAAGGACAGTCCGGGCGGCCGGCCGTCTTGTCCCCCCTGAACGCCCCCCGACCGCCCTGCCATGGCACTTTGCAAGGCACCATCCTGCACCCCATTACCCAAGTGGCTGTGTGACAACAACTTATGAATGGCCCGCCTGTTGCTATGCAATAGGGGGAATCCACCTGTACCTCCTGAAAGAGCCGGGGCCGTTCATGTATCGCATCAAGCTCACTTCGGGCGAAGAGACGGTTTACAACTCGATCGACGCGCTTGCGGTCGCAGTCCGCAGCGGTGAAGTCACCCCGGATGCGCTGATCTACCACCGGCGCGCCGATCGATGGCTGGCCATCAGCACGCACCCGCACTACCAGACCATCCAGGCGCGCTCGAGCACGCCGCCAGCTCCCGCCGCTACCGTGTCCCCGGCCCCGGCTCAACCGGCCCCGTCACCGGCGACACCGCTGGTGCCTGCGCGTCCTTCGCAGGAGGCCGAGAACGAGCAGGCCGTGGAGAATCGGGATGCGATGATCCAGGCCAAGGTCCGGCGGCTCCGTGAGATGCAGCGCCCCATCGCTGAGCCGCGGAGCCCGGTGAGTCGTGCAGTCGTGGAACCGCCCGCACCTGAGCCGGCGGCGTCCCCCGAGCCGCTCCCGCCGATGATGTCGGACGCGCCGGCTGAGCCCGCTGCCCCCGTCGAAACACCACCTGCCGAAGAATATGGGGCGGCTGCGGAGGCCGCTGCCGAGAGCATTCCACCGGCAGAAGCCGGCCCCGAGGAGGCCCTCGCCGGCCTCCCGGTACTGGAGGTCGAGGACACCCACGAGCCGGTGCCAAGCCCCGATCTCGTCATGCCGCCGGCGGAGGAGCCCGCGGCGGAAACCGATTTCGATTACGCACCCCCCTCCCCGGCGCCGCGACGCCGCGTGCCGGTGGCGCTCGCAGTGGCAGCCATCGTTACCCTCGCCGTCACCGTGGGAGCAGTGGCCTGGCATCCGTGGTCACGAGGGGAGGGAGGCGATTCCGTGCAGACGCTCGCCAGCACGTCACCCTCCCCGACCGGACTGCCCTCCGGTGCGACCAGCGCGCCGGTGCGGCCCCTGGAAGACACGGCACGCGCCTCGAGCATCGTCGCTCCCGAGATTCCTGCCGCTCCTGAGCAGGCACCAGCTCGTGGGCCGGACAGCATACCCACGGCGCGCGCCCCGAGCCCTCCTGCGCTCCAGATGGACCTGAACGCGGCCTCCGCCGCGCTTGAGCCCGGGGTGGGTTCGGGAACGCAGATCAGCATCTCGCCCGTCGTGCTCGCCAGCCACTATGCGTCGGCCTATGAGCAGGCCCAGTCCGAGATGGACGCGCGGCTCTCCCAGATTGGCTTCAGCGATCTGTTCGACGCCACCAGGCTCAGCTCGACCGGGAAGCTCCAGTCGGCACGCCGCACGCTCGCACTCGCGGGCGCCACCATCCGGCAGTACCGCGAGCGGGAAAACCGGATCGAGCAGGCGTACAGCGACACGCTGAACCAGGTCGGCAAGCGCCTCGGGCTGTCGGAACAGGAATTTCGCGGCTGGGACAAGCGGAAGATCCTCAAGGAATCCGCCGAATCGGCTCGCATGGTCGACGACCTCCTGGCCCAGATCGACAACGTGTACGGCCTGATCTCCGGCGAGGAAGGCCGCTACGAGGTGAAGGGATCGAGCATCGTCTTCAGCAGCCCCGAGACCGCGCGCCGGTACGGCACCCTGCGGACCGCCATTACCCCGCGGGTGAACAGCTGGTCGAACACACCACCCGCCGACCTCCCGGCGAGCCTCCGTCCGGTCGTGCGCGCCATCGGCAACACGCGGCTGCCGCTGGAGACGACGTAGGGTCGGGGGTCGGGAATCCGTGTATCCGTTAGAGGGCAGAAGGTAGGGCAACTCACGAAAGTCCGGCGGCCGGCCCGATGCTCACGTCCGCCGTTTCTTCGTCCGCCCTCTTCACGTCCGCCCTCTTCTCTTTTCGCCCGCCCCGCCTTCTCACCCCTTCCCCTTACGACGCAACTTCTCACGTCTCACTATCACATGGCCATGACCGAAGCCGAGCTCGACGACGAACTCAGCCGCCCGACATCCTCTGACATTGAAGCGGCCCGCGCGTTGGATGGCGACCTGCTGATTGTCGGCGCGTCCGGCAAGATGGGCCCCAGCCTGGTCCGGCTGGCCTGTCGGGCAAGAGCGGCCGCGGGAACCCGGGCCGGGTACTGGCCGCGGCGCGCTTCGCGGATCCCGCCTCCAGGAACGCCGTCGCCGAGGCCGGTGCGGAGACCATCGCGGTGGACCTGCTCGAACCGGGAGCGGTGGAGCGGCTTCCGGACGTGCCGAACGTGGTCTATATGGTGGGACAGAAGTTCGGGACCGAGGGCGACCAGGGCGCGACCTGGGCGATCAACGCGATGGTCGCGGCCGACACGTTCCGTCGCTATCGCCACTCCAGGCTGGTCGTATTCTCCACCGGGAACATCTATCCGCTGAGCCGCGTCGACTCGCCCGGCCCGGTCGAGGATGACCCCTCGGTCCGGTCGGCGAGTACGCGCAATCCGCCCTGGCGCGGGAACGGCTCGCCGCGTTTGCCTCACGCCGGTGGGGCACCCGGATGGCCATTCTCCGGATCAACTATGCCGTCGAGCCCCGCTACGGCGTCCTCCATGACATCGCCAGGCGGGTCCATGCCGGCGCACCCGTCGACCTCCGGATGGGATATGTGAACCTCATCTGGCAGCGGGACGCGAACGCCATCGCCCTCCGCACGCTCCCGGACTGCGCAAGTCCGCCCTTCGTGCTGAACGTGACGGGGCCTGAAGCATTCGCGGTGCGCGACATTGCGGACCGGTTCGCCCGGCGGTTCGGCACGGAACCGCAATTTGCCGGGGAGGAAGCCCGGACCGCGCTGCTCTCGAACGCCGCCCTCGCCACGGCGCGCTACGGCCCTCCGTCACTCGACCTGGACACGATGGTGGAGCTGGTGGCTGGGTGGGTTGAGGCGGCGGACGCAGTCTGGGCAAGCCCACGCACTTCGAGGAACGGGAAGGGCGCTTCTAGTGCGCCGGGCAACGCTCACCCGCCTGCTGCGCAGAGGGATGGTCATCCCGGCCCATCCGCTGGCGCTCACTTCGCGGAGACG
This sequence comes from uncultured Gemmatimonadales bacterium, assembly GCA_963825055.1. Lineage (GTDB taxonomy): Bacteria > Gemmatimonadota > Gemmatimonadetes > Gemmatimonadales > GWC2-71-9 > CAWGSK01. The sequence continues at coordinate 148,194 of CAWGSK010000009.1, forward strand.
GCTGGACGAACGACGGCAGACGGCCCTGTCACGCTACTACCTGGCGGCAGGCGCAGGCGGCCTGGCGGTCGGTGTTCACACCACCCAGTTCGGCATCCGGAAGCCTGGCGCGGGGTGCTGCAGCCCGTACTCGAACTGGCCGCGCTCGCGGCAAGGGAACGGTCCGCGAGAGCGAAGACCACAGTACTCGTGGCGGGCATCTGCGGCAGGACCCCGCAGGCGATCCGCGAGGCTCGGCTCGCGCGCGACCTGCACTACCACGCCGGCCTGGTCAGCCTGGGCGCGCTGTCGGAGGCGTCCATTCGACAACTCATCGACCACATGCGGGCCGTGGGGGAGATCATTCCGGTATTCGGGTTCTATCTGCAGCCCGCCGTCGGAGGCCGACCGCTGCCGGAGGCGTTCTGGCAGCGCCTGCTGGATCTCGAAAATCTCGTGGCCATCAAGGTGGCGCCGTTCGACCGATACCGTACACTGGTCGTACGGCGGGCCCTCCTGGATTCCGGTCGGCGGGACGTCGCTCTCTACACCGGCAACGACGACCACATCATTCACGACCTCCTCGCACCCGGGCCCTCCCCGATGACCGGCGGCCTCCTGGGCCAGTGGGCGGTCTGGACCCGGGAGGCGGTCCGCGTCCTCGCCCGGTGCCGCCGGGTCCGCTCGACCGGCAGGGCTCCGGCATCGCTGCTTGGATACGCCGATGACCTCACGCGGGCCAACGGTGCCATCTTCGACGCCGCCAACGGGTTCGCCGGGGTCATCCCCGGAATTCACGAGGTCCTCCGCCGGATGGGACTTCTCAAGGGCAGATGGTGCCTCGATCGCGATGAACAGCTCTCGCCAGGGCAGCTGGAGGCCATCGACCGGATCTGGAAGGAACTACCGCCCCTCCGGGATGACGCCTTCGTCCAGGAGCACCTGGACGCCTGGCTTTCCTGACGCTCCCTGGCGCTCGATGATTGTTTGAACTGATTGCTCGACCTTCGAGCTTCGACCGCCCAATGGTCCTCCATCACAGACGGCGGCGGTCCCTGCCCGTACATTGTGGCGGAAAGCAATGTTAGTCGTCACTGAATGAGGAGGAATACCGTGCTAAATGCGAACCGGGCGACCGGGATGGTGCTGCTCCTGAGCTTTGCGGGGATCGTGGGGCTTGGCGGATGCGCCAACAAGACCCAGGAAGGTGCCGCGATCGGGGTCGGTGCGGGCGCCGTGGTCGGGGGAGCCATCGGCAAGGCGACGGGGAACACGGCCCGCGGGGCCATCATCGGTGCCGCCGTCGGTGGCATCGCCGGGTCGATCATCGGCTCCAGGATGGACAAGCAGGCCAAGGAGCTGGACAAGGAGATTCCGGGAGCTACCGTCACGCGTGTCGGTGAGGGGATTGCCGTGACCTTCGACTCCGGCCTTCTTTCGACTTCAACTCCGCCACGCTCAGGCCCGAGGCCCGGGAGAACCTCCGGAACCTGGCCGCGAGCCTGGCGAAGAATCCTGGCGAGGACGTTCTCATCGTCGGTCACACCGACAGCGTCGGCACGGACAGCTACAACCTGGATCTCTCGCGCCGTCGCGCGGAGGCAGCGGCGAGCTACATCGCGACCGCCGGGGTGGACCAGGGCCGCATCGGTACGAAGGGCATGGGCGAGAACGACCCGGTGGCCACCAACGACACCGACGCCGGCCGCCAGCAGAACCGGCGGGTGGAAGTGGCGATCTTTGCGAATGACCAGATGAAGGCCGAAGCCAAGGCCGAGGCGGCGAGCGGCAACTGAGCCGCCGGCTACTACTTCCGCTTGAAGACCGCCCGCCAGCCCGTGTAATCGGGCAGCGGGCGGTCGCCCATCAGGAGAAGCGTTCCACGGCGTAGAAGAGCGCGGGGTCCACCCGCTGGGCCCGTTCGATCCGGTCGGGCAGGTCACGCCGGGAGCAGGCGAGATACATCAGCGTCCTCGCCCCGGTGTCGCCCTCGCCGCAAACGTGGTGACCGTCTGGCCGCATCCCTGAGGGAGCCGGCGATCTCGTCGCCCTTGGTGCGCTGTAATGATCCGCACGACCACGCTGCCCAGCTTGAGCCGCTTCTCCAGCGCGATGCCCACGGCGTTCCCGGCCGCAAATCCCCCGGCATAGGCGACAGCAAGCCACGGGCTTTCATCGAGCCGCGTGATCACCTGCGAAACCGCGGTCACCCACACCAGCACCTCGAAGAATCCGAGCACGACCGAAACCCGGGTGCGGCCGTGCACTACCGAGATGGTCCGGAGCGTGCCGAGGGAAACATCCACGATCCTCAGGGCGAAGATGAGAACGCAAGGAGCGCAACGGGTATCTTCTGGAGAAAATTCATGCGCGGCGCTAGGGGTCGAGTCGGGAGTCGGGAGCCGGGAGTCGAACGTCGGTACCTCAGTCCCCCTATTCGCTTCCCTCTTCGCTATTCCCTGTCCGCTGCATTCTTCACCACCGCCGTCACTGGAAAATGATCAGACGGCCAGCGGCCGCGTTCTGCGTCATGTAGTATCTGCGCGCTGAGAACGGAGAGGTCCGGGGAGACGAAGACGAGTCGATCCGCTCCCCGGTCTCCTCGCCGCTGAAAGCGTGGAAGGTTCCCGCGGGAAGGGAGTCGTGATGCATCTTCTCCCACGTGTCCACCAGGCCGAGAGAATCGCGTATCGGCCCGATGGCCTCGTTCCCGGGGCCGGCATTGAAGTCGCCGGTCAGGATCACGTACGCCGGTCCGCCCCCTCCCCGATGTGCCGGGCCACCAGCGCTGCCGAAGCTACGCGGGACGGCTGGGACTCGTGGTCGAGATGCAGCGTGTAGAAACGGATCGTATCGCCGGTCTCGCGATCGACCAGCCGTGCCCAGGTGCAGATCCTGGTGATACGGTTCCCCCAGGACATGGAGCCCGGCACCTGGGGCTGTCGGAAAGCCAGAACCAGCCCGAATCCGCGACAGTGAAGCGCTCACGCCGATAGAGGATGCCGCGTACTCGCCCGCCGTGTCCCCTCGGCCCGGCCCACCCCGATCTCGCCGTATCCAGGCACGGCCTGGTGGATCGCGTCGAGCTGGAACCGAAGCGCCTCCTGGACACCGAGCAGGTCTGGCGACTCCCGACGGAGGAGCGAAAACACCTGGTCGCGCCGGTGCGGCCACGCATTCTCCCTATCCTGTGCCGTCCCGTAACGGATATTGAAGGACATGACGGAGATGGACGGCAAGGCAGGAGCGCCATCAGGATAAAGGGGATCAGGAGCAAGGCGATGGGTACCGTGAGTCGTGAGTCGTTACCTGGTATCGTGAAAGCTACTCCCTGCCCATGCACAAATCACAAATCATAAATCACTTTTCGCTGTTCGCTATTCGCTCTGCGCTGCCCTTCTACCATCCCACCCGCTTCAGTACCGAGAACACCCCACCGCCCGGATCGGAGATCACGGCAAAGGTGCCCACCTCCGGAATGTCCGTGCACGGCACCTCGACCTTCCCGCCAAGCGACTCGACCTTCGCCGTGGCGGCGGAGCAGTCCTGCACGCCGAAATAGACCATCCAGTGGGGCGTCATCTCGCCCCACTCCTGCGTGATCTCCAGCATTCCGGCGACCGGAAATCGTGCACGGAGAAAGGTGGTGTACCGGTAACCGGGTCGCTGCTGCTGGTCGGTGTTCCAGCCGAAGAGGTTGGTATAGAACACCCGGCACGATTCCGTGTCATGCGTCGCGAGTTCGTTCCAGCTCATGGCCCCGGGCCGGTTCCAGATAGCGGCACCGGGGTGGGTAAAGGAAAACCAGAGGGCCAGCGCCTCCCCATCCGGGCCACGAATCACGGCGGCGCGACCCGCATCCGCCACATCCACCGCCTCCGTCGTGACCGTTCCGCCGAAGCCCTCCACCTTCGCCGCGGTTTCGGCTGCGTTGGCCACCGCGACATAGCTCAGCCACCCCGCCCCGCGAGGGGAGTCGGGACTCGACGCAAAGGACCTGCACGCCTGACGCCACCTTCGCTTTTCAGCAGGTGGTAGTCCGGGCCGCCATCCATCTTACGGGACTCGGACGTCCACCCGAACAGCCCGGTGTAGAAGTCGAGCACGCCCTGGACCTCACTGGTCGCGAGATCGGCCCAGCAGAAGGAACCCGGTTCGTGCATCGGAGCATCGGCCATGCACTTCTCCTCGAGGTTATCGGGTCGTTGAAGCCGGCGGCGCCGTGGCGAGCGCGGTGGTCGCCGCCAGCGCGGTCTCGCTGGCCCTGCCCAGGGCTGCCAGGAACCCGGCAAGTTGGCCGTCCTGGGCGGGAGACGAAAGGTAGGGATCCATGACCGTCGAGCGCAGCACCACCAGCCCCTGGGCCCCGCTGGCTCGCCACTCCTCCGCCGAGGCCACACCAAGGTCGTCGAGAAGCGGATCCACCGCTCCGTCGTACATCGGGCTCTGGAAGCGGGTACGGGTGATGATGTACTCGGGCGAGTCATCCGGGCGCAACATGCTCATCTGCTGGTAGATGTGCTCGTTCAGGGCGTTTACCCCCGCTAGCGAGTGCCGCCCGGGATGATAAACCAGGTAGCAGACGAGGTTGATGTCCGGCTCCGGCAGTACGATCACGCGAAACGGGTCGAGCCGTGCGTTGCGGAGCGCGGCGTGCAGCTTCCGGGCCCCGATCACGGTCCGCTCGATCAGGTAGCCATACCCGCGCTCATCCGGCGGCCCACCTTGTGGCTGAGCCAGACCGCTGCGGCGGACGCGCCCGGCTTCGAGCCTTCGAGGATGTATCGGCCGATCGAAGGTTTCCTCGCTCGGGCGGATGTCTTCGGCGGGCAGGAGATACGGCGGGTCCACCGCAACCAGTTCTCGCGCCCGGCGGTCCCGGACAAGAATGGCCCCGGCTGGATACGGCACATAGCCAAGCTTGTGCGGGTCGATCGTCACGGAATCCGCCCCCTCGAGCGCCCCGATCGCCTTCACCCACTCATCGCTCGGCCAGTCGGTTCCGGTGGATGCCCGGATCTCCGCCGCCCTCCTGCGGCTGCCGTCTGCCCGGCGGGTGACGGCAGCCGCGTAGCCGCCATAACAGGCATCCGAGTGCACATGGAACGTCATCCCCAGCTCGCGCTCGGCACGCGCCCGCACCTCGAGCACCAGGTCCAGCCGGTCCACCGCGCTTTCTTCGGTCGTACCGCATACGCTGATCAGGCCCATCACGGGCACCTGCTGCCCTGCCAGCCGCTGCAGCACGTCCCAGAGGCCGTCCGGATGCATCCGGTAGCGCTGGTCTACCGGGACGTATACGAGCTGGTTCGAGCCGATCCCCAGCGCCCGGACGATCTTCTCCCAGGAGTAATGGGCGGTAGCCGCGACGAGGACAACGCTGTCGGGAAGCGGGTCGGTGAACGCCGCGACCAGCCGACGATGGATGGCGGTATCCCGCGGTTGCGAGGGTGTGCCCGTTGAGCGCGCGAGCCATGTCCTCCCGGGGCGCCACGGTCCAGAGCCGGCTTCCCAGAGGTCCATGGCCGCGTCGTTCCGGATGTTGAGCAGTTCAGCGAGTCCGAGTCCGCCAACCCAACTGGTCGAGCCGTCGGGGAGCCCGACCTCCACGTCCACGCCAAGTTCCGCCGCCGCCCCCGCGGCAGCCAGCGGGAAGTACTGGATATTGCGGGCGATCCAGAGGGCCTCGAAGTTGGCGACAGTCCCACCCGATGTCAGGTGCCCCCAGCTCCGGCGGGCAGGATAGCCGATCATCACGGCGAGCTGCTCCGCCACCTCCAACTCGAGCCGGGTGGTGGTGGGCGGGGAGGCTGCCGTTGAAGACCTTGTTGGGATTGTACAGCATCGCGGCGAAGTACCCCACCTGCGACGCGATGGTCTGCTCGAAGTTCATGTGCCCCTTGTAGCGACCACTGAAGAAGGGCACGTCCCGCTTGAGCCGGGCCAGAAGCCCCATAGGCTGAGCCTGGGTAAGGGTGGCGACCGCCTCGTCGTACCCCTCGGTCCGCTTGTCCGTCTCCCGGATGACAAACCCATCCTCAGGATGGTAGTTCCGGCGCCAGAAGACATGGTCCCGGAGGGCCTCGGTGACCACTCGTTCGAGCAGGTCGGCGTTCTAGGCCGGGAGACCCAGGAACCATGCGGGAAGGGCTTCGCGAGGGTTGGACATGTCGCAAAGATAAACAGCCCCGCCGCGGGACAGGTGCCTGGCTCGGAGCACTGTGACGGGGGTCACATTGCAAAAGTGGTCCCTGTCGCTAGCAATACTGCGGCGTAAATTGTACACCATAGCCGGAAGGTACCGTCGGGATTCTGGGCGGTCACCGGATCACTGTCTCGCATTGTGGCTCAAGGAGAAGTACATGAGGATCGGGAGCAGGATTATGACCGGGGCCATGCTGGGCATCGCGCTCGTCGTGACCACCGGGTGCGACAAGAAGGTCAAGGAAGAGAACGCGCAGCTGAAGGAAGAGGTTCAGCAGATGGGCGTGGCGAGCGCGGAGCGGGACAGCCTCCTCCAGATCGTCGTCGACAACACCCAGTTGATGAACGAGATCAACCAGGAGATCTCCAAGGTCAGGGGACTGAAGAGCGGCGTCGTGCCGGTGACGAACCCCGAGTCGGGCCAGCCTGACACGGTGAACGCCAAACCTACCTGCTGGACCGGGTCAAGGAAGTCGCGGAGCACATCAACGAGAGCGAACAGCGGCTCAAGTCCGCCCAGTCCCGGCTTGCCCGGGTGTCCAAGGAGTCTGACCAGTTCCGGAAGACGGTATCGCAACTTCAGGCCATCATCGACACCCAGAAGGTCACGATGGATGGCATGAACCAGCAGATCATGGACCTCCAGACCCAGAACGTGCAGCTGGTCGCCCAGAAGCAGGCGTTGACCGACACCGTCACCGGTCCTCGCCCAGGGAGCGGTCAAGCTGGGTCAACGAGCAGAATGCGGCCTGGTACGTGATCAGCTCGAAGGATGAACTGAAGGACATGGGCGTCGTGACGGAAGAAGGCAGCAAGTTCCTCTTCTTCGGCGGCAAGTCCCTCCAGCCGTCACGGACCCTCCCCACCGAGAACTTCACCCAGGTGGACATCCGGGACGTCCAGTCGATCCCGCTGCCGAAACCCGACAAGCGCTACAAGATCGTCTCCCGGCAGAACCTCGCGGCCATCGAGGGCGCCGACGAGAAGGGCCGGGTAACCGGCCAGATCGACATCGTCGATCCCCGGAGTTTCTGGGCGCCGAGCCACTACCTCATCTTGGTGGAGGACTGAGAACCGCAGTGAGTAGTGAGTAGTGAAGACTAGTGCTTCGAGCGCGAGAGAAAGGGGGGGAAAAAAAAAAAATATAATCACCCTGAATCACTAATCACTAATCACTACTCACTGCCCGGTGGTTCACGTCCGCTCCAGCCGTCGCATCGGTCGCACGGTCGACCGCAGCTTCGTGCGTTCCGGGGCTGGCATCCGGCGCAGCATCCCGCCGACGCGGGGCGCCGTCCAGGTGACGGTCATCCTCTTCTGCTTCCGCATGATTTCCAGCTTCGCGCTCTCCCCCTGCTCATAGCTGCCGAGGATGCGGTGGGCGTGGGCCGCGTTGTTCAGTGACCGGCCGTCGATCGACAGGATGGCATCTCCGGCGCGGAGCTGGCTCGCCGAGTCCTCCGGCGCATCGAGCACCAGCACCCCATCGGAGGTCCCGAAGTACTCGCCAAGGCCGGTTCATGTCCTCGAGCCCGAGCCCGCCGCGGCTGAACGTGAAGCTGAACTGGCCCGGCGTGTCGGGGCTCCGCTTCATCAGCGGGGCCATCCGCCCCATCATGGGTCCGACATCGAAGCGGTACTCCCCCCGCCCGCCCGGGGTGACAAAGGAGAACATCTGGTTGCCCTCGTCAGCCTTCAGGGTGGCCTTGGCGCTCTTGCCCGCATGGAGGTATTCGAGGTCCACCTTGTCGCCGGGCTTGAGTTTCTGGGCCAGCTCTACGAGCCGACGTCCCGGCGAGTCGTCGTCGGAGTTCGCAGCGAGCGAGGTGCCGTTGAACTTCGTGATCACGTCATTCGCCTTGATTCCCGCCTTGTCCGCGGGCCCGTCCGGCACCACGGAGACCACCCAGCGCGCCGCGCGTTTCCTTCTCCGAATCCGTCCCCATCTGGGCCATCACCCCGATCCGACCACAGTCGGGATCGCCACGCCATCCGCCCCTGGGCCGCGGAGGGTCGCCGGGGCGGCGCGAGCAGGATCCCGAGCGCCCCGATTACCAGTTGCCGTTTCATGTCAGGTCCCCTGTGGAGGAAGTGAGTTGACTACCCCGGAGATGCGGAAGCCGGGCGGATGGTCGCAGGGTGGGGTATGGGGTATGGGGTATGGGGTATCGGGTACGGGGTATCGGGTATGGGGTATCGGGTATCGCCAGGCTGCGCGCATCTCCATTTACCACTTACCACTTGCCACTTACCACTCGCCCCTTGCCACCCCGCCGGCGGGCCCCTTGCATCCCTTGAGAATCAGCCCGGAGGACCCATGCGCATTCTGATCATCGGTGGAACGGGAAAGGTGGGGAGGGCGGCAGCGCGGCGCCTCGCCGGAGGCGGGCACGACCTCCGGGTCATGACCCGGGATCCTGCAGAAAGCCCGGAGTCTCCCCGAAGGCCAGCGCGGCGTGGTCGGGGACCTGGACGACCCGGCCTCGCTGGGGGCCCGCTCGAAGGAGTGGAGCGGGTCTTCATGGTGACCCCGCTCGACCAGCAGGAAACGACGCTCGGGACGAATGGTGTGGCGGCCGCCAGGGAGGCCGGGGTACGGGCGATTCATCTAACATGTCGGTTCAGGCCTGGCCGATGCGTTCCCGGAAATCCCCCACTTCGCCAGTAAAGTCCCTGTCGAGCGCGCCGTCGCCGCCAGCGGCATGGAGTACACCATCCTGCGGCCCAACAGCTTCTTCCAGAATGACGAGCGCCTGGTGGACGTCATCCGCGAGCACGGCGTCTATCCCCATCCGGTGGGAGCCGCATCGGATTGAGCGCCGTGGACGTGGCGGATATCGGCGAGTGCTGCGGCTCGTGCCCTGACCGGTGGGGACGGGTTTGCGGGGGCGCACCATCAATGTGGTCGGTCCCGAGGTCCGGACGGGGGAGGACAACGCCGAGGACCTGGGCCGAGGTCCTGGGCCGGGGGAGTCGATCTACACCGGGGACGACGTCGAGAGCCGCGTGCGGGGACCAGCTCCGCAAGGCGCTCCCGTCGCGCCCGGGGGGGGGACGTGTCGCGGGATGGCCGCCAGTCCTGGCACGCGGCTTCAGCCGCCACCGACCAGGACCGGGCCGGAGACCGAGGGAACTCCTCGGACGGGACGGACGGAAATACGAGGATTGGGTACGGGAGAGGGGGTCAAGGGGGAAGGGTGAACGGGAACGGCGGCTCACCTTTCACCCCTCACGGCGTTGTCACCTCTTCTGCCATCTCCCTGAGAAACCGGCTGCCACCCCGCGTCTTTCCCCTCCCGGCGGGCGACGCGCGTGAGAACCCGGCGGTCGATGGCCCGTGTCATGCCGACATACAGCAGGCGCCGTCCCTCCCTGATCTCGCCCAGGCGGTTGTCCACCGTCTGGTAATATCCCGGAAGCTGGTAGTCCTCGACGCCCACGACGTACACCCGGGAGAACTCCAGTCCCTTCGTCGCGTGGAGCGTGAGGAGGTTCACCTGGTGGCGGTCCACCTCCGCCCCGTCGGAGGTGGACAGCGCCACATGTTCCAGCAGGCGGTCCACCGATTCTTCCATGCTGTCCATCTCACTCGCGGCGATGATCCCCCGAAGCCGTGCGATCGCCTCGGGGTAGCGGTCCTCCGGCTCCCGCTCCTGCCGGAGCCGATCCATGAGGCGCTGTCCCCCGAGGGCGTCAATGAGCGCGTCCACCGTGGGCACCGCCGGATCCGCGAGGCGGGTGCGCTCCATTTCATATGACTCGAGGCAGCTGCTGTACCGTCCCAGGGCACGGGCGCGGCTTACCTCGAGCAGCGTACGCGCTTCGGCGGACCCCGGACGGGGATCTTCGAGCGCGAGGCCCACGCCCAGCCAGTCCATCAGGTTGACGAGCGAAGCCTTTCGGGCCCTGGCGACTTTCTGTTTTCCCAGTTCCACGAACACCCGGCCGAGTGTCTCGGCGTCGTCGTCGGCATGGTGCGAACGGCCCGGGTCGATCCCGAACCGCTCGGCAAGATCGACGAGCTTGGCGCTGCCGCTGGTGAGCGACCGGGCCAGCGGGAGGGAATCGAAGAAGACGAGCCCTTCGGCGCCGGGAAGCCCTTCGGCCATGCGGCGCAGCACCGGCACATCGAACATCAGCCCGTTGTGCGCGACGAGGATGTCCTCACCGACGAATGCGCGGAACGCGGGCCATACCTCCTGGAACGTCGGCGCGCCGGCGACATCGGCATCGGTGTACCCGTGCACCTCGGTCGCCTTCGGGTGGATCGGGAGCTCCGGACAGACCATCGCCCGGTAGCGGTCCACGACATCTCCCCCCCGCACGCGGACGGCGCCGATCTCCACGACGGCGCACGTCTCCGTATCCTTGTCGGTCGTTTCCAGGTCGAAGGCAACGAAGCTGTCGAACTCCTCCCCGAAGTCGCGGCTGTGCAGGAGTTGCAGCGCCTTGAACAGCGTGAGGGGGTCCGATTCGACCGTGAGGTCCCCCGGCCCGGGCTCGCGGGCGCGGTCGGGTGCGTTCAGGTACTCGACCGTGGTCACACCCGAGGCGAGCAGCATTCCCCGGAGCGCGATTTCGATCCCCCGTCCTGGGGGGAGCCAGACCTGCTGCCGCCCGTGCAGGGCGGCGGAAAGCCGCCCGGCCAGCTCGGGAGCGCCGGGAAACCGGGCGGGATCGGTCAGTTCGTCATGGCGGTCGTCCAGCGGATTCCGGTACTCCCCCACCTGCTGGGAGAGGAGGTCCTGTACCAGTCCGTGCAGCGTCGACGCGGCCTGCCAGGTGCCGGCCAGGTTCTGGACGTGATAGACAAAACGCCAGGCCTGTTTCGTTTCCGGCGCGCTCGACGGGCTCGCCCTCGCGAAGGCTCGCACGGCGGCAGGGAAATCCTCGTCGTGCCCTGGCTGGCGCAGGATCTTCTCCACCAGATGACGGGGGAGCACCCGACGGGCGAACGCCTCCACCAGGGCCGAATCCTCCGGCGACCGCATTACCCGCAGGGCGGCCACCACGAAGCCGATCACCGGGTCGTCCCTGAGCGCCCGCCCTCGGGCCAGCCGGCAGGGCAGGCCGGACTGCACCAGGGCGCTTTCCAGGGCCACGCCGACCGAGTGCTTGCGGTAGAGGATGGCATAATCGCCCCAGTCCCGGGGTTCGGCATCACGATCCTGCCGCAGGTCTTCGATCAACCAGGCCGCCTCCGCCTGCTCGTCCTCGAAGTGCCACGCCGTGACCTCGTGCCTGGAATGGCGCTCGGCGCGAAGCTGCTTCTCGAAGAGCGACGGCTCCGCAGTCACCAGCTGCCGGGCCATGGCGAAGATCTGGGAAGAGCATCGCCGGTTCAGGTCGAGGACGTATGGCTGGTCGATCCCGAAGTCCGTGGCGTAGCGCCGGAGCACCTCGGGGTCGGCGCCGCGCCAGGAGAAGATGGACTGCTCGTCGTCACCCACCGCGAAGCAGTTCCGGTGACCTTCGACCAGCGCGCGGAGAATCCGGTACTGGACCGGGTCGAGGTCCTGGAACTCATCCACCAGCACGTAATCCCACTGGGCGGCCACTGCGTCCCGCACCGAAGGATGGCGGTGGAACAGGTCGGCGGTGCGCTCGATCAGGCCGTCGAAGTCGAGGATGTTCCGGCTGCGAAGGTACTCCTCGTAGCGGAGAAAGACGTCGCGATCCGCCGGGGCAAGCACGACACCCTGAAAGCGATGCTGGCTGAAGAGATTGAGCAGCTGCCGGCGGCGCCCTTCCTTGTAGACCCCGACACGCCGGAGAACGACCAGCTGGTATTCCTCGTCGGCAATGCCGAATCCCCGGCGCAACCCGGCCTCCTCACCGTGCTCCCGCAGGATCGCGACGCACAGCGAGTGGAGTGTCCCCCGGGTCACGTCGTCGGCCGCATCCCCAAGCGCCTCGTGGAGCCGGGCAGCAATCTCCTCCGCCGCCTTGTTGGTGAAGGTGAAGGCACAGATCCGGTCCGGTCTGATCTCAAGCGTGTTGACGAGGTACCCGATGCGGTGGATCAGGCAGAACGTCTTCCCCGCCCCCGGGCCGGCCACCACGAGGACCGGCCCGAGAGGAGCCTCGATGGCCGCGCGCTGTGCAGGAGTGGGGGTGGACGATGACATGGGGGAAACCTAGCCTGCTCCCCGCTGCTGTTCCCTCTCCCCGGTTGACACCTGCCTCCACCCGCACGATAGTGCAAACCTCGCCACGTCCGCGGCCGCAATCCTGGGAGGACTTTCATGACACCCCGCGCACTGACCGCCGCAGCCCTGCTCGCGTCGGCGATTCTCGCCGTTCCCGGAAGTGCCCGCGCGCAGTTCGGCTCGCTCAAGAAGGCCGCCGAGCGCGCGGCGGAGAGCGAGGCGAACCGCCAGGTGGACAAGGCCGTCCGGAACACCATCCGGTGTGCCGTTGATGATCCCGCGTGTGCCGAAAAGGCCGAGAAGAACGGCGACACCGTCGTCTACACGGACGCCGCGGGCGAGGTGATCACCGACGAATCGGGAAACCCGGTGTCCGACCGGGAGGCGGCGAAGGGCGCGGCGGAGAAGCCCGGCAGCGGGGTCTGGGTGAACTACGACTTCGTCCCCGGCGACAAGGTGATCTTCGCGGAAGACTACGGTAAGGACCAGGTGGGCGACTTCCCCCGCCGGCTCGAGTTTGTCCGCGGTAACTGGGAAGTGGCGGAGTGGGAGGGACGCCGGCTGCTCCGGAATACCGGCCCCCGCGCATCCGCGTTCAAGGTGATGCTCCCCGACAGCCTTCCGGAACGCTTCACCATCGAGTTCGACGCGTTCTTCACGCACGGGAACCACCAGATCGTCGTGTTGACCGAGGACCCCGGCGAGGGACGATACACGTCGCAGTACCCCCACCACTACCTGGCGGTGAACCTCCATACCGCGGGTATCGCGCATACCGGGCGCAACGCCTCGGAGTCCCGGAATCAGGCGCCGGCGCTGATGGACCGGGTGGTTCCGGTCCGGCTCATGGCTGACGGCCGGTACGTGAAGGTCTACGTCGGCGACACCCGGGTGGCGAACATCCCCAACGCCGATCTCCCGCGCGGAAAGGCCCTCTATTTCGAGAACGTCTACTCCGCCTCCCAGAAGAACCCGATCTACATTGGCCCCATCCGGGTCGCGGCCGGAGGGAAGGACCTCTACGACAAGCTCGCCGCCGACGGCCGCGTGGCCACCCGAGGCATCCTCTTCGACGTGGACAGCGACCGGATCCGCCCGGAGAGCACGCCGACCCTCACCGAGATTACGCGGATGCTGCAGGAGCACCCGGACCTGCGCCTGGCCATCGAGGGTCACACTGACGCCACCGGCGACGATGGGCACAACCAGGAGCTCTCCGATCGCCGGGCACAGGCAGTTCGCCGCTGGCTGGTCGAGGAGCAGAGGATTGACGGATCCCGCCTCGAGGCGAAGGGCTACGGGGAGAGCCGCCCGGTGGACAGCAACGACACCGCCGAAGGCCGCCAGAACAACCGTCGGGTGGAGTTGGTAAAGATGTGAGATCGAGTATCGGGGATCGGGGAGTCGTGATCTGGCATCCGGATCCCGGCAGCGGCCGGGGTTCACCCTAACTGATTGCAACACAGTGCTTTGACCAGTACTGCGGCGGCACTGTCACCGTCTCGCCCGACACCCGATCCCCCGACAACCGATTCCCGGCTTCATGGAAACTCCCGGTCACCCAGCCCGTATTACATTCCGTGAGCCTCAAAATGACCGCGGAAGCACCTCCCCCCCGCGCCCACCGTCCGATCCCCCTAAGCGGAGGCAAGTCAGTTACATGCACTGGACACGTTCATTAGGTACCGTGCTCCTGGCCGTCACCATGACGGCTGGTTCGGCCGCCGCCCAGTTCGGCGGCAACTTCGGCAGTTCCGCCGCCATTGGCGACGGCGAGTTCTTCGTTGGTGAGCCCCATAACACGTACTCGCCCGGCGTCGTCTACGTCTACCGCATGGACGGAGGCACCTGGAAGGCCGCGAGCGAGCTCACCGCGGCCGACGCGAGCAACAACGACTCGTTCGGGCGGAGCATTGCGGCCAGCGGCAACACCCTGCTGATCGGCGCGACCACGGCAGGCGACAACGCCGGGGCTGCGTACATCTTCCAGAAGACAGGCAACGCCTGGAAGCAGGCTGCCCGCCTGAATGCGACCGGGCTGACCAAGGGCGACGCCCTCGGCCGGGCCGTAGCCCTGAAGGGCGACCTGGCCCTCGTGGCCAGCTGGGGCGCCGACTCGAGCCGAGGCGCGGTCTATGCCTTCCGGCGTGGCGCCGGCGGCTGGACGCAGGAAGGGCGCCTGAGCGCGCCTGACGCCGAATCGGGCGACCTCTTCGGTTCCGCCCTCGCCATCGGCAACGACAAGGTCTTCATCGGCGCCATGTCGAAGGACTCCGCCCGCGGTGCCATCTACGTCTTCAAGCGTGACGCCGGCGCCTGGTCCCAGGACACGGTCCTCCAGGTCCGCGGGATTGACGCCAACAGCCGCCTGGGCAGTTCACTCCATTTCGAGGACGGCATGCTCCTCGCCGGCGCCCCCGGCTACAACCGGAATGCGGGCGGTGTCGCGATCTTCAAGGCCGACTCCGCGTCGGGTGCCTGGCAGCTTGTGGACCGACTGCAGCCGTTTGATCCCGGCTTCCTCCAGTTCGGGACCAACGTCTCGGTCAATGGAGATGAGGTCTGGGTCGCTGCCCCCGGGGCCAATAACCGCAACGGCGCGATCTATCGCTTCCAGCGCGATGATGAGGGGCACTTCACCTCCGCCACAAAGCTCTCCCCCGGTGGCCTGCCTGCCCGCGCGGGCTTCAGCGCCCCGCTTGTCCTCCGCGGAAACCTCGCGGTGGTCGGCGCCGGCGGCGTGGACTACGGCGAGGGCGCGGCAATCACCCTGACAAAGAGCGGGAACGCCTGGACCGCAGGCCCCATGCTCAAGAGCGAGCCCAAGTCGCTCTCGGCGGTGACCGGCAAGGAAATCGACTGCGCGGGCAAGGGCTCCGCCAGCATCTTCGACTGTCAGGACGTGGACATGCTGTCGTTCCTGCCGGTCAGCGCCATCGGCGGGGTGCGCGGCGCCTTCCTGAACGACATCTGGGGCTGGACCGATTCCCAGACGAAGAAGGAGTACGCCCTGGTCGGCCGGATGGACGGCACATCCTTCGTGGACGTGACCGACCCGCTGCACCCGCAATACCTGGGCAACCTGCCCATGACCGAGGGTGCGATCGCCAACGCCTGGCGCGATATCAAGGTTTACAAGAATTACGCATTCATCGTCGCCGACGGCGCGGGTGACCACGGCATGCAGGTCTTCAACCTGACCCGCCTCCGGAACGTCCGCGGCGCGCCGGTCACGTTCACCGAGGACGCGCACTACGACCGGATCCACAGCTCGCACAACATCGTGATCGATACCTCTACCGGCTTCGCCTACTCCGTGGGAAGCGGGTCGGGTGGCGAGACCTGCGGCGGCGGGCTGCACATGATCGACGTGCGGAATCCTGCGCAGCCGAAGTTCGCCGGGTGCTACGCGAACCCCAATACGGGCCGCGCCGGCACCGGCTACACGCACGACGCCCAGTGCGTGATGTACAAGGGCCCGGACAAGCGCTACACCGGCCGCGAGATTTGCCTGGGCGCCAACGAGACGGCGCTCGACATCGCCGACGTCACCGACAAGAAGAATCCCAAGACGATCGCCAAGGCGAGCTACCCGAACGTGGGATACTCCCACCAGGGCTGGCTGTCCGAGGACCAGCGGTACTTCTATATGGATGACGAGCTGGACGAGTTGCAGGGCTTCGTGAACGGCACCCGGACCCTGGTCTGGGATCTGGCCGAACTGGATGACCCGGTCCTGGCGAAGGAGTACATCTCCGAAGACAAGGCCAGCGACCACAACCTGTACGTGAAGGGCAACCTGGTCTACCAGTCGAACTACGTCAGCGGTCTGCGGATCCTGGACATCAGCGATCCGACGAACCCGGTGCAGGTCGGCTACTTCGACACGGTACCGGTTGGCGAGGATGCTCCCGGTTTCGGGGGCTCCTGGAGCAACTACCCCTACTTCCCGAGCGGAACCGTGGTGGTGACGAGCATGAAAGAGGGGCTGTTCATGCTCCGGAAGCACAAGAAGACGCTCGTCCCGTAACCTTTGCGAAGCAACGGGCCAGGGGGAGCCGCGGGCGCGACAGCGTCCGTGCGCTCCCCCTTGCCTCAGGAGGATGATCGCATGCCCAGGAAATTCCGCAGCCCCGCCGGGCTGCTGCTCGCGGCGCTCGCCGCCTGCGCCGGCCACCCCGCCACCGCATCGGGTGGACCGGCCCCCGCACCCCACCCCATGGTTTACGTCGCGAACCAGGCCTCGGCGACTGTCTCGGTGCTCGATGCGACGACCCACGCGCTGGTCACGACGGTCGACCTGCGTGACGCGGGCTTCACTGCGAAAGCCAAGCCCCATGACATTGCCGTCGAACCGGACGGATCCTTCTGGTACGTCACGCTCGTGGGCGACAACTACGTGGTGAAGTTCGACCGCGGGAACCACGTGGTCGGCAAGGCGCCCATGGAGACACCCGGCCTGCTCGCGCTCGATACCACGAGCGACATGCTGTACGCTTCACGCTCGATGTCCGCGGTCAATCCGCCGGCGCGCATCGGCGCGATCCACCGCTCGAGCATGGCCATCGAGGAGGTGGACGTCTTCATCAGCCGCCCCCACGCGATCGCGATGGACCCGCGCGGGGGCCACCTCTACGTCGGCAGCATGGGCCAGCACCAGATCGCCGTGGTGGACACGAAGACACTCGAGGTGACGCTCGAGGACCTCGAGCTGGGTGGTGAGGAACACGAGATGATGGTGCAGTGGGCCGTTTCCCCGGACGGAAGCCGACTGGTCGGCACCGCGCAGATGCGCGGTGAACTGATCGTACTCGACTCGAGTGACCCCCTGCACCTGCGCCAGGTGGCAACGGTGAAGGCACCGGGCTGGCCGTGGCACGTCGAGTTCACGCCGGATGGGCGGGAAGTCTGGTTCCCCAACCAGAAGGAAAATGCGGTGACCGTGGTCGACGCCCGCACCTGGACCGTCAAACAGGTGATTTACGGCGCGGGACTGGCCGAACCCCACGGAATCGGCATTTCCCCGGACGGGAGCACCGTCTTCGTCTCGAGCCACAACCAGCATGGGGTCTACGAAGGCCAGGGAGCCGAGGAGGCCCCGGGCACGGTGATCATCATCGACCGGGCCACGGGCTCGATTACGGGCCTGGTCGAGACCTCCCCGGATGGAGCGGGCATCGGGGTCGGGGGCAGCCATTGAGGCCAGTGTCCCGTTGCCTCGGGGCGACCCTCTTCATCGCCCTGGCCACTGCCTGCCATCCCGCCGGCCCCGCCGCCCAGGCACCCGACAGGGCCGGAGGTGGCCGGTGGACCCGCTCGCTCGACGGCATCCCGGTGGTAGACGACTCCGGCAGGGCCTACACCTTTCCCTTCCTGGGTGGCCTCGACCACCCGCGACCCCAGCTGGTGGACATCGACGGCGACGGCGACCTGGATCTCTTCGTGCAGGAGTACACGGGACACCTGATGTTCTTCGAGAACACCGGGTCACCCCAGGCGCCTCGCTTCACGTGGCGCACCGACCGGTGGCAGGACCTGGACGTCGGCGAGTGGAGCCGCTTCGCCGACCTCGACCGGGATGGGGTGGTGGACATCCTCGCCGAATCACCCTTCAGTTACATCCGCTATTTCCGCAACGAGGGCACCCGGACCGACCCGAGGATGGTTCTCGCCATCGACACCGTTCGCGACGCGAAGGGCGAACCGATCTTCAGCGACCGGCAGAACATCCCCCAGGTGGTGGACGTGGACTGCAACGGGCGGCTGGACCTGCTGCTCGGCCGGGCCAGCGGTCGGGTCACCCGCTACGAGATGGCCCATGGCGGGCCGGACGGCATCCGGCAGCTCCAGTTCCTGACCGACGAGTTCCAGGGCATCCTGATCATCGGCCAGCAGTTCGGGAGCCTTCACGGCGCGAATACGATGGTCGTCTCGGATATCGACCAGGACGGGGACCCGGACATCATCTGGGGCGACTTCTTCGAGGCCGGACTGCTCTGGCTGGTCAACTCCGGCACCTGCGGCTCGCCCAACATCGGCCGCGATACCGTCCCCTTCCCGCCCAATGCTCCGCTCAGGACCAGCGGGTACAATGCCCCCGCCATCGCCGATTTGGACGCGGACGGCGACCTCGATGTCCTGGTGGGCGTCCTCGGGGGCGCGTTCAATCCCAACGTCTCCACCCGCGACAACCTGCTGTTCCTGGAGCAGACCGGGAAGCTCGCCTTCACGCTCCGGACCAGCCGCTACCTCTCGCAGCTCGACCTGGGCAGCGAGACCCAGCCGGCGCTCGCCGACCTCGACGGGGACGGCGACCTCGATCTCCTGGTCGGCAACAAGATCGAGCCCCTGAACCAGCGGACCGGCGGGCTGTACTGGCTGGAGAATACCGGGAGCCGCCAGCGGGCGGCCTTCGCGTTCCGCGGGGTGCTGGGAATCACGGGGCTCTATCACATGGCCCCGGCCATTGGCGACCTGGACGGCGATGGAAGTCCCGACCTCCTGCTCGGGACCTTCAAGGACGCGGTTCGGCTGTACCGGCTCACCCCGGGCGATCCACCTTCATTTGCCCTGGTGGATTCCTCGCTGGTTCAGATCACTCGCGGCAGCAACACGACACCCGCCCTTGGCGACCTGGACGACGATGGCGACCTCGACCTCCTGGTGGGGGAGTCGTCGGGTACGATCAACTGGTACCGGAACGACGGCACGAAGACCGCGCCCCGGTTCACCCTCGTCTCCGACAACATGGACGGGATCGACGTGGGCCGCCGGAGTGCGCCGTCGCTCACGGACCTCGATGGCGACGGCGACCTGGACCTGGTAATCGGAAGCGAGGAGGGTGGGCTGCAGGTGTACCGGAACGTGGGAACCCGGAAGGCGCCCAGGTTCGAACGTGACGAGACCGCCGACCTGGAGTTGCCTCCCTACTCCGCGCCGGCCTTCGGTGACCTGGACGGCGACGCACGCTCGGAACTCGTAGCCGGCGCGGCCGGCGGGGGGCTGCTGCTGTACCGCCGGCAGTGAGGAGGGAGGAGGAAGGGGAAGAGTGGAGCGCTCAGCCGTTCTGTTCGTATGCCGCCCGGAGCAGTCGCTCGACCTTTGCCGTGACCGCATCCGGTGAGGTCAGCGACAGCTTGTGGGTTGCCTGGCCTGGCGCCGAGGCCGGCTGGAGGAGCGGTGACGCCGGCGGATCCGTGAAGCGGAGCCCGACATCCACTCGCGTTTTCGTCGCCGCGGCCACGGCGACGAACTGCCGGCGGCGGACGAAGGGCGTATAGGTCCCGCGCCCTTCGATTGACACGTCATCCCCCAGTCCCTCGATCACCTCGCGGAGGCGGTCGAAGATCGGGCGAAGGGGGGCCTTCGCCCCGGCATATTGCCGGTCCACGTATTCCTCCACCTCCGGCCGGGTCCACCCCGCCACCCGCGCGGCGGCATCCGCGATCGCCCACTGCGAGTTCTGCAATACGCCGTGCTTGTCCTTGAGCCAGCAGCGCACCGCCTTCTGGTCGAGGGGATCCAGGCCACTCCCCTGCACCAGCGCCATCCATTCCTCGAGACTGCGGCCGGTGCGCTCTCTCATGGTCCCCGCCACGAGCCTTCATCATGTCCTTCGGTACGACCTTTCATCAGACCTCCTCCTCCGGGCCGGATGCCTTCGCTCCTCCACGGGCAAGGAACGCCCGAGCCTCCTCGAGAGCGGGGCGACCGCCGCCCGGGGCAGCCACTTCCAGCAGCGTGCGGTAACATGACAACGCCGTGCCATCATGACCGGTCGCCCGCGCAGCCCGCGCGGCCCCGAGGAGCCCGTTGAAGCGACGGGGATAGCGGTTCAGGGACTGGCGATAGGCCTCCAGCGCCTCCCGGTATCGGCTCTGTGCCATGAACAGGTCGCCGAGGAGTTCCCCGGCTGGTAGCGTGGGGGCGGGAGTAACGGCGTGTTTGGGAGTCCTGGACTCGAGCTCGACGGCCTGCTGCATCAGCCGCACGGCGGCTTCGGCATCCGCGCCCTGAGCCAGCCACGCTTCCACTTCGAGCCGCAGGATCATGATGTTGCTCGCAAAGAGGTCTTCTCCCTGGCTCCTCGCCGCCTGCTCCAGTTCCCCGAGGCGTCTCACGGCCGATCGGGCTCCCTCCAGGCGCCCAAGGCGCGCGGCGCCAAGGCCTCTTGCAAACCAGGTAACACCCTCAGGCCACGGGAAGCGGTCCCAGTCGAGCGAAGAGGGAGAACGCGGCACCAGAGCCGCCGCCGCGCTCCAGTCACCACGCTCGAGGACATATCTGGCCCTGGTCGAGGCAAGGTGGAAGGCGGTCTTGAACGAGGGCTGGAGGTTGCCGGTCGTCTCCAGTCTCTGAATCTGGTGAGCCGCCTCGACGTCCGCGCCCTGCTGCAGATAGGCGTAGGTCAGGTACTCGATGGCGTGAGGAAACTCGTCCCATACGAACTCGCCATGATCGCCCGCCGGGTGCTCCAGCGCCGCCGAGGCCGCCCGCAGGTTCCCATCGATCACCTCATTCCACCGCCCGAGGCGCGTATAGATGTGCGTCGGCATGTGGAGCGCGTGAGGATTCCGGGGAGCCACCAGTGCGTACCTGCGAACGATGTCGGGTGCCTGTTCCGCCCGCCCGTCGGCATCGCTCGCGTGGATCATGTAGTGCATAGCTCCCGGGTGGTCAGGGTTCTGACGATAGACGGAGCGCAGCAACGCCGTGGCGAGGTCCAGGTCGGCCGAGGGCGCCGTGTCCACGGGCGCGACGGCGAGCAGCGCCTCGGCGTAGAAGGCCGTGGCGTCCGGATCGTCCGGGACATTCAGGTGAAGGGTCTCGCTTCCCGCCGCCCATCGGCGGATGCGCGCCCAGTAGTCACCTTCCCCGGGCTCCCGGAAGAAGCCTCCCACCGCCTCGACATACAGCGACTCGCGCACGGTCCGCGAAAGCGATCGGCCTGCTGGACGGCTTCCCGCCCCCTCTCGCAGGTCGTCCGGTCCGGGGCGGGTCGGCCAGAGCGGCTGGAACAGGGTCATGGCAATCCCCCAGTGGGCCATGGCGCATCCCGGATCCAGCTCGGCGATGCGCATGAATTCCTTCCTCGCCTCCGGGTAGGTCATATGGTGGAGAAGCGCGACCGCCCGAGGGAAGCGGAGCCGGGCGGCTTCGGTGCAGGAGGTCGGGAATTCGACCGTGCCCAGAGGCTGTCCGTCGTCTGACTGTTCCTGTCCCGCTGCCTCCCTTCCTCCTGCTACAGCCAGCCACAGCATGACAAGCCCGATCCGCCACGGATGTGGGAATCTCCGTCCCGGACCGATGCCGGGCGCACTGCCACGCCCACTCAGTCCATGCCTGTCCTTCATCTCAACCTCCCGGTACCTGCCAGCGATCCACCTGCTTTTCAGAATCGGCACCCGACACCCGATACCCGATACCCGATACCCGATACCCGATACCCGATACCCGACGCCCGACACGAGATTACCGTGAGCACAATCACGGCCTTCGAGCCTTCAAACTGCTAAGTTGACGGGCGTATGGCACATGCGCCCAACGAGGAGGTTTTTGTGAGGAATATCACCGTACCCGTAGTCCTGCTGGCTGCCGCCGCCGTCGTCGGCTGCAACAAGACCGGCGAAGGCGAGTACGAGGTTGAACGGCCGGTGGTCGGCACCGAAACGGACACCGTGCACACGCCGACGGTCGATGTGGGCACGAAGAAGGACACCATCACGGTGCCCGAGGTGACGACGAAGCAAAAGGAAGTCACCGTACCGACGGTGGACGTCGATCCGCCGAAGTAGGCCCGTGGTGCAGAGCATTACCGAAACACGCTCCCGGAGTTCCGGGGGCGTGTTTTGCTTCAGGAACGTAGGCCCATCCAGAGCAGAGCCAGGATGGCGACGAGGAGCAGGAGGGCCCCACCCGCAAGGGCCCACCGCCCCACCCGGAATGGTGATGCCGCTTCGGGCACCGGCGTGGCCGACGCCCGTGGAACGGCCATGGCGCGGGTGGTGGTGGTGTCGCCCGGCAGCCTGAGGGAGTCCCAGAAATCCTCGGCGGACTGAAAGCGGTGCGCGGGATCGAGCTGCAGCGCCCTCGCCACGGCAGCGTCAACCAGGGAGGGGATCTCGGGAAACAGATCGCGCACCGGGCGTGGCGCTGACGTCATCCGGGCGGCAATGATGGCCTGGGGAGATGGTCCCGTGTGCGGGGGGTTCCCGGTGAGCATCTCGTAGGCGACGCAGCCGAGCGAGTAGATGTCGCTCCGGGCATCGATGTCGGGCTCGCCGGCTGCCTGCTCAGGGCTCATGTAGGCAGGCGTTCCCACCGAATGCCCGGCCCCGGTCAGCTTCTCCCGTCCGGCGGTGGTCACGGCGCGGGCGACGCCGAAGTCCGCCACCAGGGCATGCCCGGATTCGAGCATGATGTTCCCCGGCTTGATATCGCGGTGCACCACGCCCTTGCCGTGCGCGTAGCAGAGCGCGTCGGCGACCTCACGGGAAATCTTCAGCGCATGGGAGAGCGGCAGACGGCCCTCACGGTCGAGCCGGTCCCGGAGCGACTCACCCTCCACAAACGGCATCGCGTAGAAGATGAAGCCCTCGGCTTCGCCGGAGTCGTACAGGGAAAGCACGTGGGGGTGGTGGAGCCGGGCCGCGATCTCGATCTCGCGCAGAAAGCGTTCAGCGCCCAGGGTCGCGGCCAGTTCCCGTCGGAGCACCTTGAGCGCGACGGGGCGCTGGTGCTTCAGGTCCGTGGCGCGGTAGACGATGGCAGTGACCCCCCGGCCAACCTGTTCTTCCACCAGGTAGCGGTCCCGGAGTGCCTCCCGTAGCAGCGGGGTCGGGTCGGTGCGGCTCAGCCGGGCCCTCCCGTCGCGCGCCAGGGCATGGAACAGGTCCAAAACATGAAATGGGACACGCAAAGAAGCTACAGCCACGCCCGCCCTACTGCCACTCTCAGGCGGAAACGTCGTGGGCTGCCCCCGCCCCCCGGGGAACCCGGATTTCCTCCACCATCGCCTGCACCTCGGGTGGCGGCGGCGCCGTCGGGGCGCACACCGTGATCGCCACGGCAAAGTTGATCAGCATCCCGAGCGTCCCGATGCCCTCGGGCGACACGCCGAGCCACCAGTGCGCCGCCGTGTTGAGTTCGGGATGGAGGAACTTGAACCAGCCGATATAACCGGCGGTGAACCCGAGGCCCGCGATCATGCCGCTCACTGCACCCTCCGTATTCATGCGGGTGCTGAAGATGCCCATGATGATGGCGGGAAAGAACGAGGCCGCGGCCAGGCCGAAAGCCAGTGCGACCACCTCCGCGACGAACCCGGGCGGGTGGATACCGAACCAGCCCGCGATCACCACCGCGACGCCGGCCGCAATGCGTGCCGCCCGAAGCTCGCCGTGCTCCGTGATTCCCGGATGGATGACGCGCTTCATGAGGTCGTGGGCCACGGAGGTCGAGATGACCAGCAGCAGGCCTGCGGCCGTGGACAGCGCGGCCGCAAGGCCGCCGGCAGCGACGAGTCCGACCACCCAGTTCGGCAGCCGAGCGATCTCGGGGTTGGCCAGGACCATGATATCCCGGTCGATCGTCAACTCGTTCAGTGTGCCGGCAGCGGGGCCGGTGTACTGGATGAGGCCGTCACCGTTCCTGTCCTCGAATGTGAGGAGCCCGGTGGCCTCCCAGTTGGAGAACCACTCGGGCACCTCGGCGTACGGGCGTTCCGAAACGGTGGTGATCAGGTTCGTGCGCGCGAAGGCGGCTACCGCGGGCGCGGTGGTGTAGAGGAGCGCAATGAAGACCAGCGCCCATCCGGCGGAGCTTCTGGCCTGCCGGACCTTGGGCACGGTGTAGAACCTGACAATCACGTGGGGCAGACCGGCGGTGCCGACCATGAGCGCCGCCGTGATGAAGAATACGTCCAGGGTTCCCTTCCGTCCGTCCGTGTAGGCACCGAACCCGAGATCGCGCGTCAGCCCGTCCAGCTTGTCGAGCAGGTGGACGCCGGAACCGTCGGCCAGGGTATGCCCGAAGCCCAGCTGCGGGATGGCGATTCCGGTCATCAGGAGGGAAATGAAGATCGCCGGGACGAGATAGGCGAAGATCAGCACACAATACTGGGCCACCTGGGTGTAGGTGATTCCCTTCATTCCGCCCAGCACCGCATAGAAGAACACGATCGCCATGCCGATGAGCACGCCGTGGGTGATGTCCACGCCGAGGAATCGGGAAAAGACGATACCCACGCCCCGCATCTGGCCGGCCACATACGTGAAGGAAACGAAGAGCGCGCACACCACCGCCACGATACGGGCCACCTGGGAGTAATATCGGTCGCCCACGAAGTCGGGAACGGTGTACTTCCCGAATTTGCGCAGGTAGGGGGCGAGAAGGAGCGCCAGGAGGACATAGCCGCCCGTCCAGCCCATCAGGTAGACCGAGCCGTCCCGTCCCATGAAGGCGATGAGCCCTGCCATGGAAATGAACGAGGCAGCGCTCATCCAGTCGGCCGCGGTAGCCATTCCGTTGAGCACCGGGTGGACTCGCGCTCCCGCGACATAGAACTCGCCAGTCGAGCGCGCGCGTGACCACACCGCCACCCCGATATAGAGCGCGAAGGAGAGGGCGACGAGCAGGAAGGTCCAGGCGCCTACGTTCATGGCGTATCCTCCTGTTCGTCGACCTCAAAGCGCCGGTCGAGCCGGTTCATGAGGTGGACGTATACGAAGATGAGGGCCACGAACACGTAGATGGAGCCCTGTTGCGCAAACCAGAAGCCGAGCTTGAAGCCGCCCACCCGGATCCGGTTGAGCGGCTCCACCAGCAGGATACCGAATCCATAGGACACGATGAACCAGATGGTGAGCAGAATTCCCACGTACATGAGATTCCGGCGCCAGTAGTTCCTGCGGGACACCGTGGCCATGGGCGGATCCCCCGGGAAGCGAACGACAGGTTGGACAGGCGGCAGGCGGTCAGGTGGTCGGGCGACTCAACGACTCAACGACTCAACGACTCAACGACTCAACGACTCAACGACTCAACGACTCAACGACTCAACGACCACGATACAGCTTCCCCGCCTGCCTGCAACCCCCATCCCCCACTTCCCGTAGGGTCGCCATGCCCACCCGAACCTGGATTGCCGC
Organism: uncultured Gemmatimonadales bacterium; assembly: GCA_963825055.1. Lineage (GTDB taxonomy): Bacteria > Gemmatimonadota > Gemmatimonadetes > Gemmatimonadales > GWC2-71-9 > CAWGSK01. The sequence continues at coordinate 173,674 of CAWGSK010000009.1, forward strand.
CGGGCTGGCCCTGCTCAGTGCGGGAACAGCCACCCCTCCGCCCGTCGCAACCGTGCTCACCGGTGCCCTGATCATCGATGGTACCGACCGGCCACCACTGTCGGGCCACGCCCTGGTAATCCGGGACGCCCGCATCGAAGGAATCGTGCCCGACACGGCTCGCCTGCCCGAAGGAGCCACCGTCATCGATCTCTCCGGCGCCACGCTCCTCCCGGGCATCGTGAACGCACACACCCATTTCACGAAGGACGCGGCGGAGCGCCGGGATAACCACCTGCTCCACGGCGTGACGGCCGTCTGCAACCTTGGCGCCGGTCTATCCCAGATTCCGGAGTTCAGGATCGCGAGGGACTCTGCCGGTGGGATGGCTGCGCGAGGCTTCACCTCGGGGCCTTTCGTGGCAAAGGCCGGCGGCTATGCCGAGGCGCAGTGGGGAGAGGGAGCCAACTACAACGTATCCGGCCCCATCGAGGCGGCTCGCGCCGTGGACAGCCTTGCGGCCCTCGGGGTCGACTACATCAAGATCTCCTATGAGCCGGGGCCGGGCTCCTGGCCAGTGCTCTCCCCGGCGGAAGCGCGGTCCGTCACCACGGCCGCCCACCGCCACGGGCTCCGCGTCATCGCCCACATCGAGGACGCGCGGTTCCTGGGGCGGGCTGTGGATGAGGGCGTGGACATCGTCACCCACGCCCTGGAGCGCAATGGGTTCACGCCTGGCCCCGCGGGCCCCGTCATCGTGCCGGAGGTGGCAGACAACATCGACCGCATGGCGGACCGGGGGATGCTGATGATCCCCACTCTCCATGTGCTGAGCGGCGGACACCCCGACTCCCCCAGGACCCTTGGCATGCTCGCGATCGTCCGACGGTTTCACGAACGGGGCGGGCGGGTGGCCGCCGGCAACGACTATCCCCTCGGCGTGACACGGCCCGGCATCCCGCTCGGTGAGCTGCGGCTGCTCCTCGATGCAGGCCTGACCCCGCGGGAGGTGATCTCGGCGGCCACCCGTAATTCGGCGGAGGCGTGCGGCCACGGGGCGGAGATCGGGACGCTCGAGAAGGGGAAGCTGGCCGACATCCTGGCCGTGAACGGCAACCCGCTCGAGAGTCTCGATGCGCTGACGTCCGTCCGTCTCGTGATGCTGGGTGGCGAGGTAGTGAAATGACCTCTTTTCCCTCCTTTTTGCGCCTACCTGTATGACGGCCAGTACGGCGGGTCCGGCGGGAACTCCGGGCGCCGGGCCTGCCAGCCGTCGCGGCATCCAGGATGGCTCGGAGGTGCAACTGGAGGGATATCATGAGGGCACGTACCTTCCGTCTTCGGGCGTCGGTGTTCTCTTTCTCGATGGCTCTGGCCCTGACCGGCCCCTGCTTCGGCGGACTGGGGGGATCCGGTGAGGCGGATGATCTCACGCGTCTGAAGCAATCCACGGCGCCGTTTGCCAACTTTCCCATGGCCCGCGCATCGGGCTACGGAACCGAGATCACCCGCTGCATGGAATCAGAGAATGGCGGCCAGGGGTATCACTACGGCAACGCCGACCTTCTCGGTGACGATGGCGCACTGGACCTGCTCCATCCCGAATTGCTGCTGTACGAGCCGCAGGCCGATGGGGCGATGGACCTGGTCGGGGTCGAGTACGCCGTCCCCGTGGAGGCCTGGACCTCATCCGAGCCCCCGCGGCTCCTGGATCGGGACTTTCATGTGAACGAGGCCTTCGGTGTCTGGGTACTGCATGTATGGTTCCGGGAGAACCCGGCAGGCACCTTCGCAGACTGGAATCCGGACGTGACCTGCGCCAATGCCACTTGAGCCGGCGGCCGACCGCACCCGGACCACGGGATCGCATCCCGTGGTCCGCCGCGGCCTGCCAGTAGCCGCAGTACCCCAGGGAGCGGTGGCGGGACCGGCGCCGTGGCGGATCGCCCAGGTGGCGGCGCTCGTCGCCACGCTGCTCCTGCTGGCAGGCCTGGAGCTGCGACCCGCCCTCGCCCTGCGGGTGCTCTGGGCCGGCATCATCCCTCTTCTCCCCGCGTCGTGGCTGCTCCACCCCGGCCTCTGGCGCAACATCTGCCCCCTCGCGACGCTCAACATGGCTACCGCCGCAGCGGGCCGGGGGCGCCGCCTTGACGCCACCTCCGTCGGACGGGCCAACGCAGCAGGGATCCTCCTGCTCCTGCTGCTGGTCCCCGCAAGGCGCTTTCTCTTCAACCAGGACGCTGCCGCGCTCGCCCTGGCGATCTCGGCCTTCGCTCTGCTGGCCCTGGCCGGGGGCCTGCTGTTCGACCGCAAGGCAGGTTTCTGCGATGCGATCTGCCCGATCCTGCCGGTCGAGCGCCTGTACGGACAGGATCCCCTCACCCACGTCTCCAACCCGCGCTGCCCGACCTGTACCCTGTGTGTCTCGACCGGTTGCATCGATCTCGCTCGAACGAAGTCCATCCCCCAGATCCTCAGCCAGTCCAGACGGAGCACCGGATGGCTGCTGCGCCCGTTCGGAGCTTTCGCGGCCGCGTTTCCCGGCTTCGTTCTGGGCTACTACCTCTCGCCCAACGTACCGGGTGCGGAAGCCGCAACGGTCTACTTCACCGTGCTCTCAATGGCTGGACTCAGCTGGTGCATTGTCGCCATCATCGCGACACTGTCTCGCCTCTCCGCCCGAAAACTGATCCCGATCCTCGGAGTACTCGCGCTGGGCCTCTATTACACTCTCGGCGCCGGCGATATCGTCCGCACGTGGAACTGGAGCCCGGCGTCAGCATGGGCCATCCGGATCCCGGCTCTGGCAATGCTGGGTTGGTGGGCGATCGGGAGGTCGGGGAGTCGAGCAACCTAGAGGTCCAAAGGCCGTGATTCGCCGGTGCCCGACTCCCTCTCCATCACGCAGTTCCCTATCTTGCCAATTTAGTACGACTACCGTACTATCTCAGTAACCAAAGCAGCGACAAACACTTATCACAGAACTCGGCACCAGCCTCGCCCGATGCATGGACATCTGGAACCGCGACCTGGCCCGGGAAATGGCTGCTCGCGGGCTGGATGATCTCTGGGTCCGTCATCTGGATGTGATACGGCGGATATCACTTGCGGGGAACACGGTAACCGAGCTGGCGGGCATGGCGGGCCTCTCGAAGCAGACCGTCGGCCCGGTGGTCCGGGAGCTGGAAGGGGCGGGGATTGCCGTCGTGGGCCCTCACCCCGATGATGGCAGGGCGCGATTGATCCGGCTGGCCGAGGCTGGGATCTCGGGGATGGAACGGGTGAACGACGCCGTGCGGGAGCTGACGGCGCAATACCGTTCGAGAATGGGCGCCGAGGGGCTCGACGAACTGGAAGAGGGACTGTGGCTGATGCTGGATACGAGGTAGAGGTCTAGGGGTCTAGGGGTCTAGGGGTCTAGGGGTCTAGGGGTCTAGGGGTCTAGAGGTCTAGGGGTCTGGAGGTCTGGAGGTCCAGAGCGAGGAGTCGAGAGACCTCGACTCCTCGCTCCACACCCTAGAAAACCCGGAACGCGTACTGCCAGCCGGCGGTGATCATCCAGTCGGTCTCGAGCTGGATGCCGTTCAGGCTCTGGTAGAGCGGTATCCCGGCCTCGATCGCCAGCCGCTGGCCCTTGAGGGAGCCTCTCCGGACCTCGAAGTTGATCCCCACCAGTGCGTCCAGCCGGTTGCCTCCGCTGTTCGCGGGGTCCGCCGTCGGCACCATGCCGGGGCTCAGGGACGGATCGGATCCATCGATCTCACCCCATGTCCGACCGGCGAGGCGCACGGAGCCGCTCAGCATGGGGCTGAACTGCCTCGCCCCCCACACTGTCGCACTTCCCACGTTCCCCAGGGTGTAGCCGTTGTCGTTCTCCCCGGTCCGGATGACCCCGGACGCCTGGGCGCCGGAACTCCACCTGTCATTCTGCCACACCCAGGTGATGCCCGGCATCAGGTCGAAGGTGCCGGACCCGACCTGCATCGGGTACGGCAGCCGGACCTCCTGGCCACCGCTCGCCGGAGTCACGTCGCTCTCGTCAATGGACCCGGTTGGCAGACTTACGCCGGCAGTCACGTGCACCTTCATGCGGTCCCGGTCGAACACCGTGACCATGGCCTGGGCCTTCACATCCCCGAGGCCCGAGGCCTCAGTCGTGAAGGAACCTCCCATCCCGGTGACATGATCCATGTCCATGCTCACGAATGGCAGCATTCCCATCAGGGTGATCCGATCACCCGGCGCGAACATGACACCGACCATGTGCATCTTCATGGGCATCTTCACGGGGGTGACTGGATACCCCTGGAGGACGTCGTCGTTCGACAGCCCCGTGGTCCCCGTCCGCAGCCCGTCCATGCTCATATACATGTAGCGGTAGGAGAGCATCATTTCGCCCTTCTCGTGCGTGTGGTCGCCCATGACCCCGATCGGGGCGTGTCCGTCAGGCCGGCCCGAGCTCCAGTGCTGGTCCGCTTTCTGTGCGGCCAGGGGCGCAGCCAGCAGGAGGGCGAGGGCGGCGGACGTCATCAGTTGCAATTGCATTGATCTCACTCCGGATAGTCGTGGCAGGTGGGCGGGACCCGCCTCACCAGTCTGTTTCACGGCTCGTACTCGTCTTGCGCAGAAGATCACGCGCTGGCGACATCGGGAGGTGCGGTGGCAGGAGGCAGCCGGTCGAGCGGAACGGCCCTGGGAGCGTCCCCGACGTACCACCGGGCACGCTGTGGCGAACCAGGGGCCGTGAGCCGGGTCAGGGGGGCCGGGGACCGGCCGGGCAGAACGCCCGGGGCCTGACAGACGCCGAGGCAGGTACAACAGTCTCGCCGGCCGGGAGACCGGCGGTCGGTGTGCCCTTCGTGCCCATCATGGCCGCGGGCCTCCGCCCCGCGCATGACCGGGCAGGGATGCGAGATGCGCAGGAGGAAGCCGCCGGTGGCCGGAGAGACAAGCACCAGGCCAAGTGCGAGAAACCGGACCCAGAACCCGTTGAGGGCGCTCTTCATGGGACCATATTCACGGGCAGGGCCCTTTGAACCAACCCGTTATATCCGGTCGTCATGGGGCCCCCTACGGCCTTGCGTGGCATCGGTTTCCGTGATGTGTCCCGCGGTGTGACCCCTGCCACGGTGCGGGCGGCCGCCATTTTTGTATGATACGGGTCACCTTTGACCCGACTGAAAGGCGGGCGGATGACGACTGCCATACCCCGGGACCCCGAACTACTGACCACCGGCGTGAGCGGCCTGGACGAAGTGCTGATGGGCGGGCTCCCGCGCGCGAACCTGTTCCTGGTCGAGGGAGCCCCCGGTACCGGGAAGACAACGCTCGCCCTGCAGTTCCTCCTGGAAGGAGTGCGGCGCGATGGACCGTCACTGTACGTCACGATGGCGGAGAGCCGGTCGGAGATCGGTGAGATTGCCCGCAGCCACGGCTGGGACATAGAGAATCTCCATATTCTCGAGCTCGCCCCGCCGGACGAAGTCATGAACCCGGAAACCCAGTATACGGTATTCCATCCTTCCGACGTGGAACTGAGCCAGACCATGCGCACGGTCTACGACGAGGTAGAGCGTCTCGAGCCCAAGCGCGTGGTCATCGACTCACTGGCGGAGCTGCGGCTGCTGTCGCAGGAAGCTATCCGGCTGCGTCGCCAGATCCTCGCCCTCAAGCAGTTTCTGGCCGGGCGGGACTGCACCGTCCTTCTCCTGGACGATGTCCGGCGCGACAAGGAGGATCTCCAGTGCGCCAGCATCTCCCACGGCGTGATCCTGCTCGAGAGCCACATGCCGGACTATGGGGGTGAACGACGCCGCCTGAGGATCCAGAAACTCCGCGGGCATCGGTACCGGGGCGGGCATCATGACCTCAACATCCGCACGGGGGGCCTCGAGGTTTTCCCGCGGCTGGTCGCCGCGGATTATGGACACTCGAATAGACGCCCCCCCGTGAAGAGCGGGAGCGAGGCCATCGATGGCCTGACCGGCGGCGGGCTTCCGACGGGATCGAGTACGCTCTTCGCGGGGCCTGCCGGCGTGGGGAAGTCGGTCCTCGCGACGCAGTACGTGGTGGCGGCCGCGGAGCGCGGAGAGAAATCCGCCGTCCTGTTGTTCGATGAAGGCATCAGGACCTATTTCGACCGCTCCCGGGGGCTCGGGATGGACGCGCAGGGGCACGCCGAATCCGGCACGGTGCTGGTGCGCCAGATCGATCCATCCGAGGTTTCGCCGGGGCAGTTCGCGCACGAGATCCTGCGAATGGTCGAGGACGACACGGTCCGCATGGTGGTGATCGACAGCCTGAGCGGGTACATCAACGCCATGCCTGGAGAGCACCTGCTGACGATCCACCTGCACGAGCTGTTCACCTATCTCTCCCACCGGGGGGTGTCCGTCCTCGTCACGCTCGCCCTGGAAGGTCCATTCGGCTATGCCTCGCGTGAGGGAACCGAGATCAGTTATCTCGCCGACGCGATCATCATGCTCCGGTACTTCGAGGCGGCCGGCGAGGTGCGGAACGCCATCTCGATGCTGAAGAAGCGGGGGGGCACCCACGAGAAGACCATCCGGGAGTACCGGATCGGAGCCGGCGGGCTCTCGGTGGGCGAGCCGTTGACGGGATTCCGGGGCGTACTGACGGGCGTGCCCATGTACGAGGGCAATTCAGGCCCGCTCATGGCTGGCCGACGTGACTTCAACACAGGCTGACCGCCAGTCGGCAGCTGCCCGGTCCCTGGCGCGCGAGCATCATGGAAGCTTCGTGCTCCTGCACACGCCAACCGGCCGCGATGCGGAGCTCATGGCGGGCATCGTGTCCCGTCTGGGCGTACCGGTGCGAACGGAGGGCACGATCGCCTCGCTCTGCGAGTCATTCGACAACGACGGGGCGATGGCGGTCATCGCCGAGGAGGCACTGGATACCGAGAGCGCCGAGGCCCTGCTGACCTGCCTCCGCAACCAGCCATCATGGTCCGACTTTCCCCTGATCCTGCTTACCAGCGCCGCCGCCATCGCCCGGCCTGGCCGCTCGGTGGCGGAGATGATCCGGAACGAAGGCAACGTCACCCTGCTGGAGCGACCGCTGCACCCGGTCACCCTCCTCAGCGCCATCGAGTCCGCGCTTCGGGCCCGCCGCCGCCAGTACGAGGCCCGGGAGTATCTGCTCGAGCGCGAGCGTGCGGAGGAAAAGGTCCGGCAGAGCCAGAAGATGGACGCGGTCGGCCAGCTCGCGGGAGGGGTGGCGCACGAAGTGAACAACATGATGACGGCCGTGATCGGCTTCGGCGAGATCGCGCTGCGGAGACCGGATGTTCCCGCCAAGGTCCGGGAGGACATCGCCGAGATGGTGCGCGCCGGCCGTCGCGCCGCCACCATTACCCAGCAGTTGCTGGCGTTCAGCCGGCAGCAGCATCGGCGCCCCGAGGTGGTCGACCTGAACCGCACCGCGAGCGAGCTACTGGCGCTCCTCCAGCGCCTGCTGGGCGCGGGGGTGGAACTGCGGACCGAATTCCCCGACCCGCCCGTCCATATCCTGGCCGACCGGAACCAGGTCGACCAGGTCCTGATCAACCTCGCGGTCAACGCGCGGGATGCGATGCCCGGCGGCGGCACCGTGCGTATCGGCGCGGAGCGGGTGCTCCTCGATGTGGACTTCGGCCGGGCCCACGGGTTGAGCACGCTGCGCACCGGACCCTACGTCCTGGTCACCGTCACGGACCACGGGACTGGCATGGACGCCGCGACCCGGGAGCGCGTATTCGAGCCGTTCTTCACCACCAAACCGACCGGGCGCGGTACCGGACTGGGCCTGAGCACGGTATACGGCATCGTCAAGCAGTCCGATGGCTACATCTGGATCTACTCCGAGGAGGGCATTGGCACGACGGTCAAGCTCTACTTCCCGGAGGTCACGGAATCCGGCCTGACGTGGAGGGAGGAATCCAAGCAGGAAGCCCGGGGCGGCGTGGAGGTGATCCTCGTGGTGGAAGATGAGGACGTCGTCCGACGCCTGGCGCGGACCGTGCTGGAAGATCAGGGCTATACGGTGCTCGAGGCCGAGGATGGCCTGGCCGCCCTCGAGCTGCTCCACAAGCGCGGAGGCGAGGTGAACCTGGTGCTCTGTGATACGGTCATGCCCCGCATGAACGGACGTGAATTCGTCCACCGGGCCCACCAGGTCTATCCGCACCTGCCCGTGCTGTTCATGTCGGGATACGCGAGTCGCGATGTCGCCGACCGGGGGCTGCTGGCCAGCGAATCGCCCTTTCTGCAGAAACCGTTCTCACCCGAGCGCCTGGCCCGGCGGGTCCGCGAACTGCTCGACAGCGCGGCGCAGCGCGGGAAACCGACCGGCGGATGAGCAACCGGCCGGGCTTCCTCGACCGGGCCGGCTGGGGCGTGGCACTGCTGGCGGGTGCCGGCCTCCTGCTGCTGGCGTGGTATGCGCGAAGCGTCCTCCTGGTGGTGTTTGCGGGGATCCTGCTGGGCGTGATCCTGCGATGGCCGGGGGAGTGGCTCCACCGGAAGACGGGGCTCAACGCCGCCGCGGGGGTGGGGCTCGTGAGTTTTGTCGTCTTCGCCACTCTGCTGGGTGTGTTCTGGTTACAGGGAGGCGCGATCGCCAGGCAGGCCCATGAGCTCGGACAGCAGCTGCCTCAGGCCATCGACCGCCTCAGGGAACAGGTCGCCGGGACAGACTGGGGCGAAGCGGTACTGAACCGCATTCCCCCGACGGAGAAACTGATACCTGCGGGAAGTGCTGCCCTGGCGCGGCTGGCCGGCGTCCTCTCGAGCACGTTCGCCGTTGCAGCGGCGGTCGCCGTCATCGGTTTCCTCGGCCTCGTCACCGGCCTGTTCCCCCGGCACTACACCATTCCGGTCATCAGCCTCGTGCCAAAGGCGCGCCGTGACCGGGTGCGTGAGGTGATGAGCGCGGTGGCAAGCACCCTGCGCTGGTGGATGTTCGGCCGCATGCTGGACATGGTCGTGGTAGGCGTACTCACGCTGATCGGCCTGTGGCTGCTGGGAATCCCCCTGGCATTTGTCCTCGCCCTGATCGCCGCCGTCCTCACCTTCGTTCCCAACATCGGCCCGATTGCCGCAGCCATCCCCGCAATCCTCCTGGGCCTCATGGACAGTGTCACCCTTGCCCTGTATGTGGCCGCGCTGTATACGGCGGTCCAGATCTTCGACTCATGGATCATGATGCCGATCGTCGACAAGAAGACCATCTACCTGCCACCTGCCGCCACGATCACCGCCCAGCTTGTGCTCGGCGTGTTCTGCGGCATCCTTGGCGTGGCGATGGCAACCCCCCTGCTCGCCACCGGCGTCGTCATCGTCCGCATGCTGTACGTGGAGGACAGGCTGGGAGGATAGAACACCCTGCCGGGCGTTCGGCCTGGATACGGGAGCATGGATGTTTCATCGCTCTGACCTCCCGATCACCTCATCTCTAAACCCTGTACATCCCCCATTCACTCCGTTCACCGTTTACCGTTCACCTCTCACCTTTCACTCCCTGGCCCCTTGGACATACGCCTGCACCTCCCCCGCAGTACCACGCCGGTCAAGGGCGAATTCGTCCTCTACTGGATGCAGGGCGTAACCCTTCGTGCCCATGACAACCCGGCCCTCAATTTCGCGGTCGAGCGCGCGAACAACATGGGGCTCCCGGTGCTCGTGTATCACGGCCTGCGCCACGACTATCCCTGGGCCAGCGACCGCCTGCACACGTTCATCCTCGAGTCCGCGCTCGACCTCCGGCAGGCCTTCGCCGACCGCGGCATCCGGTACGCCTTCTATCTGGACCGCAACCGCTCCAGCCGGCCAAAGGAATCCCCACTGCTCGCGCTGGCACGTCGGGCGTCTCTGGTCGTGACGGATTTTTTCCCGACATTCATCATTCCACGGCAGACCCGGGCGCTCCGGAAGAGGATTGCGGCCCCTGTCATCGCCGTCGAGTCAGCCACCGTCGTGCCGATGTCCCACTTCAGGGACCAGCATGCCACGGCGCGCGGCATGAGGCCCCGCCTGCACGAGATGCTGCCGCACTACCTGCATCGGGTGGGCGACATCGAGCCAGCCTGGACCGGGCGGTTCGAGGTTCCCTTCGACGACGCGGTGGCCGGCATTGACGCACGGCGGGCCCGGGCGGAAATCGCCGCTCTCGCCGCCGAATGCGACATCGACCACTCTGTTCCTCCCGCCCGGACCATCCGGGGAGGGGCACGCGCGGCGCGTGAACGACTCGACCGATTTCTCGATCATGGCCTGCGCCATTACGAACCCGACCGGAACGACCCGACCCGCGATGCCACCAGCGGCCTGAGCCCCTATCTCCATTTCGGGAACATCAGTATCCAGGACGTCCTGCTCTCCGCGCAGGAGGCGGGGCCGGCCCATCAGTATGCCAAGTTCAAAGACGAGGCGCTCGTGTGGCGTGAGCTCGCCCACAATTTCGTTTTTCACGACCGGAGGCACCGGACACCGGCCGCCGTACCCGACTGGGCCCGGAAGGAACTCGACGACCACGAAGGCGACCCGAGGCCACGCATCTACACCGCGAGGGAACTGGAGGAAGCCCGCACGGACTCTCCCCTCTGGAACGCCGCCCAGCGGTCCTACCTTGTCGACGGCTACATGCACAACTACGTGCGGATGTTGTGGGGGAAGGCGGCCCTGCAGTGGACGAATACCTGGCGTCACGCCCTCAAGGTGCTTGAGGACTTGAACAACCGGTACGCGCTGGACGGGCGGGATCCGAACAGCTACGGCGGCATCCACTGGATCTTCGGGAAGTTCGACCGGCCATTCTATCGCCGGCCGGTATTCGGAACCGTACGCTACATGAGCCTGGAAGCGGCGAAGAAGAAATTCGACGTGGAGGAATACATCCGGATCCACAGCGTGAAGGGCGAGGGGTGACCGCCTACCTGATGGTCACCCCCAGGGAGATAAGCACGTCATGCTGGGTTCGTCGAAAATCGGACGGGGCCTGGATCGGGATGGCGGAGGCGTCCAGCCGATCCAGTGGAAAGGCAATCGGAGTCAGGTCGGAACCATACACATAGTCGTCAATGCCGAGCCGCAGCTGCATGAGGCCGGCGAGCCCGACACCGGCGGATGCGCCAAGGACGCCCCCGAAGCGGGTCCGGTGCATCCGGGAACTGTAGGCTGGCCCGCCATGGTCCACGATGGCCAGTCCGCCGCTCACCCGCAGATCGAGGCTGCGACGCGGCGCGAGGACCGCCCACGAGAGCCTGGCGGCCCCGCTGACGACGTGCGCGTCCACGGTCTCCTCGAATCCTTCCAGACGTTCGAGTTGTCCGGGCGAGTCGTTGTGAACACGGACAGCGCTCGGGGCATACTCTGCCGACAGTTCCAGCCCGATCCGTCGCCAGAGTGCCAGGCTGACCCGTGCGCCCGCCGCGATGCTGGGTTTGTGGCGAAGGGTTGTTCCGTCCCCAAGCCGGGCCGCGTCCGCGGTGGGGGTGAGGAGACCGAGATAGGGGGTGAAGGCGAGTTCAGCCGACTGCGCGGCGAGGGGTGCCACGGGAACCAGGAGAAGGATGAGGAGACGCAGGGACCGGCTGGGCACGGATGACTCCGATGGTGAGGCTCACGATCAGACCCTCGGGACCATCTTCCCGTCACAACCGCTCCCCGGCGTCTTCCTGCAGTTATTGCTTCTGCATTATGATCGTGACCGCGGTTCCGTCGATGTCGCCGGTGAGCGTCAGCGTCGTCCCGCTTCGGCTCCAGTCAAACGCGGTGTCATCCATGGTCCCGGGATCCAGGGTGAGGGTCGTGCTCGTGCTGGAGTAGGGTCCGGTCAGCGTGCAGTCCGTTCCAGTGTCACAGAGCCCGGCCACATCGTTGGTGATCTCGATGGAATAGTTGTCGTTCGACTGGAGTGTGATCGTAATGGACGTCCCCTGCTGGATGAGGTCGCCCTGCCCCTGCACCGCGAAGCTGGTGACGCTCCAGGTGCCGACCAGGGCGCTGGCATTGGGGCCGTTCGAGTCGCTACCGCACGCCGCGGCAAAGGCGAAGATGACGAGCAGCGATGCCACCCGGGCGAAACTGGTACGCGTGATTCGCATGATACTCTCCTCGTTCAAGTCTCCCGCCAGATACCTGCGTACTACTACCTGACCACCTATTCGCTACTCGCTATCCGCTACTCGCCATCCTCATACCCGACCTCCACCGTCATACCGTCCTTCGCGATGGTCACCTCCGGGAAGATGCTCCGGGCCTCCTCGACCAGTTCGCTCACGTCGAGCGAGTACCGGGGGCTGATATGGGTCAGCACCAGTTGCCGGACGCCAGCCCTTCGGGCCACCTCCGCAGCCTCCCGCGCCGTGGAATGGCCAGTTTCCCGGGCGCGGGCGATTTCGAGGTCGCCGAAAGTCGCCTCGTGGACCAGAAGGTCTGCCCCCTCCGCCGCCAGGACCACCGGGGGATGGGGGCGGGTGTCCCCCGTATAGACAACGGTCCGGCCTGGTCTCGGGTCCCCTACCAGGTCGGCGGGGGCCACCGTCCGGCCGTCCGGCAGTTGTATGGCTTCGCCCGCGTGGAGCTTTCCCCAGAGCGGCCCCTCCGGAATCCCGAGTTCCCGGGCCCGTTCGGGGTGGAACCGCCCCAGGCGCTCGTGCTCCGCCAGGGCGTAGCCGACCGTGTGGCTCCGGTGCTCGGTCTCGAACACGCGGACCTGGTACTCCTCCCGGTCCAGGACATCCCCCGGCTGCACCTCCACGATCTCCACCGGAAACTTCGTCCGCTCGATCCCCACCTTGAGCAGGCCGCCGAGCACGTCCTCGGCGCCCTTTGGGCCATAGAGCACCAGCGGGGCCGTACGATCCTGGAGACCCATCGTCCGCACCAGCCCCACGAGCCCCAGAAAATGGTCAGAGTGGTAATGCGTGAAGAAGATCTGCCCGAACGCGAAGCTCACCCCGTACCGCATCATCTGGCGCTGGGTACCCTCCCCGCAGTCGAAGAGAATGGTCTCCCCCTCGCGCTTCAGTGCGACGCAACTGGTGTTGCGCTGCACCGTAGGACAGGCGGCGGAGGTGCCCAGGAAGGTGAGAGAGAGCATGCAAAGCCGGGTTGGAAGTGTTGTCGAACTGCGTGAAAGGCCAACGGTCAAAGGTAAAAGGGCCGCCCGTCATCCTTCACCGTTCACCCTCACCAGCGCCTCATCAAACCGGCTCGAGCACTGGGTCTGCGCTGTTCCTGTCATCCCGCCTCTCCCCGGCCACCGGGGTCGCGTGTCGTTCACCAGACTCCGCGATACCGTGAGCCCGCCACCCGTCAAAACACCTTGAACTGCACCGTCAGCTTCCCAGGATCGGCCTTGATGCTGTTCAGCAGCTCGCGCATGCTGCTGGTCATGTCCCGCAGCTCGGTGTAGAACGTCGTGTCCGTGGCCAGTTTTCCCAGTGTCCCCTGGCCGCGGTTGACCGCGGAGAGCAGCGAGTCAAGGCTGGCGCCCGTGCGCTCGAACTGCATTGTCATCCGGTTCAGGCTCGTGGTGAGACTGTCGGTCCGCTGCAGCGTGTTCCGCAAGCCCGGGCTGCCCAGGGTTTCCGTCAGCTGCTCACTGAGTTCCTGCATTGAAGCGAGGGTGCGGTTGGCCTGGGCGGTCGAGGCGGGCAGCTGGGTGGCCATCACGTCCGCGAGCCGGCGGAGCGAGTTGATCATCGCCCGCATGTCATCAGCGGTCTGCTGGTTCAGGAAGGTCTGGGCTCCCATCAGGACCGTATCCGCGCGGTCTCCCAGCCTGGCGGCCAGGTCGCTGAGCCCACTTTCCACCTCGCCGTCGATGGGCGTGCCGGGAGGCAGTGGGGCTCCCGTCCCCGGATCAAGGACGATAGCCACGTCGCCCACCAGGCCGACGCTCACGATCGTGGCCTTCGCGTCCGCCTTCGGCTCCACCTTGTCGAGCCCTACCGTCACGAGAACATCGTTGAGGCTCCGGAGTTCGATCTGCTCGACCCGGCCGACGGACACGCCCGAGACGGTCACGGGGGAGCCCGTCTTCAGGTTGCCGATTTCCGGGAAGCGGATCGGGAGGTGTCCCCCCGAGCCGAAGGACCGTCCCGAGAGCCACATCGTCCCGAGGATGAAGAGGATGATACCCAGGAGGACGAGGCCCCCGACGGTGACTTCACGCTGGTAGTGGAGATCCATGGATACCGTCAGGCCGCGTAGGAGGAATCTTCAAAATCGCGCTCGAGGAACGCCTTCACCTTCGGGTTGTCCGACTCCCGGAATTCCTGCTGCGTTCCCTGGAGCACGATGCATCCGTCACTGAGCAGCGCCAGGCGGTCCGAGACGCGGAAGGCACCCCGCACGTCGTGGGTTACCATGATGCTGGTCACGCCCAGCTCCTCCGCCAGCCGCTTGACCAGCTCATCGATGATGTCGGCGTTCACGGGGTCGAGTCCGGAGGTAGGCTCGTCGTACAGGAGGTATTTGGGGCTCCCAGCCACCGCGCGTGCGATGCCCACCCGCTTCCGCATCCCGCCGGACAGCTCGGCGGGGTACTTCTGCGCCACGTCGGGAGCCAGGTTCACCAGTCCAAGCGTCTCGGGTACCCGCTTGCGGCAGTAGTCCATGCTGCCATAACACTCCTGGTCCGCGATGCCGAGCCGGATGTTTTCGAAGACGTTCATCGAGTCGAAGAGAGCCCCGTTCTGGAAGACATACCCGATCCGGGTCCGGAGTTCCGCCAGTTCCTTCCGCTTCAGGTGTCCTACGTCCCTGTCATCCACCAGGACCCGGCCGCTGTCGGGTCGGATGAGGCCGATGATGTGCTTGAGCAGGACGCTCTTGCCGGTGCCGGACGGGCCCAGGAGCGCGACCGTCTCCCCCTCCTCGACGCTGAAGTCCACCCCGTCCAGGACCACCTGGTCGCCAAAGCGTTTGTGCACGTTCTCGAGCTGAATCATTTGTTGAGGAGGATCTTGGCGAGGAGGGTGTCGAACAGCAGGATAATGACCGAACTGCTCACGACCGCCATGGTGGTCGCCTTGCCCACGCCCTCAGCTCCCTGCTTGGTATTGAAGCCCATATAGCACGGGATGAGGGTGATGGCCCCGGCGAAGAAGAACGCCTTGATGAGGGAGTACCAGGCATCGAATGGGCGCCAGTAGTACTGGGCGCCGTAGATGAAGTCCGCGTTGGTCAGCGGCAGCACCTGCTTCGCCGAATACCAGCCCGCAGCGATCCCGATGATATTGGCGAACACCACCAGGACAGGCACCATGACCAGCCCTGCCAGCACCCGGGGAATGATCAGGTGCGAAGCCGGGTTCCTCCCCAGGCTTTCCAGGGCGTCGATCTGTTCGGTGACCCGCATCGTGCCGAGCTCAGCGGCGTAGCGGGCCCCGATCCGGCCGGCGAGGATGAGCCCCGTCAGGACCGGTCCGAGTTCGAGCACGATGGAACTGACGACCAGCGTGCCGACCACGTAGAGAGGCAGGCTCGACTGGAACTGGTACCCGGTCTGGAGTGCCGTCACCGCGCCGGCAAAACCGGAGATCAGGAGCACGATGAAAAGGCTGCCGACCCCGATGTTCCAGGCTTCGATGAAGGTCCGCGGCAGCCAGATCCGCCATTCCGGCAGGGCACGGACGAGTTCGGCCACGAGAGCGCTGATCCGGCCCACGTGGGCAAGGATGCCCATGGTCGTTCGTCCCACCCAGCGGGGTACAGCCAGGACGGCAGTCGGCATGCATCCTCAGGGTCATAATGATGGAGGTTCCGGCGGCGGCAGGCCATCTCCTCCCGTGGTGCGGCTGGCTGTATCTTGGAGCCCCATGCCCGCAAAGTCTACCCCTTACGTCACGCGCCATGCCGTGGATTTCCGCCGCCGGCTCCTGCACTGGTTCCGTCGCCACGGCCGTGACCTGCCGTGGCGGCAGACCCGTGACCCGTACCGGGTCCTGGTCTCGGAGTTCATGCTCCAGCAGACCCAGGTCTCCCGCGTGGAGCAGTACTACCCCGCCTTCCTGTCCGCATTCCCCAGTATTCACGCCCTCGCCGCCGCGGCGCCTTCCCGGGTTCGGGAACGATGGGAGGGACTGGGTTACTACCGTCGCGCGGCCAACCTCCACCGGCTGGCGCGGGTCGTGGTGGATGAATGGGAGGGAGTCGTGCCGGATCAGGTCGAGGCGCTGCGCCGGCTGCCGGGTGTCGGCCGGTACACGGCCGGGGCCGTGGCCTCCTTCGCCTTCGAACAGGCCGAACCCGCGGTCGACACCAACGTGTCCCGGGTCATCCGGCGCGTGTTTCACCCGCGCCGGGACACCACTGAGCGGCGCGTCTGGACCACCGCAGCAGCCATCCTGCCGCGGCGCCGCTCAAACGCCTGGTCCTTCAATCAGGCGATCATGGAACTCGGCGCCATGGTGTGCACGGCCAGAGTGAAGAAGTGCGGGGTGTGCCCGGTGAGGCCGGTGTGCAGGAGCAGTGAGAACGTGAGAAGTGAGAAGTGAGAAGAGAACCTTCTCACTTCGTGCTCACCACCTCTCACTGCACGCTTTGCTGCGCAGTTATCGAAGGGCTCCCGCCACCAGGGCGATCAGACCCAGCGTGCCCGAAATGCTGCTCCAGAGCCGCTGGCGGTCCCGCAGGAGCTTGACGTAGTCCGTATACTCCCCGGCCGGATCGAGCCGGGCGAGCTTGCCGGCGGTCGGGACGGTCACGGCGAGGGTGATGATACCCGCCGCAAAGCCGGCGATCGTCATGACCAGGAGCCACATCGGGGGCATCCCGCCATAGAGCTGCATGGTCATAATGATGCCGGTGAAGAGCACCGCGCCCGCACCAGGCCCCACGAGGACACGCGCCACACCCGCCTGGAGGCGCGCGAGTACGGCCAGCGACACGGGATCCTCCCGCCTGGCAAAGACCCGCATGACCATCATGGACAGCGCGCCACCAAGCCACAGGACAAAGCCGAGCATGTGGAGGAAGAGCCAGACACGGTGCATCATTTGCTCCGGGCGACAAGGGCTGGATCAAGGGGCTGCCGGCCGCCGAACCCGGCCTCGATCTCATGCCAGTGGGTGATGCGCGGCTCACCAAGCCGCCAGCACAGGAACACCAGGCGATCATCCATCAGCGTATAGAAATCCACCAGGCCGGCGTCGAATCCCTTGAACAGGCATCCGACCTGCTTGAGTTCCTCGAGATAGCCGTTGATCCGCTCGGCCAGGCCGGAGACGGCGTCGCGTGCCTCGAGCAGCTCCGGGGTCTCTCCCCAGTCCGCCCGCGCGCCGCCGGTGATGACTTCGTACCGGGCCACTGCCTCGCGCCAGAGGGGATAGTCCGCCTGGAGGTCCCGCACGATGCGGGATACGAGCGGGAGGGTGCGCTCGGCTTCTTCCAGCGTGAAGATCCGTACATCATCCTTCATGATCAGCCCCGGACGATATTGACCACCACGACACCCCGGGCGACTCGCCTGCAGCCTCGCCCCGTGATCGGCTGTCGCTCAATCCACACAAGTTAACGGGGCCGGACCGCCCGGTCGCGCCATGCCGTGATTGCTTCCCGGGTCGCCCGTGCACCCTCCCCGGCGAACCGCGCCGCCGCGTCCACCCGGAAGGTGGCCTCGCGGGGCAGCGACGGCCGCACGTAGACGAGGGGCGGCCGGCCAGCCGAGGCGCGCCAGAGCGCCAGGTGGCTGCGGATGTTCTCCGCCATCAGGATGCCCGTCATCTCGTCGTGTGCGCGGACCAGCGCGGGGAGCGACGGACCGCTTTCCGCAGCGGTCTCGTCTGCTCCGGGGCCGACGTTGACCGCCACCACCAGCTCCGCGCCCGTGTCCGCTGCCACCTCGAGCGGCAGGACGGCCCGGAGCCCGCCATCCAGGTACCTCCGCCCGCTGATCACGACAGCGGGATAGTAGAGCGGGAGGGCCGTGGTGGCCGCGAGGGCGTCCATCAAGGGCACGTCCCGTCCACGATGCCCGAACAGCACCAGTTCGCCGGAGTCCGCATCCACGGCGGTGACCGTGAGCGGAAGCGGAAGTTCATCGAAGCGACGCGCCGGGATCAGCCGCTCGAAGGTCCCACGGAGCGGCCCCGGCTTGAGCAGCGAATCGAGGAAGAGCGCACGCAGCGCCAGCAGGGGCCGGTTGACCGCCACGTCCTCGCGACGGATGCCGCCGACCCGCTCCATCACGGTGTCGGCGTCGAGCCCCGCGGCAAATGCAGCCGCCACCACCGCGCCCAGTGACGTGCCGATGTACTCGACCGGTGCGAGCCCCGCCTCCACCAGCGCCCGTTGGGCGCCGATCTGCGCGGAAGCCTTGGCCCCGCCACCGCCAAAGACGGCAACGACCCTCACGGTCGCCGGCTCCGTTCACGATGCAGGCGCGCCCGCTCGAACCTCGCTTCCTCCTCCGGCGTCTCCGCCACCAGGCGGGGCACCCGCTTCGGGTGGCCGTCAGCGTCGATCGCCACGAAGACGACACGCGCGGTGTGCGTGTGGCGGCGATGCCCCGTCGCCACCGCCTCGGCGTAGACCTCCACCGCGATGTCCATCGAGCTGTTGCCGACGTATTCGACCGCAGCCATGCACGTCACCAGCGCCCCGACCGGAATCCGCTCCCGGAAATCCACCCGGTCGATGCTCGCGGTCACCGCCGGCCCCCCGGCGTGCCTGATCGCCGCCACCGCCGCCGCCTGGTCAACCATCGCCAGCAGGTGCCCGCCGAACAGATCACCCAGGATGTTCTGCATGTGCGGCATGACGAGTTGCGTCAGCGTGGCGGTGGAGAAGGACATGGGGTGGGAGGATTCGGACATGGGTGCCTGCGGTGGGGACGGTGAACGGTGAACGGTGAACGGTGAACGGTGAACGGTGAACGGTGAACGGTGAACGGTGAACCACGGGAATGGCTGTCCGCCCTGCACGGGGTCAAGCCTGGAATCCCGTTTATCCGTTCATGCTGTCAGTAGTCGACAGGCCGCAAATAGTACTCCCCTATCGCCGTCTGCGAGAGCATGGCCACCGTCGGGAGGCGTCGCTTCCAGTGGGTCGATTCCAGCCGGTGGCGGACCAGCTCCACTTCCTCCTGGGTGAAGCCCGCGGCACTGATCTCGGCTGGGCGGTAGCCCAGCAACAGCCAGTGAAGAATCTCGTCGGCACGCGGATACGTGATGCCGAAGTCGCTTTCGTCCGTCTGGCCGACCACGAGGTCGGCGCTGGCCGGCTTCTCCACGATGGCCGCGGGCACACCCACGTAGCGCGCGAGCGCCCAGACCTGGGTCTTGAACAGGTCGCCGATCGGATTGACCGGTGGCGAATCGTCCGCATGCCAGGTGAAGTACCCGAACAGGCGCTCGGTCTTGTTCCCCGTCCCGAGCGGCAGGGCGTGCAGCGCGGCGGAGAGGTCGAAAAGAGTGATCATGCGCATCCGTGCCATGATATTCCCCTTCCGGCCGGGGGAAGTCTCGGACCCGATCGACTCGACCAGTGCGTCGACCGCCTGGCTGATGTCCACGGTGTGGCCGTGGATTCCCAGTGCCTCAATCACTTCCCCGGCATGCTCCAGGCTCTCCGCGCTGCTGGTGCGGTAGGGCATCCGCACGGCGTGCACGTTCTCCGCCCCCAGCGCCTCCGCCGCGAGCCAGGCGACCAGGGAACTGTCCACGCCGCCCGAGAGCCCCAGGATGACCTGCGAGAACCCCCGGCGACGCTGGACCTCGTCACGGATGAACTCTACCAGCCACCGGCGCGTGAGTGCCGCGTCGATCGCCAGCGGGTCCTTCCGCATCTCCTCCGTGATGGCCGCGCGGGCGCCGGTCAGCGGGGGTGGCGGTGGAGGGCGGAGGGCGGGCTCCTCGGCCCGTTCCCCGCTCAGCGACGCGATCAGGTGCGGCCATCGGGCCTGCAGGTCGGAGAGGAGCGGCTGCTCGGCCCGGGCGCGCGTGATATCGTTGAAGTCCAGGGTCGCATGCACGACCGCGGGCTCGAAAATGGGCCCGCGCGCGACCAGGTTGCCGCGCGGGCCCATCACAATGGACCCTCCGGCGAAGGCCTTCCCACCCTCGAATCCCACCAGCTGGGCCACGGCCACGAACACCCCATGCTCCTCCGCCACCCCCTGCGCCAGGCGCTCCCAGCGACCGAGGTTCGCGGGTCGCGAACTGTTGGGCTCTCCGGGGTTCAGGCCGCGCGCCGGCGTCGCGCTCGGAATCAGGATGAGTTGAGCCCCGTCCAGGGCCGCGAGGGTCGGCACCATCGAGTGCCATGCGTCCTCGCAGATCATCATCGAGGCGCGTCCGAACCGGGTATCGAACGCCTGGACCGTCCGCCCGGGCTCGACGAACCGCTCCTCGTCGAAGACACCATAGGTGGGGAGAAATACCTTGCGGTGGATGTGGCGGACGCCAGCCTCCGTCCCTCCCAGCGTGGCATACAGGGCGGAGTTGTACAGCTGGTTCCGCCAGACTTCGTAGAAGCCGATGGCGATGTCAACAGGAGGCGACCCGGAGCCGGTGTGCTGTTTCTCGAGGTCGCGGTAGAGTTGGTCCGCATCGAGGGCCAGGTCCCGCACCCCACCCTCGAGGAAATAGCCGGTGAGGGCCGACTCGGGGGCCAGGAGAACGTCGGGAGGATGCTCGAGCTCCCCCAGTTCGCGGAATCGCTCGCCGAGGTGGGCCAGGTTTTCCTGATAGGCGCCCTTCCGCGGCCGGAGCTGGAGGATGGCGAGGCGGAGCATGGGGGGAAGGTAATGGAGGGAGCGAGTAGCGAATAGCGAGTGGCGAATCGTGATGACTCGGTCGGCCAAACCGTCCCGGATCCCCTTCTCGCTATTCGCTATTCGCTCTTTTATCATATCCCCATCCGAACAGGGACTCCCATGATCTGGTACATCGCGATCGGCAGCGCAGCGGGAGGAATGGGGCGCTACCTCCTGAGTTCATGGGTCCAGCGGCTGGCTACCGGCGAGTTCCCCCTGGGAACCATGGCCGTAAACATCCTGGGATCCTTTCTCCTCGGCTTCCTGATGCGCTGGGCCCTGGACATGCCGACGGTCTCCGCCGAAATGCGCGGCATGCTGACCATCGGCTTCTGCGGTGGCTTCACCACCTTC
Source organism: uncultured Gemmatimonadales bacterium (assembly GCA_963825055.1). Lineage (GTDB taxonomy): Bacteria > Gemmatimonadota > Gemmatimonadetes > Gemmatimonadales > GWC2-71-9 > CAWGSK01. The sequence continues at coordinate 194,770 of CAWGSK010000009.1, forward strand.
TCCACATTCAGCTATGAGACCGCCCGACTGCTCCAGGATGGAGAGGTCGGACGCGCCGGCCTTTATGTCGCCGGCAGCGTACTGCTCTCCGTCGCCGCCATGTTCCTGGGCCTGGCGGCGGGCGGACGATGAAACCGGAGGGGACGATGCAAGGCATGACGGGCGAGCGCACCCTGATGCGTATCCACATCGGGGAGAGCGACAAGCAAGGCGGCAAGCCGCTGTACGAGGCCATCGTCCACCTCCTCCGGGAGCGTGGATTCGCGGGCGCGACCGTCCTGCGCGGGATCATGGGATTCGGCGCCACCGCGCGTGTCCATACCGAGAAGGTGCTGACCCTCTCGGTGGACCTCCCTCTCGTCATCGAATGCGTCGAGACGGAGGAGAAGATCGCCGCTATCCTGCCGGAGCTGGACGGAATGATCGGAGGCGGGCTCATCACGCTGGAACGGGCCCGGGTGATCATGTACCGGCCGGAGATCCGGAAGGCGCGCGGGTGAGGTCCGCGCAAGGGGGAAGAGGGATGGCGGGGGACCGCCTGGGGCTGGAGCCGGAGGAGCGGCGCACGCTCTGGCGACAGGTGGGCGAGGCCATCGAGCGCTACAGGGAGGAGCTCCCGGAACGGCCGGTAACGCGCTCGCCCGGGCCCGGGGAGGTCCACGCCCTGCTGGAGTCGGTCGACCTCGACCGCCCCATGGAGCCCTCGGCCGCCCTCGACTTCGTCCGGCGGGGCCTGGACGGGCTCCAGGTCCAGGTCGCGCACCCCCGGTATTTCGGCCTGTTCAACCCCACCCCCACGGCCATGGGCATCGCCGGTGATGCCCTGGCGGCGGCATATAACCCGCAACTCGCAGCCTGGTCCCACAACCCGTTCGCGGTCGAGGTCGAGCAGTGGGTTCTCAGGGAGATCGGGAAGCGTTTCGGCTATCGCGATCCCATGTGTGGCACGTTTGCGAGCGGCGGCGCCGAAGCGAACACGACCGGCGTGCTGGCGGCACTCGCGGCGCGCTTTCCGGAGGCGGCCTCGGAGGGCGTTCGTGCCATCCCGGGCCTTCCGGTGCTGTACGTCTCCGCCGAGAGTCACCACTCGTTCGTGAAGGCAGCCCGGATTGCGGGGCTGGGGTCGAATGCCGTACGCCACGTCCCGGTGGACGCCGACCTCCGGATGCGTCACGACCTCCTCCGCGAACAGATCGCATCAGACCGTGCAGCGGGACACGTGCCGTTCCTGGTCGTAGCCACGGCAGGCACCACGAGCGCGGGAGTCGTGGACCCGCTTGCCGACCTGGCCGACGTGGCTGGAAGTGAGGGACTGTGGCTTCATGCCGATGCCGCCTGGGGCGGGGGCGCCATGTTCGTGCCCGGGCTCCGGAACGAACTTGCGGGCATAGAGCGCGCCGACTCGATCACGTTCGACGCCCACAAGTGGCTGTCCGCGCCTATGGGGGCCGGCATCTTCCTGAGCCGCCACGCAGACATCCTGGTGCGGACGTTCAGCACCCCTACGGCGTACATGCCGGATGCCCTCGGGCACAGCGCCGTGGTGGAGCCCTACCACACATCGATGCAGTGGAGCCGACGCTTCATCGGGCTCAAGGTCTTCCTCTCGCTGCTGGTGGCGGGATGGGACGGTTTTGCAGAGGCCATGGGGCATCAGGCCCGGATGGGGGATGTGCTGCGGCAGCGCCTGACCGGGGCCGGGTGGCCGGTGGTGAACCGGACCCGGCTTCCCGTAGTGTGCTTTACGGACGGGGAAGCAGAAGATGGTGGTTCGCTCGAGCATCTCCGTGCCATCGAGCGCCGGGTGGTGGATGATGGCGACGCCTGGATCTCCACCACCGTGCTGGACGGGAGGCGACCGGTGCTCCGCGCCTGCATCACCAGCTACCTTACAGAAGAGGAACACCTCGACGCGCTCGTCGAGGCGCTGAACCGCTCACGATGATCCTCGGCCTTCGACCTTCGACCTTCGCCCATACATCCTGATGTCAGACAGCATGCTCGATGCCGCCGCCGGAATTGCCAACGCCTGCCGGCTCCTGCCGAATCTCCTGACCGGCGGACAGCCCTCTACCGGGCACCTGGAAGCACTCCAGCGCGCCGGCGCGGAGGTGATTCTCGACATCCGGGACCCGATGGAACCACGCCCGATGGAAGAGGAGGCAGAGGTCCGGCGGCTCGGCATGGAATACATCAATATCCCGGTCAACTCCGGACAGGCCGACGACGATACCCTCGAGCGGATCCTTGCCCTTCTCCGGCTGCACAGGGACCAGCAGGTGTTCTTCCATTGCAACAGCGGCAACCGCGTCGGTGGTGCGCTGATCGCCTATCTCATGCTCGACATGGGAATAAACGAGGACGAGGCCATCGAGAGCGCCATGCGGGCCGGACTGCGGAGCCCCGCGATGCTGGAGTGGGGAAGGGACTATGCGGTACGAACGCGAGAAGCGAAGAGCGAGGGGTGACTAGCCTGGTGACTGGTGACTGGTGCTTCAGGGTGAGATCCCGGCACGGAAGCACTACTCACTACTCACCGGTCACTGCAGTTCCCTTCCCCCGCTCCACCGATGCCAGTACATCCGCATCTCGGTGATGAGCGACCCATCGGTCTCGCAGAAGATGGCACCCCGGGCATCGACCCACTCGCCCGTCCGGCGGCGGCGGAACACGCAGCGGAACTCGGTCGAGAACCAGGGCCCCGCCACAAAGATCTCCCCTGATGTGAACGTGATCTCGGACTGGTAGTAGGGCACGTCGCGCCAGTAGTCCCGGACGGCGTCAATCCCCTCGAACGGCGCTCCGAACGGCGTCTCGACGAACCGGATCTCCGGCGTGAACACGGAAAGCAGCAGCTCGAGATTTGCCCGGCTCCAGCCCTTGCCGAAGGTGTCGACCAGGGAACGGCCCAGCTCCCGCGTCCCTTCAGTGGTAGTCTCTGCCATGGGCACAACGTTAACCATCCGCCCGGCGTCCGGGCAGGGCCGGGCTCTGACAGGGTTGCCCCCTTCCCCCGCCCCCACCGACATTCCGGCCGTGTCGATTCGATCCCTGTCCCGGACCTTCCTGGCTGCCGCGTCCATACTGTATTCCCTCGCCGCGCCCGCCAGTGCCCAGGCCCCCTGTCCGCCGGAGGCTGTCCGGGAGGTGGCGCGGGGCTGGGAGGTATACCGCCTGGACTCGGTCGGGGTCGCGCTCGGGCTGTTCGCCTCCGCTGACCGGCGGTGCCTGCGCAACTGGGATGCGAAGACCGGCCTTGGCTATGCCCGCCTGCGGCTGGATGAGCTGAACCGGGCCGACTCCCTGTTCACGATCGTGACCCGGAATGATTCGCTGAGCGCGGACGCGTGGACCGGCCTTGCCCTTGTCGCCTCCCGCCTCGGCCAGACCGGGCGCGCAACTGCCAGCGCCCGCCGCGCGCTGGCCATGCAGCCGGAGAACTCGACCGCCCGCGGAGTCCTGGATCGCGTGGCCCCCGACTGGGACCGGACCGTCCCCGGGCCACAGCCCCGGCCAGATACGCTTCAGCTCGTAGCCCGCACCAGGGGAAGCGCCTTCGAGGTGAACAAGGCTGGCCGGTGGACACAGTTCTACATCAAGGGCATCAACCTCGGCGTCGCCCTTCCCGGGCGCTTCCCGGCGGAGTTCCCCACCGATTCGACGCTCTATGCCGGGTGGCTCGATACCATCGGGACGATGCGCGCCAATACCGTGCGGGTGTATACAATCCTCCCCCCGGAATTCTACCGGGCACTGCGTGGCTACAACCTCACCCATCCCGATGCTCCGCTCTGGCTGGTCCACGGCGTCTGGACGGAGCTGCCCCCGGATGACGATTTCGAGAACCCCGCCTGGAAGGCCGGGTTCAGGGCCGAGATGTCCCGGATCGTGCACCTGGTCCACGGCAATGCCGCGCTGGAGCCCGGGCCCGGGCATGCCTCGGGGAGATATGACGCCGACGTCTCGCGATGGACGCTTGCCTGGATCATCGGGCGCGAGTGGGAGCCGTTCGCGGTGAAGGCGTTCGACTCGATTGCGGGAGGGCCCCGCCACTACGATGGCCGCTACCTGGCCATGACCGGCCCCGCCACCGATGCCTGGATGGCCGAACAGTGCGACTACATGCTGGCGCTGGAGATGGACCGCTACCACGCCATCAGGCCCATCGCCTACACCAACTGGCCCACCCTGGATCCGCTCACCCACCCGACTGAGAGCACGGTGAAGGAGGAAATGGCATGGCGCCGCCGCACCGGGCGCCCCTTCCTGAACCCCTCGAACGAATACGACAACGACGTGATCGGGCTGGATCCCGGTATCGTCCACCCGACACCTGCCAACCCGGCGGGGTGGTTCGCCAGCTATCACGCCTATCCCTACTATCCCGACTTCATGCTCTTCGATTCGACCTACGGGGCAGCGGCGTCGAGCGAAGGGCCCTCGAACTACTACGGCTACCTGCGCGATCTCGTCAGGTACCACAAGGACATGCCGGTGGTCATTGCGGAGTACGGGGTCCCGTCGAGCCGGGGCGAGGCGCACTGGCAGCCCCAGGGATGGAACCATGGCGGGCACGACGAGGCAGCCATGGCCCGGATCGACGCCCGTCTCACGCGCGACATCCATGAGGCAGGCGCGGCCGGGAGCATCCTCTTCGCGTGGATCGACGAATGGTTCAAGCGGAACTGGGTGGTGGTCGACCTGCAGATCCCCGCGTCCCACACGCCGCGCTGGCACAACGCGGAGGATGCTGAGCAGAATTACGGCGTCCTTGGCATGTACGCCGGGCAGGCGGACAGCACGCCGGCACTCGGCGGAAACCCGTGCCGCTGGAAAGACCCCGCCGCGCCCGGCGCCGTATCGCTGCGGTCCGATGAAGCGTATGTCTACGTGAGCGTGCCCGTAGACGGACTCGACTGGGACTCCTCGGGTGTCATGATCGCGCTGGATACCTACAGACCCGCGATCGGACAGCACCAGCTCCCGCATACGGGAACCCGGACAGGACCGGGGTTCGAATTCCTGGTGGACCTGCGGCGGCCGGACGATGCCCAGCTTCGTATCATCTCCAATTACGACCCCCTGCGCGGACCGCCCCCGGCGGACGGGGACGAGCGGGGGCAGTTCTATCACCGCCCCGCCGCGACCCGCGATCGCACTGACGGTGCCTTTGACAGCATGTACGTCATCACCAACCGGGCCCGTTTTGGACGGGACGGAACATTCTATCCCGCCCGGGGATATGTTCGTGGGCGGCTCCGCTACGGGACGGCCAGCCAGTCCAGCCTTTCCGACTGGTACCATGAGCAGAAGGGCTCGCTCCTGGAAATCCGGCTCCCGTGGCAGCTGCTGAACGTCACCGATCCCTCCACGCGGACTGTCCTGGATGACGAATCGCGAGACGGGCCGTTCGGGACTACCCACACGGACGGGTTCCGGGTGGGAGCCATGATCTACCGGAAGGCGGACGGACAGGTCCAGAAAGCCTTCCCTGCGCTGCGCAACGATGAATGGCGGGCGGAGGATTTTCGCACCTGGGCCTGGAAGACATGGGAAATGCCCACGTATCACGAGCGACTGAAGCCGGTCTATGGCACCATGCGCGAGACCTGGGGCGAACTGCCGTGAGGGTCCGCCCCGGCTGGTTTCTGGCGGCAGTGCTCACACTCACGTCCGCCGGGGGGCTCGAGGCGCAGGCTGCAGTGGGCGACTCCGCCTGGCAGGCGGGCGACTTCCACACGGCGCGGATTGCCTATGAGCGCGAACTCGCCACCAATCCATCAAGCACGCGGGCCAACTTCCGACTCGGCATCCTGGCGTCGTGGGACGGCCGGCTCGATTCGGCCCTGGTCCTGATCCGCCGTGCTCGCGCGGTGGAACCATTTGATGCCGACCTGCTCGTAGGCGAGGCGCGCGTCCTGTCATGGGCCGGTCGCTTCAATCAGGCGCTGCGCCAGTACGATTCGGCCCTGGCCCTGATTCCCGGGCACCGGGATGCGGAGCTCGGGCGCGCGCAGGCGCTGGCCTGGGCCAATCGCCTCGAGGCTGCGGACAGCGCCTACGCCGCCATGCTGGAGAGGGACCCGCTCGACCTCGAAGCCGCCAGCGGCCAGGCCCAGGTCCTGGCGTGGAGTGGCCGCCTGGTACCGGCGCTTCTCCGGTATCGCGCTGTACTCGACAGGGATCCCGACAACGTGCGGGCGCTCACCGGGACGGCGCGCGTGTACGAGTGGCGCGGGCGGCCCTTCCGGGCACGGGAGTACGTCCGGCGCGCGCGCCAGGCGGACTCGACCGATCGCGATGCGCGGGAGCTCGAGCGCCAGGTAACCGCGACCCTGCAGCCCAGAGTCGAGCTTACCGCGGCCTACAGCGAGGACTCGGACGACAACCAGAGCTGGTGGCAGACCGGGACCCTGTCCTCGGTGCTGAGCGACGGTGTAAGGGGGTTCCTGACGGTCGGTGCCCTGGAGGCCTCTGACCCTTTCCGGGACGCGACCCGTGTCATGGGCGAGGGTGGACTTTCCTGGGCCCGGGGCAACCTCCAGCTGACCGGGGCCCTCGGCGCCCGCCGGCTGAGCCCCGACAGCGCGCCCGTGCGCACCGAGCCCACGTGGCGGAGCGGCATCAGCTATCGGCTCGCTCCCGGGGCGGGAGTGGGCCTGGGCTACGCACACTACCCCTTCGACGAAACGGCGCTCCTGATCGGACGCAACCTGGACCTGGACGCGCTCGAGGGCAGCGCGGACGTCACGCTTCATCGCGGACTTACCCTCGGGCTGGGAGGGGGCTATGCCTGGCTCAGTGACGGCAATGCCCGCCGCTCGGGCGTCGTCGCGATGACCCAGGAGATCCACCGGAAATTCTTCATTGGGGGCTTCGGCAGGATCCTGAGCTACGAGGGCCCCGGATTCGGCTACTTCACGCCGGATCGTTTCACCATCCTCGAGGGACGCACGGGATGGACCCACGATGACGGCCACTGGCTGGCCAGGCTGAGCGGAGGGCTCGGCGTGCAGCAGATCGCGAAGGGAGCCACGACCCAGAGCGAGTGGCACGTCGAGGCCAGGTTCGGCCGGACCTGGAACGTCGTAAATGCCGTCGAAGTGTTCGGCAGCCTCACGAACAGCGCCGAGAGCTCGACTACCGGCGCCTTCCGGTATGGCAGCGCGGGCCTGGTGATACGGCTGGGACTATGAGGTGCGGGGAATAGACAATGGGCAACAGGCAACGGGGGGCCTGAGATACGTCTGAGCCCGGTTCCCTGTTGCCTCTTCCACTTCCTTCCCTGTTCCCTGTTCCCTGTCACTTCTCACCTCTCACCTCCAGCACCGCCAGATAGTACCCTGCCTCGTACTCCTTCGCCGCCGGGTCAGGCACCAGTGCGGCCACCCAGCGGCCGTCGCGTGTGGCGGTCAGTGCAACGCCTGGACCCAGGATACGGCCACCCAGTCGGATCCATCCTCCCCGGCTCTCAAGCGCTCCAGCGTCGGTTTCCACTGTCCGGAGCCCCGTATCCGGAGGCACGGAGATATCCACCGTGGGGCCGTCGGTCCATCGATACCAGGTCGGCTCGACCGGGGCCCCCGCCGGCGCAGGCTCGCCCCCCGAAGCCGGGAAAGCGATCCATGCCGTCGCCCCCGCGCCGTCGGCAATGTGCCCCCCGGGCAACCCCGCGAGCACGGTGTCGCCGTGGCGGGCCCACGCCACCTGCCAGCCTCCCGCCGCGTCGAACCACCTCACCTGCCCCTGCCGGAGGTCGACAACTCCCGGCCGAGCCAGGCCGAACATCATGGACATGCCGCTCGCCGGGAAAGAGGCCCGTCGGGCGCTGTCGGCCGTGATTCCGAACTCGGAGGCCGCTGCGTCCCATTCAGCCGTGGGGAGGGTGTCAGCTTCACGCGCGGACATCACGCGCGCCCCGCCAACCGCCAGGCGGAACCAGTCCGGCGAGGGCGCCACGTCCCACACCGAGTCCATGCGGAAGGAAGGCTGGTCGCCGTCGCTTCCGACGAACACGGCGTTGGGTACCGGGTCATTCTCCACGCCTGCAGGGTCGTCAACGAGAAGCAGCGTGTGCCCATCGGACGAACGGGCCCACCGAGGGCGGGTAGCCATGCCGGACGTCGCCTGGTTTACCCGGGTCATGCGCAGCACCATCATGCTCGGCGGTGAGCCGGAATCGACCACGAGGAACGACTTGCGGCCCAGGCGGCCAAGGGCAAAACGCGTCGCCTCGGCGAGGAGCGAATCGGGGGTCGGGTTGACGCGCACCGCCCAGAGGCTGTCCGGACGTCGGTCCAGGAACGCCGCCCACCCCGCGCGTACCAGCGAGTCCCGCGCATCCGCCGCGGCCATGCTGTCGCGCAGCGCCATCACCTGCAACGCGTGAAATGCCCGGGGCGCCGCCAACCGGGCAGCGGAAGGCTCATCCCTGCCCCCGCCACATGCGGAGGCCAGGATGAGAAACGTCACGTACCAGTGCTGTCGTACCGATCGCATGTCCCTGCCCTGCCGTTCGCGAGAAGTGGAGGACGGCTCGTAGCCCTTCCCAACATACAACGCCCCATTTACCCCTTACCACCTGGCCCGGAGGGCAGGGTGGGTGTTGTCAGTTGTATCCCAATCGCATGGATGAGGGACCATGATCGAAAAGCAACTTCAGGAATCGCGGGACCTGCTGCTGCAGTCGCTTCACGGCCTGACCAGTGCCCAGTGGAATTTCAAGGCGAACCCCGAGGGGTGGTGCATCTTCGAGATCCTCGAGCACGTCGCCCTGATCGAGGACAGCACAGTCCGCATTCTCTCCGACCCGGGCCGCGCCGCCCACCTGTCGGAGGCCGAGCGGAGCGAGATCGCGGGAAAGGGGGAGCGCCTCGCCGCGGCGATGCTCGATCGAAGCCGTCGCCGTCAGGCCCCGGACATGGCCCTGCCGCGCGGGCACTGGAATACCCCCAATGACACGATCGATGCGTTCGCGAATGCCCGCGACCAAGCCCTCCACCTGGCCAGCCGGCCCGAAGAGGAACTCCGCGCCGTGGGCGCACCGCACCCGCTCCTGGGCCTGATGGACGGACTGCAGTGGCTGATGTTCTTCGATGTCCATGCCCGCCGGCATCGGGAGCAGATGGAGGAGGTGAAGCAGTATGGGGGGTATCCCGGGTGAACGGTGATTGGTGAGTTCGCTTCAAGGTTGGTGATGGTCCGCGGAGCGCACCATCGCCGACTGCCAGGCACTACTTGCTCCTCACCAGTCACTGCTCCTTCCACGTCTCGAAAAACCCCCACCCGCTGTCCGAAACCACGCGGCCTGCGAGCGCCGCCTCCATCTTCCAGCGGCCCCGCATCTGGAGGAACCAGCGCGCCGGCACCCCCCCGCCGGCACCTGCGCCGTTCGAACGCGCGGCGCGGATGGACGCGCTGAGCCGGAGCGTATCGCTTCCCTGGGTCGCCGTGAAGGACAGCGCGCCCGGCGCCCGCGTATCTCCCGACGCCGTCGTACCCGCATAGGCGATGTCCGGGGCGCGGAAGACCTGGTGTACTCCCATGGAGTCCACCAGCGCCACGAAGAGTGATGGAGGCTCCGCGGTTCCGGCCCTGACCGCGCCGTAGAGGATCGCCGTCCGAGCGCCCCGCGCCGCACCCCACTCCCAGCGGACATCGCGCCATATACCCCAGTTGTGGTCGTGATACGCGTGCGCCCGGGTAAGCGAGATGCACCGGCCGCGTACGCAGATGCTCCCCGACGCCTCGGCCGTCAGGGCCGGGACGACATACCCCGAGGGCTGGCCCGGAGTGCCGAGCTCTACTGGCGGGAAATAATGGTACGGCGTGGGAACGACGCGCAGGTCCAGCACGAGGCCCGGCAGCTCCACGGACAGGCGGTAGGTGCCGTTGCGCTGGATGACGCTCGCGGGGCCGGCATGCACGTCCGCCGAGGTGGTGTCGAACCGTATCGCGCCGGAGGCAACCCCCGCCGTGAATTCCTCGTGGCGGCCATCGGGCCGCCGATGGGTCGCCAGGACCTGCCCTCCCCACTTCCCGAACCCGATTCTCCCGCCTGTGAGCACGGTGACGTACCACCACTCGTCTTCCGAAACGACGACGTTGAAGTAATGCCACTCGGCCCATGTGCTGTCGTCCACGCCGGGCATGTGGAAATGGTCGAGGCCGTCATAGAGTTGCTGGGCCGTCGGCTGGACCCATGCCGAGTCCGCGCGGGTGTCCGCCCAGGTTCCGTCGATCACCTCGATGCCTGCCCCCACGTCACGTGTGCGGCTCGGGATCTCCCCCGTTGCGCGAACCGGGAGCCGGCCCGCCCGACTCTCCAGGTAAACCAGCCTGTCCACCAGCGCCGGCGATACGGTCTTCACCAGTTCCGCATGTCGGGGCCCGCCGATGGCCTGGCGCACCAGGTATCGGGCCCGCTCGAGGTTGAAGTACATGCCGCTGATCCCGCCGGTCCGCATTGCCTCGACATCGATACCGGCTGGAAGTACCGTCACCTCCCCGCCCCCGACGAGGGTCGCGTCCCGGGCCTGCGAGAGCATCGCCTCTCCCACGGAGAGGAGCACAATCATCACGCCGACCCCCAGCGCATAACCGGCAAGGAGCACGGCGGCCCGGCTCCGCCGGACGGCCAGGTGGCGGACCGCCAGCAACCAGTGCATCAGGACTCCCGCTCCAGCCTGCCGTCCAGCATGTGCAGGACCCGGCCGGCCTCGGCGGCGAGACGCTCGTCATGGGTCACCACCACCAGTGTCATCCCGTCGTCGTGCAGCAGCCGGAACAGCGAAAGAATTCCGTCGCTGGTAGCGGCATCCAGTTCCCCGGTGGGCTCATCAGCCAGGATGAGTGCCGGCCGGTTTGCCATCGCCCGCGCGATGGCCACCCGCTGCATCTCCCCGCCGGAAAGCTGGGTTGCACGGTGGCTCCAGCGCCCGCCGAGCCCCACGTAGTCGAGCAGCTCGCGTGAACGGCGCCTGCGGTCGGCCTTCCCGACCCCGGCCTCGGCCATCGGGAGTTCCACGTTTTCGGCGGCCGTGAGGACCGGAAGGAGGTGGAAGCGCTGGAACACGAATCCGATCCCCGTCAGCCGGAGACGCGTCAGTTCGCGATCAGCGAGGGTGGAGAGGTCCACGCCGCGGAGGGACACGGCCCCGGAGGTGGGGTGGTCGATACCGCCCATCAGGTGCAGCAGGGTACTCTTGCCACAGCCCGACGGGCCGACGATCGCCGCGTATTCACCTTCCCGGATGGTGGCGGAGACACCGCGGACCGCGCGCACCGTGGACCCGTTCATCGGGTAGTCACGATGCACGTCGTCAAGGCGGACCAGGACGGGGGGCGTCGTCACGTGGCCTCGGCCCGGAGGGTGGTGGCGATCGGGGCCCGCGAGGCCAGGAGGGCGGGATAAATCCCCGCCAGTACGCCGGACAGCAGCAGCACCCCCGCGGCCAGCGCCAGCCCGCCGGGCCGCGGGACGAAGAAGGACACACTGGCGGGAAGTCCGGGGAACGACCGGAGAATCGTGTCCAGGTACCGCGCCGTAATGGTGCCGAGGCCGATACCGAGAATGGTGCCGGCGAGTGTGATTGCGGCGCCTTCGACCATCGTCTGGAGGGCTACGGTCCGTCGCTGCACGCCGATCGCCCTGAGGGTAACGATCTCCGGCAGCCGCTCATTGATGGTGATCGTGAGCAGTGTGGCGACCAGGAGAATCGTGATCACGAGACTGATCGTCCCGAGGATGTACGAGAGCTGGTTGAAATAGACCAGCCGCCGGCGGAACTGCACCACCATCTCCACCGAACTGCGCACGCTGAGAGTGGGCAGTGACGCCTGCAGGCGGTCGGCAACCGCCTGCGCTCCACTGTCCGTGGCCGCCTCCACCACGAAGGCGGAAACCCTGTCGTCCCCCCGCTTTCCCGTCAGCGACTGGGCGGCACGAATTGGAAGCACGAGCGAGCGGTGGCCCGTTGCATCGAAGATCACGCGCACGGTACCCCGTACCGCCAGGCGCCGGCGCACCGTCGCTGCACCTGCCTGCGGGTCGAGCAGTCCGGCAAGTTCGAGTGTGTCCCCTTCCCGGGCCTGAAGCGCGGCGGCGGCCGGCAGGCTCAGCAGGACACCCGTCGTGTCTCCCGGCGGCAGGTCCCGGCCCGTCTCGAGCTGGTATATGGCCTGGGCAGCGGGATCGATACCATACACAGTGAATACCTGCTGTGAATCTGCCCGCATCACCCAGGCGGATCCGCCGAGCAGGGGACCCGCGCGCCGTACGCCGGGGTCGCTGCGGATGACGTCGAGGACGGAATCGGCGTTCGGAATGGTGGCCTCCGTGTCGAACGGCATGGTCCCGCCCGGTGCCACCCTGATCTGGAATCCCCGCTGCACCAGCAGTTTGCCGAAGGAACGCTCCAGGCCCCCGCTCAGCAGCACCATGTCGAGCAGCATGGCCGAAGTGACCGCGAGCCCGAGGATGGCAAGCGTGGTGCGCACGGGATGCCGCGCGAGGTTCCGAAGCCCCCACCAGGCAGGCATCAGCGGCCCTGCAGGATGAGGGGGGGAGTTCGAACGAGACGCCATGCGGCAACGCCGCCCGCCACAACCCCAAGCAGAAGGGACAGCCCCACGCTGAATGCGATGACGCCAGGCGTGATTGTGGAGAAGACCAGGGTGGTGGCGAACCGGTACTGGTAGAACGCATTCGTGGCGGCGCTGCCTGCCCAGGCGAGGAGAATCCCGATCACGCTCCCCAGTCCGGCCACGAGCGTCGCCTCGATCAGGAGCGCGCCGAATACGGTGCGGCGGCTGATCCCCATCAGCCGCAGCATGGCGGTGTCGTGCCGCCGCTCTTCCACCTTGAGCAGCATGATGCAGAGCAGGAAGATCGCGCTTGCTACCACCGCAATGACCGCAATCGCACGGTGGAACCGGCTGATGACACGGAACGTTGCCGAGGAACCGGACGCCAGCTCCCTGCTCGGCCACGCGTGGTACCCGAAGGCGGCTTCGTTGAGTCGAGCCGCGGCGGTGTCCGGGTTGGTCCCCGCCGTGAGGCCCACTGCGATGCGGTCCACCGCATCCGGCCGGCCGATGATTCCGCCGAGATCCGGGAGATGCATTCGCAGCCGGTATTCCTGCTTCATGAGGCTCGACGGATCGGTCTCTGGTTCATACAATGCCCGGACGACAGCGGTGACCGGAGCGGCGCCGGCCTCCGCGACAATGAGAACCGTGTCACCCGGCTCGAGGTCCAGGGCCTCGGACAGCCGGCGCTCCACCGCGATGTCCACCTCCTGGGCCGGGGCAGTAACGGGGACCAGGGTCAGCACGAGTGTCAGCGGGAGGAGCCAGAGGACAGGCTGAAACCGGAGAGCGCGACGCGACATGTTTCCATTCGGTTCGGGGGTGCGCGAAGTCTAATCGGTGCCTATTCTTACCGCCCCGCGCAGGGCCATGGCCTGCACAACCTTTTGTCTCCGTCATCGAGTACGATGTTCAAACCGTTGTCACGCCTGACCGCATGGTTCGGTGGAGTACGCCACCTACCTGCATGACCTGGGCAAGAACCGCTTTGACATTTTCGGGGAAGTGGACTTTCGGTTGTTCCGCGGCCTGGAGTTCAACCTGTATGGCCGCTACTCCCGCGTACGGGACCAGCTCTACCTTCCCGCCGGCGACGCTTCGCCGGAGGAGATCCTGTTGAGCCTGCGACAGCTGCAGACCGGATATCAGTACTCGATGGCCGCCGGCCTCAGCTACACCTTTGGGAGCATCTACAACAACGTGGTGAACCCCCGGTTCGACTGAGGCTTGTGCGGGGATGGACCGATCCCGATATTGGGCCCTTCCCCGGCCTGGAGTATCCCCATGCCCTTTCCCCCCCTTCCCGGGGCGGCGCTGTCACTTGCGGCCGCCGCGATGGTTGCCGGGTGCGCCGCCACCCCCGCCCCCCGGGGGACGACGCACACCTACTACGTCGCCGCCGATGAGGTCGACTGGGATTATGCCCCTGGCGGGATGAATATCATCACGGGCATGCCGATCGACAGCGCGAAACTCAAGAGCGGCCGGAAGGTCCAGGACACGAAATACCACAAGGCGGTGTACCACGAATACACCGACAGCACTTTCACCACACGGAAGCCAAGGCCGCCCGAGTGGGAGCACCTGGGCATCCTCGGCCCCGTCCTCCGGGCCGAGGTCGGCGACACCATTCAGGTGGTTTACCGGAACAACGCCTCGCATCCCTCGGGCCTGCATCCCCACGGCGTGTTCTACGACAAGGACTCCGAAGGAGCTCCCTACGAGGACGGCACCTCCGGTGCGGACAAGGCCGATGATGCCGTGCCGCCCGGGGGGACCCACACATATGTCTGGCCGGTGCCCGAGCGGGCCGGCCCGGGCCCGGGCGACCCGAACTCCATCATCTGGATGTACCACTCGCACACTGCGGAAGCCGAGGACGTATTCACCGGCCTCATGGGACCGATGATCGTCAGTGCGCCCGGGACGACGAAGCCCGACGGCACCCCGAAGGGCGTGGACCGGGAGCTGGTCGTCGCCTTCTATCAGATGCGCGAAGACCTGTCCTGGTTCGCGAAGGACAATATGCCGTACCTGTTTGCCGGTGATGGCCCGGACATTCCTCCCAACCGCTTCACGCCGTTCTTCGACCGGTACTCCATTAACGGGTACACCCACGGCAACCTGCCGGTTTCCACCATGACGGTGAAGAAGGGCGAACGGGTACGCTGGTACGTGTTTTCCACCACAGGCGACTTCGACTTCCACACGCCGCACTGGCACGGCAATACCGTCCTCATGCACGGAATGCGGACCGACGTGGTGGCAGTGATGCCCATGGAAATGGTCATCGCCGACATGGTGCCGGACAATCCTGGAACGTGGCTCTTTCACTGCCACGTCTCCGAGCACCTGATCGCGGGAATGCAGGCACGCTATGCGGTAACGGACGAACCAGAGGTGGCAACCCGCTAGGACTCGGCTGGCTGGTCCTCCCGCACCTCGTAATGAGCAGACCGCCCGTCGAACCGGGCCAGCAGCGCCCTGGCTTTCGGGGGAACCACAGCACCCTCGAAATCCTCACCGGCGAAGGTGCGCACCGCATCCAGGCTGTCGAAGGTCATGATGGTCACAAACTCCACCTCCGCGCCGGCTTCCCGGCGCAGGAGGCGGATCCGGCGAAAACCCGGAATGTTCCGGTCACGGATGCCGGTGAAAATCTCCTCGCGCAGCAGGGCCTCATAGGCTTCCGCATTCGCCCGGTTCGTCCAGCCACGCCATATCCGGCAGATCATGCCTCTCCCCCTCTCCCGGACGATTCCCGGGGCGCCGGAGCCAACGGCGTGCGCAGTGCCTGCCCGGCCATCTCGTCCGCTACCCGGTGCGGGGGACGTCCCTCCGTCGAGGCCCGCTGCAGGAGGTCGAGCACCCGCGGACCGATTGCCTCCACCGCCTTCCGGGCCTCCCCGGGATCGTAGTGCCCGGCCAGTTCGCCGGCGCCGTTGATGATGCCCCCGGCGTTGATCACGTAGTCGGGCACATAGAGAATGTCCCGCTCCCACAGCGCGTCGCCATGCCGATCCAGGGCGAGCTGGTTGTTGGCGGCGCCGGCGACGATGCCGACGCGCAGTCGCGGGATGGTCTCGTCATCCAGGATCCCTCCCAGGGCACAGGGAGCGAAGATATCGCCCTCGGCATCGTACACCTGGTCCGTCCTCACCACATCGCAGCCGAGTTCCTTTGCCAGCCCCTGCACGCGAGCGGTGTCGGGATCGGCCAGCGTCACGCGGGCGCCGTCCTCATGCAGCATGCGGCAGAGCTCGCTTCCCACGGCGCCCGTGCCCTGCACCATCACGCGGAGTCCCTCCAGGGACGACCGGCCCAGGCGATGCTGCACGGCGGCGAGCATGGCGACGAACACCCCGCGGGCGGTGTGAGGTGAGGGATCGCCGCTCGCGGCGTCGCCTGAAAGCAGGCCGGTGACATGCCGGGTCCGCCGGCCCATGATCTCCACGTCCGCCGAACCGATACCCACGTCCTCCGCCACGATGTAGCGGCCGCCCAGCCGTTCCACGAAGGCACCGAAGGCCTCCAGCAGGGCCTCCGTCTTCTCCCGTTTCGCGTCCCCGATGATGACCGACTTCCCTCCCCCGAACGGCAGGCCGGCCATGACGGACTTGTAGCTCATGCCGCGGGAAAGCCTGAGCACATCCTCGAGGGCTGCGTCGTCGGAGGCGTATGGCCACATGCGGCAGCCGCCGACGGCGGGGCCCCGGCTGGTGTCGTGGAGGGCAATGATGCCCCGGAGCCCGGTAGCGGGATCGTGGCAGAACACCACCATCTCGTGGTCGCGGAAGGCAGGGGCATTGAAAACCGTCATGTCGGGTCCGTGCGAATCGTGATCAGGCGCCCAGGACAGTGAGCCACAGCAGCCAGGCGTTGAGCCCCACGATGATAACCGCAACGAGCCACGCGAGCAGCTTGAGTACCGGCCCGTTCGCAAAGCCGCCCATCTTGGCCCGGTCACTCGTGAAGATGACGAGCGGAATCACGGCAAACGGGAGCTGGAGGCTCAGGATCACCTGACTCAGGATGAGCAGCTTCGTCGTGCCGGCGGCGCCGGAGATGGCCGTGACAATCACCGCGGGAATGATGGCGATCATCCGCGTGATCAGGCGCCGGAGCCAGGGAGGAAGGCGGATGTCCAGGAAGCCCTCCATCACGATCTGGCCGGCGAGGGTCCCCGTGATCGTGGAGTTCTGGCCCGACGCCAGGAGGGCCACCGCGAACAGGGTGCTGGCCAGGGTCGTCCCCAGCAGGGGGGCGAGCAGCTTGTGGGCTTCCGAGATGTCTTCCACGGCGTGCAGGCCGTTCGTGTGGAAGATTGCCGCGGACATGACAAGGATCGCGCCATTGATGAAGAAGGCGAAGAAGAGCGCCACCGTACTGTCGAACGTGGCATAGCGGATGCCTTCCCGCAGCGACGCCTCATCCTCGCCGAGCTTCCGGGTCTGCACCACCGCGGAGTGGAGGTAGAGGTTGTGGGGCATGACCGTGGCACCCAGGATCCCGATCGCGATGTACAGCATCCCCTGGTTCTTGACGATCTCCGGCGTGGGGACGAGACCCCCGAGGAGCTCACCGAGGGCCGGCTGGGAGAGGACGAGCTCGACCCCGAAGCAGATCCCGATGACTGCGACCAGGGCGATCACGAAGGCCTCGAGATAACGGAAGCCCCTGTGCTGGAGCAGCAGGATCAGCAGGACATCGATCGCCGTCAGGCACACTCCCCACAGCAGGGGGATACCGAACAGCAGGTTCAGGGCGATGGCGGAGCCGATGACCTCGGCCAGGTCGCACGCGCCAATCGCGATCTCGCAGAGTATCCAGAGAAAGAAGCTGAAGGGCCGGCTGTAATGATCGCGGCAGGCCTGGGCGAGGTCCCGGCCAGTCACGAGTCCGAGCCTCACGGTCAGGGCCTGGAGCAGCATCGCCATCAGGTTGGACAGGAGGATGACACTGAGCAGCGCGTAACCGAACTGCGCCCCGCCGGCGAGATCGGTTGCCCAGTTGCCGGGGTCCATGTACCCCACCGCCACGAGATAGCCGGGTCCGGCAAAGGCCAGAAGCTTCCGGAAGACCCCTGCTCCGGCAGGGACGGTGATCGTCTGGAAGGACTCCGGCAGGGACGGAGCGCGGCGGGGGAACCGCCAGCCGCGTCCGGACGGCAGGATCATCCCGGCCGGTGCGCTGTCACTCACCCGGGTCCTCCCCGGGACTGGCGCAGAGCACGAGTTCGGCGATCTCATGGCCGATCACGCGCTCACTTCCCTCCACCTCGAGCCTGATGGGGCCCTGGAAAGGCTGGCGTTCGAGCAGCCGGACCTGCGCGCCGGGCGTGAGGCCCTGCTCAGCGAGATAGCGGAGGTGACCCGAGTCGCTCGAGTCGACCCGGCGGATCGTCACCCTGTCCCCTTCACGCACCCTGGCGAGCGGGACGTATCGGACCTGCGCGATCGTGCCGTCCGCCTCAGGAATCGGGTCACCGTGGGGATCAAAGCGGGGATTGCCGAGCGCCCCCGCCATGCGATCAATCAGTTCATCGCTGACGGCGTGTTCGAGCCGCTCCGCCTCCTCATGCACGGTATCCCAGTCATAACCGAGGCGGTCAACCAGGTAACTCTCGATGATGCGATGGCGGCGGAGCATCCGGAGGGCAATCAGACGGCCCTCGCTGGTCAGTTCCACCCCGCGGTAGGGGGAGTGGCGCACGAGGCCCTGTTCGGCGAGGCGCTTGATCATCCCGCTTACCGAGGGGGCTGACAGCTCAAGACCCCGGGCAATGTCAGTCGTGGCGGCAGGTCCACCGGCGGCGAGGCTGAGGCGGTAGATCGCCTTGAGATAGTCCTCGACCGAGCGGGTCAGCAACTCCTGATGGGAAACGACCAAAGCGCACCGCCATGAATTAGGTGCGCCTAAACTATCAATGCGCCGCAACTAATGTCAATGTTAGTCTGGATAAAATCGTGGAGTGCTCTGAAGCTGCTGCCGTTTACGCCAGCAGGTCAAACATGGAAGTGAGTACCCGCTCAGTCATTCCCCAGACTACGTTGTCATCATGGAGATATGCCGGCACGACGCGGGGCGTGCCGAGAACCTCGATGGTGACGTCCTGCCTGGTTCCACGGTGCCTGAGGTGCTCAACCCCGGCCCACTGGGCGAAGGCGACCTCATGGTTCGGCCTGGGAGTCGGCCGAGCGTCGAGGCCGAAGACGAAGGGGCGCACCAGCATAGTGGTGAGGGACCGGCTCCTCGGGGCGACGTCGGGCAGCTGCCCCAGAAGAGATTCCCGCGGCAGATGGAGGCCGACCTCCTCCTGCGTCTCACGAATGGCAGTTGTGAGTAAGTCCTCATCCGCTTCTTCGCGCCTTCCGCCGGGAAGCGCCATGTGCCCGGACCAGGGGTCTCCGAAACGCTCGGCACGACGAATGAGCAGGATGGAATCGGGGTCGGGGCCAAGGATCAGGGCAACGGAGGCCAGTGTCGGCGCGGCCGGCTCGGATCCGGAACCAACCCGCTGGAGGGCACCGCGAACCTCGTCCTGAAACAAGCTCAATGGCAGGAACACCCCCCTGAACAGCCTCCCGGGGGGCCGAGGCCGCTCACGTCGGGCATCCGGTTCGCCCCGGCCGTGGGCGCGGGAGCGGAGAGGAGCCGTTCGACCTCCCGGGTCCCGCAACCGGGACATTCCGGCTCCTGCCCGGCACGGACCAGGGTTTCGAACTGCCGGCCGCAGCCGGGACAGCGGAATTCATAAATGGGCATGCTCAGCTCACGAGGTGCCGCGACAGGAACGAAACCGTGGCCTCGAACGCCTCGGTGACTTCGGGTCCGGCCCCCTTCCATGGATGGACGGCGTTGAATGTGTGACCGGCTCCGGAAATCACCAGCAGGCTGGTCGATTCCCGGCTGCTGGCCGCCAGGAGGGCCCGGGCATCGTCCAGCCCGACCGTCTCGTCCTCCGCTCCGTGAACAATGAGCCAGGGCACCTCGATCCCCGCCGCCGCCTTGAGGATGTTCAGGCGGCCCTCCCCGTCTTTCTCGATATCGTCCAGCACATCCGTCAGCAGCGGGAAGACCTGGCCCGTACGACTGTTCTGGATGTTCACGTGGCCCCTGCGGCGCCAGGCGGCTTTCGCCTCGTCTGACCAGCGATCTACGGTGGCGATCGCGGACCAGGTCACCAGCGCACGCACCCGGTCGTCACTTGAGGTCTGGAGAACGGCCATCCCACCGCCGCGGCTGTGGCCAACCAGCGGCGATCGCCGTCGGGGCCGGCACACCGAGCTCCCCCGCGGCCAGGGAGGAGATCACCCGGTCCACGTCCACCAGCTCGGCGGAATAGGTGTTCCGGCCGAAGTGCTCCTCCCGAGTGAAGTCGCCGGCATCGTCCGCACCCGATCCGCTCATGTTGAACGACACTGCCGTCATGCCCGCCTTCGCGATCCGCTCGGCGAGCGGCGGGAACATGCCCCAGTCCTTGAATCCCTTGAAGCCGTGAACGATGACGACGGCCGGACGCGGCGCCGTGCGCCCCCCAGCCCTGACGTCGATGATGACCGGACCGAGTGCGCCCGGAATCTCGTGCTTGCTCAGTGTCGGTGTGGCCATGGTTCCTTTCAGGCGGTCAGGCGGTCAGGCGGTCAGGTGGTCAGGCGGTCGGGCGGTCGGGACGATACCCGATACCCCATACCCCTCACACCACCGCCCCCTCCACGATCTCGACCTCCCCCGCCGTCGCATCCAACCGGACCCGGGCGCCGATCGGGAGCGTCCACTGGTCGTCGATGTGCCCGATGGGAAAACCGTAGGCGACCGGAACATCGAGGGGGGTGAAGTAGGTGGCCAGAACCTCGTCGAAGCCGAGCGCCCCGTCGCCCGTGCTCCGGTCGAGGTCCGTGAACCGTCCCACGATGACCCCCCTGAGGCGGGAGAGCGCCCCGGCCATTCGCAGGTGGGCCAGCATCCGGTCGACCGAGTAGAGGTCTTCGCCCACATCCTCGATGAACAGGATTGCCCCGTCGAAATCGGGGGCGTAGCGGGTTCCGATCAGGCATTGCAGGAGGCTCAGGTTTCCCCCCACCAGGTGCCCCTCCGCGGTGCCGGGAACGAGCGTCACGATCCGGGGCTCCTTCGGGACCAGGACATCCGCCGGCGGGGCGATGCGGCCGAGCTGGCCCGCCTCCGCGGTACTCGTGAGGACGCGGTCGAAGTGCCAGCGGCTGAACGGGGTCAGGCTGGAACGGCTCATCGGACCGTGGAACGTGACCACGCCTGTGGTCCGGGTCACTGCATTGAGCAGGGCTGTGATATCACTGTAACCGATGATGACGCGTGGCCTGCGGCTCACCGCCTGGAAATCGACCGCATCGAGAATGCGCGTCATGCCGTAACCGCCACGGAGGCACCAGACCGCGTCTATCGAAGGACTGCCGAGCGCCCAGTTCAGGTCTTCCACCCGCTCCTCGTCGGTGCCCGCCAGGTAGCCGTACCGGCTTCCGGCGTGCGGTGTGAGGACCGCCTCGTACCCCAGCGCCTGGCAGAGCTCCACGCCGCGGGTCAGGTCATCCTGCTCCAGGAGGGGGCCGGCGGGTGCCACGAGGGCGATACGACTCCCCGAACGCAGCTTTGGCGGACGTACCATGCGCTTTGACCCCATCAACACTCCCGGGTAAATTGACCACTCCCTACTTCCGCCGGAGAACCGACCTGAGCGTCTCCCAACCTGCCCTGCTCGCGACGGGCCGAACGATGCTCCGCCAGCGTGACACCATGGTGCAGCAGTGGGCCGACTGGCTCGATGGGCGGATCAGTGCCCGTAATGCCATCCCCCGCACACTCGTGGAGCGGGAACTCCGGCTGCTCATCAACGTCATGGCCCAGACCGTAGGCCCACTCCGCCGCGAGGCGTTGCCTGTCTGGCACCGCGCCTGCGAGCACTACGGCCGGGTGGCCGCGGCCCGCGGACTGGCCGCCGGGGAAGTCGTCGAGGAGCTTCAATTTCTGCGGGAGCTCCTGATCCGCAACCTCTCGACCGTGCTCGCCTCGCTCCGCGCCCGGCAGGGCATGGCCACCATGCTCCGGCTGAACCGGGTCCTGGATGGTGGCATCGCCGTGGCCGTGGTCGGCTACACCGACGCCCTCGTCGCCACGCTCTTCGCCCAGAATGGCGTCCCCTCGGCGGATTTCGACCTCGACCCCGGCGAAGTGGGCCGGCAGCTCGAGGCTATTGAACAGGAACTCGCCCCGATGGTCGCGGCGCTCTAGCGCCGACTCCGACCATGGTCGACCTCCCCTCCGCCCTGGGCCTCCTCTGGCTCCTCCCGTTCATCCCGCTGGCACGGCTGATCCGCCGGGAGCCGAGCCTGGAGAAGGTCGCGCCCGCGCAGGGGCACCTCGTCAGCATCATCGTGCCCGCCCGGAACGAGGCCGCCGGCATCGCGGACGTGATCGAATCCATCCTGGCCAGCACCTACGAGCCCTTCGAGTTGATCGTCGTCGACGATCGCTCCACGGATGATACTGCCGCGCAGGTCGAGGCGCTTGCCGCGGGCGACGACCGGCTCCGTCTCGTACACGGGGCCGAACTCCCGAAGGGCTGGTATGGGAAGCCATGGGCGTGTTTCCAGGGATACCTGGAAGCCCGGGGCGAGGCGCTGCTCTTCACTGATGCCGACACCCGCCACGCGCCGGGTCTCCTGGGGCGCGCCGTCGGCGCCCTGCTGAAGGAACGGGCATCCCTGGTGACTGTGGCCCCCCGGCAGCGCTGCGTGTCCTTCTGGGAGCGTGTGGTGATGCCGCAGATCTGGGTACTCCTGGCCCTCCGGTATCCGCCGCGCCGGGTCAATCGCGCCACCCGGGCCCGTGACGTGATCGCCAACGGCCAGTTCATCCTCGTCCGCCGGGCCGCCTACGAGCGGGTGGGCACGCACGCGGCGGTCCGCGCGAGCGTGGCGGAGGACCTGGCCCTGGCCCAGCTTTTCCTGCGCCAGGGGCTCCGCATTCACTTTGCCTTTGCGCAGACCCTGATGGAGACGCGGATGTATCGGGGGCTGCGACACCTGATCGAGGGATGGTCGAAGAACGTGTACCTCGGCGGGCGCGCTTCGTTCCCAGACGAGCCCGGCGCACGGGCCCTGGTGCCGCTCATTCTCTCCGTGGCAGGCCTCTTCTGGCTGCTTCCTCTGGCAGGGCTCGCGATCGGGAGCCTCGCGCACGCCGGGGGACTGCTCGTCCCCTCGGCGATCGCCACCCTGGCCGCCGCCGTGTTCTGGTTCCTGTTTACCTTCGGCATGGGCATCCCCGCGCGATACGGCCTGCTCTACCCGCTGGGCGCCTCCATCATGCTCTACATTGTCCTCCGGTCCACCTGGCGCGGCCGGCACCACGTGGAATGGAAGGGACGGGTGTACGACGTCGAGAGTACCGCCCAGGCCTGACCCATACCCCCGCAGGAGATGCCATGAAGATCACGCTGACCCCGGAGATGCTGGATGCGCTCGAGCGAGCGACGGACCGCCCCGACTGGCTGACGGAACGGATCGGGCAGATACGGGCGGGCGGGGAGCCCTATGTGCTGCCGCTGGCCACCGAGGAGAGTACGGCGGTGGAGGAACTGTGCGCGATGAACATCCGCTTCGACGATAGCGGCAATGTCCGCGCCGAGCACCAGCCGCTGGAAGACCTCTCCCTGCGCATCATGGAGGAGTACTGAGTCAGGCGGGCGGCGCGGCGTCGAGCACGTCGCGCACCTTCCGCGCGAGGTCGTCGAACGTCCACGGCTTGGGCAGGAAGGGAATGTCCTCCGCCACGGAAACGCCGGCCCACGCCGCGTCCGAAACCGAATAGCCGCTCGTCAGCAGGATTCTTCCCCGCCAGCCCCCGTCACGCAGCAGCTCCAGGAACTTCCCGCCCGACAGCTTCGGCAGCACGACGTCCGCCAGGACGAGGTTGACACGGGTGCCCTCGGACTTCATGATGGCCACGGCTTCCTCTCCGTCGCGCGCCAGCAGGACGTCATACCCCAGACGCCGCAGAATCCGGTCGGCCGCGCGGCGCAGCGCGGGTTCGTCCTCCACCAGCAGGATGGTCTCATGGCCGCCGCTGCTCCGGCTCTCCGGTCCGGGAGGCGGCGTGGCCACCTGGCTCTCGGACGACGTCGCGAGCGGCATGTACACGGTTACGGTGGTCCCACGCCCTATCTCGCTCTCCAGTTCCACGAAACCACCCTGCTGGCGGGAGAGACCGTACACCATCGCCATGCCGAGACCGGTGCCCTCCCCTGCGCTCTTGGTCGTATAGAACGGCTCGAACACCCGGGCCTGGGCATCTGCCGCCATTCCGACACCCGAGTCCTGCACGAGGAGGGCGACATGCTCCCCCGGGATACGCCAGGTGTGGGCCGGGTCGGGCGCGATGTGACGGCGTTCCAGGGTCACCCCCAGCGTCCCCCCAACCGGCATGGCGTCGCGCGCGTTGGTGCAGAGATTGATGACGATCTGCTCGAACGCGACGGGGTCGGTCATGACCACTGCCCCGCCGCTCCGGTCGGTCACGCGCAACTCCAGGTGCTCCGGCAGCAGCCGCCTGAGGGTGGGTTCCAGGTCGGCCAGCAGGGCCCCGGGGTGGTGCGGCGCGGGGGAGAGGCGGGCATGACGGCTGAAGCCCAGGAGCTTCCGGATCATCGACGCGCCGCGGCGGGCGGCCCCCTGCAATTCGCTGAGGTCCTCGCGGGATCCTGCCTGGTTGGGCTCGAGCGCGGAGGCAATCAGGTCGGCGTTGGCCTGGATGATAGTGAGGATGTTGTTCAGGTCGTGCGCGATGCCGCCGGTGAGCTGGCCCACGGCCTCCATCTTCTGGGACTGCCTGAGCTGGTTCTCCATCCGCCGCCGCTCGCTCACGTCGCGGATGATGGCCTGCATGGACCCGTCCCCCAGCAGTGAGGCATGGACCTCGACGTACAGGGGGGTCCCATCCCGCCGGTGAATCTCCCGTTCGATCAGCAGGCGACCCTGCTCCCGCAGCACATGGTAGGTGACCGGGTGCTCCCCGGGCTTGCCCTCGGGGAGCAGGTCCAGGAGCGCCATGCCGGAAAGTTCTTCGGCGGAATAGCCGAACATCTCGACCGTCCGCCGGTTTGCCTCCTGGATCCGTCCATCCCGGTCGGCCAGGATGATCGTGTCCGACACTTCTTCCATGAGCTGCCGGTACCGTCGCTTGGAGTTCTCGAGGCCCCGCTCGGCTTCCCGGCGGTTCGTGATGTCGTGGATCAGTGAGACAGTGTGGTTCCTGCCGCCGAGGTCCAGGGGGGTGGAGTGCACCTCGACGTCCCGCTCTTCACCGGCGGCCGTGGTGTGGCGGAGGTGGATGTGCTGGCGGCGTTCCCGGAGGGCGAGCTCCTGTTCGGCCCGGAGCGACGCCTCGTCCATGGCAACGATCTCGCGCAGCGGCCGGCCGACCAGCTGCCCCCGGTTCCAGCCGTAGAAGCGTTCGGCGGCGGGATTGGCATCCACGATGGCCTGGCTGGCATGGTCCACCACCAGGATCGCCACGGACGTGCGCTCGAAGAGCTGCCGGTAGCGCGCCTCGGCGGAGGAGATCTCGTGCTCCTTCGCCGCAGCTTCCGTGCGGCCCATCCGGGCCATCCAGAGGAGGAGCAGCGCGGACACCACCACGAACGCCACGCCCTTGATGGTCTGGAGCCGGGTCATGGACTCGGTGGTGAGCCCCGGGACCAGCCGGACCAGAATGCGGTCGCTGAAGAAGATGTAGACCGAGCCCGCCAGGAAGTAGAGCAATGCTACGCTTCCGGGGCTCATCAAGTGCTGACTGCGTCGGGGCACGGATACTCCGCCAAAGGGGGCAGGGCCGTGGGCGGCCCGGTAACAGTCTGCTGCTTTTTGGTCCCACGTCAACAGGCAGCCGGCCACATCCTCGTCGGGAATCCTTCCCGGGGCGGCGATGGTGGCAGGCTTGGTGGACCTTCTTCAGTCGATTCACACCCTGACCGACCTCCCGGCGCTGGCCGATCGCCTGGGCGGCCAGCCATGGTTCGAGGAGGTCCCCGGACCTCCTCTTCCGGGAGCAATCCGGGTGGGACGGTCGGGAGAATTTTCCTGGTATGGGATCGAAGCTTCCGGGGAGGCAGCAACCAGGAGAGCCGCCAGATCGATCGCGCGGGCAGGCGAGTCCGCCGGAGTCCTGGCCCTGGACACCGCCGGGCGCCGGCTGACCATTGCCGTGGCTGACACGGTCCCGGCTTCGCGCACGGTCGACCTGCGCC
Organism: uncultured Gemmatimonadales bacterium; assembly: GCA_963825055.1. GTDB lineage: Bacteria > Gemmatimonadota > Gemmatimonadetes > Gemmatimonadales > GWC2-71-9 > CAWGSK01. Next base: position 220,640 of record CAWGSK010000009.1, read on the forward strand.
AGCCGGCGGCGGTGGACCTTTCCTGCCTTCGCCGGATGGCAGCGGGGGGCGAGTCGGGGTCCGCCCTGGCCCGGGCTGCGCAGCTGGCGGCCATGCTTCGCCTTGAGGATGCGGGCCAGCGGTTCTTCCGCGCGTTTCACCAGTTACTGGGCCGTTTTGCCCGCGCCATTCCTCATCGAGACCCTTCCCTCCGCGCCCCGTTGGCGCTCCTGCAACTCACCAGGGTCCTCTTCCTCTACTTCGTGCAGAGCAAGGGATGGCTGGACGGCCGGCCCGCCTTCCTGCGGGAAGAGCTGGATCGGTGCCTGCGGCGCCGTCGCCATGTTCACCGCCAGTTCCTGAAGCCACTCTTCTTCGGCACCCTCAACCGCCCTGCAGCCGGGCGTGGCCCCGTGGCGGCAGGGCTGGGGCGCGTCCCGTTTCTCAACGGGGGCCTGTTCGAGCCGCACCCACTGGAGCGGTCATGGCGGGGCGTTGTCCCGAACCACCTCTGGCAGGAGGCCTTCGACGACGTTTTTGAGCGTTTTGCCTTCACGGTACACGAGCCGGACGTGGAGATGATCGCTCCCGACATGCTTGGGCGCGTCTTCGAGGGAGTAATGGCCCCGGATCACCGGCATGCTACGGGCGCGTACTACACGCCGGCGGCCCTGGTGACCCAGGTCGTCAACCAGGCCCTGGCGGCATGGCTTGCACGGCGGACTGGTATGACGGCAATCGACGCAATGGACGCCCTTCGACGGCCGTCTCCTGAGATTCGCCTGCTGTTGCGCCAGCCGACCATCCTCGATCCGGCCGTCGGGAGCGGAGCGTTCCTGGTGGGAATGCTCGAGCGCCTCACCGACCTGGACGCTCCGTCCCGCTCGCGTCGCCATGTGGCAAGACGACGGATCCTGACGCGGCTCTTCGGCGTAGACCGGGACGCGATGGCGGTACGCCTGACCGAGCTGCGGCTGTGGCTGGCGGTCGTGGCCGACGATCCCACTCCCGTCGACGGGCACGTCCGGCCACTCCCCAATCTCGACTGCATGGTGAGACAGGGAGACTCATTGATGGACCCCCTGTCGTGGAGCCTGAGAATGGACCGCAGCGGGGGGCCAGTACCGGCCTTGCGGGAACACCGCAGGAACTTCCTGAGCGCCACGGGCGCAGGCAAGAAGGAAGCGGCACGTGCGCTCCGCGTGGCCGAGCATGCCGCGGCCTCCGCGCTGGCCGCTCGTGCGGAAGCGCGGGCACTGGAGCGGATACGGCAGCTTGTGGCGGATGCGCGTGGAATCGATCTCTTTGGCCACGCGACGAGGATGGATCGCCAGGGGCGGCGGCGGTTCCTGGTCGCACGCCGGACATGGCATCACGCCCGGGGCATTCGCCGACGCCTTTCCATCGAACGGGAGGTCCCGTGGTTTCAGTATGAGGTTGCCTTCGCCGACGTTCTCGCCGGAGGCGGCTTTGACCTGGTAGTGGGCAATCCTCCCTGGGTAAGAGCGGAGCGACTTTCGCCTGCGCTCCGGGCCCACCTCACCGGACGCTATCGCTGGTGGCGGACGGGGCGCGCAACCGGGTCAACGCACCAGCCCGACCTTGCCATCGCCTTCCTCGAACGTGCGGTGGAACTGGTGTCGCAGGACGGCGTGGTTGCCCTGCTCCTGCCGTCCAAAACTGCGACGTCCGGCTACGCGGAGTGTGCCCGGCTGGGCATGAGCCGGCAACTTACGCTCCACACCGTCGCGCCAATGGCAGCGGAAACGGGTGCATTCCCATCTGGCGCATACCCGATGCTCATCGTGGCGATCCGGTCCGCACCCGCAGGGGGCAACGTCATCACGAGCCTCGGCACGCCACCCCGCGCGCTTCCGCAGGAGCACTTTGCGGGTGGAGGACCATGGGTCATCACCACAGCTGATATTGCCGATGCGGTTCGGTCCATCAGCGGATTCCCGACTCTTGGCAGTGAGCTGGATGTGCACCTCGGCGTGAAGACGGGCGCGAACGCGATCTTCCTGCACCGGGAGCCCCCCGTCGAGGAGGAACTCTTCCGGAAAACTGTCCGCGGACGGGACCTGGCCCGCGCCAGCATCCCCGGCGGGATGAGAATCATCTGGACGCATGACTCGACGGGCGACGTCCTGAAGGACCTGCCTCCTCGTGCCGAGCAGTACTTCTCCCGGCATCGCAACGCGCTGGTTTCGCGGCGTGACTATCAGGGGGGCCCACCATGGACGCTCTTCCGGACCGCCGGACTCCGCCTTCCCTTCCGGGTCGCGTGGCCGGACCTCTCGCGGGAACTGGTGGCGTTTCTCCTGCCGGATCGAGTGATCCCGCTGAACACCTGCTACTACATCCCCTTCGCGAATCAGGCCCGTGCCTGTGCGCTCCGGGCATGGCTGGGCTCGACGTGGATCCGTGCGCTGGCGCGGCTTCATGCCGACGCGGCCCGGGGCGGATACAGGCGGTATAACGCGCGCTGCCTCAGGATGCTGCCGCTGGTGATGGACGGGCCAACCGGGGCGGCGCTGGCGGCGGCAGACCAGAGAACGGCCGACGGCATCGTAGCAGAATCGCTCGAGCTCACGCACGGCCAGAAGGCCGCTCTGCAACGTGTCCTGGCCGGCGCCGCGCGTTCTCGCTGAGGACCTGGCCCTTGTGCGTGACCCGCTTCGCACCTGGTTCGGCCCCCTGCCCGCCGTGCGAGTGGAGCAGGCACTGGCCGCCATCGGGGCGGCGCTTGTCCGGCCTGAAGCACCCGACCCTGTCCCCTGCTGGCTGCGTCCCGGGCAGGCTCGCTCCTACCGCCAGCTGCTGCCGATCCTGAGAAAGCACCACGGCGCCATGCTCGCCGATCCTCTCGGGTCCGGGAAGACCTGGATAGCCCTGGCGGCAGCCGCGCGCTGGCACCACCCGGCACAGGTATTTGCTCCGGCAGGCCTGATCGAACAGTGGCACGTCGCCGCACGACAGGCCGGGACGGGGATCATCGCGTGGAGCCATGAGCGGGTCAGCCGGGGGAACATGCCGCGGGACACGGGCGGCCTCGTCATCGTTGACGAGTCGCATCACTACCGAACCCCTTCCACCCACCGCTACCGGAACCTTGCGCGCTGGCTCAGGCGCCGACGGGTCCTCATGCTGAGCGCGACCCCGGTCATCAACCGGTTGCCGGACCTCGCGCAGCAACTGCTTCTCGGTATCAGGGATGACGCCCTGCTTCCCCATGGATGCGCCTCCATCGCGCGGGCCCTGGCGGCTGGCGAAGTCCCCGTCAGTCTGGGAGAACTCGTCGTCTGCAATCGCGTGTCCGCGACAGGCCGTCCCGTGCGTCATGCGACGGGGCATGAGATCCCCCTGACCCGGGGCGAGGGTGAACTTCTCGCGGCGCTGGATCGCCTGTCGCTGTCGAGCCGTCCACCCGTCGCCTCCCTGATACGGGGGCTCCTCGTGCGGGCGCTGGCATCGAGCCCCGCGGCCCTTCTGGCAGCCCTCCATCGCTACCGCAGCCTCCTGCTTCATGCCCGGGATGCCGCACGCTCCGGACTCTGCTTCGATCGCGCCGCCCTGCGACGCTGGGTGGGTGAGTTGCCGGGGCAACTCGTGCTCTGGGAGCTGGTTGCCGGCGATGCCAGTGATTCCGACCTGGCCATCGAGGACGTCGGCCTCCTCGATGAGATCATCGGCGCGGCGCACGCGGCATCCCAGGCGCCGGACCAGCGCGCACGGCGATTGGCCGATGTGCTGGAGGACGGGACACGCACTATCGTTTTCACGACGCATCGCGCGACTGTGAGCTATCTCCGCCAGCACCTTCCAGCCCGGGTATCGTGGTGCACGGGTTCTGCCGCCGGCGAGGGCACCTTCCGTCTCCCCAGGGTGCATGTCCTGCGGCGCTGGGCACCGGGGGCCCGCGAGAAGGGGCCGACAACGCTCGTGACCACGGACGTGAGCGCCGAGGGGCTGAACCTGCAGTCCGCCGCCAGGGTCGTCCACTACGACCTCCCCTGGACTGCGGCGAGAGTCGACCAGCGTGAGGGCAGAGTGCATCGCCTGGGGAGCCCGCATGCTCGCGTGGAGGTCGTCCACTTCCGGCCGCCCGCCGCGATCGAGCAGCGCCTGTCCCAACTCGCGCTGCTGGACCGGAAGGCACGACTCCCCCGCCTTGCGGGCGTCGGGGATGCCCCCGAAGCAGGCTGGGCCTGGCGGGATACAATGGCAGAAAGACTCGACGCCGCGGACGCCCATGCGGGAGTGGCGTGGATTGAAGGACGGGAAGCGGCCATCCTCGCCGCGGTCGAGCTCCGTCATGCCGGGCCGGAGAGCACGCTTTTCCTCGAGGCCTGGCAGTCTGCGACCGGGTGGTCGGCGGATCCGGCGATGCTCTCCCGACTCCTCACGCTCGCCGAAAGTTCGCGGCCGGCACCTGCAGACACCGAAGCACTCGATCACGCTCTTACAATGATGACTGCGCGCCTGCGCACGCATTTTCAGCGGGCGTTGAGTGAGGCGCCCGCTCTCGACCACGTGAAGGAAGGACTCATCTCACGTGTCCGCGCACTCGTAGTGGAGTCTGTCCGTCAGCGGAACGATGCGGGACTCGCACGGGCGGATCGAGCGCTGCGGTTCATCCGCAGCGGACACACGGCGGGGGAATCGCTCTGGCTGAGGGATCTGCTCCGAGCGGACGATGCGGCTTTCCGGAACGCCATGCACCGCATGCCGCTGGTGACGCCGCCGATGCTCCCGGGGACTCCCCGGCTGGTCGCGCTGCTCATGTTCCGCGGGGCGCCTGCGGCGCGCGGGGGGGGGGGGGCGGTGTCTGTGCGATCGGCTCGTGGGCGTGACGGTGCGGTGTGACGTGGCGACGGGGCGCGGGGGGGCACTCTCCTCTCGCGGGTCGTGCTGCCGGCATGGACCGGGGCATCTGGATGGGCGCGACGACGCTGTGCTCGCCGGCGCGCTGCGCGCGGACGGCGCGCGGGTGTAGGGGGGGACAGTGACAGGACCACTGCCTCGTGTGCGCGACGTGCTCTCGGCGGTGCTCCGGCGGAGGCCACGGTCGGCGCGCGATGATCGCCTCGGTGTGGCCGCGATGCGCGGGCAGGGCGGCGGGAGACACGCTGCCGGCGGTGCTATGGCGCGCGGGCGTCGCCTCGGCGCGTACGCCCCTGGTGGGGGTCACGCTGGCCGGGGCACGTCGCGCTGGTCGCCGGGGGGCGCGCGGCGGGGCAACCCCATCATCTGGGACACCGCGCGCGCAGACGTAGCTGTGGGCTATCCGCCACCACGCCGAACCTCGCTCGATGGGGCGGGGGGAGGGGGGCGGCACGCCCGGCTCCCTGAACACGGGGGCCATGCCGGGATGTTCACGGGCCTCCACGTGCATGAACTCGGCCTGAACTGGCGGACACCGATTCGGACGGAAGCTCCCACCCTCGCCGGGACGCTCGGCGCGCACGGGTATCACACCGCCGGGTTCGTGGCCAACTTGATTTCGGCATCCAGTGAGACGGGACTCGCACGCGGGTTCGATCGTTACGACGACTTCCCTCACGACTGGAAAACGATCGTCGCCACGACCATGGTCGGCCAGCGCTACCTGCGCTGGAGCCCGTTCTTCCGGGGCCCCATGCGCCTATACCCACCCCGGCGCGCCCCGGAAATCACCGACGCATTCCTGGACTGGTCCGCAGGCAGGTCCGGCCCCTGGTTCGCCTTCCTGAACTACTTCGATGCGCACGATCCGTACTACCCCCCTCCCGGCTATCAGCAGCGGTTCCACTCCGGCCGCAGCGTGGACCGCTACAACGGGGCCATTGCCCTGCTGGACAACGAACTTGGCCGCCTGCTGCTCGCACTGCAGGAGCGCGGCGTGCTGGACCGGACCATCGTCGTCGTCACGTCGGACCATGGCGAGCTGTTCGGCGCGCATGGCCTGCGCCAGCACGGCAACGCGCTCTACACCCAGCTCCTGCATGTGCCGTTCGTGATCCGCGCGCCGGGCCGGGTGCCGGCCGGCCTCCGGGTCAGCCACGCCGTCAGCATGGCCGACCTGCCCGCGACGCTCGTCTCCCTCGCCCTTCCCGGCACGGCGCACCGGCTGCCGGGGACGTCGCTCGCGGCGGCGTGGCAGGAGCCGGACGCCCTCCCCGACACCCTCATCGCCGGCGTGCCCCGTGGGGAAAATACGCCCCCGTATGAACCCGTGTCCCGCGGCAACATGACTTCCCTGCGCACAGGCCCCTGGCACCTGATCATGAACGGCGACGGGGTCCCCGAGCTCTACCACCTGGGCCATGACTCCCTGGAGTACGAGAACCTGGCACCGAGGCCCCCCACCGATTCTCTGGTCCAGGCGCTGCGGGCACGCGTGCCCCCCGCGTGGCACCACCAGGGCGGGCACTGAGGCGCTTCCGTTTTACTTACCTGCGCTACGTTCCGCGCCATGCCAGCTCCCCGCGCCCTGCTCTTCGACCTCGATGGCACCCTCATCGACTCGATCCGTCTCATCATCGACAGCTACCACCACACCCTCGCCACCCACGGGCTCCCCGCCGCGGACGGACGAGGTCTGGCTCGCCGGCATCGGCACGCCGCTCCGGACCCAGTTCGCCGACTGCTGCCCCGACGAGGAGACGATGGAACGGTTCATCGCCACCTACCGGGAGTTCAACCTCTCCAACCATGACCGGTACGTGACGGTGTACGACGGCGTGGCATCCATGATCGACGAACTTCGCCGCCGAAGCGTCCCGATGGCCCTGGTCACCAGCAAGAGCAGGAACGGCGCCCTCCGCGGGCTCGGCCTGGCAGGGTTCGCCGACGCGTTCTCCTGCCTGGTCTGCGCCGACGACGTCACCCACCCCAAGCCCGACCCGGAGCCGGTCCACATGGCCCTGGAGCAGCTCGGCGCCGACCCCGCTGATACGGTATTCATCGGGGACAGCCTGCACGACATGGCCTCCGGGCGCGCGGCCGGGGTACGGACGGGAGCGGTACTCTGGGGCCCGTTTTCGCGGGGCCACCTCGAACCGGCGAACCCGGACTACTGGCTCTCCAGACCCGGGGATGTCCTGGACCTGTTCTGAACTCCCTGGCGGCCCCGCCGCGGTCTTGTCACGGCGAAGCAACGGAGTATCTTCACGGCGCCTCTCTCTTCGGAGCCAGTCCGTGCGCCTCCTCCCCCGCGATGAACGCTTTTTCGAGCTCTTCACGGCGGTCGCCACCCTGACGCTGAACGCCTCGCGCCTGCTCCGGGAGATGCTCGAGGCCGACCCGGACCGTCGGGTCCACCTGATCGACCAGATCAAGCGGGCCGAGCACGAAGCCGACGAACTCACCCTGGAAGTGGTGACCCGGCTCCACCGCTCCTTCATCACGCCGCTCGACCGCGAGGACATCCACCTCCTCGCCAACCACCTCGACGACATCATGGACATCATAGACGGGACGGCCCGCCGGGCCGCGATCTTCCGGATCGGGAAGTCGCCCCGGGGAGCCATCCTGATGGCCGGCGTGATCGAGCGTGCCCTCGAGCAGTTGCTGACCGCCGTCAAGGAACTGGAGTTGGGCCGGAGAGACCGCCTGTCGCCCTCGTGCCAGGCCGTGAAGAAGCTGGAGGAGGAAGGAGATTCGATCTACCACGAGTGGCTTGCGAAGCTCTTCGACAACTCGGAGGATGCGCTCACGGTCATGAAGTGGAAGGAGATCTACGACAACCTCGAACGGACGCTGGACCAGACCGAGGACGCCGCCAACATCCTGCAGTCGATTTCCATCAAGAACTCCTGACCATGGACAGCACCATCGTCTATGTGCTGGTGATCGTCGGAGTCGCCTTCGTCTTCGACTTCATCAACGGCTTCCACGACAGCGCCAACTCGATCGCCACGGTCGTGGCCACCCGGGTACTGTCCCCCGGCGTTGCGGTGTTCTGGGCGGCGTTCTTCAATTTTGTCGCGGCCTTCGTAGTGGGCACGGCGGTCGCCAAGACCCTCGGCAAGGGCCTGATCGACCCCAGCGTGGTGGACCCCTCCGTGGTGCTGGCCGGACTGCTCGGCGCAATCATCTGGGACCTGATCACCTGGTGGCTGGGCCTCCCGACCTCCTCCAGCCATGCGCTCCTCGGCGGGTACGGCGGCGCGGCCATCGCCAAGGCCGGCTTCGGCTCGCTCATCCTGTCCGGCTGGATCAAGCCGATCCTGTTCATCGTGCTGAGCCCGCTGATCGGCATGATCCTCGGGATGATCCTGACGGTCGGGCTCAGCTGGGCCTTCCACAAGAGGCCCGCCCAGCCGGTGGAGAAGCTCTTCCGACGCCTCCAGCTCCTCTCCGCCGCCCTCTATTCGCTGAGCCACGGCGCCAACGACGCCCAGAAGACCATGGGCATCATCGTCGGACTGCTGGTGGCGACCCAGGTCCACTTCGCCGACGCGACCGGCCTGCTTTCCCACCTGTACCTCACCAATGCCGACCACATCCCGCTCTGGATCATCCTCTTCGCCCATCTGGCCATCGCGCTGGGCACGGCGGCCGGCGGGTGGCGGATCGTGAAGACAATGGGCACCCGGATCACCAAGCTCCGGCCGTTCGGCGGGTTCTGCGCCGAGACGGCAGGCGGCCTCACCGTGCTCATGGCGTCGCATCTTGGCGTGCCCGTCAGCACGACGCACACGATCACCGGTGCCATTGTGGGGGTGGGAAGCAGCCAGCGGATGTCCGCGGTGCGCTGGGGAGTCGCGAGCCGGATCCTGTGGGCCTGGATCCTGACGATCCCGATGGCCGCGGTCATCGCAATGCTGTCGTTCCTGCTGCTGCGGGCGTTCTAGGGATACGGCCTCAGGCGGCGACCGTCCGCGGCGACCGGATGGCCTGCTCGTACGTGCCGATGAGGTCGTCGAACACACGATCCCATCGCCGTTCACATGCTGTCTCGCGGGCTCCCGCCGCGAGCCGCCGACGGAGTGCCTCGTCCTCCAGCAGCCGCTCGAGCCCCTCGGCGATCGCCGCCGCGCTTCCCGGCGCGACCAGCCATGCATTGTCCCCGTGCCGCGCGAACTCCACCACGCCCCCTGCCGCCGCCGCGAGGCTCGGCAGGCCGGAACTCATCGCCTCCAGCAGGACGTTCCCGAAGGTCTCCGTGGTGGAGGGGAAGGCGAAGATGTCGGCGGAGGCATATGCGGCCGACAGGTCGACGGACTGCTTGACGCCGGCCAGACGCAGGCCGGGGATTTCCCGCTGGCGGAGCTCGTCCTCCATCGGCCCCTTGCCGACCAGGACGAGCTTGACGTCGTCGCGCCGGCCCAGGAGCTCCCAGGCACTCACCAGCAGGTCCAGGTCCTTCTCCCGCGCGATCCGTCCCACGTAGGTGATCAGGAGATCGCGCGGGCCCACGCCGAGTGACTCGCGATAGGCCTCCTTCCGGAAGCGCGGATGGAAGAGCGAGGTGTCCACGCCCCGGCTCCAGAGGCCGGTGTGCGGGATTCCACGGGCATTGAGGTGCCGCTCGTAGACCCCGGACGGGCAGAGCACGACGCCCGCCTGGCCGTAGAACCAGCGCAGGTAGCGCCAGCCCGCGCGCATCACCCAGTCGAGCCCGTAGCGCGAGGCATAGCGTTCGTAGTCGGTGTGCGCGGAGGCGATGACGGGCACACCGAGCCGGCGCGCGACCCGGAGGCCCGCGACCCCCATCGTGAATTCCGTGGCGACATGCACCAGGTCAGGCCGGAACCGCGAGGCGTCCTCCACCACACGGCGGGTGCGCGGGAAGGCCCACTGGACATCGGGATAGAGAAAGAGCGGAATGCTGGGTGAGCGGTGAACGTCGTCCCGGTCGGAGGCGCCGGGAGGAATCGAATAGGTGGCGGAATAGACCCGTACCTCGTGCCCCCGCTGCCGAAGCGCCTCGCTCAGGCGCAGCAGGGTCACGCCCACGCCACTGACCATGGGCCAGTACACCTCGGAGAACAACGCAATACGCATCGGTCCAAGCTAAGAGCCGCGGCCAATCCCGGGCAAGCACGCGCCCGGCATGGACTATCCGGCGGCCCGGGCTTCAATTACGACGAGACTGCCACAACCTCCTCCCGGGAGCGCAGGTGAGAGAAGGACATGTCGACGCCCTGCTGCTCGCCGCCGGCCGCGCCTCCCGCTTCGGCGGGCGCAAGCTGCTCGCCAGCCTGGACGGCGCCCCGCTCGCGACGCACGCGGCGCGGACGGTGCAGTCCCTGCTTGCGGACGGCACCCTCCGGCATGCCGTCGCCGTCACCGACGGGGATCCTGACCTCGGCGGGCTCCTGGCGTCGCACGGGTTCCGCGTTGCGCCCCTCGCAGGTCCCGCCCTTCCGCTCTCCGACAGCCTGCGCACAGGGATCGCCGCCCTGGAATCCGAGCGGCCTCCGGCAAGCGCCGCCCTCATTTTCCTGGCGGACCAGCCCCGCGTACATCCCGATGTCGCGCGCGCCATCCTGGTGCGCTGGCGCCGGGTCAACCGCCCCGTCGTTCGCCCCGGCTACAACGGCGAGCCGGGCGTCCCGGGCCATCCGGTCCTCGTCGCCCGCCCCGCGTGGCACTTCGTCGAGGCGCTCGAGGGAGACCAGGGGCTGTCGGCGTGGCTTCGCGACCGCCCTGGCCTCGTGGAGACCATTGCCGTCCCGGGACGCAACCCCGACGTGGACGAACCGGCCGACCTCGAGCGGGCATGAGACTGACCTTTGCGGGTACCCAGGACGTGGCGGCGCCACGGGAATACGTGTGGGAGGGGCTGCTCGATCCCGAGGCCATCGGCGCCGCGGGCCCCGGGGTCGAGAACGTCGAGGTCATCGACGATCGCCACTATCAGGTCGTAACGGCGTTCGGTGTGGGGTTCCTCAAGCTGCGCTTCCGGGTCCACGTCGAGCTGGTGGAACTGGCGCCACCGGACCTGCTCCGCCTGAGCGCGAAGGGACACGCCCCGGGGTCAGACTTCGAAGCCCGTGTCCGTGTGGACCTGAGTGCTCCCGAACCTGGCCGGACCCTGCTCACCTGGGAAGCCGTGCCGGTGTTCGGCGGGATGGTCGCGCGCGTGGGAGCCCGCCTGCTGGAAGGCGTAGCCCGGGGGCTCACCGAGGAGTTCTGGCGTGACTTCGCGCGCGGTATCGAGCGGAACTGGAGAACGAATGGGGGATAGATGCGTGAGGTAGCGCGTGAGTTCGATCGTCTCGCCACCCACGGAGCCGTCGGCCGGGCGGTGATCACCTCGGTGTGGGGCTCTGCGCCACGCCCGCCGGGAGCCACCCTCCTCGCGACGGCGGACGCGACCCTGGCCGGCTCGGTGTCCGGCGGGTGCGTCGAGACTGAAGCGGCCGCGGCCATTGCCGGCGCGGTCATGCGGAAGGAGGCCCGCCTCGTCTCCTATGGGGTGAGCAACGCGCGGGCCTGGGAGGTGGGGCTGGCGTGCGGCGGAACGATCGAGCTGCTTATCCAGCCCGCCGTGCCGGCCGGGGTCCTCGATGCCGCACGCGCCCCGTCGGGCCAGGTGTTCGCCACCCCGCTCGAGGGCGAAGCGATGGGCCGGACCGCCCCGGTTGATCCCACCGGCAGCACCGCCCTCGAGATGGCGGCGGCCGAGGCGCTTGGGCGCGAAGCGGCGGGTACGGTAAACCTTCCCGAAGGCCGGGTATTCCTCGAGGTTTTTCCGCCCCAGCCGAGGCTGGTGATCTTCGGCGCCGGCCACATTGCCATTGAGCTGGTGCCGCTCGCGGCGGCGCTCGGGTTCCGGACCATTGTCGCCGACGGGCGGGCGGCGTTCCTGACCCCCGAACGGTTCCCCGGTGCCGATGAGCTCATCAGGGGCTGGCCAGAGGAAGCGTTCGAGCGGGTCGGGCTCGACACGGCCACCTACGTCTGTGTGCTCTCACATGACCCGAAGTTCGATGAACCGGCCCTGGCCATCGCCCTTCCCTCCCGCGCGCGCTATGTGGGCGCCATCGGCTCGCGGAAGACCCAGGCGGAGCGCCGTCGGCGCCTCACCGACCAGGGGCTCCCGCCTGAGGCGATCGCCCGCCTTCGCGGGCCAATAGGCCTGAACCTCGGCGGACGGCGACCGGTGGAAACCGCGCTGGCGATTCTGGCCGAGATGGTCGCCGTGCGCTACGGCGGGTCAGGTGGGGCCCTCGCGCCGGCGCCTGCCACGAGGTAAGTGCCAGAGCGCCGGGTCGCACACGAAACTGCAGAAGAGGGGGATGGCTGCAAGTCGACTACGGAACGACCGCTGTTCCCTCCTGTGCCACCAGGGCCCTGAACCACTCCTGGAGCTGCTGCCCGACGGGGCCGGGCGTTCCCCCGCCGATGGTTCTCCCATCCACCTCGGTCACGGCCGCAATCTCACCCATGGTGCCGGTACAGAAGCATTCATCGGCGCCGTAGACCTCCGTAAGCGAGATGTCGCGCTCGGCGTGGGACACATCGTGCCCGGCGCACAGCTCCAGCACCGCCTCGCGGGTGATGCCCTCGGGGCACGCGACCGTCCGGCTGGTGCTCACGGCGCCGTCCTGCACGATGAAGACATGCGTGGCATTGGTCTCGGCCACGAACCCGCGCACGTCGAGCATCACGGCGTCATCCGCGCCGGCAATGTTCGCCTCGATCTTCGCCAGGATGGACTGCAGCAGGTTGGCATGATGAATCTTCGGATCGAGGCAGTCCGGGGGGAAACGGCGGACCGAGCTGGTGATGAGTTTCAGGCCTGAACGGCCGTAGACCGGCGGCTTGTGCTCAGCGAGGACGATCAGCGTCGGTCCCGCCTGGTTGAGGCGCGGGTCCATGCCGGAAGTGATCTTGACCCCGCGCGTCAGGGTAAGCCGGATGTGCACGCCATCCCGCATCCCGTTTACCTCCAGGGTGCGCCGGATCTCCGCGACGATCGTGTCGTCTTCCGGAATGTCCTGGAAGGCCAGCGCACGCGCCGACTGCCGGAGCCGGGCCAGGTGGCGTTCCAGCCGGAAGATCCGGCCGTCGTAGAGCGCGGAGCCCCTCCCACACGGCATCCCCGCCCTGGACCACCGAGTCAAACGGGCTCACGCCCGCCCGGTCGCGATGCTCGAGTGTTCCGTTGATGTTGACGATCAGGTCACGGTTCTTCTCATTCCAGGCCTGGAGCATGTCCCCGCTCAGTGCAGCCGGCTGGCGTGAAGTTCCTCGTAGAACGGCCGGCAGCGATCCACGAGTTCCTGAAGCCGGGGAGGCACGTCCGGTGCCTCCTCGCGCGGTGGAGCAAAGCCCGTTGAGCGCTCCACCGCCTCGTACCAGTGGCGTGCCCAGATACCGTCGGTGTCCCGCCGGCCGGCAGGCCACCACAACATCCGGTCGGACCAGGGTACCCCGACTGCATCGCAGAGGCGGCGGAGCATGCCGGCGGGGTTCCGCAGGATGTCCGCCGAGTCCACCACGGGCGGTACAGCCCCGGTCCGGTCACGCACCTGGCGGAAGATCTCGACCTGCTGCGGCAGTCCGGTATCCTCCAGCGAGGGCGAGGGGGTCTTGCGGTCCAGCGAGGCAAGCATGCGCGCCGGGTCCCGGATGAGGAAACAGTTATCCAGGGTGTCCAGCCATCGCCGGTCCATGTCCGGCAACAGGTGGTGCGCCATGTGTTTCTGGTAGTAGACCGTGGCACCGCCGGGCTCTTCCTCCACCAGCCCCTGCACCACGCGCCGCCAGTCCGTGTCATGGTGCGCGATGACCTCATCCCGGCCGGGGTGCGCAACGTCCACCGCCGTCAGGTAGTGTGCGTAGAGCGGCTCGTCGCACACCACGGTGTCCTCGCGATTCCCCCATGAGCGCATCATGGCGGTGGAGATGTTGCGGGGCCCTGACCACATCGCCACGCGGATCACGTCAGGCCTGGCTGACGAGCCAGTCGAGCGCGGCGGCCTCGTCGTCGAACGCGCGCACGTTGCGGCGCGTGAGCCGGACCAGTGACGAATACACCACCCGCTGCAGCCCGGACAGGCCCACTACGGCCGACGCCCGGATGTATGGAGCGTTGGACTGCATGAGGTCACGGATGGCGGCCAGGATGGTCGCATCGAAGCGGGACCCGGTCACGTCGGTCAGGACGAGGAGGGAGCCGGGGGCATGGTCCCTGACGGAAGCCTTCGCCTCCGCGATGGCCTCGAGCGCCCCCGGGCCCGCCATGATCCGGGCGAAGTCGAACCGCAGGATGCGGTGGCCATCGTGTTCGAAGAAGCTCGCGCGTGCCACTGACGATCCTCCGGGCCCTGGTTCGGAATACACGGCCAGGCCCGCAACATAGCTTGGGCGCTCCCGGTCGGGAAACGACGGGGCGGGCTATATTGCGTGACCCCACCCCAGCCCGGAGCTCCCCGATGTCGTTCCTCCCCTGGCTCGCCCTCTGGTGCGCCCCCGGACCGTCCGCGCCCCCCGTGTACGACGTGGTCATCCGCCACGCCAGCATCTACGACGGGAGCGGTCATGCCCCCGTCATCGGTGACATCGCCATCAGCGGCGATACAATTGCAGCGGTCGGGTTGGTGGCCGGGAAGGGCCGCCGGGAGATAGACGCCCACGGCATGGCGGTCGCTCCCGGGTTCATCAACATGCTGAGCTGGGCGACCGAGCCGCTCATCCAGGATGGCCGCAGCCTGAGCGACATCCGGCAGGGCGTCACCCTCGAGGTCTTCGGCGAGGGCTGGTCCATGGGTCCGCTGACCGGGGCCATGCGGCGCGAGGAACTGGCCCGTCAGGGCGACATCCGCTACGACATCCCGTGGACGACGCTCGGGGAGTACCTGGAGTACCTCACCGGGCGCGGGATAACGCCTAACGTGGCAAGCTTCGTCGGCGCGACGACGATCCGCATCCATGTCATCGGGGAAGAAGACCGACAGCCTACCGCCGCCGAGCTGGACACCATGCGCCTCCTGGTCCGGCAGGCGATGGAGGACGGGGCCCTGGGCGTCGGGAGTTCCCTTATCTACTCGCCGGCGTTCTACGCCGGTACGAACGAGCTCATCGAGATGTCACGGGTCGCCGGTGAATACGGCGGCATGTATATCAGCCACATGCGGGACGAGGGCCGGAACGTCCTGACCGCGCTCGACGAGCTGATCACGATCGCGCGCACGGCAGGGGTTCCGGCGGAGATCTACCACCTGAAAGCCTCTGGCCGGGCCAACTGGGCGAAGCTCGATACCGTGATCGCCCGGGTGGAGCAGGCGCGCGCCGACGGGCTCCGCATTACTGCCGACATGTATACCTACCCCGCCAGCTCCACGGGCCTGGACGCCACGATGCCGCCCTGGGTACAGGAGGGCGGCCACGATGCCTGGGTCGCTCGGCTCCGTGATCCGGCCGTCCGGACGAAGGTGGTGGCGGAAATGCGGGGCGAGGGCGAGAACTTCGACAACGCGTTCGCGAACGCGGGAGGAGCGGGCGGGATCCTGCTCGTGAGCTTCAAGCAGGACAGTCTCAAGTACCTGACCGGGAAGACGCTGGCGGAGGTCGCGGAGATGCGCGGCACGCCGCCGGAGGAGACCGCCCTCGACCTGGTCATCCAGGACGACAGCCGGGTGGGAGCGGTCTTCTTCACCATGTCCGAGGAGAACGTCCGGAAAAAGCTGAGGCTGCCGTGGGTGAGTTTCGGCTCAGACGGGGGATCGCTGGCACCGGAGGATCCCTTTACGCGCTCGAATCCCCATCCCCGTTCCTACGGCAACTTCGCCCGCCTGCTCGGCCACTATGTGCGGGACGAGAAGATCCTTCCGCTGGAAGCCGCCATTCACCGGCTCACGCTGCTTCCCGCAACCAATCTCAAGCTCGACCGCCGCGGGGCACTGCGGCCCGGGTGGTACGCTGACGTCGTCGTGTTCGACCCGGCCACGATTACCGACCACGCCACCTTCGCGGAGCCGCACCAGCTCGCCACCGGGGTCCGGGACGTATTCGTGAATGGCGTGCAGGTGCTGCGCGACGGGGCCCACACCGGGGCCATGCCGGGCCGGGTGGTACGCGGCCCGGGATACCGGGGGCCGCTGCCGCGCTGATCAGGAGGGACGCAGGTCGGGGGGGCCTATCATCTCCCGGAGTTGACCCGCCACCCGGCGCTGGCTCTTCCGGTCCTTGAGCGCGAGGAAGATCGTGTCGTCCCCGGCGAGCGTCCCCACGACCTCCGGCCATGCCAGCCGGTCGAGCGCGACGGCGACCCTGTTCGCCTCGCCGGGCGGCGTGTGCAGGACCACCATCGCGTCACCGGCAGTCTCCACCGTGAGGAGTCCGTCCACGATCCGCTTCTCGTCCGGATCGGTCACCACCACGACAGCCGCGGCGCGGGCGTAGATCCCATCCACCTTCACCAGCCGGAGAGCCGTGATGTCGCGGCTCACCGATGACTGCGTTACCTCCCACCCCTCCGCGCGGAGTGCCTCGGCCAGTTCTTCCTGCGTCTGCACCGGCCTCGTGCTGATGAGTTCCAGGATCTTGAGATGGCGCTTCGCGCGGACGGAGGTCATCCTGCCCTCCCCCGCCCGCCGGCCAGCCGGGCGATCGCGGCCTCGAAGCGGCGATGTTCCCGGGTGCGCCACCGTCGGGCGGCGCTGAGGCGCGCACGCGCCGCGGGGATGCCGGGATTCCCGGGGGCACCCGTGGCGCTCCGGCGGGACAGTACATCCCCGGCGCCCGGGACCGGTACATCCTCCCCGTCATGATATGCCTTCGACACCGCGCGGTAGGCTTCGCGGAACGGCGTGCCCTGGTCCACCCGCCGCATGACCTCGTCGGTGACGAGCAGTCCGCCCTCTCCCAGCATCTGGCGACCGCGCGCGCGGTCCACCTCGAGGTGCGGGATCATCCGTCCCAGCATGTCCAGGGCGCCCTCGAGCTGGTCGAGACCCCGGAAGAGCGGTGCCTTGAGCAGCTGGAAATCGCGATGGTACCCGGACGTCAGGTTCGAGCGCAGCGCCAGGACAGCGGCAAGGTCCCCGGCCAGCGTGGCCATGCGGCCCCGGGTCAGCTCGAAGACGTCCGGGTTCCGCTTCTGCGGCATGATGCTGGAGCCGGTGGTGAACTGTTCCGGCAGGCGGAGCAGCCCGTACTCCGCGGCGGAGAAAAGGATTGTGTCGCTCGAGAAGCGCGAAAGGTCATGTCCCACCTGCACGCACCAGAAGAGCACGGCGGCCTCGAGCTTCCCGCGCCCGTTCTGGACCGTCGCCACGTTGTGGTCGAGGCCTCCGAATCCGAGGGCACGCTGGACCGCCTCCCGGTCGAGCGGCAGCGGAACACCGTAGCCCGCGGCGCTGCCGAGCGGCGAGCGGTCCACCTGGCCCCAGAGCGCCTGCAGCGCCTCCAGTGAATCGAGCAGTCCCTCCGCGTGCGCGGCCGCCCAGAGGCCGGCGGTGGAAGGCATGGCAGCGCGCGTGTGGGTGTAGCCGGGCCAGAGCGCGGTCCGGTAGCGCGTGGCGAATCGCAGCAGCCCGCCCGTCAGGTGATCGATGGAAGCGTGTGCCTCGAGGAGACGGTCCTTGAGGTACAGGCGGAGGTCCACGGCTACCTGGTCGTTGCGGGAGCGCCCGGTGTGAATCCGCCCGCCATCCTCGCCAATGCGGCGGGTGAGCCACTTTTCCACCGCGGAATGGGCGTCCTCGTCCCGGGCACCAATAGCCAGGGATTCGTCGTCGACGGCCCGGAGTGCAGCCCGGAGGCCGGCCCTGAGCCGCGTGTACTGTGCACGCGTGACCAGGTCCGCACGCCGCAGCCCCTCCAGATGGCCCAGACTCCCCAGCACATCCCAGTAGAGCAGCCGGCCGTCCAGGTCCCGGTCATCGCCCACGGTGTACGCGAGCATGGCGGGATCGGCCCCCGCCCCGCCCCAGAGGGCATCGCCCTTCCGCTTCGGAGTCATGACAGGTACTCCCGGGCCAGTTGCGCGTAGAAATCCACCGCGTCGGAAACCTCGGCCAGCTCGACGCATTCGTCGGGTGTATGCGAGCGGCGACTCGTACCGGGTCCGCACTTGACCGCGTCGCAATGCCGCAGGAACACCCAGTCGGAGCAGGTTGGGCTTCCATAGGACGAGGCGGTCGGACGCGCGCGCAGCGCGGCAGCCAGGAGGGCGGAACCAGGCGGGGTCTCGCAGGGCACCAGCCGGTCGGAGGTGACGATGACCTCGGACTCCAGCTCGCGTCGCAGCACATCGGCCAGCTCCACGTGGGTCCAGGAGGGCGTGCTCCGCACGTCGAGAATGGCACGGGCCACCGGTGGCGTCACGTTCCGGCTCACGCCTGCCTCGACCATCGTGGGCGTGATGGTGGGCTGGCCGAGCACGGGATGAGGCCGGTCCTGGGCGAGCGAGGCCAGTCGCACCAGGTCGTGGGACAGCAGGAGGAGCGCGTTGGCGTAGGCACCATCGTCTGCCGCACGCCCTGCATGCCGCTGGTCTCCTCGCGCCACGAGGTCAATCATCATCAGTCCCCGCTGGGCTACGGCGAACTCCAGGTTGGTGGGCTCCCCGATAACCGCGGCATCGATGCGGCCGGCGCGTGCAACCGCCTCGGGCATCGTGGTGTGCCGGGTCTCCTCGCCATGGCCGAAGATCAGGAGCAGCCTCCCACCGATCCCCGGCTGCTCCGCGCCGAGCCGCATGGCTGCCGCGAGCATCGCCGCGACGGAGGCTTTTGCGTCCCCCGACCCGCGCCCGTAGAGGCGGCCCTCCCGGACCTCGGCCCCGAACGGGTCGCACGTCCACCCCTCGCCGGGCGGGACGACATCCAGGTGGGATACGAGCGCCAGCGTGCGTCCTCCCGCCGGTCCGACCTCGACCCGGACGCCGGCCTCGTCGCGGACGACATCGAGACCGGCCTCGCGCGCGCGCGCCGCGACCAGCGTGGCGACGGCTTCCTCGTCCCCGCTGACGGAGGGCGTCCGGACCAGTTCCCGGAGGAGCGCGTGCTCAGTCGGCGAGGTCGACATCCAGGTAGGTCGCCTTCTCCTTCCGGCCCACGATCATCGTGCCGCAGCCCGCCCCGGTGAACACCTCCTGGAGCAGCGCGTCAGGCGTGGCGCCACCGATGATGTGCGTACGCTCCACCCCGCCGGTCGCGGCACGAATGCACGCCTCAACCTTGGGCCGCATCCCCCCTGCGAGCGCCCCGCTGGCCATGAGAGTCGCAAGGTCGTCCGGATCCGCGAAAGCGACCAGCGAGGACGGGTCCTCCCGGTTCCGCAGCACTCCGGGAGCGCCGGTCAGGAAGATGAGCTTCTGCGCGCGGAGCGCGGTGGCCAGCGCCTCGGCTACGGTGTCCGCATTGATGTTGTAGACATTCCCATCGGCGTCGCCGGCGAGGCTTCCCACCACGGGCACGTACCGTGCGTCGAGCAGGACCGTCAACAGCGCCGGATCCACCCGGTCGATGTCACCAACGTGCCCGAAATCCACCTCGCGGCGGTTGCCGTCATCGTCCACGATGGTCACGGGCGGGCGCCGGTGAGCCGTGATCAGCGCGCCGTCCAGGCCGCTGATGCCGACGGCATGCACCTCGTGCTCCCGCAACGCCGAGAGCAGGTCGATGCTGAGCGACCCGCCATAGACCATCTTCGCCACCTCGAGTGTCGCATCGTCCGTGATACGACGCCCGGCCACCATGCGGGGCTCCACCCCGAGGCGTCGGCTGGTCTCGCTGGCCTGGGGTCCACCGCCGTGCACCAGCACGATCCGGATCCCCAGCGAACTGAGCAGGGCGACCTGGCCCGCAACCTCCTCCAGCACGCTGCGGTTCGCCAGCACCTCCCCTCCAAGCTTCACGACGAAGATCTGGTCGCGATAAGCCCGGACATATCGCAGGGCGCCCTTGAGTCCCGCGATTCCACGCGAGGTGTTCATCGTCCGCCTCCTCCTCGTTCGCCACACGGCGGCCGGATCATCCGGCACCGCCCAGCAGTGAGAGCAGCAGCGCCCGCTGCACGTGCAGCCGGTTTTCGGCTTCATCCACCACCACGCTGTTCGGGCCGTCGAGTACCGCGTCGTCCACTTCCACGTTGCGCCGCACCGGCAGGCAGTGCATCACGATGCCCCGGCCCTGGCGGGTGCTGCGCAGGCGATCCTGGGTCAGCCGCCAGTCCCGGCGCGACGCGCGCGCGGCGGCTTCCTCCTCGGGGCGGCCGTAGTGGGCCAGGCTGCCCCAGCTCTTCACGTATACCGCATCCGCCCCCACCAGGGCCTGGTCCATGTCATTGATGATGTGCACAACGCCGCCGCCGTTCTGCTGCGTCACCTGCCGGATCAGCGCCGTATCCTCCGGATCCAGTTCATAGCCATCGGGCCGCGCGATGACGAGCTCCATTCCCTGGCGCGCGGCCGCGAGCGCGGCGCTCACCGGGACCGCCGTCGGCAGCGCCTTCGGGTGCCATGCCCAGGTCAGGACGAAACGCTTGCCGTGCGTTTCCCCCAGCTTGTCGCGGAGGGTGAGCTGGTCCGCAAGTTCCTGGCAGGGATGCCGCCGGGAGCTCTCCAGGTTGATTACGGGTTTCTCGCAGTGCTCGGCGAAGAGGCGCATCACCTGGTCCTGGCGCGCCACGGCCCAGTCCGGATCGCGCGGGAAGCACCGGAGCCCGAGCACGTCGGCGTACCGGCCCAGTACGCGGGCCGCATCGATCACGTGCTCAACACCCGGTCCATCCATTACCGCCCCGCGCTCCGTCTCGAGCGCCCAGCTTCCCCGGCCCGGCTCCACCACCATCGCATGGCCGCCGTGCCGGTACATGGCGGCCTCGAAGCTCGCCCGCGTCCGCAGGCTCGGGTCCATGAACACCAGGGCCATGAGGCGCCCCTCCAGACCCCCGTGCACCTCGCCGTTGCGTACGCGCACGGCGAGTCGGAGCAGTGCCTCGACTTCCTCCGGCGACCAGTCCTCCACGGCCAGAAAGTCACGCTTGGTCATGCCAGTACCTCGGAGAGGGCAGCCAGGAGCAGGCCGGCTTCCTCCCGGGAGAAGACGAGTGGCGGCAGGAGCCGCAACGTGTGCGGATCGGTCGAGGTTCCCGTGAGAATCCGGCGCTGGAAGAGTGCCTGCTGGACCTCGCGGGCGGACCGGTCGAGCTCGAGGCCAAGCAGCAGGCCTCTCCCGTGGACCCGGGCCACGCCCAGGGCGAGGGCCTCCTCGCGAAGGTACGCGCCGATGTCGATTGCGTTGCCGATCAGCCCTTCATCGTCGATCACGGCAAGGGTGGCGAGGGCGGCGGCGCATGGCACTGGCCCGCCGCCGAAAGTGCTGCCGAGGTCGCCCGGTTCCAGCGAAGATGTGAGCGCCGGCCGCGCCAGCATTGCCGCGATGGGCAGCCCGGACCCCAGGCCCTTTGCCATGGTGAGAATGTCCGGCGTGACCCCCACCGCTTCCGCCGCAGTGAACGCTCCGCACCGGCCGACCCCGCACTGCACCTCGTCGAATACCAGCGCCGTCCCGGTGGCATCACAGATATGGCGCGCCGCCTCGAGGAACTCAGTACTGGCAGTCCGTGCCCCTGACATGCCCTGCACCGGCTCCAGGAGCACCGCGGCCGCCCCGTGGCCGACCACCCGCCGCAGGTCGTCCACGTCATTGAAGCCGGCGCGCCGGCTGAGCGGCATGCCCGCTCGCAGGGCGCCGGCCTCGTAGCGCTCCCCGTCACAGCAGGCGAGCGTGGCCACGGTCCGGCCATGCCAGCCCCCCGTCACGGTCACCACATCCTGCCGCCCAGTCCAGCGTCGCGCGAGATGCAGGGCGTTTTCGTTCGCCTCAGCGCCGGAATTACAGAAGAAGACGCGATCCAGTGGACGCGGGGCCAGCGCGACCAGCGCCTCCGCCAGTTCCTCCCGCATGGGCAGCGGGACCGCGGAGGAGTAGAACAGGAGTCGCGCGGCCTGCTCGGCGATCGCCGCGACCACCCGCGGGTGCGAATGACCCGTGGATGAGACCGCGTGGCCCCCATAGGCGTCCAGCCAGCGCTCGCCATCCTCGTCCACCAGCCAGCTGCCGGCCCCCATGACGGGCCGCACCGGCATGTGGGCATACACTTCGAGCAGCGCCGGCCCCCGGTCAGCCCTCAGCATGGGAACATGCTCGAGAGCACCAGGCCGGCGTCCTCGGGAAAACCGAGGGCCAGGTTCATTGCCTGCACGGCCTGGCCCCCGGCGCCCTTGATCAGGTTGTCGATGGCAACCATGACCTGCACTTCGAGGCCATCCGCCGAGACCGCGGGATGAATCAGCGCCATGTTCGTGCCCACCGCATGCGTCAGTTCCGGCGGCTCGTCGGTGAGGCGGATGAACCGGCGGCCGCCATAGGCCTGCCGGAACCAGCCGGCGGCATCGCCGGGCTCCGGAAGTCGCGCGTGCAGGGTGAGGTAGATCCCGCGAACGAATGGACCAGAGTGCGTCATCAGCGTGGCGCCGGCTTCGGGGTCATCCACCCAGTGGCGCCAGCTGGAGAGCACTTCCGCCTGGTGACGGTGGCCGGCCACGGAATACGCGAAGACATTGCTGGCGCGCGCAGGATGGTGCGTGGTTGGCCGTGGATTCCGGCCGGCGCCACTGGAACCGGTGATCCCCCAGAGTGCCGGGTGAATCCCTGACCCGGCGCGGGCAAGGGGATGAAGCGCGAGCTGTGCGGCGGTCGCAAAGCAGCCGGGCACGGCCAGCGCCTTGGATCCTGCGAGGCTTCCACCGAGTACGTCCGCCAGCGCGTACGTGAATCGGCCGACGAACTCCGGCGCCGCATGAGTACCGTAGTAGTGCTCGTAGAGCCGCAGGTCCTGCACCCGGAAGTCCGCCGCCAGGTCCACGATCAACCCGGGGCCGGCTTCGAAAATCCCGTCAATCACGCGCGAGGACTCCCCGTGCTCCAGCGCGAGGAAGACGACATCACACCCGCGCGCGGCTTCGCCCGGGCTGCTGCCCGCAAACCGGCTGTCGGTCAGTTCAGCGAGGCCGGGATGAACGCTCGCGATCGGCTTGCCCGCCTGACTCCGGCTCGTCGCGAGGCACTCGGTGACTTCCGGGTGCCGCAGGAGGAGTCGCAGGAGTTCGGCGCCGACGTAGCCGGCGCCGCCGATGACTGCCACCTTCACGCGGACGCTCCTGCCTCGTAACGCTGCGCGGCCTGGTGCGCAGACAGCGCCTCCTGCACCACGGAGACCAGGGCCTCCGCATCGCGCCGCGCGTTGTGCGCGGGCACCTGGAGCGAGGCGCGGATGTAGCTGCGGCCGACCTCGTTGTCCGTGGCGGGGCCGGTGAGCACCGTGATCGGCAGGTGGAAGTGCTCCCGCATCAGCTCGAGGGCGCCCCAGCAGGCCACCGGATCGGGGGCGGCCATGACCCACGCCGCGCCAGCCGCAGAAAGCTCGCTGTCGAGCAGGATGTCCTGCACGCCGTACTCGCCGAGAATGCCGTCGCCCAGCTCCGCCACGATCACGTCCGGGTGCGCAGCGGCAAGCCGGTTGAAGAGGCCTTTCGCCACCGGCACGGTCATGCCCGCGTGCGTGCTGGCCGCGCCGGCGTCATTGAAGGTGAGCGCCTCGACAGCGCCGGCATCCCGCATGGAAAGGGCGTCGCGCATCAGGCTCACCCCGGTGAGCTTCGCGGCCGCGACCCTGAGCCCCGTACGGACCAGGCCGCGCACCAGTTCGGTGGCCGCCACCGTCTTCCCCGCGTTCATGCACGTGCCGGCCACATACACCACCGGGATCCCCGCCTGGAGGCTGTCGGCCGGCGGGACGGCGCCATCGCGGATGTGTGCGGGCCGGCCGATGCGGTCGCCCAGGGCGGGGAAGGTCAGCACGGCGCCGAGGACCTCCGCCCTGAACGGCGGCCCGATGTCGGGATTCACCGAGGTACAGCGGCCCAGCACACCGCCAAGGTTCAGCACCTCCAGCGTATCACCAACCGCGATCGTGGACGGCACCATTCCCGCGTAGCCTCGCAGCGCGCGCCTGGCGCCGAGCGTGCCGGCCAGCACGTCCCCCGCCCGGAGCGCCACCATCCGCCCGGCGATATCTTCCACCGTGTTGTATGTGGACTTGTCCTCGAGCACCCGGACGGCCAGGACATAACCATCCGCGGCCACGATGTCCGGGCCGACCATCACCTCGCTTTCGAGGTGGGCGTTCCGCGTGCTGGAGGAGATCCGGTCGAGCCGGACGCGGGTCGTCACAACCATGGGTTACCCTCCCGCATGGCGGCGCGCCACGCGCTCCGCCAGCAGCGACGGGATCGCGGACACGCGCGCGAATGCGCGGGCCTCGTCCCCGGACCAGAGGCTGTGATCCTCGCCGTACCGCGCGACGGAGGAATCCATGAGGGAGCACGGGCTGCGCGTCCCCACCACGTGGAACCTGCCCGCGGCCAGGCGGACCCGTGTCTCGCCCGTGACGTGCCGCTGTGAACTCCCGATCATGGCTTCGATGTCCCGCATCGCCGGATCGAAGTACTGGCCCTCGTGGAGACGGTCGCCATAGAACCGGGCGAGCTGGTCCTTCCAGAAGACCTGCCATCGGGTGAGGGTCAGCTTCTCCAGCTCCCGGTGCGCCGCGATCAGCACCAGTGCCGCGCCGGCCTCGAACCCGATGCGCCCCTTGATGCCGAGCACCGTCTCTCCCACGTGGATGCCGCGGCCAATTCCACGGACCAGCGTGCGCATCCCCAGCTCGGCGACCAGCCCGGGACCCTCCAGCCGAGCCCCGTCCAGGGCGACCGGCAGGCCTCGTTCCCACTCGATGACGACCTCCTCGGCCCCGGGCGCGTCGGCCGGGGGCTCCAGCAGTTCGTCGGGCGGACCCTGCCATGTATCGTGGGTCCAGCCGCCGCCCCAGGTGGTGCCCCACCCACCCCGGTTCACCGAGTACGCCCCCGACCCCGCAGGAACCGGCAGGCCGCGCTCCTCCAGGAACGCAATCGCCTGGTCGCGCGCAAGCCCGAGCTCCCGGATCGGTGTCACGATCTCCAGTTCCGGGGCCAGCACGCGAAAGGCGACGTCAAACCGCACCTGGTCGTTCCCCGCCCCGGTCGAACCATGCGCCACGGCCGACGCCCCAACCTGGCGCGCGACATCCAGCACGGACATCGCCTGCTGGGTACGCTCGGCCGCCACGCTCAGCGGGTAGACCTCCCCGCGAAGAACATTCCCCTGAATCAGGTACCGGACGAAATGATCGAAGACCTCGCGACGGGCGTCCACGAGGTGGTGGGCCGCCGCCCCCACCGCACTAGCCTGGCGCCGGACGGCCTCCAGTCCTTCCGGCGTGGTGCCGCCGGTGTCGACGAATACGGTATGCACCTCCCAGCCCCGCTCACTCAGCCAGGGGACACAGAAAGAGGTATCGAGGCCCCCCGAGAAGGCGAGCACAATGCGTCGGTCAGTTTGCATAATGCATAAATATGCAACATGCCGACCCGGAGCGCAACCCGCTCAAGTCGGCGACCGCCGCGGCCGATAACGGGATGGAGTGAACGACCGGATCAAGGGAGGAACGACCATGAAGAACCGCATCGCCGCGCTGCTCGAGGCCACCCCGGCAGGATGGGCCGCCTCGACGGTGACCGCCCCCGAGGAATCGCTCGAGGTGAGGGTGCACCGCTGCGTGCTGGAGGCCATCATCCAGCACAACATGCGGGAGGAACTGCAGCGGACCGCGGCCGACCGGGATCCGCTGGTGTTCGAATCAGCCCGGCAACGGGTGCGCCGGTATGAGAAGTTCCTGGCATGGCTGGGAGGCATGCCGGAGGGTGCGATACAGGTCTCGCTGCGGCCTCGGGGGGCCGCCGGACCTTAGAAGCTGACGCCGAGGCCGCCGTGCCCGTGGAAGGCAAGGTTGGGGACGGACGCGTGTCCCCCGGCGGTCGGCACACGAACGTAGGACGCCGAGACCCGGCCGTCGATGCTCAGGAAGAAGTGGCTCGTGATCGGGAAACGGCGGTTGGCGCTGCCCACGAGCGACCCGCCCGACAGGAAATAGCCGTCCCGGATAAAGCCGCGGTTCCGCTCGATGACCCTGCCCCGGACGATCGTCTCCGGGTGGGTAACCACCGGGCCTGCACCAAGCGTGAACACCAGCTTGTCCCGCGCCCAGCCCCGGCTGAGCGCCAGGATGTTGAACCCGTTGGTGATGTTGAAGCCCTGAACCTCCGGCGGGGGATTTTCCAGGTACAGCTTCTGGTGGATGAAATCGATCAGCCAGCCCCGGTTGCCGCTCCAGAAGCCGATTCGCGCCGCGTAGTAGGGCGTGTCCTGTTCGGGGCGGGTCGAGTAGTGGCCCGTGAAGTCGAGATCCGCCTCCCCCTCCTGCGTGATGTGGAGTGGAGTGGGGAGGCTGACTGACGTTCCGATGAAGAGTTCGAGCGTCGTCTGGGCCACCGCCCGGCCCGGCACCAGTCCGCCCAGCAGGACGGCGACAACGAGACCTCCGCGTGCCCGCATGCTCCCCCCGTTGGTGTGGCGGGCGGCATCATCGCTGTGATGCCGCGACTTCGAGTGGTGGCAGCCGCGCCGCGATCCGGGCCCGATCGGCCTCGAGCCACGCCGGCAGCTGCAGCGTTTCCCCGAGCGACTCGGCCGGCTCATCCACCAGGAATCCTGGGCCCTCGGTGGCCAGCTCGAAGAGAATACCACCCGGTTCACGGAAATACACCGACTGGAAGTATTTCCGGTCAAGGATCTCCGTAGCACCGATACCGGTGGCCGTCACACTGTCGCGCAGTGCCAGCTGCGCTGACTCGTCCGGGACACGCCATGCAATGTGATGGACGGATCCGGCGCCCAGCATCCCCGGGCGACCCCCGGAAGCGTCCTGCATCCCGATCCGCCCGACCCGGTCTCCGGTCGCCACAAACGTATCCGCCTCCGGGCGCGTGAGGCCGAGCACCTCGGACAGTAACGCGGAGGTGGCAGCGGGGTTCCGGCTGCGCAGGGTGAGACCACCGAGGCCGGAGATGGCGGATTCGCGGGGAATATCAGGCGTGGACCAGGTGGGCGCCGGTCCGCCTGACGGAGCCGGGACGAATTCGATCGTCAGGCCGTCCGGATCGCGTACGGTGGCGAGGACATCATTGCGCGCGTCATCCACCAGGCTGCCGCTTTCCGCCAGGCGGCGTCGCCAGAAATCCGTACTCTCGGCCGGGACGGCGAAGGCAATACGGTCAACTTCGCCCGCCCCGATCGTTCCTCTATACGCCCCCGGCCAGGCGAAAAAGGTGAGGATCGTGCCAGGTGTGCCCCTGGCATCCCCGTAGTAGAGATGCCAGGTGCCCGGATCGTCGAAGTTGACCGTACGCTTGACCAGGCGGAGGCCGAGCAGGCCGGTATAAAAAGCCAGGTTTCGGCGGGGATCACTCGCGAGCGCCGTGACATGGTGAAGTCCTGCCGTGCGTCCCATCGTTGCTGCTCCAGGCAATTAGTTCAAGCTTAAATTAATTGTCCAGAGCACCCCCGCAAGGGGGAGGGCGCGGGCCTTCAGTCGTTGCCGAGGGCCCGGGCCGCCGCCTTGCGGATTTCCGGGTCGCTGTCCTTGAGGGCCTGAACCATCATGTCCAGGGCAGCCGGATCACGGATCTCGCTGAGGGCCTGGATGGCCGCTCGGCGGACCGCGGGTTCCGTGTCCTTGATGGCGGCAGCCAGGGCGGACACGGCGGCGGGGTCGGCGATCTCGCGCAGGGCATGGGCGGCCGCCTCACGGACCTTCGCGTCCTTGTCCCGAAGGGCGTCGATCAGGGCCTTCGGCGCCTGGTGAACATCGTTGATCTGGCCCAGGGCCCACGCGGCGCTGCGCCGGACCCCGACATCGCTGTCCGCGAGCGCCGTCGCGAGTCCTTCGGCAGCCTGGGGGCTCTCGATCTGACCCAGCGCCCACGCGGCAGTCTTGCGAACCTCCGCGTTGCTGTCACGGAGCGCCGCGACGAGCGCGGCGACGGCATCGGCGCTCTCGATCTGCCCGAGCGACCATGCCGCTTCCTTGCGGACCTCGGCATCGGCATCACGCAGCATCGGAACGAGCCAGGACACAGCTTCGGGGCTTTCGATCTCGCCCAGGGCATGCAGCGCGCTGCGGCGTACTTCGGCGTTCGAATCCTTGAGCGCCGCACCGAGCGCCTGCACCGCTGCCGGATCCTCGATCTGCCCCAGGGCCCATGCCGCCATCCGGCGGGCCTCCGGGTCGGCATCCTTCAGGACCGTGATCAGTCCGGGGACCGCGCTCCGGTCCTCGATCTGCCCCAGGGCCCATCCGGCCATCCGGCGCACCTCACCATCGGAATCCTCGAGGGCCTCCACCAGGACGCCAACCGCGGAGGCGTTCTCGATCTGGCCGAGTGCCCAGGCGGCTTTACGCCGGACCTCGGCATCCTTGTCCGAACGGAGTGCCTCACCCAGGGCCGGCACACCGCGAGCGTCTTCGAGTTGCCCCAGTGCCCAGGCCGCGCTTCTGCGGACTTCGACATCGGCATCGGTGCGAAGCGCCTGCGACAGGGCGCCGACCACCGTCGAGTCGCCGGACTCGCCCAGGGACCGGGCTACGGCACGGCGCACGCCGGCGTCGGAGTCACGGAGCGCCGTCACGAGGGACGCCATGGCCCCAGCGGGAACGAGCCTGGGGCTCTGTGCCGGGGCGGGTTCCCCGGTACTGGTGGAAGCATCCACCTGGACATCGGTATTCGTCGTGACGCTCAGTGTCGTGTTCGTGCTGATATTGGTGGTGCTCGTGCTGGTGCCGGTCTTCGGCTCCCCGGTCATGGAGCCGGGACTGGTCGACGGACCCTCGAGCACGACCTGCTCCGCCCGCTCTGCGCGAACGGGGATGATGGCTGCCAGGGGAAGAGCGATTGCACCGGCCAGCATGAGGCCTGCAAGGCTCCCGCCAACTGCCAGGCCACGGCGGTCCCGGCCGGGGGCGAGGATCTCCAGCAGCCGTCCCTCAAAGTCGGAACGTTGCGCCATGGGGAGTGCGGCCAGCGGCGCGCGCCGTTCGCCCGCCCCGCGCACGATGTCGAGCAGGTGCTGCGCGTAATCGGACGCCCGCGTACCGCAGGCGAGGACCAGGTCGTCACAGGCGCGCTCGCTCTCCGCCCGGAAGCGGCGCAGCGCTGACCAGACCAGCGGATGGAACCAGTACGCTGCCGCGACCAGCCGGACCAGGAAATGCCAGGCGATGTCGTGCCGGCGCACGTGTGCCAGTTCGTGGAGAAGGACTGCCTCTCGCCGATCGGGCTGCCAGTCGGCGGCTCCATCGGGCAGCACCACGACGGGGCGGAGGATGCCGGAGGTAATCGGCATCGTGACGTCCCCGCTGACCCGGAGGTCCACATCGCGGCGGATCCCGAGCCGGAGCGCCGCGGCGTCCAGCACGTCGGCCCACTCCGGGTCACGAACCTGCCGCGCACGACCAACCAGGCGGCGGGCCTGGATCGTGCCCACACCCAGTCGCCCCACCACGATCAGGGCGCCCAGGGCCCAGAGGGTGAACAGCAGCGGCAGGGCATCAGTGGGGGAAGACGTAGTGGCGGATCCTGCGGCCGACTGTGCCGACTGCGTCTCCGGCACTCCGATCGCCGGCGTCACTCGCCGGCTCGCCGTCCCGGTCGGAGCGGAGCGGCGTTTCCGCCCCGGCGCCGCGTGGTGCGGCCGGCGGAAGCAGGCCGACGCGCCAGGGCATGACCGCTGGCACGAGCGGCAGGAGGATGAGGATCGCGAGCCCGAGCCCCCAGGCG
Organism: uncultured Gemmatimonadales bacterium; assembly: GCA_963825055.1. GTDB lineage: Bacteria > Gemmatimonadota > Gemmatimonadetes > Gemmatimonadales > GWC2-71-9 > CAWGSK01. Next base: position 250,344 of record CAWGSK010000009.1, read on the forward strand.
AAGTTGCGCGTCGCTGCCGAGGCGCGGCGCAGCACCACTACCGCGGCGAACGTCAGGAGAAGCAGCATGGTCCCCTTGATGACCATGTCGGGAAACAGGGGCCAGAGCCCGGTGGGCTGGAGGAGGGTATCAATGGAGTATGGCATCCTCAGCGCCCCTCCTTCCGGGCCTGACGGGTACGTTCGGCCAGGCGTTCGAGATCGCCCGGTGTAAGATCGGCTTCCGACATCTGCATGAGGGCCGCGACGGCCTGCTCGGCGGAACCTCCGAAGAAGGTCTGCAGCAGGTGCTGCAGGGCATCCCGCCGGGCCCGCTCCCTGGCCACGGCCGGCAGGTAGACGTAACGCGGCCCGTCTTCCCGATGTTTCACATGGCCCTTTTCCTCCAGGACACGCAGCGTGGCACGGACGGCGGAATAACTCGGCGGATCCGCCAGGCCGTCCATGACTTCACTGACCGTCCCCTCTCCCCGCTGGTAGAGGATGTCCATGATCTGCCGCTCGCGACGGCTGAGCTTCTGATCCTGCATGCGACTCCTCCGGAGGTAGCCTATGCTGAAAATACAGCAGTATGCTGATTATTTAGCACGTATGCGATACGCTGTCAAGGGCCGACTGGGCCCCCGGGTCGGGTCCCGATGTCCCTCCGGATCTTCTTAAACCGCTGGGAGATAACGGCTTGTACAACCTGCGGGCCGGTGACCTCCATCACGTGCTTTGCTGTGCCATCTTGCTACCTTTTAAGGCAGTGCAGTATAGAAACGCCCGGGGAGAGGTGACCGGAACCGCCGGCACCCTGGATCCTCGCTGGTCGCACGAGAAACCGCTTGCGCACCTGATCGCGCGATCCGTGGCTGTTTTGACATCCGACCATCATCAGGGCAACCAGCAAAGGGGGATCTATGAGTTTGAAAACGCTCTCCATGACCGTGCTCTGCGCAGCTGTCCTGGCCGTCCCGGCCATGGCGCAGAACGCAGGCAACGTGGAGCTGGCAGGGTTCGCGAGTTATACGCGTTTTGATGAAAGCCTCCAACTCGACAAGAAGATCGGCGGCGGGGGACTCATCGGCCTCTTCTTCGCGAACAATCTCGCGCTGGAAGCCGAGGGGATGTACACCAAGACGCATCGCGATCCCAGCGGTACGGATGTCAAGTACTTCCCGATCCGGGCCCGCCTGACGTACAACATTCCGCTGGGCGGCTATTCCGCCTTCCTGCTCGGCGCCGGCGGTGTTCGCGCGAAGTTCTCCAGCGATTACGCTCCGCTCGACTTTACCGACTACGGCGCCACCGGCCTCGCGGGCTTCCGCCTGGGGCTGAGCGACCACGTCGGCCTCCGGATCGACGGGACGATCGACTATATCCCAAGCCCCGAAAACGAGGCGCCTGAGACGATCACGAGCCCCGGGGTAAGCCGGAACATCCACTACGGCGTCCGGGCTGGCCTGAGCTTCCTCGTCGGCAGCCGCGGTCCGAAGGACTCTGACAAGGACGGCGTCGCCAACGAGTTCGATCAGTGTCCCGATACCCCGATGGGTGACCGGGTCGACGGCGCTGGCTGTTCGCTCCCGAAGGATTCGGACGGCGACGGCATTCTCGACAAGAACGACAAGTGCGCCAATACGCCCGCCGGCGTCCGGGTCGACACCTCCGGTTGCGAGGTGAAGGATTCCGACAACGACGGCGTGATGGACAACGTCGACAAGTGCCCGAACACGCCGGCCGGAGTCCAGGTCGACGGAACGGGCTGCCCGAAGGATGCCGACAACGACGGCGTCATGGATGGCATGGACAAGTGCCCGAATACGCCGGCCGGTGCCAAGGTCGACACGACGGGTTGCTCTGTCGATGCCGATGGCGACGGCGTCACCGACGCCGCCGATCGCTGCCCGAATACCCCGGCCGGTACCAAGGTCGACGGGTCGGGTTGCCCCATCACCGACAGCGATAAGGACGGCATTGCGGACAGCAATGACAAGTGCCCGGGTACGCCCGCCGGCCTGCTGGTCGGGCCGAACGGCTGCGTGATTCTATTCGAGGAAGGCAAGAACAGCGTCACCCTCGAGGGCGTCACGTTCGAGCTGAACAAGGCGAGCCTGACCCTCAATGCCCAGAAGGTGCTGGACCTCGTAGCCGCGTCACTGAAGGCCAGCAAGGGCTTCAACGTCGAGGTTGCAGGACACACTGACAGCACCGGCGGCCGCAGCCTCAACATGCGGCTCTCGGACGCCCGCGCCAAGTCCGTCAAGGACTACCTTGTGAAGAAGGGCGTGGATGCCAGCCGGTTGACCGCGAAGGGATATGGTCCTGACCGTCCGGTGGCGACGAACAAGACGCCGGAAGGCCGGGCCCAGAACCGTCGGGTCGAGCTGATCAAGATGGACTAGCCGTTCAACCCATTGAACGCACACCAGCCGCGTCGGGCCCTGCCCGGCGCGGCTGTTGTATTACCTATACCCCGCGCGGGGAGGTTGGCGCCTGGGGCCTGGGCGCGGGACGGAAGGATGTGCTCGAGGTGATGAAGGCAACCGCGGCCACGATGACCACCATCGCGATGAGGCTCCGGGCCGTCAGCGCCTCACCCGCCAGCACCCAGCCGAGGAAGACCGCGACCACCGGGTTCACATAGGCATAGGTCGCCACCTGCGTCGGCCGCACGGTGCGCAGCAGGTAGGCATAGGAGGAAAACCCGATCAGGGCCCCGAATACCACGAGGTAGGCCAGCGCCAGCCAGGAACGCAGCGTCACCTGCGACGCGTCGAAGGCCTGGAAGTCTCCGTGGAATGCCGCCACCACGAGAAGCCCGGCGCCCCCCGACAGCATCTGCAGCGCGATGGCCAGCCGGGGCGTCCCGGGGTTGTCGCCGTGCCGGGTCAGCAGGGACCCCGCCGCCCAGCAGAATGTCCCCAGCAGCAGCACTGAGCCGCCAACCAGATCCACGGGTTCCCCGAGGGTCGCGTCGGCCGGGCCCAGCAGCAGGAAGAGGCCTGCCGTCCCGGCCACGAGTCCCGCCCCGACGCGCCAGTCCGGTCGGCGCCCGTTGGGGAGGAGCCACTCGAGCAGGACAATCCAGAGCGGTACCATCGCCACGATCAGGGCGGCCACGCCGCTTGGAATGCGCTGCTCCGACCACACTACCGAGCCGTTGCCGAGCAGGAAGAGGAGCGAACCCACCGCCGCCGTGGTAAGAAGTTGCCGGCGCGTGATTCGAAACGGTCCCGCGAGCCTCGCCCACCCCAGCAGGATCCCGCCGGCCACCAGGAACCGGGTACCGGCCATCAGGAACGGGGGCAGCGACTGAATCGCGAAGAGGATGGCGAGGTACGTCGATCCCCAGATGACGTACACTGCGGCGAACGCGAGGAGGATTGCTCCCCGGCTGAGAGGACGTCCGGACGGCGGGCTCGGCATGGCCGGCAAAAATAAGCCCGGAACGGGACGGGGGAAACGGCCGCCCTCGCCCACTTCCGGTCCGTCCCCTACCTTCCGGGGGATCGTCACACATCCCTGACACCCGGAGCCGGACGTGGCCGAACCGCGCGCCTGGATCGCGGAAGGCATCACCGCGAGAATTCTCGCGTTGGAGGGACTGGAGGCCGCCGTCGCCCGGCGCGACGCCGCCGCGCAGGAAGCGGTGCGCCGCCTCGCGCGAAACCTGCGAACCCTCGGCCCCGCCAGCGGCAGCCGCCAGCTCGGCGCGGAGGCCGCCAGGCTCGAGTCGGCCACCCCGGCCGCAATGCGGCAGCGTCTCTCGGAGTTCCTGAGCTTCCTCCGTGGCCTGGTGCATGAAGAATCGGGCGGACGACTGCGGCTCCTGCTCGTGGAGCCCGACACCCTGACTGCGAAACTGCTGGAAGCGGCGCTCGCGGCGCCCACGCGGGCCATCACGGTGGCGGGTTCGATTGCCGCCGCCCTGGAGGCGATCGCGGAGCACGAGGTCGCACTGATCCTGCTCGAGCTGGTGCTGCCTGACGGGGATGGCCGGCAGCTCCTCGGACGGCTGAGGGAATCCCCGGCCACCGCGGGGATCCCGATCTTCGTCCTCGCGCCGCGCCTGGGGGACCAGCCGCGCGCGGAATGCTACGCACTGGGGGCGGACGCGCTGTTCGACAAGCCCCCGGATACGGGAGTCATCGCCGCGGCCGTCGCGTCCCGGCTCCAGCGGGCAGGTGAGACGGCATTCGAATCCCGCCATGACTCGCTGACCGGCCTGCCGAACAGGGCCTCCTTCTACGAGACCTTCGACCGGCTGCGTGCCATGGCCGTGCGGGGAGGCGCCCCGCTGTCCCTCGCACTGCTCCAGCTCGATCCGCGACCCGGCGCGACAACTGACGGGCGGATGCCGGACGAGTTGCTCCGGCGTACCGCCAGCCTCCTCAGCATGGGGTTCCGCGATACCGACCTCGTGGCGCGGTGGGGGGGCGACACCTTCGCCCTGCTCCTTCCCCGGGCGGGCGCCGCCGATGGCCGGCGGGCGCTCGAGAAATTCCAGGCACGGCTGGGCGGGGAACGCTTCGAAGATGATCAGGGCGACTACTCACCGTCCTGCTCCGCCGGCATCGTGGAGGTTCTGCCGGGCCAGCCGGTCGACATGTTGCTCAACCAGGCCAACCGCCTCCTCTACGCCGCGCGGAGCGCAGGCGGCCACCGGCTGCTCGTCGGCGACGCACCGTTGTCCCTGCCGGAGCGCCGGATCCTGCTTGCCCAGGGTGACCCCTACATTGCCGGCGCCATCTCCCGCAGACTCGAGCGGGAAGGCTTCCAGGTGTTGCATCACCCCGACGGGGCGGCCGCGCTGCAGTGCGCCGGCGCCACGGATGTGTCGCTGGTCATGGTGGACGTGGACCTGCCCAGGATCGACGGATTCAGCCTGGTCAGGCAGTTACGCGCCATGACAGCCCACCAGAACACCCCGGTACTCATGCTCGCAGGACTCGGGGAGGAGGCACACATCGTGCGTGCATTCGAGGCGGGGGCGGACGACTACCTGCTCAGGCCGTTCGCCTCGCCCGAACTGATCGCGAGGGTGCGCCGCCTGCTCACCCCCGCGCAGATCCCGAACCGGGGAGCATGATGCGACTGCTGGTAGTGGATGATGACGCCGACGTCCTGCAGCGAATTATCCGGACACTGACGCAGGTCGATGGCTTCGAGGCCATCGGCTGCACCAGCGGCGTCGAGGCGCTGGCACGCGCTCGTGCCGAACCACCCGACGCCATCCTGCTTGACCTGATGATGCCGACCATGAGCGGCCCCGCCTTCCTCGAGCGCCTGCAGCGCGACGGCTCGGGACGCGAGATCCCGGTCATTCTCCTGACGGCCGCCGACCCGGAAGCCGTCGCCAGCATCGTCGGGGCACGCGGCGTGATCCGGAAGCCTTTCGACGTGATCGGGCTCGGAGCCGAAGTCCGTCGGATCCTGGACATGCCACCCCTGCCTGCCTCCTGACCCTTTCGACCTCCGACCTTCGACCTTCGACCTCCGTCCCTCCAGCTTGACGCGCGCCGCCTCAACCCCGACACTCAGGGGCACGTCAGGCGTGCCACCGGCCCTGCCGACCCTCCCCGAAAGGAAAGTCCCGCAATGAGCGAACCCGCGCGGGTGGAATACGTCCGGAGCCTCGGCCTGTTCTCCGCCACGATGGTCGTGGTGGGTGGCATCATCGGCGCCGGCATCTTCCTGAACCCCGCGATCGTGGCACAGCGCACGGGCACCAGCGGCCTCACCCTCGCCGTCTGGGCGCTCGGCGGCGCCATTGCTCTCGCGGGCGCGTTCATCTTCGGCGAGCTGGGACAGCGCAAGCCCGCGGCAGGCGGCGGCTATGTCTATCTCCGCGACGCATTCGGTTCCCTGCCGGCTTTCCTCTATGCATGGGCGCTGCTCCTGGTCATCGCCACCGGGGCCATCGCCGCAGTCGCGGTGACCTTCGCCAGCTATGCCGCCCCCATGCTCGGGCTCCCGGATTCCTCCAGGCGGGCGCTGGCAGTGGGGGCGATCGTGGTGCTCTCGGGCATCAATTACCTCGGCGTGAAGCCGGGGGCGATCACCCAGAACATCTTCACGGTCCTGAAGCTCGTCGCACTGGCTGCCCTGGTCGTCGCGGGACTCATGCTGGCCGGAAGCGGGGGAGGCATGCCCGCCGGGGACACGACCGGTCGAGGCGGGCTGATCGTCATCATAGGCACCGCGCTCGTCCCGGTGCTCTTCGCTTTCGGCGGGTGGCAGCAGGCCAACTTCATCGCCGAGGAGGTCATCGACGCCCCCCGCACCCTGCCGCGCGCGCTGGTGCTCGGCGTGGTCATCGTCGTCGCGGTCTACGTCCTGGCGAACTACACGTACCTCCGCGTCCTCGGCCCGGGTGGCCTCGCCGCCAGCCCCGCACCGGCCTCAGACACGATGGCAAGCCTCATGGGCGAGGTGGGGCGCCGGGGCATCGCCGCGGGGATAGCGCTCTCGACCTTCGGCTTCCTGAACCTGGTGATCCTGGTCTCCCCGCGCGTGTACCAGGCCATGGCCAGCGACGGGCTCTTCTTCCCGCAGTTCGCCCGCCTGCACCGGCGCTTCCGCACGCCGACCGTGGCGATCGTGTTTCAGGGTGTCTGGGGCGCGCTGCTGGTGTATTCGGGGACGTATGGCCAGCTGCTGGACTATGTGGTCTTCGGCGACTGGATCTTCTTCGGATTGACGGCCGCCACGCTCTTCGTCTTCCGCCGGAGGGATGGCGGCGCGGTTCCGCCGGGCGAGGCGTTCCGCATGCCGCTCTATCCCTGGCTCCTCATCCTGTTCCTGATGGCGGCGGTGTATGTGGTGGTGGGATCGATCGTGTCCAACCCGGGGAATGCCTTGCGGGGCACCCTGCTTCTCGGGATAGGTGTCCCTGTCTATCTCATGTGGCGGCGTCGGTCTCGATCCGCCGTTCGCCCTGCCGGCGATCCTCCGGGACACCAATGAGCCGGCGCCGCCGGTGGATGTATTCCTCCTTGTACATGCCGATCAACGCGAAGAAATAGGACAGGGCCAGCGGACCGACCAGCAGGCCCAGCAGGCCGAAATAGCGGATGCCGGCAAAGGCGCCGACCAGGGTGACCAGCGGATGGATCTTGGCCCAGCGACGGAAGACGATCGGGCGGATGACGTTGTCCACGTTGGCGACGAACACAAGCCCCCAGGCGGCCATCAGTGCGGCCGCCACATAACGGTGGTCGAGGAAAAGCACCAGCACGGCCGGGATCCAGACCAGCCCGCTGCCCACGATGGGCAGCACCGCCAGGAAGACCGTGATGATCCCCCAGAACGTGGGGTTGGAGAGGCCCGCCACCCAGAACGCCCCGCCAACCATCAGTCCCTGGATGGTCGCCGTCAGGCCGGTGCCGATCAGGGTGCTGTTGGTAACATCCTTGAAGCGGGTGCGGAGGAGCTGGGTGTTGGCAGGGGAGAAGGGAATGTAGGGGACGATCGCGTCCCAGGTCTCCTCCGACCGGATCAGCAGGTAGTACAGGCCGAAGAGCGAAATGGTCAGGTTGAGCGAGATGCGCGTGGCCGTGCCGATCACGCCCAGCGCCGGTTCCCAGCCAGGCCACCAGCTGCTCTCCCCGCTTCACCAGTTCAGGCCCGATCGCGTAGGGGCCGACCCGCATCTCCGCGAGTCGTCCGATTGCCGCGCTGTGCACGATGTTCGCGGCCATCTCCGGGGCCTCGTTGACAAGGATGCCGGTGATGAGCGCAAGCGGCACCACGATGACCACCAGGGCAAGCGCCGTGACAAGCCCGGCGGACAGCGGGGGACGGAGCGGCGGGGTGATCGCGCGATAGACCGGGGCGAAGATCACGTACAGTACGGGAATCCCGATCAGGCCCGTGACAAAGGGAAACAGCGCGACCACGAGGGCCACGCCCAGGACCAGGATCAGGACCGCCGCGCGCTGGTACTTGGAGTCGAGAAGACGCATGTCGGATGGTAATACCGGCACCCCGCCGCCGGTACGTCCCGGCTGACAGGCCTCCGGGGCTCGCGTTGACACCCTCGAGAACGGGGTCCTACTATGGCATCGGTGCCGGGCATGCTTTGCGCCCGCACTCTCCTCCCGAACCCCGGAGCCCCGCATGTGGAAAGACTTCAAGGCCTTCGCCGTGAAGGGCAACGTTGTCGACCTGGCCGTGGGTGTCATCATCGGCGCGGCGTTCGGCACCGTGGTGAAGAGCCTGGTGGACGACGTCATCATGCCGCCGATCGGCCTGCTGCTCGGCAATGTGGACTTCAACAACATGTTTGCGGTGCTGAAGCCCGGGGAGACGCCAGCCCCGTACCTCACCCTGGCGGACGCGAAGGAGGCCGGGGCGGTCACGCTCAACTACGGCAACTTCATCACCAATCTCGTGACGTTCCTCATCGTGGCGTTCACCGTCTTCCTGCTGGTGCGGGCGTTCCAGAAGCTCAAGCGGAAGGAAGATGCCGCGCCCTCGGAGCCGACCGACCGCAACTGCCCCTACTGCACCTCGACCATCTCGATCAAGGCCACACGCTGCCCGCAGTGTACGTCGGAGATCCCGAAGGCAGCCTGACGAAGAGCCCTGGCACAACAATGCCGGCCCCCGGGAATCCGCGGGGCCGGCATGCGTTGTGCCACGTGGTCAAGGCGAGCGTCGGAGCGCGATGCCCCCGTTGACGGTCTCGAGTTCGAGCGTCGGACCACCCTGGCCAATGGTTCCGTTGACCGACCGAGGTCCGAACCGCCCCTTCACGGTCAGGGGATAGTCGGTCGAGATGTCGCCGTTGACCGTCCGGGCCCGCACCTCGGCGTTGACCGTCGCGGGCAGGTTGAGGGTGATGCCACCGTTGACGGTCTTGAACGTGGCTACGCTCTTCCAGTCTGCCCGGCCGAGCGTGGCATCGATGGACCCGTTGACGGTGACTGCCTCCGCCAGCCCGGAGGTGGACAGGTCAATGCTGCCGTTCACCGTGCGGGCCATGACATCGCTGCGCAGGTCACTGGCTTCGATGTCGCCGTTCACCGTCGTGGGCTCGTAGCGGACTCCGGCGGGTACCTGCACCTCGAAATCGACGGCCACATCGTTGTTCTGCGTGTTCATGTGGCCCTCGCTGCCCGGCGCGCATTCGTTCTCGTGCCGCGCGTTCCGTGGCGTCGGGTAGACGGCACAGATGGTCACCCCTCCCGCATGCTCGATCACCTTGATCTGGACCGATTCCGGGTCGTCGCGCCGGCTGTGCTTCGACGCGGTGACACGGGCCTCGCTGCCGGATGATGCCACGGCGCGGACGCTCCCGTTGACGCCCTTGACCTCCAGCGTCTGCCCGGCCGACATACGGCCGTGCCACTCGAAATCGGACGTCCGTACCGTCCCGCCCTGCGCGGGCCAGAAGAATACCACCGCCGCCAGGGCGCCCACTGCTGCTCCTGCCTTCATGGTTCGATCCTTTCGCACGTGGCGCCGCTCAGCGCGCGCGCCTGAGGTAGATGTTGCCGTCGAAGCTCTCCAGGTCGAGGTTCGCCGCCCCCGAGCCGACCGTAAACCGGAACTGCCGCTTGCTGGTCCCCGTAATCGTGACGGGGAATCCCGCCTCGAAGTTCCCATCGAAGGTGGACACCGACACGACCGCGTTGAGGTCCTGCGTCAGGTTCACGACGATGTCGCCATCGTGGGTATTGATGCGATATCGGCCGGAGGGCCGGATCGGGCCGCGGAACGAGATGTCGCCATCCACCGTATTCACGTCGAGTTCGGTCAGGTCGACGTCCTCCATCGTCACATCCCCGTCCACTGACTGCGCCCGGATCGAGCCGGAGACGCCCGTGAGCCGGAGGTCGCCCTCGACGGCATTCACCTCGACCCTCCCGCGCGCCCCACGGATCGTCACGAGCCCCTCGACCGTCTGGACCGAGATGAGCTCGCGGCCTCCCTGCACCTCCACATCACCTTCCACCGAGTGGAGGCTGAGCCGCCCCTCGCTGCCGTCCACCCGGATATCGCCCTGATGGGTGGAGAGGTCGAGGTCGAGCCAGCGCGGTACGGTCAGGGTGAAGTCCATCTCCTCGATCCCGTGGCGACGGCCCACCCCGGTGACGCGGATTGCGCTGCGGCTGACCACAACCCGCGGCGTGATCCGGTCGGAACCGGTGGCGGCCACTTTCACGGACGGCCGGTCCCAGGTCCGGACCGTGATGCTCCCCTGGTGCTGGTTCAGCTCCAGGCGCATGCCGCGACTGACCGCGACCGTGGTGTCTCCCTGCATGCCGAGGAGAAGGACTCCAGCGGCGAGTGTGAGCAACATCGTTGTACTCCGTGTTCAGGTGGCGGAGGCGGTCAGGTTGGCCGCGCGCCGCAACAGTTCAAGCTTCCGCCGCATCGTCTCGGCCAGGTGCTCGGTCAGGTATTCATCGCTCGGGTCCGAAGCCAGCGCGTTCCGCGCCTGGGCGATGGCCCGGTCAATCAGGGCAAGGTTCTCCGTGAGGACCCGAACCGTCGAACTGTCCAGGTCCCCACTGTGCCGTTCCAGCACCTCCTGCAACTCCTGGATGGCATGGTCATACGAGACCGGGTCCCGTGATGCGCCAGTGGTGCGGATCACGGCCGGGGCGGCGCCCCCGGCCACCGGCAGCGGCGTGCGCTCCACCGGCGCGCCGGGCCGCAGGAGCCAGGCTGCTCCACCCGACATCGCCATCAGAAACAGTGCAGCCGCGGCCAGCTGCGGCATGGTGAAGCTGAACCGCCTCGCGGTCCGAGGCCGGATCGACCGGACCGAAGCCCCTCGCCGGCCACCGATGCCCGCGGCAATGCCGGGCCAGAGATCAACCACGGGCTCGCGTTCCGGCAGCGACCGCGCCCGCTCGACCACCGCGGTCAACCCGGCCAGGTTCTCCCGGCAATGTTCGCAGACCGCCAGGTGCGCCTCGAGCGCCTCGGATTCAGGAGCGGCCAGCTCGCCGTCGAGGTATTCGGACAACCGGTCCGTCCAGGGATCATGCATCGTCGACCTTCCTATCGTTCCAGGTACTGACGGAGCGCCATGCGCGCCCGGTGCAACTGCGCTTTCGAGGTGCCGGCCACGATTCCGAGCTGCTCGGCGATCTCCTCGTGCTTGTAACCTTCCACGTCGTGGAGGACGAACACCCGCCGGGCTCCCTCGGGCAGGCGCCCGATCGCCGCCTCGAAATCCATCGAGAGGTCGGGCCGCGCAGGACGGGTCGCGAAGGTCTCGCTGACGTCCTCCCCGCCCTGCATCCGACGCCGCTCCGTCCCCAGCACCGATCGCCGGGCCAGGATCACGTTCACCGCCAGGCGGTGCAGCCACGTCCCAAAGGCAGACTCGCCACGGAAGGTGTCCAGCTTGTCCCAGGTACGGATGAACACGGCCTGCGTCACGTCGTCGGCTTCCTCATCGTTGATCATCCGCCGGGCCAGCCCGTGAATCCGCCCCACATGCCGCCGGTACAGCCGCTCGAAGGCGGACGTATCCCCGGCCGCCGCCAGCGTGGCGTCCACGGCATCCTGGTCAACCGGCAGGACATCGGGTTTCGGGTTCAGCCTCGTCTCCGCGGCACGAGTCGTCATTGCAACAGGTTGGATAGGACAGCAGGATAAAAGGTTGGAAGCGGCGCCCCCATCCCCTGCGGGCCATCCGGCGGGTGGAGGAGGGGCCAGGTCGTTGCCACTCCGTCAGATAGCCCCTGGACCGCGAAGGGCATCCAACCCACTACCTTACCGGTTCATGCGCTCCGCCACCATCGAATCCGGCCGTATCGCCCTTCAGGCCCTGCGGGTCAATCCACTCCGGACCCTGCTCTCCACCCTCGGCATCATCATGGGGGTGGCCTCGCTCGTCGCGGTATTCGCGGTGGGCGACGGCCTCGAGCGGTATGCCCGCGAGCAGATTGCAACCACGTCCAGCCTCCAGGTGATGGCCGTCGTCCCCCGCACCTCGAGGGAGGTGGACGGCCAGCGCTTTCCCCGTGAGGACTATGTCCACTTCACCCTGGATGATGCGGAGCAGATGGGGGGAAGGCTCGGGACCGTTGGAACGGTAACCGTCACGCGGAACGGCCGGACCCTGGCCTCCCTCCGCCCCGGCGCGCGCCCCCGCGCGGCCGTGCTCGTCGGCACCAGCGCCGGTTACCCGGCGGTCGCCATGGTCGACATCGACACGGGTCGCTTCTTCACGGAGACAGAGGCACGCCAGGGCACCCGCGTGGTCGTGATCACGCCGGGTCTGGCCTCGGCGCTGGCGCAGGACTCGGCCACGCGCCGAGGCACGGCTTCCGTCGGCGACACGATCTACCTCGGTGGCAGCCCATGGACGGTCATCGGGGTCACCAGGGCTGGCGGTGCAGACCAGCGCATGGCCTTCGTCCCGCTCCCGGCGGCTGACGGCGCCTTTGCCGCCCGCACCGGAGACCCGGCCCAGCTGCTCGCGCGGGCGGCGACGGTCGAGGACGTCGAATCGATGCGCCGGAGCGCCGAGGCGTGGCTCGCGGAGCGGTGGCCGGGAGGGGACCAGGCCGAAGTGCAGACCCAGCAGGGTCGGGTGGAGCAGGCGCGTCGGGGCATGCTGCTGTTCAAGCTCTTCATGGGCGCGATCACCGGGATCTCGCTGCTGGTCGGCGGCATCGGAATCATGAACGTCCTGCTGGCCGCGGTGGCCGAGCGGACCCGCGAGATCGGCATCCGGAAGGCCACCGGTGCGCGTCAGCGGGACATCATGTTCCAGTTCCTGGCCGAATCCGTCACCATTACGGGTGTGGGGGCGTTCCTCGGCGTGCTCCTGGGGCTGGGCGGAGCGTTCCTCGTCACGGCCATCATGCGGGCGAAATCCGGCGGCCCGATCCAGGCCGCGTTCACCTGGCCCACGGTGATCTTCGCCGCAACGGCCGCCATCGTGATCGGGCTCGCCTTCGGTACCTATCCCGCGCTCCGGGCGGCACGACTCTCCCCCATCGACGCCATTCGTCACGAATAAGCGGGTGTCAGGCCGGGGCCGTATTTCCCACCCTGGAATCGGTGCGCATTTCGTCGAGCCAGGCCAACTCCACCTCCATGTGCCGGATCGTCAACTCCACCATCCAGCGGGCTGACTGCGCCATCGGGCCTGAGGCATTACACAGGTCCGACCGCGTAGCGCGCTCCCGTTCCAGCTCCCCGCGCAGGAACCGGGACCGTCGCCCGATCTGGACTTCGACCACTCCGGGCCGGGCGAGATGCGACAGCGCCAGCCAGGTGAGAAACGGTGGCGGTGGCCGGCGCGTGGCCCAGGACGGCACTTCCAGCGCGTCGGAGAGGGCTTCCATGCCCGCTCCGGTCGGTCGCCACGGCTGCCTGTCCGGCCCCCGGGCCGCCCCCGGATCGGGGGCTTCTTCCACGAGCCCGAGGCGCGCCAGCTTCCGCAGCGAGTAATACACCTGAGGCCGGGAAATGCCGGCCCAGTCTTTCACCTCTCGCCGCTCGAGTTCGAGTGCCAGCTGATAGCCATGCATCGGCAGCTCGGCAAGCAGACTGAGGACCACGAGGTCGGGCGTGGTGAGAACCTCCACCGGGTTCATTTGCCGTGGGCCGCAAATCCGACCACAGTACCACAGGGCGCCCGGACGAAGATCTCGTCAGCCCCGTAGAAGGTCTTCCGGCGTGGCACCACAACCGAAGCGGGATCCAGCGAGGGGATGATCCCGTCCAGTGACTCGACCTCGAGGTAGAGCAGCGTGCGGGAACCGTCGTCCGCGAGCGCGGGGACGTCCGCCGCCACGCTCGCCCGGCTCTGGTACATGACCTCGATGCCGTCGCGCTCCAGAATCGTGAAACCCAGCGCGTCCCCCTGGGGCACTTCCACGGTCCGGGTGAATCCCAGGCGCTCTTCCCAGAAACTCAGGCAGGGTTCGATCCGTTCGACGGTGATAAGGGGGGTGAGTTTCCTGATCTTCATGGCAGGCTCCAGGGAAGAGTGCAGGGACAGCAGGGCGTGAGAGATACAGCGGCAGGGGGAGTACCGGCATGGCTGGCTCCCGGTTGGATGCCCTGCCGATCTAGTCTAAACAATAATACCGTCGGCGGAAGCCTGCCCGGGGGACCGTGGTCAGGTCTGGTCGATTAATTTGCTGCCGAATCCTCATGTCACTGCCCGGCCGGGAGGAAGTACCGTGAAGCGTGTCGTTTTCGTCCTGATCGATGGAGCACGGCCCGACGTCCTGCAGATGCTGCTGGACCGGGGGGAACTGCCCCATCTCTCCAGGCACGTTATCGAGCAGGGAAGCTGGACGACGGGCACGACGGTGTTCCCCTCGACCACGGGCGTCGGCTACATCCCATTCCTCTTCGGCCGGTATCCGGGAACCGCAGGCATCCCCGGCATCCGATGGCTGGACCGGGGGCGGGCCGGCGGCGGGTGGCGTGACCGCTGGACCGCGGCGCGGAGCTACTGCGGCATCCAGGGCGGCTGGATAAACCGTGACATCGAGGCCGGCACCTCGATGTTCGACGCCGTCCCCAGCCAGGCGATCTGCACTCCGATCACCCGGGGCCTCCCCGGGGGCGCGCATCGGATGCCAATCAGGCGCATGCTGCTGGGAACCCCGGCACACTACACGGCCAATTATGCCTCGCTGGACAACGCCGTGGCCGAGAGCTGGGTGGCCGCACTGGATGATCCCTGGCGGTTCCTGTTCGTGGTATTTCCCGGCGTGGACGGGCTCACGCATTTCACCGATCCGTGGCATGAGACGGTGCTCGAGGCGTACCGGCTGGTGGACCGCGCCCTGGGGCGCTTCGTGGACCGCGCCCGGCAGCTCGGCGAGGCGCCCGGGATCATCGTGGCCTCCGACCATGGCGCCGACGCCATCCACCAGCACGAGGACATCGCCGTCTGGCTGGAAAATCACGGAGTACCCACCCTCAGGCACCCGATGCACGTCTGGCGGCGGGACGCCCGCGCGGCCTCGATGGTCTCCGGCAACGCCAGCGTGCAGATCTACCTCGAGCCCCGCTCCGGCCGCGTGACGCCCCGGACCGAGTCGGAGTTCCCGCCCGACCTCCTGCCGATGCTCGCGGGACTGCGCTCGGTGCGCCTCGCCGCCTTCCGCGACGATGACGGACGGGTGACAGTCATTCGCCGGAACGAGCGCGCCCATCTCGTGGAGGAGGACGACGTGATACGCTATCTCCCTGTCACGGGCGATCCGCTGGGGCTGGGCGGACCGGTGGAGGGACGTGACCGCGACGTCCTGGCCCGCTCGCTCAGCACCGACCTTCCCGACGCGCCGCGCCAGTTGCTTCAGGTCTTCGCAGCCCGGCGCGCCGGTGACATCATTCTCGCCGCCGCGCCGGGCTGCGACTTCCGGGGGCCCTGGGAAATTCCCGAGCATCGCTCGGGGCACGGAAGCCTGACCGCGGACCACATGCTGGTGCCGATCGCGGCGACCATCCCGCTCCCCGTGGCGCCGATGCGGACGGTGGACCTCATGCCGACCATGCTGGAGATGCTGGACGTTCCGATTCCCCCCGGGCTCGACGGGCTCCCGGCGTCGGCCCTGGCCGCACTCCCTGAAGCGAGCTTTGACCCGGTCGCATAGCGTCTGGCTGCGCCCGAGGGGAACCCCTGTGTGGGACGGCATCCTCCGGGCCACCGGCGTGCTGGGAGTCGTCGGCATCGGACTGGTGCTCTGGTGGCCCCCGGCGGCGGGGCTGGTCGGCTTCCTCTGCATCACCATCTTCGTCAACGGGCCGCTCGCGCCGCTGCTCCCGGCCACCTACGAGCCCGTACTCATGGTGGCCGGGCGGGTCTATCCCCCGCTGGCGGTAGCACTCGTCGGCATCGCGGGGACCCTGTATGTCGAGTTCCTGAACTACCACCTGTACCGCAAGGCGCTGTACCATCCGCGGCTGGACCGCGCCCGCGACTCCCGCGCCGTCCGGGCCACCGTGGCGCTGTTCGAGCGCGCGCCATTTTTCACCGTCTGGCTGTGCAGCTGGAGTCCACTGCCCTTCTGGGCCGTGCGATTCCTCGCGCCGCTCGCCGGTTATCCGGTCCGTCCCTATCTGCTGGCGACGTTCCTGGGACGGGCCCCCCGGCTCTGGTTCTTCGCGGCGCTCGGCCTCTACGTCTCGGTGTCGACCCGGATCCTGGTCGGCGCGACGCTTATCATGATCACCATCGCCGTCACGGTCGCCATGCTCCGCGGCCGCCACGAAGTGCGCCGGGCCCGCGATCCGCTTCCCAGCCCTGGCGATGCAACACCATGAAAGGAATTTCCCATGACTTCATCTGCCCGCTGGACAGGCGCGGTCCTGTTTCTGGCCCTCGTGGCCACCGGATGCCGTCAGCAGGAGGCAGCCACGACCCCGGCATCACCCGATTCAGAACTGGGAACCCCCATGTCCGGTGACACGACGTTCCGGGCCACAGGGACCATCCACCGGGTGAACGTGGAGGGTGGCTGCTGGCGTTTCGACCTCGAAGGCGGCGGGCACTTCGAGCTCCGGGCCGGCGCCGATCCATCGATCCTGGTGGACGGCCGCCAGGCGACGCTCACCCTCCGGCCCCGGCCGGACCTGATGAGCGCCTGCCAGATCGGCCCGATCGCCGAGGTGGTAGACGGGGCCTGAGGATTCAAACCCCGTGCGCCCGACCGGCGTCTCATGGCAGTGGCGACCTCCATCCTCACCCTCGGCTCCCTTGCCGCCTGCCCGGTTACGGGTCCGGCGATGAACCAGCTCGCCGCCGCGGCGGCCGGCGGGGACCGGCGTGCCTTCAGCGAGCTGCACCGCCGGACGGTGCCCCGGACCTACGCCCTCTGCCTTCGCCTCTCGGGTGACCCCGCACGTGCCGAGGAACTCACCCAGGACGTGTACGTCCGGGTGTGGGAGCGGCTCGCCTCGTTCCGGGGCGACAGCGCCTTCACGACGTGGCTGCATCGCCTGGCGGTCAACGTGGTCCTGAGCGAACGGCGGTCGGACCGGCGCCGGCGGCGGCACCAGGAAGCGGCACAGGGAGAAATCTTCCGGTCCCGACCCGCGCCTCCGGGCCTGGTGCTTGACCTCGAGCGCGCCATTGCGCGCCTGCCGGACGGCGCAAGAGAAGTGTTCGTCCTGTACGACATCGAAGGATACCGGCACGACGAAATCGCCGATGTGGCCGGCATCGCGGTGGGAACCTCCAAGGCCCAGCTGTTCCGCGCCCGCCGGCTGTTGAGGGAGATGCTCGACTCATGAACTGCGACGAAGCCCTGGCCCTTCTGGACGACTTGCGCGCCGGCACCCTGCCCGACGCAGAGGCCGACCTGGTGCGCGCCCACCTGTCAGCCTGCCCAGCCTGCTCCGCCGACCTCGCCTTCCTCGATCGACTCGAGGGAGAGATCGCGCGGCTGCCCGGTGAGGTCCGGCCGTCGCGGGACCTGTGGCCGGGTATCGACGCGCGCCTCGCGCCCTCGCCCCCCGCGCGCCGACGGCTCGCGATCGCCGCAGTTATCGCGCTGCTGGCGATCGGGGCTGCCGCCGCGGCCGTGCTGCTCGCTCCGGCTCCTCCACCACACGACGGAATCGCCGCCATGGAAACCGAGTACCGCAGTGCGGCCAGCGACCTGCTCACCACTGTCGAGGCGCGCGATGGCATGCTCGCCCCGCGCGTGGTTCACGTCGTCGAGCAGAACCTGCGGATCACCGATGCGGCGATCACGGAACTGCGGGATGCGCTCCGCGAACAGCCCGGGGACACCGGCCTCGAGTTGATGCTCCGGGCCGCCTGGGAAAAGAAGCTTGACCTCCTGCGGCGGGCGGCCGCAGCATCCACGGAGGCCTGACCGATGCGACTCACCCCCGCCCTGCTCTGCCTCCTTATCCCCACGGTGCTTGCCGCGCAGGGGCCGGTCGTGCGCAACCAGGGCCTCGACGCCGACGCGGCGGTCAAGATCCACAACATGACCGGGCCGGTCACGGTTCATGGGTGGAACCGCGATTCCATCGTGGTGCGTGCGGTGGAGGGCGATGGCCGCTTCTTCATGGGTGGCGGACGGAAGGGCGTGAAGCTCGGGCTGGACCTGCCACCAGGTACCACGCCTTCCAGGGAGGGCACCGTTGAGGTATGGCTGCCTGCCGGAGCGCGACTCTGGATCATCACCGCCGAAGGCCGGGTGGAAGTGGAGGGCATGACCGGCATGGTGGATGTGGCTTCCACCGCGGGCGCGGTGGCGGTGCGCGGCGCCCTCCGCGAGTTGAAGGTGGAGACGATGGACGGCGACGTCGCGCTGGATGCGCAGAGCCCCTGGATGCGCGCGAAGACGGCGAGCGGAAGCATCCGCATCTCCGGCGCCGGGGAGGACGTCGCCGCGGAGTCCGTGAGCGGGAGCATTGTGGTCAACGGGAAGAACGTCCGGCGCGCGCGGTTCGAGACGGTAACGGGCGATGTTGCCTGGCGCGGTACCCTGCTCCGGGACGGCTCGCTCGAGCTCGAGACCCACGCCGGTGGCATCGAGCTCCGCCTCCCGGCAGGGCTGGCGGCCGAGGTTGACGCGAACAGTTATCGCGGCGTGATTCGCGACAGCTGGGCCGGGCGCAAACCCGTTGCGTCCGCGGACGGGCTGGGCCAGGAACTCCACATGACGCAGGGTGACGGAAGCGCGCGGATCAGCGTGCGCACCTTCAAGGGGACCATCACTCTTCTTCCCGCAAGTCCTTAAACCCTGCCCGCCTGGCCGGCGTCTCATGGGGGAGCGCGACACTACCTTCCCATTCAGGAGACGCCCGATGTTCACTCGACTCCGCACCTTCATCACCACCGCAGGCGTCTTCACCGCCCTCGTGGCAGTGGCACCCCGCGCGTGGGCAGGCCCGTCCTGGATCTCCGTGGAGCTGCCGGCCAATCCATACATCGACGGCAGCCGGGGGGCCTACCTCCTCGTTCACCTTTACCATCACGGCACGGCAGTCGGCCTGATGCCCACCGGCAGTGCGGAGGGCCTGGTTGACGGGAAGCGCCGCAGCATCCCGCTGGAGATCACGCGGACCGGGCAGGCCGGCGTCTTTGCCGTGCGCTTCACTCCCGAAGCGCGGGGCACCTGGCTTCTCGTGATGCACGGCGGAGAGCATGGCAACCAGGCCAGCGCCGTGGTGAGCCTCCGGACCGACGGCACCGTGTCCGGGGTGGAGGTTCCCACCCGCCAGGATGGGCGCTGGACCATCCCCGTACCGGTCACGGACCAGGACGTGAACGCCATGCTGGCGCGCCAAGCCGCCCTGGGGGGGAACGGAGCCCGCGCCACCCCGGGGTCGGCAGGGCATGGCGGCACGATCTCCGCGGGGCTGGCGGTGCTGGCGCTGCTTCCGCTCGGCGTCCAGGTGCGTCGTCGCCTTGCCTGAGAGCCGGTTCAGCGCTCCTGCGCGCTGAGCATCGCGTCAAGGTCCTGCCGGGTATACAGATGCCCGCGCAGGACCACCGCGCCGATGCGGCTGGTGCTGGTGATGTCTTCCAGGGGGTTTTCCTCGAGCAGGAGCAGGTCGGCGACCGCCCCGGTGCGGATCACGCCCAGCGTATCCCCGCCGAAATAGGAACCCACCTGGAGGGTGGAGGTGGCCAGGGCCTGGGCAGGCGTGAGGCCCGCGGCCACGAGCAGGGCAAGTTCATCATGCAGGCTGAAGCCGGGCATCGAGTACAGGACGCCCGCATCGGTCCCCGCGAGCAGCGGCACGCCGTGCCGGGCCATGGCTCCCACCAGCCATCGTTCGTCCTCGAATCGTTCGATGCGTGCCAGGCGCGTGGCCGAGTCAGCCCTGAGCCTGGCCGCCAGCGCGCCCTTCCAGTCACGCCGGACGAGGTCGGGCATGTACCGCAATCGAGTTTCCTGGCGCCGGCTGTCGTCCTCCGGATGGGTTTTGTTGTAGAGGATGACCATTGTCGGCGTCTGCCAGACGTGACCGCGGGCAAACGCCGCGAAGATCGTGTCGCATGCCGCGGCGGTCCGAGGCGTACAGAACGGGGCGATCTCGTCCCTCAGGTGTTCGATGCTCCGCATGCCGAGCTCTGCCGCTTCCAGTGGGGACACACCGGCGGGCAGGTGCCCCGCCACCGGCAGGCCGCGGTCGCGCGCGGCCGCCATGGCCGCCCGGAATGCCTCCGGTGGCAGCAGCGTGTAGACCTTGATGAAGTCCACATTGCGTCGGGCGAGCGAATCGACCGCGCGCCGGGCTTCGCCGGGATCGGCGATGGCCACGCTCACTTCGGGTGACACCGGCTCGGGCCCGTCCAGGATGGGGCCGGCGGCAGCAATGCGGGGGGCCGTCAGGGAGCTGTCGTGGATCGCGCGCATGACGCTGTCACGCACGTCGAGCAGCCCTCCCATGTCGCGGATCCCGGTCACGCCGTTGGCGACGAACAGGGGCAGGAACGTCCGTGCCACCTCGTTGTCCCAGAGCGCGTGGACGTGCATGTCCCAGAGGCCGGGAATCAGGTAACGGCCGCCGCCGTCCACCACCGTCGCGACCTCGGTGGCACCCTCGTCCGCAGCTCCGACCCGGATGATGTGCCCGTCACGGATCAGCACGGTGCGGCCCGGGACGACACTGTCCGCCTCGATGTCAACGACCGAGACGTTGGTGATGGCAAGGGAGCCGGCTGGTGGGCCACAGGCGGCGGCAGGGCGAGGACCGCCGCGGCGCTGGGCAGCCTCACGACCCGCGACCAGCCGGTATACCCTCACGTACTCGAGGTCGTCCTCGTCCTGCCAGACCCCGGTGACGTGGTCAGTGCCGATGTCCGTCGGGCGGAAGCCATCGGGCAGCGTGGCATCGCCGAGCCAGTGACCCGTGGAGTCGAGCACGCTGTAGGTTCGTTCCGTCAGTCCCGGTGCGCGCGCCTCCTCGACCCAGAAATTCCCTCCGGCATCCACGAGGAGGCCGCTGTACGACGGGAGATGATCGGGATATGGCGCCGTCTCTATTCGCTTTTCGAGTTGCTCCATCATGGGTGCCGGGATGTTGTTCGAGTTGGTCTTCAGCCGCTCCATCGCGTCGTTCCTCGCCCGGTTGACATCCTCCGCCGACAAGGCGGCAGGCTGGAAGTCGCGTCTCGCCAGGAGTCGGACCGCGCCCGTCGAATCCAGCACCCGCACCTCCCACCCCTCGTTCGGTGCCATGTATACGAGGCCGCCTCGCGCAACCGCAAAGGTGTTGCGGCCGAGCGGCACGGGCGCGGGCGAAGGAAAATCGCGCCCGTTGAAGGACATCGTGGCCGGGTACATCTCGATGCCGGGAAAGATCCCGATCGTATCGCGAAGTTCTCCCGAATCCAGGTAGGTCACATAGGCCGTTGGTGTACGGTAGGGGCCGCCGCTCTTTGCGGTGGTGTCGATCTGTTGCACGGCAACGAGGAGTGTTCCGTCGTCAAAGACGCCTGCCGGTATGGGGAACATCAGGTTCCCCGGCGAGCGGATGACATAGGCCCGGATGAACGCCCCCGTATCGTCGAGGATCGAGATCCGGCGCGCCTGGAAGTCGAAGACCTGGAGCGTGTCTCCTCCCCGGCGCCAGAATCCAAAGGGGTTCTGGAACTCTCCCGGGCCACTCCCCTCCCGGCCGACGGAGCCGAGCCATGTCCCGGTGGAATCGTAAAAGCGTACCTGCTTGTTCCCCCCGTCCAGTACCGCAAGCCGGCCGTCGGAAAGCCGGAAGGCTCCCCCGACCCTGGCAAAATCCCGCTCGGGATGGTCGGCATCCGCACCAATCTCCACCAGTGCCGTGTCCGGCACCCGCCAGCCGGCACCTTCCTTCCATGCCGGTGCCGTGTTCTCGACGATATGCACCCCGGCGCTGTCCCGTTCCACGGCCGCGCGCGGCGCCGCCTCGCCCCCGCAGGCGAAAAGCAGGGGAAGGGCGAGGACAGGGACGACGGAGGGCCAGTGTGCGTTGGGCATGGGGGCTCCGGAGACGTTACGGCAACGGGGAGGAACGAGTATACTTCCGCGACACATATTCCATAGTACTTCGCTGACCGGCGGGCGGAAGGCCCCGGCGGGAACCCTGGTCGGATACACATGGACCATTCCAGTGCGCGTGCATCGTGGTATGAGTTCGCCGACGCGCTGCCGGACACCCTCCTGGTGTTCTCGGCCGACGGGCTTCTCCTGCACGCCGGGATGTCGGCCCGGGCCCTCCTGGGACGTGACCCGCCGGCCCTCCTTCAACGATACCTCGGCGATCTGGTTCATCCGGACGACCGTTCCGGGGCGCTCCGCCTCCTCGCCCACTGCCTGTCCAACCCCGGATCAAACCATATCGCAATCCTGCGCTTCGGGCATGGCGACGGTTCCTGGATCGAGTGCGAGGCGGCAATGACATCCTCCGGCGTCGTGCGGGCAGCCGGGGAATGCCTGTGGCTGCTCCGCCCCTCGGGTGAACGGAGTGCCGCGGAGCTGGAGACACGGGAGCGCGAACAGCTCTTCCGGGCGATGGTGGAGACCATGCCGGACTGCGTCATCCTGGTCGATGACACCCGCTGCGTACGGGAGGCGAATGCAGAAGCGCGTGAGTTGCTGAAACTGCCCCCGGAAGCCATGGGCGGCGTGTTCCTCGACCCGTTGTTCCCCGCCGATTCGGCGCTTGCCTCGGGATGGGAGACCTTCGTGGCCGAGGGTTCCTTCCGGGGCAGGATCCGGGTGGACCTGCCGGAGGGTCCCCGGCTGCTGGATGTCGCGGGGCGCGCGCATATCCTGCCTGGACGCCACCTGGCCATCTTTCGCGACGTGACCGAGCGGGTCGAGCTTGACCGGCAGCTTCGGCATGAAGCCCGGCTGGCCGTGGCGACCCGGGTCGGTGGGGGGATCGCCGACACCATGGGCGACCTGGTCAATACGCTGTTCGAGAGCTGCGAGCGGCTCGAGAGCCACCTGCCCGACGGCTCGGCTGGCCGGGCCGACGCTGAGCGGATCCGTCGCGCGGCCGCCGGCGCCGCCACTCTGGCCCGCCAGCTGAAGGCGTTCAGCCAGCGGCTCGCCCTCCAGCCCGCGCGGGTGAATCTCAATCATGCGCTGGCTGCCCTGGAACCAATGCTCCGCCAGCTCGCCGGCCCCCCCATCGAGGTGCAGACACGCTCTGGTGACGGCCCGCAGGCGGCCTGGGTCGATCCGTCACAGTTCGATCAAATCGTACTCTCGGTCGTTCGGCGCGCGATCGGAATGATGCCGGAGGGCGGGCGCCTCACCATTGAGACAGGGCAGGACTCCCCCGTGGCGGGCTACGCCACGGGAACGCATGTCATGCTCTCGGTCACCGACAGCGGCCCGACCCTCTCGGCCAGCGCGCGGGACAGCGCGTTCCTCCCATTCTCCGAGCCGGGCGAGGACGGCGATCTCGGCCTGAGTGTGGCGTGGGGCATCGTCCAGCAGAGCGCCGGGAGCCTCACCATCGACCAGGCACCCGGGGGTGGCTCCTCCGTGAGGATCTACCTCCCGGCCGCACCGGCTGATGTTCCCGGGCGCGCGTCCGGCGAGGTGCAGCCGGGAGAACGGCTGGCCCGGATCCTCCTGGTAGAGGATGACCCGGCCGTGCGGCGCGTGACGGAACGCATCCTGCGCAACCACGGCTACACCGTGGTGGCCGCCGCGAGCGGCACCGAGGCGCTTCGGGTCGCCGACGGAATGGTGGAGGGCATTGACCTGCTGCTCACCGACGTCATGATGCCGGGGATCAGCGGCGCCGACCTCGCCACCCAGCTGCGCCAGGAGCGGGACACACTCCGCATCCTCTTCATGTCCGGCTACATCAACATTCCCGCGCTGGAACAGGACGTGATCCGGGAGAGCCTCCTGCTGGTGAAGCCCTTCACTCCCGCCGAACTGCTGGACCACGTGCGTCAGGCGCTGGGCATCCGGGAAACCACCTGAGCATGAACCGGCCACGGGACGACCCCCGGGCGCCGGACGCAGGACGGCCCTCCCCCGTCCGGGCCATGCTGCAGCGCCTCCGGATCGGTACGTTCCGTGCGGAAGGCTCGCGGCTGCTGGACGCCAATCCCGCCCTGATCGCCCTGCTCGGTTATGAGAGCCTGGACGAAATCCGCACGATCCCGGTCGCGGCGCTCTTTCCCGGCCCGGAGGCATACCCGGACCTGGTCTCCCGCCTGGCCGGTGGCGAGACCGTAACGGACGTCGAACTGGAGATGCTCCGAGGGGACGGCACGAGGGAACTGGTATCGCTCACCGCAGGTCTCGAACCCGGCGGCGAGATCCTCGAAGCAGTGGTGGAGGATGTCGGACAGCGGCGGACGGCGGCCCAGCGGCTCAGGGCATCGGAGGCGGAACTGGAGGCCCTGTTCACGGCGATGACCGACGTCATCCTGGTGATCGACCGCGAGGGGCGGTATCTCAAGGTCGCACCCACCAACACGGCCGCGCTCGTCCGTCCGCCGGATGAACTGCTCGGGCATACCATCCACGACTTCTTTCCCCGCTCCACCGCCGACATCTTCCTGCGCTACATCGCGGAGGCTCTGGAGACGCGGTCACCCGTGCAGGCGGAGTACCGGATCGAGGTCGAGCAGGGGGACCGGTGGTTTGACGCCACGATTTCTCCGATGCTCGAGGACTCCGTCGTCTGGGTCGCGCGGGACGTGACGGCCCATAAACAGATGCAGGACCAGCTCCAGCAGGCAGTCAAGATGGAAGCCGTCGGCCGCCTGGCGGGCGGGATCGCCCATGACTTCAATAACCTGCTGACCGCCATTCTCGGCACCAGTGCGCTGGTCCTGGACGAACTCGCCGGGACCGACCCGCACCAGGAGGATCTCCTGGAGATCCGTCGGGCCGCGGAGCGGGCCGGCGGACTTACCCGGCAGCTCCTGGCCTTCAGCCGACGGCAGGTCCTGCAGCCCCGGGTCATCGAGGTGAATGGCATCGTCCGCACAGTCGACACGCTGCTCCTCCGACTGCTGGGCGAGGACGTACAGCGCCGCAAATCACTTGCGCCGGATCTCGGCCTGGTCCGCGCCGACCCGGGCCAGCTCGAGCAGGTCATCGTGAACCTGGCCCTCAACGCGCGGGATGCCATGCCGGAAGGCGGCGTGCTCACCATCGAAACGGCGAACGTGGAACTCGGCGGCCAGAAATTCGCCGGCTTTACCGCCATCCCGGGCCCGTATGTCCGGTTGAGTGTCCGGGATACGGGTTCGGGTATCTCCCCGAGGGTACGGCTTCACCTCTTCGAGCCGTTCTTCACGACCAAGGAGCGCGGCAAGGGCACCGGTCTTGGCCTGGCGACGGTGTACGGGATCGTCAAGCAGAGCGGCGGATACATCGATGTCGCCTCGGAGGAGGGGAAGGGCTCGACGTTCCACATCTACCTTCCGAAGGTGGAGGGGCCACTCGATCCCCCCCTCGATGTACCGCAGGCCGCGCCCGCCAGAGCGTCTGGCGGGGGCACGGTCCTGCTCGTGGAAGACGAGGCGCCTGTACGCCGGCTTTGCCGCCGGGTGCTCGAATCCAACGGATTCATCGTGCTGGAAGCCTCGTCTGGAGAAGAGGGCCTGCGCATCGCCATTGACCATGATGGTCCACTCGACGTCGTCCTCACGGATGTTGTCATGCCCGGCATGAGCGGAGCCGAGATGGTGCGTCGACTCCAGCGCTACCGTGCGGATTTCGCCCCCATCTACAGCAGCGGATATGCCGACGACGCCATCGCGCGCCACGGCGTGATCACCCCCGGAGAGAACTTTCTCCAGAAGCCGTTCACCCCAGAGCTCCTGCTGGCAAGCGTCCGCAGGGTGCTGAGTTCACCGGAGCCATGATGACCTTGAGATCCCTGCACCTGTCCCTGCTCGTCCTGCTGCTTGCGGCGCTCCCCCTTCCGGCGGCGGCCCAGGAGCGTGGCCTCTCCCGCGGCGTCGAAGCAGCCATCCGGACCGGCCGGGATTTCTCGGATGACAAGTGGATGGCCGGCGGCGGCATCCGGGTGCCGGTCTGGCGGCTCTGGGAACTGCGCCCCAGTGCCGACGTCCTCCTGACCGACGGACATCCCTGGCAGGGGAACCTGGACGTGGCCGTCCTCGGTCCGCGCGGCGCCGGCTATCTCGGGTTCGGATACGCGCGCGTCCGCCGGGCATGGGATGGCGACTCCACCCAGGCCTGGGGCGACGGGGTCAACGGGTTTGTCGGCATCTCCACCGTCCTCCCCGCCACCTTCCGCCCGTTTCTCGAGGCGAGATGGACCCGCGCCCGCGGAGAAACCCTCTTCCGCCTGGTTCTCGGCTTCAACTTCTAGTACCCGCCGCGCCCCCTTGACCATACCAGCCGGCCCGGTTTTCATACATGCGTATGAACGAAACCGAAGCCACCAGGGATCGCCTGCTAAGGACGGCCCAGCGCCTCTTCGCCCGCCACGGGTACAGGGGGGCAAGTGTCCGCCGCATCACGGAGGAGGCGGGCACGAACCTCGGTGCGATTACATATCACTTCGGTTCCAAGGACGCTCTCTACCAGGCCGTCCTGAGCCAGTTGATCGATCCGCTCCTCCAGCGTGCCACGGCCGCGGTTTCCGAAGACGCGCCACCGCTCGACCGGGTTGAGAGCCTGATGCGGGCCATTTTCGACCACATGCTGTCCAATGCCGACGTGCCCTGCCTCATGATGCACCAGATGACCATGGCGGGGCAGTTCCCCGCCCCGGGACGCCGGGCTCAACTCGAGGTGCGGGGCATGCTGGAAGCCCTGGTCAAGGAGGGCCAGAAGGACGGCAGTATCCGGAAGGGTGATCCCTCCCTGCTGGCACTCAGCGTGGTGGCGCAACCGATCTATTTCGCCCTGGCCTGGCGCCCGCTGGCAGAGGTACACGGGGTGGACCTGAGCGATGGATCAGTGCGTACGAACCTGGTGGCCCACGCCATCGATTTCGCCCGGCGGGGACTCGCACCCGGTATCACGGGTGGGTAACGGCGGCAGCGGCGACCGCAATCCCGGTTGGAGGGATTCCGTCGCAGGTCTATCATCCGGGCTTATCGGTGGGGCACCTGAATGGGGAAGTGTGGCGGACAGATGAGCAAACGGCTGATATCGACTCTTCGTGGAATATGGCTGGCAGCTGCGCTCACTCCCGCGGCGGCCGTGGCCCAGCAGCAGGCTCCCCTGGTGCTCTCCCTCCCCGATGCGCTCGACCTGGCCCGGCAATCGAGTGAGACAGTGGAGCTGGCCCGCACTGGCCTGCGTCGCTCGGAGGGCCAGCTCTTCCAGGCAAGAAGCGGGTACTTCCCGCAGCTCTCCGGGAGCGCATCCTACACCCGGACGCTCGCGTCTCAGTTCAGTTCCCTCCAGTCTGACAGTCCGGACACCACGACCGCGCCTGCCTCCTGCGAACGGTTCCGGGCCGATCCGACCATGCCGATCGGCGCCCGGGTGGACTCGCTGGAAAGCGCGGTGGAGTGTCTTTCCAGCGTCAACCCGTTCTCGGCCTTCTCCGACCTCCCCTTCGGTCGCGAGAACCAGTATTCCTTCGGACTGCAGTTGTCCCAGAACCTCTTCACCGGCGGACGGCTGAGCGGCCAGAACCGGGCTGCACAGGCCACCCGTCGCGCGTCGGAAATCGGCGTGACCGCCGCCGAGGCGGCGCTCACCCTGGATGTGACCAGGGCCTACCTTGACGCAATCCTCGCCGATCGCCTTCTCGACATCGCCCGTGCCTCGCTGGGCCAGGCCGATTCGACATATGAGCAGGTCAGGCTCGGCGCGGAGGTCGGCACTCAGGCCGAGTTCGACCTGCTGCGTGCCCAGGTGGCGCGGGACAACCAGCGGCCGGTCGTGATCCAGCGCGCTGCCGCGCGGGACATCGCCTATCTCCGGCTGCGCCAGCTCCTGAACCTGCCCACCGAGAGGCCGGTCGAGCTTGCAAGCAGACTGGACGACAGTACCGCGGCGCCGATTCCCGGGGTTCCCATGGAACTCGAGGCGGCGGACACCGCGCTGCAACAGCGAGCTCCCGTGCAACAGGCCGAGGCCGCGGTGGCGGCCCGGGAGGGATTGCTCAAGGCCGCGAGGGCCCAGCACTTCCCCAGCCTCACGCTCACGTCCCAGTACGCCCAGCTCGCTTACCCATCCTCCGCGTTCCCGGGTGCCGGTGATTTCGTGACCGACTGGACGGTGGCCGTGGCGCTTCAGCTGCCGATCTTCACGGGCGGACGAATTCACGGTGACGTCATGGTGGCGCGCGCGAACCTCGACGAGGCCCGGCAGCGGCTCAGCCTGACGCGAAAGGCTGCCCAACTCGACGCCTTCACGGCCTCGTCCAACCTTGCGGCGGCCCGCGCCACGTGGGAGGCCAGCCGCGGGACGGTGGAACAGGCGCGCCGCGCCTGGAGCATCGCGCAGATCCGATACCGTGAAGGCATTTCCACCCAGCTCGAACTCAATGACGCGCGGCTTCAGTTGCAGCAGGCGGAAGCCAACCGTGCCCAGGCCACCCGGGACCTCCAGGTCGCGCGGGTGCGCGCCGCGCTCCTGCCGGACCTGCCGCTGGCGCAGGCAGGCGATGGTACGACGGGCGCGGCCGACGCGGCTTCGACGACCACGATGACCACCACACCGGCCACCGGCACGCGGTCGGCCGTGACGACGACAGGAATTCCCAGACAATGAGACACCCGCTCGCGATGGTCGCCCTGACCGCAGTTCTGCCAATCCTGATGTCCTGCGGAGGAAAGGTGGAGACCGCCGACACCAGGGACGAGCCTGTGACCCTGGGGGCTGAGAACATCGCCGTGGTCACCGAGGACACTATCCGGTCCGGGCCCACCATCTCGGGGCAGCTGACACCCGTCCGGGAGGCGCGGATGCGCGCTGAGGTCAGCGGCGCCGTGGTGGAGGTTCGCGCGGAGCAGGGGCAGGCGGTCTCCCGCGGAACGGTGCTCGGCCGG
The DNA here is from genome assembly GCA_963825055.1 of uncultured Gemmatimonadales bacterium. Lineage (GTDB taxonomy): Bacteria > Gemmatimonadota > Gemmatimonadetes > Gemmatimonadales > GWC2-71-9 > CAWGSK01. The sequence goes on from CAWGSK010000009.1 coordinate 279,228, forward strand.
ATCGAGTCGGCCTCCCTGCTGGAAGCGGAACGTTCGGCCAGCGCTGCTCTCCGGCAGGCCGAGGCCGCGATGGCGCAGGCGCGTCGGGACGCGGAGCGCTCCGCGACCCTCGCGGCCGCCGGTGCGATTCCCCAGCGTGACCTGGAGCAGGCGCAGCAGGCCGAGACCAGGGCCGAGGCCGCCGTTGCTGACGCCAGGGCACGCCTGAGCACGGCGAGTCGACAGCTGGGCAACGCGACCATCCGGGCGCCATTCAGCGGTGTCGTAAGCGAGAGAAGCGTCAGCCTGGGCGATGTCGTCCAGTCGGGGACCGCCCTGTTCACGGTAGTGGATCCCTCGAGCATGGAACTGGAGGCAGCCGTTCCCGCGCGGAGCATGGATGCCCTCCGGGAGGGTAAGACGGTGCGGTTCCAGGTGACCGGCTACCCGGAACGGTACTTCGAGGGCGTGATCGACCGGATCAGCCCCACCGCGGACCCAGGCACGGGGCAGGTCAGGATCTACGTCGCGATTCCGAATGAACGCGGGACACTGGTGGGCGGACTGTTCGCGGAGGGCCGGGTGGCCACCCAGACCTCGGTCGGCGCGGCGATTCCGCGTGCCGCCCTGGATGAGCGGGGACTCGCCCCCGTGGTCTACCAGGTCAGGAACGCGCAGGTACGGAAGGTGGCGGTCGCCACCGGACTCAAGGACGAGATCGCCGAGCGGGTCGAAATCACTTCCGGCCTAAGCGTCGGCGACACGGTGCTGATGGGGTCAGCCCAGGGGCTGGCCGACGGCACCGTCGTGCGAATCCGGCAGGACCCGCGCGTGCCGTCCGACTCCAGCCGCCCGATGAACTGAGGATCAACGGTGTTCATATCCGACTTTGCGATCAAGCGCCCCATTGTCACGATCACCACGATCCTGGCGCTGGTCGCGTTCGGCCTTGCCGCCCTGATCAACCTGCAGACAGACGAGTTCCCCGACATCCAGCAGCCGGTGGTCGCGGTGTCTATCATCTATCCCGGCGCATCGCCCGAGGTGGTCGAGCGGGAAATCGTGGACCCGGTCGAAGACGCCATCTTCAGCATCAGCGGGATCGACGGGCCGAAAACCATCTCGAGCGCGACTGACGGCCTGGCGTCCTTTGTCGTCTTCTTCGACTTCGAGAAGGACGTCCAGCAGGCCACCCAGGACATCCGCGACGCCATCAGCAGCAAGCGGGCCGACCTGCCGCAGGAGATGGAAGAACCGATCATCACGCGGTTCGATCCGGCGGAGGAGCCGATCCTCTCCCTGACCCTGTCCTCCGACCGGCTTCCCGCAACCGTACTCACGCGAATCGCCGACCCGACGGTAACCCGGGAGCTGCGGAGCATCCCGGGCGTGGCCGACGTCAGCGTGATCGGTGGCATCACACGGGAACTCACCGTGCAGGTGCGCCCGGAGGCGCTTCAGGGCGCGGGCGTCAGCGTGGCACAGGTGGTTCAGGCGCTCCAGAGCCAGAACCTGGCGGCGCCGGTCGGCCGCCTCACCAGCGACCTCGAGGAGCGGAGCATCCGCCTCAAGGGCCGCCTGGAGCGTCCGGAGGACTTCCAGGCGCTCGTCGTGGCCGAGCGGGATGGCGGGACCATCCGTCTGGGGCAGGTGGCGGACGTGATGGATGGCACCGAGGAGCCCCGCACCCTGGCGCTCTTCAATGGGCGCGAGGCGATCGGCATCGACATCAAGAAATCCAAGGGGTACAGCACGACGGCGGTGGCCGACCGGATCCGCGAGCGCATCACGGAACTGCAGGCCCGCCTCCCTGAGGGCGCCACGCTGGAGATCGTGCGCGACGCCGGCGTGCGGGTGAGCCACGCCGTCCAGAATGTGCAGGAGGCGCTGGTGGAAGGCGCCCTGCTGACGGTGGTGGTGGTGTTCCTGTTCCTCAATTCCTGGCGCTCCACGGTCATCACGGGCCTGGCGCTGCCGGTGAGTGTGCTGGCTTCGTTCGTCGCGGTGTGGGCGTTCGGTTTCACGCTGAACACTATGTCGCTCCTCGGCCTGTCCCTGGCCATCGGCATTCTGATCGACGACGCGATCGTGGTGCGGGAGAACATCGTCCGGCACATCGAAATGGGGAAGGACCACTACGTAGCCTCCCAGGAGGGGACGGACGAGATCGGCCTCGCGGTGGCGGCGACGACGTTTTCCATCGTGGCGGTTTTTGTACCGGTCGCCTTCATGTACGGGGTGGCGGGCCAGTGGTTCAAGCCCTTTGCCCTCACCATCGCCTGCGCGGTCCTGGTCTCCCTCTTCGTCAGTTTCTCGCTCGACCCGATGCTGTCGGCCTACTGGGCCGACCCGCAGGTCGAGGCGCATGAACGTCGGAACCCGATCGCCCGCACGCTCGAGCGGTTCAACCGGTGGTTCGATCGCCAGGCCGAGAACTACAAGCGCCTGGTGGGCTGGGCCCTTGACCACCGCCTGTTCGTGGCGCTCGTCGGCATCGGCGCGTTCGTGGGCGCGATCGCCCTCCAGGTGGCCTTCGGCGGGGCAGGTTTCGTCCCCGAAAGCGACCGGAGCGAGATCACCCTGATCGTGGAAACCCCGCCGGGGTCGAGCCTGCATTACACCCGCCTCAAGACCGAGGAGGTGGCGCAGGTCGCGCGGAACCATCCGGAGGTCGCCTACACCTACACCACCATCGGGACGCCGCTGCCGCTCCGCGCGCCCGGTGTGGACCAGGCGCAGGTCTACGTGCGCCTGGTCCCGAAGGCCGATCGCTCGATCAGCCAGGCCGAACTCGGCCAGCTGATGCGCGGCGAGCTGAATCAGGTCGGGGGTACGACGGTGTCCGTATTCACCAGCGGGTTCGGCGGTGCGTTCAAGCAGATCCAGCTCCAGATGAGCGGTGACGATATCGCCAGGCTCACGGAGCTGGCCGAGCGCGCGAAGGAGATCGTCAGGCAGGTGCCGGGGGCAGTGGATGTCGGACTCAGCACCCGGGGGCAGAAGCCGGAACTCACGGTGTCGCTCCACCGGGGACTGGCCGGGCAGCTGGGGATTACGGTGGGCCAGGTCGCCCAGTCGCTTCGCCCGGCGTTCGCGGGGCTCGATGCCGGCGACTGGGTGGACCCGAGTGGCGAAACCCGGGACGTCACGGTCCGGCTCCGGCCGGAGAGCCGCGAGCGCCCGGAGGACCTGGCCCGCCTGCCGCTCGTCGTGCCCGGCCGGGATGGCCAGTTTGCAACCGTGCCACTCGGGCAGGTGGCGGACATTCAGCAGGGCGTCGGCCCCGCCCAGATCAACCACCTGGACCGGGACAAAGTGATCAATGTGGAGGCGAACGTCTCAGGCCGGTCGCTCAACGAAGTGGTCAAGGACATCGAGTCACGATTCGCCGCGCAGCTGCGGCTCCCGCCAGGGTACGCCATCAGCCAGGGCGGGGAGACACGGGACCAGAACGAGGTGTTCTCGCGCATCTTCACCGCGCTGGGCATCGCCGTGCTGCTGATGTACCTGATCCTCGTGGTGCAGTTCGGTTCCTTCCTGGATCCACTGGCCATCCTCCTCTCGCTGCCGCTCTCCCTGATCGGCGTGGTGCTCGCCCTCCTGATCACGGGCGACACGCTCAACATCATGAGCCTGATCGGGGTGATCCTCCTGATGGGCATCGTCGCCAAGAACGCGATCCTGCTGATCGACTTCGCCAAGTGGGGCCAGGAAAATGACGGACTGTCCCTCCGGGACTCGCTCATCGAGGCCGGCCGTATCCGGCTCCGGCCCATCATGATGACCACGTTCGCGCTCATCGCAGGCATGATTCCGGTGGCGCTCGGCCGGGGGGAGGGCGCCGACTTCCGCGCCCCGCTGGGGCGAGCCGTGATTGGCGGCGTGATCACCTCGACGTTCCTCACGCTGCTCGTCATCCCCACGGTGTACGAGATCCTGATCCAGTGGCGTGGCGGTCTGGGCCGGGTGTTCGGACGCTGGCTCGGACAGCCCGCCAAGGCCCCGGCAACAGAGTCGCATCCGTGACTCACACCGGGGCTTGACGCCTCGTGGACCCGATCTGCCACACGCTGGTGGGCGCCGCGCTCGCCCGCACCGGCCTCCGCCGGCGCACCGCGCTCGCCGTCCCGACCCTGCTCATCGGCGCCAACCTCCCCGACATCGATGTCGTGTCCTACGCGTGGGGGGAGCTCGCCGCGCTCGATTTCCGGCGGGGCTGGACGCATGGTATCCTGGCGATCGTCGTGCTCCCGTTCCTGCTCACGGGAGTCATGCTGCTGTGGGACCGCTGGCGCCGCAGGCGCGACCCTGCACGCGCGCAGGCGCGGGGGGGTCAACTCCTGCTCCTGGCCGCCCTGGCCATCGCAACGCACCCGGTGCTCGACACCCTCAACACCTACGGCGTCCGCTGGCTGATGCCTTTCTCCGACCGCTGGTTCTACGGAGACGCGCTGTTCATCGTGGACGTCTGGGCCTGGCTCATCCTCGGGGTGGCGGTCTGGGCGAGCTGGCGGCGGGCGCGGCGTGGCGCCCCGGATGACGGCGCGCCGGCACGTTACGGCCTTGCGGTGTTTGCCACCTACGCGGTTCTGATGACGGCGAGCGCCTTCACCGTGCGCGGGCTTGTCACCGGGGCCTATCGCCGCTACGTCGGCGTGACTCCCCATCGTGTCCTGGCGGCCCCCGTTCCGCTCACACCTTTCCGGAGATCCCTCGTCATCGAGGGCCGTGAGGGGTATCGCGTCGGCGAGTTCTTCTGGCTCCCCTGGCCGCATGTCGATGGTGGAAGAACCTATGCCCTGCCAAAAGCGGGGCTGAGCCATGAACTGCTCTCCCGGGCCGCGGCCACGCCGGATGCCCGCCGCTTCCTCCGCTGGGCACGGTTCCCGACCTGGGTCGTCACCGGCCCGGGCCGGGACCGTTCGGTATACATTATCGACCTCCGCTACGCGACGAGCCCCGGCGCGGGGTTCGGGACCCTGGAGATCCCGGTCCGGAGCCTGCGTGCCACCATCGTGCGGCTGGCGTTCCCCACGCCAGCGCGCCCAGACCTGGAAGGACCATGACGAAGGACATCAAGAGCCTGATGGAGGAATGGGACGGACACGCCGTCCTCCAGCGCTATGACCGGCCCACCGGGACGTGGATCTTCATCGCCCTGCACGATCCCTCCCGCGGGATGATGGTCGGCGGCTGCCGGATGAAGGTCTACCCGTCCCCCGAGGACGGGCTCCTCGATGCCATGCGCCTCGGGCGGGGCATGACGCACAAGTGGGCGGCCATCGACGTGGAATTCGGCGGGGGCAAGACCGTGCTGGCCATTCCGCACGAAATGCACGGCGCGGAGCGGGAAGGCCTGCTGCGCCGGCTTGGCACGCTGCTCAACACGCTCGGCGGGCGGTATGGCACGGGGGTGGATCTCGGGACCACGCCGGATGACATGGATATCGTCAAGCAGGTCTCACGCTGGGTCTTTGCCGGTGACCCGTCACGCGGTGGTCACGCGGACCCCGGCCCCTACACGGCGCTCGGGGTCTTTTCCTGCATCAAGGTGGGCGCACGTCACGCCTTCGGCACCGACGACCTCGCCGGACGGACAGTACTGATTCAGGGGGCCGGCGGCGTGGGGACGCCGCTGGCTGCGCTGCTTGACGAGGCCGGGGCATCGCTGCTCGTGAGCGACATCGACCCTGATCGCTCGGCGGCGCTCGCGAAGGCACATGGCGGCCAGGTGGTGGCAAACGATGACGTCTACCAGACCCCCTGCGACATCTTCGCGCCCTGCGCGATCGGGGGCATCCTGAACACCCGCACCATTCCCGGCCTCGCCTGCCGGGTCGTCGCGGGGTCGGCCAACAACCAGCTCGAACGAGACGAGGACGCCGACCTCCTGCACCAGCGGGGGATCCTGTACTGTCCGGACTACGTCGCCAACGCCGGCGGCGCCATGGCCTTCGGCCTCATGCACCAGGGCATGGTGGAGGAGTCGGAGATCTGCCGCCACATCGTGGGTATCGGCAACTCGTTGAGGGAGATACTGGACGAGGCGCGCAGTTCGGACAGCTCCCCGCTGCACGCCTCGGCGAGGAGGGTGGAGGAGCGGCTGCACCACAGTGAGAAATAAGGAGTAAGAAGTGAGAGGGGCAAGATGCACACGTCTTACTTCTTAACGCTCAGTTCGCACCACTGTTCAGCATCGGCCCCAGCACCGCCCACACATTGTCGGCCACGATCTCATGGCCCCGGGCATTGGGGTGGATGCCGTCCGGCTGGTTCAGTGAATCGATCGCCGGCCACGTTGGTGAGCAGGAAGGGCACCAAGGCGACCCCGTTGCGGCGCGCGAGATCCTGGTAGGCGGTACGGAAGCGTCCGGTGAAACGCGGGCCCAGGTTGGGCGGCGCTTCCATCCCCACGAGGACAATCCGGGGCGGATCCGGACGGTGGCGGGCGGTGTCGATGATGGCCTGGATGTTGGCCCGCAGCGAGTCCACATCCAGCCCCCGCAGCCCGTCATTGGCCCCGGTCTCGATCACGAGCACGGCCGCCGGCTCGCGCAGGACCCAGTCGATCCGTGCCCTGGCCCCCGCGGAGGTCTCACCGCTCTGTCCCGCGTTGACGACTTCGTAGTCCAGCCCCTCCCGGTCCAGGCGCTCCTGAATACGGGCGGGGTAGGCCTGTCCCGGGTCCACGCCGAGTCCGGCAGTCAGACTGGTGCCGAGGAAGACGATCCGTGGACGGCCGGCAGGGACATGGGCGGCACGGTCCGAGGCAGGCGGGGCATCGTTCCCCCGCGAGCCGCAGCCGGACAGCAGCAGCGCCGACGGCGCACAGCAGGTATCTCGATCGCATCCGGGGTAAGATAGCAACCATGATTCAGTGCGAAGGCGTCACCCAGGCCTACCTCTCGGGCGGGCACGAACTCACCGTCCTCCACGACATCTCCTTTTCCCTCGAGGATGGCGGCTTCCTCGCGATCCTGGGCCCTTCGGGAAGCGGAAAGAGCACCCTGCTCGGCCTGCTGGCGGGGCTCGACCTGCCCCGACGGGGCCGGATCCTCCTTGACGGGGAGGACATCACGACGATGGGCGAGGACGAGCGGGCTGTCCTCCGGGCGCGGAAGATCGGTTTCGTGTTCCAGTCGTTCAACCTGATTCCCACGCTGACGGCGGCCGAGAATATTGCGGTGCCGCTCGAGTTGCGTGGCGAGGACGGTACCGGGGCAGCGGCGGAGCTCCTGGACCGGGTCGGCCTGGGCGACCGGGGACATCACTACCCGGCCCAGCTCTCGGGCGGCGAGCAGCAGCGGGTTGCCCTCGCCCGCGCGTTCAGCAACCGGCCCCGCATCCTCTTCGCCGATGAGCCCACCGGTAACCTCGACACAGTCACCGGTGCCCGGGTCATCGACCTCATGGCGGGCCTCAACGCGGAGTTCGGCACCACGCTGGTCCTGGTGACCCACGATCCCGAACTGGCAACCCGTGCCCGCCGCACGATCCGCCTGACCGACGGCCGCATCGTGGCGGACGCCGTCACGTGACGTCATTCCGGTTCCTGCTCCGCATGGCGCTCCGGGAAAGCCGGGCGTCACGGCGACGGCTCGTCCTCCTGATGAGCGCGATCTCCGTCGGGGTCGCGGCGCTGGTCGCCATCAACGGCTTCACGGCAAACCTCCGTGGCGCGCTGGCCCGCGAAACGCGCTCCCTCTATGGCGCCGACCTCGGCGTGACCTCGCGGACGGTGATCTCTCCCGAGCTGGTCGCGCAGCTCGACTCAGCCATGGCGGGGGAGGCGGCCGATCGCGCCGAGGTCACTTCCTTCTCCGCCATGGCGTACGTACCCGGCACAACGGGTGCCCGGCTTGTGGAGGTGAACGCCATCGGCGGGGGCTATCCGTTCTATGGCGACGTGGTCACGGAGCCCGCCGGCGCCTGGCGGTCCCTGGCGGATGGCCACAGCATTCTGGCCGACCCGGCCCTGCTCACCAGCCTCGAGGCCAGGCTGGGCGACACCGTCTCGCTGGGAAACGCCCGGTTCCGTATCGTCGGCACCGTAACGCGGATGCCGGGCGATGCCGGCATCCGGGCGCTCTTCGGACCGCGGGTATGGATCAGCGCGTCCCGTGTTGAGGAGACCGGACTCCTGCAGTTCGGCTCCCGGGTGGAGCGCGCGCTGTATTTCCGCCTTCCCGCGACGGCGAACGCTGCCACGCTTGCGGACAACCTGCGCGACCGCTTCCGTCCCGAGGGACTTCGCGTCCGGACCGCGCAGGAAAACCAGGAGAACCTCACCGACGCCCTTACCCGCCTGAGCAGCTACCTGGGCCTGGTCGCCCTGATCGCGCTGCTGCTCGGCGGCCTGGGCGTTGCGAGCGCGGTCCACGTATTCATCCGGCGCAAGCTCGCCATCGTCGCGATCCTCCGTTGCCTCGGCGCCACCGCCCGGCAGGTCATCGCCATCTACCTGATTCAGGCGCTGGCCATGGGTATCCTGGGCAGCGCGGCGGGCGTCGGGCTCGGGGTACTGCTTCAGGGCCTGCTCCCGCGCGTTCTCGCCGACTTCCTGCCGGTGGCGGTGAGCGGTACGCCATCCTGGCCCGCCGTCCTGATGGGTCTCGCGATCGGTGCGTGGGTCGCGTTCGTCTTCTCGCTCCTGCCCCTGCTGTCGGTCCGGCACGTACCGCCCCTGGCCGCGCTGCGCGAGGTCGACCCCGGCAGACTCGGCCGCCGCGACCCGTGGCGCGTGGCCCTCCGGGTGCTGATTGCGGTGAGCGTGACCGGGCTGGCCATGCTCCAGGCCGACCGCTGGCAGACCGGGATCGGTTTCGCCCTGGGCATCGGGATCGTCCTGGGCCTCCTGGGCCTGACCGCCTTCGGTCTGGTGCGGATGGTGCGCCGCTGGTTTCCGCGCCGGCTGCCCTACCTCTGGCGGCAGGGTATCGCCAACCTCTATCGCCCGGCGAACCAGACGCTCATGGTCGTGCTCGCGCTCGGGTTCGGGGCATTCCTCCTTGCCACGCTGTTCCTGGTGCAGCAGAACCTCCTGAGGGAGCTTCGTCTCGGGGGCGGCGGCCGGCCGAACCTGGTGCTCTTCGACATCCAGCCGAACCAGCGCGACGGTGTCGATTCCCTCCTCCAGGTGGAGGGACTCCGGATCGAGACACCCGTACCCATCGTCCCCATGCGGATTGCGAATATCCGGGGGCGCAGTGTCACTGAGTGGCTGGCGGACACCACGCGCGGCGAAGACCGTCCGGAACGCTGGGCGCTGCGCCGGGAATACCGCTCCACCTGGCGCGACACACTGGTCCGTTCAGAGCAGTCCGTCGGGGGCACGTGGCCCGTGACGCAGGAAGCGGGTGGCCTGGTGCCCGTTTCCATGGAAGTGGAACTGGCTGGAGACCTCGGCGTCGGGGTTGGGGACCCGGTGGACTGGGACGTGCAGGGCGTCGTAATCCATTCGCGCGTGGCCGGGCTCCGGGAGGTGGACTGGGCCCGGTTCGAGCCCAATTTCTTCGTCGTCTTCCCGTCGGGGGTTCTCGAGGCGGCCCCGCACTCCTATGTGACGCTGACACGCGTGGCCGACAGCGCCGACGTGGGACGGATCCAGCGCGCCGTGGTCGAGCGCTTCCCGAACGTCGCATCCATCGACATCCGGCAGGTCCAGGCCACCATTGAAGGCCTGCTGGGTCGTGTCTCCTGGGCCATCCGGTTCATGGCGTTCTTCAGCCTCGTGACGGGCGCCATCGTGCTTGTTGGCGCGATGGCGACGAGCCGGTGGCAGCGCCTCCGGGAAGGAGTGCTGCTCCGGGCACTGGGTGCCACCCGGGGGCAGGTGCTCCGGGTCATGCTCGTGGAATTCGGCAGCCTGGGCGTGCTCGCGATCCTGGTCGGAATGGTCCTCGCCACGGCCGCCGCCTGGGCACTCGTGCGGTTCGTGTTCGATTCCGCGTTCACCGTGCCCTGGGGGGCGTTCAGCCTGCTGGCGGCCGCCATCCTCGCCGTCACGACCCTCACCGGGCTCTGGAACAGCGGGGAGGTCCTGCGGCGCACACCGCTGGAGGTGCTCCGCACGGAGTAGCGGCCGGCCGTTCCGTCGCCGTGACGCCGACAGTACCTTTCCGCATCCTCTTTCCTTCCTGGAGACGTGCATGCTGTCCATCGATCTCAGCGGCAAGCGGGCACTGGTCGCCGGCGTCAGTGACGACGGGGGCTTTGGGTTCGCCATCGCGAAGGCCCTCGCCGAAGCGGGCGCGAGCATCTGCGTCGCCAGCTGGCCGCCGGCCCTGGGGATCTTTACCAAGCTCCTGGAGCGGGGGAAGATGGACGAGTCCCTGCAGCTGTCCGGCGGTCGCCAGATGGAGTTCGAGCGCATCTACCCGCTGGACGCCGCCTGGGACCGCATGGAAGACGTCCCCGCCGATGTCCGGGAAAACAAGCGTTACACGGAGCAGGGCGACTTCACCATCCAGGGGATGGTCACTCGGCTGCGGGAGGACTTCGGGGACCAGGGGCTCGATATCGTCGTGCACAGCCTCGCCAATGGACCGGAAGTGAAGAAACCGTTGATCGACACGAGTCGCGCCGGTTACCTCTCGGCCATCAGCGTGAGTGCGTACAGCAACGTGGCCATGGTGAGGGAACTGAGCCCCCTCATGCGGCCCGGCGGCACGTTCCTCTCCCTGACCTACATGGCCGGCGAACGTGTCATCCCGGGCTATGGCGGCGGCATGTCCACCGCGAAGGCCGCGCTGGAATCAGACACCCGCACCCTGGCCTACGAAGCCGGGCGCCGTCACGGGGTCAGGGTAAACGCCATCTCCGCCGGGCCATGGGCGTCCCGGGCCGCCAGCGCGATCGGCTTCATCGATACCATGATTCACTACTCGAAGGCCAACTCCCCGCTGACGCGCGACTTCGAGGCGACCGATGTCGGGAACACGGCGGCGTTCCTGTCCAGCCCGCTGGCGGCGGCCATTACCGGTACCGTGGTATACGTGGACAACGGTTATCACTCGATGGGCATGGCGGTGAGCGGACTGGAGCAGCCGGAGTGAGCCCGGACGAATCGATCTTCCGCCCCGACCTGCTGAACGGGCAGGTCGCCCTGGTGACCGGAGGCGGCACGGGGATCGGGCGTGGCATCTCTGAGTGTCTCGCCCAGGCGGGAGCGGACGTGGTCATTACCAGCCGCCGCCCGGAACACCTGGCGCCGGCGGTCGAGGAGCTGCGCCGCTACGGAACTCGGATCGGGGCGGTGGAGACCAATGTCCGGGAACCCGAGACGGTCCAGCGGACGGTACGGCAGGTCATGGAGGATTACGGCCGGATCGATATCCTGGTCAACAACGCCGCCGGCAACTTCTACGCACCCTCCGCGACGCTCTCGCCCAATGCGTGGCGCGCCGTGGTCGAGACCGACCTCTACGGTACGTTCTACTGCTCACAGGCCGTGTACGAGGTGATGCAGTCGCAGGGCGGCGGCCGGATCGTATCGATCTCGATGACGCTCCACTACCGCGGCTGGCCCATGATGGCGCACGCGACAGCGGCAAAGGCTGGCGTGGATGCCCTGACCCGGACACTCGCGCTCGAATGGGCGCCCGCCGGGATCAGGGTGAACGCGATCGCCCCCGGGCCGATACCGACCGAAGGCGTGCTCAAGGCCTTTGCGAAGCCGGGGGTCGACCCGGCCCGGGATATCTTCTCGGAGGAGAACGCGCGCAAGGGCATCCCGGCCGGCCGCTGGGGAAAGCCGGAGGACATCGGCCAGATGGTCACCTATCTCGCCAGCCCCGCCGGGGACTGGATCACCGGAGCCATCTTCGTCGTGGATGGAGGATCGTGGCTGGCGGGAACGGGACGGTAGGGATATTGGGGATCGGGGATCGGGGATCGGGAGAGCGTAAGTCGTTGAGTCGTTGAGTCGTTGAATCGCACGACCGTCCTGACCGCCCTGACCGTCCTGTCCGCCCTGTCCGCCTGTCCGCCTTGTCCGCCTTGTCCGTTTGACCGCCTGTCAGCCTGTGGAGGATCCATGTTCGTCGGGCACTACGGCATCGCCTTCGGGCTGAAGCGTGCTGACCCCAAGCTCTCGCTCGGGTCGCTCTTCCTGGCAGTCCAGCTGGTGGACCTGTTGTGGGGGATCTTCCTGCTCCTCGGCTGGGAGCACGTGCGAGTGGAACCGGGATTCACCGCCGCGTCACCCCTGGTATTCACCGACTACCCCCTCTCGCACAGCCTGCTCGCCGCCCTGTGCTGGGCGGTCGTCGCCGGCGCGGTAGCCTACAGCCTCCCGACCCGGGACACCAGCCGGCATCATGCCCGTGCCGCGATGCTGATCGCGGTGGCCGTCGCCTCACACTGGTTCCTCGACCTGATCGTCCACGTCCGTGACCTGCCGCTCGCCGGGACGGAATCCACCCGCGTGGGACTTGGTCTCTGGCAGAACCTGCCGCTCAGCATCGCTGCCGAGCTGCTCATCCTGGCGGCGGGACTCCTCCTTTATCTCACCGCTCCTTCCAGGCGGATCCACCCGCGGCCGTGGCGCATCGCGACCCTGGTCGTTGTCATGGTCGGCCTGTACCTCTCAGGCTTCATGGCTCTGCCGCCGGACAACGTGACGGTGCTCGGCATATCGGCCATCGTCCTGCTCCTCGGTCTCGCGGCCCTCGCCGCCTGGGCCGACCGACCCGCGCCGGTGCGCTGACCTGACGAGACCTGCCATGACCAGAGTCTTTGCCGCCCTCGGGGCGTTCTCCGCCTTCATTGCCGTCGCCGCCGGTGCCTTCGCCGCCCACGCGTTGAAGGCACGCCTCTCCGACGACCTGCTCCAGGCCTTCGAGACCGGCGCACGGTACCAGATGTACCACGCCCTGGCCCTGTTCGCGGTCGCCTGGGCGCTCACCCGCTGGACCAGCCCCGCAGGCCCCGCCGCCGGGTGGCTGTTCGTCGTGGGGACGGTCCTCTTCAGCGGCAGCCTCTATGCTCTCGCCCTGAGCGGCCAGCGCAGCCTCGGTATGGTCACGCCGTTTGGTGGCCTCGCTTTCCTGGCGGGATGGATTTGCCTCGGGGTGGCGGTGCTGAGCAAAAGGTAGGGAAGAGGGAACAGGCAACAGGAAACGGGAGCCCGCCGGATTGACGGGCCCCTGTTCCCTCGCGCCTGTTCCCTCTTCCCTTCCGCCTATTCCACGGGCAACGCCTGATCAGCCGCCCATGCCGTCCAGCTCGGCACGTAAACCCGCACGCGCGGGTATTCCAGCAGTTCGCTCAGGGCGAAGTACAGGTGGCTGGCCTCCGTGCCCGTATTGCAGTACACGATGATCTCGCGGTCCGGCGTGACCCCCTGGGCCGCATAGGCCGCTTTCAATGCCTCCACCTTCTTCCATGCCCATTGGCCATCGGCGCCCTGCAGGTCACCGATCCAGGGGTGACTGATCGCGCCGGGAATGTGCCCGCGCCGCATCTGCGGGCCTGCCTGCCCGGTGTACTGCGCCGGCGGCCGAGCATCCACCAGCACGGCAGACCTGCTGGTCACGGCCCGGTGCACCTCCTCCGTTCCCACCAGCGCGGGCGCGAAGGGCTTCCCGGCCAGTGAGCCACCCTCGACCACAGGATATTCCTGCGTGACCGGCCGTTGCTCCGCCTTCCACTTCACCAGTCCACCGTCCAGAAGGTAGACCTGCGGGTGGCCGAATCCACGCAGCAGCCAGGCAATGAATGACGCGTGAAAGTCAGCCTGGTCACCGGCACTGTAGATCACGACCGGGCGGTCACGCCGGACGCCCAGCCGCTCGAACAGCGCGCGATACGACTCGGCGGGCAGGAGGTCTGCGGGGACACCGCTCCCGGTCCACCGGAGCGTCTCGTTGTGAAGGAACACGGCGCCGGGAATGTGCCCCTCGAGGTACGCGCCCAGGTCACTGCGCGCATCGATGACGGTGACCTTCCACTCCGGGATGCCTACCATGCGGGCGAGGTGCTCCGTGGTCATGAGCCGCGCCCGGGCCTGCTTCAGCTGCACCACTAGCTCGTCATCCAGCCTGCTCCACTCCTCGAAGGATCCGTCGTACAGCCGGACGTCGTAGCCGAGTCGGCGGGCGTTGAAGTAAGCGAGGGTCGCCTGCTGACCGATGTGGCAGTAGACCACTATCCGGCCGTCGCCAGTGACCCCCGCCTTTGCGAAGAGCCGCCGGACCTGGTCCTCAGGAAGGAAATGGTCGGTTTCGTCGACAAAACTGACGTACGGCACGTTCCGGGCGCCGGGAATGTGGCCGGGCCTGGGCTGGCCGCCGGCATCGCTGCCGTCGTAGAACTGCGGCGTTCGTGCATCCACGAGCGTCACCTTCGCATCGCGCAGGTGGGCGGCAACGTACTTCGCCTCCACCGTGACCTCTCGAGGGTGGGGTGTGAGGTGCCCGGGCCTGGCAGTCGCCGGCGCTTCGGAGGTGACCCCGCCGCCGGCGGCGCGCCACGCGTCCAGGCCCCCGTCGAGGATGGATACCCGATCGCCGAGCCCGACGCGGTCCAGGGTCAGCCAGGTCCGCGTGGTCGGAGTGACCCAGCCCTGGTCCCAGTAGAGCACGATCCGGCTGTCGTCCGAAATCCCGAGGGATTCCAGGGTCGAGTCGAGCTGGGCCAGTGGCGGGAGCTCGAGGGAGCGACTCTCCGAGCTCGTCGACAGCCCGGACATGGTGATGTAGCGGGCGCCGGGAATGTGGGCCTCAGCGTATCGCGCCGCGGGGCCGACGTGCAGCAGGACAATGTTGGCATCACGCACATGCTCCCTGAGCCACGCGGCATCCACCACGGGCGCCGCGGGCGGGGCACCGGGAGGGAAGGCAAGGGCTGCGGTCAGGGCGAGCGTCAGCAGGACAGCCATGAGAAACTCCTTCGGTCAGAGACAGGACTGGCGGGGAGCCGCCGGGGGAGAAGGGCGGCCGGCCTCAACCGGGTACTTCCGGTTGCTCCAGTCCTCCCAGCTTCCGTCGTAGAAACGCACGTCGAGCTCCAGCATCCGGGCAACGAAGTACACGAGACTCGCGCGCAGGCCGACCATGCAATACACAACTACATGCTCCGCCCCATCGGCCCCCAGTGCAGCCAGCCGATGGCGCAGGGCCGGCGCCGGGAGGAGCCGGCCGTCACCACCCACCAGGTCCTCCCACCTGACCTGGACGGCGCCCGGAATGTGGCCGGCGAGGTGCATGCCGTGCCCCCCGTCGTCACCCGTGTATTCGTCATCAGGCCGGACATCGAGCAGCAAGGTTCGCGGGTCATGCATCCTCCGACGCACCCACTCCGCGTCCACGATGCGCCCGGACGAGGGATGGACCGTCAACCTCCCGCTGATCGGCACGGAATCCGCTGTCGCTTCCCTTTCGACAGGACCGCCGTCGGCAACCCACGCCTCGAGGCCACCGTCCAGCACTGCGGCGCGCCCCGCGAGCCCGAGGACGTCGAGCGTCAGCCAGGCGCGCATCACCGGGAGGATGTCGCCGTACAGCACCACCCGGCGCCCGTCCTCGAGCCCGGCGAGCCGGAAGGCCCTGACGAGGTCGGGCACGGGTGGGATCTCCACTGCCAGGCCTGTCGAGTCGCTGAGAATGGAGTGGTAGTCAAGCCACCGGGCCCCCGGGACATGTCCGCGGATCCAGGCCGCCGGGCCCGCGGACACGTGCAGGATCACCAGGTCCGGATCGTCGAGGTGGCTACGAAGCCACGTCGCCGTGACGAGCGGCCGGGGAAAAGGCTCGTGTCGAGGGGGCACCTCCCGGCCAGCGCTGAACAGGGCGAGGCAAGGGGAATGGCGGCAAACGGCGAGGTCAAGGACGGCTCCGATGGCTGGGTCGGAGTCCACGTTATCACGGAAAGGCCTGACACTGGTGGCGGGGGCGTTGCGGATGTGTGCGGAAAGTTTGAAGCTCAGGACTGGAAGCGGTAGCCCACCTTCCACACCGTCAGGAAATGGCGGGGCTCGGACGTGTCGGGTTCCACCTTGCGGCGCAGCTCGGCCATATGGCTGTCGACGGTGCGGGTCATCACGTCGCCGGGCGATCCCCAGACCTCGCGGAGCAGGTCCACCCGGCTCGCCACCCGCCCGTCGCGGCGGATGAGGGCCATCATCAGGTCGAATGCCTTCGGCGTGAGCGAGACCGGCGCGCCGTTCACCTCCACCGCGCGGGCCTCGGGATCGACGGACACGACGCCGAACGTGATTGGTCCGTCGCGCCCGTTGGTGGTGCTGGAAGCGCTGCGCCGGAGCAGTGCGCGCACCCGCTCGAGGAGTTCGAGCAACCCGAACGGCTTCGTAACGTACTGGTCCGCGTCAAGGCGGAAGCCACGGACCTTGTCGGCCTCCTCGCCCCGGGCGCTCAGGATCATGACCGGGACAGGATTGCCGGCCTCCCTGATGCCCTCCAGCACCTTGTAACCATCGAGACCCGGCAGCATCAGGTCCAGGATCACCAGGTCGGGCGAGGAGGCACCCGCGAGCCTGAGCCCCTCCCGGCCATCTCCCGCCAGGACGACATCGTACCCCTCACGCTCGAGGTTGTGTCTCAGGCCGTCAGCGAGATCGGCATTATCCTCGACCACGAGAATCCTGGGGTTCATGAGACCGATGGACCGGCCGCGGGGAAATCGATGATGAACACGCTGCCACCACCGGCTGCATCTTCCAGCCGGAGGGTGGCGCCGTGGCGTCGCGCCGCATCGCGCACGACGGACAGCCCGATCCCGCTCCCGCCAATCGCACGCGCCGAGGTGTCGTCGCCCCGGACAAACGGATCCCAGATCCGGTCGCGCATGGCGGCAGGAATCCCCGGCCCCTGGTCGGACACCGACAACCGCACGGTCCCGTTGTCACGTGCCACCCGGACCTCCACCCGCTGGCCTTCCGGACCGTACTTCACCGCGTTGTCGAGCAGGTTCAGCAGGAGCTGGCGAAATAACTCACGATTGAGCGGCGCCGCCGCGCCCTCGTCCAGTTCCGCGCGAACGGTCACCCGACGCGACTCCGCCAGCGGCTGGAAACCGCGCACGACATCCGCGGCCTCGGCGGCCACATCCGCCGGGGCGAGGTCGGCGTGCTCCATGGAGCCGCGGCTGAACTGGAGGACGTTGCTCACCAGGTGCGAGAGGCGGATCGTTTCACGGTCCACGTGCTCGAGCAGCCAGTCCCGTTCCGCATCACTGTCATAACGGCCCAGTCGCAGGGTTTCCAGAAAGAGCCGGATCTGCGCCAGCGGTGTGCGCAGTTCATGGGACACCGCAGCCACAAAATCCGCCTGGCGCCGGGCAAAGGCCCGCTCGCGCTGGAACTGCCGCATCGCCACGACGGTGAGGGCGATCGCGGCCAGCACGATGGCGAGCAGGAAGAGGAGTCTCGACCGTGCATTGTCTCCGCGAAGACGCAATTTGCCAGCGGGGAAGCACGGTCGCCTCCAGCCGGAGGCCCCCGTTGCGCGGAATGGAATCGCGGCGCTGAACAGGGCGTCCCCCGGCCACGAATCGGACTCGTAGAGCGCCCGCTGTCCCCGGTAATATCCGGACTGCCACAATGGAATCGACAGCGAGGCCGGATGCCCGCCGGAGGCAGAACGTCGGTGCTCACCAGGGCATCGTGGAAGAGCGTGGGAAGGGACGTGTTGTCGAACACGAAACCGTAGAGAAGGCCTCGGCCCACGCGGTGGGCATGAGCCATAGGCCACGACTGCTCGGCGCCGTCCGGTGGTGGCCGCAATCACGCCCAGCGGAACTGCCCGGCACGCGCGCCGCGGCGTTCAGCGTATCGGTGAGCCAGCGGCCGAAGTCCGCCTCGATCGGTTCTCCGGTCACGTCCAGCTATCCGCCCCCACGGTGAACTTGAAATACATTCCGCGCGCCAGGGAACCATGCAGTGGCAGCTCTGCAGGCTCCGCTCGAGGGAGACCGGGATCCGCACAGGTCGGGATCAGGCCGATTGTCGTAGCGGGTCGTGCAGAATCGTGTTCCGGGCAACGCACGCGGCCTCCCCCAGAGATGCGCTGGCGGAACGCTGGTAGGTCCACGCGGCAAAGGAGGCGTAATTCCCGCAGGAGGTCCTCGACGTCCGGCGTGCCCGGTACACGCCCATCCACGCCTCCGCGCGGCCACCAGGGTGATCGCGAGGGTTGGGACGAGAACGGCAGCGGCCAGACCCTCGGGGCGGCGGGCACTTCGGGGCATGCAGGCTCCTGCGGAAGGATCATGGGAACGTTACGGCGCGTCCCGGAGCGGGCGACGCGTAAAGTGAGAAAGTGTGGAGGGTCCGTTAGGCCCCCGGGTCGACGGTGCGGGCTATCCGCGCCATCGGGACCACCGTCCCGTCCGGAAGCTCGTACTTCACCTTCTCCGTGACGTAAAATCCGAGCGCCTGTACAGCGGCTCGCCCGGCAGGGTGGACATCAGTCCCAGCTGCACGAACCCCGCTCGCGGCGGCCGCGGGCGCTGTTCGAAGATTCGCGGCCGAGGCCACGGCGGGCGTGATCAGGATGCACGAAGAACGCCCCGGATCCGGGCCGGGTCACGCCCCGGGATCGAGCGGGGGATCGTCGCCATTCCTTCATCTAGTCGCCGCCGGAGAGGATTCCCCGCCGCTCCCATCCTTCCGCCGCGACGATCCGGGCATCAACTTTGGCGACATAGTTATCTCCATCCCGCACTAGGCGCATATCAGACCGAAAACATCTGGTCGCAGACACTTTCCACCTGCGTTGATCGAGTCGACCCCTCGCTCAACCCGCGCGCCAAGCGTTCGATCAGGGGGGCGATGGCAGGAATGTCGTCCGTCCGTGCCCAGCCAAGAGAGCACGGGCGCGAGTTGAGCCATCCACTGCAACCCAGCCCTGCCCTGGAGCGGCCACCGCACCGTGTGACGTGTCGTTCCCCAGAGGGGCGCCAGTGCATCGGCGAGAACCGGCAGCGGGTCGGTCCCCGTCCGCTTCCGGTACCGCGTCGTCGCGGACCACGTGCCGAGATAGGCCAGGAACTCGGCCTGCGTCCAGTGTTTCTCCAGCACCAGATCGGGGAAAGGGGCGCTCGAGGAAGGGAAAGGGGAGGGTCGGTGTAGCCGGACTCGATGTGTTCCCGCTCTGGAGGCCAGTCGGCACCGAGGGTCTCCTCGTAGAACGGGATCACGAGGGCATCGATTTCCGGCGAGACCCGGCAGTTTCCATAGCACCAGATGGCGATGACGCCGTCCGGTTGCAGTACCCGCCGCGCCTCCGCGTAGAATCGCTCGAGGTCGAACCAGTGGGCAGCCTGGGCGGCAGTAACCAGGTCCGTGCTCCGCGTCAAGGCAGGCCCGAGTCATCCTCGGCACCGACCGCGTAACTGATCCGGGGGTCCGGCCGTGCCTGCGCCACCTGGGCCTCGGCCGGATCGGTCGCGCGGACTCGACTGAGACAACGGGGCGAGGGAGGAGGCCGCCTGCCCGCTCCCCGTGCCGCAATCCCAGGCCTGATCATGCCCCGGCGCCAGCGCGGAAAGGTACGCGAACAGTCCGGCTGGATAGGTCCGGGCGGGCGGCGGCGTAGGCGGGAGCAGTCGCTGGAGAAGTGATCCTTGAAGGCCATGACGCCCGTGGGTTACTCCAGGACCACCGCGGTCCCGCTCGCGCGTCACCATCAGCATCCCACCACCGCCTCCCATCGTGATGGTTTCGTAATCCAGGTCCACGCCGATAACGGCGTTCGCGCCAAGCGCCTTCGGCGGCGGCGACTCATTTCCTCGAGTGCGACGTCCTTCGCCTTGCGGAGTTCCTTCTCGTAGCTCGCGGACCGGCCCCCGACGATGTCGCGAATCCCGGCGAAGGATGTCCCGGAAGATGTTGGCGCCGAGGATAGCCTCGCCGGGTGACAATGCCGAGGTACTTCCGGACGCGATGGCCGTCGAGCGAGTCAGTTGTGGTAATCTGCATCGTGCACTCCCGGCCCTGGCGGGCCTCCGATGTGCTGGTGAGTGGCGGGATCAGCCGCCGGACCAGATCCCCAGGCACCGGCGGACCGCCACGATCTGGCCCGTGTGGTAGGCAGTGTCGTCCGCCGTGAGCAGTATCTCGCGCAGGTATGTCTGGCCGGCGCCGCGCGGTATCGCCGCGAGCAGGTCGCAATCCGGATCCTCGGCCAGTGCCTGCAGGCGCTTCCGGTCCTCGCGGAAACCGTGGAGCGTGTCGTTCCACTGTTCCTCCGACGGGCGCTCCCTGCGGTGGCCAGTAATCGTCCGGCCAGTTGTGCTCTTTGTAGTCCGGGTTCAGGCAGAAATCGAGAATGTCCTGCTGGGTGAACCAGATGTGCCAGAGCAGCCGCCAACAGGAGTACGGGAGTTGCGCTGGTGTCTCGCCGCGACGCTCCGGGGGAATGCCATCCACCGCGCGTTCAAGATTCAGGTGCGCCTCTTCCCAGTCGAGAATCCGCGCCAGTTGCTCACGCAAAGCCGCCGGATATTGCATACCCACTCCCTTTCCCTGTTACCTGTTCCCTTGCTACTCGCTACTCAATATCGATTCCACCACCCGATACATGAACTCGACGCCAAACCTGATGTTGGCCAGGCTCACCCGTTCATCGTTCCCGTGGATGCCTGCCAGGTCGTCCGGGGTGGTCCGGAACGGGTCCAGGCCGTACGCGGCGATGCCCAGTTCCCGATAATAGCAACTGTCGCTGTACCCCGTCATGACCTGCGTGGTCACCGGGGTGCCCGGATCCATCACTTCCACCGCTCGCCGGACCGCCTCCACGACTGGCCCGGAGAACGGCGCCACGGCGGTGGGCCTGGCCTGATTGGTCCGCTCGATATCGATCCCGTCATCATCCAGCACGGTCCGCAGCTGGGCCAGGAATTCCTCCGGCGAGGTCCCCGGCAGCAGCCGGACGTCCACCTGCGCGGTTGCGAGCGGGGGGATCAGGTTCACCTTGTCGCTCCCGCTCATCCCCGTGATGCTCACGGTGTTCCGGAGCAGGGCATTGAGGTAGCGGTCGCCGGTGAGCCAGGCACGGGCTTCTGCGTCGTCCAGCGCCCGGGTGGGGTCGGCCAGCCAGCTCCGCCGGGCCGGGTCGGGCTCGTGTGCGGCAAGGGTTCTCAGGTATTCCTCGACCGGCTCTGTGAGGATCAGGGGTGTCTCCCATGCGGCAAGCCGGCCGAGGGCCCGGGCCAAGCGTGCCACGGCATTTGCCGGTGTCGGTCGGGAACCGTGGCCGGGCGCGCCGCGGGCGGTCAGCTTGAGCCAGAGCGGGAGTTTCTCCGTGAGTTCGATGCCGTAGTACCGGGTCCGGCCGTCCGCGCCGACCGGATTTTCGCCGCCTTCGTTTATGACAAACTCCACGTCGTGGAGCAGGTGGCCCCGTTCCCGGCTGAACCATCTGGCACCGGTGCTGCCGGCCTCCTCGTCCGCGTTGGCGACCAGGACCAGGTCACGCTCCAGGGGAATGCCCCGCCGGCGAAGGGCCACCATGGTCATGAGCTCGACCATCCCCATTCCCTTCATGTCCAGCGCGCCCCGGCCCCACACGTATCCGCCGCGGAAGGTTCCAGAGAGCGGAGGCACGCTCCAGGCCTCGGCGGTGGCGGGCACGACGTCGATATGGCTCAGGAGCAGGAGCGCCCCCCCACCACCGGTACCCGCCAGCCGGGCATACAGGTTCCCCCGGCCCGGGTCGGAGTCGTGGATCTCCGCGTCAATTCCCTCGGTATCCAGCAGCCGCTTCAGGAACTCGGCGCCAGCCCGCTCGTTTCCCGGCGGGTTGATGGTGTCGATCCGGAGGTACTCTGCGAGCCGGCCGGCGGTTTCCTCGGCCAGCGCATCGAAATCTGGAAGGTATGCGTTCACAGTCTCCCCACGAATACAGAAGGGCGGGCTCCGAAGCCCGCCCACCAGTCACTACTCACTACCTCACTACTCACTGCAGTCTACATCGGCATCAGCGTATGCACGCTGAAGAGCGCGATCAGGGCCAGGATGATGACGATCGCGATGAGGATGGGAAAGACGAACAGGCCCGTGAACAGCCTGGAATCCGGCTTGAGATGCATGTAGTACATCGCGACCAGCGCGAACTTGATCGTCATGAGGACGAGCAGGATCGGCACCAGCCATGCACGGATGGATTCGACGTAGTAGACCGCGACCTCGAAGGCCGTCAGGATGACCAGGGTCAGCGCGATCTTGGAATACGTCGCGGCGGTCGGGTGCGCGTGCTCGTGGGTCTGGGCGTGGGCTTCCATGGGCATCGCCCTCACTTGATCAGGTAGATGACGGTGAAGATCACGATCCAGATCACGTCAACGAAGTGCCAGTACAGTGCGGCGATCTCGAGGTTCAGCGCCTTCTCCGGCGGGAGGTCGCCGCGCAGGGCGGTAAACAGCACCGAGCCGAGCCAGATGAGCCCGATGGTGACGTGACCGCCGTGGAATCCGGTCAGGGTGAAGAAGGTGGCGCCGAAGAGGTTCCCCTGGAGCGTCAGCCCTTCGTGCACGAAATGGGAGAACTCGTAGACCTGGCCGCCCAGGAAGATCGCCCCGCCCACCATGGTCGCCGAGAGCCAGCCGATCAGCATCTTCCGGTTCCCGCGCTGCGCGCCGGCCAGCGCCAGTACGACCGCGAAGGAACTCATCAGCAGCACGAAGGTGCTGACCGACGTGAGCGGGATGTTGAGAATCGGCGCCACCGTATGGCCGGTGGCCGGGTTGACCCAGCTCTCGTGGGGGAAGGGGCCGGTCAGGCTCTTCCCCTTGTAGACCATGTAGGTCGAAATCAGGGAGGCGAAGAAGAGACACTCGGAGCCGATGAAGGTCCAGATCGCCAGCTTCCGGTTGTCGAGGCCGGTGGACGTCTCCATGTGCAGCGCGTGTGCGTCAGCGTGAGCCACGTTCCGTTCCTTATGCCAGTGCGGTCAGCCCGTGGGCTCGAAGGCCCACCGGAAGATGCCGGTGAAGAGGATGACGGCGCCGACCAGGTTCACGTAGGGGAACCCGATGATAAAGCCGCAGAAGACCACCAGCACACCGATGGCGGTGACCAGCGGCCAGTACGACGGGTTGGGCAGGTGGATGCCCTCGCCGCTCACCGGCGTCGGCTCCGGCAGCGGGCCGCCGCGCTCACGCTTGACCTCCCACAGGGGGTCGCGCGAGTGGACGACGGGCGTCTCCGGGAAATTGAACTCCTGCGGCGGCGACGGAATGGACCACTCCAGGGTGGCACCGTTCCACGGGTCGGCGGGAGCCGGGTTGGCGTCGCGGCTACGGACGCTCCGGAAGATGTTGTAGATGAAGACCAGGAACGAGAAGCCCAGGATGAGCGACCCGGCGGTCTCCACCATGTTCCAGAGGTCGAAGCCCAGGCCCGCGGGATACGTGTAGACCCGGCGGGGCATGCCGTTCAGCCCGAGGAAGTGCATCGGGAAGAACGTGAGGTTGAACCCGACGAACATCAGCCAGAAATGCACCTTGCCCAGTGCATCGCTGAGCATTACGCCGAACATTTTCGGGAACCAGTAGTAGGCCCCGGCCACCAGGGCAAAGATGCTGCCGCCGAACAGCACGTAGTGGAAGTGCGCCACCACGAAGTAGCTGTCCGTCTGCTGCAGGTCGGCCGGCGGGCTGGCGTGCATGATGCCCGAGAGGCCGCCGATGATGAACATGGCGATGAAGCCGAGGGCGAAGTACATCGGGGTCTTCATCTGGAGCGACCCGCCCCAGATGGTGCCGATCCAGTTGAAGATCTTCACTCCGGTGGGAATCGCGATCAGCATGGTGGCGAGCGAGAACACCGAGTCCGCCACCGGCCCCATGCCGGTGGCAAACATGTGGTGGCTCCAGACGCCGAAGCCCAGGAAGGCGATGAAGGCGCCCGAGAAGACCATCGCCGCGTAGCCGAACAGCGGCTTCCGCGAGAAGACCGGCAGAATCTCGGACACGATGCCGAAGGCCGGCAGGATCAGGATGTAGACCTCCGGATGCCCGAAGATCCAGAACAGGTGCTGCCAGAGCGTGGGATCGCCGCCGCCCGACACCACGTAGAAATGGGTCCCGACAACGCGGTCGAACATCAGCAGGATCAGGGCGACCGTAATGACCGGGAAGGCCAGCAGCAGCAGGACCTGGGTGATGAAGCTCATCCAGACGAACATCGGCATGCGCATCAGCTTCATGCCGGGGCTGCGGAGGTTGACGATCGTCACGAAGAAGTTCACGGCGGCCGCCAGGGACGCCACGCCCAGGACCTGCAGGCCCACGACCCAGAAGTCGATGTTCGGGCCCGGGGAATACTGGGGGCTCGTGAGGTTGGCGTATCCGAACCAGCCGGCGTCGGGTGCGGCGGAGAACAGGAAGCTGGCGTTCAGCAGCAGCCCGCCCATCACGAACACCCAGTAGCTGAAGGCGTTCAGGCGGGGGAAGGCCACGTCCCGCGCGCCGATCTGGAGGGGGATCATGTAGTTGAAGAACATCGCCGACAGCGGCATCACCCCCAGGAAGATCATGGTGGTGCCGTGCATCGTGAACAGCTGGTTGTAGGTCTCCGGGGAGAGGAACGTGCTGTCCGGCCGCGCCAGCTGCCACCGGATCAGCAGCGCCTCGAGGCCCCCGATCAGGAAGAAGATGAACGCCGTCACCCCATACAGGATGCCGATCCGCTTGTGGTCGACGGTTGTCAGCCAGCTCCACAGCCCGGTCTTGGCGCTGGCAGCGTGGGTTCCGTGGTGTTCGAGTGCTGTGGTTGCCATGCTCTCTCGGTCCTCGCGTGGACGACCCGCAGGATCAGTTACTTGTGCGCCCGGAGGTAGGCGACCAGGGTCTGGACCTCTTCCTCCGTCAACTTCCGCGGCAGCTTCATGAGGCTGCCTTCCTTCATGGCCTGCGGATCGCGCAGCCACCGGGCCAGATTTTCGTCAGTGTTCGGCATCAGGTTGGCCACCAGCGTGGTGCGGCTCCCGACGTGGGTCAGGTTGGGACCGACCATCGTCATCACGCCGCCCGTGGGTGTTCCCCCCATCGCATGGCAGCCGATACAGCCGCCCGCCAGGAAGGTCGCCTTCCCCTTCTCCATGACGCTGTCCGGGGCCACAATCGCCCCCTCCGGCATGGCGCCGGCGTTGACCATCGGCGAGCCGACCTGCTCGCTGGCGGCCCACGCCTCGAATTCCGCCGGCTCGTCGGCGATCACCTTGAACCCCATCCGGCCGTGCTGGATTCCGCAGAACTCCGCGCACTGGCCGGTGTAGTCCCCGGCCTCCTCGGCCTTGAACCAGAGGGTGTTATAGCGGCGGGGGAAGGCGTCCCGCTTGGCCGCCAGCTGGGGCAGCCAGAAGCTGTGGAGGACATCGTGGGTGATGATCTTGAGGGCCACGGTCCTGCCGACCGGGATGTGCATTTCGTTGGCGGTCACCACCTGCTGGTCCGGGTAACGGAATTCCCACCACCACTGGTGGCCGATGACCTCGATCGTGAGCGCCCCCGACGGAACCTCGGCGGTCCGGAAGATCGTCCGGATGGTGGGAACCGCGATCAGCGCGAGAATGACCGCCGGAATGATGGTCCAGACGATCTCCACCGTGGTGTTGCCATGCGTCTGGCGGGGCTCTGGATCGTCCGGCTTCCCGCGGAACCTGATGATGGCGAACACCAGGGCCCCCTCGACCAGGACAAACACGAGAACCGCCCACCAGACGGTTGTCATGAAGAGGCCGTCGATCATGCGCGTGAAATCGGACTTCGGCGCCAGGGTGCTCTGGGAATAGTTCTCAGCGCATCCGGCGACGAACAGAAGGACGGCGGGCAGCAGGGCCCGCAGCCCGGCTGGTCCGGAAATGAACTTCCGGAATGACATTAGGCGATTACCCCAACGAGAATGTGCGGCCAGTCCGAAGGAAAATCGTGCGGCACGATACCCACGAAGCTCCCATTCGTCAAGAAGTTAGCGGCCCTCCACCCCCCGGCGGCAGCGGGCGGAGCCGAACGGCCATCAGATTAGGCACCTGCCTCCAAAAGAACAACCCGTCCCCGAATCCCGGTCGCATTGACGCGTCCCGGACTGGCTTGCACTTTGGTGCCGTTACGTCGGTCACTCCCCTTGAACGACGGAGGTCTGATGGTCCCGCTCGCTTCGTTGTGGCTCCCCATCCTCCTTGCGGCGGCCCTGGTCTGGGTTGCCGGTTCGATCATGTGGATGGTCATGCCCCACCACCGGTCCGACTTCAAGGCACTTCCTGACGAAGAGGCGGCCCGCCAGGCCCTTCGTCCGGGGCCGCGCCGGGCCAGTATGTCATCCCCCACATGGCCACCAGAGATGCCATGAAGGACCCGGCCTACGTGAAGAAGCTCGAAGAGGGCCCCACGGCGCATCGTGACCGTCGATCCCTCCAGGACCACCCAACATGGGTAAGAGCCTGGGACTCTACTTCCTTTATTGCGTGGTCGTAACGGTCTTCGTGGCGTATGTCGCGACCCGGAGCCTGCCCCGTGGGTACTCCCGTACCTCCATGGTGTTCCAGGCGACCTGACTGTCGCCTGGAATCGGGCTTATGCCTTCGGGTCGATCTGGGACCGGTCTGGGTCGGTCGGCCCTGGAGCACCGACCTGGAAGAACCTCTTATTCTGGCTCAGAAAAACGGGCCCGCCCACAGGCGGGGTCATGGGGCCGAGGTGGCCGGCTGACAGAACAAGGGAAGAGAGAAAGGGGAAGAGGGAACAGGGGAAGACTTCTCTCCTGTTCCCTCTTGCCTTTCCCCTGTTCCCTGGTGTCTAGAACCGCGATCCCACCAGCTCCACATCCCCCACCCGCCAGGCCTCCCTGACCGCCGGCCCCCGTCCGCCGCCTCGGCCCGCCTGCCCTCCGCTTCCAGGCTCTGCGCCAGGCCGAAGAGCGACCAGCCGTTCTCCGGGAACGCATCAGGTCCTCCCGATAGGCCTGCTCCGCATCAGCCGCACGACCGGCGGCGAGAAGCGCCTTGCCGAGGAATGGCGCACCGGGTAGTACCAGGTGGGCGGCTGTGTACGCCATGCCGTCCTCAATGTCCGCCGCGGCCCTGGATTCCTTCACCGCGTCGGCTGCCTTTCCCTTCCGTAGCGCGATCTCCCCCCGGAGCGCGTGGCCCGCAATGGCCAGCGACAACCGGTTATCTCCCTCCGGCATGGCCCGATACGCCGCCTGACGGTATCGAGCGCCGCCCTCGCCTCGGCCCAGCGCCGCCGGCCGCGAATGCCACGCCCCGGGCGTAGTAGGCGATGCCCGTCGTGTAGCGCAGGTCCGAGGGGGGAGGGGTTCTGCCAGGATCTCGTTCCACCGGCCGAACGTCACCAGGGTCTGATAGACGACCGGCGTGATCGCCTCGGCCACGGAACGGCCCGCGCCACGTCATAGCTCACCGTCTCGACCACTTTGCGGGAGGCCATGATGGCCGTCTCGCCACTCCCGCCATCGAGGCCGCGAAGCCCATGAAGTGGTATTGTGCGGGTAATACCCCTGCGGGTAGATCCCGTGACGGTCACGATCGGCCCCTCGAGATACTCCTCGTCCGCATGCACCGCGTGCCGATTCGCATCAATTGCGTCCGCGTAACGGCCGACCCGGATGTAGACATGCCCCGGCATGTGCACAATATGTCCTGCCCCGGGCATCGGCTCGCCAGGCGCTCGGCGCAGGTCACCGCCCGCTCAGGGACGTTCGCTTCCACCGCGTGGATCAGGAGGTGGCACGCACCAGGATGATCCGGCATCCGGTCCAGCACACCTTCGAGACTGCCGAGGATCAGCGGGGTTGCCGGACGGGGCTTCCCGTCCCGCGTCCAGTAGTTCCACGGCGACAGGTTCATGAGCGCATCGGCATACAGCACCTGGGCATCCGGATCCTCGGGGAATCGTGCCGCAACATCCTTCATGGCATCGGCATACGCCGAATCGAGTCCGGCACGATCCGCCACGGGCCGGACCGCAGACCGCTTCGACAGGGCCTGGACATAGGCCGCCTCGCGGGGCGTCACGCCAGCTGAGGCCGCGAGGGCCCGGTCGATCGCCGCGCGGGCCTTCACCGCGGCCGCCGAATCCATCGGGGCGTTGATGTTCGGTCCGAGGGTCAGGGCCGCGCCCCACGCGCACATGGCGCAGCCGGGATCGAGTCTCTCGCCCTCGAGGAAGGCACGCTCCGATTCGGCATGGTTAAAGGCGTACACGCCGGATCCCCTGGTCGAAGTAGGCCTGAACCTTCGGCGTGGCTGCCGTGATCGCGGCGTGGTAGGTCCCAGGGTGCTGTAAAGCGGGACAGCGGCGCTGTCCGCCTGCTGGTGGCTGTCGGAATGGTCCATCTGCGCAACCGCGGCGTAGCGCCGACGCACGCGACGATCCCGCAATCAGCATTGTGCGTACCATACTGCGACCTCCTCGCCGATCGGGAAATGACTGCCTGCCGCCGTCGTGGCAACCTTCCGTTCGTGGCCTATATTGCGGGGAACCCGCCAGAACCCGACAACCCGGATCCGGACCATGTCGGAAGACCCGGAATCCCAGGACATATGGACACCGCCATGCTGTTGGCCAGCTGGCGCGGTCGGGACGAGCACGCCCGGGACCGGCTACCCTGGTTACCAGGAACTGCACGAGGCCGCAGCCCGGCTTCTTCGTCGCGAACGACCGGCCACACCCTCCAGCCAACGGCCCTGGTGAACGAGGTGTACCTCAAGATGACGGACTACAGCCTGCCCGAGACCGAGGGACGGGCCGACTTCGTCGGGCTCGCGGCCCGGCGATGCGCCAGATCCTGGTCGACCATGCCCGGCGACGCCAGGCGGCGCGCCGCGGCGGCGGGGCAGTGGCCGTCACGCTGGAGAACATCGCGCCGACCCCGCGGTGCCCGTCGACGACCTGATCGCATTGAACGACGCGCTGGACCGTCTGGCCGAGTTGCATCCCCGGATGGCTCGGGTGGTCGAATACCGGTACTTCGGCGGACTCACCGAGGACGAGACGGCCGGCCTGCTCGACGTCACCGTCCGGACCGTGCAGCGGGACTGGACCCGTGCCCGCGCGTGGCTCTACCAGGTGCTCGCCGCGCCTCCCCCTGAAGAATGACGCATCCGCGGGGCTCGCGCATCGAGCAGCTCTTCGATGGGGCCCTCGAACAGCCGGCGGAGGAGCGCGCGGCGTGGCTGCGCGTGGCGTGTCCCGACGACGACGCGCTGCGCGATGAGGTGTTGCGGATGATCGCCGCCCACGAGAGCGGCCCCGGCGTGCTCGATCGCCCCTTCCCTCTCCCGATGCAGCCCTGGCCACCCGGCTCGGGGCGCTGGCCGACCGCTACGTGATTGACCGCGAGATCGGGCGCGGCGGCAGCGCGGTGGTCTACGTGGCGCACGAACTGAAGCACGGCCGCCAGGTCGTGATCAAGGTGCTCAAGCCCGAGGCGGCAGCCGCGTTCGGGCCCGACCGGTTCGAGCGCGAGGTCGCCCTGGCCGCCCGGCTGACGCATCCCCACATTCTCGGCCTCATCGATTCGGGCGAGGTTGACGGACTGCTCTTCTACGTGATGCCGTGGGTGGGCGGGGAGACGCTCCGGGAGCGGCTTCAGGACAACCCGCTTCCGTACGGAGAAGCACTGGTCCTGCTCCGCGACATTGCCGACGCGCTCGCCTACGCCCACGGCGCCGGCGTCATCCACCGCGACCTGAAACCCGAGAACGTGCTCTGCGTGGGAGGCCACGCATTTCTCCTGGACTTCGGCATCGCCAAGCTCGCCTCCTCGATGGTGGAGGCGGGCTTCAGCACCCAGGCCGGGTTCCTGGTGGGTACGCCGGCCTACATGGCCCCGGAGCAGAGCAAGGGCGAGCCCGTGGACCAGCGGGCAGACCTCTACGCCTGGGGACTCCTCGCCACCGAAATGCTGACCGGGACCAACCCGGCGCGCCCCGCGGCAGGTATCATGGCGGACGCGAGCTTCGGAATCGAGGAGGGCACCGGCACGCCCACGCTGAGCCTGCTCCGGAGCGACGTCCCCCCGCCACTGCCACGGCTCATCCGCGAGTGCCTGGCCCAGGATCCGGTAGACCGGCCCCGGGAGGCCGGTATCCTGCTCGCCCGCCTCGAGACGATGCTCGCCCCAGGCGCAGTGACGCCGCCCGCGCCAGTCGTCCGGCGGCGGCGCTGGCCGCTCGTCGCCGCCGGACTTTTTCTTGCTGCCCTGGCGGTGTGGACGCTCGCAGGACGCGGCACCTCCGATCCTCCCTCGCCCCTCGCTCTTCCCGTGGCAGTGGCCGGCTTCACCAACGAGACGGGCGATTCGTCACTGGACATCTGGGGGCGGATGGCGGGCGACTGGATCTCACAGGGACTGCAGGAAACCGGCCTCGTACGTGTCGTGCCGTGGCCTGCGGTCCTGCAGGCCTCCTCGCGGCTCCCCGACGACCCGGCCGCCAACCCTGTCACCCTCCTCCGTGACGAAACCGGCGCTGGAACGGTGATCACCGGTTCGTACTATGCCATCGGGGACTCGGTCCGGTTCCAGTCGCAGGTCACCGACGCGGCGACCGGCACCCTGTTGAGCGCCCCGCTGCCCGTCATGGTCCATCGGGGGCAGCTGGACCTCGGGGTGCAGCTCGTACGGGACCGGCTCATGGGCGCGATGGCGGTCTGGACCGGAGATCGCCGCCAGCGCATGCCCGGACTCGCCGAGCGCCCCCCAACCTACCAGGCATACCTGGCGTTCAATCGCGGCCTCGATGAGCACCTGAACCAGAACTACCGGAAGGCCACGGAGGAGTTCGACCAGGCCTGGCGGCTGGACACCTCGTTCGTCCTTCCGCTGGTGTACGGCGCCATGTCCCGCTACAACACGGGAGACTATGCGGAACTTGACAGTCTCCTCGGCGAGGTCCGCCTGCGCCGGGCGGGGTTGAGCGAATACCACGACCTGCTCATGCAGTTCTTCGAAGCTATCGTGGCGGACGAAGGCGACCGCGCCCTCCGCCTGATCCGGCAGGCCTCGGCAATGACGAGCGGCTCCCGGGCCACCTACGACCTCGCCCTGACGGCCCTGCGCGCCGGGCGCTGGCAGGAGGCCATGGACGCGCTCGGCCAGCTGCATCCGGACAGGGGAACGATGCGTGGATGGTCCTCATACTGGACGCAGCTCACCCACGTGCTCCACCTGGCCGGCGAGCACGCGCGCGAACGTCGGGCGGCCCGCGAGATGCGGAGTCGCTTCCCCGACCGCCGGGTGGGACTCGTGCTCGAAGTCCGCGCGGCTGCGGCACAGGGCGACGTGGCCGCGGTGGACTCGCTTCTTGCCGACGGACGTGCACTGTCCCCGGATACGTACTGGTCCCTGGGCGCGGCCATGGTCGTCGCGGGCGAAGAACTCAACGCCCACGGTTATCCCGGTGGCGTGGCCCGCCTGGACCAGGCGGTCCACTGGCTCGCCAACCAGCTGGCGCGCGACCCGTCGGACCGGGCGCACCGGTACTGGATGGGCAGCGCGCTGTATGATGGGGGGAAGTGGTCAGATGCCGCGCCATACTTCCGGGGTCTGGCGACGGATTTTCCGGATCGCGTCGGCTACGCCGGCCTGGCCGCACTCGTGACCGCACGACTCGGTGACACAGCGGGCGCACGACGGCGCCTCGGCATGAGTCCGCGGTACCAGCTCGGCGATCACACGTTCTATCGCGCCCGCCTGGCGGCCATTCGCGGGGACAGCGCGACGGCGCGCGCGCTGTTCAGCGAGGCCCTCGCCCATGGCGTGGACGGCTATCCCTGGATGCATGCCGCCGCGTGGCACGAGTGGGGCGCGTTGCAACCACTCCCCAGCCCCTCCGCTCCCTGACAAGCCTTGCCGCTGGTTGACCCGGCCTGAACGGAGAGTTCGATGTCGACCGGCGGGCTCAGGCCAGCCAGGCCACGATTCCACTCACGAGTAACGTGAGTCCAGCGAGTGGCAGGAACCGGTCCAACCACCCGGGCAGGCCCCGGCCCCCGGGCCCCAGCAGATGGCGGAACTCCCGCCCGTACGCCCGCAGGAGGAGACCAGCGCCGGTCCACCAGGCGCCGGTGACGATTCCGATCGCCGCCGCCATTCCCACCCAGTACGCCGACGGGCGGGCGTTGCCGACCACACCGGCATGAGAAGCCAGCGACCCCTCCAGCAGGCCACCGATTTGTGCGGACGCCCACGTGAACACGGCGGGGCCAAGCAGTACGACGGCGAGTCCAGCCAGAACACCGGCCTGCCAGAAGGCCGTCAGGAGCCGTCCGGGAACATCCCGCATCTCCTCGCGCGACGGGAGAACAAGACGGGCAGCCAGGAGCGCCGCCAGCAGCAGGAGCCATCCGAGGGGGAAAAGCGGGCCGGGAAGGAACAGCAGCGCAATCCCGGCCGTGGCCACCGCCAGGATGGCAAGGGCGAGGGCCGGGCCTGGTTCCGGTGCGTCGCCCGGCACACACGGTGCTTCACCTGAAATCAGCGCCTCGGGAGGACCGAGTCTCTCGCACACGTCCGTGACGTCCTCCACCGTCGCCGGGTCGCCGGCGTGGAGTGACAGTTCAGTCTCGACGTGCTCACGGATTCCGGACAGGACGTCGGCGGTGTCTACGTCATTCCGTCCAGCCAGCAAACGTTCCACCGTGGCAAGGTACGCATCCAGGGCCTCGCGTCCGGGGGTTGTCAGCCTCATCCCGGCAGTACCTTCTCGACCGGTCATCGTGCCACCTCGATGGCGTGCGCACGGAACGCGAATACCTCGTGGATGGCCGCAACCGCACGCTTCAGCTCGGGGCCGATCAGGTCTCCGGAAGTGTTCGAGAGCACGGCGATGGACAGGCCCGGCCCGGCATCGACCACCAGGAATGCGGTGCCGCCCGGGCCCACACCCTGGACCTGGTAGATCTCGGATCCCCGAAGGAACAGCTGGAGACCGTGCGGGGAGAGCAGGGTTCCATCCAGCATGGCCGCGCCAAAACGCGCCACGTCGGGCGCCGTCGCAGGAAGTCGCCGGCGCCCCACTTGCAGGAGTTGTCGACACCGGCGCCGGGCGCAAGTTTCCATTCTCTCCTCGAAGAACGCGGCGCGCGTTCCCGGTGCTCCTGCCGGGCGGCTACCCCGGAGACCCGTTCCATACCGGCCGGGGCGAACACCAGCCGCCGCATGGCATCCATGAACGGGGCATCCGCCGCTCCGGCAACGACTGCGCTGAGCAGGACATAGCCCCACGATGAGTACGATTCTCCGGCACCCGGCGCGTGCACGAGTGGATCGTCCTCGAAGATCTCCAGCGCCTCGTCGAGCGTGGCGCAGTGTCGGCCGCTGGCGGCTTCAGCCTCACTCGCGTAGTGCCGGATGCCTGAGGTATGCGTCGCGAGCTGGACGGCGGTGATCGGCGCGGACTTCCGGGGGAACTGCGGGACATAGCGCTGAACGGGGGCGGCGGGATCGAGGGCGCCCTGCGCCATCAGGCGCGCGCCTGCCACCGCCGTCATCGCCTTGGAGACGCTGTAGAGCCGGAAGAGCGTGTGCCGCGGATCCACCGGCGTCTCCCGGGGTCGGCGTAGCCCAGCCCCTCGACCCAGACCGGCTCACCCCGGTCGTAGACCGCAACGGCGACGCCCGGGCCGTCCCGGGTCACGTCCTGCAGCAGCGCACGGGCACTGTCGATGGCCCGCGCGAACCGCGGGGCTGCCCGTATCCTGGTAGACCGGAGGCAACCCGGGCCGGGCGTTCCGCGGGACCCCCACCGGCGCAACCGGCCACGAGGGTCAGGCCGGCCAGGGACGGCCACAGGCGTTCCATGAAAGCGATCATTGGGCATCCGATATCTGAGGACAGCCGGGTCGGTCCCGGGGCCGGAACTAGGGGGGCGGACGGACGCGCGAATGGCTCTCACGGCACGCACAATTTCATCCCATCCGCCATTGATCCGGTCCAGCGCCGCGCGTCCATCACGGCTCAGCCGATAATATTTCCGCGCCGGACCCTCGGGTGACGCTTCCAGCGAGGACGTCACGAGGTGCTCCTTTTCCAGCCGGCTCATGAGGGGATAGACCGTACCTTCCACCACGATGAGCCCGGGAAAGGCCTGCAGCCGCTTCGCGATTTCATACCCGTACATGCGGCCGCCCTGCAGCGCATTGAGAACCGCGAGTTCCAGCACGCCCTTGCGGGCCTGGGTTTGCCAGTTCGACACGAAGCGAGAAGGCATAACAAGGTATACTGTATTAACAGGTAGCTGTCAATAGGGGTGCGTAAATGACGAGCGGCGGGGAAAGCTCCCCGCCGCTCGTTCCGGCCTTCGCCCTCGAGGCCTTACTTCATCGCCTGCTCGATGTCCTTCACCGACCGTGGGGCCTTCGCCGACAGGAGGTCGTGCCCGTCCGCCGTCACCAGCACGTCGTCCTCGATCCGCACTCCGAGATTCTCCTCCGACAGGTAGATGCCGGGCTCGACGGTCAGCACCATGCCCGGCATGAGCGGAGTGCTGTAGTCCCCGATGTCGTGCACGTCCATCCCCAGCCAGTGCGAGAGCCCGTGGATGAAGTACGAATCGCAGGTCTTGTCGCCGCAGAGCGAGCCGGAATGTTCCTTCATGTAGTTCCGGGCAATGCGGTTGAGCGCACCCACGGTGGTACCCGGCCGCACCGAGTCGATGGCGGCCTGCTGCGTGGCAAGGACCAGGTTGTAGATGTCCCGCTGCCGGGCGCTGAACTTGCCCGTGATGGGAACCGTCCGGGTAACGTCGGCGGAGTAGTACCCGAACTCCGCGCCGATATCCATGACCACCAGGTCGCCCGCCTCCGTCTTGCGCCGGTTCTTGTCGTAGTGGAGCACGGTGGAATTGACGCCCGAGCCGATGATGCTCGGAAACCCCACACGCTCGGCCCCCTCCCCCCGGAAGGTCCCCTCAATCACCGCCTCCAGCTGGTACTCGTACATCCCCGGCTTTGCGGCGCGCATGGCGGCGCGCTGGGCGTCCGCCGTGATGTCGATCGCCCGGCGCATGCGGGTAACCTCATCCGCGTCCTTGATGACGCGAAGCTGGCCCAGCACCGTGCGCAGGTCGTGGACGTCGAAGCCGGGGCCGCCGAAGACCATCTCCCGCAATTTTTCGTCCCGGCCGGTCTTCTCGTCCAGCTTGAGGTAGAGCCCGCCTGTCCGGGCCGGGGAATTGAATCCGAACATGAGTGGGCGCAGCAGCCGGTCGACACTGTCGGCGCTGTGAACCTCCTCGATGCCGGTCATCACGGTCGCTGCTGAATCGGGCCCCAGCTTCGGACCGGTCCAGCGTTCCTGCCCGGGGTTCCGCGGAGGCAGGAAGAGCATGACCCGGTCAGGGGCGGTGTCCCGCGCGACGAGCACGAGCCAGCTGCCGGTCGTCTCCAGCCCGGTCAGGTAGAAGAAATCGTTGTCCTGGCGGAAGTCGCTGTCCTGGGGATAGTCCCCCTCGATGCTCTTTTCCTCCGCCGAACGCAGGATGGCCACACCGGTGCCGATGGAGTCGAGCAGTGCCACCCGGCGGCGGGCGAGGGTCTCGACGGGAATGGCGCCGGCCGGGGAACCGGCCTGCGCGGCCGCCGGGGCGGCAGGGACAAGGGTGCCCAGCGCCAGGATGGACGCCAGCACCACGAAGGACGACCGCATGCTTACTCCAGGTTGAAGTATGGACATCATACGGACAGCGGCCCGGAAAGTGACGACCGGGCGATGCGCTCCCGTTCCTCCTCCCGGCGCTCCGCCGCCGACCAGCGGAAGAAGACAATGGCGATTGCGATCAGGAATACCGGATCGCCCCCGACCTTCATGAGGACGCCGGCGGCCTGCTGGTCCACCTGGGCGCCGATGCCCATCACCCGCGGTGCCAGCTCGTACAGGCCGTAGATCGGATAGCTCGCGAACGTGAGGAAGGCGGCCGGTATGGTGGGGATGATCGTGGCGCCGAACAGGTAGCCCATCTTGACCGGCTCCGACATGCGCGCGATGCCGGGGGGCGCGACCACGGGCCACCAGAGGATGAGGCCGGCCGCGAGCCAGGTCATGTCGAATGCGAACGAGCCAAGCTGGCTCGGCATGAGCGCATCGACCACCCCGGGCACATGTGATCCCAGCAGCACGACGTTGAATACCGCCAGGGCAGGCAGCGGACGGGCGGCCACGCGGAGCAGCCCGCCGGGTCGCCCGGACCCGGCGAGGCGGAGCCATCCGGCGGGCGGGCATCCCACCAGCAGCAGTGGAGGTGCCAGGAGCCCGAGCAGCATGTACTGGAATGTGTGGACAGTCACGAGGTAACCGGCGCCGAGGGGGCCGATCGGCCAGTCGAATGCAGCCCACAGGAGAAACAGCCCACCGAAGAAAGCGGCGACCCGCCTGGCGGGCCATTCCACCCCCGCCGCGCGGGCTTGGGACCGGACCCTGGCGTAGGCCCAGGCCAGGAGCACGAGCAGGATCCAGACGCCGATGTACGGCCGCCACGTCCAGGTCCAGGCCTGACCGGTCGCGCTGCACCACCAGCTCACCGGCCCGCTCCGATCCGCAGCAGCCTGGGCAGGTCATGCGCCCAGTCCACCTGGCGGGTTCCGAACGGGTAAAGCGCATGCTTGCGATTGTCGGCCGCGAAGGCCATGACCTGCGCCGCGTGGCTCACGCTGTAGTCGGCGTGACCTGCGCTGCTGTCCACGATGGCCGGGGGCAGCCCGGCGGCGGCCTGCGCGGCCTGGATTTCCTCCGCCGTGCCGGTGAGCCCGACAAACCGCGGATCGAACTGGTCGAGCCAGCCCCGGAGCCGGGCCGCGGAGTCGCGCGCGGGGTCGGTCGTCACGAAGACCACCCGCACCCGGCGCGCCGACTCGAGGGGTAGATCGTGCAGCACCGCCGCGATGTTCGCCATATGCAGCGGACAGACATCCGGGCAGTGGGTGTAACCGAAAAACAGGAGCGTCAGCTCGCCGTCCGTGCGGGCCCGGAAGTCCCAGGGCTCTCCCTCCGTGTCAGTCAGGGTGAAGTCGGGTTTCGGGCCCGGGGGTGTCACCGCCACCCCTCGCAGCCCCGCGGAGGCGTCCTCGGCTTCGCGGGAGGTACAGGCCACGGCCATCAGGGCGAGGAACGCGAGTCGTCGGATCATACGTGGGGGGCCGGAAGCTGGACGAGGATGGCGGTCGCCAGGAGGACGAGCGACGAGACCACGAGCTCGATCGTGGCGGTGCGGCCCAGCCTGCCGGTGGCCGGCGCCGTTCCGAGCGTCGGCCGGATACGGCGCCAGTTGATCCCCCCGAGCACGAGCACCAGGACCAGGAGGCCGAGCTTGGCGAGCAGCGCCAACCCATATGGCGTGGCCCAGTCCGATTCCAGCCACCCGACATATGACCAGGTCAGCAGGGTTCCGGCCCCGATGACCATCCCGGCCCCACTGAGGGCGAACGGACTGAATCGCTGTACGAGATTCGCCATCAGGCGGTCACCGTCGGGGTCGCCGAGGACGACCGCAGCCGGGTAACCGGCGCCCATGATGCAGAAAAGGGTGCCGAGCCAGAGGCCGGCACCGGCCAGGTGGAGCGCGTGGAGAGGCACGTCCACCCGGGGCCCCCACTGTCCCGCCATGGCATGGCCGGTCAGCGGCGTCACGACGAGCAGCAGGAGGATGGCCACATAGGCGGGCTTCCAGCCGACCGCGCGCCGGTGCCGCGCCGAAAGGCCGGCGACGAGGAGCAACGCGGCCCCCGCCTGCAGCAGCCACCCGGTGCCCCAGGTGGAGTCGAGCAGGATCGGGCTGACGTACTCCCAGTTCCGCGGGTCCTCCGGGAGCAGGAAGGCATTGACCTGGCCCACCAGGCGAAGCGCCAGGCCCGCCAGCAGGAGCACCACGATCACCCGGCTGATCCGGCCGAGGTGATGCCCGATGCGATCCTTGCCGGCGCTGTTGAGTTCGAAGTTCCGCCGCAGCCGTTCCAGGAGGAGGCGGAAGCCCGCGAGCCCGGTCGCCCCGATCACACCGACAAACCAGCACCACCGGCCCACGCCGTAGATGTCGAACAGCGGGCCGGTGAGCGTATGGGCGTCGGACTGGATCATGGAGTATCGGTACCACGGGGAGCAGGATGGCCAGGGCCCCCGGGGGAGCCTGGCCGGTCAGCGGCCGGGCGTGTCGGTGCCGGGCGCCAGGATGAACGCGTAGTCACCCTTGACCAGGTGCCCGTCGCGACTGCCGGTCCGCCACTGCACGACATACCGGCCGGGTGCCAGCGGGGTCTGGACCGGTGCCGCCACCGAGAGCGTGTCGTCGGTGTCCCGAACCTTGCCGAGCGTCACCCGGCTGCTGTCTGGCGCGAGGAGCGTGATCCGCGACAGCGAAACCGAGACCGGCTCGTTGAACCAGAGCCGGATCTGGTCCGGCGCGACGGCGACGGTGGAGTCCTTCTTCGGGTAACTGTCCGTCAGGTGCGTATGCATCATCGCCGGCGGCACGACGAGCGCGCCCAGCAGGGCGGCGGTACCGAGGCGCAGAATCCATTTCCGGGTCATGCGTGCTCCTTGGGTGCTTCCGTAGCAATACGAGGCCGCCCTCCGTGGCGGCCGCGAAACATACATCCGGAACCAGCCCCCGCCAACGGCAGGCCGGCGGGAGCGACGGACCCAACTCCTTGTCATACAGGCATTTGAAATGCACATTCTCCAGGAACGGGGCTCCGGGCTATTATCCAGAGCTATAATAGGGAGCGGGCCCGCGGGCCCGCTCCGGCCCTTCCTCTATCCGTCATCCGCAACCGGACCATGATCAGCGAAATGCGCGAGAAGCTGGGCCGCGAAGTCGAACAGCTCAGCCACGAACTCAATGTGAAAATTCCCCAGGCGATCGCCCAGGCCGTCGAGCTGGGCGACCTGCGGGAAAATTCGGAATACAAGGCGGCGCTGGAACGGCAGCAGTTCGTTCAGGCGCGGCTCGGGCAACTCCATGAGCGCCTGCGGCAGCTGCAGGAGCTCGTGCAGCACGCGCCGATGGACCGGGTGGGGCTCGGTTCGACGGTCATCGTGGAAGACATCGCCAGTGGCGAGGAGGAGACCTATGTCGTGGTCCTCGGCGAGATGGCGGATTTCGACCTGGGCCACGTGTCGGTGGCGAGCCCGATCGGCCGGGCGCTGAAGGACCGGACGGCCGGCGAGGAAGTCGAGCTGCGGCTGCCCACCATGGTCCGCCGGCTCCGGATCACCTCGGTGGTCACGGTCCACGAAGCCGTGCGGGACGGGGACCGGTCCTGATGGACGGGCCGGGCCGCCGGCTCCTCGTCGTGGGAGACCGGGTACTGATCGAGCCGGAGGACGGGGACGACCGGACGCGCCTGGGCCTCTACCTCCCCCCGACGGCCGTCGATGCACAACCGGTCCAGAGCGGCATCATCATGGCCACGGGGCCGGGTGACCCGGTCGCCGACCCCTCGACCTTCGACGACGAACCCTGGCGCGAGGCCGAACGGACCCCGCGCTATCGCCCGATGCAGGCGCGAGTGGGCGACCATGCGATCTTCTTCCGCAAGGCTGCTGTGGAGATCACGTTCGAGGAACGCCGGTATCTCGTCGTCCCGCAGGCCGCCATCCTCGTTCTGGTGCGCGACGACCTGCCCTGATCCCGCATGACAACACACGACCCCGCGCCGGCGGCCGCCTCAGGGTGTTCTCCGCGTCTCGTCATGTGGCTGCTCATCATGCTGAGCGCGGTGCTGCTCCTGCCGGCGCTGGCCGGCGTACGCGGCCTGGTGAGCCCGCGAACCGGCCTGCTCTTCGCCTTCGCGTTCCT
>CAWGSK010000010.1:0-39786 GCA_963825055.1 uncultured Gemmatimonadales bacterium
TGGACACGCGGCTCGACTGGACGTTCTCCCCCACCATGAGCGTGCAGTTGTTCGTGCAGCCGCTCATTTCAGCCGGCGATTTCCATGACTACAAGGAATTCGTCAAGCCCGGCACGTTCGACTTCGCGACGTACGGACAGGACCAGGGCACGATCCAGCGCGCCGCCGACGGGACCTACACGGTAGATCCGGACGGGGCGGGTCCGGCCTCGAGCTTCGCCTTCGGCGACCGGAACTTCAACTTCCGCTCCCTGATCGCCAACCTGGTCTTCCGGTGGGAGTACCGCCCGGGGTCGACCATCTTCCTGGTGTGGCAACAGTCCCGTCAGGGGACGGCTCCGACTGGGGACTTTTCCTTCCGGCGCGACTTCGACGCGATCTTCAGCAGTCCGGCACGCAACCTGATCGCGGTTAAGGCGACGTACTGGATGGGATTCTAGGATATCGGAGGACCATCGAGCACCTGGCGCACCTTCCGCGCCAGCGCCTCGGCCGAAAACGGCTTCTGCAGGAAGGCCACCTTCGCCTCGTGGACGCCGTGGGCCACCACGGCGTCATCGGTGTGTCCGGACATGTAGAGCACCTTCAGGTCGGGGCGTCGGGCCCGCAGGTCCTCGGCCAGTTCCCGCCCACTCTCCTCCGGCATTACCACATCGGTCACGAGCAGGTCGAGCTTGCCGAGGCTTGCGCCGTTGCCGTCCGCGAGGAGGCGCACCGCCGCATCCGCCGAGCCGGCAGCCAGCACGTGGTAGCCGTGGGACTCGAGGCTGCGGCGGGCCAGGCCGAGAACCGACGGGTCATCCTCCACCAGGAGGATGGTTTCGCTCCCCGGCATCACGGGAGCCAGGATGGGACCCGCAGCCTCGCCGGAGGAGTCGCTGGCCCGTGGCAGATAGATGGTGAAGGTGGTTCCCCGTTCCAGGGCGCTGTCGACGGTTACCCCCCCGCCGGACTGCCTGATGGTCCCGTGCACCATGGCCAGCCCGAGTCCTGTTCCCTTTCCCACTTCCTTCGTGGTGTAGAATGGCTCGAAGACGTGCTCCAGCACGTCGGGCGCCATGCCCACGCCGGTATCCCGGATCATGAGGAGGACATACTCACCGGGCGGCAGCTCGGTCGGCGCGTCCGGGTCCTCGAGCCCCACGGTACGAGCCGAGGTGGTCATGGTGAGCGTGCCCCCCGAGGGCATGGCATCCCGCGCATTGACAGCGAGGTTCACGATGACCTGTTCCAGCGAGCCGCGGTCCGCCCGAACGATGCCCGGTTCAGCCTCGAAGTCGAGGTGCAGCCTCACATCCTCGCCCAGCAGGCGGCCGAGCAGCCGGACCAGCCCGGCGAGAACCTCGTTGAGCGACAACGTCGTGGGCTGCAGGACCTGCCGACGGCTGAAGGCCAGCAGCTGGCTGGTGAGTGTGGCGGCGCGCTCGCCCGCGCGGTGGATCTCGCGGATATCGGCGATGACCGGGCTATCCTCCGGCAGCGCCCGGATGACGAGACCGGCATAGCCGTTAATTGCCGTCAGCAGGTTGTTGAAGTCATGCGCGATTCCCCCGGCGAGGCGACCGATGGCTTCCATCTTCTGGGACTGCAGCAGCTGTTCCTCGAGCCGCCGACGCTCGGAAACGTCCTGGACCAGGCCAACCACGCGGGCCTCGCCATCTTCCGCCAGCAGACTGCGTCCCTGGATGGTGAACCAGGCGGCCTCGTCCCCGCCGGACGTGAGCCGGAAATCCGCTTCCACCGGCCGGACGTTGTTGACCGCCCCCTCCAGGGCCTGCCGCAGCGTGTCGCGGTCATCCGGATCCACCAGGGCGAGGAAGTCATTCAAACGGCGGGTCGTGCCCGCCCGCTGGCCGAGAATGTGGCGCTCGTCATCGCCCCACGCGAGTTCATCCGTCGACGGGACCCAGGCATAGCTCGCCATCCGCGCCGCATCCATCGCCTCGGCGAGCCGCTCCGCCTGCCGCTGGAGGGCGTGCATGGCGTCCTGCAGTTGCCGCGAGCTTCGGTTGAGCGCGGCGTCGCGCTCCTCGATTGCCCCCAGCATGCCGTTCAGGGCGTCGGTGAGGCCCCCGACCTCGTCGTTCCCGACCTTAGTGGCCCGGAGGCTGTAGTCCTGGCCGGTGGCTACGGCCTCGGCGGTATGCGAGAGGGCGAGGAGCGGCCGGACCAGGCCGGTGCGCAACAATCCGAGAATGAGCCCCGACACCATGGCCAGCGTCACGACGACCAGCCCGACGATCATCCCGTACTGGGGCAGGCGCGACCACAGCGAGGGCATGGTATACCAGATGGCGAGCCGGCCCAGGACTTCTTCGTCCGCGCGCATGGGCCGGTCCACCATCACGAACGGCCCGCCGGGCCACGCGCCGCTGTCCGGCTTGACATCCGGGATCGGACGCGCACCATGACCGCGCGCGGGACGCTGGTAGGAGGCGAAGAGCCGGCCGTCCGCCGAGTACAGGGCGGCGGCGCTGATCTCTGGCTTGGCGCGAAGGGTGGCGAGGTCTTCGCGGGCAGCGATGCGGTCGCCGAAGCGCAGGGCGGCGATCGCGTTGGCCTCGAGCAGGTCCGCCTGGGCCTGGAGATCCTGCCTGGCACGCGGGCGGACGGTCGTGAGGTCGTAGGTCAGGATCACGCCGCCGGACAGTGCCAGCGCGATCACGCTGGCCAGCAGAATCAGTACGGTTGCTTTGCGGCGGATCGGGAGGTCGCGGAAGCGGGTCATTCCCGCGCCTCCGCCGTGTCGCCAAACACGCGCGTGGCGAGCGCCACCATTCGCGAACTCAGCGTCAGGCCCGCGGCGCCACCGGCCTCGAGATTGACCGCAAACCGCATCGCCTGTTCTACGGGCACGAACGCGATCACGCCGCCCTCGGCGGCAAACGCCTCGGATTCCCCGACAGTCAATACGCCCGGGCGCACCAGGGAGGCTGCCAGGTCAGGCTGGCTGCGCCATTCGTCGAACGTGATGAAAACGACATGGCAGCCTTCAGCTTCCGGCCGGTTGAAGACCCGGCGCACCGTGATCGGCCGTCCCTGGCTGGTACGTCCGGTCGACTGGCGCTCGAGTTCTCCGGTCAGGGAGGTACGCCCGACGACGCAGAGGACGATCGGCGAATTCGTCGAGGAGAAAGCACTCACGGGCCACTGCACGTACCGGGTGAAATTGATCAGGTACGCGGCCTCGATCCGCGCCACGAGCTCGGACGGGCGCTCCTGAGCCCGGGTCGCCTGGGGCAGCGGCACAAGGGCGACCAGTACCATGGCCACCCGTCCGCACCACGTGCCTCGGAGGCGGCTCAGAAACGCCATGCCACCCGGGCCCAGGCCCTCCGAGGGATGGCGCGGGCCTCGGCGGTGAATGCGGAGGGAGGAAACTCCTGGTGGCGGGTCTGAAAGAGATCCTGCCCGACGAGCGAGAGGTTGAGGCGGTCGATCGGCGTCCAGCCGATCCGGACATCCGCCGAGGCGTAATCGTCGACCCCGCTGTTCAGGCGGCCAACGTACCGGACGATCATGTCGAGTTCGGTCCGCGCCGGCAGGTCGATGGAGGTCCAGAGGGTCGCCTGATGTTCAGGGTCGCTCATCGAGGCGCCGATGGCCGAGCCGTTCGGCGCGTCGGGATCCAGTTCGAGTTTCCGGTCCAGCCATGCGTAGGTTCCGCGGGCACGGAACCAGTGGGCCAGGCGCCAGGTGGCGGATACCTCCGCGCCTGCCGTATGCCCCGTCGCCTGGTTCGTCAGTGTGACGATCACCGTGGGACGGGGAGTGGTGGTCAGGTCGACGGAGTCCGGGGCCAGAACGCGCAGGTCACGGTAGTCGTTGTAGAACAGGCTGAAATCGAGCGCCAGCTGCAGTGACGGTTCCACCCGATAGCCTGCTTCCCAGGCGAGGAGGTCCTCCGACTGAAAATCTTCATTCCCGGCGAGGATGGCCTTGAATGCCAGGTTCGGGATGGCGGAGGTGGCGTCGGCATCGAGGTCAACCCGGGCGGGCGTCCGGACCGCACGTGAGACCGCGGCCCAGACGGTATGACCGGCATGCGGGGTCCAGAGCAGGCGCGCGTCGGGCATCACCTCGAACCCCGTGAAACTGTTGTGCTCGACCTTGGTGCCCACCGTCACGCGGAAGCGTTCGGGCATCAGGGTGATTTCGTCCTGCACGAAGCCGGTGAAGAGATGCGATGTCCGGCTGTCCGGATCAAAACCGTAGGCACGGCCACCCGTGACCTCGTCGGACATGAGCCGGTAGCCGAGGCCCCACATGACGTCGTGTGAACCACCCACGGGGAAGCGATGCTGCAGCTCCACGTCGAACAGGTTCTCCGTCATGCGCCCGAACACCGACGGCAGGGTCCGCCGGCTCCGGTCATAGAAGCTCTGGACGCTGAAGCTCGAGGCCGGGCCCAGGGTCCGGGTCCAGCGGGCCAGGAGATTGCCGCCGTTGACGTCCTGGTCCTCGTTCAGGAACTCCGCGTAGGGCACCGTGTCGACGGGTACGCGGACGCGGCCCCCTCCCCTTCCGACGTACGCATCGCCCTGCAGTGACCACCGGTCCCGGCTTCCGAGCCCACCGTCGTAGCGGAAGCCCAACTGACCCATCC
Organism: uncultured Gemmatimonadales bacterium; assembly: GCA_963825055.1. Taxonomy (GTDB): domain Bacteria; phylum Gemmatimonadota; class Gemmatimonadetes; order Gemmatimonadales; family GWC2-71-9; genus CAWGSK01. The sequence goes on from CAWGSK010000010.1 coordinate 4,607, forward strand.
GCCAGTCGTCCTTCGCCTCGCTGCCGTCGAGCTGGTCGGCGCCATCGCGCACCCGGCCTGCCCCGTAGATACGGAACGCACCAGTTGCCCCCGCGCGGGCACCGTACTGTGCGCTGCCCAGGGCATGGTCCCAGGTTCCACCCCCCACGGCGATCCGGCCACCGGGTGTTTCATCGGCCGGCCTGGTGATGATGTTGATCACCCCGTTCACCGCATTCGCCCCCCAGAGCGTGGCGCCGGGCCCGCGGATCACCTCGATCCGGTCGATCCCGCCGAGTGGCACCATCAGCACGTCCCAGAACACGCGTGCGAAGATCGGCGAGTAGGCGGTCCGCCCGTCCACCAGCAGCAGCAGTTTGTTGGAGGCTTCCTCGTTGAACCCTCGCGCGCTGATCGCCCAGTCCCGGCCCCCGGTGCGGGCCACTTCGAGCCCCGGGACGAGGCGGAGCACGTCCGGGAGGGTCGAGGCGCCGGAGCGCCGGATGTCTTCGCGGGTAATCACGGTAATGGCCGCGGCCGCCTGGGAGAGCGGAATCGGCTTGCGGTCGGTGGAGGTCACCTCGATCCGGCCCAGCTCCTCGAGATCCATTGACGCGAGATCATCCACGCGGGTTGGCTGTTGTGCAATGAGTTGCGTGATAGGACATGTGAGACAGACGGCCACTGCCAGGAAGGCCGCTGTCCGCGACCTGGAGGGAACTGCTGGGGCCATGGGTATTCGCGCTCCGGCCTTGGGGGTTCGCCAGCATCATCCTGTTCGACGTATCGGGAGAATATGAGGCGCGCGGGAACGGCCCCCAGTGATGGAAATCACAGGTATGGGGTATGGGGTATGGGGTATCGGGTATCGGGAATGGGGTATCGGGATCGCGGGACGTGGGCGGTCGACAGGATGGAACTCCTGACCGTCGGTCCGCCTGTCCGCCTGAAATGGGCCCTGCTGGACTTGAACCAGCGACCGACGGATTATGAGTCCGCTGCTCTAACCAGCTGAGCTAAGGGCCCGAACTGCCCATAAACTAATCATCCCCAAGGCCTCCGCCAGCCGCTCAGGCGCGCTGGTGGTCCGGCCGCCACTCCCGGATCAGCGCCTTGATGGCCGAGCGGCTCGTGATCCTCTCATCTAGCACCCGGCGGGCGAGCGATGCGAGTTCGGCATCAGAGGCGAACCGCAGGGCCACGAGCTGGTGCGGCGTAAACTCACCGACGCGGCCGGCCAGCTCGGGGGCCACGGCGGCGAGGCGCAGGGACTCCTCCAGCCGGATGACCCGGTCCTGCACCGCGAGCGGGAAGACCCGCAGGTACCAGAACATCATCACCAGCGCGACGGCGACGAGCAGCGCCACGGTGCTGTCGATGGACGGTCCCCCCACCAGCCGGACGATCGACCACACCAGGTTGACCAGCAGGAGCCCGGCGGTGAGGAAGTGGTAGCCGGGAACGTACCGGGAGTGGTTGGCGAGGTTCTGGACAGGCATGAGGGCTCACATGGCTGGAGGAGTGCCGCCGGACGCTCCGTCCGGCGGCCCCGCGATGTCCGCTTCAGAGGTAGCGGGCCAGGTCTATCGCACCGGTGCGGTTCACATAGACATCCCGCATCCAGTCGCAGGTGCGGGGGATACCCTCGGCCAGCATCACGCCGGGCTGGTGCCCAAGGTCCCGGACCGCCTTGCCCAGATCGACCTTCTTGTCGCGCGTCGTGAAGGGCTCCGCAGGCAGGTATTCCACCAGCCGGTCGTCCTTGCCCAGGGCATCCAGGACGAGGTCCGACACGGTCTTGATATCGTGGTACTCCGTGCCCCCGATGTTGTAGACCTCGCCGGGCTTGAAGTTCTCGATGATATTGGCCAGGGTCTGGCAGGTGTCCGTGATATACGACGAGGTCCGGTGATGCCCCAGGTAGACCTTGTACGGGAGGTCGAACAGGGCCCGGTAGATGAAGAGGCAGATGACGCTCCGGTAGTCGCTGTAATGCTCGCCGGGGCCGTACGTGTTGAACAGGCGGACCCGTACGCTTTTCGTGCCGTGCATGGCGGCCGAGTTCTGGATCTGGATCTCATTGACCCACTTGCTCAGCGCGTAGTCGTTGAGCTGCTTCACCTCGACGCGGTCCATGACGTCCTCATGCATGACGTCATCATAGTCGCCGTAGACCTCGGAGCTGCTGAAGTGCACCAGCCGGAATCCGAACCGCTCCTGCATCCGCAGCAGGTTCTTGGTCCCGACGGCGTTAGTCAGCCAGAGCCGGTCATAGTAGTCCTCGCCATTCCAGCGACCGAATTCGGCGGCGAGATTATAGACGATATCGAACGTGCGTGATTCGAAGACCCGCGAGAGCTGCATATGGCTCGCGATATCGCATCGCACGTATTCGCGGTCGTGATTGTGTGCAAGGTCGAGGACGGTGACCTGGTGCCCACGGCTCCGCAATGCAGGCACGAGCACCGACCCGACGGTCCCGAGTCCACCGGTCACTAAGACGCTGTTCATCGTTGACACGCTCTCCCAGGTAAGAGGAAGCCACGGTGCCGTTCGCCGTGACGCACTACTCCACTGATGACGGGGATCCGTCGTTCGTGTCCGCCAGCCTCCGGTCAATCAGCCCGGACATCTCGCGCCATCGTTCGGTCCAGGTCTGCCGCAGGCCGAATTCCGCCAGGCGCTCACGCTCCGCCGGGGTATCGGCCGCCGTGGCCGCCCTGATCTGCGCCACCAGCTCGTCCGGCGAGGCCGCCAGCCGGACCAGGCCCTGATCGGCCAGTGCGTCCAGGTCGCGGGAGAACGGGGTGCAGATCGGGATAACCCCGGCCGCGAGCGCCTCGAAGATCTTGAGCGGGATGATCCGCTCGGTCAGGGCCGTCAGGCGGAAAATCACCAGGCTGGCGGAACACCGCCGCAGGATTCCGGGAACGAGCCCTCGATCCTGGCGGCCCAGGAAATGGACGTTCGGCCGCCGTGCCAGGCGGGACGTGTCCGCCCGAACGGGCCCGACGAACACGAGGTGCACATCCGGGAGCTTCCCGGCCGCAGCCTCCAGCATCTCCATGTCGCACCATTCCGCCAGGACGCCGACGAACGCGATCCGGGGTTCGGGGATCGCCTCGACCGCCCGCAACGCCGCGGCATCGGGATCGTCCTCCACCGCCGTGGCATCAATGGCGTTCCAGATTGTGAACGCATGCGGATTCCGGCGCGCTTTGTCCTGCCGCAGCTGTTCCGCCGCGACGAAGACCAGATCCACCCGGTCCAGCAGCATGGCCTCCAGGCGGTTCATGATGGCGGCGTCGCTCGTCTGGAAGGCGCTGACCTGGTCCGCCACGTGGTACACGGAGAGCCGCTCCCCCATGGTGCCGGGGACGCCGGCATAGAGCGGGTTGTCCATCCAGAGTACCCGGTCGCCGGTCGGCTCCCTGCCCACCCACCAACGGATCCACGCCCGCTGCAGCAGGAATTCCAGTCGGAACAGCCACGGCACGCGATGACCGAGGTGGAAGAGCGGCAGGGGAGCGAGGATACGGAGGTTCTTCCCCCGCGGGCGTGCACCCGCCATCCACGTGAAGAGCCGGCGCCAGAGTTTCGGATAGCGAAGGATGGTGAAGACGGAGACGAAGCGCTCGACGTAGAGGACGGGTTCCTCGCGCCGAATTTCGTTGCACGTCGGCTGCTGAATGATCCAGAGGTCATCCCAGAGATTACTGGCCAGGTAAAGATGTTGTCGCATCCGGGAAGAAAATGCCTTCGGTGAAATGAACCGCTGCGGGAACAGACCCCTGTCGGCCAGCGCGTAAGGTAGGGTGGGCATTCCCCCGGCGAAAGGCCGGAACGGCGGCTGGAGCACCACTGAAATCGACCTCGAAGCATCTCGCAAAGCTTGACAGTCCCCGAATCCGCATCGAGTATTGAACGCTTGCGCGCCGCTGGTATACCCAGCCGGCTCCCTGCGAGTGATCCGGCTGGTCTCCTGTCTCGAGGGTTCGTGTCCGCGCCTTCCTTCCTGTGAATCTCCGCCCCGACCAGCTCCTTGCCGACGTGCTTGGCCACACCGGCCCCCTGAACATCCGGTCCCGGCTGGTGCGCGGAGCGGCTGCGAGTTTCGTGCTCAAGGCGGGCTTCACCGGCCTGACGCTGCTCTCCAGCATCATCCTCGCCCGGGTCATGGGGGCCACGGAGTTCGGATACTTCTCCTATGCGGTCGCCCTGGTCGGCCTGCTGGCGGTGCCCACCTCCCTGGGACTGCCCAACCTGCTGATCCGCTACCTCGCAGCCTATCGCGCCCGGAAGGAATGGGGCCTGATGCGGGGGCTGCTGCTCCGCACGAACCAGGCGGTCGTGGCAGCATCGCTCCTCATCGGCGTCCTGTCGCTCGCGATACTCTGGCCATTGCGGGGGAGCTTCCCGGCGCTGCAACCGACCGTCTTCTGTATTTCGCTGCTCCTGCTGCCGCTCGGCACGCTCAATGCGCTGCGCGGAGCATCGCTCCGCGGTCTGCATCATACGGTCCTCGGGCAACTGCCGGAGGACCTTGTCCGTCCCGCCCTCCTCGTGATCCTGGTGGTGGGGGCCTGGCTGCTGGCGCGACCCGCCGGGCTGGATGCGGTCACAGCCATCGTCCTCCAGGTCATTGCCACGGCCGCCGCCTTCGCCATCGGGGCCTGGCTGCTGCTCACGCATATCCCGCCGGCGGCACGTAATGCCGTTCCGGCGTTCGAAGGCCGGGCATGGTTTCGCACCGCCATCCCCCTCCTCGCGCTGGGCGGGATGCAGGTCATCAACCAGCGAACCGACCTCATGATGCTGGGGATCTTCACCACACCCGCGGATGTCGGCATCTACCAGGTAGTCGTCCGTGGCGCGGACGTGGTCGCCTTTGCCCTGCTCGCCGTGGATCGCGTGATCGCGCCCGAGTTCTCCCGCCTCTATACCCAGCGGGACCTCGCCCGCATGCAGCGGATCGTGACCGGCAGCACGCGGGTCGTCCTGCTGGTCACCATACCGGCCGTGCTGGTCATGGTGTTTTTCGGCCGGGCCATCCTCGACGCGTTCTTCGGTTCCGGATTTGCCGCGGGCGCACCGGCTCTCGCCATCCTGAGCGCCGGGCAGCTGGCCAATGCCACGATGGGGTCGGCGGGTTCCCTGCTGAACATGACGGGACACGAGGCGGACACCGCACGGAGCATCGTGATCTCCGCCGTGGTGAACGTGGCGCTCAACCTGTTCCTGATACCGCGGTTTGGGATCGTCGGGGCAGCAACAGCCACCGCCCTCAGCATCGTGGTCTGGAACCTGCTCCTCGGCTGGTGGGTCTATCGGCGGCTCGGAATCGTTCCTTCGGTCTTCGGCAGCCGCGCCACCCGCTGACCTGCCTCCGTATCGCCGGAGGGCGACTCCCCCGGATGGACGGGGCCGGCGGCGTACCCGACGGTCTCAAGGGCCATCGTCCGGCGCCACGGCCCTCCCGCTCCGGCGAGGGGCAAACACCCCGCCCAGGAAGCGTTGCCGCAGCCGGGAGAATTCGGCGTACTCCTCGGGGTAGGCCTGCCACTCCTGGTTGAAGTATTCCACTCCGAATGCGACAATGATCCCCAGGACGAACCCCAGTGCCAGGCCTGCCAGCCCGTTCCGGACCGCGTGCCGCCGCCGGAGGGCAGAACCGTCAGGGGCGTCCACCACGGTGATCACCGGGGTGTCGCGGACCTCTGCGATCCTCGCCTGCTCATACGATTCCGCCAACCTCGTATAGAGCTGCTGCTGCAGGCCGATGATCCGCTCCAGCCGCTGTTCCTCGAACACGAGCCGGGGGGAATTCGCATAGCTGCGATTCCGCTCCAGGAACTTCCGGAGGGAGTCCTCCGTCTGGCCGAGCTGCGTCCGGGCCATGTCACGCCGCTGCTCGACAAACCGCCGCTCCGCCGATGCGCGCGACTGGAGCTGCTCGATGTTGAACGTACTGACCAGCTCGAGCAGCCGGCTGGCGATCGCCTCGGCCAGCGCCGGCGCCTCCGCACGGACCTTCACCGTGATGAGGTTGGCGGACTGGTCCGCGGACACGTCGATCGCCTCCTGCGCGCGCCGGATGGCCGACTGGACGGCATGGTTCGTTGTGTCATCCCCGAAGCCATACACCTCGAGGAGCGTGGTGGAGGTGCTGTCGGCACAGCATCGATCCGTCTGGTACCGGTAACGGGTCAGGATCAGGTCACGGATCAGCTCGCGGGAGCGGAGCAGCGCGACGTAAAAGCCCAGCGACGGCTCGCCCGCACCGAGGCCGCCGAGGTTGATGCCCAGGGCCTGGGCAACACCCGCGGTGCCCTGCATGGTGGAGGATCGGGCTGACGGCGTGAAGGACGCCGTGGCCTGGTAGGAGGCTCGCAGTACGCTCCAGGCCACCGCGAGCACCAGACCCGCCACGGCCAGCGTAAGGAGGAGTCGCCGCCAGCGCAGCAGGGTGTTGAGCAGCCCCGTCATGGTCAGCATGTCGGCTGCGCGCGGGTCCGTCGCGGGCGACGGTCGGACTGGGTCAACCAACGGTCACCTCGGAGAACGGAGGAGTGAGAGAGGGCTGGGCCTCGACCCAGAGGAGACTGAGAATGGGCGCAAGCGTCCCCGCCGGGATGGTCCCGGTAAGGGCGTGGCCGGCCACCATGCTGTGCAGGAGAAACCAGGCCAGGGCGAGAACGGCAGACTGGGAGACCATCGAACCATATCGCCGCCGAACCACACGTGCATGACGGAGGAACCCGAGGTAGAACGCGTAGGCGAGCACCGTGAAGACGGCCCCGTAAGCCCCGAACATGTCCATCCAGTCCACCTCCGCCAGCGTCACGTCCGCCTGGACACCCAGCGCGCGCGCCACGCCACGGCCGTACGTGGTCATGCCCTGGCCGAACAGATCGCGCGACAGCGGCTGGTGCTCGACAGATTTCCAGGCCGCGACCACGCGCAAACCACGGACGAACGGGTTGTCGGCCAGCATCTGCAGTTTCTCCTGCTGCTTCCGCTCCGCCCGGATGTTCCGGAACTCCCACGCCGCCGCAACGCTGAGCGCCAGCAGGAGGGCCGCGACACCCAGGATGCCGACGAACACCCTTCGCCGACCCGGGTAGAGGGACGACCGGTGAATCAGCAGCATCGCGACCGGCAGGGCGAAGGCGGCCAGCATCGCGGCGCGCGTCCCGATGATGAGCATGCCCGTGAACCCGAGCATCGCCAGGAGCACGTACCGGATGCGCCGTTGCCGGATGGCAAGGTGCAGCGCGGCCACGAGCCCGATACCCAGCGCCACGGAGAGGTCATTCTGGGCGATGAACCAGCCCTTGCCGCCAACCTCGGCCTCGGCATAGGTATACTGCCCCAGCCCGGCCACCTTCAGCAACGCGATGCTCCCCCCCGCCACCCCGGCCACCCAGGCAACCGCGTCCAGGACACCTGGTGGATCGAGCCGGTAGCGCCTGAACAGGACTGCGAGCAGGAGCACGAGCGCCGGGCCATACAGCACCTTGCTCAGAAGCGAGATGTCCTCCACCAGCATGGACCCATCCCCACCCCGCAGGAACGTCACGACCAGGCCGATGGCGCCGGACAGGCCCAGGGCGACGACCCAGAGCTGCAGGCGACGAAGCCCGGGATGGACGACCCGGATCATGACCAGGAGTGCCCAGAGAAGCACCGCCCCCCGGGCCAGCTCAGACGGGGATGGCACACCGACCAGCGCGCGTGAACCCCCGACCATCCCGTTGACCATGTCCACGAGGAGCAGGCCCGGGACCAGCATCAACAGGAGGAAGCGGCCCCGGAACAGGCCTGCCGTGATCGTGCCGGTGGTGGTCATCGGCCCGCCAGGTGGTTCGATCCGCCGGAAGCCCGTTCGGATCCCGCCCGCCTCGTCCCGGGAGGACGCGCCTCCATCACGCCGCGGTAGACAGCCAGCACCCGCTCCGCCACCCACTCCGCATCCTGCCCCAGCTGCTCCAGTCGCCGCCGGCCGCCCTGGCCCCCACCGTGGCGAAGCGTACTGGCGAGGGCGTGGGCCAGCGCCCCGGGCTCGGCGGGCGCCAGGGCGCAGCCCGGGACTCCGGCAATTGTTTCCGGGATGTCGCCCACGGGGACCGAAACCACCGGGCGCTCACAGGCCAGCGCCTCCTTGACCACCATGTTCGCCCCCTCGTATCGCGAGGTGAGCAGCACGGCATCCACGGCGGCGAGATAGAGTGGAACCCGTTCCCGCGGGACCTGGGTGAGCAGGACGGGCTCGACCTGGTCCCGAAGTGGCGGCGGCAGGGCGGCGAGTGTGGAGACAAAGAGCGGATAGTTCTTCACCGGGTTCGCGGGATGGCCCGGGAACAGCACCAGCCGCCGGTCCTGCGGCAGCCCGAGCTCGTCGCGTGCGCGCGCCCGGTTATCGGGGCGGAACAGCGCGAGATCGACCCCGCAGGGAATGACGTTGGTGTCCGCCCGTCCCAGTGCTCCTGCCAGGCGTTCCGATACACAGATGTTGGCCCCCGTCCGTCGTGCCGCGAGGCGGGACACGCCGCGCTGCCAGTCGAGGTAGAGGTCGCTCCCATGGAACGTGGCCACCACGGGGCACCGGGTCTGGGTAACCGCCACGGCCGCCGTCAATCCGTAGTGGGCGTGGAGCAGGTCGTAGCCCCGGTCCAGTTGCCGCCGCAACCGTGGGACGGCGAGGGCATACTGCAGCCGGGATCGGGTTCGGTCAATGGTCAGCACGTCCACCTGCATGGACGGCGCGCCCGCCCGGAGCGCCTCGACCTGCTCCTTCACGAATATGCCCGCCGAGGGCGTCGCGCGGGATGGCCACATGTTCGTCAGGACCAGAACCCGCGCGGGCAGGCTCACGGTTGCGGCAGGGTGGAGGCGAGACGGGGAAGGGTCGTCTTCACGGGCCCTCATCAGGCGATTGCCGGCTGCGGAGACGGTTTCGTCGATCCCGTAATGCAGGGCGCACGGTCGTCATGGTCCGGGCAACTCCGGCCCAGCGGGCCACTCCGGACCGGTCAGGCCGACGCCCGGAGTCCTGGCGCAGCCACTGGCGTTCCTGCGGCGGGAAAGGCAGTGTAGAACGCGCCAAACCTAATGGGCCGACACGCCATTAGCCACGAACCTGCCCCTTGCCACGTATACCGTTCCGATCACCTTTACACCCCATGTCTGCCCGATCCCGCACGCCAGCGTCGCTTCCACCGCCGTTCCGCCGGCCATTCGATGTCGTGCACATCGCCCACTCGACTTTTCCGGAAGATCCCCGCGTCCGCCGGGAAGCAGCGGTCTCGGCCGACCTGGGCGTGCGGGTCGCGGTCATCGTGCTCCGCGATGGCCGCGACCGCCGGCGCGTCTCGCGCTACGGACCGATGACCGTGGTCCGCCTGGAAGGCGGGCGCCGCCGGGGATGGGCGGGAAACTACCTCCTCGAATACCTGAGCTTCCTGTGGCGGGTCTGGACATTGATCCGCCGTGATCGGCGATTCCGGGATGCGCGGGTGTTCCACATCCATACCCTCCCGGATTTTCTCATCGGCGCCACCCGGCCCGCCCGGCGGAGCGGCGCCCGATTGATCCTCGACCTGCATGAGGTGTTTCCGGAGTTCACCCGGTCGAAGTTCGGGGGGTGGCCCGGCGCCGTGGGCGCCTGGATCGCCGGCTGGCTCGAGCGATGGTCGCGGCGACAGGCCGACGTCACCATCACCGTCAACAGCGCCGTCGCGGACCAGCTCCGCACGCGCCCCGCGCGCGCCGGGGAACGCATCACGGTCATCCACAACTTCGCCGACCCAGCGGAATTCGGACCGTTGCGGCCGCCGCAGGCCACAGCAGGCCGTACTCGCCTGGTCTATCATGGAACGGTGACACGGCTCTACGGCCTGGATCTGGCCGTGGCCGCGGTCGCCCTGGCGCAGTCAGAGGGCATCGATGCGACGTTCGACATCTGGGGGGACGGCCCCGAGCGGGATGCCCTCCGCCAGCAGATTGACAGCGCGGGCCTCGAAGGCATCGTGCAACTCCGGGGGACCCTGCCACACGACCAGCTCCGCCAGGTGCTGACCGGCTACGATGCCGGGTTGGTACCGACCCGCCTGGACGTCATGACACGGTTCTCCCTGTCCACCAAACTCCTCGAATACATCCATCTTGGTATCCCGGTGGTGGTGCCGCGGATTCCCACGTACCTGCGCTACCTGCCCGAGCACGGGGCGTGGTACTTCGCCCCGGGATCGGCGGAAGCCGCGAGCCGGGCCCTGCGGGCATTCGCGGAGGCGGATGCGGGGGAACGCGTGGCGCGGGCGACCGCGGCCCAGGAGGCGTACGTTGCCCGGATCAACCCGGAGCGCGATGCCGGAATTCTGCGGGGGATCTACGAGGAGCTGCTCTCGCCCGCATAGAACGTCCGGACCGCACTGGCAACCCGCTCCGTCTGGGCCTCCTGCAGCGTGGGGAACATGGGCAGGCTCAGCAGTGCGTCGCAGATCCGTTCCGTGACGGGGAACTCCCCGCGACGGTATCCCAGGCCGGTATACGCGGGCTGGAGATGGAGTGGGACCGGATAGTGCAGGCCAGTGCCGATCCCCAGGCGGCCAAGATGTTCCTGCAGGGCATCGCGGCGCTCCGCACGGATTACATAGAGATGGTAGACATGATGGGCCCATGCCGCTTCTGTGGGGAGCCGCACCTGCGCCATGCCGGCCAGGGCCTCCCGATAGCGGGTGGCCGCGCGGCGACGCCCTTCCGTCCACTCGCCCATGCGAGGAAGCTTGATACGGAGGAATCCAGCCTGAATCGCGTGCAGCCGTCCGTTATATCCCTCGCTGACGTGGTCGTACTTCCGCCGCTGGCCGTGCTCCCGGAGTTGCCGCACGACCGCGAGTCGACGGGTGTCGGTGCCACACACCGCACCTCCCTCACCGCATGAGCCCAGGTTCTTCCCCGGGTAGAAGCTGAAGCAGCTGAGGTCCGCCAGGCTGCCCACGACCCGCTCCCGATACCGCGCCCCGTGCGCCTGGGCGGCATCTTCGATGACCCAGAGACCGTGGCGTGCGGCAACCGCACGGATGGGGTCCATGTCCGCCGGATGGCCGTACAGGTGGACAGGGATGACGCCGACCGTCCGCGAAGTCACCGCGGCCTCCAGGGCCGCCGGATCCATGGTCATCGTCTCCTCGTCCACGTCCACGAAGCGAGGCGTGCCCCCCGCCTGCGTGATGGCCTCCGTGGTGGCGATGAAGGTGTGCGGGACGGTGATGACCTCGTCGCCCGGAGCGATGTCCATGGCCTGGATCGCAAATCGCAACGCGTCGGTCCCGCTGTTGACCCCGGCGCACCATGGGGTCCCGGCGAAGGTGGCGAATGCCTCTTCGAACGCCTGGACCTCGGGACCGCCGACAAACGCCGCGGAATGCAGCGCCGCGCGGAACGAGGCAACCAGCTCTTCTTCGAGGTCGCGGTGCGGGGTAACGAGGTCGAGAAACGGAATGGGATCGGAGGTGGACAACGGCGTCATATCCAGGTCAGGTGCCAGGGGGAATCAGGAAGGTGTTCACGTTACCGCTCGACGGCCCGGGCCGGGTTGCCGACAACGGTCGCGCCGGCAGGTACATCCCTGGTCACGACCGCGCCCGCACCGACCAGGGCGTCCTCGCCGACCGTGATGCCGGCGAGCAGGATAGCCCCGGTGCCGATCGAGGCCCGGCGCCTGATGCGTGTCGGCACGACGGCCCAGTCCTCCGCCGCCTGCCGGCTGCCATCGGGGTTGGTGGCGCGCGGGTGAAGATCGTTGATGAAGTTCACGTTATGGCCGATGAAGACTTCGTCCTCGATCGTCACGCCTTCGCAGATGAACGTATGACTCTGGATCTTGCAACGGGCGCCGATCGTGGCCCCCCGCTGGATTTCCACGAACGTCCCGATCGAGGTTTCGTCGCCAATGGCGCACCCGTAGAGGTTCACGAAGGCATGCAGGCGCACGCCACGTCCGAGGACCACGTCGGTCGCGATGCGGCGCAGCGCGACATCCTGCTGCTCCGGCGTCATGGGACGTGGGCCGCGACGGCGGGCATGGCAATGCGGGCCCCGTCCTGATCGATCGAACGTTGCGCCGCATCCAGGATGCGCACCACCCGCAGTCCGGACCACCCGTCAGAGACCAGGGGTGACCTTCCCGTCGCAGCCTGGACGATGTTTTCGACCTCTGAGGCCAGGGCTTCCGTCGTATCCAGCTTCGGGGCGTGCATGTCGCCCGACCGGTAGCTGATCATCCAGGGGTACTCGCTCTCGGGTGTGGTGTCCTGCGAGATCAGGACTCCCTTGTCGTACACCTTGAGCTTTTCGCTCGGCTCCATGTCGTCGTAGATGAGCATGCGCTTGCTCCCGCCGACAATGGTCTGCCTGACCTTGGCCGGGGCCAGCCAGTTCACGTGCACGTGGGCCAGGAGCGAGTGGGGGTAGTGCACGTTCACGTAGGCGATGTTCTCCGTGGGGCTTCCGCCATGACACGCTCCCGTGGCCGACACGGCAACCGGCTCATCGCGGATCAGGTAATCCATGATGCTGACGTCATGGGGGGCAAGGTCCCAGATCACGTTCACGTCGGTCTGGATCAGGCCGAGGTTGATGCGCACGGAGTCGAAGTAGTAGAGATCGCCGATCTCGCCACGGTCCACCAGCTCCTTCATCTTCTGCACCGCGCCGGTGAAGACAAACGTATGATCCACGGCGAGCAGCACACCCTGGCGCTCGGCGAGGAGACAGAGTTCCTCGGCATCCTCCACCCGCGTGGCGAGCGGCTTCATCACCAGGACATGCTTCCCCGCCTCGATGGCGGCCCGGGCCAGCTCGAAGTGGGTGAAACTCGGCGTCGCAATGACCACGAGGTCCACATCCGGGGAGGCGCACACCATCACCGGGTCTTCCGTCACGAGCGGCACACGGAACTCCGCTCCGACCCGGCGCACCCGGTCCGGCCGGGTATCGCACACTGCGGTCACCTGACTGCCCTGGTTGCGGGAGAAGTTCCGCACGAGGTTCGGGCCCCAGTATCCGCAACCGATCACGCCGGCGCGCAGTGCCACCATGTACCTCCATCATTTCGGGCCGGTGCCCGGAGATGGTCGCGCGCGCTAGGCGGCGCGACCGCTGTTGAAGAGAACCACTGGAATGGTCTTGACGAGGATACGCAGGTCGAGGAAGAGCGACCAGTTGCGCACATACTCGACATCCAGCTCGCACATCTGCCGGTAGGACAGCCGGTTCCGGCCGGAGACCTGCCAGAGTCCGGTAATCCCGGGACGCACCTCCAGCCGGTCAAACTGCCAGTGGTCGTAGGCCTCGAACTCGTAGGGAAGCGGGGGGCGCGGCCCGACGAGGCTCATCTGGCCCCGGATGACGTTGAAGAACTGGGGGAGTTCGTCCAGCGAGGTGCGCCGCAGCAACTGCCCGACCCGTGTCACGCGGTCATCGTTCACCAGCTTGAAGACCTGCTCGCCCGACGAGGTCGTGTTGGCGGTCCCGTCCTCGTCACCGTTGAGCATCCGGGTGACCAGCTCGCGGTGCGCCGCATCCGATGAACCGACGCGCATCGTCCGGAACTTCCAGACCAGGAAACGGCGGCCGCCGATCCCGATCCGTTCCTGGCGGAAGATCACGGGGCCCCGGCTGTCGAGCCAGATTGCGATCGCGGCCAGCAGCATGATCGGCGATGCCAGCAGCAGTGCCAGGCTGGCACCGGCGAGATCCATGGCCCGCTTGACCACGAGTTGGCGCCCCTTGAGCGTCGGGGCGGTCAGCTCCATGAGGGGCTGGCCGTCTCGCCAGATGACGTTCGGGTGCACCCCGGCGATCGCGATCGAGCGCGGCACCGAGAGCAGGTGGCAGCCGGCGGAGAGGGAGGTTTCCGCAACGTCGTGCAGCTGGCCATCCGGCAGGTACCCGCAGGCCACGACCACCTCCGCCCGGCTGTCATGCAGCACCCTGGAAAATTCGTGCATCGATCCCAGGGCATCCGGCGCCGGCGGGTAGGAGAGGTCCACGAAGCCTACCGGGTGGAAATCACCGGAGGGGCCGAACGCGAGGTTGGTCGCCGAGGACCGGCAGGCCGCAGCCTCGCCGACGTACAGGGTCCGTGCCGCGTGCCGGGCGGGCGGGAGTACGAGGGCGACCAGCCGGTCGATCGTGAGGCGCTCGATCACGATGGCGGACCACACCAGCACGAGGAGCAGGAAATACCGGGGGAGCACCGTCGCCGGCCCGAGGGTCCAGAACGGCATCCAGAGCGGCAGCGCTACCACCAGCGCACAGCCCGCAAAAAGGCGCCGGGGATCGCGCCGGTCGTCGCCCGTGTCGTAGCTGCCCGTGATATACAGCCCCAGCACCAGTGCCGCGGCGAGCTGCCAGCCGCCGAGCAAGCCCTGCGCGAAGAGAATATTGACGGAGGAGTGCAGGGCCCGGCCGAGGAACGTCTCGCCCCGGAAGAGGCCGATGGCGAGGCGGAGCAGTTCCAGCGCGGCCAGGTCGGCGACGAGAAGGACGCCGAATCGGCGGAAGGCCCGGAAGACGTGACGACGGAGATTGGTCCGGGCGTGGCGCTGGAGGCCAAGCCGTACACCGAGGGGGGTCTGCTGGCGCTGGCCCGGTTGCGGCGCACTCGGGGCGCCTGTTCCGGGGACGGCAGTGCCGGCAGCCGGCGACGGCCGGGGACCCGACGTCGCGGTTTCAACCGGAGGAGTCAGTTCAGCCTCGAGAGTTCTCGCCTGGTCAGCATGAAACGCTGGCGTACCCATGTCGATTCCATTCCGTCTTCCACCTCCGACCGCTCCACTCCCACCCGCAGATGTGCAGGGTCCGGCATACCCCGCAAAATGTAGTCACTATTCGGGTTAGCGCCAATCGAGACCTCCGCGGACCCTCAGGCCCCCCCCGCTACCCGCCGGTACAGGGCGATGTGGTCCTCCACCATGCGCTCCCGGGTGAATTGCTCCCGGACCCGATTCCGCCCGGCCGCGCCCATGCGCCGGCGCAGCCCGGGGTCACGGGCGAGGGTCGCCAGGGCGCCGGCCAGGGCATCAATGTCGCGGATGGGCACCTCGATGCCGGTGGTCCCCGGTACGTTCACCTCCCGGACCGCACTGGGCACCGCGGTCGTGATCACGGGGCGCCCGGCCGCCATCGCCTCCAGCACCACCAGTCCGAACATCTCCTCGACCGTCACCGACGGCAGGACGAGGAAGTCCGCCTCGGCCATGCGACGGGGGAGGTCCTCGTCGGGGTATTCCCCGAGAAACCGGACCCGGTCCTGAATGGCGAGGGCACGGCTCAGGGTCTGGAGCCGCGGGCCCTCGGGCCCCGCCCCGACCACGTCCAGCTGGAGTTCGGGGACGTGCTCCATCGCACGGAGGAGCACATCCAGTCCCTTGTACCGGACCAGGCGGCCGATGAAGATCGCCCGCGGATTGCGGCGGTCGACGGGCAATTCGAGGTCTTCCCATCGATGGACGTCGATCCCGAAGGGAATGACCTCGGTCTTGGGCTCCAGGTCAACCAGTTCCGTGCTGATGGCCACGTGGGCCCGGCTCGGGACCACGATCGCCGCCGCCCGCCGCAGCACCGCGCGACTCAGCATGCGCGAGGTGGCACGCCGGGAGTCGGCGTGCTGGGTCACCACCACCGGCTGGCGGCGCATCCGCAGGAGCAAGGCGGCATCGGCGAGGGGATGGGGGTGGTGGAGATGGACGATGTCGGCCCGGCGCTGCGCGGCGGCGAAGTAACCCGGCGCAAGCTCCTGGGCGCCGACGGCCCCGAAGGAGAAGACCCTGGTGACGTGGCTGCGCTGCCGCCCCGTGACGGCCGGTGGTCCGCTTTCGTACGCGATGACCTCCACCTCGTGGCCCAGTTCTGCCGCGCCCTCCGCCAGATCCTGAACGACCCGTTCCATTCCACCCGAGTGGGGCCAGTAGTATTTCGCCAGCTGGAGAATCCGCATGCTCGCTTCCGCCTTGGTGTCATACCGCTTGGACTCGGGGCCTTCCCCCGCCATCTTTGTGCCACCGACGCGGCCCGGCTCCCCGCCGGCCGCACATCCCCCGAGCCGGAGCCCTGCACATCAACCCTGTACGACCGGACATCGCTCTCTGCTACGGCACGCGGCCCCAGGTCATCAAGGCCAGTGTGCTGCGTCGTGTGCTCTCGCGCAACCTGTCCGTCCTGGCGGTGGATACCGGCCAGCACTATGACCATGCCATGAACGCGCTACTCTATGAGCAGCTGGACGTGGCGCCGCCCGACTACTTCCTCGAGGTAGGATCCGCCGGCCACGCGGCCCAGACCGCGGCAATCCTCTCCCGCACTGACGCGCTGCTCGCTGAGCGACGCCCGCGCCTGGTCATCGTCATCGGCGACACCAACTCCACCCTCGGCGCCACCCTCGCCGCCGTCAAGACCCGCATCCGGGTGGCGCACGTCGAAGCCGGGCTGCGGGCCCGGGACGCGCACATGGCCGAGGAGATCAACCGCCGCATGGTCGACGCGGTCGGCGATATTCTCTGCGCGCCTTCCCGGGCCGCCGCGGAACGACTCGGCCGTGAACGGTCCGATGCCGTGATCGCGGATACGGGCGACGTGGCCCGCGACGTGCTCCGCGGCATCGAGGCGAGGCTGCCCGACCCCGGGGGCGTGCTGCCATCGACCGTCGACGGCCCATTCATCTATGCTACACTGCACCGGGCGGAACTGACGGAAGACCGTGCACGCCTCGAGGGCGCGCTGGCGGCGCTCGAGAACCTGGACCACCCCACGGTGCTCCCCCTCCATCCCAGGACCCGGGACATCCTCGGCCTCACCGAGGCCCTTCCCCTGCAACGGGGCTCCCTGCACCTGATCGCCGCGATTGGCTACCTGGAGAGTATCGCACTGACCCGCGCTGCGCGCATGGTCGTGACGGACTCCGGTGGTGTCCAGCGTGAAGCCTACTGGCTCGGGACCCCCTGTGTCACCCTCCGTGGGGAAACGGAGTGGGTCGAGACCGTGGCTGCGGGAGCCAACCGCCTGGTGGACCCCACCCGACCCGGGGACCTGGCCCCGGCGGTTCGGGAGCAGGTCGCACGCTGGCCCGGCGCGCGGTGGGACGCGACCGCCTATGGCACCGGTCACGCAGCGGAGAACGTCGGCAGGCTGGTCGAGGACTGGCTCGAGGCCGCGCCATGACGTCCCCGGCCGCCCCGCTCCGTGCCGTCGTGCTGTCACACGTCTACGCCGACCCCACACGGCGCGAGAAGCTCCGCGCGCTCGTGGGGCTCGGCTGCGGTGTGGGACTCGTCGTCCCGACCCGCTGGATGGTCGGGGGCCGGGAGCGTCGAACCGAATGGGGCGACGATGCCGGTATCCGCATCATGCCGATCGACGTCAGGGGTCCGGTCGGGGAGCCCGGCGAAGTCGCGTGGGCACGCTCCGGCCTGCGTCGCGTGCTGCGCGACTTCCGCCCCGACCTCGTGCAGGTGGAGGAAGAACCGTGGACCCAGGCCGCGGCGGTGGCCATCCGGTCGGCGGAACGGCTTGGGGTACCGGGCGTGGTCTTCGCGGCGGAATCGGTCGCCGGCGGCCATGGCTTTACCGCCCGGCGGCGGCGCAACCGGGTACTCGATCACGCGGCAGGGCTGCTGGCGGCCAACCGGGTCGCGCTCGACCTCATCCGTGAGGGGAGGCCGGGGATTCATGCCCGGATCCTGCCGCAGGTCGGCGTTCCGGTTCCGGCCCCCGCCCCACGGCCGGCCGAACCAGGGCTGATCATCGGGTTCGTAGGCCGACTGGTGCCCGAACGGGGCCTGGACCTGTTGCTCCGCGCCTGCGCCCGTCTCTACGGCGACTGGGAACTCCTCGTCGCCGGGAGCGGGCCCGCCCAGGAGAGCCTCGAACGGCTGGCGGAGCAACTCGGGCTCTCATCGCGCATCACCTGGCTCGGCGCGCTTCCCCCGGCGGAACTCGAACGCACGTGGGCCAGGCTCGACTGCCTGGCCTACCCCGCCCGCGCGACGGACACGTGGGTGGAGGCGACGGGGCGCCTGGCGCTTCAGGCGATGGGACGCGGCATTCCGGTGATCGGCGCGGCCACGGGCGCTCTGCCTGACGTCATCGGGGATTCCGGGATCCTGACGCCCGCGGAGGATATCGACGCAATCACCGTGGCGCTCCAGGCCCTCCAGGCCGATCCGGCCGAGCGGCTTGCCCTCGGGGAGGCCGGCCGTCGCCGGGTAATGGCCGGATTCAGCGACGCCGCCATCGCCCGCCGGACGCTGGAGTTCTGGCGCACCGTGACGGAACCGGGCGCGCTCCCTTGATAATCCCGCGGTGAAACCCCACTTTCCCGCCCTATGCTGACATCCCTCGTGGGGACCATCCGGCGCGCCATGATGCTCGTGGCGTGCGCGTTCTTCCTTGCGGCCGCCCCACGGCTGGCGGCCCAGCAACCCTCAGCCACCCAGGCCAGCGAACTGCTGCGCTCGCGCCCGGACCTCGCCGGGCAATTGCGGGACCGCATCGCCACTGCCGGGCTGACGCCGGACCAGATCCGTGCGCGGCTCCGCGCGGCGGGCTATCCGGAGAATCTCCTCGACGACTACATCAAGGGCGCCGACACCACCCGCCAGGTGACGCCCGGGGCCGACGTCCTGGAGGCGATCCGGACCCTGGGGATCGTCTCGCGCGAGAGTGCCGATACCCTCTCCGCGCTCCGTGACTCGCTCGCCCGGCGACGCAGCGATTCGCTGTTCGCCGACACGACGGGGCGGCGTCGCCAGCTGCCCATCTTCGGCCTCGACGTCTTCCGCCAGTTCACCACGCAGTTCGAGGCCGCGCAGGCGGGGCCGGTCAGCGACAACTACCGGCTGGGCCCCGGCGACGTGCTGGTCCTGATCCTGAGCGGAGAGGTCGAGGCGGCCTACGATCTCGAGGTCAACCGCGACGGCTTCGTCTTCATTCCACAGGTCGGCCAGCTGTTCGTCGCCAACCTGAGCGTGGCACAGCTCCGTGACCTGCTCTACACCCGGCTCGGCCGGGTGTTCAGCGGGGTCCGGCGGGGCCCGAATGCGACCACGCGGTTCGACGTCACCGTGTCGCGGTTGCGCCAGGTTCAGGTCTACGTCGTGGGCGATGTGGCCCTGCCGGGCGCCTATGGCATCTCCGCGGCGGGCAACGGACTCACGGCCCTGTACGCGGCGGGAGGCCCGACGGCCAACGGCAGCATGCGGCGTGTCGAGATTCGCCGCGGTACCGACCTGCTGGATTCGCTCGACGTGTACGATTACCTGCTCCGCGGGGTCAGCAGCGCGCGCTCCCTCAGTTCCGGTGATGTCGTGTTCGTCCCGGTGCATGGCGGGCGCGTCGCGGTGACCGGCAGCGTGGTCCGGCCCGCGCGCTACGAGATTGTCCCGGGCGAGACCCTGCGCGACGTGCTCCGGATGGCGGGAGGGTTCGATGCCGGCGCGGTCCGGCAGCGCGTACAGATCCACCGTATCCTGCCGCCCGATTCCGCCGGCTCACCCGGCCGTGCCCGGGTCGTGATCGACGTGGGCGCCGGTGATTTCTCCGGGAACGCCGCCCCCGGGATCCCGATGGAGGCCGGAGATTCGGTCGTCGTGTTCGCCCTGCCGGAGGCAGTCTCCAACTATGTGACGGTCGCGGGGAACGTGTACCTGGAAGGACGCATCGGACTCACCCGCGGAATGCGGCTCAGCGACGCGATCCGGTTCGCGGGCGGCCCGCGGCCGGATGTCTATCTCGACCGGATTCTCATCTCCCGGATGAGGCCCGACTCGAGCCGCTACCAGTTGCGCTCGGCGTTCAGTGACACGACCGGGGCGGTCACCGAGAACCTGCTGCTGCAGGACAACGACATCATCCAGGTGTTCTCCAGCAGCGCGGTCCGGCCGGACGTGTACGTCTCCGTGGTGGGGGCGGTGAAGAACGGCGGCCGCTTCCGGTATACCGAAGGAATGACGGTGCGCGACGCCCTTCTCCTCGCGGGCGGGGTCACCGAGGACGCCGACCTCCGCCAGGCCGAGATCGCGCGCATTCCTGAAGACCGTGCGCCCGGCATGCTGGCGCGGACCATCACCGTACCGCTCGATTCCACCTACCTCCTGGCCCGTGCCCCCGATGGCCGCTACATCGGCGCGCCGGGCATGGCCGCGCCCGCGGCGGGGGCACCCGACATCACGCTGCAGCCGTTCGACAACCTGGTGGTCTTCCGCCAGACCAGCTGGAACGCCCCGCGCCTGGTCTCGCTCACGGGCCGCGTGGTCCACCCGGGCCGCTACGCGCTCACCAGTACCACCGAGCGCCTCGCGGATCTCATCGAGCGCGCCGGTGGCCTGACGTCCGATGCGTATCCCGGCGGGATCGCGTTCTACCGTATCCGCGAGGTGATCCTCCCGCGCGCGACCGCAGACAGCGACACCACCGTGCTCGATTCGTCCGGTGTGGCTGTCGCCGCCCCCCTGCCGGAGCCGAAGGTCGTGCGCGAACGCGTCGGGATAGACCTGCCGCGCGTCCTGGATGACGCCGACGCTCGCGACAATATCATCCTCGCCGCCGGGGACTCGGTCCACATTCCGGAATACGACCCCGTCGTGCTCGTGGAGGGCGGCGTGAATGCTCCGGGGCCCGTGGCGTACACTCCGGGCAAGTCACTGGACTGGTACGTGGATGCGGCCGGCGGATACAGTCAGCGCGGCGACCGCCACCGGGCCTACGTCATCCAGCCCGATGGCAGGAAGGCCGGGGTGAAGCGCCGCTTCCTCCTGGCCGACACCTCCCCCCCTCCACGGCCGGGCGCCCGGGTCTATGTGCCGGAGAAGGATCTCCGGGTCCAGCAGACCCCATCCAACCTGCCCCAGATTCTCAGCACCGCCGCGCAGGTGCTGGCCGCCATCGTCACCCTGTACGTGGTGTCCAAGCGCTGACGTGATCCAGGGCGCAGCGGCGGACGGTTCCGCCGCCCATAATGCGCTGGCGCGTATCTTGTAGTCATTCCCCACTGCGGGACACGCGACCGAACACACGCCGAAAACACCAGGGGGCCTCCGCGGCCCCGTGACGCAAGGAGTCCGTCCATGGCCACGGCCACACCGGCGCAGGGAAGCAACGCATCCTATCCGGCCGACGAGGTTGCCCGCCTCTTCGCCCCACCCGACACGGAGGCGCCGCACACGCGCCTCCGCCGCCTCCTCCACGAGGCCAGGGACCGGAAGGGATATGTCCATACCGCCGGGGCCTATGACGCCTTCACGGCCGCCATCATGACCCGCCTCGAGTTCCCGGCCCTGTACGGCAGCGGCTGGCAGCTGGCGGCAACCAAGAGCATGTTCCCGGACATCGGGGTGTATGGGTCGCACGACATGGTGCGCCTGGTCCACGAATTGTGGATGGGCATCGAAGGGGCCCGCCACACCCATTTCTATGACACCGACGGCAGGGAAGCGCTTCCGGTCCCGCCGATGTTCGTGGACATGGAAGCCGGCTTCGGCGGCCCGGGACAAACATTCACCCTCGCCACCGAACTGATCCGGGCCCGGGTCGGTGGGGTCCACCTGGAAAACCAGGATCCGGCCGAGCGCACCTGCGGTCACATCGTGAAGGTGGAGGGGAAGAAGCGGCCGAAGGTACTGGTGCCGCGGCAGCAGTGGCTGGCCAAGCTCAAGGCAATCAAGGCGGCCGCCCAGGCCAGCGGCGTGGATGTGGTGATCATCGCGCGGACCGACTCGGTGGACGGCGCGGTGCCGGGCGAGCCAAGGGGCGGCGTGTCCGCGGCCATCGATGATGCCCTGGCCGCGGCCGAACTGGGTGTGGACGTGATCTGGCCGGAGTTCAACAACACGGAACTGGACCAGCCCCAGGAGTTCAGTGAGGGCGTCCGGAAGCACTACCCGAACCAGATGCTTGGTTTCAACCTCTCGCCAAGCCTCTACTTCGGCCGGGCCAAGCAGGCCGGCACGCTCATCACCAACCAGCAGCTCGCCGACCTCGGCTTCGTGCTCCAGTTCAGCACGCTGTTCAACTTCCGCACCGCCGGCATGGCCCTCAGTCGCGGCCTGCGGCAGTTCCGCGAGAAGGGCCTCGAGGCTCTGGCCGACCTGCAGATCGAAGAAGAGGGGCAGGAGGAAGCCCCGATGACGAAAATGCACCAGAAGTTCGCCGGCATGGACCGGTGGCTGGTGCTGGAGCAGTTGATGGGGGAGTAACCGGCTTGTTGAGTGGTTGAGTCGTTGAGTCGCGTGGACCGGCGCGAGCCACTCAACGACTCAACGATTCAACGGGACCTGCACCGTCGTGCGATTACCTCACTCGTTTCCGCCCACCTCGATTCCCTCACCTCTCAACCGCTCCACCTCCAGCGGCTCCATCCGCACCAGCAGCTCGAAGTGCCCGTCCTTCTCCGTCCGTGACAGGACCTCGCCAGCCCGGTAGATGGCGGCGAGCGTGGCGCCCTCGGCCATCGGGACGCGCATGGTCACCGCCGGGCGCAGGGCGCGTTCCCGGCGCCGAAGCATGGCGACGAGCTCGTCGGTCCCGTGGGGCTCTGTCGTGCTTGTCATGACGGCGCCAGGGTAGATCTCACGCACCCGCGCGACGAATGCCTCCCGTTCCCGCACCAGGTCCATCTTGTTGAAAACCGGCACGATCTCGTGATCGCCCAACTCCAGCTCCGCCAGTACGTCGTCCACCACCACCATCTGCTCCTCCCAGTCGTGGTGGCTGGCGTCCACCACGTGGAGCAGCAGGTCCGCACCCCGGGCCGCCTCCAGAGTGGCGCGGAAGCTGGCGACGAGGTGGTGCGGAAGCTTGCGGATGAAGCCGACCGTGTCGCTGATCCGGATCCGGACACCCTCCCCGAGGTCCGCCTCACGCGTCAGGGTGTCCAGGGTCGCGAAGAGACGGTCCTCCACGACAATCCCCTGCTCACCGGAAAGCGCGCGCAGCACACTGGACTTCCCGGCGTTGGTGTAGCCGACCAGCGCGACGGACAGCATCGGATCACGGCCGGCGCGGATGGTCTCCCGGTGGCGCTCGACGCCCTTGAGCTTCTCCCGAAGGGCCTGGATCCGGCGGCGGATGATCCGCCTGTCGGTCTCGATCTGGGTTTCGCCCGGCCCCCGCAAGCCGATGCCGCCCCGGATCCGGGAGAGGTGGGTCCACATCCGAGCGAGACGGGGGAGTAGGTATTGGAGCTGGGCCAGCTCGACCTGGAGCTTCGCCTCGTGAGTACGCGCCCGGGTCGAGAAGATGTCGAGGATGACCTCGGGCCGGTCCATGACACGTACGCCGAGCTCGTGCTCCAGATTGGCTCCCTGCACCGGGGACAGTTCCTCGTCGAAGATCACGAGGCTGGCCCGCTCCTTCAGCACCATGTTGCGGACCTCCTCGACCTTCCCCTCCCCGATCAGGGTGGCCGGGCTGGGCGAGGCCACCTGCTGCGAGGCCCGGCCCACCACGACGGCGCCGGCCGTATCCACCAGCCGCGCCAGTTCGTTCAGGTGTTCGTCCATGTGCTTCGCGTCGCCGCTTCCCTTGCGGGGCGCCGCCACGAGGAGCGCGCGCTCTGCCGGCGGTTCGACGTCGATCATCCGGGGGGCGGGCAGGGGCAGGCTCCTAGCGGCCGGGGGGTCGGGCCGAGGGCGTGAGGCCGGTCTGGATGGGCACGGTGCCTTCGAGGGATACGGGGATGCGCTCCATGCCAAACGGAGTCTGCATGGTGCTGCGCCCCGTCAGCTTGTACTTCACCTCGCCATAATTGAGGGCCGCACGCGCCGCAGCCCCTACCCCGGCCCACTCGAAGGTCATGGGGACCGTCAGTCGCGTGACGGAATCGCCGACCAGGGTGAAGGAGCGGGAGAAGTCCACGTCGCCGAGGCGGGACCCCTCCACGTCGAGCGCCAGGTTCATGGCGGTGCCGTGAAGATCGTACCGGTTCGGGTTCCGGATATCGAGCACGAGATCCACCGCGCCCCCAAGCACGCCCACGTTCTTCACCACGACCTGGTCGAGCGCCAGTTCGGGCATGATGAACTGGCTCCTGGTGATGCTCGCGCATCCGCCCAGGAGCAGCAGTGCGACCGGCAGGAATCGACGCGCAGGGTTGTCGTTCAATGCAGAATCACGCATGCTCGGTAGCCTCCTCGATATGCTCGGTAGCCTCCCGGCGCGCCCGCAGGCCCGCCCACCATTCCATCCGTTCGCCGATCCGCTTCTCGAACCCCATGGGGCCAGGCTGGTAGAACTCCCGTCCCTCCAGCGACGCGGGAAGGTAGGCCTGGCCGGAGAATCCCTCCGGCGCGTCCGGGTCATACTCGTAGCCTTTCCCGTAGCCGAGGGACTTCATGAGCGACGTGGGGGCATTCCTGATATGCAGGGGCACAGGCTCGGCCGGGGTGTCCCGCGCCGCGTCGAGGGCCGCGCGCCACGCGCTGTAGACCCGGTTCGACTTCGGGGCCGTGGCCAGGTACACCACGGCCTCCGCGATGGCCAGTTCGCCCTCCGGCGAGCCCAGGAACTGGTAGGTGTCCCGCGCCGCAATCGACATGGGGAGCGCCTGTGGATCTGCCAGGCCGATGTCCTCGGCTGCCATTCGCACGACCCGGCGCGCGATATACAGCGGGTCCTCGCCACCCTCGATCATCCGCGCGAGCCAGTAAAGCGCGCCCTGCGGGTCGCTGCCGCGCACCGCCTTGTGCAGCGCAGAGATGATGTTGTAGTGCCCCTCGCCTGACTTGTCGTACGCCGGAACGCGTCGGGCCAGCACATCCGCGAGGAGGTCACGGCTCAGGGCACCGCCCTCACCGACCTGCTGTGCCGCCGCCTCGAGAACGGTGAGCACCCGTCGCGCATCGCCGTCGGCCTGATCGGCGAGGAATGTCGCGGCGTCGTCCGGGAGCTCCAGCCCGAGGGCGCCAAGGCCGCGCTCGCGATCGCGCATCGCGTTTGCGATGACCTGGCGGAGATCCTCCACTGAGAGCGGCTGGAGGACGTAGACCCGTGCCCGGGAGAGCAGCGCCGCGTTGAGTTCGAAGGAGGGGTTCTCGGTGGTCGCGCCGATCAGGGTTATAGTGCCCCGCTCCACGTGCGGGAGGAAGGCGTCCTGCTGGGCCCGGTTGAACCGGTGAATCTCGTCGCAGAAGAGGATGGTGCCCCGCCCCGCACCCAGCCGGTCCCGGGCTTCCATGATGATCTCGCGCACGCGCGGCACGCCCTCCGTCACGGCACTGAACGCCACGAAATGGCGGTCCGTGTACCGTGCCACGAGGCCGGCGAGCGTCGTCTTCCCCGAGCCCGGAGGGCCCCAGAAGATCGTGCTGCCGACATCGCCCCGGCGGATCGCGTCACCCAGGGGGCGGCCCGGTGCCAGGAGATGCTCCTGTCCGACGAATTCTTCCAGGGAACGCGGCCGCAGGCGCGCGGCCAGCGGTTCGGGGGGAGTAAAGAGACTCGGTGCCAGGTCGGTCATGCCCTGAATCTACCCACCCCACCCACCCGGCGCGCGGCGGCCCTCCTCACCGGGCTCCCGGGCGAACCGGCCTATTGCACACCGAGCCAGAACAGGAAGAGACGGGTCAGAAAGAAGGTGACGGCCCCGCCGAAGAAAGCCGCCGGCAGGCGCAGGCCGTGCTTGGACTGAAACTCGGGCACCAGGTCCGAGGCGGCGACGTAGAGCGTGACGCCGGCGGAAATCGCCAGACCGTGGCTGGCCAGCGGGGACGCCAGGTCGGTCGCGAGGACCCCCGCGACCGTCAGCAGCCCCAGGAAGGCCGCCGCCGCCACGGCGCGCCCACGGCTGTGGCCCGCCGCCACGGTAACACTCGCGATGGCGACGCCCTCGGGGAGTTTGTGGAGCAGGACCGCGAGAAAGAGCAGCCAGCCCAGCTGGGTGGAGACCAGAAACCCGCTCGCGATGGCCACGCCATCAAAGAAGGTGTGGAGCGAGAGTCCGAGGAGGGCGGAGAGGCCGGTCCCGCGCGTGACCTTGTGGGTTTCCTCCCCGTAGTGGAAGTGCGGGACGAATACGTGCTGCGACAGGTGCACTGCCAGGTAACCGGCCAGCACATAGAAGGCCGCCCCGGTGCCCCCCGCCATGGCCTCGGGCAGCATCTCGAGTACCACGACCGAGAGCATGAACCCGGCGCCGAAGGCCACGAAGGTCTCAATCAGTGCGAGTCCCTGCCGGAGTCGCCGGACAACCGCGAGGGCGCCGACCACGTTACCAAGTGCGGCGCCGAGGGCGAAGAGCAGGGCCGTCACCGGGACTGCCGGGCAAGGGCAAGCAGGACGTCCCGGCGGTTGAGCGCCGGGTCGTCCAGCACGCGCTCGAGCAGCCGCCCGAGCGTCTCACCAACGGCGGGCCCCGGCGCAACGCCGGCGTCGAGGAGATCCCGGCCGGTCACCGCCAGATCTGCCCTGGTGATCGGATCTCCATTCTCGCGTATGGAGGCCACCTGCGCCGCCCAGGGAGATTCATGCCCCGTCTGGAGCCGGTGCAGGGCGAGGATGTCGTCCGCGGACGCGCCGGCGGCGGCCAGCCAGTGCCGGACGGCGCGGTCGTCGCCGGCCTCGTCCGGTGGCGGGGGCGGCGCGCTCACGGCGGCGGCGCGTTCGATCTGCGAGTTGGAACCCCGCAACCGGGTCAGCACACCGGCTGGATCCCTGCAGAGCGCGACGGTGAGGAGCACGGGGTCACGTCCGACTCCTGGTGCCCCGGCGTGCAGCCGGCCCGCCGATTCGACCCCGGCGAGCTCCGGGAGCCAGATGGCGGCCGCGCCGATTTCGTGCCACAGCCGGACGAGTGCCCCGAGGGACCGCGCGGTCCGGAGTGACTTGAACCATTCATCGCGCACCCGTTCCGCCGAAAGGCCCGGCAGGCCGTCGATCGCCTCGCGGGCCGCCGACCAGGTCTCCGGGTCCACGGTGAAGCCCAGCCGCGCCGCAAAACGGACCAGGCGGAGGATCCGGAGGTAGTCCTCCCTGAAGCGCTCGGCCGGGGTTCCCACCGCGCGGAGCACCCCGGCGTCGAAGTCACCACGGCCGTCGAACGGGTCCTTCCATTCCTGCGTGAGCGGATGATAGGCGATGGCATTGACGGTGAAGTCCCGGCGGGCGAGGTCCTCCTCGAGGCTGGCCCCCCATTCGACCACGGCCCGCCGCCCGTCGGTGCTCACATCGCGCCGGAAGGTGGTGACCTCGTGCAGGGCCCGGTGGTGATCCATGACCCCGACGGTGCCGAACTCGATCCCCACCGGGACGGTCCGGCGGAACAGCCCCTGGACCTCCTCGGGGCGCGCGGAGGTCGCAATGTCGAAATCGACCTCCTTCTCCCCCTGGAGCGCATCACGGATCGCACCGCCCACGCACCACGCCTGGTGCCCGGCGTTTTCGAGGGTCCGTACGATCTCCACGATTTCAGGAGGAACGGTGATGGGGGGCCAGGGAGGAGTCACGCCGGGCTCATCCACAGAGCACGGTGCCGCCGTTGACGTTGACCACCTCGCCGGTCACGTGCCGGGCGAGCGGGCTCGCCAGGAAGAGGATCGGGCCGGCCACGTCCTCGGCGGCAGCGATCCGCTGCAGCGGGATCGAGCGGGCAATCGCATCGCGGCCGCCGCCTTCATAGGCTGTGGCGCTCATCTCGGTGTCCACCCACCCCGGCGCGACGCAGTTCACGCGGATATCCGGCGCATACTCCACGGCGAGCGACTTCACGAGGGAGATAATGGCTCCCTTGCTGGCCGCGTAGTCCGCGTGGCGCGCCTCGCCCCGCTGGCCTGCCGTGCTCGACACGAGCACGATGCTGCCCTCGCGCATCCGCTCCAGGGCAGCCCGCGTCGTCGTGAAGATGGAATCCAGGTTGGCGGAGAGTGTCCGCCGCCACCGCTCCGGCGAGAGGCTCCCGAGCGGCGTCTCCCCGACCGGCCAGATCCCGGCATTACCCACGAACACGTCGAGCCGGCCGAACTGACTGTCGAGCTGGTGGAATGTCCGGGCCACCACGTCCGGATCGGCGAGGTCTCCCCCGGTCGCGAACGCCCGGCGCCCGAGCCGTCGCACCTCGGCGACGGTCGCCTCGGCGTCGTCTGCCCGGGTGTGGTAGGTGACGGCCACGTCGGCACCGGCCCGGGCGAGCAGCACTGCCGTGGCCCGGCCGATCCCGCGGCTGCCGCCGGTCACCAGCGCGCACTGTCCCCGCAGATCGATGGTGAGGCTGTCGGTCATCCGGCAAGCTCCCGCTCCACCAGGCCGACGATGATGTGCTCCACGGCCAGGTGCATCTCCTGGATGTGGCTCGTATCCTCGGACGTAATCACCAGCGCGTCCGTGGCGAGATCGCGCAGGCTTCCCCCACCCCGCCCCAGGAACGCCACCACGGGCACGCCGTGGTCCCGCGCCGTCTCCGCCGCCCGGACCAGGTTCGGACTTGCACCGCTCGTGCTGTGGAGGATGAGCAGGTCGTCCGGGCGACACAGCGCGGCGACCTGCCGCGCGAAGATCTCCTCGAAACCCATGTCGTTCCCCGCGGCGGTCAGCAGGGAGGTGTCCGTGGTGAGGGCCAGGGCAGCGAGCGGGCGCCGCACCTCCCGGAACCGCACCACGTACTCCGTCGCGAGGTGCTGGGCATCCGCGGCGCTGCCGCCGTTCCCGGCAAAGAAGAGCGTCCCGCCCTGGCGCAGGGTGGCCACGTAGCGATCGGTCAGCGCCTCGATCCGGTCGGCCGCGGCCGCGGTGGCGCGGGCCAGCGTCGCCAGCGCTTCGAGTTCGTGACGGATGAGGTCAGCGCGTCGTTGCGTCATCCCTGGTCTCCCTGCAGGCGGGCCCGGAGGCGGGCCCACCAGCTGCCGCCAAGCGCGATGGGCGGCACCGGCGTGGTTGCCTCGTCCCGCAGGATGCGGCCGGGGTTTTCCCGGGCGAGGAGATCGGCCTGAACCTCACCCCCGCGCGGGTTCAGGACATGGTACACCGCCTCGAGCAGGCGGCCGTCCCCATGGTTGTCGGCCGCGGCCAGGTCGGCCAGCCCTTCCTCCACCAGGGCCCTGGCCCGGAGGCCACGCGAGCGGGAGGAGAGCAGCGTCGTGGCATCCACCTGCATGACCGCGCCCAGCGCGCGCCACTCGCGCACGAGGTCCGGGGCGCAGCAGGCGTAACGCTCCGGGTGGGCCAGCACCGGCACCAGGCCGATCGCCACGGTGTCCTGCAGGGCGCGGCGCACGGTGCTGTCCGCGACCAGTCGCGGAAATTCCACCAGGATGTAGCGGGTTCCCCCGAGCGTGGCGCGACGGTCGTGGGCCACCGACGCATCGAGCGGACGGTCCAGCATCACCTCCGCGCCCCTATGGAGCTGCGGGTGGACCGGCGCCTGTTCCGCCAGCCTGGCCCACGCCTCGTCGTGCCGCGCGGGGATGCCGCGATTCGCTTCGGTGGCCGTGAGGTGCGGGGTCAGGCAGACATCGGTGATGGCGTGCCGTGCCATCTCCCGGAGGACACCGAGCGACTGCTCCACCGACCGCGACCCGTCATCAACGCCGGGCAGCAGGTGGCTGTGCAGGTCGATCACGGGGCCCCGGCGCCCGCCCGCAGCAGGCCGTCGGCAAACCCGGCGAGCCGCGATGGGTCCTGCTCCGCCTGGGCGAGCAGGGCCAGCGTGACCAGCGCATCGGCCGCGAGCAGGTCGAGCGCGACCTGCCGGCCGGCCATCCCACCAGAGACAACATGATCAAGGGCACGGCGGCCGGCCTCGGCCAGCTCCTTCGCAATATCGTCCGTTTTGACATCAGGCCCGCCGACCCACTGCCGGACGCGGTCACGCAGGACGGTGGGTGCCTCACCCGTGCGCCGTTCCAGCCAGTCGCGGCCGTTCACGCACCCAGCCATTCCGCTACGATGCCGGGCGTGGCCTCCCGCACCCTCGGAACGTCGGATGGATCGCCGAGGCCGGCCGAGGCAAACTGCGGACGCCCTCCCCCGCGACCACCGCTCACCGCCGCGATCCGCTGGACGAGGTCGCCTGCCCGGCGCCCGGTCTTTACCAGATCGTCAGTCACCGCCACGTGCACGGCCCCGCGGCCGGCCGTCCCGAACAGCACCAGGACCCCCTTCGTGCGCCCCTCGCGGAAGCGGTCCGCGATAGCGGTGATCTCATTGCGGTCCTCGGCCATGGTATCGCCGACAGTCACCTCGATCCCCTGGACGGTATGAACCTCTCCCGTGGCCTGCCCGGCGCCCGTCCGCAGCATCTCGGCCATGCGTTCCTCCAGCCGGCTGCGATCCTCCACCATCTGCTCGATCCGGCGCACGAGGTGCTCGGGCTGCACCTTCAGGGCGCCAGCCGCATCGGCGAGCTGCTGCTCGAGCTCCCCGACCAGCCGATATGCGCCCGGGCCCGTCACCGCCTCGATCCGGCGCACTCCGGCCGCGACTCCCCCCTGGCTGGTGAAGCGGAACAGGCCCACCTGCCCCGTGGTACGCACGTGGGTCCCGCCGCAGAGTTCCAGCGAAGGACCCATGCGCACCACGCGCACCGTGTCGCCGTATTTCTCCGAGAAGAACGCCATCGCTCCCTCGGCCAGCGCCTCCTGGTACGGCATCTCGCGTGTCTGGACCGGGGCGTTGTCCCAGATCCACTCGTTGACGCGGTGTTCGATCTCGTGGAGCGTTTCCGGCTCGATGGGGCCGTGGTGCGAGAAATCGAAGCGCAGGCGCTCCGGTTCCACCAGTGACCCCTGCTGCCGTACGTGAGTGCCGAGGATGTCTCGCAACGCCTTATGGACCAGGTGGGTCGCGCTGTGGTGCCGCTCGATGTTGCGCCGCCGGGGCGTGTCCACCGCCGCCTCCACCGGGGTCGGCTCGAACCGCTCCCCGAAGGTCCCGCCGAGCACCGTGCCCCTCGGGTCCTTGCGGACCTGCTCCACCCCGAGCGACCAGCCCTGGCCCGCGACCACCCCGGTATCGCTGACCTGCCCGCCGGATTCCACGTAGAACGGGTTGTCCCGGAGCACCACCTCGACCGTCGGGCCGGACTGCCGGAAGGCGAGCACGTCGGTATCGGCACGGGTGGTGTCATAGCCGACGAACTCCTGCCGGCCTGGCGCGAGCTCACGCCAGTCGTCGGTCGGCGTGATCACCGCCGGCGCGGCACCGCCGGGGGTGGCACGCGCCGCGCGCGAGCGCTGCCGCTGTTCCTCGAGCGCCGCCTCGAACCCATCGAGGTCCACCGTGAGGCCCCGCTCGCCGGCGATCATCTGGGTGAGATCAACCGGGAAGCCGAAGGTATCGTACAGCCGGAACGCCTCATCGCCACTGATGCCCTTCGCACCGCCGGTGACGAGGTCGTCCAGGCGCCGCAGGCCACCCTCGATGGTCTCGAGGAACCGCTCTTCCTCCTTCCGGGTCACGTCCAGGATGAAATCGGCTTTCGTCACCAGCCCGGGCCACGCCCCGCCCATCTCCCGAACGACCGTCTGCGTCAGGGGAGCCAGGGTGGGATCGCGCCGGCCGAGGAGCCACGCATGGCGCACGGCCCGCCGGAGGATCCGTCGGAGCACGTAGCCGCGTCCCTCGTTGCCCGGGTAGACCCCGTCGGCGAGGAGAAAGCTCACCGCGCGCGCGTGGTCGGCAAGCACACGGAACGACGCGAGCGCTTCGGCCTGCGCCGGGTCGTACGGACGGCCCACCAGCTCACCGACCTGGTCCAGCAGCGGCCGGAAGAGATCGGTGTGAAAGTTGTCGTCCACTCCCTGCATGATGGCCGTGATGCGCTCGAGCCCCGCCCCCGTGTCCACCGAGGGACGCGGCAGGGGGTCCAGGGTGCCGTCCGCCGAGCGGTTGTACTCCATGAAGACGAGGTTCCAGATCTCCAGAAACCGGCCCGCCTCCGCCTGTATCTCGAAGTCCGGTCGATCAATCCGCTGCACCGGCTGCCCGGGCTTCCATTCGAGATCGACATAGATCTCGGTGCAGGGGCCGCAGGGGCCGGTATCCCCCATCTGCCAGAAGTTGTCCTTGTCGCCGAGCCCGTAGATCCGGTCATCCGGAAGGCCGGCGACCTCCCGCCAGAGTGCGCGGGCCTCGTCGT
The DNA here is from genome assembly GCA_963825055.1 of uncultured Gemmatimonadales bacterium. Lineage (GTDB taxonomy): Bacteria > Gemmatimonadota > Gemmatimonadetes > Gemmatimonadales > GWC2-71-9 > CAWGSK01. The sequence continues at coordinate 36,708 of CAWGSK010000010.1, forward strand.
CGGTGTGGTGGACGCTCACCCGCAACCGGTCGGGATCGAGCCCCAGATAATCCCGGCTGGTCACCAGCTCCCAGGCGTACGCGATCGCGTCGCGCTTGAAGTAGTCGCCGAAGGAAAAGTTCCCCAGCATCTCGAAGAACGTGTGATGCCGCCGGGTGAGCCCGACCTGTTCCAGGTCATTGTGCTTACCGCCGGCCCGGACGCACTTCTGGACGGTCGTGGCCCGGGCGTAGTCGCGCTGTTCCTGGCCCAGAAAGGTGCGCTTGAACTGGACCATGCCCGCGTTCGTGAACAGGAGGGTCGGGTCGTCAGCGGGCACCAGGGACGACGAAGGCACCTCGCGGTGCCCCCGGTCGACGAAAAAGTCGAGGAACAGACGACGAATCTCTGCGGCTTTCATGGGGCAGAATATAGGGGGACAGCAGGGGTGTGGCGAGGCGGGACGAGCGCGCCCGGCCCGGGAGCGGCCGGATGGATCGGTTCATTCGGGGGCCGTGAGCACCTCGTCAACCAGGCCCCGTACCCGGGCTCCACTGAAGCCCCGGCGCGCGAGGTAGTTCACGATGCGTCGCCGCCGGACTGCGGGGGGAAGCGCGCGGAGTTGGCCGGCGCGCTTGCGGGCGAGGCTCCGCGGCATCGCATCGGGGTCCTCCTGCGCCTCCGACCACGCTCCCACCGCGCGCCGGGCGACCTGGTCGGCCACACCCATCGCGGCAAGATCGGCCAGGAGCCGGGCGGGGCCGCGCCCCCGCCCCGCCTTGAGATCCACGAACTCGGCCGCGAAGCGCGCATCGTCCAGGAGGCCTGCCTCGACGGCCCGCTCCAGCGCCCGGGCCACCGCTGCAGGGGGGTGCCCCTTCTGGCACAGGCGCCGCTCGAGATCTCGCCGGGCGAAGGCTCGCCGGGCCAGGTGCCGCAGCACCGTCCGCCAGGCGGCCTGCTCGTCTGCTGCAGCCTCCAGGCGAGCCCGGAGGCCCTCGTCCACCACCTGCGCTTCACGCAGACCTTCCGCCACAACCACGGACTCGGATACCGACCAGGTCAGCCGTCCTTCGACGTAGACCCGGACCACACCGGAACGGCGTGGATCCTGTTCGATCCCGGTGATCCGAGCCCCCAGCACCTCCCCGGCGGGTTCAGCCTGCTCCTGCCGGAACGCCGCCGCCCTCACGCGTCCGCTTGCTCCGCCGCCGCCACGACTTCCGCTTCAGGCCGGCTGGCCACGCCCAGGTATTCCTTCACCTTCTGTTCGACTTCGGCCATCATGGCGGGATTGTCCTTCAGGAACATCTTCGCGTTCTCACGACCCTGTCCGATCCGCTGGTCCCCGTAGGAGTACCACGCTCCGGACTTCTGGACGATGCCCGCCTCGGCGGCCAGGTCCACCAGCAGGGAGGCGTGGCTGATGCCTTCATCGAACATGACGTCGAACTCGGCCTGCTTGAAGGGCGGCGCGACCTTGTTCTTCACCACCTTCACCCGGACGTGATTCCCCACCACGGCGTCCCGGTCCTTCACCGGCCCGGTACGCCGGATATCCAGGCGGAGGGAGGCGTAGAACTTGAGCGCCTTGCCACCGGTGGTGGTCTCCGGATTCCCGAACATGACGCCGATCTTTTCACGGAGCTGGTTGATGAAGACCACGGCGCACTGGGAGCGATTGATGGCGCCGGCGAGCTTCCGCAGCGCCTGGCTCATGAGCCGGGCCTGGAGGCCCATGTGGCTGTCCCCCATCTCGCCCTCGATTTCCGCCTTCGGTACCAGCGCGGCCACCGAGTCGATCACGACGAGATCCACCGCGCCGCTCCGCACCAGGATCTCGACGATCTCCAGCGCCTGCTCACCGGTGTCCGGCTGGGAGACGAGAAGGTTTTCGATGTCCACGCCCAGCTTGCGGGCATACTCCACATCCAGGGCATGTTCGGCGTCCACATAGGCCGCGACGCCGCCGGCCCGCTGGGTATTGGCGGCCAGGTGGAGGGTGAGGGTGGTCTTGCCGGACGACTCCGGCCCGTAGATCTCGGTGATCCGGCCCCGCGGCACCCCCCCGATACCGATGGCGGCGTCCAGGTTGAGGGCCCCGGTGGAAATCGCCCCGACTTTCACCCGGGGACGGTCCGCGCCCATTCGCATGATGGAGCCCTTGCCGAGCTGCTTCTCGATCTGGCTGATGGCCAGCGTCAGTGCCTTCTTCTTCTGGGGGTCCATCCCGTTCTCTTCCGCCGCCATGCCGCACCTCGAAGTATTGGAGTGACTGATTTTGCTCCACTTTGACACAACCAAGGTATCACCGAAGATAGGCCGAATCAAGAGGGAACTCCGGCCAGAGGCAGCATAACGGCTGAAAGCGGAGGCTCCGGGACCATCTTTGCCCACCTCGGCGCCGGGAAGCGCGGGAAGACTCAGCGGTCCAGCGTCCACGCCCCGGGGAGGTGCTCCACATGCATCTTCCCGCCTCCGTAGTCATCCACGGCGATCAGGTCGAAGCGATACTCGTCATTGGGCCGGCCGAAGCGGAGCCGCCACAACTCGGCTACCCGCGCGATGTTCTGGCGCTGCCGGCGCCCCAGCACCTGGAGCGGGGTCCCGCAGGCGTGGGAGCGGCGGGTCTTCACCTCGATGAACGCGACGACATTGCCTTTCCTGGCGACGACGTCCAGGTCATGCCGGCCAAGGCGATGACGGTGCGACTCGATGCTCCAGCCGCAGGCCGTAAGCCAGGCCATCGCCACCTGTTCACCGCGCAGGCCGCGCAGCTGGCGTTCATCCTCCCACTCGGAGGTCGGGGTGAAGCGTCGGGTGCGGGTCACGCACCACGGTGGGGGCCACTGCCCGGTGTCGCGTCACCACCGCGACGCGGCACGAAGCCTCCCGGCGCACACCGACCGGGAAAGCAGAGGGCCCGCAGCGCCATCCGGCACTGCGGGCCCTCCCACCAGACTCCCCGCTCAGCTGCCGGCGGGAGGCGGGTTGTCGCTGCTCCACATGTCGCGGTGGAAGCGCCAGCCCTGGGGCGTGTGCTTCCAGATGACCATGTACTTGCCGTTGTCCACTGCGGCACCGGTGGAGTCCGAGATGA